>CAJYPK010000048.1 GCA_913776615.1 uncultured Hymenobacter sp.
CTTGCCACTGCGAGTCAGTAAGGGGTTGATAGCACTCAACCATAAAGCGTGCAGGAGCCTAGGAACTCCCACCGCAACTTACTGGCTCGTTTCTTTTTGCCCAGCTAATTCCTAAACACGCTCTAAGTAAGCAGTAAGAACACCAACGAGAGAACAGCTGCAACTCAGCGGCGCGGCGCGCGGGCCAGCAGCTCACCCTTGGAGTTGATGTGCAGCTTGGCATACACGCTCTTGATGTGGCGGCGCACGGTGTTGAGGCTGATGCCGAGCTGGTCGGCAATGAGCTTGTAGCTCAGGCCCTGCTCGATGGCGCGCACCACTTGCAGCTCGCGGGCCGAGAGCACCTGCGCGGGGTCGGGCGTGGGCTGAAAGTACTTGACTACCTCGCGGGCCACGGCGGGGCTCATGCTGCTGCCGCCTTCGGCCACGGCCAGCAGCCCGGCCTTGAGCTCGGGGAGCGGGCTGGTTTTCAGAAAAAAGCCCACCGCCCCGGCGCATAAGCCCTGAAACACCCGGGCCGGGTCGCCGAGGGTGGCCGTGAGCAGCACCACCTCGGCCTGGGGCAGGCGCTGCTTGATCAGCCCCACGCCCTCGATGCCCGAGCGCCCGGGCAGGCCGATGTCGGAGAGTACCAGCCGGGGCGGGGTGGCCTCATGGGCCACCTTGTCCAGAAACTCCTCGACCGAGCCTACCACGAGCGTGCAGCTGAATTCGGGCTGGGCGCAGAGGTAGGTTTCGAGGCCCCGGCGCACGGCGGGCAGGTCTTCGATAATGGCCAGGGGCAGGGGCGGGGCAGAGTTGGCGGGCGAGAGCATCAGGGCTGGAAGATAACGAAGCTAAAGCCCCGGTCGGCGAGAACGCCGCTGGTAGTGTAGGTGCGCACCAGCAGCCGGCCGGTACCGCCGCTGCTGAAGCTAACGAAGCCCGGTCCGTTGAAGAGCGTCAGCGACACGGCCAGGCTGCCCAGGTCGGCGGCCGCCAGCGGGCCGGTGAAGACGAGCGTGTACTCGCCGGCCGTGGGGTGGGTGGTGGTCAGCGTCGCGTTGGTCGAGGCGTTGTATAAATTGTTGCTGCTGTACACGTTGCCGTAGGCGGCGGCCAGCATGCTGGCCGCGCCGGTGGCGGGCGTGGTGACTTTGCCGGGCACGCTCACCTGGCCGTCGCCGCGCAGCGTGAGCACGGTCTGGTCGGCGGCGTTGCTGCCGCCGTTGCCCAGCCGGAAGTCGAGCTGGCTCTGCGCGTTGATGCCGGGGGCGTAGGTGCCCAGGGCCAGCTCGGCGCTGGCGTTCCACTTGCTGCCGCCGGTGCCGGGGCGGGCCAGGCGCAGGGCCGATTCGGTGCCGGTGTTGGTGCCGGTCAGGGCCGAGCCGGCCTGCACCTCCAGCCGGGTGGCCGGGGTGCTGGTGCCGATGCCCACGCTGGCCCCGTTGCCCAGCACCACGGTGTTGCTCTGGCTCACCACGGCGTTGGCACCCAGGGCGGTGGCGTTGGTCAGGGTGCCGCTGCCGCTGGCCGGGCCGCTGTTGTAACCCAGGGCCGTGTTGTCGCTGCCGCTCACGTTGTTGGCCCCCGCCGAAACCCCGCTGAAGGTATTGCGCTCCCCGGTAGTGGTGCTGCTGCCGCTGTTGCCGCCGCTGAACGTGTTGTTGCTGGCCGTGGTGGCATTCACGCCGGCTTGGAAGCCGTCGTAAGTGTTGTAGCTGCCAGTGGTGCTGTTGACGCCGCTTTGCCAGCCAGTAAATGTATTGGAGGTGCCGGCCGTGTTGCCAAAGCCACTGTTGAAGCCGGTAAACGTATTATTGCTGCCCTCGGAGGTGTAGAAGCCGCTGTTGCGGCCGGTAAACGTGTTGTAGCTGCCCGTGGTATTACTGTAGCCGCTGGCCCGGCCGGCGAAGGTGTTCTGGCTGCCCGAGGTGTTGGCGTAGCCGCTGTTGACGCCGCTGAACGTATTGCTTTCGCCGGTGGTGTTGAGGCCGCTCTGCGCCCCGGTGAAGGTGTTGTAGCTGCCGGTGCTGCTGCCACCACTCTGCCAGCCGGCAAACGTGTTGTAGATACCGGCCGTGTTGCCGAGGCCGCTGTTGTAGCCGGTAAACGTGTTGAAGCTGCCCGTTAGATTATTATAGCCGCTACTCACACCCGTAAAGGTGTTGCTGGCACCCGTCTTATTGAAAACTCCGCTGTTCTGGCCGGTGAACGTATTAGATTCTCCCGTCGTGTTGTCGCGCCCGCTCTGAAAGCCGGTGAACGTATTGCGGCTGCCCGTGGTGGTCGATTGGCCCGCCCTATAGCCCGCGAAGGTGTTGAAGATACCCCCGGCGCTGGCCTGGCCCGCCTGGTAGCCCACAAACTGATTGTTGCTTCCCGCATTGGTGGTCCCGGCCTGGTAGCCGATTACCAGACTCTGGGTGGAGGAGTTCTGACCCAGGTTCAGGCCCCCGTCGGCCCGCACGCCCAGCCCCACCGCCGTGCCCAGGTCGGCCCCGTTGCCCGTGAGGGCGTTGCGTTGCAGGTTCACGGTGGTAGTGGCCACCCCGTTGCCCAGGTTGTCGCCGCCGCGGGCCTTGTCGGGCAGCCACAGCCAGCCCGCCGCGCTGCCGCCGTAGTAGTAGAAGCCCGCCCGCCCCGGTCCCGTCTGAAACACGAGCAGGCCCGTGGCCGGGCTGGTAATGGCCACGCGGGCCGCCGAGTCGAGGCGCGGAATGAGCAGGCCCTTATCCGGGGCCGTCAGGTCGAGCACGGCCGACGCGTCGGGAGCAGTAGTGCCGACGCCCACGCTCCCGCTCTGGGCCTGGACGGCCAGCGGGGCAGCCAGCGCGGCCAGCGTCCATAAGAGGTAAGTACTTTTCACGCCGCAAAGCACGGCTGTGCTTTCACGCGGCGTAAGTACATCTTGATGTACCCCGCGGGGGGAGGGTAGGAGGGTGGGATTAAATAAGCTTGAAGCTATTTAGAAAGTCACCCTACTCAAAACGTCTGTCATGCTGAGCTTGCGAAGCATCTTATCACGCCCGCGCGGGCCACTCAACAGTGCGAGCGAGATGCTTCGCAAGCTCAGCATGACAGACGTTCTTGTTAATCAGCTTTCTAAATGGCTTTCTTATAAAAGACAGACACTACATCACACCCTCCTACCCTCATACCCCCTTACCCTCACCCCCCCCCTCACCCCAGCGGCACCCGCACCTGCACGCCCCAGCCGGGTTGGCCGGGCACCGTGCCGTAGCCCGCCGCGAAGGTGCCGCCCACGGCCGCGGCGCGGGCCTGCATGTTGCGCAGGCCGTGGCCGCTGGCCCGGGGCGGGTGGGGCGGGGTGGGGCCGTCGTCGGCTACGGTCAGGTGCAGAGCCGCGCCGTCGCTGGCCAGCGTTACGGCGACGTGCTGGGCGTGGCGGGCGTGCTTGGCCACATTGTGCAGGGCTTCCTTGTAAATGAGGTACACCGCCCGGCGGGTTTCCACGGGTAGCGCCCGGGCGGTCAGTGCGGGGGCAGCCTCGATAACTACGCTCACGTCGGTGCTGCCCAATAGCTCGTGGGCGTAGTCGCGCATGCGGTCGAGCAGGCTGCCGGTGTGGTCGTTATGAGCGTCGTAGCCCCACACCACATCTTGCAGCTGGGCGGCGGCGGCGCGGCTGGTGGCGGCTACCTCGGCCAGCTGCGCCTGCTGCTCGGCCGGGGGGTAGAGGCCGGCCCCGAGCAGGTTGGTTTGCATGGCAATCTGGGTGAGCAGCCCGCCCACCTCGTCGTGCAGGTCGGCCGAGAGGCGGGTGCGCAGGGCCAGTTCGCGCCGGAGCTGGCGGCGGCGGTAAGCCCCCAGCCCCAGGCCGGCCCCGGCCAGTAGCACCACCGCGCCCAGCGCCGTGGCCAGGGTTTGCCGCTGGCTTTGCAGGCGCAGCACCTCGCCCTCGCGGCGCAACGCCTGTACTTGCGTTTGGGCCTGGTCGGTTTCGTACTCGTTGCGCAGGGCCTCGGTGAGCTCGTGGTTGTCGCGGGCGCGGAGCGAATCCTGTAATGCTCGTTCGTGGGCCAGGGCGGCGTAGGCGGCCGGGTAGTCGGCCCGGTGCAGGGCCACTTGCCGCAAAATGCCCCAGCCCTGGGCCTGCCAGCCGAGGTTGGTGCCGGGCGCGGTGGCGATCTGCCGGGCCGTTTGCTCGGCCAGCGCCCACTGGCCTTGCTGTAGGTAGAAGCCCGCCAGCGCGTGCAGTGCCCCGGCTACCATGCCCGCCGCCCCGCGCTGGCGCTGGGCGGCCACCGCCCGCGGCAGGTAGGCGCGGGCCGAATCGGGCTGGGCCAGGCGCTGGTACGTCTGGCCCAGCAGCCGCCAGGCATCGGGCAGGTAGTTGGCCAGGTGGCTGCGCCGGGCCAGCCGCTCCGACAGGCGCAGGCAGTGCAGGGCGGCGGGCAGGCTGTCGCGCCCCAGCAGGGCTTGGCCTAAATACTGCCACGACGAGGCCAGGGCCATGGTATCGCCCTGGGCCGCTTCCAGCGCCTTGCCGGCCCGGAAGTAGTGCGCCGCCTCGGCCCAGCGCCGCTGGCGCAGGTACACCAGGCCCAGGTTGCCCAGCGTGGCCGACTCCGTGCCGGTGCCGGGTAGGCCGGGCGTGAGGCGCAGCGCGCGGAAATAATTGACCACCGCCGAGTCGAACCGGTGCTGGCGGTAGTACACCAGGCCGCGCGAATTGTAAATGTCGGCGCGCAGGTGGCGGTCGGCCGTGCCCAGCCGCCCCGCCTCGCGGTAGAGCGCCAGCGCCCGGCCCGGCTGGCCGAGGTCGCCGTAGGCCATGCCCAGGTGGTAGCGCTGCTGCGCCTGCTGCCCGGCGGGGGCGGTGGCCAGCAGCTCGCCGGCGCGGCGCAGCAGGGGCAGCGCCAGCCGGGGCTGGCCGGCCTGGCGGTAGTAGTCGCCGCGCAAGTCCAGCGCCCGGCCGGCCAGCAGGGGCTGCCGGGTATGGTAGGCCGCTCGCTCGGCCGCCTGGGCGTAGGCCACCACGCCCACCGAATCGAAGGGCTCTAAATAGGCCTGGGCCACGCGCAGCAACGTGGCCGCGTCGGCGGGCTTGGCTGCAACGACCGCCCGCAATGAGTCGGGGACGGGGGGAAGCGGCCCAGCCTGGCCGTAGCCGCTGGCTGGACGTAGCAGCAAGGCGAAGATTACCCCCCAACTGTACTCACCAAAGCGCGGCCCACTCCTCATGACTGCAAATAAACACCCCGCCGGCCGTGGTTGGGCGCCGGCGGCCCCGCCGGCGAGCCAACGCCAAGTAAAGACCAAGAGACTTGATTTTCAGTTTATTGTCGTAATAAAATAATCGAATGGCAGGACGCCTCCCGGCTAGTGCCGCAGCAGCTCACTGGCCGCTGCCCACGGGGTGAGCCGCCCTTCGGCCACGGCTTGCTGCACGGTGGGCAGCGCGCCCCGCACCCCGGCCCGGCCGTAAAACTGGGCCTCCAGCGCCTGCCGCACGGCCTCTTGCAGCCACTGCAACTGCTGCTGGGCGCGGCGCTGCTGCCAGTAGCCGTTGGCCCGGGTGCGAGCGGCGTAGTCTTCGATGAGCTGCCAGGTTTCGGGCAGGCCCGCGCCGCTCAGGGCCGAGCAGGTGCGCACGGGCACGGTCCAGCCCGAGGCGGTGGGCGGGAACAGGTGCAGCGCGCCTTCGTAGTCGCGGGCGGCGCGGCGGGCGGCGGCCTCGTTGCCCTGGTCGGCCTTGGTAATAAGCAGCGCGTCGGCCATTTCCATAATGCCGCGCTTTACGCCCTGGAGCTCGTCGCCGGCCCCGGCCAGCATGAGCAGTAGAAAAAAATCGACCAGGCCGTGCACCGTTACCTCGCTCTGACCCACGCCCACGGTTTCGACGAAAATGACGTCGTAGCCGGCGGCCTCGCACAGCAGCAGCGCCTCACGGGTAGCGCGGGCCACCCCGCCCAGGCTGCCGCCCGCCGGCGAGGGGCGGATAAACGCCCGCGGGTGCGCCGCCAGCTGGGGCATCCGGGTTTTATCGCCCAAGATGCTGCCCCCGCCGCGCGGCGAGCTGGGGTCGACGGCCAGTACGGCCAATTTTTTACCCAGCTTTTCTACCAGATACAGCCCCAGGGCCTCGATAAACGTGCTTTTGCCCACGCCCGGCACGCCCGTGATGCCCAGCCGCAACGCGCCGCCGGTGCGGGGCAGCACGGTTTGCAGTACCTGCTGGGCCAGGGCTTGGTGCTGGGGTAAGGTACTTTCAACGAGGGTAATGGCGCGGGCAAGGGTGCCGCGCTGGCCCGCGGCAAGGCCCTGGGCGTAGTCGGCGACGGAAAGAGCAGGAGCAGGCACGGCCGCAAAATACGCACGGGGCTAGGGTCGCGGAAACGACCAGGGGCTAGCCGCCGGGCCTGGGCAGCCCCCGTGGTTGCGGGTAATGTTGGCTGCGCAGCGCCTGGCAATGGGCTACTAAACGCGGTCACCCGCCCGTAATGCTACCGGCTAACGGACGGGCTGGCCGTAGCTTTACCACTTCTTCATGTGCCCGTGCGCGGCTACCTTTTTTATCCTATGAAAACACGTCTAGGCTGGCTGACGGCCGCGTTGGGGCTGCTATCGGCCGCGCCCGCGCTGGCTCAAAATGAAATCAGTAACTTTTCGGCCACGGGTCGGGGAGGCGTAGTCAATACGTTTGCCCTCGATTACCAGTCGCTGGGCATCAACCCCGCCAATCTGGGTCGCCAGGCGAACAGCCTCGTTTCCTTCACCGTGGGGGAGGTTGGGGCCGGCGTTGGCTCGCAGTCACTCACTAATAGTCAGTTCAAGCAACTGCTGTTTCATGCCAACGACGCGCTCACGGCGGCCGAGCGCACGGCCTTGGTTGCCAACCTCAACAGCAACAACACGCTCAATCTGAACGCCGACGCGACGGCCTTCGGCCTGGCCGTAACCCTGCCGCCGGGCCTGGGTGGCCTGGCCGTGGCCGTGCGCCAGCGCCTGAGCGGCCACGTGGCCCTCAATCAGAACAGCGCCGATATCATCGTGAATGGCCGCAACGCGGCCATCGTGCAGCAGTACTACGATGCGGCCGGCAACCCGCGCAGCGGTAGCCAGCCGCCGCTGCTCTCGGCTGCGCTCGAGGGCACCGAGATGCAGCTGGCGCTCACCAACGAGTTCAACGTGGGCTACGGGGTCGAGGTAGTGAGCGTGCCCGGGGTGTTTCACCTCACGGCCGGGGCGGGCTACCGCTACATTCAGGGCATCGGGGTGGCCGACGTGCGTATTACGGGCGGCAGCCTGTCGGCCTACTCGTCGCTCTCGCCGATATTCGACATCAATTACGGTAGCCTGGCCAGTAATCCGTCGTTTAACTATCAAAACGGCAAAGACTTGCAGCCCGTGGGACGCGGCCACGGCTTCGACCTGGGCCTGGCCGCCGAAATCGGTAAAGTAGTGCGCCTGGGCGTGTCGGTAACGGATCTGGGTTCCATGACCTGGACTGGCAATGTGGTGACGGCCAACGACCAGGCCCTGGCTTTTCCGCAGTACAGCGGCCTGACCAATTACCAGGTAATAAAGAATATCGTGGACCAGTTCGGCGATCAGGGCCGGACGCTCCTCACGTACCAGGCGGCCCAGGAGCGCCGCGCCAGCCTACCAGCCAAGCTGCGGCTGGGCGGCGGGGTACGGATTTCTGAGTTCTTCGAAGCCGGCCTCGACGTGACGGTGCCCCTCAACCAGGTGGCGGGTAACCTGCCCGCGCCCTTCGTGGGGGCGGGCCTCGACTACAAGCCCGTGCGCTGGCTGCGCCTGAGTTCCGGCGTGAGCGGCGGCGCGGGCTACCGCGTCAACGTACCGCTGGGCCTCACCTTCGTAACGCCCGTGTGGGAAGCGGGCCTCAGCACCCGCAGCGTAGTGGGCTACTTTTCCGAAAGCAATCCCTACGCCTCGGTGGCACTGGGCTTTCTGCGCTTTAAAATCGGGAAAATTTAGCGCCGCTCATCCATAAAAAGGCCCGGCGTAGCCATGTGCTACGCCGGGCCTTTTTGTGGGTGCTAAGCAATTCTTACTGCACGTCAGTTACTTCGACGTCAAAGATAAGTACCGTGTTGGGGGCAATGGTATTGCCCGAGCCCCGCGACCCGTAGGCCAGGGCCGACGGCAGGAGCAGCGTAGCCTTTTCGCCCTTGCGCAGCAGGCCCACGCCCTCGTCGAAGCCGGCCACTACCTGGCCGCCGCCCACCACAAACTTGAGGGGCGTATTACCATTCTGCGAAGAAGCATCGAAGACCGTGCCGTTCAAGAACTTACCCGTGTAAAGCACGGAAACCGTCTTGCCCTTGGCGGCGGGCGTACCGGCCGCATTGGTAGTCGTGGGCACGAAATACAGGCCCGAAGTCTGCTTTTGGGCCGTGGTGATGTTGTTCTTGGTCAGGTAGCGCGTAATGAGGTTGTCGTCGGGCACGGTGTAGTCGGGGTTGATGCCGACCAGTTCTATCTCGAAGCGAATGACGGAGTTAGCCGGCACGTTGGTCGAAGAATTGCTGCCGTAGGCCAGTCCCGACGGAATCAGGAGAATAGCCTTGTCGCCCAGGTGCATCAGCGACAGGCCTTCCTCGATACCCGCCAGTACCCGGTCGGTGCCGTAGGTAAAACTCAGGGGCGTATTGTCGCGCTGCGAAGTAGCGTCAAAGACGGTGCCGTCGAGCAGCTTGCCGGTGTATAAGATGGATACCACCTTGCCCGCCGTGGGCACTGTGGCCGAGGCGTTGGTCGTTACCGGCACGAAATACAGGCCCGAGGTCTGCTTTTGGGCATTGGTGATGCCATTGTCGGCCACGTATTTCTGGAGCGTTGCCGCGTCGGCCGCCGCGTAATCGGGCGTTGCGTCCTTGGTGTTGCAGGCAGTGGTGAGCTGGCCGCCGCCGACCAGCAGGGCCAAAATGAGCAGCCGAAATAAGGCCGTGGGAAAAAAGGATTTCATAGGCTAATTTTTGGTAAAAATAGCCCCGCCCAGCCAATTAGTTCCGGCGCGCCTTCCGGCTACGGCTCGGTAACGAAGCCCGGTAGCCCCAGCTTGCTGCGGCGCCCGCCCAGTTGCAGGCCGTCATCGACGTAGCCGCAGGCCGGGCCGTTGACATTGGGCTGATTGATAACCCCCAGGAAAGAATTGTCCTCGCGGGCTACGTAGATTTTGCCGTCCGGCCCGCGCTGCAAGGCCCCGATTTTGTGGTTGGCAGAGTGGCCCACCGGCACGGCCGCCCGGGTTTTGAGGTCGAATTGCACGATTTGCGTTTCGCTCACGGTGGGCGCCTTGTTGTCCTTGGTATTGCCGTTGCAGGTGCCGTAGAGCAGGCGGCCATCGGGCGAAAACTCGACGCCGTAGGCTTCCTGGTAGGGCCCGAAGCTGCGGGCGTTGCTCACCTTGCCCGTGCTGCGGTCGAAATCGTAGACCTCAAACTTGTTGTTTTCGCGCCACAGCGCCGCCGCCAGCTTCGTGCCGTCGGGCGAGAACTTGAGCGCCCCGATGGCGTTGCGGCCGGGGCCGGCGTTCATGCTGCCCACGTTGCTCATCACGGGCTTGCCGCTGCCTACGCCCTCGGCCGTGACCAGAAACGCCACGAAGGCGCTGGAGTTCCAGCGGTGGGCCACCACCCACACGTCGCGGCCGTTGGCGTGGCGCACGGCGGCCAGCTTCTCGGCCACCGGGGTCACGAGCAAACTATTGGCTCGGGGCACGTCGCCCAGGCCGTTGTCGCGGGTCATGTCCACTACCGAGTAGCGCAGCCCGTCGGGTGCGCCCTGCGGCGCTACGGTGAAGACGTAGAAGATATTGCCCGAGCCGGGGTCGGGTACGATGAGGGCCGATTGCGTGCTGCTGCCGCTGCCCATGAGGCGGCGGCCATTGGGCATGGGCTGGTGCTGGCGGTTCCACACGGTCTGGCCATCGGTGTAGAAAAGCAGCTCGCCGCGCTTGGTGGTAGCGGTAGCGCAGCCTTCGTAGGTAGTCATGGCCCCGTCGAGCAGCGGGGTCGGGGTGCCGCTGCTGAAGTCGAGCCCCGCCTGCCGACCGAAGTACCACTTATCAGTAATTCGCTGGGCAGTAGTCGAATGAGCGAGGAAAAGCGAAGCAGAAAGAGCAAGCAAAAGCCGGCGCATAAATCAAAACGCAAAAGGTACTAGCTCGCTAAACGAAAAAACCGTGCCGACCGGCATGTAGCGTAAGCTTTAGCTTGCGGGCGAGCGCAGCGAGCAGCCACGCAAGGGGACGTTTGCTCACGTGGCTGCTCGCTGCGCTCGCCGCAAGCTAAAGCTTACGCTACACTGACAAACGTGCTGACGAGCCAGTAGCGTAAGCTTTAGCTTACGGGCGAGCGCAGCGAGCAGCCACGTGAGCGAACGTCCCCTTGCGTAACTGCTCGCTGCGCTCGCCCGCAAGCTGAAGCTTACGCTACACCGTATCTTTGCGATTGCTTATGCCCCTTTACCAGCCTTTTATTTTCAAGCTTACTCCACCCTGAGGATAGGCCCAAAACCGCAGTGCCGCCGCTTCCTGCCGGAAGCGTGCGGCTTTTCTTTTGCCTTATCCTCAGTATAGTATGTCGTTTGCTCTTTCCAATTTAGCCCAGTATAAAGTCAACGTAAAAGACGAAATTCTAGCCGGCCTCACCACGGCGCTGGCCCTGGTACCCGAAGTAGTGGCCTTTGCCTTGCTGGCCCACATCAGCCCGCTGGTGGGCATTGGGTCAGCGTTTGTTATCTGCCTCGTTACGAGCGTGCTGGGTGGGCGGCCGGGTATGATATCGGGCGCGGCGGGCTCGGTGGCGGTAGTCATCGTGAGCCTGGTGGCCCAGCAGGGTATCGAGTATTTATTTCTGGCCGTGGTGCTGATGGGGCTTATTCAGATCGCCATCGGGTTGCTCCGGTTGGGCAAGTTTATCCGGCTGGTGCCGCAGCCGGTGGTGTACGGCTTCGTCAACGGGCTGGCCATCATTATCTTCATGGCGCAGCTGGAGCAGTTCAAGGTGCGCGATGCAGCCGGGGCCGAACACTGGCTCAGCGGCTCGGCCCTGCTGCTGATGGCGGGGCTGGTGGCCCTCACGATGGCCATCGTGTATTTTTTGCCCAAGCTGACCAAGGCCGTGCCGGCCTCGCTGGCGGCCATTGTCGTGGTGTCGGCGCTGGTAATCGGCGGCGGACTGCCCACCAAATCCGTGGGCGACATTGCCTCCATCGCGGGAGGGTTGCCCACGCCGCATTTGCCGCAGGTGCCGCTCACCTGGCATACGCTGGTCGTGGTGCTGCCCTACGCCGTGATCATGGCGCTGGTGGGCCTCACCGAAAGCCTGCTGACGCTCACGGTAGTAGACGAAATAACCGACACCCGGGGCCGGAGCAACCAGGACTGCGTGGCCCAGGGCCTGGCCAACGTGGCCTCGGGCCTCACCGGCGGCATGGGCGGCTGCGCCATGATCGGGCAGACGATGGTCAACCTCGAATCGCGGGGGCGCGGGCGGCTCTCGGGCGTGGTGGCGGCGCTGGCGCTGGCCGGCTTCGTAGCGGTCGGCTCGACGCTCATCGAGCGGCTGCCGCTGGCCGCGCTGGTGGGCGTGATGTTCATGGTGGTCATCGCCACGTTTGAGTGGGCCAGCCTGCGCATTCTGCGGCGCATGCCGCGCACCGACGTGGTGGTGATGCTGCTCGTGACGGCCATCACGGCCATCTCCCAAAACCTGGCGCTGGCCGTGCTGCTGGGCGTGGTGGTGTCGGCCCTGGCCTTTGCCTGGGAAAACGCCCAGCGTATCCGCGCCCGCCACTACGTTGATGCCCAGGGCGTAAAGCATTACGAGCTCTACGGTCCGCTGTTTTTCGGCTCGGTGCAGGCCTTCGGCGAGAAATTCGACGTGGCCCACGACCCGCAGGAGGTGATTCTGGATTTCAAGGAAAGCCGGGTGGCCGACATGTCGGCCCTCGACGCCCTGCACAAGCTCACCGAGCGCTACCAGCGCGCCGGCAAAACCCTGCGCCTGCGCCACCTCAGCCCCGACTGCCGCCACCTGCTGGGCCGCGCCGGGGCCTTGGTCGAAGTCAACATCCTCGAAGACCCTACCTACCGCGTGGCCGGCGCGGGCGCAGCGTACTGAGCCGACGGCTCCGGCGCATGGTGCTGCTCGAAATAAGCGTAGCCGGGGGCCAGCCCCCGCCAGAAGGCGGCGTGGGGGCTGGCCGCCCGTTGCTGCAACTCGCTTTCCGTCAAGGGGAAGGGAAAGAGGTGCACGCGGATGGCGGCCTGCCCGGCTGCCCGCGCCGCGGTGGCCAGCAGGTACACTTCCTCAATGCCCGCGTCGGTGAGGGGTAGGCAGCCGACCGTCACGTCGGAGCCGTGCAGGAAAATATCGCCGCCGGGGTCGGCCAGGCCGGTGGCCAGGATGTCGTCGGGCGTGGGATAATCGAGGCCCAGCGATAAGTGGTAGACACTCTGCGGGTTGAAGCGATTGATGGTGTAAAAGCCCTCGGGCACCTGGCCGTCGCCGGCCCGGCGCTTGGGTCCCAGCGTGCCCGAAGTAGCCGCCAGCGGGTAGCTGCCCAGCGGCTGGAAGGCCGCGTCGCCCTGGTTGCGCGCCCACACTTCCAGCGTCCGGCGGGTTTTGAGGAGCCGGAAGAACACCTCCAGCCGCGCCGGGTTGAGCTGCCGCTCCTGAAGCTGGGCCAGGAGCTTCGGCCAGCAGCGAGCGTGCGCGGCCTGCACCCGGGCGTAGGCGAGCTGTTGAGCCCAGAAGTTGGGTTGATTGGTGGGCTGCGCGGCGGCGGACCGGGCCAGCGCCAGCACGAGTAGCGGCGTTAAAAAGCGCAAGGTGAACAGTGAGGAGTGAAAATGAGTAGTTGACGAGGCGAGGCACGGCCCCGCGCCATTGGCACTAAGTTAAGTTGCGTTTAAGCTCAGCTATAACGACGCTGGCTTACCCGCTGGTATGCCCATATCGGCCCGCATCCGCCGCTCGCCAACCCATCTTTGCACCCATGAATCCCGCTGCCCTGCTCGACTTTCTCCACGCCCTCGCCCAGCACAACGACCGCGAGTGGTTTCAGGACCACAAAGCCACCTACGACCGCCTGCGCGCCGATTTTGAGCAGGACGTAGCCTACTGGCTGCGTGAGCTGGTGCAGGACGAGCCCGCCCTGGCTGGCCTCGACCCCAAAAAGTGCATCTTCCGCATCTACCGCGACGTGCGGTTTTCCAAGGTAAAAGTGCCCTACAAAACGCACTTCTCGGCTTATTTCGCCCCCGGCGGCAAGCACTCGGAGCTGCCCGGCCGCTACGTGCAGATTGGGGCCAGCGGCCAGACGCTGGTGGCCGGCGGCCTCTACGAGCCCACCAAGGAGCAGCTGGCCGCCATTCGGCAGGAAATCGATTACTCGCCCGAGGGGCTGCACGCGCTGCTGGCCGAGCCCGCGGCCCGGCAATTTTTTCCGCGGGGGCTGGGCGGGGAGCAACTCAAAAAGATGCCGCCCGGCTACGAGGCCAGCCACCCCGAGGCCAATTGGCTGCGCCACAAGCAGTTTTTGCTGCTGCACGAGCTGCCCGACGCCGAGGTGCGCCAGCTGGCACCGGCGGCGTTTCGGGCGCACATGCTGGCGGCGCTGCGGGCGCTGGGGCCGTTTGGCGAGTGGCTGGGGGAGGCCAGCCGCGGGGGCTAGAAATTCAGCACCTCCTCTTCGTGGCCGTTGCGTAGCAGCGCGCTCACTTTCTTGCCGTTGCCCTCGGCGTTGACGATGTTCATCTGGTCGGTGAACAGCTCCAGCAGCACCTCCTGCTGGAGCAGCAACTCCTTGGTCGGGTGGGGCAGCGGGGCCTTGGCGTAGAGCCAGTAAGCGTCTTTCTCGGGCTGGAGGCCCAGGAACTGGATGGCCAGCGGCAGGCGGGGCTGGCGCGGGGCGGCCGGCAGCGTCAGCTTGAGGTGCTGGTGCAGATAAAGCTCGGCCAGCGGCAGGGCGCGGGGCTCGCGCAAGTCTACGGCCTTGGGCTGGCCCTGCGAGAGCGCACGCGAAAAGTCGTCGGCAAAGACCTTCAGGGCCAGCTCCACCTGCTGCTTCTGCGGGTTGAGTTTCAGTTCCAGGATGCTGGTGTGGTAGGCGTGGCGAGTGCCCGCCGCGCTCGGCAGGCCCAGCAACAGGCCCAGGAAAAGAGGGAGGTGACGCATGGGAAAACGGAAGCTTGGCGCGGTTGCAGGAGTAGCGCGGATTAGGTAGTTCGCGTTCGGTAGGCTGGCAAAACGCGGGCTACCAAGTCCGCGCTACTATTCTGTAGAGATAAAAAAACGTCTGCCGCTGCGGGTTCAACAGCCTGCGCAGGGCAGAAGTGAAGCACGGCAGCGGCAGACGTGGTAACAGACGAAAGCAGTCCTAGAATAATTTCATTACCTGCTTAATAACGAGCACGTAAGCCATCAGTGCCAGGATGAGGAAAGTACCCACGCCCTGGGCTTTTTCCAGAAATTTATCCGAGGGCTTGCGACGCAGAATCATCTCGTAGAGCAGAAACAGCACGTGGCCGCCGTCGAGGGCCGGGATGGGCAGCAGGTTCATGAAGGCCAGTACCATGCTCAGCGTGCCCACCAGCGTCCAGAAGTGAGGCCAGTTCCACACGCCGCCAAACTGCTGGGCAATTTCCACCGGGCCACCCAGGCCGTCGGCCGAAGCCTGGCGGGTGATGATTTTCCCCAAGGCCTTGGCTTGCAGGGTAATTACGCCGAAGGCTTGCTTGGTGCCCTGCGGTATCGACTGCCCCAGGTTGTAGTAGCGGGTGCTGAAATTGAGCTCCGGCTTGGGGCGCACCCCAATTTTGCCGGCGCTGCTCACGGCCACGGGCAGCGTCTGGGTCTGCCCATTACGGCTGATGGTAACGGGCACCGTTTGGCCCTTGAAGCGGGGCAGCGTGCGCAGCAGCTCGTCGTAGTAGCGGATCGGTACGCTGCCAATCTGCGTGATGCGGTCGCCGGCCTTGATGCCCGCCTTGGCGGCGGGGTTGCCGGGCACTACCTCGGCCAGGGTGAAGGGCGAGCGGGCTTCGACGAACAGGCTATCGTTGCCCTGCTTGTTGAGCTGGTCGAAAAACGTGCGGGGCAGCTTGGGCAGGTCGATGAGCTGGCCGTTGCGTTCCACGGTGTAGTAGCTCTCGTTGTTGAGCAGCACATTGGGGTTGTACACGTCGTTGAACTCGGTAAACGGCCGGCCGTTGATTTTCACAATCTGGTCGCCGTCGCGGAAGCCGATGGAGCGGCCCAGGCTGGTGGTTACTATGCCGTAGCGCGCCTCGGAGGCTGGCAAGTAGCTCTCGCCCAGCTTGTACGTGAGGGCCGTGAAGATGACGATGCCCGTAATCACGTTCATGATAATGCCGCCGAGCATTACCAGCAGGCGCTGCCAGGCTGGCTTGGCCCGAAACTCATCCGGCTGCGGCGGGCCGGCCAGGGCCTCGGCGTCCTGCGTCTCGTCGACCATACCGTGGATGGCCACGTAGCCCCCCAGCGGAAACCAGCCGATGCCGTACTCCGTCTCGCCGACTTTCTTCTTGAACAAGCTGAAATTCCAAACCGAAGGCAGCGGAAACAGGAAGTCGAAGAAGATGTAAAACTTCGTGACCTTAATCTTAAACAGCTTGGCGAAGGCGAAGTGACCAAATTCGTGCAAGCCAACCAATAGCGAAAGGCCCAGCACCAGCTGGCCGATCATAACGAGAATTTCCAAAGGGAGTGGTTTGTAGGTAATACCTAATTGTCATGCTGAGCTTGCCGAAGCATCTCTACCGCATCATTGCTAAGCCGTTCAACGAAGCGAGCGAGATGCTTCGGCAAGCTCAGTATGACAGATGTATTAAGTGTCAAGTAATTATTTGTCAAGCAGCTCGGCGGCTATCCGCCGCGCCTCGGTATCCGTGGCGGCGTAGTCGGCCAGCGTTGGCGTCGCAAGATACGGCACTCGTTGCAGGCACTCGGCCACCACGTCGGCCATGCCCAGGAAGCTGACCTTATCCTGCAAAAAGGCGGCCACGGCTACCTCGTTGGCGGCGTTGAGCACGCAGGCGGCGGAGCCGCCGCGCTGCATGGCCTCGTAAGCCAGCGGCAAGTGCCGGAAGGTAGCCCCGTCGGGGGCCTCAAAGGTGAGGGTAGGGTAGTCGAGAAACGAAAACCGGGGAAAATCATTCCGCAGGCGCTGCGGGTAGCCCAGCGCGTACTGAATTGGCAGCTTCATATCGGGCAGGCCGAGCTGGGCCTTCAGCGAGCCGTCGGCAAATTGCACCAGCGAGTGGATGATGCTCTGCGGGTGAACCACGGCCTCAATTTGCTCGTTTTCAAGGCTAAACAGCCATTTGGCCTCAATCACTTCGAGGCCCTTGTTCATGAGCGTGGCCGAGTCGATGGTGATTTTGGCGCCCATCGTCCAGTTGGGATGCTTGAGTGCCTGGGCCTTGGTGATATGGGCCAGCTCGGCGCGTCCGCGTCCCCGGAAGGGGCCACCCGAGGCCGTGAGAATAATTTTCTCCACCGGGTTGGCATCTTCGCCCACCAGGCACTGGAAGATGGCCGAATGCTCCGAATCGACGGGCAATAATTTTACGCCGTGCTCGCGCACGAGCTTGGTAATCAGCTCGCCGGCTACTACCAGCGTTTCCTTGTTGGCCAGGGCGATGTCTTTGCCGGCCCGGATGGCGGCCACCGTGGGCACCAGGCCCGCGTAGCCGACCAGGGCCGTGAGAACCACGTCAACGTCGGGGCGCTGCACTACTTCGGCCAGGGCCGCGTCGCCGGCCAGCACCTGGGTTTCGGGCTGGCTGGCCAGGGCGGCCTTCACCTCAGCGTAAAATTCGTCGCCGATAACCACGGCCGCCGGCCGAAACTCCCGGGCCTGCTGCACCAGCAGCTGCCACTGCCGCCCGGCCGTGAGCACCGCCACCCGAAACCGGCCCTGCTGCTCGCGCACCACTTCCAGCGCCTGCGTGCCGATGGAACCCGTGGAGCCCAGCAGCGCCAGCGATTTTGTAGAAAAAGAATCCGCCATTAAGAAGGGTTGGGAAAGGAGCGCCAAAGGTAGGGCGGCCGGGCGGGCCTATCCATTTGGCGTGCCCGGCCGTACACGAAAAACCGGCGCGCCCGCGCCAATTTCCTTTCTTATCCTCCTTTTCCACAAGATTATGTCCTTCAAACTCAAGCCACTCGATCAGCAGGTCATTGTTATCACCGGCGCTACCAGCGGTATAGGCCTGGCTACGGCCCAGGCAGCCGCCAAAGCGGGCGCCCGTCTCGTGCTGGCCGCCCGCTCGCAGCCCGACCTCGACACGGTAGCCCGCCGGCTGGGTGGCCGCGTGGCAACCGTGGCCGCCGACGTAGCCGACCCCGCCGCCGTGCGCCGCATTCACGAGGCCGCCCACGCGCATTTTGGCGGCTTCGATACCTGGGTCAATAATGCCGGGGTGGGGATGTGGGGTAAGTTGGAGCAGGGCAACCTGGCTGACTTCAAGCGCCTCTACGACACCAACTTCTGGGGCATCGTCAACGGCTCGCTCGAAGCCATCAAGCACCTCAAAAAGCACGGTGGGGCCCTCATCAACCTGGGCAGCGTGGTGAGCGACGTGGCCGTGCCCATCCAGGGCATGTACGCGTCGAGCAAGCACGCCGTGAAAGGCTTCACCGACGCGTTGCGCATCGAGCTGGCCGACGAGAAAGCGCCCGTGTCGGTGACGCTCATCAAGCCCGCTGCCATCAACACGCCCTTTCCCGACCACGCCCGCAACTACCTTTCCGAGAAGCCCAAGCTGCCCCAGCCGGTGTACGCGCCCGAGGAGGTAGCCAACGCCATCCTGCACGCGGCCACGCACCCCATGCGCGACGTGTTCGTGGGCGGCGGCGGCAAAATCATGAGCAGCGTCAACAAGTACGTGCCCGGCGTAATGGACTGGGTAGAAGCCAAAACCGGCGTAGCCCAGCAGAAACAGGCCGGCACCCGCGCCGTGGATCCCGCCGGCTCGCTGCACCGACCCAACGGCCCCCACGCCAAGGTGCAGGGCCATAATCCCGGCCACGTAATGCACACCAGCCTCTACACCCGCGCCCGCCTCAACCCGGTAGTGGCGGGCGTAGTGGTCGCCACCGGCCTGGCGGCTACCATCGGCCTCATTGTCGGCAGCAAGGGCCCGCTCAAGGATGCCGGGGTGCCGGAGTTTTCGGCGGCGGGCGAGCCCCGCGTGCCGGTGACGGATAATTAGTACTGTAACATAATTAGTGCTGTAACACCAAGCTCCAGCTTGGTGCCGCACTTGGGGCGTAAACCCGAGCGTGGCACCAAGCTGGAGCTTGGTGTTACAGTATACAGTAAGCTGCTACCAGTGCATTTGCCCCACGTTATGCTGCGCAAAGCCGCAGGCGCTGGTCATGCCCTTGCCGCCAATGCCCGTGACGAGGTGGATGCGCGGGTCGGGCGAGTGCTGGAAAATCTCTTGCGACTTGCTCTGGGTGTAGTAGCCGTTCCAGGTGCGCTGGATGCGCCAGTCGGGCAGGTCAACGATGCGGCGGGCCTCGTTCAGCATCAGGTGGTTGAGGTAGTCGGCATTGTTGAAATCCAAGTCGTCGGCCGCGGCCAGGTCGGCGTACTCGTGGGTGTCGCCGATGATAATGGAGCCATCGACGGCCTGCTTAAACAGGAGGTGGATGCCCCAGCGCTGCAACTCCGCGTCTACCGGCTCGGCCAGCAGCTCCGCAAACGAGGGACACGCCTTAAACGCCGCGTAGCGCCGAATGCTGAGGCCCGTGAGTACCGAGCCGGGCAACGCCACTTGCGGCAACGGGTAAGTAGCCATCATTTGCAGCTTGCAGAGCTGTAAATCACTCTGCGCGAATACTTCCGGGAACAGCAGCTTGCAATCGCGCCCGCTGCACACCAGTACCTGGGCGGCGGTGTAGCGCTGGCCCCGGGCATCAACTGCGCTCGCGCCCGCGTTGCCGGCCGTTACCTCGCGCACGGGGGTGGCGGGGCGGTAGTCGAGCTGGTAGCGAGCTACCAAGTAGGCCAGCAAGCGGTGAATGAGCTGATCGGGCTCGGCAGTCACTTCCTGCTCGAACAGCAGGCCCCCCACGCAGTAGCTGGCTTGCACGGCGGGCAGGCGCTCGCGGCATTGCGCCGCCGAGAGTACCCGCGAGGGATAGCCGATGGCCTGGTAGCGGGCGTGCTTTTCTTCGAGCACCTGCATTTCGAGCGGGGTCGAGGCGAGGTAGAGCGAGCCGTTCTGGCGAATCGAGATGTCGTACTCGGCCTGAATCTGCTGGTAGGTCGCCAGGCTGGCGCGGGCGTAGGCAAACCACTCGCCTTCCGCCATGCCCGAGGTGATAATCTGCCCGAAGTTGCGCACGGTGGCTTCCATCGGGCGGGCGTCTTTTTCGAGCAGCAGCACCCGCAGGCCGCGCTGCAAGGCGAAGTAGGCGTGGAAGGTGCCAAGGGCACCGGCACCCACCACAATCAGGTCGTAATCAAAAGAAGTTGGCATGGCAGGAGGGGCTGTAGCGTAAGCAGCACAAACCTACGGCGTGTTTCATTTAAGGAAACTAAGCCAGCATTAAGCCTGCGTTATGGATAGCCGCGGCCAGCGGGCCAGCTCCTTCGGGCGGCTAGTCGGTGTGCCGCAGCAGATACACCTTAAACAAGCGGGCGGGCTGCTCGTCGTCGTTGCGCACGGAGTGCGCGGCCAGCCCGTCGAAATACAGCGTGTCGCCGGAGCTCAGATGCACTTCTTCCTCCTTGAAGCCGTACTGCACGCGGCCTTCCAACACGTGGACCAGTTCCAGGGCATTAGTGGAAAGCGGCTTGCGGTACGTCTGCGGGCTGATGTGTACTTCGTTGACGCGCAAGGTATAACCCGAGAGATCTTGCGAAAGCAGATAGTTGTAGATGAGTCCTTTAGAATCTTCCCGCTGCTCGGGGCGGCCTTCGCCGGCGCGGACCAGCAGGTAGGGCGCGGCCGGGTTGCCGTTGATGTTTTTAACCAGTACCGACACATCGACTTCGAGCGAGTTGGCGATTTCGATGAGTACCGAAAGCGACGGTACCGTGCGAAAATTCTCGATTTTGGAGAGTAGGCCGGCCGATAGGCCACTCCGCTTGGCGAGTTCGCGCAAACTCATTTTCTTGGCCTTACGCAGCTCCAGGATGCGGAGACCGATTAAGCTCAACTTGTCGTGCTTCATGTGGGTAAGTTCGGTACAAATAAAGTAACCTAAAAATGAGGTAAGGAAAAAGGGGGGCGTGGGTAGTTGCACGCTACTTTTGTTGCATATTAGTAAACAAAATTTCCCCCTATGCCTTCCCTGCAACTAGTAGTATTCGACATGGCCGGAACCACCGTGCGCGACCAGCACGAAGTAGAAGCCTGCTTTGCCCAGGCGGCTCAGGCCACCGGCCTGCGGGCCTCGGCCGAGCGCATTCTGGCGGTGCAGGGGCAGGCCAAGCGGGCCGTATTCGAGCTGCTATGGAGCGAGCAGCTGGGCGCGAGCGTCCCGGCCGCTACCCTGGCGGCGCAGGTCGACCATTCGTACCAAGTGTTTCGGGAGGTGCTCGAACACCACTACCGCACCCAGCCGGTGGAGCCCACCGAGGGCTGCCTGGAGCTGTTTGCGCTGTTGAAAAGCCAGGGCATCCGCATCGCGCTTACCACCGGTTTCTACCGCACCGTAACCGACCTGATTTTGCGGCGCCTGGGCTGGGATGCCGGCCTCGACGCCCAGCGCCGGGGTGGCGCCCAATCGGTTATCGACCTTTCGCTGGCCAGCGACGAAGTGGCCGAGGGCCGCCCCGCGCCGCTGCTCATTCAAAAAGCGATGCAGACCTTCGGCATCACCGACCCCCGGCAGGTTATCAACGTGGGCGACACGCCTTCGGACCTGGAATCGGGCCGCCGTGCGGGCTGCGCCCGCAGCCTGGGCGTGGTCAACGGCACCCACACCCACGCACAGCTGGCCGCCTGCCCCAACGACGGGCTGCTGGCCTCGCTGGCCGAGCTGCACCGGCAGCTGCAAGCCGAGTTGGTGCCAGTTTGCTAGCAACAATTTGAGGGTGAGCTACTAATTAAAAACATCCGCCGTGCTGAGCCTGCCGAAGCACGGCGGATGTTTTTAACTAGTGGATGTTTTTCTGATAACGTGCTGAAAAATAATATACTAGGTTAGTCAATACTCCCTTTTAAGGTATGAGCTGGGGCGGTCCGGCTGGCATCAGCCAGCAGTTCACGGTATTATGCTCGCCCTCCAGCACGATTTTGTAAAACGCCGCGGGGTAGGCCGCCCGGCTGAAGGCCAGATGCTGGCGGGCCAGCGGCACGGTGCCGAGAAGCTGATACTGGTCGGCGCCGCCGGTTTTGAAGTGGTTGGTGGTCGCGGCCCAGATTT
Organism: uncultured Hymenobacter sp.; assembly: GCA_913776615.1. Taxonomy (GTDB): domain Bacteria; phylum Bacteroidota; class Bacteroidia; order Cytophagales; family Hymenobacteraceae; genus Hymenobacter. The sequence goes on from CAJYPK010000048.1 coordinate 21,387, forward strand.
TTACCTTTTCGGGCTTGGTGCCGAGGGCCGTCCAGCGCAGGCGCAGGCTGTCGGAGGTAGCCGCGACGGTGGGCTGGGCCAGCGATACCGGGCCGATGAGCGGTACCCCATCCAGCTCACGCTGGGTGGCCTCGGGCAGCGGGAGTTGGATAAAGCGGGCGATGGTGGGTAGAATGTCCACGATGGCGACGGGCTGGCGACGGGCGTAGGTATTGACCTCCTTGGTGCTAAGTACCAGCCAGGTGGCCCGCTCACGGGCCGACTGCCCGCCGTGGTTTTTACCGGTAGCAGCATCGCGGCCGTGGTCGGTGGTGAGCACCAGCAGCCAGTCTTCGGGGTAGTGCCGGGCGCGGTCTTGCAGGGCCGCCCATACCTGACCCACCTGCGCGTCGAGGTAGCTCAGGGCCTGCTGCTGCTGGGGGCTGTCGCCGTGGCGGTGGCCCACGTCGTCGGTGTGCTCCAGGTAAATCCACGACAAGTCGGGGGCCTGGGTGCGCAGGCACTGGCTGGCCTCGGCCACTACCTTGTCGTCGATGGCGTGGGTGTAGAGGCTCTGCTTATCGTGCCGAAAGGCCACGGTATCCAGCTCGTAGCCATCGGCGTGGTAATCGAATTTCAGGTTGCCCGCCGCGGGCCGGCCCTCGCCCACGAGCTTGGTACGGTTGTCGAGCCAGGTCGAGAAAATACCGATTTTGCTGGTCGGGCGGGCGGCTTTCAGCAGGCGGAAGATATTGTAGTAGGCGTAGTTGGGCGCCTTTACGTCGTTGTCCCACACGTTGTGCTTGTAGCCCCAGGTGCCGGTGAGCAGGTCCATGTAGCCGGGGGCCGAGATGGTGGGCGTCTGGGTGTAGGTGCCGAGGTCGCCGCCCACGTGGGCGGGCAGGTAGGTGCCAGCGCCAATTACCTTTTTGATAGTTGGCGTGTTGGCCTTGGCCAGCACATCGGCCGGGATGCCGTCGGCGATGATGAAGACCACCTTGCGGGCGCGGGTGGGTGGGCGCTTGGCGGCGGACGGGCCGGGGGCGAGCAAGCTGAGGAGAGTTAAGGCGAGTAGGGAGAGCTTCATCGTGGTATGGTAAGGAAGAATTAGCCTGAGCCTCAATTCTTAGCAGTGGAGTGTGCCACTAAGCTCCGGCTTGGTGATGGCGTCAGGGCGTGCCCGCTGAGCAATCACCAAGCCGGAGCTTGGTGTTACAATGGGACGCGGTTCCCGGCTGGCTATTTGCTTTTACCCAATACCGCTGGCACGGGCTGGCCCGTGGCCGGGGTGGGCGCGTACACCTGGCCCAGCAGCGCGGCCAGCGTAGCGGCCACCTGGTTTTGGTAGAGCTGGCCGCTGGTGGCCATGCCCGCGGCGGGCGTGTCGGGGCCGAGGGCGGCGAACCAGATTTGGTCGGCCCCGGCTACTTCGCGGCCGTGGTGCTGCCATTGGGTGCCCGCCTGGCCGCGGCCGTGGTCGGTGGTGATGAGCAGGGTGGTTTTGCCCCGGTACTGCGGGTCGCTTTGCAGGTAGTCCCAGAGCTGACGGATAAAGCCGTCGGTGTACTGGGCGGCGTGCAGGTAGGCCCCGTACTCGCCGCCGTGCGCCCAGTCGTCGGTATCGCCGAAGCCGACGTAGAGCACCCGGGGCTTGTTCTTTTTGAGGTGTTCCAGCGCGTAGCCGAAGGTGAAGGCGTCGAGCCGCTCCTCGCCGAAGGGGCTGGGCGAGGCTACTTCGAGCTGATTGAGCAGCAGTTCGCCGGGCGTGAGGTTTTTGCCCGTGGCCAGGCGCTGCCCGGCGTTGACGGGCAGGCCGCTGCGCTTTTCGTTGAGGATGTAGGGAAAGGCTTCCCACGAGCCGAAGCAAGCTACTTTGCCCTTGAAAGCGGGCTGGCGGTTCAGCACTTCGAGCACGCTCGCGTTGGGGTTGTCGAGCGGGTCGTTGCTGTGCACGCGGGCATCGTCGGCGGCCCCGGTCAGGATCTCGTTGTAGCCGGGGTACGAGAAGCGCATGGTATTGGTAACGTTGACCAAACTACCCGCCGGGCGGTTGCCGTAGAGCTGACCCTGCTTGGCCACGGTACCCCACAAAAAGGGCATTAGCACCTGGCGACGCTGCTCGGGCGTGGCCTGACCGAAGTCGCGGTGCAGGGTCTTGCGGTTGGTGTAGTAGTCTTTCGTCTGGCTGAACAGCACCGTATCGGCCCCGCCGAATACTTCCTGCCAGCGCATCCCGTCGAGGGTGACGAGCACCACGTTTTCGGTGCGGAGCTTGGGCGAGGTCTGGGCCTGGCTGGCGAGGCTACCCAGCAGGGATAAAGAGAAGAGAGAAGCGAGAAAGCGCATAAGGGAAAAGCGATGAGCGGCAAAAAAGCGGGCCGGGCCTAAACGAATGAGGTCTATTGTTCGGTTGGCAAAAAGCAGACTACGCTAGTTGTAGTCTGTTTTTTGCCAACCGAATAATAGACCACTATGCTGGCTATTTCAGCAAATACATCACCCCGTTGATGTCGTCATTGCCGCCGTACTGATTGGCCAGCGCGGCCTGGTAATTGGCAGTATTGGCAGTACGCTCAGCCAGCGGATATTGGAAGCGTAGCGCAATGCGCCCCCCGTTGCCAGTGCCCGGGCCGGTGGTGAAGGTGGGCACGCCGGTGCGGCGATACGTGAAGTAGGGCTCCAGTCCAGCGTGGCGAAACAGGGCCAGGTACTTTTGCTGCAAAATCTGGGTCAGGCCGGTGCTGCCGCCCGCGTACTTCACGCTCGGCTGGGCGTAGTACGTGGCGAAGCTGACGGGAATGTTGTAGGTATCGTAGTTCGAGAGCGCCGTGACGTCGGTCGAGCCGGGGCGGTAGAAGTAGGCGGTGTAGGTGCCGCTGGTGGGCAGGCTGTACGCCGCCCACGAGGCCTGAATGCCGTTGGTGTACCAGGTTTCGGCGTTGCCGCCGCTCAGCCAGCCCCGGTTGATGCCCTCGGCGACGTTGAAGCACAGCTCGGCGTAGCCGATCTGGACGGACGGCTCGCCCACCAAGGTGCGGAAGTAGCGGTAGCGGTTCAGGAAGGAGTACTTCTGCAAGCCAGCGTTCACGTACATCACGCCCAGGTCGAGGCCGGCGTCGGCCCCCACGAACGAGGCGAAGCTGGTGGCGCTTTGCTTTTGATTGTCAACGAGGTCGCGGGCGGGCTCGCAGGTGGCGTACACGCGGGGGTCTTGCAGCTGCGTGAGCAAGCTTACGTAGGTGGCCGACATGTTTTTACGCGAGCCGTCCTGGCCAAAATTGCGGCTGTTGTTGGGGTAGAAGTTGTTGGTGGCCGCCACGTAAGTGTACTGCATATTGTCGGCCGCGCTGGTCATAAGCGGGTACTTCGTAGGATTGCCCACAATGGCCGCGAACTGCGCCGGCACGTTCAGGTCGGCGTCGCCGCTTTTCTTGCTCAGCTCCAGCAGCAGGCGTAGGCGCAGGGTGTTCACCACCTTCTGCCACTGCCGCAGGTCGCCGCCGTAGTAGATGTCGCCGTCGATGGTGGTCGTGCCGCTGGCAATGAGCGCGCCGAGGTCGGCATTGGCGCTTTCCAGCCACTTGAAGGCCTGGACGAACACCGCTTTCTGCGAGTCGTAGGCGGGAGTGAGGTTGCCCAGCCCTTGCAGCGCCTGGCTCATCTGGATGTCCCCCATTTCCAGGCTCATGCGGGTGAAGAGGTAGGCCCGGAAAAAATTGGCCATCGCCTCGTAGGGATTTACGGCGGGCGAGCCGGCGGCGGTGGCCTGCTGCTCCATCAGCCCCACGTTTTTGAGGGTGGTGTAGTAGGTAGCGCCCGCGCCGAAGTCGTAGCGGTTGTTGCCGTAGTAGTCGTAGTTGTTGAGGTAGTACTGCGACCAGTACTCGTTGCTGCCGTTGGGGGCCTCGTAGGCTTCGTTCAGGATGCCGTTGAGCAGCAGCGACGCCGGCACGGCGTTGGGCTTGTTCTCGTTGACGGTCAGCTCGTCGAGGGTTTTATTGCAGCCCGTGGTGGCCAGCAGGGCCAGCAGCAGGCCGCCGGCTTGGAGAGACTTTTTCATACTAAGGATGATGATTGAGCCAGCGCGGGGCGAGCAGTAACACCAAGCTCCGGCTTGGTGAATCGCTCGGCGAGTGCACCCGGACGAATCACCAAGCCGGAGCTTGGTGTTACTTCGTGCCCCGCGCCCGCGCCATTAGAAAGTAGCGTTCAGGTTGAGCCCGTAGCTGCGTACCGTGGGCGATTGCAGGCCCGTCCGCTCCACGTAGCCGTTGTACTGGTCCAGGTCCACGTCCTTGAAGCGCTTGTCGCCGTAGAAATAAAGCAGGTTGCGGCCAATCAGCGACACCGATACCTTGCGGATGAAGGACTTAGCCAGCAGCGAGCTGGGCAGGTCGTAGGTGACGACCACCTGGCGCAGCTTGCCGAAGGTCTTGCTCATCAGGTTCGACTCCTGCACGCCATAGTATTTGCTGGCGTAGTCCTGCACGAATACTTTGGTGGTGTTGGGCGTAAACTGCAAGGCTTCCGCGTTCAGGATGGCCCCGGTCTTGGAGTCGTAGTTGATGCTCGCGCCGTTGCTGATCTGCACCCCTTCGCCCACGTAGGAGCCGGCGTAGCCGGGCTGGCCGTAGTTGACCCAGTCCTGGTAGCGAGCCGCGCCCAGGGCGCCCTCGGCGGTGAGGGCATTGCGCCCGCCGCGCATGGTTTTGTTGAAGATGTAATCGGTCGTCACGCCGCCCACCGCGCCGTCAAACTGGAAGTTGAACCCGAACGACTTGTAGTGAAAGTCGTTGTAGAAGCTCCAGGTGAAGTCGTTGTTGAGGTTGCCCAGCTTCTGCAAGGCGCGGTTGCCGGGCGTCAGCGGCTTGCCGCCCGCGTCGTTGATAATCTGCCCGTCGGGAGTGCGCACGAAGGCCGTGCCGTAGAAGGCATCTACGCGGTCGCCCTGGTGGTAGTAGGTGCGGTAGGTATCCTGGCCGGCGGGCAGCTCCAGGTAGGTTTCCTTGAAGGTGGCGTAGTTCACGAGCACATCCCAGCGGAAGCCGCTGGCGCTCTGCACCGGCGTACCCGTCAGGCTCAGCTCGTAGCCGCGCTTGCGGGTTTTGAGGGCGTTGACGTACTCGATGTTGTAGCCCGTGCCGGGCGAAACGGTGTTGGGCAGAATGCGCGGCCCGTCGATGTACTGGAAGGCCGTGGCGCTCAGCCCCAGGCGGTTTTGCAGGAATTTGATGTCCAGCCCCTGTTCGTAGTTAACGCGGGTCGAAGTGGTGATGCGGGGGGCAAAGAGGTTATCGGTGCCGTAGCCCGCCGTCTGGTTGTTGTAGGGCTTGCTGGTCGAGTAAAACGACTGGAGGGTATAGGCCGGCCCGTTGTAGGGCGAGGCGTACACGTTGCCGTAGTCCAGCGGGTTGTAAAACAGCGGGTCGGTGTCGGGGCTGCTGCTCAGCGTCTGGCCGCCGAAGGCCGTAATCGAGTTGAAGGGAGCCGGCCCGATGGTAGCCGACGTAGCGTCGGTGCGGATGTTGGCAAACGAGCCGCGCACTTTCAGGAAGGAAATGGCCGCTGGCAGCGTCACGTAGTCCGATACCACCGAGGCCAGCGAGATGCTGGGGTAGTAGTAGCTGGTGGGCGTCTGGAAGGCCGACGACTTATCGACCCGGCCGGTGGTCGAGAGCGTGGCGTACTTGCCCAGGCTCAGATCGAGCGAGTAGTAGGCGCTCAGCACCCGCATCTGCGAGTTGAAGCTGGTGCTCTGCACGGGGTTGAGCGAGTTGCTGAAGGCGTACACTTCGGGCACGTTCAGGTAGTCGGTCGAGGTCCAGTTCGAGTTGTAAGTCATGTTGCGCACGTTGCCGCCCAGCAGACCCGCAATGCCCAGGAAGCCCTGCGACCCCAGCGCGTAGTTGAAATTCAGGAAGCCTTCCGTGTTGTTGTCGAACAGGTTGCGGCGGTCTTCGCGGTAGTCGCCCATGTTGCCCTCGCGGCCGTAGGGGTGGGCCGAGAACGGCATTTTCTCGGTGCGCAGCAGGTTGTAGGTGCTCACCTGGGTGCGCAGCGTGGCGTTCAGGTGCTCGTTGAATTTGTAGTTGCCGGTGAGGTAGCCGTAGGTGTCGTTTTTGTAATGGCCGCGCAGCCATTTCTCCACCATCAGCCAGGGGTTGTGGTAGCGCTGGTACTCGGCAAATACCGACTGCGTGCCCACCTTGCCCGGTTGCCAGATGCCCCGGATGTCGGGCGCGTTCACGTCCCAGTCGGCCCCGTTCCAGATGCCCACGTTGTAGAGCAGGCTGTTGGGCCCGTAGTCCACGTCGGGGATGTTGTCGGTAAACTGCCGGTTGTAGTTTAAATTAGCCTCGACCCGGAAGCGCGGGCTGGGGTTGAAGGCCCCGTAGAGGTTGAAATTGACGATGTTGAGGTAGCTGTTGGGGATGAAGCTGTTCTGCCGCTGCTGCGATACCGAGAAGCGCGTGGTGTAGGTATCGCCGTTGGCGCTCAGCGCGATGTTGTTGTTGGTCTGGAAGCCCGGGCGCAGGAAGTTCTTGAGGTTGTTGGCGCCCCGGGCCACCCAGGGCGTACCCTGGCGCACCCCGTTCACGATGGGCGAGTCGTACTGCGGAATGAGCTGCCCGTTGAAATAAGGCCCCCACACGTCGTAGTCGCCGTCCACCCCGCCGGGCGCGCCGCCCTTGCCGTCCACGAACTGGTACTGCGTGTTTTCGCCTGGCCCGTAGGCATTTTGCAAGCGCGGAAAGGTCAGGAAGCCATTCTGAATCACGTTGCTGCTGTTCAGCTCGACCGTGAAGCCCTTCTTGTTCTGATTGCCCTTCTTGGTAGTGATGAGAATGGCCCCGAACTGCGCCCGGTTGCCGTAGAGCGCAGCGGCGGCCGGCCCCTTCAGCACGGTGTAGGTTTCGATGTCGTCGGGGCTGATGTTCCAGGTGTCGGTATCAATGGGGAAGCCATCGACCACGTACAGGCTCACGGTGTTGCCGCGCAGCAGCACGTTGGGGGCGCGCAGCAGCTCGGCCGAGGGGCCGACCGACAGGCCCGCCACCTTGCCCGTGAGGCTGCTGATGGGGTTGGGGTCGCGAGCTTTGAGCAAATCCTCACCGTTGACTTCCTGCACCGCGTAGCCGATTTTGCGCACCTCTTTCTTCACCCCCAGCGCGGTGACTACTACCTCGTCGAGCTGCTTGTTGTCGGCTTGCAGCGCCACGGTCAGGTTGGGCTGGCTACCCACGGTCACTTCCTGGGCCACTGTGCCCAGCGAGCTGATCACCAGCACGTCGCCGGGCTTGGTCGCTAGCGTGAAGTGGCCGTCAACATCGGTGGTCGTGCCCTTGTTGGTGCCCTTGATCACGACGCTCGCGCCGGGCAGTGGCTGCTTGTGGTCGTCGGTCACGGTGCCGCCCACGGCGCTTTGGGCCAGCGCTAAGTGCGGGGCCAGCCCCACGGCCAGCCCGAGCCCCAGCACCGAGGCGTGCTTGTAGATACGTTGCATAAAAAAGAAAAAAGGGAGAAAAGGAATGGACAAAGCGCCGCCCGCCGCCCGGGTACTAAGCCCGGGTCGTAAGCCGCTAACTGCTAGTTGTTGAATGGTCAGCTGGCCTTAGTCGCAGCCTGTTAAATGCTACCTGCTAATTGTTAAATGGCGCAGCGCCAGCGCCTTGAGGTGAGCCAGGTTGCCCACGGGCAGGTTGGTTTCCTTGGCCTGCTCGTCCCACTGCCGCAGCTGAAGAATGACATCGGCCTCGGGGTCTCGCTCGAAGGCGGCCGCCTCGGCCGCGCTCATCACCCCGCCCTGGAAAGCCAGCGTAGCCATGCTGGCTTCCGATAGCTGACGCAGGTAGCTGGGGTACTTGTGAGTGAGGTAGCGCTTGGCCTGCACGTGGCTTTCGACCAGCCGCGCCACGCGTTCCGAGAAGCCGCGTGCCCGTAGGTAATCGGCCCCTAGCCGCTCGTGGTCCACGGTGCCGAAGCCAGCCATGGAGTCGGCCTCGTGGGCGGGGGCACACAGGTGGCCCAGGTCGTGGAAGAAGGCGGCGAGCACCACTTCCTCGTCGGCCCCGGCCGCCTCGGCCAGTGCGGCGGCTTGCCACATGTGCTCTAGCTGCGACACCGGCTCGCCGATGTAGTCAGCCCCGCCGTGGGTTTCGTACAAATCAAATACTTGATTTACGGCCTGCTGCGGCGTAAATTCCAACTGGGTAGGCATACCGCGAAATGGAAGTGGGATAGGAAGCTTCGCTTATGAGGGAGAAACCTGATTATCAAAGAGTTTTGTAGCTAATTTTTTGAAAATCAGGGCCATGTAACACCAAGCTCCGGCTTGGTGATGCGCCTGGGTACACTCATCAAGCGCATCACCAAGCCGGAGCTTGGTGTTACACGGCCCCGCGTCTTAAAAAAAAATGAATAACAAACAGTTGTAGAAACCGACGCAGGCGCATACAAGTCACTAGATCACCTATTTATCAGCAAAGTTCAGCCGCTGATTCCGGCTGGTTGTCGCCGATTAGTCACCAATTCGTTACCTAATTGTGGCCTCGTTTTTCCTATAGGTCAACACTAGTGGCCGCCGCTGCCTCACGCAGTGCTACTTGGCTGGGCCGCCGCTCCTGGGTGCGGTAAAAGACCAGCGCCGCCGCTGCCGTAGCCGCCGCCAGCCCGGCCAGCGCCAGAAAGGCGGCGCCCCAGCCCTGGCGCTCGGCCAGCCGGCCCGTCAGCCACAAGGCCCCGGTGCTGCCCACGTAGCCTACCGCGTCGAGTAGGCCGGCGGCCGTGGCCGCGCCGCGCCGCCCACCCATGTCGAGCGCCATCGCGCCGGCCAGGAAAGAATACGGCCCCAGCAGCAGCAGCCCCGCCAGTGCGGTGAGCACCAGGGGCAGCACGTAGCTACCGGCTGGCTGGGCCATGAGCGCCAGCACGGGTACCAGCCCCAGGCCCGCAGCCAGCAGCAGCGGCCCGCGCTGCCCACGCAGCCAGGTATCGGAGAGGTAGCCCGCGCCCAAAATCGACACCATGCCGAAGCCCGAGTACAAGGCGCTGTACTGCGAAGCCGCGCTTTCGGAAAGGTGCGCGGCCTCAACTAGATACGTGGGCACCCAGAAGCTCAGTGCCTCGCGCAGCGCCGTCAGGCCAAACGACAGTACCAGCATCAGCAGAAACGCCGGGCTGCGGAAATACGGCCCCAGCAGCGTCCTCAACGAGGTCGGTTGCCCGGCCGCCGCTTCGTGCTCAAACAAGCTGTCGGGATTGGCGGGCGGCTCGGGTAGCCCCACGCTGGCGGGGGTGGGGGCAAGGGTAAACAGATTAACGAGCGCCACCAAGGCCAGGGTGCCCGCCGCCGCCCCGAACAAACCCCGCCAGCCCACGCCCAGCGTTAGCAGGTGGCCCAGGGCGAGCTTGGCCACGATGTCGCCCACCAAGTAACTGAGGCTGAGCAGTCCCATTATCTTGCCGTAGGAGCGGTACGAAAACCAGTTGGCCGTGACTTTGAGTAAGCCCGCCCAGCCCATCGCCTGCACCAGCCGATTGACGGCCCACGCTCCGAAGAACACGGCCACGCCCTGCCCCAGCCCGAAGACCACCGTGGCCGCCACCGCGCCCACCATGCCGAGCAGGAAAATCCGCTTGCCGCCCAGCAGGTCGCCCAGCACGCCGTTTACCACCTTGCCCGCCGCGTAGCACAGCACCCCCAGCGAGGCAATTTCCCCCAGCACTTCCTTGTCGAGCCCCCGGCTGCCAAACTCCCGGATGAGCAGTGGCGCGGCCACCGCCAGATTGGAGCGGCACAGATAGTACGCGCTGTATCCCACAAACAAACTAGCGGCCGTGCGCAGCTGCCAGCGTTGCAAGCGAGTAGAAAGCTCAACCATAAATTTAAGACTACCGAACCGGTGTTTCCGGCAGACAAAATTGGGCTGGTACCCCCGCCCCGCTGGTTGTGGCCAGGTTGTTTATGCGTTAATTAATTAGGGGTATTTGTTGAGTATAAGTAAACATTTCGGCTAAAAAAAGGGCCAGCTACTTCTGTAGCCAGCCCTTTCAGCCTAGGCAGAAATAGTGTCGTCTACCGCAGCTTGTCCAGCGCCGCTTGCAGGCGCGGCAGCGCGGCCTGGATGGCCGCCGTAGATTCGGCTCCCACCGACAGGCGGAACCACGGCTCGGCCGCCGAGGTACCGAAGGCGCTGAACGGTACTACCGCCAACTGCGCCTCGGTAAGCAGGTAGTCAGTGATTTCCTTGGTACTAGCCAGCACCGTACCGCTGGCCGTGCTGCGGCCGATGATGTCGATCTTAGCGGTGAGGTAGATGGCCCCGGCCGGCGCGATGGCATCGACGGGGTAGCCCTGGCCGCGCAGGTCTTGCAGGCCCTGGTAGGCGGCATCCAGGCTGGCTTGCAGCTTGCCCTTGAGGTCGCTGAGAAAGTCATCAACCTCGTCGGCCTTGGGCAGCAGGGCGGCGGTGGCCACCTGCTCGGCCTTGGGCGCCCAGGCCCCGATGTGGCCCAGCAGCGACTTCATCTTGTCAATCACCAGCTTGGGGCCGAAGGCGTAACCTACGCGCACGCCCGTGGCGGCAAAGCACTTCGAGATGCCGTCGATGTACACCACGTAATCGCGCAGCTCCGGGCGCAGGCTCACGGGGTCGAAATGCTGGGTCTGGCCGAAGGTCAGGAGCCAGTAAATCTGGTCGTAGAGAATGTAGAGCGGCTTTTCGTCGGGACCGCGCCGCTTGTTTTCGGCCAGCACGAGGTCGCAGATTTCCTCCAGTCCTTCCTTGGTAAACACCGTGCCGGTGGGGTTGAGCGGCGAGCACAGGGCCAGCAGCGTGGCCCCGGCCAAATGCGGGGCCAGCTCGGCGGCCGTGGGCATGAAGTGGTTTTCGGGCCGGGTGGGCACCACGGCCTGGCTGGCGCTGGAGAGGTGGCAGTAGTGGTTGTTGTTCCACGACGGGGCGGGGTACACCACGCGGTCGCCGGGATCTACGAGGGCCAGGTAGGCGGCGTAGATGAGCGGGCGCGAGCCCCCTGCTACCAGCAGCTCGTCATTGGCCGAATAGCTCAGGCCCAGCCGCTTTTGCAGGAAGTCGGCCGCGGCCTGGCGCAGATCGGCGGTGCCGGCGGCGGGTGGGTAGTTGGTTTGGCCTGCCTCGTAGGCGGCCATCACGCCCTCGCGCAGTCCCTCGGGAATGGGAAACAGCTTGGGGTCAAAGTCGCCAATGGTGAGGTTGCAGATGGTCGCGCCCTGGCGAATCTGTTCGCTCACGGCGTTGCCAATTCGAATAATTTCGGAGCCGCTTAACTGGTCGGCTAGCCGGGAAACACGCATAGGGTAGGAGATAGGGGGAGAGAAGAATGACCCGGCAAAGGTACGCGGTGGCGAAATGGTGAGATGGCGAGTGGTGAACTAGTGAGGCGGCGAATTAAGGAAAGGCTATTTTAATACGGTCGTCATGCTGAGCGTGCCGAAGCATCTTGCGTGCTGCACTAACTCCCTCGTGAGACGAAGCGAGCGAGATGCTTCGGCAAGCTCAGCATGACGACCGTATTAAAATAGCCTCTCTTTAAATTACTCTCACCTTCTCCCCACCTCACTCCTCACCACTCACCATCTCGCCACTCATCTCCAAAAATCTTCTTCAATGTGTAGCGCTTAGCCTCCTTGGCCGTGAGCTGATGGCTCCACGGCACGCGGCCAGCCGGGTTGGCGCCGGGACCGGTTGATTGGTATTCAGCGTAATACGCCGTTTTTTCGTTGTCGGCGTTTTTCCAGTTATCCCAGCCCGCCGGGGTGATGTGGCGGCCCAGCTCGCAGTGCAGATACACCACCTGCGCCTGGGGCCGCCACGGGCGGCCGAGGTGCACCTTCTTCGCCAGCGTAGTGTCAGCCAAGAGCTTACAGTGCAGAAAGACCAAGCCGTACGCCTGGCCGGCCGGCGTGGAGGCAGCCGTGACAAACGAATTTTTCTTGCTCTTAATGACACAGTGGTCAAACACCCCGGTGCTGGCCCCGAAGATGAAGTCGGTCGTGCCCTCAATGTAGCAGTCCTGGTAGTACTGCCGGCTGCCGCCGGTGGCCAGCAGGAGCACGTCCTGATTACCCACCATGCGGCAGCGGCGGAAAATAGCCCGGTCGCCCTCCACGTTCAGGGCCACCGCCTGCCCGGCGGTGTAGCCCGCCGCGTTTTCAAAAGTCACGTTCTCCGCCGTAAAATCGTTGGCCTGCACCAGTACCGAATACGAGCCCGGCGTGGTGATGCCGGGCTGGCCCACGTGGTCGCTGTAGGTGATAACCGTAGTCGCCGCGTCGGTGCCGCGCAGCACCACGTGCGTTTTGAGCGCCGGTATCGTCACCTTTTCGCGGTAGATGCCGGGCTTGAGTTGAATGATAACGGGCTGCGTAGCCTGGCTGGGGGCCGCGTCGATGGCCGCCTGCACCGTGCGGAACTGCCCGCTGCCGTCGGCCGCCACTACGAGCGGCCCGCTGCCCTGGGCGCGGCTGGCCTGGGCCGCGAGGCTGAGGCCAGCCAGAAGGTAAAGCGTTTTCATTTACGGTGTAGTGGGCTGGGCTGCCGCCCCGGTAGGAGCGGCTACCATGTTCTTGGCCAGCGCTTTGGCAAGGTGTTGCTCGGCCAGCGCAATGTGCTGGGCGCGTAAGTCGTTCACCACCAGCTGCGCCATTTTACGCGCCCCCAGCTCGTTGAAGTGGGTATTGTCGTTGCGCCCCAGCGGGTAGTTTGGATGGTCGCCGGGGGCCAGCTGCATAAACAGCAGCTTGGACGGCTCGTCGCCCAGCTTTTGCAGCAGCTCGCGGCTCAGTCGGTCGAGGTCTACCAGGGGTGCCTTGGCCTCGGCGGCGGCCTGCGCCGTGAGGGCCGAGTACGTGACGTGCGTCTCCTTCACGCGCCCGTCCTTATCGAATTGCCGCCGCGACACGGGTGTAATCAGAATGGGAAACGCCTGCTTGCTGCGCGCTTCGGCCACGAAGCGGAGCAGGTTGCGCCGAAAGTCGGCGGGCGGCGTGTAGCGGTCCACCTTGTCGGGCGACTCATCGTTGTGCCCAAACTGAATGAGTACGTAATCACCCGGCTGCAAGGCGTCAACTACCGGTTGCCAGCGGTTTTCGGCGATAAACGTGCGGGTGCTGCGACCGTTCTGCGCCCGGTTGTCCACCACCACCGTCGAGTCGAAAAACGTGGCCAGCGGCATGCCCCAGCCAGTTTCGGGAAAGGTGGCCGGGATCTTCTTGGCCATCGTAGAATCGCCAATTAGGTACACCTTGGTTTTGTGGGGCGGGGCGGCGGGTGCAGCGGCCAGCAGCCCCAGCAAGCCGAGCGCGGCCGCCGAGCTACGAAAAATCATGAGCGGAAAAGGGTAGGAACGGACCGCTAAATTCCGCCCCGCGCCGCCCAAATCCGTTAAGCTCCGGCCGTTCCCAGCGAGTTTATCTGCGCAATCGTTGCCGATAACGTTACCAGCCGCTACCCAAAGGCATAAAAAAACCGGCCTTCCCCGCGAGGAGAAGGCCGGCTAAGAAAGCTAGCGAAAGCGCAGCTTAGGCCGCAGCAACCACGTCGCGACGACGCTCTTTGATACGAGCAGCTTTGCCCGAGAGGCCGCGCAGGTAGAACAGACGAGCGCGACGCACTTTACCGCGACGGATCACCTCGATCTTGTCGATGTTGGGCGACAGCAGCGGGAAAATCCGCTCGGTGCCGATCTGGTTCGAAATCTTACGAACGGTGAAGGTCTCGCCGTTGGTGCTGGGGTTGCGGCGCTGGATAACCACGCCCTGGAACTGCTGAATGCGTTCCTTGTTGCCCTCGCGGATTTTTACGTGCACGTTGATGGTGTCACCGGCAGCAAACTTGGGAAAGCTGGCGCGGCGCTCCTGGCCTTCGGCATTGATGAAGTCGAGTAGTACGCTCATGGCGAAAAAAAGAATTACAAAGAAGGCAGCGCCGCTGCCCGCAGGTTGGTATTTTGCGAAACGGAGCGCAAAGATAGAAAATTAACGACGCAAATGCAAATTAAGACTGAAGGTAATGAAGTGCTTAGGGGAGAGGCGCGTGAGTAGCCAGCCGGGCGGCGGCGCTGCCCGCGCTGGTTAAGCGCTTCTCCAATGGTCACCTCACTTCAGGCCTAATAAATCGGGGCGGTGGGCCTCGGTGCGGGCCAGGGCCTGCTCGTGCCGCCACTCCTCAATCTTGGGCGTGTTGCCCGACAATAGAATCTCCGGCACGGCCCGCCCCCGCCACTCGGCGGGCCGGGTGTACACGGGCGGGGCCAGCAGGTCGTCCTGGAAGGAGTCGGACAAAGCCGATTCCTCGTTGCCCAGTACGCCCGGCAGCAGCCGCACCACGGCATCGACGAGGATGGCCGCGGCCAGCTCGCCCCCGCTCAGTACGAAGTCGCCGACGCTGATTTCGTGCGTAACGTAGTGATCCCGAATGCGCTGGTCCACTCCTTTGTAGTGGCCGCAGAGGATGATGACGTTGTGCAGCAGCGACAGCTTGTTGGCCAGCGGCTGGCGTAGCGTCTCACCGTCGGGCGTGACGTAGATGATGGCATCGTACGTCCGCTGGGCCTGCAACTCATCAATCCAGCTCGCAATGGGCTCCACGCGCAGCACCATGCCCGCCCCGCCGCCAAACACGTAATCATCAATCTGCCCGTGCTTATTAATGGCCCGGTCGCGCAGCTGATGCAAGTGAATTTCGGCCAAGCCCTTGTCCTGCGCCCGCTTCACGATGGAGTGGGCGAATGGACTTTCGAGCAGCTCGGGCTGGCAGGTAAGAATGTCAATGCGCATTGTAGGGTAAGCTTTAGCTTGCCCGGCGTCAGGCGAGCTACACCCAGGCGTCAGGCAAGCTAAAGCTTACCCTACAAGCTGGCTAGTCGGCGTTGGGGTTTTTGTGGGCGCCGGGGTTCAGGTAGATGTCGAGCAGGCCCTCGGGCATGTTGACGAACAGCTTCTTGGCCGCCATGTCGGCGTGGCTTACCAGCTCGTCGACTACCGGTAGAAGCACCTCCTGGCCCTGGTAGCGCATGGCCAGCACGTCCTGCTGCGGAAACTCGTAGAAGTTTTCCACTACGCCCAGCTCGCCTTCCTTCTCGTCAACTACCTGGAAGCCGATGACGTCGTGGAAGTAGAACTGGTGATCGGCCAGTGGCGGCAGCTCGGTGAGCGGCAGCCAAAGCTTGGCCCCGCGCAGGGGCTCGGCCTCCTCGATGCGTTCGATGCCGCGCAGCTTGAGCAGCACGCGCTCGCCGGCCTGCGGGTTTACGCGCTCTACCGGGTAAGCCGTGAGCTTGGTGGGACTGGCCGCGAGGGCCACGTACACGGTTTTGAGGCGGTTGTACGTGGCGGCATCGTCTACGTCCAGCTGGCTCACCATCTGGCCTTTGAGGCCGTGCGGCTTCACGATGTAGCCCAGCTCAAAGCATTCGTCGAGGGTCATGGCGGTGCGGGAAGGAGTGGGGAAAGTAAGGAGGTGATGGAGTGATGAGGCAAGGATTAGTAACCAACGGATTACTTTCTTATCTCATCACCCCATCACCTCCTACTTAGTTACCCGGAAACTAAGCGGCAGCTTCGGCCGAGGTTTCGGCGGTTTCCGTCGAGCCTTCGGCTTCGGCAGCCGGGGTAGCGGCGGCCAGGGCGGCAGCTTGCTTCTCGGCCAGGGCGGCGGCGCGGGCTTCTTTCACTTTGGTTTCGGCGGCCAGGGCAGCAGCGCGAGCCTCAGCCTTGGTGTCTACGAGGCCCGACTTCTTGGCTTCGATTTTCGCGTCTTTGTCGCTCAGCCACTGCTGGAAGCGCTGGTCGGCTACTTCCTGAGTCAGCGCGCCTTTGGCTACGCCGAGTTGCAGGTGGCGACGCAGCAATACGCCGCGGTAGCCGAGCATGGCGCGCACCGTTTCAGTGGGCTGGGCACCGTTCATCATCCAGTAGAAAGCGCGGTCGCCGTCGAGGTTGATGCTAGCGGGGTTGGTGTTGGGGTTGTAGGTACCGAGCTTCTCGATGAAGCGACCGTCGCGGGGCGAGCGGGAGTCGGCTACTACGATGTCGTAAGAGGCGGCCTTCTTACGGCCACGACGGGCAAGGCGGATTTTAACTGCCATAAACCTTGGGGGTTGTGCGACGCAGCTCGTGCGTCTGGGTGAAATTCGTTTCCCTGTTTGGGGCCGCAAAGGTACGGAGAACCAAGGCAATAAAAAAGGCCGAAGTCAAACTTCGGCCTTTTTGTGTAGGGTAAGCTTTAGCTTGCCCGGCGTAAGGTGACGTCTCCCGGGCGTAATGCAAGCTAAAGCTTACCCTACAGCTACACTAGGCAGCTTGTGCCAGCTTTTTGGTGCGCTGCTTGGGCTGCACATTCTTACGCTTGATCTTGATGATACGAGCTTTGTCCAGCGTCCAGATGGCCAGGTAGGTGGGGTCAAACTCCCACCACTTTACGCCGAAGTTGACGCGCATGGGCAGCTTGTGGTGGTTGTTCTGGAACAGCTCGCCGAAGGCCAGGAAGTCCAGGGCCAGCGTGTTTTTGCTGTGGTCGTGGTTGTCGAAGTTCTGGTAGCCGTACTTGTGGCCGCCCCAGTTCACGATGGCGCCGTGGATGGGGCCCATCAGGAAGTGAATGGGCAGCAGCAGGTATTGCCACCAGGCGGTAGCAAACTGGATGTAGAACAGCACGTAGAGCGTGCCCCAGCCGATGCGCGAGTACCACTTGTCGCCGAAGTCTTCCACGGCCTGCCACACGGGGTAGTCGCCCTCGAAGCGCTCGGCCAGCTCGTACTTGTTGTTGAGCACGTCGTTGTAGATGTTCTTGGTCTTCCACATCATGTCAAACGCGTTGTTGGAGAACAGCGGCGAGTGCGGGTCCAGCTCCGTGTCGGAGTAGGCGTGGTGCATGCGGTGCAGCAGGGCGTAGGCCCGGGGCGATAAGAACGAGCTGCCCTGGCAGATGTAGGTGAACAGGAAGAAGAATTTCTCCCAAAACTTGTTCATCGTAAACATCTTGTGCGCCGCGTAGCGGTGCAGGTAAAACGTCTGCGTGAATAGCGAGAGGTAGTAGTGGGCAACGAAGAAGACCAGAATTGCCATTCGATAAAAAGGATAAACGTGAGGAAGACGTTGCCCGCACTAAGCTATTCCCGTCGGGCTTGGTTCAACCATTAAGACAAAATTACGGCCGTTGGTTAGCCCAAATGGCCCCGCAGATGCACAATGCCATAATGTTACACCGTGCGGATTGGCCGCCCTGAATCATGCCAGCAGGCGGTGGCCCATACCAAGTAGCTGCCGCGATGCGTTGGCCCAGCGTATGAGAGCAACTTTACTACTTGCCCTGGGATTGAGCAGTGGCTCGGTGGCACTGGCCCAGACTACTGCTAAGCTCAATCAGCCGCTCCGGCGGGAGTTGGCCGAGATCCTTGAAGCGGACCAAAGCCTACGTCACGGTATCGCGGCTGCTTACCGCACTTACGGAGCCAACTCCCCGCAGGTGGATTCACTTAACCGACAAATCCTGCGCGCCGATGCCCGCAACCTGCCCCGCGTCACGGCTATTATCGATAAGTACGGCTGGCCCGGCAAGAGTTTGGTGGGTAATTCGGGCAGTCTGGCGGCGTTCCTGGTCATCCAGCATGCAGACCTGGCTACCATGCAGAAATATTTGCCCCTGATGCGCCAAGCCGCCGCCCAGGGCGAGCTAGCCAAGCAAAACCTGGCGCTGGTGGAGGACCGGGTGCTGACGTTCCAGGACAAGCCGCAGCTTTACGGCAGTCAGTATCGGTTTAATGCAACGACAGGCCAGCCGGAATTCTTCCCCATTGCCGATGAGGCGCATGTGGATGAGCGGCGTGCCCGCATGGGTCTGGAGCCGCTGGCTCAGTACGCCCAGGGCTTCGGTTTGAAGTATAAGCCCGTAGCCAAGTAGCTTGGCGCATGCGCCCAGGCCGCGCTAGGCCGGGTAAAACGCCCGGGCTGCGTCCCAGTGCGGCGCGTCGGGCAGCGGGGCCACGAACTTCATATTCTCCTTCGTGACGGGGTGCTGCAACTCGAGCTGGCGGGCGTGCAGGGCGATGCTCACGTCGGGTAGCGGGTTGAGGAAGCCGTACTTCACGTCGCCCACGATGGGCGTGCCCAGGCCGGTCGAGAGCTGCACCCGAATCTGGTGCGGGCGGCCGGTGACGGGGTTGACTTGCAGCAGGTAGCGGTTGGCCGCCGGGCCGAGCAGCTCGTAGCTGAGCTCGGAGCGCTGGCCCTGGGCGTGCTTGTCGGGATAGGCCTTGGTGACGTTGCGGATGGGGTCTTTCACCAGCCAGTGCACCAGCTTGCCCTGCTCAGGTACCGGGGGCTTGCCGGTGAGCGCCCAGTAGGTTTTGGTCATCTGGCTATCACGGAACATCTCGTTGAGTCGGCTCAGGGCCTTGCTCGTTTTGGCCAGCACCACTACGCCCGAGACCGGCCGGTCGATGCGGTGGGCCACGCCCACGAAGGCCGCGCCGGGCTTCTTATACTTGAATTTCAAGTATTCTTCGGCTTTCTTGGAGAGCGGCTCGTCGCCGGTTTCGTCGGCCTGCACCAGGATGCCGGCGGGCTTGTTGATAACGAGCAAATGATTGTCTTCGAACAGAATTTCCTTCTGCTCCGACCAGAGGTTGGGGCGATTCACGCGGGAGGGGAGGCGGGCTTAATGGCGGCGGCAGGGGGCGACGCTAGCCCCGAAAAAGGAGCCTTTACGCGTAAGCAAACCCTCGGCACCGAACGCGGTGCGCCTGCTGCTGCGAGCAAATATAAGCGGCGCGGCCGGTTGCCCGGCCGCGCCGCTCCCGGCGGCCTTATTCCTCGGCGGCGTGGTACCAGTTGATATTGCGCGAGAGGAACATGACCACCGCCAGTACCACGACCAGCCCCAGGCTGCCCACCAGCAGGGCGTAATCCTGCAATTGCAGCACCACGAATACGAAGCCGTAGACCACCGCCAGCACCCCGGCCGTGGCCAAAGTGGCCTGCCGCTGCCGGAAGCTCGCCGCCGCGTAGGCCGTCACCAGTCCCACGATGGTGAGCCCCGCCAGCCCGTAGGCCGCGTCGAAGGGCATTTGTTCGGACAAGGCCAGCAGCAGCACGTAGAAAATGACCAGCGCCAGCCCCACCAGCAGGTACTGAAAGGGGTGAATGCGCAGCTTGTTCAGGATTTCAACAAAGAAGAAAACCAGGAAGGTGAGGGCCAGCGGCAGCAGGGCGTACTTGGCGGCCCGCATGGTTTTTAAATATTCGTTGACGGGTACCAGCAGGCGCACGCCGAAGGTGGAGGCGTCCACGTCGGGCCGCGTCTCGGTGCTACGCCAGTGCTGCGGGTAGTTGCGGTTGAGGTGAAAGACCTTCCAATCGGCCGTGAAGGCCTGCCCGGTGAGGCTGCGCTGGGTGGGTAAAAAGGCCCCGATAAAACTCGGGTCGGCCCAGGGCGCGCTCAGGTGCAGGGTGGTTTGGCGGCCCAGCGGGGCTTGCAGCAGGCCGGTGCTACCGTTCAGGTCGAGGTCGAAGGCGAAAGTATGGCGCTGAGTAAGCGCGGCTTCGTTGGCCAGGGGCACCAGGGCCTGGAGGCCGTTGGCGGCGTCGCCCCGGCTGCCTTCTTCGGTGTCGATGCTGCGCGAGTAGCTCACCCGCGCCTGCTGCACCTCGCCTACCTGGGTGCCGAGCGTGGGGGCCGAGCCGAAGGGCAGGACCGTCTCGGTGGGCAGCCCCGGCTCGAAGGGCCGGGGCTGCCCGTCCCAGCGCAGGGCCAGCCCGCTGCGAATACCCTTGAGGTCGGAAATCCCCAGCGCGATGAAGGCCTCGGGCCAGCGTATGGCCGAGGGCGATACGCCCAGGTCGGCCAGCGGCGGGGCCCGGAATACGCCCTGCACCCGCAGCCCGGCCCGGTACACCACCGCCTCGTAGATGCCCCGGTGCCGGCGCTCGGGAGCCAGCGTACCGGTGCTGCTGAGCGTATCGGGCAGCAAGCTCAGGTAGCGGGTGACTTCGGTCGAGTGCCCGTCGTTGGTTTCGAAGGCAGTGTAGGGCAGCACCAGCACCGGCCCCAGTACCAGCTGCGCGCCGCCCCACTGCGCGCTAATGGCCTCAGTAGCTGCGTCGCGGGTGCTGGCCCGCTCGCTGATGAGCGATTCGACCATGCTCGTCGGGATGAGCAGTAGGGCCAGCAGTAGCCCCACGCTGAAGAGCTTGAGCGTAATTGAAGTACGCGCCCAATTCGCGGAACGGGTGAGCAGGGGAGGCGTAGGTTGTTCCATTAAGCGAAGAACTTTGTTTTGCAAAGCAAATGTGCAACGCGGAAATCGGATTTACCACGGAGATGGTTGCAATGAAGGAAAAACTAGGTTGTGAAATATGTGGAAAACATCTGTACTGCTGCACTGACGCGATGTACCGAATATTGTCGTGCGCAGCTTGTAAAATAGCTGCCTCACAAAAAAAGCCCGACCTCGCGGGTCGAGCTTTTTCAGCTTTTTCAACTCACTAAAAGTTAAAGCTTCTTAGCCCAATCACCATCCTTGGGCTTAAGATCTCCAGTTAGCAGGCGAACAAAGTCAATAATTACCAAGATGAAGCCAACAATAAGAAGGCTCAGGAATATTTGGAGAATACCCTTGCCAACCTTACCCATGTAGAAATCGTGGATACCTAGGCCGCCCAGAAAAAAGCACAGTAATACGGCTACCAACTGGCTTTTGCCTTCGGCGGTAGTGGCATTGTGCGAGGCGATAATCTGCTTTACTCGGTGACGAATTGCCTTACGCTCAACCCGGGTGTAAGAAGTTTTAGCAATGGTGCTAGCCACGGCATCAGCGGCTGGCGCTTCTGTCATCACTGCGGGGGCATGGGCTACGGCTTTCGCACTGCGTTTCACGGTAGCTTTTGCCACGTGCGTAGCCGTGTGCTGTTGGGCTGGCAAGGCAACCGTAGCGCTCTGCGCAGCGGGTGCAGGACTGGCCTCAGCTACTTGGGCCGCCGCTTGCACACGCTCCGAACCTAAGTATGCCGGTGCAGAGGTATTGAAAGCGTAGTTGGAGCGGCTGCACGACGATAAAGTCGCAGCTGCGATACCTAACGTAATAAGAAGAGAAGAAAATTTTTGCATAAAAAAGGAAGAATGAGTTCGTGGCAAATATATGCTGTCAATCAGTCTATTTGCTAGCTCATAAAGTCTAGCTTTTTGATCTTTTGTCAAGAGGGAGAGGTAATGTTTGTGTTTAAAAAATAATAAATATTACCCAAATTAGAATTACTTGTAGTGCCAATCTTGCTTACGCAGTGTCCATCCGTAAGAATAGTACTACCGCTTCGGCAGGTGGGTCGGAGTAGAAATAGACCGGTATGGTTAGTAGCGTGGGTGGCACCTCAGTTCTGAGTCTTTGTTAGTCAGATGCTTCCGGCTAGGGGCCAGCGACGCAGGTAGCACATGATATAATCCCGCCCCTTGCATTATGCAACGCATAACAAAGCAATAAAAACGCCCCGCTGGCCAAGCCAACGGGGCGCAGTAAAAGCAGGCGTGCAAAGGCTAATACCCTTCCTCCTTGCTCGGAAACTCCCGATTTTTTACGTCGGCCACGTAGTGCTGCACGGCCTGGGTCATGACGTCGTGCAGCTCGGCGTAGCGGCGCAGAAAGCGGGGCTTGAACTCTTTGGTGATGCCCAGCACGTCGTGGACGACTAGGACCTGGCCATCGACGTCGGGGCCGGCACCGATGCCGATGACCGGAATGGTCAGCTCCTCGGCTACGCGCTTGGCCAGGGCGGCGGGAATTTTTTCGAGCACCAGACCGAAGCAGCCGATTTCCTGGAGCAGGTGAGCGTCTTCGAGCAGCTTGTTGGCCTCGGCTTCTTCCTTGGCGCGGACATTGTAAGTACCGAATTTATAGATGCTCTGCGGGGTGAGGCCGAGGTGGCCCATCACCGGAATGCCGGCCGTGAGGATGCGCACGATGCTCTCCTTGATTTCGGCGCCGCCTTCGAGCTTGAGGCCGTGGCCGCCGCTTTCCTTCATGATGCGCACGGCCGATTGCAGGGCCACCGACGAGTTGCCCTGGTACGAGCCGAAGGGCATATCGACCACCACGAAGGCCCGCTTCACAGCGCGCACCACGCTCTGGGCGTGGTAAATCATCTGGTCGAGGGTAATGGGCAGGGTGGTTTCGTGGCCGGCCATCACGTTGGAGGCCGAATCGCCCACGAGCAGCACATCGACGCCGGCCCCGTCCAGAATCTGGGCCATCGAGTAGTCGTAGGCCGTGAGCATGGAGATTTTTTCGCCTCGCTGCTTCATCGCCAGCATCTGGTGAGTGGTTACGAGCTTGACTTCTTTATGCTGCGACATGAACTTTGGAAAAGAGATTGGGGGCGTAAAACTGGCGACAATTATTGGAAATATGCGCCGGGGCGGAACGTCAAGCGTCGGGATGACGTAGTAACCAGAGCGAGCAGTGCTTTGCAATTGCTTGTTGCTCTGATTGCTATCCTTTTCCACATGAAAGCATTATCCCTCTGGCTGACAAGCCTGACGTTGTTAGCTGCCCCGGTGGCCGCCCAAACCCCGGCCCAGCTCCACGGTCACCTTGCCAACACGGGCACCGAAAAACTGCTCCTCAGCTGGTGGAGCCAGCCCCTGGCCACGCACGAGCAGCAGCGCGCCGTGCACGTAGAAGCCAATGGTGATTTCAACCTCTCGCTGCCCGTGACGCAGCCCACGCTGGCCCAGCTCAGCTACGGCGACGAGGAAATGACCATCTTCCTGGAGCCCGGCGACGCGCTGGAACTGCGCGGCGACGCCGCCGACCTCGTGGCCACGAGCAAGTTTGACGCCCGCGACGCGGCGAACCGGCCCGCCGCTGCTGCCAATAATTACCTGCAAGAGCTCAGCCAGAAATTTATCAATAACGACGATTACCAGGTGCTGCCCGAGAATATCAAGCTCGGCGAAAAAGGCTTCCTGGATTTTTTGAATTACCGCCGCGACCGCGAGCAGCAGTTGCTGAAGCAGGCCAGCCGGCACGGCCGGTTTTCGCCCGCTTTCCAGGCCTACGCCGAGGCTGACATCGCCTACACCTACGCCGAAGACCGCCTGACGTACGTTGACCTGCGCGAGCAGACCGTGGCTGGCCAGCCGCGCATCGAGGTGGCTCCCGATTACTATGATTTTTTAAAGGAGCCTGGTTTGCTGCCGGGTAACGAATTGGCCGTGCCCAGCCAGCACTACCAGGATTTTCTGCTCGACTACGTCCATTACCAGGCCCGTACTACCGGCCACAAGGCTACTGCTCCCGACTACTATCCCGTCTGTTACGAGCTGGCCGACCGGCTTTTGCAGGCCCAGGCCCGTCCCGTGGTGCTGGGGCGCATCGTGCTCGAAACCATCCGGCAGGGGCACATTGCGCATGCCCAGGCTATGCTTACCACCTACGCCGCCACGGCCCACGCCCCGGCGGGCTGGGTAGCCCTGTTGCGCAGCGATCTGGCCGATAATCAGTCGTTGTCCATCGGCAGCGTGGCCCCGCCGGTGTCGTTGCGTACCACCGATGGGCAGGCGCTCACGCTGGCCGATTTCAAGGGTAAGCTCGTGTATCTCCTATTCTGGGATAGCCGTTTCCCGGCGGGCCAGCGCGAATTGCCCTACGTGAAGGAGCTGACTACCGCCCTGGCCGGCCAGCCCATCGTGGTAGTAATGGCCGCCCTCGACGAGCCGCCCACCGCCTGGCACCAGAAGATCGCCAAGGCCCGCCCGCCTTACACCGGCGTTCAGGCTCACGTACCGGCCAATCAAGTTGATGCGCTACGCCAAGCCTACGGCATCCAGCGTCTGCCCACGGCCGTCGTCATCGCCGAAGATGGCACGTTGCTCGACCTGCACCCCCGCCTGCTCAGCAGCCGCGCCCTGCAAGACGACCTCAAGGCCGCCGTGGGCCGGGCTGCCGCCTACCGCGCCGTAGCGTTGAATAAGCTGTAGTAAAAGCAATAAATCGCGGGCAGCAGTTGCTATAAAGCCCGGCTTCCCAATAGGAAGCCGGGCTTTTATTTGATGGTGGGCGATGCTACTCGCAGAGAACTGCGCGGAGAAGTTGCGGCGGTTAGGCGTGTTTTCCGCTGAGTAGAGCCATGGAATGTTGTCAGTGAAGCTGCCATATTGAGCAGCGCGCTAGTTCCTAGCTGGCGAGTTGAATCATTGTCGTGGTACGCGCAGGGTTTCGCCCACGCGTAGCGTAGGGGTGGGGCGCTCGTTGTGCGCCAGTAGGTCGGCCACAGTGCAGCGGTAGCGCCGGGAAATGCTGTAAAACGTATCGCCCGTAGCAACGGTATAAACGCCCGAGCCATCGGGGCCGGGACCGGGGAGAGGTGCTGATACGGACTCCGGTGCGGCGGTAGTAAGGCTGAGGCGTAGCGTCTGGCCGGCCCGTAGCGGGGTGGTAAGTGAGATGCCGTTCCAAGCAGCGAGCTCGGCCGGCCGCACGTTTACGCGGCGTGCCAGCGCGTACAGGGTTTCTCCGGGGGCGACGACGTGGGGGCGGCTGGCATCAAGCGCTGGCTGGGGGGCGGGGATAGCGGCCGGAGTGGTCGCGCGCGTGGGTACCGGTACTTCGGCCAGTACGGCGGGCTGGCTGGGAGCAGGAACTGCCGCTACTGTCGGGCTGGGCGTGGGCAGGGCCTGCACCGGCGGCCCCGGCACCTCCGTAGGCAACTCGTTGATGCTGGCTACCTCCTCATCGTGTGCCGGAGCGGAGCTGGCCGGGCGGGGGCCGGGAGCGGTCGGGGCGGGCTCCGGCTCCTGAGCTGGAATACTGGGGTGGGCTACGGCCACGGGTTGGGCTTCCGGCTCGGGCGTCGGGGTGGCGGGGCGCGCCGTGGCTACCGGCCGGGTGCCCGGTACCGGCTGGTATTCGGCCGCGATGTTGCGGGGGCGAGCGTGGTTGAGCCACAACACAAGGCCCGGGCTGATGGCCTCGTCGCTGGGCAAGTGGTTGAAGGCACGCAGAGAATGACGCAGTACTCCGTAGCGTTGCGCCACGGTGGCCAGCGTTTGGCCGGGCGCTACTACGTGGTAGTCTTCGTCGGCCACTTCCTTTTTCCGCTGAAAGAAATAAGGCTCGCCGGGCGTTAGCGGCTCATCGTCTTCCAGTTCATTTACCCGCAGAAAAAAGCCCAGGCTAGCGCCACCGCGCGCGGCCAGGGCGGCGGGCGTTTCGCCGGGCTGGGCCAGCAGCGCCTTGATGCCGTTGATGCGCAAGTACGTAGGCGCAGGCAGGGCCGCCGCGGGCAGGGTCGGAGTGGGCGGGTCGGCCGCCAGCGGAGCCTGGGCCAGCGGCACGAGCAGCGTGTACGCGTGCCCATCCTGGGGCACTTTATTGGTCAGCAGCCAGGGGTTGAGGCGGGCGATGGTTTCGGCATCGACGGAGAGGGCGGCGGCGTGCTGGGTAAGCGTAAGGCCAGGGCCGGCGGGAACTTCCCGCCAGGGTACGAAGGGTACTGCCTGCTGGGCGCAGATGGGCTCAAACACGATTTTCTGGGCCAGAAAATCAAGTAAATACGGGTTGGTATTGGCCGTGAAGGTCATGGCCGTGGCGTCGGCGTCGCCGGGTCGGGTGTAGGCGCGCACTCCCCCCAGGCCGGTTTGGTAGCTGAGCAGGGCATTGGCCCAGTTGCGCAGCGTGGCATTGTTGCGAACCAGGAAGCGGGCGGCGGCGCGGGTGCTGGCCGTAAGGTGGCGGCGCTCGTCAACGTTGCCGTTCACGGTGAGGCCCCACTCCAGGGCCGTTTCGCGCTTGAACTGCCAGTAGCCGATGGCCCCGTGGCGGCTCTCGGCGTTGCCCTGCAACGCACTTTCCTGGAGCACGAGGTAGCGCATGTCGGCCGGCACGCCTTCCTCGGCCAGCACCCGGTCGATGAGCGGGAAAGCTGCCTCGGCCAGCGCAACCTGGGCTTCGAGCGAAGCGGCGTGGCGACATAGGCTGTTGACCTTGAGTTGCACGCGCTGGCGAGCATCGGCGTCGAGCCGGACGCGCAGGCCCGCTAGCTCCATGGTAGCGGGCACGGGGGGCGGGGCAATGGCCAGCGCCTGGCGGCTGGCCAGCCCCAGCAGCAAAGCCGGGAAAAATTTCTTCATAACGGAGTGCCAGTCAACGTACCACGCGGCCTACGGTTGGCAAGTTAAGAAAAAAGTGCAACGAGCCAGCCGGTGACGGGCGAGAAACCGGGCGCTGGGGCGCTCGGTTTGTCTGCTACCGGCTGGTTTGCCGCTACATGAAGCTCGGCAGTACTTGGAGGCTGCTCGACGTTGGGTCGAGGTAGCCTAAAAGCGCCTGCCTGGGCTGCGTTACGCGCATGGGGCCGGATGAGTTGACGCTCGTTGATAGGGCTGATTTTATCTTAAGCTTTTGCTAGCCATTTGCTAGCGCGAGTTTAGCGTAGCGTAACTCGTGCTGACCATGATGTGGAGGCTGTGCCTCCACTGCCGCGCCAGCGGCAAGTTGGCGTTGCTTCGGCAAAGCAATCCTACTTAACGCAGACCTACCGCCAACTTGCCGCGTTGCGGCAGTGGAGTCCGGAAACTCCACCCACCGGCCAGCGGCGAGTTACGGCTGCGCCTAAACTCGCGCCAGCGAATTGTTATGAACTCGCGCTAGCGAACAGTCAGGGAGTAGTTATTAGCCACCGGGAGGGCCGCCGAAGCCGCCGGGGGGCGGGCCGCCGGGACCACCACCCGGGCCGCCATCCGGCGGGCCATTGAAGCCGCCGCGCCCGCGCCGGCCGCCGCCCTGGCCGGGGCCTTCGGGCAGGGCCGTCATGTTGGCCGAGCGGATGTTGTAGGTGAACATCAGCATAAAGTATTGCTGCAAGACGGTGGTTTGCACGTCTTCGAAGTAAGCCACATTCACGTTGCGCTGAATGGCGCGGTTCTGCTTGAGAATGTCGAAGGCGTAGAGCTTGATTTCGCCGCGCTGACCGGGGAAGACTTTCTTCCCGATGCTGGCATTCCAGAGCACGTAGTTCTGGTTATAAGCCGCGCTCAGGCCGCGGTAAAGCTGGTGGGTTACGTCGGTTTGGATCGAAATGCCCGGTCCCACTATCCAGCTCAGCTTCAAGCGAGTGAGCTGGTTGAAGTACGAGTTGTCGAGCTGCTTGCGCAGGGTATTGCGCACGTAGCTCTGGGTGGAGTTGGAGGTGAGCGTGAAGTCGAGGCGCTCGCTCACGTTGCTGCTCAGGGTGAGGCCCACGTTGACGGAGGGCGTGCGGGCGTAGTTGAGTTGCCCGTTGACCTGGCCGGGATTCTGGCTGTAGTTGGCTCCCAGGCTCAGGTTGAGGTTCGATTTGATGACGGGCAGCGGGCGGCCGTAGCTGGCCAGCGCCCGCAGGCTGTACTGCTGCTGAAGGTTAGTCGATTGCGTGAGCTGGCCACCGGCTGGCAGGCGCACGGCTTCGGTCGCACCGGTAGGGGTGAAGGTAGTATCGCGGGCCGCCACGATGGTGCTGTTAGAAATCGGATTCTGCGTGTAGCTGCCCGAGAGTAGCGTGAAGAAATTGCTGGAGCTGCCCGCCTTGGTAGCCGAGTAGCGCGCCACCATGTTGTGGGCGTACTCCTGGCGCAGATTGGGGTTGCCGATGGTGAGCTGCAGGGGGTTGGAGTTGTTGACTACCGCCTGCAACTGGTTGATGCTCGGGGCGTTGGTATTGGTGCGGTAGAATACGCGCACGTTGTGCTCGCGGTCGGGCCGCCACATCACCATTGCCTGGGGCAGTACGTTCCAGAACGTGTAATCTACCGGGCCGGGGCGGGGGAAGGTCTGGTCGCCGCGCAGGCGCGCCACCTGCCCGCTGGCCCCCAGCGAAGCCTGGAAGGTACGGGTGTTGTAGCGGTAGCTCAGCCCGCCGCCCTGGGTGAGGTAGTAATTATTGAAAACGTTGCTAAGCGCTTCATTAAGTAGGTTATACTGCTTGTCAGTGTCGTTGAAGTCGTTGGTATACTTGGCCGAGTTGTTGGGCGCGTAGTTGAGCGAATAGTTGGCTTGCAGCTGCGCGTGCTGGCCCACCGGCTCGGTATAAGCCAGGTTGCCCGCGACGTTGCCGCTACGCTGCGTGAGCTCCGAGCGCTGGTTGAGGTTGGCCGCATTGCTGCCCACGTTGGTGGTATTCAGTACCGAAGTGCCGTTGCGGCCATTGTAGGCCCCGCTCAGATTGAGCGAGAGCGTGCGACCGGCGCGCTGGCCCAGCCGGCGGCGCAGCAGCAGGTCGCCGCCGGGATTAATGGCTTGGTTGTCGGAGGTGTAAAGAGAATTTATCTGGCTCTGCGTCACGCCCTCCCGCGAGGTGACGCCCAGCAGCGTCTTGCCCGCGTCGTTTTGCTGCCACGAAATGCGGGGGCGGAACAGCACCGACGTCATCGAATCGATTTTGTGATCGAGGCGGAAGTTGGCGCGGTGGTTGGTGTTGGTACTGCTCGAAAACGAGTTTTCGTTGTAGCGCGCCCCCGTTACAAACTGCCGGTTGGTGCTGCTATTCAGCGTGTTGTTGGAGTGATTGAAGAAGTAGCTACCCGTCAGCTCGGTTTTCTTGTTCCAGGAGTTGGAATAGTTGAGGCCCGCCGCCGTGGTTTTGCTGATGCCGCCGCTTTGGTTGACCAGGAAATCACCGGCATTGCCGCCGCCGCCCCCGCCCCCCCGGCCGCCGGGCGCCGAGTTGCCGATTACGCCCAGCAGGTCGTCGGTGCCGAAGTTCTGCTCGTTCACGTTGTTGCTCTGGGCCAGCACCGTCATGCGGCGGTTGCCGTGAAAGTCGTTAAGGTTCAGGCTAGCCCGGTAGCGGCCGGCGCGGCTGTCGGAGGCCGACTCGCCGGCCCCGGCCCCCACCACGGCCCGCCCAAACTGCCCGTTGCGAAACGAGGGTTTGGTAACAATATTCAGCGTCTTTTGCGTGTTGCCGTCATTGAAGCCCGAAAACCGGCTCTGCTCGCTCTGCTGGTCGAAAATCTCGACCCGGTCAATGGCCTCGGCGGGTAGGTTTTTAAGTACGGCATCGGGATCGGTGCCGAAGAAGGGCTTGCCGTCCACGAGCACCTGCTGCACCTGCTCGCCCTGGGCCTGGGTTTTGCCGCTGGCATCGACCGAGATGCCGGGCATCTTGGTAACGAGGTCGCCCGCCGTGGCGTCGGGGTTGGTTTTAAAGGCCCGGGCGTTGATGCTGGTAGTGTCGCCGCGCTGCACGGCCTGCACGGCCTGGCCGGTCACGACCACCGTTTTCAGGGCCACGCCGCCGGCCTGCATGGCCACGGTGCCCACGGCCACGGGTGCGCCGCCGGCGGGCACCGTCAGAGGCTGGCGCTGCTCCTTATAGCCGATAAAGGAGGCCGAGAATAAGTAGCGGCCCGGCGCTACGTTCGAGATCTCAAAGCTGCCATCGGCCCCCACGGCGGTGCCGGTGCGTACCGAGTCGGGCAGGTGAATGAGGACGGCATTGGCCCCGATAAGCGGGCTCTGGTCCTTGCCATCCAGAATTTTACCGCGCACCACGCTCTGCGCTGCGGCGCTGAAAGTAAGGAGCCAGGCTAGCCCGGCCAGGAGTAGAAAACGCATAGAATTGGTGTTCGTGGTTCAGAGCATTCAGACACGAGACGTTAGACACGAGACATGAGAACTACCCTATTGAGCTTTCTCATGTCTCGTGTCTAACGTCTCGTGTCTGAAACATACCTCATTTATAAAAAAGAGAAATTCAACAGCCTCTTATACTTTGCGCAGCAGCAGCAGCCCATCGCGTACGGGTAGGAGCAGCGGCACCACGCGCGGGTCGTGGCGCATTTGCTCGTTGAAGGCCCGTACGGCCCGGGTATCGTGGTCGTTGGCTTTGAGCGGATAGTCGGGCAGGGCCTTGCCGCCCCACAGGACGTTATCGACCACCACCAGGCCACCCGCTCGCACCTGGTTGATTACGAGGTCAAAATACCGGCCATTGTGCAATTTGTCGGCGTCGATAAAGACCAAGTCCCACACTTCGCCGACCAACCCGGCTAAAACGTCGCGTGCGTCGCCGATGTGCAGCGTCACCCGGTCGGTGAGGCCCGCCGCCGCTACGTAGCGCCGGATGCGGCTCTCGCGCTCGGGGTTGATTTCGATGGTGTGCAGGTGACCATCCGCCGTCAGGCCCTCGGCCAGGCTCAAGGTGGCGTAGCCGGTAAACGTGCCGATTTCAAGCACGCGGCGGGGCTTGAGCAAGTGCGCTAACATACTCAGCAGCCGGCCCTGCCAGTGGCCGGTAGCCATGCGCGGCATGAGTAGCTGCAAGTGCGTCTCACGCCACAGCTGGTGCAGCAGCGGCGGCTCGGGCTCGGTGTGGTGGTTGGCGTAGGCTTGAATGGAATCGTCGGTCATTGAAATAGGCCAGGCGCAGGCGTGCGAAAGTGGTAGTGCGCGTTCCCGCCGTTTCGGCGCTGGCCGGTACGGGGCAAGGACGCGCACTGCAAAGGTCGGGCTGCTGCTTGCTGCGGCTGGACTGCCGTCGTTTGCGCGGGGGCTTTTCACCCGGGGCATTGGCAACTGGCGCTGCGTGGGGCACCAGCGCGCTCCGCAATCTAACCGGCGTAAAACGGCTCCAGCCGGAAACGGTACACGCGGTAGCCCGAGCGGCCCACTACATACTCGTGCGCCACCACGCGCCACAGCCCCTCGTAGCGAAACTGCCACGCGGCGGGCGCGCCGTCGATGCGCCGGAATACGCGCACGGGCCAACCGGTTTCCTGGCTGCGGGCCAGGGCGCGGTTGCGGTGATTGAACTCCTGGTCGGTCACCTGGCGGCCGGTCTGGGCGTCGCGCCCGCCGTGGCCGGCGTACCAGAAGTAGTCGTCGTGGATCTCGTCGTCCTCGTACTGGTCGGCGAGAATGATGCTCTCGGCCCCGTGCGCTACGGTGGCGCACACGCCGGCCCGGGGCGGCCGGTGCTGCCCGCGCAGCGATAAGTCGAGGCGCGAGGCGAATAGGTCGCCCGGCCGGGCCGTGCCCACGTGGCCGAAAACTGGCTGGGGCATGGGCTCAGCGAAGTGGGCCGGCCTGCGGCTCGTAGAAATGGGTGCGATGGTAAGCCAGAAACTCCGGCGCTACTACGTGCTGGCGGTGCTGCCGCAGTTGGCCGGCCAGGCCCAGCAGCGCGCCGCCGTCGGCCACGCCGAAGCTGCCGAGGTCGAACAGCACGTGGTGGTTGGGGCACAAACACAATACGTTGGCCAGTACGTCGGGGCCGTGGTGCGGCGCGCCCAGCGGCCGGATGTGCGCCGCCTCGGCGTACGGCCCGGCGGGGCTGGCCAGCCGCTCGCCGCACACCTGGCAGTGGTAATCGTGCAGCAGCTTAACCCGGCGCGTAACGGCCGTGTCGCGCACCAGGCGCAGCGTGGTTGCCAGCCGGCGCGGGGCCGGGCCGTAGGCGGGCAGGGGTTCCTGCGCCGTGGGGAGGCCGGGCGCCTCGGCTGGCGCGGCCTTCTCCTCGGCCAGCTCTTCCAGGCGGAAGCGCCATACGCGGTGGCCCGAGCGGCCCGGCTCGGCCCAGTAGCTGGCGATGCGGTAGAGGCCGGCGTAGCGATAAAAGCTGCGGCCGGCCTCGGTCACCTTGCGCGTTACGCGCACGGGCAAGCCGGTGAGCACGTTGCGGGCCAACTCGCGGTTGGCCCCGGTCAGGGTTTGGTCGGCTACCTGCTGCTGGCTTTCGGCGCTGCGCCCGCCCCGGCCGGTGTAGATAATTACCGCGCCCAGGTCCTCATCGTCTTCGTAGCCACCCGAGAGCACGATGCTTTCGGCCCCCTCGCCCTGGCGGGCGCTGATGCCAGCCTGGGTTTGGCGGTGCACGCCGGCGCTCCACAGCTCCAGTCGATTGGCAAACTCGTGGCCGGGCGCGATGCCCGGCACGGGGCCGAAAACAGAGGCAGACTTAGCCATGCGGAAGGCTATTTCTCGGGCACGTACTGCAAAATGCTCAGGTTAGCCTCGGCCAGTACGTCGTTGGCCAGCTCGCGGAGCTGGCTGGTCGTCACGTTTTCGATGCGGGTAAAAATCTCACTCAGCGGCTCCACGCGGCCCAGGTCGAGGGTGCTTTTGCCCAGCAGCTGCATCAGGCCCGAATTGCTTTCCTCGCTCATGGCCAATTGACCCATGAGCTGATTTTTGGCCACGTGCAGCTGGCTCGTCGTCAATTCCTTCTCGCGCAGCAGCTTTAATTCTTTCTGCACCAGGCCCAGCGTGCGGTTGAGCTGCTTGGCTTCGGTGCCGAAGTAGATGCCAAACAGGCCGGTGTCGGTGTAGGGCGAGTACGAGCTGTCGATGGTGTACACCAGGCCGTACTTCTCGCGCACGGCCAGGTTGAGGCGCGAGTTCATGCCCGGCCCGCCCAGGATGTTGTTGAGCATGAAAAACGGTACCCGGCGCTCGTCGGTGATGGGGTAGGCGGGGCCGCCCACCAGGCAGTGCGCCTGGGTGATCGGCCGCTGCTCCACGCGGTCGCGGCGTACGTAGCCGCTGAAGGGCAGCCGCGCCCGCGGCCCCAGCCGGGCCGGAATGGGGGCTAAAAAGCGGTCGGCCAGCCGCTTCACTTCCTTGAAGGGAAGATTGCTCACCGAGCTGAAAATCAGCCGGTCGGTGCGTACGTTCTCGTCGTAGAAGGCGTGGAAGTCGGCCGTTTGGAAGCTGCTCACGCTCTCGCGGGTGCCCAGGATGTTGACGCCCAGCGGATGCTCGCCGTAGATGACGGTGTCGAAGTCATCGACGATGGCGTCTTCGGGCGCATCCTGGTACATGCTCATTTCTTCCAGAATTACGCCGCGCTCCTTCTCAACCTCCCGCTCCGGAAATATCGAATTGAACGTGAGATCGGTAAGCAACTCGAAAGCCCGCTCGAAGTGGGTGCTGAGCAGCGTGGCGTAGAAGCAGATTTTCTCCTTGGTCGTGTAGGCGTTGAGCTCGCCGCCCACGGTTTCGAGGCGATTAAGGATGTGAAACGACTTGCGCTTGCGCGTGCCCTTGAAGGCCATGTGCTCCCAGAAATGGGCCAGCCCCTGCTGGTGCGCCTGCTCGTCGCGCGAGCCGATGTCGAGCAAAAAGCCGCAGTGCGCGATTTTGGTGTGCGGCACTTCTTTGTGCAGCAGGCGGATGCCGTTGGGATATTCGAACTGGTGGTAATCAGACATTGTAGCTATAAACCAACGAAAGCAACAAAGTTCGCGCCTGGGCAGCGGCTTTTCGGCGCATCGCCGGATAATCGGCCGTCGAGCAGTCGGGAGTGGCGTTTTGGCAGAAACGGGTTATGCTAAGGGAATAAGGCGAGCCGGGTAAAATGCTGCTTGCGTCAGCATGGCAGCTACTCGCCTTGTATAGCGCGCGGAGATAACTGCACTGGCGCGAGTTTAGGCGCAGCCGTAACTCGTGCCTACTCATGAGGTGGAGGCTGCGCCTCCACTGCCGCAACGCGGCAAGCTGGCATTGTTCCTGAAATTCAGTTTCTCTACCTCACCAGATAACCGCTCTATCGCCGACTTGCCGCGTTGCGGCAGTGGAGGCGCAGCCTCCACTGCATGAGTAGGCACGAGTTACGGCTGCGCCTAAACTCGCGCCAGTGAGACTGGTAGCGGTAGTTTTCTATGCTGGCCTTCCACAACCGTTGTCATGCTGACGCAGGAAGCCGCTTGTCAGGTCAAAACAAGTTGCGCCAGCAACTAAGCTGCCTCCTTCGTCAGCACGACGGGTAGTTTTCTAACGCGTCAGCTTCTCCGCCCGAAACAAATCATCCGCCGCTTGCAGCAACTTATTGCGCAGCTGCGGATTATAAGCCGGGTGCGCCGCCAGAAATGCGCGCACCGTGCGCGCCGCCGCGGCCGATTGGTAGGAGCCCAGCGTCGCTTGCAGCCAGCCGGCGGGGAAGAAAATATCGCCCGTCTGCTGAATTTCTTCCAGCAGGTCGAGGCTGGCGGGCAGGTACTTTTCCGAGGTGGCCTGGCGCAGCGGGTGGTGCAGGTAGCCCAGGGCGCTCTGCACCCAGGCTTCTTTCTCGCGGTTTTTCTCGTCTTTGAGTGAGGCAAAAAACTGGTCGCGCACGGCCACGTCGGGCGAGAGGGCCGGCATCAGGAATTGCAGGCGCTGGCGGCGGTCGGTGTTGGTGATGCGGGCCAGCTGCTGGGCCAGAATGGGTTGCGGGGCCGCGTAGTCGCGCACGGCCAGCGCCAGGGCCAGGGCGGTGTAGTCGTCCTCGGTCAGCTTCACCTGCGCGGGGGCTTTCTGGCTGAGCCAGATCTGGTACAGGCGCTGCTGGGCCTCGGGCGTGAGGGCGATGCTCTGGTAGGCTTTGAAGTACAGTTTCTGCTCGCCGGGCCTGGGCTGGGCCAGCAGGGCTTGCCAGAGGGCTTTTTCGAGCGCGGGAGCCAGGGCGGTACGCTCGGCGGGCCGCAGAAATTGCCAGTAAATGGCGCTTACCTGGCCGGTGAGGAGCTTGATGTTGAGGTCGTTCGTTTCGTGCGCCATCTGCGCCACGAGGCGGTCGAGCAGCGGGCGCGGGGCCAGTCCCCGGTCGGCCAGCATGTTTTCGTAGAGGGCAATGTAGGTGCTGGCGCGGGCCACCGGGTCGGCCAGGTCGGCCAGGTGGTCGGCGGCCGACTGCGGCACCGGGAATACCCCGTAGCCCAGGCCCTGCGAGTTGAGCAGCACGTAGCTGGGGGCGCCTTTGCCGGCGGGCAGCGGCACGGTCACTTCGCGTTGGCTCATGTTGACAGGCAGCCGCACGGCCCCGCCGGGGTACGTGGCCAGCACCTCAAACTGCTGGGGCCAGAGGCGGTCGGAGCTATCCTCGGCGCGCTGCCGGATGACGAGCTGCTTCGCCCCCGCTTGTAGCTCATAGTCGAACACCGGCCGGCCGGGCTGATTCACCCACACCTGGTTCCAGGCGGCGAGGTCGGCGGGCGTGTGGGCGTCGAGAATGGCGATGAGGTCGGGCCAGGTGGCATTGCCGTGGGCGTACTTTTTCAAGTATTCGCGCACCCCAGCCTGGAAGGGCTGCTCGCCCATCAGCAGCTCCAGCTGGCGCATCATGATGGGTGCCTTGTGGTAGATGATACTGCCGTAGAGCGAGCCGGCTTCCTGCAAGTTTTCGAGCGGCTGCCGGATGGGATTGGCGCCGGCGGTGCGGTCCACGGCGTAGGCGGCGGGGTAGTGGTCGGTTACGAACTTGAGCAGCTGCGCCGAGCCGCCCGCCGCCTCGGGGTTCAGCTTATCAGCCATGAAGTTGGCGAAGACCTCCTTCATCCACACGTCGTTGAACCACTGCATGGTGACGAGGTCGCCAAACCACATGTGAGCCGTTTCGTGGCCGATGAGATTCTGGCGGGCCAGCAGCTGGTCCTTGGTCGCGCCCTCGTCCAAAAACAGCGTACTGGCCTTGTAGTCAATATTGCCGACGTGCTCCATGCCCCCGTACTGAAAGTCGGGAATGGCCGTGAAGTCGAATTTCTGAAACGGGTAGGCAATGCCCGTGTAGCTTTCCAAGAACGCCAGCGCCTCGCCGTGCAGCCGGAAAATGGCCGGCATGCTCAGCCGAATTTTAGTCGTGTCGGTTTCGCGGTGCAGAAAATTCATGGGCCGGCCGCTCACCTGCCGTGTCACCCGCTGAAACTTGCCCGCCGCGAACGAAAACAGGTACGTGCTGATGGAATCCGACGGAATAAACTGGGTGGTTTTACTGCTGTCGGTGCCCGCCCAGCGCGAGTTAGCCACGGTTTTCCAGCCCGGCGGCACCGTGAGCGCCAGCGCGAAGGTGGCCTTCAGATTGGGCTGGTCGAATACCGGCACTACCGTGCGCGCCCGGTCGGGCACGAGCAGGGTGTAGAGGTAATCGGCGTTGCGGTTGAGCGACAAATCGCCGGCATCGAGGCTGATTTTTACCACGTTATCACCCACCCGCAGCGCGGCGGCGGGTAGTACGAGGTGTTCCTGACGGTAGTCGATGGGAACGGGCTGGCCGTTGATAGCCAGCGCGCGCAGCTGGCTGGCCTGGCCCTTAAAATCAAGCTGCACCGGGGCGCGGTTGTCGCGCAGGCGGAAGGATACCGTTTCCTCGGCCTGCACGGGGGCGGCCTTGCTGGCGGGTACGGTCAGGCGCAGCTCATAAGCCACCCGGCTAATGAACTGCTTGCGAAACTCGGCCAGCTCGCGGCTTACGCCGGGCACCACGGCCGGGGCGGATACGGGCGCGGCCGTAACAGTAGCTTGGGTAGTAGGGTAGGATGCCCGCTGGCAGGCTGCGGCGAGCAGCAGGCCGCCGAGCGTCCCATATTTACGGTAAGTAGAAATCATGCGAAGGCGTGAGCGAGAAACGAGGCTAAATAGCAAAATTCGTCCGTCATGCTGAGCTTGCGAAGCATTTTCTTGACACCGAAGCTTTTTTGACAGCTGCATACATTACAGCAGCTCTTAGGTTAGCGTACTGCTGGTAACACCAAGCTCCAGCTTGGTGATTTGTCCGGCGAGCACACCCTAACGCCTCACCAAGCTGGAGCTTGGTGTTACCAGCAGTACGCTGGCTTGGGAATAGCTTCAAGTGAGCAAATCAGGCGCAAGCGGCTGGAAGAAGATGCTTCCTTCGTCAGCATGACAGGGGATTTAATAAACTTTTCAAAAGTAACCGGCTATCCTCATGACTGACCCTAACGCCGCGCCGCATTTCTACCCGCTCAGCGACGCGGCCGTGGTGCTGGAGTTCGGTCAAGCCATTGACCCGGCCACCCACCAGCTCATCCGGGCCTTTGCCCAGCTCCTGGCCCAATACCCGCCGCCCGGCCTGCGCGAGGTTGTGCCAGCCTTCACCACGCTCACCGTGTACTACGACCCCTGGGCACTGCGCCACAGCCGCGCTGAACTGCCCTACGAGCAAATGGTGGGCGCCTTGCAAGGCCTGTTGCCCACCGCCCAGGCCGCCGCAACCATCGCCGCGCCCGGCCCGCTGGTCGAAATCCCGGTGTGCTACGGCGGCGACTACGGCCCCGACCTGGAGCTGGTAGCCCGCCACGCGCAGCTCTCGACGGCGGAAGTCATTGCCCGCCACGCCGCCCCCGAGTATCTGGTGTACATGGTCGGTTTCGCGCCCGGCTTTCCTTATCTCGGCGGGCTCGATGCGCGGCTGGCGACCCCGCGCCGGGCGCAGCCCCGGCCTTTGGTGCCGGCCGGCGCGGTGGGCATCGCGGGGGCGCAAACCGGCATCTACTCGCTGCCCACGCCGGGCGGCTGGCAGCTTATCGGACGCACGCCCCGGCGGCTGTTCGACCCGGTCCGCACCCCGCCCAGCCTGCTGCAAGCCGGCGACCGGCTGCGCTTCGTACCCATCTCAGTAACGGCATTTTCGCGCCTGAACGCATGAGCCTCACTGTTCTAAAGCCCGGCCTGCTCACCACGGTGCAGGACCTTGGCCGCTTCGGCTATCAGCAGGCCGGGCTCGTCGTCGGCGGTGCCCTCGACGCCGTGGCCCTGCGCACGGCCAATCTCCTCGTCGGTAATCCCGAAACTGCCGCCGGCCTCGAAATCACCCTGCGCGGCCCCCACCTGCGCCTGCTGGCCGATACTCTATTGGCCCTCACCGGCGCCGACCTAGGCGCGAGTATCAGCGGCCAGCCCGTGCCGCTGGGCCGACCGGTGGCCGTGCGCGCCGGTACCGTGCTGGCTTTCGATAAGCCCACCGCCAGCGGCCGGGCCTGGCTGGCCGTGGCGGGCGGCGTGGCCGTGCCGCCGGTGCTGGGTAGCCGGGCCACCTACCTGCGCGCCGCGCTGGGCGGGCTGGGCGGCCGGGCGCTGCGGGCCGGCGACGAGCTACCGGTAGGGGAGTGGTCCGCCGCCGCGCAACGGTTATTCAACCAATTGCAACCCACCGCCGCTGGCGGGGTCGCTGCCCGCTGGCACGTTGCCCAGGAGCCGCTGGCTTCGCCTGGCGCTCCGCTGGTGGTGCGTGCCCTGCCTGGCCCCGAATACGAGCAGTTTTCGCCCGCGAGCCAGCGGGCTTTCTGGGCTGAGTCCTTCACCGTGACCCCGGCGGCCGACCGCATGGGAGCCCGGCTCAGCGGCCCACCGCTGGAGCGCCTGGCGAGTGCCGAGCTGCTGTCGAGCGCCGTCACGTTTGGTACGGTGCAGGTGCCCGCCGGGGGCCAACCCATCGTACTGCTGGCCGATTGCCAGACTACCGGCGGCTACCCGCGCCTGGCCCAGGTCATCACCGCCGACCGCGGCCGGCTGGCCCAGGCGCTGCCGGGTGCGCAGCTGCGGTTCGCTCCAGTAACGCTGGCCGAGGCCCAGGCGCAGTATCTTGCGCAGGAGCAGCATATCGACGCCTTGGCGCGGGCTGTTTACTTGCAATCACTGCGACTATGATGCTAGCGGCTACCGTTGATTTAAACTGCGATATGGGCGAAAGCTTCGGAACCTGGACGCTGGGCCAGGATGCCGAAATCATGCCCCTGATAACCTCGGCCAACGTGGCCTGCGGCTTCCACGCCGGCGACCCCGGCGTGATGCGCCAAACCGTGCGCCGGGCGCTGGCCCAGGGGGTGGCCATTGGGGCGCACCCCGGCCTGCCCGATTTGGTGGGTTTCGGCCGGCGCAACATGGATATTTCGGCCGAAGAGGCCTTCGACATGACGGTGTACCAGCTCGGCGCGCTGGCGGCCGTGGTGCGCGCCGAGGGTGCTCACCTGCACCACCTCAAGCCCCACGGCGCGCTCTACAACATGGCCGCCACCAATGCCGCCCTGGCCGAAGCCATTGCCGAGGCCGTGTATAAGGTGCAGCCCGAGCTGCTGCTCTACGGCCTGGCCGGCTCGGAACTAACCAAGGCGGGCGAGAAAATCGGCCTGCGTACCGCCCACGAGGTATTTGCCGACCGCACGTACCAGGCCAACGGGACGCTCACGCCGCGCCGCCAGCCCGACGCGCTCATTACCAGCTCCGAAGCCGCTATTGCTCAGGTGCTGGGCATGGTGCAGGGTGGCTGGGTGCGCACCCAGCAGGGCTCGGAAGTCGCCATTCGGGCCGATACCGTGTGCCTGCACGGCGACGGGGCCCACGCCCTGGAATTTGCTCGCCAACTGCGGGCGGCGCTGGCCCAGGCCGGCGTGGTCGTGCAGGCCGGCGGCGGAGCGCTCACCCCAGTGCCCAGCAGCCGATGAAAACCCGCTTTCGCGCCTGGGGCGGGGCCAGCCTGGGCGCCGCCTTTTTGATGGCCAATTCGTCCATCGGCCCCGGCTTTCTCACCCAGACCACCGTTTTCACCCAGCAGCTGCTCACCAGCTTCGGCTTCGTCATCCTCGTGTCGGTGGTGCTGGACGTGGGCGCTCAGCTCAATACCTGGCGCATTCTCACGGTGAGCGAGCTGCGCGCCCAGGATCTGGCCAACCGGCTGCTACCCGGGCTGGGCTACGCCCTGGCGGGCATGGTTATTCTGGGCGGCTTTGCCTTTAATATCGGCAATATCGCGGGTTGCGGACTGGGCTTGAACGTACTTACCGGCCTCTCCTTCGAGCAGGGGGCCGTGCTGAGCTGCGCGGTGGCGCTGCTGTTGTTCTGGGTGCGCGAGGTGGGCAAAATGCTCGACGGCTTCACCAGGATTCTGGGCACCGTCAAGATTTTGCTCACGCTGGGCATCGCCTTCAGCGCCCACCCGCCGCTGCTGCAAGCGCTGCACCACACTGTGCTGCCCGTCAAGGTAGACTCGAAGGCCATTATCACCATCGTGGGCGGCACGGTGGGCGGCTACATCACGTTTTCGGGCGCGCACCGGCTGCTCGATGCGGGCATCAAAGGTCTCGATAGCCAAGAGGTCGTGACGCGCAGCGCCGTGAGCGGCATCGTGATTTCTACCCTGATGCGTTTCGTCTTGTTTCTGGCCATCGTGGGCGTGCTCAGCCACGGCGCGGTGCTCGATGCCGACAACCCGGCGGCGAGCGTGTTCCGGTCGGCGGCGGGCGAGGTGGGCTTTCGGTTGTTCGGCGTCATTTTGTGGAGCGCGGCCATTTCGTCGGTTGTGGGCGCGGCCTACACGTCGGTGTCGTTTTTCAAAACTTTCCACCCCGCGCTGGCGCGCTACGAGCGAGCCTGCATTTCGGGGTTCATCATCTTATCGACGGCCATTTTCGTGCTGGTGGGCAAGCCCACGCAGCTGCTGGTTTTCGCCGGGGCGGTCAATGGGCTGATTCTACCCATTGCCCTAGCTATTGTGCTGGTAGCAGCCGCCAGTCCGCGCCTCATGGGCGCGTACCGGCATCCCCGCTGGATGCTGCTATCCGGCTGGGCTGTAGTGCTGATTATGGGAGGTCTGAGCCTGCGCGCCCTGTGGGAGCAGTTCGGCTGAGGCCAGCCTGAAGCCCGGCTAGGCTGCTGGTCGCAGGGGGGCTTTGCGGCGCACGCGCCGGAAAAGAATCAGGAGTAAAATGCCCAGCGAAGGGCCCAGGAGTACCGAGCTGAGCAGATGCAGGTGCCAGTACTGCGTCTGGCTCAGATGCCAGTGTTCGGCGAGGAGGTGATAGATGCGGTCCATACTAGTAAGATACGCATAATCAACCGTTTTTGGTGCGGGCTATTTCAGCCAGTAGCGTAAGCTTCAGCTTGCGAGCGAGCGCCGCGAGCAGTCACGTAAGCGAACGTCTGCCAGCGCCCCTGCTCGCGGCGCTCGCAAGCTGATGCTTACGCTACATCCCGCGCCAGGCCCGGGCCTCGGCCAGTGCTGCCAGCAACTGCGCGGTATCAATTTCGCGGGCGCAGCGGAAGTGCCCCAGCGGGCAACGGGCGTGCCCGTGCAGCCCGCACGGCCGGCAGGCCAGCGGCCCCGGGTGCTCCACAATGCGGGCAAACGTACTCAGCGGCCCAAACCCAAACGCGGGTACCGTGGAGCAGAAAATGGCGCACACCGGCGCATCCACGGCCGAGCACAGGTGCAGCGGCGCCGAGTCGTTGACGTAGTTGAGCACCGCCCCGCGCATGAGGGCCGCCGAGGCCAGCAGCGAGAGCTGACCCGCCAGGTTGACTAGCCCCGGCCGGTTGGCCGCCTGGGCCAGCCGCTCGCAGGCGACCGCGTCGGGCGGGCCGCCGAGCAGGTACACCCGCAGGCCCGCGGGCAGCGCGGCCAGCAGTTCCAGCCATTTTTCCTCGGGGTACTGCTTGGTAAACCAGACTGAGGTGGGGGCCAAACACACGTACTCACCCACGGCCGCGTAGGGCGCGGCGGCGGCCTCATCGGCCGGGGTGGGGTAGAGGCGCGGGGAATTAAAAATTGAAAATGAAGAATTAAAAAAGTCAGCGCTGCTTTCTCCATTCACTGGAGAGCTGGCGGTAAACTCATTTTTAATTTTTAATTTTTCATCTTCAATTAATGAAAGATTACGCGCTACCTCGTGCGTGCCGTCGCCGATAACGTGCGGCGCGCGCCGCGTGAAAAACCGGCTGAACGGATTTTCGGCAAAGCCCACCCGCTCCGTTGCGCCCGAAAAGGCCGTGAGAAATCCCGTGCTGGCAAAGCGCTGCAGCGTCATTACCCGGCCGTATTTCGCCTGGCGAATCTGTCGCAGCAGGCGCAGCAAATTGGGATATTTCTGACTTTTCTTGTCCCAGATAAGCACCCGCCGAATGTGCGGGTTGCCCACCAGCAAGCCCTCGTTGCCACGCCGCACCAGCACGTCGAGCGGGGCGGCGGGCTCGCGCAGGGCCAGATATTCAACCAGCGCCGTGGCTAAGATAACGTCGCCGATAAAGGCAGTTTGAATAAGGAGCGTGGCGCGGGGCGAATCAGACATGGCAGGCCCCAAAGGTAGGGTAGGGGCAAAAACTGCGCGGCGGCGCGGGCCGGCGCGGCTACGGAATAGCGTACTTAATATCCGCCGCGTCGTGGGTGTAGAAATAAGCGTAGTTAGCGCACATCTGCTCCCAGTCCTTTTCGGTGCGGTAATTTTCCCGCATGACGTCTTCCCAGGCCAGGCGCATTTGCCGGGCGCATACCAGCGGGCGCACCTGCCCAATACCGGTGCCCAGCCCCGGAATAGCCACCCGTTGCACGTTGTCGCGCACCAATTCGCCGGTGGCCAGCCGGCCGTGGCGCAGCAGTAGCAGCACGGCTTTCATGCTTTGGTACACGTTGGGGCCGCGCGTGATGGTCATGGGCGTGCGCATGGTGGGCGCGGCAATCAGGTAGGGAAAGAGAGCGTGGCCGGTGGGTAGGATCTCGGCTTGTCCCACCAGTAATTCCCCATAGTATTTCTCGCGGATGATGCGCTGCAAGTCTTTTTCCAGGTGCCAGCCCAGGTGCTTGGAGATGGCGAAATCGATGCCGCCATTCATGTAGCCGAAGCTATTGGCCGGGCTGACGAGCGCGTCGGCGGGGTAGTCGAAAATGGAGCCGTGGTGAATGCTGATTTGGGGTACCCCAGCGAAGACTTTTTGC
Source organism: uncultured Hymenobacter sp. (assembly GCA_913776615.1). Taxonomy (GTDB): domain Bacteria; phylum Bacteroidota; class Bacteroidia; order Cytophagales; family Hymenobacteraceae; genus Hymenobacter. Next base: position 63,853 of record CAJYPK010000048.1, read on the forward strand.
CAGGCGGCGGTTATTTCAGGGTTGGTATCAACGAGTTGAAGGTGCATGAAGGGAAGTTACACCGGTTTCCAACTTCCTCGACAGAATTAAAAATTAAAAATGAGTAATTAAAAATGAGCAAACCATTGACCTGCAAATTTTTAATTACTCATTTTTAATTTTTAATTCATGCAGGCGCTTACGCCGCCGGCTGGGCGCTCATTTTATCGAGCGCGTCCATTACCTCCTTCACGTGGCCGCGGGAGGTTTCGAGCAGGGCCTTTTCCTCGTCGTTAAGTTGCAGCTCAATTACTTTCTCGATGCCGTTCTTGCCCAGGATCACCGGCGCGCCGAGGTACACGCCGTTGATGCCGTATTCGCCTTGCAGCTCCACGCACACCGGGAATACGCGGCGCTGGTCGCGCACGATGGCTTCGACCATCTGGGCCGCCGCCGCGCCGGGCGCGTACCAGGCCGAGGTGCCCATGAGCTTCACGAGCTCGCCGCCGCCGTTCTTGGTGCGCTCCACGATGGCGTCGAGCGTGGCTTTGTCGATGAGCTCAGTTACCGGAATGCCGCCCACGGTGGTGTAGCGGGGCAGCGGCACCATCGTATCGCCGTGGCCACCCATGAGCACGGCCTGAATGTCTTTGGGGCTCACGTTGAGGGCCTCGGCCAGGAAGGCGCGGTAGCGGGCCGTATCAAGAATGCCGGCCATGCCGAAGACCTTCTCGCGGGGCAGCTTGGCGGTGAGGTGCGCCTGGTAGGTCATCACGTCGAGCGGGTTGCTCACGATGATGATGATGGCGTTGGGCGAGTGCTTCACCACCTGCTCGGTCACCGATTTCACGATGCCGGCGTTGGTGGCGATCAGGTCGTCGCGGCTCATGCCGGGCTTGCGGGGCAGGCCCGAGGTAATCACTACCACGTCCGAGCCGGCGGTGCGGGCGTAGTCGCCGGTGACGCCCACCGTGCGGGTGTCGTAGCCGATGATGGGGGCCTTCTGCCAGATGTCGAGGGCCTTACCTTCGGCAAAGCCTTCCTTGATGTCAACTAACACAACTTCATTGGCAATCTCTCGGGTGGCGAGCACGTCGGCGCAGGTAGCGCCCACGTTGCCAGCCCCAACTACGGTGACTTTCATGGGAATTAATGAAGGGTAGGAGGGAACAGCGCCAGATAAGCCTGGCGCGGTAAAAGTACACCCGAAAGCTGCGCGGCGGCGCGGCCAGCGCCTTGTGGCGCCTAAGGCTTGCTATAAAGCCCTAAGGCTGACTCTACAGCCGCTGCACGGTGACCACCCGGGCGGTGGTATCCTCCACCTTGAAGCGCTCATCGACGCGGAAGCCCACCACCCAGCAGATTTTCCCGTCGGCCGAGGTCAGCACCCGTACTTCGTCCTTGAGGTTGAGCGGCACTTTTTGGTCGATGAGGAAATCGCTGAGGTGCTTCTTACCCTTCATACCCAGCGGCATAAACCAGTCGCCCTCCCGCCAGCGGCGCAGCGTGAGCGGAAACTTGAGCTTGTCAACGTCGAGCGCGGCCGTGCTGCGCGAGCGCGGAATGGCGTAGCCTTCGCCCGCGTGGTAGGTGGCGCGCAGGCGCAGGCCCTCAGCCAACAAGTCTTCCTGGCCCTCGGCAAGCTGGAAGGTGCCGTACTGGGCCAGCCGGCGCGGCGTCACTACTAGCTGGCCCCGGTCTTTCACCAGCCGGTGGGTGGGCGAGTCGAACTGCTTGCCGGCCGGGGCGTCGAAGGCCGCGACAATTTCCTTCACCACGGGCCACGCAAAGCCGAAGTCGCGCAGCAGCTCGTGCAGCACCACGGCGGGCGCGGCGGCCTGGGCCAGCGGAAACAGGTCGAAATACGTGGCCTCGGCTTCGTCGCGGCGAGCCTGGCTGGCCACGGTGGCGACGTAGCGGCGCACGATTTCCTCGGCCCCGCCCACGCGCTCGGCGGTGGCGGCCAGGGTGTTATCGAGATTGGGATTGATTTCGCGCAGCACGGGCAGCACCTGCTGGCGCAGGCGGTTGCGCTGGTATACGGGGCTGTCGTTGCTGGCATCCTCGCGCCAGATGAGCCGGTTTTCCACCACGTAATCGTAGAGGTCGTCCTTAGCGCAGGCCAACAAAGGGCGCACCACGTGGCCGTGCCTGGCCCGGATGCCGTGCAAGCCCGCCAGCCCGGTGCCGTGGGTGAGGTTGAGGAGCATGGTTTCGGCGGCGTCGCGGCGGTGATGGGCCGTGGCAATTACGGCGTAGCCATTATCCGCTCGCACCTGCTCAAACCAGCGGTAGCGCAGCAGCCGGGCCGCCATCTGGGTCGAAATACCTTCGCGCTCGGCAAAGGCTTGGGTCTGAAAAAACTCGGCGTGGTAGGGAGCCTCGTACTGCTTGGCCAACTTGCGGACGAACTGCTCGTCGGCATCGGCCTCCTCGCCGCGCAGGCCGAAATGGCAGTGGGCCACGGCTAGTTTGGCTCCCAGCCTGTGCAGTACGTCGAGCAGCACCACCGAATCGAGACCGCCGCTCACGGCAACCAAGACGAGGTCAGTTTCGAGGTTGAAAAGGGTATTCTCAGTAATAAACTGGCGAACTTGGTCGAGCATAAGAAAAGAATGCGGCCGGGACTATGCGGGAGTCGCCGGGCAGATAAATCAGGAAAATCAAGCCAGCCCCAGTGCCCGCAGTTGGCTTTGCACGGCGTCGAGGCGGGCTGCTACCGACAAGTCGCCGCGCAGCTCCAGCACCGGGCAGGTAAACTGACCGAGCCACTGCTCGTGGTTAGCCAGGGTGCGGGTGCCGCCCGTGGAGTTGTCGTCGTAGCCCGCCGCCCACTCCAGAAACGCCTGGGTGCGGGCAGCCTGGGCGGGGTCGGCCGAGATGCGGGCGCCGTAGCGAGCGTGTTCGCGCTGCCGCAGCCGCTGCAGGCGCAGGGCTGGCGGCAGCCACAAAAATACCACCAAGTCGAACGCCGCCAGCCACTGCGCCCCCCAGCCCACAATCGAGCCGCCCACTATCCAGGCCGGAACTTGGGCCAAGTCGTGGGTCAGCCGGGCATCGCGCGCGGCCGGTGGCCGCCGCACGGTGAAGGGCGGGTCCGAGGCTTCCCAGAAATAGTTGTCGGTGTCGAAGTAGGGCAGGCCCAGGGCCGTGCCGAGGGCCTCGCCCAGGGTCGTTACCCCCGTGCCCGACGCCCCAAACAGGTGCAGCTTCATGGCGGTGGCCGCGGCGGGGCGCGGCAATTGGCCCGGCCTTCGGGCACTAGCTTGCAAAGATGCGCGTTAGCCCCGGCCTATCGCCGTAACTTTGGCTCCAAATGCCGCTTTCCCGCTTTTTCTTAGCCTTTTTGCTTTTGCTGCCGCTGGCCGCTCTCCGGGCGCAAACCCGGCCCGCCGCCCCCGGCCCGCGCCCCCAGCCCGTGAAAGGGACGCCCGTGGAGCTACTCCACGCCAATGAGTTGCGCGGGGGTGATTTTAACGGAGTGAAAATCCGCAAGCTCCTCGGGGCCGTCAGCTTTAAGCAGCAGGATGTGTTTTTGTACTGCGACTCGGCCTATCAGTATCTGGATCGTAATGAGATCGAAGGGTTTAGCAACGTACGCATCGTGCAGAACGATACCCTGACCATCACCGGCGACCACGGCAACTACGACGGCAACAAGCGCTTGGCCCGCATGACCGGCCAGCAGGTGGTGATGCGCGACCCGCACATGACGCTCACCACCACGGCCCTCGACTACGATATGACCCGCAAGACGGCCTTCTACACCGTGGGCGGCCACATCGTAGACCCCAAGAACACCCTCGACAGCCAGCAGGGATTCTACGATACTAACAGTAAAGTCTTTGTCTTCAAGCGCGATGTGCACCTGGTATCGCTCGACGAGAAGGGCCAGCCCACCGACCTGCGCAACGATACGCTGACGTATAATACGATCAGCAAAATCGCGTATTTCGATGGCCCTACCCGCATTAAGAGCCCGCAGGGTGACCTCTATGCTGAAAAGGGCACTTATAATACCGTCACCCGCGTGTCCAATTTTGCCCGCAACGCCAAAATCGACACGCCCGGTTACCTGCTCGGCGGCGATGTGTTGGTGTACGACCAGGTAAAGCTTTATGGCGTGGCCACGGGCCACGTCTCGCTCATCTCGAAGAAAGACAACGTAGTGCTGCGCGGCGACCAGGGCCGCTACTGGCGGGCGCTGGGCCGCACCAAGATTTTTGGGACGCGGCCGGTGGTGCGCAATATTTCGGGTAAGGATACGCTCTACATGGCCGCCGATACGCTGCTGAGCGTCGAAACCCGACCCGGCCGCGCTACCCAGCGCCCCATTCTGTACGCCTGGCCCAAGGTGCAGATTTTCAGGGGCCGCATGCAGGGGCGTTGCGACTCGCTCACGTACGACCGCCAGGATAGCATCATTTACCTCAACCGCGACCCGGTAGTGTGGCAGGCCCGCAACCAGCTCACTGCCGACTCCATGAACCTGCGCTTCAAGCGTGGGCAGCTCGACCGTGCGAATCTGTTTGCCAACGCTTTCGCCATTCAGGAAGACACCATTATGGACTATAACCAGGTGAAGGGGCGCAACATGGTGGCGTATTTCCGGCGCGGGCAAATGGCCCGGATCGACGTGCTGGGCAATGCGGAAAGCCTCTACTTTACCTTGGAAAATGATTCCAGCCGGAGTGGCACGAGCAAATCGTACATGAGCGGTATGAACAAATCGGTGTCGGCCTCCATGACGCTCCGCTTCGTTGATAACAAGATCAAATACCTCACCTGGAAAACCAATCCCGAGGCCAGCTATACGCCCGTTCACGAACTGAAAGAAGGGGATAAGCAACTGAAGTCCTTCCGCTGGCGGCCCACCGAGCGGCCCACCCGGGGCGTCGTATTCGGTAAGCACTTCGCCACCGATATCAAGCGCACCCGGCCCAAAGCTCCGGCCAAGACCAAAGCTAAAAACCGAACCAAGGCAGCACCCAAGCCAGCCTCCCGCCCTTCGCGCCCGGCGGCGTCCGGTGCCCAGCCGCCCAAGGCCGCCCCGCGTCCGGTGGCCCCTAAGTCCGCCCCACCTGCAACCTCCCGCTGAGCCCGCGGCTCCTACCCGCGGCTGCCCTCGGCGGAACTCCCTGCCCGCGGGCTACCGTTTTACTTGTACCTTTGCCCTTTGTATGCGATTCTCCCGTTTGATTACTGCGGCTCTCCTTTCCGGCACCCTCGCGCTAGGGTCGTGCACGGGCTACCAGAAGCTGCTTAAAAGCGCCAACGTCAACGAGAAGTACGAGGCGGCCATTAAGTATTACGACAAGGGCGACTTTTTCCGCTCGGGTACGCTGCTCGAAGAATTGATTCCACTGCTCAAAGGCCGCCCCGAGGCCGAAAAGGCGCAATTTTACTTCGCTAATACTAACTACAAGCAGCGCAACTACGTGCTGAGCGCGTACTATTTCAAGCAGTTCATCGACACGTACCCCAACTCGCCGTTGGTGGAGGAGGCGTCGTTTTTGCGCGCCAAGTCATTGTATCGCGATTCGCCCAGCTACGAGCTCGACCAGACGAATACCATTACGGCCGTCGAGACCATCCAGGATTTCCTGAATTCGTACCCCACCAGCCAGTTTAAGGCGGAGGCGGAAAGCATGTCGCAGGAGTTGCAGAAAAAGCTGGAAAACAAGGCTTTCCAGAGTGCTAAGCTCTATTACGCCCTGCGCTACAACCAGGCGGCCGCTACTGCCCTCGGTAACTTTACGACCCAGTATCCCGGCTCGGTGTACAGTGAGCAGGCCGATTTTATTCGGCTCGAAGCCCAGTACGCCTGGGCCAAGGAAAGTATCGAAGCCCGTCAGCGCGAGCGCTTTCAGGAGGCCATTACCTTCTACCAGCACTTTATCGACACCTATCCGCAGAGCAAGAGCCTGCGCGCGGCCCAGGCTATGTACGACGACAGCCGTGCCGAACTGGAGCGCCTCAAAAACGTGCCGGAAGCCAACCAGCCGACCACTTCGGCCACGAACTGAACCACCCGCTTGTTGGTTTACCGAGGCCGCCGCGTAGCCCCGCTTGCCGACAGCCCAGCATTTACGAAAGAAGAAAATAACACCCCCCACCATGAAGACCACCGCCTCCGCCTCCATCGTTACCCGTAACCTGGCCGACATTACGACCGACAACAACAACGTGTACGAGGCCATCTCCATCATCTCGAAGCGCGCCAACCAACTGTCGCTGAAGCTGAAAGAAGAGTTGACCGACCGCCTGGCCGAGTTCGCCACCACCGTCGATAACCTGGAAGAAGTGTTCGAAAACCGCGAGCAGATCGAAATCAGCAAGCAGTACGAGCGCCTACCCAAGCCCACGAGCCAGGCCATCGAGGAGTTCATCGCCGGCGAGCTGCACTACGAAACGCCCGAAGCGGCGCCCATCGTAATTCCCCGCGAGCTGTTCTAAGCGGAAGCTAATTTGCAGCTGCTTACTTGTTTAGCCTGATGACCATTCCTCAACAGCCGCCAACCGACAAGCAGCCCGCAGCCCTGCTCAACCGCCGCATCCTGCTGGGAGTCAGCGGCAGCATTGCCGCCTATAAGGCCGCGCCGCTGGTGCGGCTGCTGGTGCAGGCCGGGGCTGAAGTGCAGGTAATCCTCACCGAAGCTGCCGCGGCCTTCGTGACGCCCCTCACGTTGGGTACTCTCTCCAAAAAGCCCGTCCTGACGGGCTTTTTGCGTGATGCGGCCAGCGGGCAGTGGCACAACCACGTGGAACTAGGCCTCTGGGCCGAGGCCTACGTGATAGCCCCGGCCAGCGCTAATACCCTGGGCCAGCTCGCCAACGGCTTGTGTCCCAATTTACTGAGTGCCGTGTACCTGTCGGCTCGCTGCCCGGTGTTCTTAGCCCCGGCGATGGACCTGGACATGTACGCCCACCCCGCCGTGCAGCAAAACATCGCCCGGCTGCGCTCGTTCGGCAACCACGTGTTCGACTCGCCCAGCGGGGCGCTGGCCAGCGGCCTCAGCGGCCCTGGCCGCATGCTGGAGCCCGAGCAGATAGTCACTGAATTGATCACGTTTTTTGTAGGGTAAGCTTTGGCTTGCCCCTACGTCCTCTTACGCAAGGCAGGCTAAAGCTTACCCTACCCCTATGCACGTGCTTCTTACCGCCGGGCCTACCTACGAGCCCCTTGACCCGGTACGCTTCCTTGGTAATCGCTCGACGGGCAAAATGGGCTACGCGCTGGCCGAGGCCTTTGCCGCAACAGGAGCCTCGGTGACGCTAATCAGCGGTCCCACGGCGCTGCCCGCGCCGGCCAGCCCACTGGTAGCCCTCGTGCGCGTCGAAACGGCCCAGCAGATGTACGAGGCCGCCGCGCTGGCGGCCCCGCAGGCCGACGTGTGGGTTTTCGCCGCCGCCGTGGCCGACTACCGCCCGGCCCACGCCGCCGCCGAAAAGATTAAGAAAGACGGTGATACGCTCACGCTGGAACTGGTCAAGAACGTAGATATCGCCGCCGCGCTCGGTCAGACCAAGCGGCCCGAACAATTTTCGGTGGGTTTTGCGTTGGAAACTACCAACGAGCTGGCCCACGCCCAGGGCAAGCTGTTGCGTAAGAATTTCGACTTGGTTGTACTCAATTCCCTGCGTGATGCCGGAGCAGGTTTCGGCCACGACACCAATAAGGTGACCGTGCTCGACCGCGCCGGGCAGGTGCTGGATTTTGCGCTGCAAGCTAAATCGGAGCTGGCCCGCACGCTGGTATCGCTTATTCTGACTCGTTTTGCCGCCGTTTATGCGTAAGATTTTCACCGTAGTTGTGTTGTTGGTAGCTGGCCTGCTGGGCCGCCCCGGCCAGGCGCAGGAGCTGAATGCCCAAGTCGCCATCTCGCTGGAGAACGTGACGATTACCGACCCCACGCTCGTTTCTCAGCTGCAAAAGGACATCACGGCCTTTTTGAATACCCGCACCTGGACGCGCCAGACTTACCGTCCCGAGGAGCGCATCAAGCTGCGCATGTTCGTGGGTATCACGGGGATTCCGCAGAACGGTAGCTACCAGGCTACAATGCGCCTGATTGCTACGCGCCCGGTGTACGGCACGGGCTACGAGACCAACCTGCTGAACATCAACGACCGAAATTTCAATTTCAACTACACGCCCCAGACGCCGCTCGACTACGCGCCCAGCAACTTCGTCAATAATCTGTCGTCGCTGCTGGCCTTTTACGCCTACATGGTAATTGGCACCGACCAAGATACCTTCGCCCGGCTTGGGGGGACTACTTATTACGACCAGGCGCGCAATATTTTGCAGTACTCGGCCAACCAGACGCTGACCAACGAGAGCGATGAGGGGTGGCGCGATACCAGCTCGCGTAATCGCTATTGGCTGCTCAACAACCTCACCGACCCGCAGCTCGAAGCTTTCCGCACTGGTCTTTACGCGTATTACCGGCAGGGGATGGATATTTTTATTGAGAAGCCCGAGGAAGCACGGACGTCCATCTTGGCGGCGCTCGCGGGTATTCAGAAAGCTAATACGGTGCGGCCCAGCACGCTGTTCGTACGCGCTTTTTTCGATGCCAAGGCCGATGAGATTACCAATATCTTCCGCACCAGCACCGACGCGCAGCAGAAGCAGCAGCTCATCGCCCTGCTTACCGACGTAGACCCCGGCAATCTGGCTAAATACCAAACCATCAGCCGCCAATAACCGCAGATTTAACGGATTTAACTGATTTCGGGGATGCGCCCGCTGGCCTGTGGCGGCGGGCTATTCGAAAGTCCAGTGATACAAGTAGCAAAGGTAGACCGCGGATTTAACGGATTGTGCCGATACGCCTGCTGGCCTGCGGCGGCGGGCTGGCTAGGTGGGGTTTGGGGGGCTGTTTGCTTTGAAGGCGGCTTTGCCTACTTGGCTTTGTCTGAACTGCTTGAATTGATAGTGGGTAAAGGCTGCTGTTCGTTATGTTATTCTTACTATTCGGTATAATCCGTCAGCTTTTTGCCTGCTGCCAAGCAGATTGGTAAAAATATTTGCCTGTCAGCTAGTAATTTTAGTGTAGCGTTGCCCATCCTAGGCCGTGGCTACCCAGCCAACAAACCAGCCTAGTCAGCCCGCCGCCGCAGGCCGGCGGGCGTATCCGCGCAATCCGTTAAATCCGTTAAATCTGCGGTCGATGTTAGTAGACCTTCGTATTCAGAATTACGCTCTTATCGAGCAGTTGGAGCTGCGGCCCTCGCCGCTGCTCAACATTATCACCGGCGAAACCGGGGCGGGCAAATCCATTATGCTCGGGGCCATCGGGCTGCTGCTCGGCAACCGGGCCGACTCGCGCATGCTCTTCAATACCGAGCGCAAATGCGTGATTGAGGGGCAGTTTGATATTGCAAACTATCAGCTGCAGGATATTTTCGAGGCCGAAGACTTGGACTACGACACGCAGTGCATCCTGCGGCGCGAAATCAATCCTTCGGGCAAGTCGCGGGCCTTCGTCAACGACACGCCGGTGACGCTGGATGCGTTGCGTAAGATTGGCGCTAACCTCATGGATATTCACTCGCAGCACGATACGCTGCTGCTGGGCGACGCCGTGTTTCAGCTCAACCTGCTCGACCTCTACGCCAACCTCGTACCCACACGCACGCACTACGGCAACGCCTACCGCCAGTACCGCAAGCTCGAAACCGACCTCAAGACGCTGGAAGATCAGGCTGCTCAGGCCAGCAAGGAGCTGGACTACAATAGCTTCTTGCTAAATGAGCTGGAAGAGGCCAGCCTCGACAAGGAGGACCAGGAAGCCCTGGAGCAGGAAGTAAAGCAGCTCGAACACGCCGAGGAAATCAAGTACAAGCTGAGCCAGGCGCTGCACGGCCTGCGCGATAGCGAGAGCTGCGCCACCGGCACCATGAAGGACGCCTCCACGCTGCTGGGGCAGGTATCGGGCTACTCCGAAGCCTTCCGCGAGCTGCGCGAACGCCTGGAAAGCTGCCTGATCGAGCTGCACGACATTGCCGACGAGGTTGAAACCGCCGAGCGCCGTACCGAGGGCGACCCTGCCCGCGCCGAAGAGCTGCAAGCCCGTCTCACGGTGCTCTACAACTTGCAGCGCAAGCACCAGCGTCGCGACGTGGAGGGCCTGCTCGAAACCCGCGACGCGCTGCGCCAGAAAGTGGGCTCAGTGCTGAACCTGGACAAGGAAATCAGCCGCCTGCGGAAGGATTCGGACGCGGCCCTCAAGCAAGCCACGGCCCAGGCCGCCAAGCTCTCGGAAAGCCGCCGCAAGTCGTTCCCCAAATTTGAGAAAGAACTGAGCGCCCTGCTGGCCGACCTCGGCATGCCGCACGCCCGCATCGTGGTCGAGCACAAAACCGGGCCGCTCGCGGCCAGTGGCTCCGACGTGGTGAGCATCCTGTTCACGGCCAACAAGGGAGCCCAGCCCCAAACCTTGAGCAAGGCGGCCTCGGGCGGCGAATTCTCGCGCCTGATGCTGTGCATCAAGTACATGTTGGCCGATAAGACCGCCCTACCCACGATTGTCTTCGACGAAATTGACACCGGTATCAGCGGCGAAATCGCGGTCAAGGTGGGCCGCATGATGCAGCAGATGGCGCACAAGCACCAGCTCGTAACCATCTCGCACCTGCCGCAGATGGCGGCCGCCGGCGATACGCATTACTTCGTGTACAAGGAAGACCGCGCCGACCGCACGGTGAGCCGCATCCGCCAGCTCTCGCCCGACGACCGCATCCGCGAAATCGCCCACATGATAGCTGGGGCCAAACCCAGCGAAAACGCCTTGCAAAGCGCCCGCGAGCTGCTGGCCCTGCGCGGCGAAGTCGCAGTAGCCGGATAAAAGTAAAGCTTCGACCAGAGTTGTATAGAAGAAGTTGTGTGCTACATTTGTCGCCACCAATTCACCAACTCTTTCTCATATAAAGCTAGTTCTAATCCGAACAGCCTTACTTTCCTGTCTGCTTAGTATTCTCATACAGTGCTCAGCCGACCATAGCAGGGGTATTGTGCCTGTGCAACTATCGGCCCAGGCTATAGCTGCAGATACTTCCTTTTTGCGCATTGTTACGCTGACTACCGATATACGGGACGTGCTCTACAATAATCTGCGTGATGCCCATAGCGAGCCCAAGCGGCAAGCAATGAGTAAGAGGGTTAGCCTGTTGCTGAGCCGAAATGACAAGGATAGCCTAGTGCTGGCGATTAAGCTACTAGGCTTTAAGGATGTGAATCAGTATCTGGTTCACTTAAGCCAGATAATGAGCGCGAAAGGACAGCTAGCTAAGTCAGGGATATTTCTGGAAAAATTGCCTTTGTCAACCTTGACCGAAGCCACTCGGTTGGCTTCCGCCAGCTTGAGCCTGAAATACCCGGTAATCTTTGCTCGCAAGCCGGAAAGTGCAAAGCAAGGTGCAAAACTGCTTAGCCTTGGGGGTACGGATGTTTGTTCTGATTGTCATTTTAATAATTGCGACGAGTGTAACGCCAATCCCAGAGATGGAGAGCAGCCAGGGGATGACATGCCCGATAGTGGTGGTTATTCGTGTCGAGCAGAAGCCGGAATTAGACGACAAAACGCTATTAATATCGCTACTGCGGCTTGGATAACAGCGCTTTTTGGCTGTGGTTGGACAGGCGTTGATGTGGGTAATCGACAGCTGGTATATTAATTGAAACGGGACCTTTTGCAGTAGGTGCTGGAGTGGCCACGGGAGTTGTAACGACTGCTACATGTGCTGGGTTGGCAACTTGGACATATAGTTCTGCTGTCAATATTATTGAGTCAAATTATAGAACAGAAATGGCGGGCTGCCACAACTAATTTATGCAACTTTCTAAAAATTATGTATCATTAATTACTAGTCAGGCATTAATTACGTTGCTTGTGCTATATGCCGCGTGGCAGTTTTTTGATAAGTCTGCCCGGCTTTACTTAATTGGCGTGCCAATCCTTTATCAGCTAGTAATGGTGCTGAAAGGGTATGACTTTTGGCGTAAAGGCCAAAATGTATTCGCTTGGTGGTTTACGGTCTTCATGCCTCTAGTGATGCTGATGACTATTTACTTCACGCTTCAGGTAGTCGGATAAGCGAAAGCGGGCCGGAATATTTTCGGCCCGCTTTTTTGTTCGTTCTGGCCTGAGAAGCGGTATGTGGCGAAAAAATAGTCTTGTAGATTTGCGTTTTGATAAATACAATGAAAAATAATAAAATACTTTTTAATAAGTAATTAAAAGCCTAGTGCAGTGAAGAAAATCCTTTATCGGTTGGGTATAGTATATCTGCTGACTCACGCTGGGGGTTGCCAGCCGGGAAATTGGATGGCCCTGTCCGCGAAAGCCGACTTGCTGGCGAAGCGGCAAAAAGGCTTCGCTAGCCCCCAGGCTTGCCAACAGGCGTTTCTCGTTAATCGCGATGCGACCCTGACCGCCGCCAAAGTATCGCTAAGCTTTAGTGTGCTACTGAGCTTGTTAGTAGTGGGCGAAGCGCTGTGGAGAATAAAGCGAACGGAGCAGGGCCGGCTAGTACTCGAAAAACAGTCCGCTTCGGCGACGCAGCTTGCGGGGGCTGGCGCACTGCTAGGCACGTTCCTGGCATTGCAAGGATATCAGTATCAGCTGGACACGAAGGTGATAGAATCCAGTTACCAGGTAGACTTGTACAAGTGTAAGTAAGGGGTTTTCAATCAAGTGCTTATTTGCTGAGCTGACCGGGAAACCAGTGGTGCAGCCGACAACTGCTTAACCAGGCGGCCGCGAAGCCGTAACTTGCGGCCTTGTTTCTGGGTGCTGCGTGGTGGCCCAGTTCACCATTTCACCATTTCACCTTATGTCCAACAACCTGCTCGCCGGCAAAGTCGGCATCATCTCCGGTGCGCTCAACTCGCAGTCTATTGCCTGGAAAGTAGCCCAGAAGGCCCACGAACAAGGCGCGCGCATCGTGCTTACCAATGCCCCGCTGGCCATGCGAATGGGCGAAATCAAAGCCCTGAGCGCCGAGATCGACGCGCCCATCATCCCGGCCGATGCCACGTCGGTGGAGGAGCTGACGACGCTATTTACCGAGGCCCAAAGCCACTTCGGCGGTAAAATCGACTTTCTGCTGCACTCCATTGGCATGAGCGCCAACATCCGCAAGGGTAAGAGCTACGGCGATCTCGACTATAAATTCTTCCAGCAGACGCTGGACGTATCGGCCCTCTCGCTGCACAAGATGCTGGCGGTAGCCGAGAAGCAGGATGCCTTCAACGAGTGGGGCAGCGTGGTGGCCCTCAGCTACATCGCTGCCCAGCGTGCCTTTCTTGACTACACCGACATGGCCCAGGCCAAGGCGGTACTCGAAAGCATCGCCCGCAGCTACGGCCAGCGCCTGGGCCACCTCAAGAAGGTGCGCGTAAACACGGTATCGCAGTCGCCGACCAAAACCACGGCCGGCTCGGGCATCAGCGGCTTCAACGCATTTTACGAATACGCCCAGAAGATGTCGCCCCTCGGCAACGCCCCCGCCGATGCCTGCGCTGACTACTGCGTCTCGCTCTTCTCGGACCTGACCCGCTACGTGACCATGCAAAATCTCATGCACGACGGCGGCTTCAGCACTACCGGTATTTCACAAGAACTGGCCGACCTCATGGAGAAGGCCGGCGAATAAAGTAGCTTGGACTTTGTAGTCCGAGCAACAAAAAAGCCCGGCTGCTGCGGCAGCCGGGCTCTTTTGTGTTTAGTGGGCTGGCCCTACGCGGGGGCGGGGGCGCCCTGCGGAGCCTCGCCTTCGTGGGGCGCGTCGCCTTCTTTGGGCGGGTTGCCGTGTTCTTCGGGCTTGTAGTTTTTCTCTAGCTCGGCCAACTTCTCCTTGCCGTAGGCGAAGCGCGTGATGATGACGTAGAGCACCGGCACGATGAAAATACCCATACCGGTGGCGGCGAGCATCCCGCCGAGTACCGTCCAGCCCAGGGTTTGGCGGCTTTGGGCACCGGCCCCGGAGGCGAACACCAGCGGCAGGATACCGAGGATGAAGGCCAGCGAGGTCATGATGATGGGGCGCAGGCGCTGGCGCACGGCGTCGAGAGTGGCATCGACCAGCGGCATGCCTTTATCGACCCGCTCCTTGGCAAATTCCACGATCAGGATGGCATTCTTGGCCGAAAGACCGATGAGCGTAATCATCCCGATTTGGGCGTACACGTTGTTGGTGAGCTTGGGCAGGAAAAACAGCGCCAGGATGGCCCCGAAGATGCCTACCGGCACGGCCAGCAGTACCGAGAACGGTACCGACCAGCTTTCATAGAGCGCCGCCAGGAACAGGAATACGAAGATGATGGACAGCGCGAAGATGTAAATCGTCTGCCCGCCGGCCAGCAATTCCTCGCGGCTCAGGCCCGAAAACTCGTAGCCGTAGCCCTGCGGCAAGGTCTGCGCGGCGGTTTCCTGGAGGGCCTTGATGGCGTCGCCCGAGCTGTAGCCCGCGTTGGGGTTACCGTTGATTTCGGCCGAGCGGAACAGGTTGTAGTGCGAGATGAGCGGCGCGGTTTCGGTGCGCTTGTAGGTGGTGAGCGTGCTCAGCGGCACCATGCCGCCGGCGCTGTTGCGCACGTAGTACTGGCCCAGGTCCACGATGTCGCCGCGGTATGACGAGTCGGCCTGCGCCACTACGCGGAACGTGCGGCCGTAGAGCGTGAAGTCGTTGATGTAGGCGCTACCCAGGTAGGTCCGCAGCGCGTTGCCCACCTCCGTGATGGACACGCCCAGCTTCTTGGCTTTCTGGCGGTCGATGTCGAGCTTGTAGCCCGGGGTATTGGCGGTGAAGAAAGAGAAGGCCGAGGCAATTTCGGGCCGCTGTCGGACGGCCCCCAGGAATTTTTGCAGGTTGGCGTCGAAGGCTTTGATGTCGCCGCCCGCCTCACGCTCCTGGAAAATAAACGAGAAGCCGCCCGTATTACCCAGGCCGGGAATGGCCGGCGGCGAGATAACCACCGTGGTCGCTTCCTTGAAGCGGGCCATGCGCTGCTGCACGCTGGCCATCAGGCCCTGCAGTTGCAGCTCCTTGGCCTTGCGGTCTTCCCAGGGCTGGAGCTGGCAGAAGATGGTGCCGGAGTTCGACTTAGAGGAGAAGTTGACGGCGTTGAGGCCCCCCAGCGCGGCGTAGTGCGCGATGCCTTCGGTCTTGCTCAATTCCTTCATCATCTCTTGCAGCGTAGCCACGGTGCGGCCGGTAGAAGCGCCTTCGGGCAGGTTGAAAGTGATGATGATGCGGCCCTCGTCCTCGGTCGGTAGGAAGCCGCTGGGCTTGCTGCGGAACAGCAGGCCCGCGCCCGCCACCAGGCACACGAGGATGATGACCACGAAGCGCGAGTGCTTGATGGCCTTATGCACCCCGTTGCCGTACTTCTCGGTAACGCGGCCAAACCAGTCGTTGAATTTTTTGAAGCCCTTGTCGATAAGTCCTTTGGGATGCTCGTCGTGGCCTTCCTCGTGGGGCTTGAGCAGCAGTACGCACAGGGCCGGGGTGAGCGACAGGGCCACGAAGGCCGAAATCAGCACCGAGATGGCGATGGTGATGGCAAACTGCTGATACAGGCGCCCCGTGATGCCCGGAATGAAGCCCACCGGCACGAACACCGCCGCCAGGATGAGCGCGATGGCGATAACCGGGGCCGAGATCTCGCGCATGGCCTCCAGGGTGGCGTCCACGGGGTTCATCTTGCGCTCATTGATGTTCACCTCCACGGCCTCGACTACCACGATGGCGTCATCGACCACAATCCCGATGGCGAGTACGAAGCCGAAGAGGGTCAGCGTATTGATGGTAAAGCCCAGCGGGATGAAGGCGATAAACGCGCCCACAATGGACACCGGAATGGCCAGCACCGGGATGAGCGTGGTGCGCCAGCTTTGCAGGAACACGAACACCACGATTACGACCAGCACCAGGGCCTCGACCAGCGTGTGTACCACTTCCTCAATCGACACCTTTACCACGCTGGCGGCCTCGAAGGGCACCACGTAGGCGAGGTCGGCCGGGAACTGCTTTTTCAGCCCGTTCATGGTGGCGAGTACGTTCTCGTAGGTTTCGAGGGCGTTGGCGCCGGGGGCTTGGTAAACCAGGAGGTAGGCGGCGCGCTTGCCGTCCACGTAGGAGTTGTTGGCGTAGTTGAACTTGCCCAGCTCGATGCGGGCCACGTCGCGCAGGTACACCAGCGAGCCGTCTTCGGGGCGGGTTTTCACCACCACGTCGCCAAACTGCTGGATGGTGGCCAGGCGGCCCTGCACCGTCACGATGTACTCGAACGACTGCCCGCGCTGGGCGGGTGGCGCACCCACCGAGCCCGCCGCAATCTGGGCGTTCTGCTCGTTGAGGGCGGCTTGAATGTCGGCCGCCGTTACGCCCAGCGCGGCCAGCTTATCGGGCTTGAGCCAGAGGCGCATCGAGAAGTCGTCGGCGCGGCTCACGATGTCGCCCACGCCCTTGGTACGCAGCAAGGCATCCTTGATAAAAACGTTGGCGTAGTTGTCGAGGAAGGTCGTGTTGTGGGTGCCCTTGGGTGCGTACATGGCCACCAGCATCAGGATGCTGGGGTTCCGCTTGCGCACCGTGAGGCCCAGCCGCTGTACTTCCTGGGGCAGGGTGGGGGTGGCAATGCCCACGCGGTTTTGCACGTCGAGGGCAGCGATGTTGATGTCGGTGCCCACCTCGAAGTTCACCGTCATGCTCATCTGCCCGTTGCTGGTGCTGTTGCTTTGCAGGTAAGTCATGCCGGGCGTGCCGTTTACCTGCACTTCCACGGGCGTGGCCACGGTCTGCTCCACCGTCTGGGCGTCGGCCCCGATGTAGTTGCCCGTTACCGACACCGTGGGCGGCGTGATTTCGGGGTACTGCCCAATGGGCAGGTTCAGCATGGCCAGCACGCCCACGAGCACGATCACCAGCGAGGCGACAATGGCGGTGACGGGCCGGCGAATAAAGGTTTCTGCAATCATAAATTCATTAGCTGTTAGCCATTAGCTGCTAGCTGTTAGCTAAAATGACAATGGTGAAAACACCGGTCGTCATGCTGAGCTTGCCGAAGCATCCCTACCGTTTCGTTGGATCAATAATCCTGGCGGTGTGAGCGAGATGCTTCGGCAGGCTCAGCATGACTATTACTTATTATTTACCCGGTCCGCCGGCCGTCGGGCCAGCCGGAGCAGCCACCGGCGCGCCCGGCTGGCTCACTTGAATCTTGCCGCCGTCGCGCAGCTTCTGCACGCCTTCGGTCACTACCTTGTCGCCGTCCTTGATGCCGCTGAGAATCACGATGTCGTCGCGCAGGCGCGGGCCGAGCTGCACCTTGCGCTGCTTGGCGCTGTCGCCCTGGGCCACGTACACGAAGTTTTCCCCCATCTGCTCCACAATGGCCTTGTTGGGAATGACGAGGCGGTTGCCCGACTGGGTATTGAGCACCTTGAGCACGCCGCTCAGGCCGTCCTTGAGCTGGCGCTTGGGATTGGCAAACTGCACGCGCACCGTGATGGTCCCCGTCTGGGCGTCCACGCCGCGGTCGATGGTCTGGATGGTGCCCGGCTGGTCGTAGGCCTGGCCGCCGGGCAGCACGAAGCGCAGGGTGGAGTCGCCCACCGCGCCCTTCTTGTTTTGCAGGGCGATAAAGCGCTGAATGTCTTTTTCATTTACGGCAAAGTCCACCGCAATCGGGTCCTCGCTCGACAAGATGTTGAGCAGCGTGGTGCCCGCCGCTACCTGCGCCCCCAGCCGCACCTGCGAGATGCCGATGCGCCCCGTAAACGGCGCCCGAATGGTAGCGAAGCCCAGGTTGGTGCGGGCAATGGCCACCGCTGCCTGGGCCGAAGCTACCTGCGCCGAGGCGGTGCTGGCATTGGTCACGGCGTTTTCGGCCAATTGCCGGGCCACGGCATCTTGCTGGAGCAGGCGCTGGTAGCGCGACTGGTTGACCTGGGCATTCTGGGCCGAGGCCTGGGCGCTGCGCAGGTTGGCCAGCGCCTGCTGGTAGGCGGCCTCGTACTGGCGCTTATCGATTTCGTACAGTGCCTTGCCCGCCGGCACCACGTCGCCTTCCTTGAAGAGCAGGGCCGTGACGAAGCCCGTCACCTGCGAGCGCAGCTCCACCGTTTTGAGGGCCACCACGGTAGCCGGGTACTGGTCGTAATACACCGCGTCGGTGGTGCGGGCCGTGACCACGCTCACCGCCGTGGGGGGCGGCGGGGCGTTCTTTTTCTCGTCTTTCTTGCCGCACGCGGCGCTGGCCAGCAGGGCCGCCGTGGCGCACATAGCCAGGTATTTAGGAGCCATTTAGGTAATGGTTGATTGTTAGTTGTTAATTGTTAATTGTTAATGGTCAATTGGGGGTTGTTGCTTGTTATGTATTGATGGTTGATTAATCATCAACAGGTAACAATTAACCATTAATAACTAACAATTAACCATTAATAATTGGTGGGCAGCGAGCCCTGGGCGCGGAGTAGCTCGACTTTGCTGGTAAGGACTTGAAACAGCGCGCTGTAGTAGTTGAGCTGCGAAGTGCGCAGCGTAGTCTGGGCCACGAGCAGGTCGAGGTAGGCTTTGATACCCTCGCGGTATTGCAGATTGACTACGGTATATACCTGGCGCGAAAGGTCGAGGTTCTGGCGGCTCTGCACGTAGGCTTCATAGTAGCCTTTGTAATTGGCCAGGGCGGCGGCGTACTCGGTCGTCACCTGGTTGCGGGTGTTGAGCAGGTCTTCGTCCACGCGCTGGTCTTGCAGCCGGGCCCGGCGCAGGTTCTGGGTGCGCCGGAAGCCGGTGAATAGCGGCAGGGCTATCTGCATCCCTGCGTAGGAGTTGGGAAAGCGCTGCTGGTACTGCTCGCTGACGGTATTAGCCTGGTACACCGAGTTATAGTTGCCGAAGGCCGACAGCGCCGGCAAAAAGCCCAGCCGGTAATAATCGACCGTAGTGCCTTGCAGCGACTTCTGCGTGAGGATCTGCTGATACTCAATGCGATTGGTCGGATCAAGCTTAACCAGAGTATCCACCACGGCTTCCTGCTCCAGCTGCAAGGTGTCGTACTTGAGCTCTACGAGCCGGCCGGCGGGCAAACCCATGAGCTGCTGCAAGTAGGCCGTATTGGCGTTCACTGCTTCGAGCGACTGCTTGCGGCTGGCCTTGGAGTTGTTGAGCGAAATCTCGGCCTGCAAATAGTCGGTTTTATCCACGATGCCCGCGTCGTAGCGATTGCGGGCGTCCTGATAGTTGCGGCTGAGGCGGCGGATATCCTCGTCGTACACCTTGGCCTGGCGCTGCGAGAGCAGCACGCTGTAGAAGGCCTTGCTCACGTCCGAAACGGTCGTGATTTTATTATAAATGGTATTTTGGCCCGCCGCCAGTCGGTTGAGCGGTGCCTGGCGGGCGGCCAGCCGCACGTCGTTGTTGTAAATCACCTGCGTGCCGGCCAGGCCAAACGTCGTCACGTTTTTTACCCCCAGCTGGCGCGGCGTGGCCACACCCGTGATGGGGTCGGGAAATACCGTAAAGGGCAGCCCGAAGTAGTGCTGGCCCACGGCCGTGGCATTCACCTGCGGCAGCCAGGCCGAGAGGGCCACGCGGTTGCCGGCCTCGGTAATGCCCTCGTCGAGGCGGGCCTGGCGCACGAGCGGCTGGTTGGCCAGGGCGTAGTTCAGGCACTGTTGCAGCGTAAGCGGCCCGGGGGGCGGAGGGGGAGGAGTGGGTGCCGGGGCCTGGGCCGCAGCCCAGGCCGGAGCCAGCAAAAAGCCCGCGAGGAAAGCTCGTAATCGGCCCCGCGCAGCGCAGCGTAAAATCTTCATAAGGGACTACAACCGGGCAGTTCCGGCAAAGGTTGTGGCGGGCCAGGCAGCCACTGGCCGCTGGCTTCCGCCCCGCTTTAACTAAGTAAGGCGCAGTAGGGTTAGAAAAAAGCCCGACCATTAGGCCGGGCTTTCTACGAGACTCCCTGGAGTAAGGGTCAGCTAGCGAGCGCTTTCATTCCCATCAACTGGCGCGGCTTGTTTGTGCATAATTGCGGCCACGGTGCTGTCGGGGAGCACGTGGCCTAGCACGGCCTGCGCCTTGTTCAGCAGGCCCGAGACGATTTTATCCTGGCCGGCCAGGAGGGCTTCGTAGCCGTCCTTGGCCACCTGGGCGGGGTCGGCCCGGGGACCTTCGGCCACCAGCTTAGCGCGCTCCATGTCGGCCTTGTTGAAAAAGTCGGTATCCGTCACGCCCGGCTCCAGGATGGTGATGGTCACGCCGCTGTCCTTGGTTTCTTCGCGCACAGCCTCGGTGAAGGACGTCACGAAGGCCTTGGTGCCGTGGTACACGGCTTGCAGCGGGCCGGGAATCTCGGCCCCCAGGCTGGATACTTGCAGAATTTTCCCGGCCTTACGGGCTACCATTTCCTGCAAATACAGCTTGGTGAAGGTGACGTAGGCCCCGATGTTGAGTTGGATAATAGCAAGCTCGCGGTGAATGTCGGTGGTCGTGAACTGGCCGTACTGCCCCTGGCCGGCGTCGTTCACGAGCACATCGATTTGCAGGCCCTGGGCCTGCAAATCGTCGTACACCTCAAACGGGGCGTCGCGTTGAAATAAGTCCTTGGCGATGGTTGTCACCTGCACGCCGTACTGCTGCTGCAGTTCGGCGGCGGTCTGGGCCAGCTCGTCCTGGCTGCGGGCCACGATGACGAGGTTGTAGTGGTCCTGGGCAAAAAGCTTGGCCAACTCGCGGCCGATGCCGCTGGTGGCCCCCGTGATGAGGGCGGTTTTTGGGTGGTCTGCCATGAGAAAAAGCGGGGGTTCGTCAAGTGGAAAAGAGACTTGGCTAACGGCTGGCTTTTGTTGGTAGTTATGGCCCAGCTTGTTGGAAAGGGCTTTTTTGGCCCTGTGCAGCTTGACGCAACGCTAGGCCGGCAATGGTGTCATTGGCCGCTAATCATTCCTTTTTCCGCACTGAAATAGTTGGTCGTGGCGTGAGCAGGTCCGCAGTGTAACACCAAGCTCCAGCTTGGTGAATTGCGCCCGGCAACCACACCCGGACGCGGCACCAAGCTGGAGCTTGGTGTTACACCGCGGACCTGCTCACGCTCTGATCAAGTAATTAAACCAAGCCTTCTTATCGAATGCAAAAACTACTCACCGCCCTCGCCGCCGCTGGCCTGCTCGCTACCCCGGCGCTGGCCCAGACCCAAGCCGCCGAAAAGCTCGACGCCGCCGCGCTGGCTAAAATCAAAGACGAGGGCCTGAACCGTTCGAAGGTGATGGAAACCGCCTTCTACCTCACCGACGTGTGCGGCCCGCGCCTGGCGGGCTCCGAGGGCCTGGCCCGCGCCAATGCCTGGACCAAAAAGCGTCTCACCGACTACGGCCTCGCCAACGCCAACGTGGAAGCCTGGGGCGACTTCGGCCGCGGCTGGGACATCGACAAGAGCTACGTGGCCATGACCGCGCCCTACTACCACGCCCTGATTGGCGTGCCCAAGGCCTGGACGCCCGGCACCCCCGGCGCCCTGCGCAAGTCGGTGGCTTACGTGAACGTCAAAACCGAAGCCGACCTCGACAAATACAAGGGCCAGCTGCGCGATAAAATCGTGGTGCTGCCCGTGGCCACGCCGCCCCAGCCCAATTTCGAGCCCGACGCCAAGCGCCTCAGTGCCGAAGATTTGCAGAAGCTGGCCGATGCCCCCGCCGGCGGGGCGCCCACCGCCGCCAACCGCCCCGCCGAGGCCAACCCCGAGGCGCGCCGGGCCGCCATGCTCGCCGCCCGCGAGCTGCGCCAGAAAATGAATGACCTGCTGATGGCCGAGGGAGCAGCCGCCATCCTCAGCCCCGGCCGGGGTACCGACGGCACTGTCTTCACTACCAACGGCGCGCCCTACGCCGCCGACGCCAAGCCGGTGCTGCCCGAACTGGAAATGAGCGCCGAAGACCAGCTGCGCCTCATTCGCCTCGTGGAGGCGGGCATCCCGGTGGAAGTCGAGCTGGAAACCAAAACCCATTTCCAGACTCAGGACCTGAAGGGCTACAACGTAGTGGCCGAAATCCCCGGCACCGACAAGAAGCTGAAAAGCGAAGTGGTGATGCTCGGCGGTCACCTCGACTCCTGGCACGCCGCCACCGGCGCCACCGACAACGCCGCCGGTGTGGCCGTGATGATGGAGGCCGTCCGCATCCTGAAAGCCAGCGGCCTGAAGCCGCGCCGCACCATCCGCATCGCGCTGTGGGGTGAGGAGGAAGAGGGCCTGCACGGCTCGCGCAACTACGTGAAAAATCACTTTGCCGACCCCGCTACCATGACGCTCAAGCCCGACCACGAAAAGCTGGCGGCCTACTTCAACCTGGACAACGGCGCGGGTAAAATTCGGGGCATCTACGCCCAGGGCAACGAGGCCGTGAAGCCGATTTTCACCGCCTGGCTGGCCCCCTTCGCCGACATGGGCGCCAGTACCGTGACGCTGCGCAACACCGGCAGCACCGACCACATCGCCTTCGACGCCGTGGGGCTGCCCGGCTTCCAGTTTATTCAGGATGGGCTCGACTACTTCTCCCGCACGCACCACTCCAACCAAGATACTTACGACCGCCTCGTGGCCGACGACCTCAAGCAGGCTTCGGTTGTGGTAGCGTCGTTCGTGTACAACGCCGCCACGCGCGACCAGAAACTGCCCCGCAAACCGCTGCCCGCCGCCGCCAAGCCGCAGTAGATTTAACTAGCAGTACTAGCGCGAGTTTAGCGCAGCGTAACTCGTGCTGGCCCTGACGTGGAGGCTGCGCCTCCACTGCCGCAACGCGGCAAGCTGGCGTTGCTTTGATAATTCTGCTTGGCTACTTTTAGAAAGCAGTTCCCTAACGCGGGCTTGCCGCGTTGCGGCAGTGGAGGCGCAGCCTCCACGTCAGGGCCAGCACGAGTTACGCTGCGCTAAACTCGCGCTAGTCAAGACTAGTCAAGAGATTCACCCAGCACTCACCTTGCTGAAGAAAAATTAACTTCGACTTAAGGCCGTACTCAGTTGACTAGGGGAGGTTTGCAGCACAATCAGCAACCGATTGCTGTTGCAAACCTCCCTTTGTCATGTCTAATCAACTTGAAAACCTCGAAGTAAAAGAAGTTAAAGCCGCCAAGCCCGCCGCTAAGGCCGGGGCTGATAAACCGGCCAAAGACAAGCCCAAAAAGCCTGACCCGAAACACGATAAGCCCAAGGCCCGGCTGCACCAGCTAAGCCCCTACGCCGGGATCGTGGGCGAGTACGGGGCCAACCCCGAGGGCATCTACGACCGCTTTACGCTGGTTGCCGGAAGCCAGGAGCACACCGTGAAGTTTCCGCCCCACTTCGGCCAGGCGCTGTACGCGGCCGGGCAGCCCGGGGCAGCGGTCACGGTGCTGGGCTACCTTCACGTCACGCCCAAAGGTGACGAACACCTGCACCTGGCCAGCCTCGACGTAGCGGGTCAGCAATTGCGCCCCACCCCGGCCGGCCCCGGCAGTGAAGCCTTCACCGTCGAAGGTAAAATAACCGAGCTACTGCTCGACCCCAAGGGCCAGCTGCGCGCCGTGCGCCTCGAAGGCGAGCCCGCCGAGCTGCGCTTCCCGCCGCACCTGGGCGAAGAGCTCGCCGACCACCTGAAGGCCGACGCCCAAGTGCAAGCCAGCGGCCAGCGCCGCACCGACCGTCCTGGCGAGCAGCGCGCCCCCGGCAGCAGCGCCCCCTTGCAGCTGGAAGTGCTGACAGTCGGCGGCCAAGCCTTCCTGATTAAATAACTCTCTGTAAACCGGAACGGTAGACCGTAAGGTTAGCCTCCCGCAAAAGGTCATTCTGCGCCAGCAAGGCTAGCGGAATGGCCTTTTTGCGATTAGGGCGCAAACGTAGGGCAAGCCCTGCCGTAAGCTGAATAACGGGCTGTTAGCCAAGTTCATGTTTTACTCATTTAAGCTTCACATCAGCTAAGATTTATGTCAGCTAACGCCACTGTTGCCGCTACCTCCGCGCCTAGCCAGCCCCCCGCCCCGGGCGCGGCCGGTAAGCCGGGTGAAGACAAAGACGCCAGCCTCGACCTGGCCAACGACCCCAAGAAGGGCAGCATTCGGGCGCTGCGGGCGCTCAACTTTTTCGTGGCCGACGTGCAAAACGGGATGGGGCCGTACATGGCACTCTTCCTGCAAACGAGCGTGCACTGGGGACCGGCCCGTATCGGGGCGGCGCTGGCGGCGGGCAACATCGCCCAGGTGCTGGCCCAAACGCCCGCCGGGGCCCTTATCGACCGCGTGCGCCAGAAGCGGGTGCTGCTGCTCTTCGGCATCGGGCTGATTGCGCTGGCGGTGCTGGGCACGGCCTTTTTTACGACCAAGCCGGTGGTCATGACCGGGCAGGCGCTCATCGGCACGGCCGGGGCGATTTTCCCGCTGTGCTTGTCGGCCATTGCGCTGGGGCTGGTGGGGCGTAAGCGCTTCGACCAGGCGCAGGGTACCAACCAGGCATTCAACGCGGCGGGCAATATGTTCGCGGCGCTGGCGCTGGGCGCGGTGGGCTACTACTTTAATATGCGCTGGATGTTCTGCTTCGTGGGCATCCTGTGCGTAGGGGCGGTGCTGTGCGTGCTGCGCATCAAGGGCGACGACATCGACTACGACCTGGCCCGCGGGGCCGACAAAGCCGCACCCAACGGCCAGGAATCCAGCCAGCCGGCTGAGCAGGCAGCCCCCAGCGGTAGCGCCTGGGACGGCATCAAGGAACTCCTCCGCAGCTTCGGCTGCCTGCTTCAGCAAAAGCCGGTGCTCGTTTTCCTGGTGTCGGCCATCATCTTCCACTTCGCCAATGCCGCGATGGTGCCCCTTGTAACGCAGCTGCTGGCCCGGGGCGTGGGCACCCAGCAGGCCATTCTGTTTACCTCGGGCTACATGGTGGCCTCGCAGCTGGTGTTCATGATCGTCGCGGCGGTGAGCGGTAAGCTGGCGGGCAAGCTGGGGCGCAAGCCGCTGTTTCTCTTCGGTTTCGCGGCGCTGGCGGCGCGCGGGGTCCTCTACACGGTGAGCCACCATCCGGCCGCCCTCATCGCGGTGCAATGCATGGATGGGCTGGGGGCCGGGATTTTCGGCGTGGTGGGCGTGCTCATCATTGCCGACCTCACCAAGGGCTCGGGCAGCTTCAACGCCGCGCAGGGCGCCATTGCCACGGCGCAGGGGCTGGGAGCGTTTCTGAGTAATTCGGTGGCCGGCTACCTGGCCAAGAATCAAGGCGACGACTTTACGTTTCTCACCCTGGCGGGCATTGCCGTGGTGGGGCTGGTGGTGTTCTGGGTGTTTATGCCGGAAACGCTGGGTAAGGCCCGCGAAGGTGAGGCAGGAGCGAGCTAGCCCCGGTTTTCCAGCTTGGCACCCCAGACCAAAAGCCCGATGCTAACAAGCAGGCAGCCAACACTCAGTATTTTGCAATGCGCTACCGACGCGCATAAGTCGCGGCCCGTAACGGTGCTGATGCAGTCGCCGGGTTGGTCAGTTTCGTACTTCAGACTGATCGAAAAATTAATAATTTCGAAGCCAAATACGACCGCAGACAGGAAAAGCAGGAAGGCCAAGCGAAATAAGATTTTTGCGCTCATGCAGCGTGAGAGGAGGGTAGTTGGTAGGTGGATAGCCGGCGGAGCTTGAGAATTGCGCTAAGCCAACGCCCAGCTTGGAGAGGCGGAAACTCGAAAAGCTTAATCGCTGCTGCTTTATAGCTTCGTAGCCTGTGCTGTCGGCTGCCGTATCTTTCCTCACATGCAGCACTACGAAATTGAGCCGCCCGCCGAGCTACGCGGCGCCATCAAGTGCTTCTGGTACACCCGCTGGGAGTTCACGACGCTGCCCGCCACCTTCGAAGTGGTGCCGGATGGCTACGCGGAAATTATTTTCTACGTCGGCGGGCCGTGCAGCATTGCTGGCCCGGGCGGCTGGCAGGTGCTGCCCTCGCCGTTTATGGTGGGGCTGCTCAATCAGCCGGCCGTATTTCATACCCCGCACCGGCTGGATGTTATTGGCGTCCGCTGCTTTCCCTGGACGGTCTTCGACCTGCTGGGGCTGCCGGCTGGCCAGGGTGGGGTGCGCGTGATGCAGCATCCCCTCGGCCAGTTGCAGGCCGGCGTGGCCGAGCGAGTGGCGGCGGGTAGGGTAGAGGAGGCAATGAGCCAGCTGGCGACGTATTTCCTGGCCAACCACCCGCCGCCCTCCCGCAATGGTCTGCTCGGCAAGGCGGGCGCGGCCATGCACGCGGCCGGCGGCACCCTGCCGGTAACCCAGGTGGCGGCAGCTGCCCACGCCACGGTGCGCACCCTGGAGCGGCAGTTCAAGCAGGCGGCGGGCCGCACGGTCAAAGACGTGTCCTCGCTGATGCGCTTTGAGCAGGTCCGCAACCGCCTCTGGCAGCAGCCAGCTACCAACCTGGCGGGGCTGGCCCACGAACTGGGCTACACCGACCAGGCCCATTTGAGCCGAGAGTTCCGGCGCTACAGTGGTACCACGCCCGCCGCCTTCGCCCGCAAAACCAAGCGCGAGCAGGCGGCGGTAGCCCCCGATTTTGTCGCGTTTGTACAAGCCTAGCGTGGGGGCAGCCCGGAATTTTGTGCGGTAATCAGACTACCCACAAGCCGATGGAATCGCTAGCCAACCACTCCCAACTCACCTCGCCCATTGCGGGCTACGACGTACTAATTGCCGGCGCCGGCCCCGTCGGACTGTTCCTGGCCTGCGAGCTGGCCCTGGCTGGCTGCGCCGTAGTAATCCTGGAGAAAGCCGAAGCCGCGCAGTCGCCCCTCAAGCAGCTGCCGCTCGGGATGCGCGGGCTGAATGCGCCGTCCGTCGAGGCCCTCGACCGTCGGGGGCTGCTGCAAGAATTGGAGGTGCCCCAGCGGGTGCAATTTCCCCACGCGGGCGCTGCGGCCCCCGGCAAGGGCAAGCCGCAGGGCGGCGGGCACTTCGCCGGCATCCAGATTCAGGCCCATAAAATCGATCCCGCGCACTGGCCCCACCGCCTGCCTACTGCCACTGCCAACCAGCTTTTGTGCGAGCTGGCCGAGCTGGAAACGGTGCTGACCCGCCGCGCCGAAGCGCTGGGGGTGACCATCCGGCGCGGGCTGGCCATTGCCGACGTAGCCCAAACCGCCGCGGACGTGACCGTGCAGGCGGGTGGCCAGACCTTCACCGCCCGCTGGCTGGTGGGGTGCGACGGTGGCCGCAGCGCAGTGCGCAAGGCCAGCGGGTTCGACTTCGTGGGTACCGAGCCCGAATTTACCGGCTACTCGGCCCTGGTCGAGCTGGCCGATCCGGAAAAGCTCCGGCCCGGCCGCCACCTTACGCCGACGGGTATGTACATGCAGTCGCTGCCCGGCTACCTCATTTTGCAGGATTTCGATGGCGGAGCCGCGCACCGGGCGCAGCCGGCCCTCACGCTGGAATACGTGCAGGCGCTGGCCCGCCGCATCACGGGTACCGACGTGACCATCAAAACCCTGCACCTGGCTTCCACCTGGACCGACCGCGCCCGGCAGGCCACCACTTACCGCCGGGGCCGGGTGCTGCTGGCCGGCGACGCCGCCCACATTCACGCGCCGCTGGGCGGCCAGGGCCTCAACCTGGGCCTGGGCGATGCCATGAACCTGGGTTGGAAGCTCGCCGCCACCATTCACGGGCTGGCCCCGGCGGGCTTGCTCGACAGCTACACTACCGAGCGCCACCCCGTGGGGGCGCGGGTACTGGACTGGTCCCGCGCCCAGGTGGCCATCATGCGTCCCGACCCGGCGGCCCGCGCCCTGTACGCCATCATCGGCGACCTGCTGGACACGCCCGATGGCGCGGCGTACGTGGCCGGGCGGGTGTGGGGCGTGAGCACGCATTACCCGCTCGCCGGCTCGCACTCCCTGGTGGGCTACAGCGTGCCTAATTTTCAGCTGGTCGATGGCCCGACGGTGGGCGAGTTGCTGCAAACCGGGCGCGGGCTGCTGCTTGATTTTGAAGCTAATGCCGAGCGGCGGGCCTGGGCCAGCCAGTTTGGCGACCAACTGCGCTACGTAGCGGGCCCGGCCGAAGACGCGCTGGGCCTGCGGGCGGTGCTCATTCGCCCCGACGGCCTGGTGGCCTGGGCCACCGACCACGCGGTCGATACCGCCGGGCTCGAAGCGGCTGCGAGTTTTTGGCTGCGCGCCGCGGCCGTGGCAAGCTCAAGCTAACGCGCCGCCGGGAATGGCGTAAACCCGGCCAGTACCTCCGCCATTCCCTTCCTCGCCCATGCCCGCCCCCCACATCGGCCAGCCCCTCAGCCGCGTCGACGGCCACCTCAAAGTAACCGGCCAGGCCCGCTACGCCGCCGAGCACGCCGTGCCGGGTTGCGTGTACGGGGTGCTGATTACGAGCCCGGTAGCCGTGGGCCGCATCACTCATCTCGACGCTAGCGCGGCCACCCGGCTGCCCGGCGTGCTGGCCGTCGTGTCGCACCTCAACTCGCCCAAGGTGCCCGGCTACGAAAACCCCCAGCCCGACGGGCGCGTGGAGGGCCAGCAGTTCCGGGTGTTTTTCGACGATAAGATCCATTATAGCAACCAGCCGGTGGCCCTGGCCATTGCCGCCACGCTGGAGCAGGCTCAGCACGCCGCCACCCTCGTGCGGGTGCAGTACGAGCACGCCGCGCCGCAAACCAATCTCGCCAAGAGCCTGCCCACCGGCTACAAGCCCAAGAAGGAAAACGACCACCTGCGCGGCCAGCCCCAGGCGTACAAAACGGCCCCGGTGCAGATAGCCCACGAGTACCAGACCCCGCTGCAAGTGCATAACCCTATGGAGATGCACGCCGCCATTGCCGAGTGGCAGGGCAACCAGCTCACGGTCTGGAATAAAACCCAGGCACCCTCGCTGGCCCAGAAGGACTTGATGAAGCTTTGGGCTTTGCCCAAGGAGAGCGTACGGGTGCATTCGCCGTTCGTGGGCGGGGCGTTTGGTGGGGCCTCGCGCATCTGGCCGCCCGAGATGGCCGCCATCCTGGGGGCCCGGGTGGTGGGCCGGCCGGTGAAGGTAATGAATGCCCGCGAGCAGGAATTCAACATGGTGGGCTACCGGCCGCGCTCGGTGCAGCGCGTGGCGCTGGGGGCGCAGGCCGATGGTACCTTGGTGGGCATCGCGCACGAGGCGTTTGGGGCGACCTCGCGCTACGAGCAGTTTACCGAGCGCATCCTGCACCCCACCAAGTCGGGCTACCGCTGCCCCAATGCCGAGCTGACCTACCACCTCGTGCCGCTCGATATGAGCTCGCCCTGCTGGACGCGCGGCCCCGGCGAAACTACCGGCTCCTTCGCCCTCGAATCGGCGATGGATGAGCTGGCCTACGCCCTGAGAATGGACCCGCTGGCCCTGCGTCTGAAAAACTTCGCCGACACCGACCCCGAAAACGGCAAGCCCTGGAGCACCAACTACCTCCGCGAGTGCTACGCCCAGGGCGCTGAGAAATTTGGCTGGCCCAAGCGCAACCCCGTGCCCGGCACCACCCGCGACGGCGACTGGCTCGTGGGCCAGGGCATGGCGATGGGCATCTACCACGCCTCGCGCACCAAGGCCAGCGCCCGCGCCCGCCTGCTGCCCGACGGCACCCTGCTGGTGCAGAGCGCCACCGCCGACGTCGGCCCCGGTACCGCTACCGTCATGACCCAGATTGCCGCCGATGCCAGCGGCGTAGCGCCCGAAAACATCCGCTTCGAGCTGGGCGACGCGGCCTTTCCCGAGGCCCCGGGCCAATTCGGCTCGCACACCGTGGCCTCGGTGGGCGCGGCCGTGCACGATACCTGCCTGGCGCTGCGCCAGCAACTGCTGAACCTGGCGTTCAGCGCGCCCGGCTCGCCCTTCGCCCAGGCGAAAATCGCCGACCTAGTGGCTGAGAACGGTCGCGTAAGCCTGGCTGGCCAGCCCGCCACCAGCCGTAGCTACGGCGAGGTGCTGCGCCAGGCCGGCCAGCCCGCCCTCGAAGTCACCCACGAGTCGCCCGAGGTGCCGGAAAAAGGCGAGAAGTCGGGCAAATCCTTCTGCGCCAGCTTCGTGGAGGTGCGCGTGCACGCCCACACCCGCGAGGTGCGCGTGAGCCGCGTGGTGTCGGCCGTGGATGCGGGCCGCATCATGAACCACAAAACGGCCCGCAGCCAAGTGTACGGGGCCATCACCTGGGGCCTGGGGCTGGCCCTGCTCGAAGACGCCGTGCTCGACCACCGCTTCGGCCGCATCACCAACCACGACTTGGCCAATTACCACGTGCCCGTCAACGCCGACCTCCCGCCCAGCATCGACGTCATTTTTATTGATAAACCCGACGACTACCTCGACCCCATGGGCGCCAAAGGCCTGGGCGAAATCGGCATCGTCGGCTTCAGCGCCGCCATTGCCAACGCGGTCTTCCACGCCACCGGCAAGCGCGTGCGGGAGTTGCCCATTACGCCGGATAAGCTACTGTGAAAGTCTGTCATACTAAGCTTGCGAAGCAGTGTTACAATAGAAAACGGCGCTCGCTAAAACGTTCGTCATGCTGAGCTTGCGAAGCATCTTGTCAGGGTAGAACGGCTCGTTCGGGCCTGACAAGATGCTTCGCAAGCTCAGCATGACGAACGTAGAGAAAGGATTAATTAGTAGCGCAATCGTTCTACTTCCTCAAGTGATTTAACTTCTTGCAGCCAAAGTAAATGGGATAGTAGTCGTTCCGTAGCTTCAAACCAAAAGTGCTTATGTTGCGCACTTTGCTCAATCCTGATAGCTGCCGCAGCTTTACCGCCACCATCATTCTGTTTATAAGAGCCAGTAAAAAAATAGCGGTAGTCGTTAAGCTTTCTTGAGCTGAAGGAACGTGTTGTTACGATTTTCTTTAGCAGTACAAACTCATACTGTGTTATCCCAAAATGGATGCGGATAGGCTCTTCGTGAAGGATAATTTGGGCTTGGCAACCATAGGCATTTGGCTCGGGGTGGGTAGCCCCAAGCAGCTCAACCATTCCATTATTATTGCCTCTCATTCAATTACCCCAGCTTCTCCCTAAACAGCCGCAACGTGCGCTCCCAGGCCAGCTTCGCCGCTTCGGCATTGTAGCGAGCGGGCGAGGTATCGTTATTGAAAGCGTGGTTCACGCCTTCGTAGATAAACAGCTCGTAGGGAATGTGGGCCGCCTTCAGCGCCGCCTCGTAGGCCGGGATGCCGGCGTTGATGCGCTGGTCGAGGCCGCCGTAGTGCAGCATAACGTTGGCCTTGATCTGGGGTACGTCTTCGGCCTTGGGCTGCTGGCCGTAGTAGGCCACGGCAGCGTTGAGCTTGGGGTCGTGCACCGCCAGTTGGTTGGCCAGCCCGCCGCCCCAGCAAAAGCCCACGCAGCCGGTGTGGCCGTTGCAGTCGGGCCGGGCGCGCAGGTAGGTGAGGGCGGCCAGGAAGTTGTGCAGGTTTTTCTGCGGGTCGAGCTGGCCGATAAGCTCGCGGCCCTTGTCCTCGTCGGCGGGCGTGCCGCCCACTACGCTCAGCGCGTCTACGCCCAGCGCCAGGTAGCCGGCCTGCGCCACGCGGCGCGTCACGTCCTTGATGTGCGGCGTCAGCCCCCGGTTTTCGTGGATGACGACCACCGCGCCGCGCTTTTTCTTGCCTTTGGGGTGTACCAGGTAGCCGCTCACGGTGGCCCCGTCGCCGGGCCAGGTCACGGTTTCTTCCACCAGGTCTTCGGCCAGGGGCGAGATGGTAGCCGCTTGTGCATAGCCCGGCTCCAGCACCGACAGGGCCGTGGTCGCCAGGGCCGCGCTGCCCGCCAGCACCAGCAGGCGGTCGAGAAATTCCTTGCGGGAAAGCGGACGGTGGGTGTATTCGTCGAAGAGGTTGATGATGCGCTGGTCCATGCGGCGGGAAAAGGTTAGGCCCGCAAGGTATTGCCGGTCTGCTTATTCCGCTGCCAGCCCGGCGCGCAGCCGCTGGAAATACTCCGCCGACAGCCGCAGCCGGCTGCCGTACCAGCTGAACAGCTCGCCGTCCACCACCTGGATTTTCGCCGCCGGGCAAAGCTCTTGAAATTCAGTCCGGTGCTTTTCCCCAAACGGATACGGCTCCGACGACAAAAAAATATGCTCGGGCGCGGCGGCGGCAAGCTGCTCCGGCGTTATCTCCGGGTAGCGCCCGAGGCCCGCAAACGCGTTGCGAAAGCCCGCCCGCCGCAGCATGTCGTCGATAAACGTGCCGCTGGCCGCCACCATGTACGGTTTGCGCCAGATGAAATACGCGACCGACGCGGAAGGCGCAGCCGCCAAACGCAGTCTATCGAACGAATACTTTATTTCGGCCGCCAGCGGTTCCGCCAGGTGAGCCTTGCCCGTGAGGTCACCCACGCGGCGGATCATGTCCAGCGCCTCCGGCAGCGTGGTGATGTCGCTCAGCCACACCGGGAAATGTCGTGCTAGCTGCGCGATGCCCTCCTGATAATTCTCCTCCTTATTCCCGATAATTAAATCGGGCTGGGCGGCTTTTATTTTAGTGAAATCAAAATTCTTGGTGCCGCCGATTACGCTGGCCGAATGACGGGCCGTAGGCGGGTGAATGCAGAATTTAGTTACGCCCACTACACGGTCACCCAGCCCTAGGTCGAATAGTAATTCCGTTTGCGAGGGCACCAGCGATACAATGCGTTGCGGGGGGAAAGGGAGGGTGACGCGGCGACCTAATTGATCGGTAACGGTAAGCTGCCGCGCAGGAGTAGGGAGGGCGTCCATCTAAAAACGGTCATCCTGAGCTTGCGAAGGATCTTATGCCAGCCGAGCGGATCGGGCAGACACAGAATTCCTTCGCAAGCTCAGGATGACAGGAGTTAAGCCAGAAAACTAGTTGAAATACCGGAAATCGTGCCCGTCCTCAATGCGCAGCAGCGTTTCGTAGATGAGGCGCGTCACGCTGTCCACGTCGTCCTTGTGCACCGTCTCGACGGTGGTGTGCATATACTTGAGCGGCAGCGAAATGAGCGCCGAAGCCACGCCCGCCCCCGAATAGGCGAAGGCGTCGGTATCGGTGCCGGTGGCGCGGGTGGCGGCGGCGCGCTGGAAGGGAATGTCCGTTTCCTTGGCGGTATTGATAATCAAGTCGCGCAGGTTGTTCTGCACCGCCGGGCCGTAGGTAATAACCGGACCCTTACCGCAGAAAATATCGCCGCTGGTTTTCTTCTCGTACATCGGCGACTGCGTGTCGTGGGTCACGTCGGTGATGATTGCCACGTCGGGATTGATGCGGTGGGCCACCATCTCGGCGCCGCGCAATCCGATTTCTTCCTGCACCGCGTTCACGATGTAGAGGCCGAAGGGCAGTTTCTTACCGTTCTCCTTCAGCATGCGGGCCACCTCGGCAATCATGAAGCCGCCCACGCGGTTGTCGAGCGCCCGGCCCACGTAGTACTTATCGTTGAGCACCGTAAACTCGTCCTCAAACGTCACCACCGAGCCCACGTGAATGCCCATTTCGGCCACCTCGTCGGCGCTGCTGGCCCCGCAGTCCAGAAAAATCGTTTCGATGGTCGGGGCCTTGTCGTTTTCCGTCTTGCGCACGTGAATGGCCGGCCAGCCGAACACGGCTTTCACAATGCCCTTCTCGCCGAAAATATTCACCCGCTTGCTCGGGGCCACCAGCGCATCGGAGCCGCCATTGCGGCGCAAATACAAGTAACCTTCCTTGGTGATGTAATTTACGAAGTAAGAAATCTCGTCGGCGTGCGCCTCGATAACGACTTTATACTTCGCCTCGGGGTTGATGACGCCCACCACCGTGCCGTACGTATCGACAAAATACTCGTCGATGTAGGGCTTGATGTACTCCAGCCACAGCTTCTGGCCTTCTTTCTCGAAGCCGGTGGGCGAGGGGTTGTTCAGGTATTTTTCAAGAAAAGCAAATGATTCGGGACGCATGGGCAAATTATTTTCGCACAGAGTTGAGGGGAGTAAAAGGAGTTTCACCGAGTGAGAGTAAAAAGCTCCGTGCAACTCCTTTTACTCCTTTGACTCTGTGCGAAAATTTACAGCGGAATGTTACCGTGCTTTTTACGCGGCAAGGTATCCACTTTATTTTCCAGCATCTTAAAGGCGCGAATTAATTTCTGGCGCGTCTGCGAGGGCATAATTACCTCGTCGACGAAGCCGCGGTGGGCGGCGCGGTAGGGCGTGGCAAATTTCTGCTGGTACTCGTCCACCTTTTCCTGGAGCTTGGCCTCGGGGTCTTCGGCGGCGGCGATTTCGCGCTTGAAGATGATTTCGGCCGCGCCCTTGGCCCCCATTACCGCGATTTCGGCGGTGGGCCAGGCAAAGTTGAGGTCGGCCCCGATGTGCTTGGAGTTCATCACGTCGTAGGCCCCGCCGTAGGCCTTGCGGGTGATAACGGTAATGCGCGGCACGGTGGCTTCGCAGAAGGCGTAGAGCAGCTTCGCGCCGTTGGTGATGATGCCGCGCCATTCCTGGTCGGTGCCGGGCAGGAAGCCGGGCACGTCTTCGAGCACGAGCAGCGGAATATTGAACGAGTCGCAGAACCGCACGAAGCGGGCGGCCTTGGTGCTGGCGTTGATGTCGAGCACGCCGGCGAGCACCGCCGGCTGGTTGCCCACGATGCCGATGCTGCGGCCCGCCAGCCGCGCAAAGCCCACCACGATGTTTTCGGCGAAGTTCTGGTGCACCTCCATAAACGAGTCGGCATCAATCAGTCCCTCAATCACTTCGCGGATGTCGTAGGGCTGGTTGGCGTTGTCGGGAATGAGCGAGTCGAGGGCCGGGCGGCTTTCATCCTGGCCGGCCTCGTAGGCCACGGCGGGGGCGGTTTCCTCGCAGTTCTGGGGCATGTAGCTCAGCAGCTGCTTGAGCTGCTGAATGATAACGACCTCGTTGGGAGCCGTGAAGTGCGTAACGCCGCTCTTGGCCGAGTGGGTGCTGGCCCCGCCGAGCTCCTCGCTGGTCACGTTTTCGTGGGTCACGGTCTTCACCACGTTGGGGCCGGTCACGAACATGTAGCTCGTGTTTTCGACCATCAGGATGAAGTCCGTAATGGCCGGCGAGTACACCGCGCCGCCCGCGCACGGCCCCATAATGGCCGAGAGCTGCGGCACCACGCCGCTGGCCAGGGTATTCTTATAAAAGATGTCGGCGTAGCCGCCGAGGCTTACCACGCCTTCCTGGATGCGCGCCCCGCCCGAGTCGTTGAGGCCGA
Organism: uncultured Hymenobacter sp.; assembly: GCA_913776615.1. Lineage (GTDB taxonomy): Bacteria > Bacteroidota > Bacteroidia > Cytophagales > Hymenobacteraceae > Hymenobacter. The sequence continues at coordinate 99,050 of CAJYPK010000048.1, forward strand.
TTACCGGCGCGCCGTTTTTCATGGCCAGATCCATGATTTTCACGATTTTCTCGGCGTGGGTCTCGCTCAGCGAGCCGCCGAAGACCGTGAAATCCTGCGAGAAGACGTAGACCAGGCGGCCGTGCACGGTGCCGTAGCCAGTGACTACGCCATCGCCGAGGTAGTATTCTTTATCAAGGCCGAAGTCCTTGGCGCGGTGCATCACAAACTTGCCGATTTCCTCGAACGAGCCCTCATCGAGCAGCAGGTCAATGCGTTCGCGGGCGGTGAGCTTGCCTTTCTTGTGCTGGGCGTCGATGCGGGCCTGGCCCCCGCCGAGCAGGGCTTCCTGATTTTTGGCGGCGAGCAGCTCGGTTTTGGAGAGGGTGGGGTGGGTGGCGGCGTGGGGATCAGCCATTGGGGAGAGCGGAGGAGTTGGGGTAACTTTCAGTTGAAGCCCAAATGTAGCGCGGACTTTGTAGTCCGCGTCCGCCCGCCGAGCCGCTACCACCCGCAAACGTGGCCTACGAAGTCCGCGCTACTCAGTCCCAGCCCAGGTCAGCATTGATGGGCGGCGTAGGATCGAGCGAGCGCCACAAATACTTACAAGCCAGCGAGCGGTAGGGCCGCCAGGGCTCGGCCAGCGCCAGCATTTTCTTGTGCAGGGCGCGGCCGGTTTCCTCCAGGCCGTAGAGCTTGCGCATGGCATTCTGAATGCCCAGGTCGCCCTCGCTGAAAACGTCGGGCTGGTCGAGGGCAAACATTTGCAGCATCTGGGCGGTCCAGCGGCCCACACCCCGGATGGCGGTGAGGTGCTTGGTAAACGCCTCCTCGTCGAGCTGGCTCAGGTGCTCGTAGTCGAGCAGGCCGCGCTCCTGGTAGTCGGCAATGGCCTTGAGGTAGCTGATTTTTTGGCGCGACAAGCCCGCCTCGCGCAGCTCGTCTTCTTCCAGGCGCAGCACCTCGCGGGGCTCGGGGTAGCCATCGGGCCGGAACAGCGCCGTGAAGCGCCGCCAGATGGCCGCCGCCGCCTTGGTCGAAATCTGCTGGCTCACGATGGCGCGCAGCAGCGCCAGGTACAGGTCTTCGTGGGCGGCGGGGCGCACCGGGCCGGCCACGCGGGCAATGGCCTGGGCCAGAACGGGGTCGGCCTGGCGCAGGTGGGCCAGCGCGGCGGCGTGCCAGTGGGGTTCGGTTTCGGGAGAGATAGGAGCGGGCATAGAAATAGAATAAGAATCAGGCTTTTTGAAAATCAGCGGCGTGCGTGGGCACGGCGACCGTTTCGAGCAGCTCGCCGGTTTCGCTCAGGCGCAGGGCGGTGAGAAAGTGGCCGTCGGCCGCGCCGGTATCGAGGTAGATGGCGTTGGCCGCCGCCACGTGCTCGGGCCGGTGGTGGGCGGTGGGTGTGTGGCCCACCACTTGCAGCTGGCCGGTGTGGCGCAGCGGCCCGCGCCGCCACAGTACGCCCTCGGAGCTGGCGGGGTCGAGCGGGGCAAACACGTCGGCAAAGCCGGCGTGGGAAAAGAGCAGGTAGTCGTTTTGCCAGCACAGCGGCCGCTGGCTCAGCCAGCTGGCGTGCGGGGCCAGCCACTGCCGGTAGCGCTGGTACTGCTGCATGGTAGCGCGCCCACCCCAGCCCAGCCAGGCTTTGTAGGGGCCGTCGGCCCCCAGGTGCTCGGCCATGGCCCAGTCGTGGTTGCCTTTCAGGAAGATGGTTTTATCCGGAAAATCCAGGCTGAGCTGGCGGCACAGCTCGACTACTTCGGGGGAGTAGTTGCCGCGGTCTACGAGGTCGCCGAGCTGTACCAGGATTTCCTCGGCGGGTCGCCAGTGGGTCAGCAGCTCGCGGAAAGTGTGCAGGCAGCCGTGGACATCGGCAAGTACAAAAAAATTCATAGGCTATTCTGAACAGCAATACCCGCGCCAGAGTGCCCATAAAAAGCGCTTTTAGCTATCGGGAGTGGCCTTTTCTGCCAACTGGCTAGGGGACAAGGGAGTGGGCTGGCCAACCCCCAGCCAGCGCACCAGCGGCCCGATGGTCAGCCCCTGCCCAATAATAGAAAACACTACAATAACGTATGTAATTCCTACTAGGAGCTCGCGGGGGGCCGAGGCCGGCAAACTCAGGGCCAGCGCTACCGACAGCCCCCCGCGCAGCCCGCCCCAGGTGAGCACCGGCACGCTGTGCTGCGAGGGCGTAAACAGGCCGCTGCCCCGCAGCGCCAGCAGCGGCAGCCACACCGCCAGCAGCCGCCCCACCAGCACCACCGCGATGGCCGCCAGCCCCGCCCACAACATGCCGCTCGTAATGGGTAGCACCAGCGCCTCCAGCCCCACCAGTACGAAGAGCAGGGCGTTGAGAATCTCATCGACCAGCTCCCAGAACTTGTGCAGGTAGTCCCGCGACTGCTCGGAAAACATCCCCGCGTAGTGGCTGAAATGCCCGAACAGCAGGCCCGCTACTACCATCGCCAGCGGCCCCGAGGTGTGCAGGCTGGCCGCCAGGGCCGTGCCGCCCGCCACCAGGGCCAGCGTGAGTAGCACCTCCACTTGGTAGTTATCTATCGAACGCAGCAGCCACGCCGCGCCCAGGCCCAGCACCGTGCCCAGCGCCACGCCGCCCCCGGCTTCCTGGGCAAATACGGCCAGCGCGTGGCCGAGAGTCACGTCCTGCGGGCCAAACTGCGCCACTTCCAGCAGTACGACGAACAGCACCACGCCCACGCCATCATTAAACAGCGACTCGCCCACAATCTTTGTTTCCAGGTCTTTATCGATATTGGCCTTGGTCAGAATGCTGAGCACCGCCACCGGGTCGGTGGGGGAGATGAGCGCCCCGAACAGCAGGCAGTAGGTCAGCGGCGTGGGTAGCCCCAGCAGCGGCAGCAGCCCGTACATGGCCCCGCCCACCAGCGCCACGCTCAGCGGCGTACCGATGAGGGCCAGCGTGCCCACCGACCAGCGCAGCCGCCCCAGCCGCCGGGTATCGACGTGGATGGAGCCGGCAAAGAGCAGAAAGCCCAGCATCACCTGCATCACGAGGGCGCTGAAATCGATGTTGCCCACCGCCCGTGCCAGGGTCAGCACGGGCGCGACGCCCAGCTGGGCCAGCCCCACCAGCGCGAGTGAGGTCAGGAGCCCCAGCACCATCAGCCCGATGGCAGGCGGCATTTTAAGAAAGCGGTGGTTGAGGTAAGCGAAGGCGGCGGCCAGTACCAGGAGTAGGGCCAGGGCATTGTATAAATCCATGCGTAAAAAAGAAAGGGCTGCCCGTCGTACGCAGGCAGCCCCGGCAAATAAAGAAGGGAGTCGGCCGCTGCGCTAATTGGCCAGCTCCGGCAGGGCCGCGACGACCCGGTGCAGCATTTCCTCGCTTACGTCGAGGTGCGTCACGAAGCGTACCCAGCTCCCGCCGAAGCCGCTGGCCTTGATGCCCCGCGCTTCGAGCCGCGCCAGAAAATCGGCCACCGTGAGCCGGCTTTCATCGAGGCGGAAAAGCACGAGGTTGGTTTCCGGCTCCAGGATTTCGGCCACGTAGGGCAGGGGGCGCAGCGCCGCGGCCAGCCGGGCGGCGGCGCGGTGGTCGTCGGCCAGCCGGGCTACGTGGTGGTCCAGGGCGTAGAGCCCGGCCGCCGCCAGGTAGCCCGCCTGTCGCCAGCCCCCGCCAAACAGCTTGCGCAGCCGCTTGCAGCCGGTAATAAACTCCTGCGTGCCCAGCAGCACCGAGCCCACCGGCGCACCCAGCCCCTTGCTCAGGCATACCGAGATGGAGTCGAACAGCCGGCAGTAGTCCTCGCTACGCTGCCCGGTGGCTACTAAGGCATTGAAAATGCGCGCCCCGTCGAGGTGCAGCGCCAGGCCTTGCTTTTTGGTGAACGCCGCGATTTCCTCCAAAGCCGACCAAGTATAGCAGCTGCCGCCGCCGCGGTTGTGGGTGTTTTCGAGGCACACGAGGCGGGTGGTGGGGTAATGCACGTTGCCGACCGGGCGCACGGCCCCGGCGATCTGGCTGGCCGTGAGGCGGCCCCGCTCGCCGGGCAGCAGGGCCACCGAGGCCCGGGCGTGGTGCATGATGCCGCCGACTTCCCACAGGTACACGTGGGCCGTCGCCTCGCAGATAACCTCCGAAACCGGCGCGCAGTGCGCCATGATGGCCAGTTGGTTGGTCATCGTGCCGGAGGGGCAGAACAACCCAGCTTCCATGCCGAAGCGGGCGGCCAGGCGGGTTTCCAGCTCGCGCACGGTGGGGTCTTCGTCATACACGTCGTCGCCCACGGCGGCGGCCTGCATGGCGGCCAGCATGGCCGGGGTGGGGCGCGTTACGGTGTCGGAGCGCAGGTCGATGGTCATAAAAATAAAGCTATTAGGCGGAAAGCGGCTAGCTGTTAGCTTTAGTAAAGAGGCTGTTAACAAAATGAGCGCTAACAGCTAGCAGCTAAAAGCTAACGGCTTCGGAATTAGGTTTGCGATTTCAAAAGTAGCGCCTTATTTTTGCACCTCATTTGCCAGAAGTCCCCCTAGAACTTTAATTGCCCCGGAAATCATGTCCGTTACCCGTCTGAAGCGCAAGCACCGCAAAAACATTGCCCGTGCCAACAATGAAACGCGCAAAATCAAGAACTTGCTGCGTACGCCCGTGCTGAAAAACGTGGACCTGGACGAGCTGAAGTCGCGCTTCGCTACGTCGGCCCCCGGCGCTGAGGCTGAAAAAAAAAGCCTAGCGTAAAGCCCGACAATTCGGCCGAGCCGGCCGCTGAGAGTCTGCTCGCTAAGGCCGCCCACGTAGCCGCCGCCGCTGCCGATAAGGTAAAGCATCTCGCCGCCGACGCCGCCGATGCCGTAGCGCACAACTCCCTGGTGGAGAAAGCTACCGAAGCCGTGCAGGAAGCCGCCCACAACCTCGTTGAAGGCGCCAAGCACGTGCTGGCCAGCGAAGGCGACAGCAAGAGCCCCGAGGAAAATCAGGCTACCAAGGCTAATCAAACCGGCAGCGAAGGCTACGACGCCGCCGAAGCCGAAACCAAGCCGGTAAACCCCGATGGCCAGCCCGGCGAGCACCCCAAGCCCGAAATTGAGCTGTAAGTCCAGCTCGCTAGCACAAGTAAAAAGAGCGCCCGGCTTTGCAGCCGGGCGCTCTTTTTACTTGTGCTAGCGAGCTGGACGGCGCGGAACACCCGGCGCCTGGTCAAAGCCATAAAGTCGTAGCGCGGATTGTGTAGTCCGCGTTTTGTGTGGTTTGCCCAAATGTGAACTGTAGAGTCCACACTACGACCCTTCGGCTCCAGCCGTACTAAACTCCTACCGTATCCAGTGCGGCAGTACGGGGCCCGAGCTCCACAGCCTGCAAATTCACCACCTTGCCCCGGTCGATGCCGAAGCGCAGCAGCGTGCGCACCTTATGAAAACCGTGGCGCCCGGCCGCGCCGGGATTTAGGGCTAGTAGGCCCAGCTTGGGGTCGGGGGCGACGCGCAGGATGTGCGAGTGCCCGCACACGAACAGGCCCGGCCGCACCTGCGCCAGCAGTTGCCGCGCCTCGGGCGCGTAGTGGCCGGGGTAACCGCCGATGTGCGTCATGAGCACCCGCAGGCCCTCTACTACAAAATCCTGCACTAGTGGTTCGGTGTAGCGCACGTCGGTACCATCCACGTTGCCGTACACGCCGCGAAAAACGGGTGCCAGGGCCGCCAGTCGCATAATCAGCTCGGACGAGCCAAAATCACCGGCGTGCCAGATTTCATCAGCCCCGCGCAGGTGGTGCGCAATGCGGTCGTCGAAGTACCCGTGGGTATCGGAAAGAAGGGCGATACGAGTCATATAGTCGGCAAAGATGCAGCTAGCTTACGAGGTGCGCCGAAAAAGCGGCCAGCCCGTATCTTGCGGCGTACTCTACCGTATGGGGCAGGTACTGGCCCGGGCAAGCGCCTTTTCTCGCCGTTTCTTACTGACTTACTTCCGATGAACGTTTTCATCAACGACGTGCCGCTGATTATTAAAAAGGTCAGCGACAAGGTGTACAAGCATAAATACGACCTCGTGCTCGGTGCCGATGACGAGTTTACGAGCAAAGACCTCGTGGGCGACGTACTGGTGCGCGATGCCACCTCGGCCTTTCTCGACCGCCTGCTGCGACTGATGGAAGTTAAAAAGCTGAAAAAGCTGAAAACGCTGACCCTGATGGCGCGCCGCAAGAAAAATCTTATTCTGCACCTCAAAGACCAGTTTAAGATTGCCAAAGCAGCCGGCGGCCTGGTAGTAAAAGATGGCCAGGTCCTGATGATTTACCGCCTTGGTAAGTGGGATTTGCCTAAGGGTAAGCTCAAAAGCGATGAGGACGTGGCAATAGGCGCTATGCGCGAAGTAGAGGAAGAATGCAACATCAAGGTCGAATTGGGCGAAAAACTGCCCAGCACCTGGCATTCGTACGCCTATAAGGGTAACAAAATGCTGAAAAAGACGAGCTGGTTCGTCATGAAATGCCTCGACGACTCGGTGATGCGCCCGCAGACCGAGGAATATATTGAGGAAGTTCGCTGGATGTCGCCCCAGGATGCCCTGGCTCGCCTCGAAGAGTCTTACGCCTCCATCACGCTCGTAGTGCGTCACTATCTGAGCGAAATGGCCGGCAAGCCTGCTAAAGCTACCAGCCCGAGCTAAATGACCAAGCGCGCGGCTCTTCTCCCGGCCAGGTGGTGGCTGCTGGCAAGTAGTGGCCTGGCTGCCTGCTCGGGCGCGCACGAGCAGGCGCAGGTTGTAGCTACGGCCGCTCGAACGAGCGCCGCTACGACTAATGTGCCAGCCTTGCTCGGGTTATCCATCGACGAGCTGCGGCAGCGGTTGGGAGCCGCGCACCAGCCACCCGCCGCCCTCACCGACCCCAACGGGGCGCTGATGGGCCAGCGGGAGCAGGCCATGCAAGACTCCGTCGTAACGTTTCAGACGGGTGGTCTAACGCTGGCTGTTGGCTACGACCCCCTCACCCGGCAAGTACACGACTTGCTAGTGCTGGGCCACCACGAAGATAGCTTGATGGCCAAAGCTGCGTTGCGCTCGAATGCGCCCAATTACCTGGTAATGCCCGTTTTTAAGGTCAACGAGCCGAATAGCTTGCTGGGGCTACGGGTTGTAGCTACGAAGTAAGTTTTAGCACTAGCTGTACTAGTACTTGTATGAGTGCCATGCAACAAGGCATTGGTAGTGCGGCTAGCTTCACGACCATAGTAGCCGATGGTCGTCCTGTCGTTCCTGGCCAGCGTATGGCTGTCAACAAGTTAGATACTGGATAGGTAAAGACAGCGCTGGTGCAGCAGCCCATCGACTTTTCTTGATAACTAGTTTGCTCCGAGTAGTGAAGGAGCAGTAGACGTTCTACCGCTCAGTGCCTCGCCCATGCATAGAGCATACATCGTCCATCATCAACTAGCGTCACTGGCCGCCGGATTTGAGCTTGCCGCAGATGGCGCTCACCTCACCTCGGCTAGGTCGGCGGTGGTGCAGCGGCTACTTGCACGGGCCGGCAGGTAGGGCAGTATGCAGTGGGTAACCACATGCTTTAGACAAGACTTTTGCAGCAACGGGCTGACGTAGAGTAGCTCCTACCTCCGATTTTGCCTTGTCGCGGAATTTTTATTTCTGATTTATTCCCTGAATAGTTTCACGGGTAAGTGTATAGGCGGGTTGTTCAAAGTGTCAAATCGCCGATTAGCAGAAAGCTAAGATCTCGGACGTACCGACGACCTCAAAAACAAGTAGTTATACCTGCTTCATATGAGCACAACTACTTCATTTTGAATAAAAGCTACAGTTGAAATTTGTTGTATTAAAAGTATTTCCAATAGTGGAATACTCTACTTCATTTTTCTAACTATGAAAAGCGAGTTGCAAGTGGTGTATTACGTGACAGCGCACGAGGATGATTGGCAATTATTTCGTGGCTTCACTGCCTGGAATGATTTGCAATCGCCGTATACACGCGGAGTGTTTATCGCTGTTACGGCGGGCGACGGTGGCCATGACGATGCTTATTGGCAGGCGCGGGAAGAAGCAGAAATGTACTCGATATACGCCTGCGTGTCGGAAGACTTCCGGGTTGATCGAGATTGGGCAACTATCAACGGGCACGACATCTACCGCCGTAAGTTTATTAATACGAGCGGTACTGAACGAGCAGTGTTGTATTCGCTACGGCTACCAGATGGCAATCATTCAGGGGCAGGTTATCCATCTCACAACTGCGAGTCAATAGCCCGGCTGCGCAATAATGAGATCTCAAGTATTAGCAGTGTAGATGGGACAGCCGTTTATACCTCCTGGACCGACTTGTGGCGCACTCTACAAGCCATTATGCAAGCAGAGCTTAATGATGTTGGTGGTCCCGTCCACCCGTGGGTAAATGCCAATCAGTACTGGGAAGATCCTAATGCCTGCTGTCTAGATCACAGTGACCATCTGACGGTAGGTGCTGCGCTCAAAGAATTTGTAGCCGGAACTTACAACCAGTACTGGTGGAAATCTTATGAAACCGCGTGCCCAGGTTTCAGTGCCAACCTTGGTGGCAAAGCCCTTGAACATAAAAAAGAAGTGTATGACAAATACACGGAATACATGGACGTTAAGGGCTATCAGCAAGCAACAACTGATTGGGATAAGTGGGGAGACAAGGTATATGGCACACCTGTTTCTTGGGATGCCATTGAGGTGCAGCCCGTACCCCCAACTGTAAAAATTGCATCGGACTGCTAGCGCGCCATGCGGATTTCTTGCGGTGGACTAGCGCAGTGCTATTGCAGTATGCCCTGCTGCCACTACTTCAGCGTGGCGGCAGGGCATACTGAAACAGTAGAATCACAACTGCTAGCTGTGGCTCCTTTTATACTTGCTTATTAGGAAACCGTCTGGGAGGTCATGTCTACTTAAAACGTCTGTCAGGCTTCGGTAAGCTCAGGATGATAGACGTTCCAGGTAAGCATGACCTCTTATGTAGTTTCAAGATGACCGACGTGCTTATTGACCGGCCTCCTAAACAGCTTCTATACTTCTACAGCTACTTTAGGTGCCCCAGCCATAATTTCGGCGCTGGCATAATCGGCGTATTTCTCGAAGTTTTTGACGAATTTTTCGGCTAGCTCGGCGGCCGTCTGGTCGTAGGCGGCCTTGTCGGCCCAGGTGTTGCGCGGGTCGAGAATTTCGCTGGGTACGCCGGGCACGGCACCGGGTACGGCCACGCCAAAAATGGGGTGGGTCTTGAAGTGTACTTCATTGAGGACGCCCGAGAGAGCGGCCGTAATCATGGTGCGAGTGTAGCCCAGCTTCATGCGGTGGCCTATGCCGTAGGGGCCGCCGGTCCAGCCGGTGTTGACGAGCCACACGGTAACATCGGGATTTTCCTCCATTTTCTGCCCCAGCATCTCGGCGTAGCGAGTGGGGTGCAGGGGCAGAAATACCTGCCCGAAGCAGGCCGAAAACGTAGTTTGCGGCTCAGTAACACCCATTTCGGTGCCAGCCACCTTGGCCGTGTAGCCACTCATGAAGTGGTACATGGCGTGCGATTTATCGAGCTTGCTGATGGGCGGCAGCACCCCGAAGGCATCGGCCGTGAGAAAGAAAATGTGTTTCGGTACGCCGGCTACCGAGGGCTCGATAGCGTTAGGAATGAAATCGATAGGGTAGGCAGTGCGGGTATTCTCAGTAACGCTCTTGTTGGCGTAGTCTACGGTGTGGGTGCCGGGGATGAAGCGCGTGTTCTCCACGATGGCCCCGAAGCGAATGGCGTTCCAGATTTCGGGTTCCTTGGCTGCCGAGAGGTCGATGACCTTGGCGTAGCAGCCACCCTCGAAGTTGAAAATCCCGCCCTCGCCGGGAAGCCAGCCGTGCTCGTCGTCGCCCACCAGCCCGCGGTTGGGGTCGGTGGAAAGCGTCGTTTTGCCCGTGCCCGAAAGGCCGAAGAAAATAGCCGTGTCGCCGGCCTCGCCCACATTGGCCGAGCAGTGCATCGACAGGGTATCGTGCTGGTGGGGCAGCAGGAAGTTGAGCACCCCGAAAATGCCCTTTTTCATCTCCCCGGCGTAGCCCGTGCCCCCGATGAGTAGCAGCCGGCGAGTAAAGTCGATGATGGCGAAATTGGGCTGGCGGGTACCATCCACGGCGGGGTCGGCCTCGAAGCCGGGGGCGCAGATGATGCTGAAATCGGGCGTCCAGCTGGTATCGGCCCCGGCCTCGGGGCGTAAGAACATGTTGTGGCAGAATAAATTGTGCCAGGCCAGCTCATTTACCACGCGCAGCTTGAGCTGGGTGGCGGGGTGCGCCCCGGCGTAGCCCTCGCGCACAAACACTTCCTTATCGGCCAGGTAAGCCACCATTTTCTGGTGCAGCTGCTCGAACTTGGCCGAATCGAAGGGAATGTTGATGTCGCCCCACCATACCGAGTCGGCGGTGACGGCATCGCGCACGAGAAAGCGGTCCTTGGGCGAGCGGCCCGTGAACTTGCCCGTGTCGGCCATGAGTGCGCCCGTGTCGGTGAGGACGCCCTCACCGCGGCGCAGCGCGTGCTCGACCAGGGCGGCGGGCGGCAGGTTGAGGTGAGCCTGCGAGGGGGCCTGCGCGAAGCCCAGCGGGGCCAAGCGGGTAGCGACAGCTTTTGGGTCTGCCATGTAAAAATGGGTGAAAAAGTGGGTGGGAGGGGAGAATTAGTGCGACAAAGGTAGCTCGGCGAGCTTAATTGCCCGCCGCAAACGTTTGCGGAAAGCAAAAAGTAACGGGACGTTAAAAATACTTACTCCTGATTATTTAGTGGGATTTTGAGCCGATTTGGGGTTCAAATAGCTGCTGGCTAGCCTTCCCTGCTCAGCAGGGCGAAAGGCTGGCTGCCCGGGGTGCGCCTTATACGGCGGAGCAGAGCGAGAGGTATTCGCCGCTATTACCCTAAAGTATCCTTAGCTTTACCAAGCCCAGCCTGCGCGGCCCGGGCTTTTTCTCTTCATTTCCTCCTACTTCTTTCTTTACTGCATGCAACCTGCTACCGCCAGTCTGCGCCCGCAACCGCCCCAAACGGCTTCGGCCAGTCACCCACGCGGCCTCTACCTGTTATTTGCCACCGAAATGTGGGAACGCTTCAGCTACTACGGCATGCGCGCCGTGCTGGTGCTGTTCCTTATCGACGCCATGCGAATGGATAAGGCCTTCGCTTCGAAATTCTACGGAGGTTACACCAGCCTTATTTACCTGACGCCCCTTATCGGGGCCTATATCTCGGACCGCTACTGGGGTAACCGGCGGTCCATTCTCACCGGGGGGCTGCTGATGGCGCTGGGGCAATTTACGCTTTTTGCGGCGGCTAGCAACTACGGAAGTGCTGAAGACCATCCCCTCAGCCACTGGCTGCTGTATCTAGGGCTGGGGGCCATGATTATCGGCAACGGGTTTTTCAAACCCAATATTTCGTCGATGGTGGGCTCGCTCTACACCCCGGGCGACAAGCGCAAGGATGCGGCGTACACCATTTTTTACATGGGTATCAACCTGGGCTCACTTATCGGCAACACTATTACCAGTATTCTCGGCGATACCGGACGCGCCCAGGATTTCCGCTGGGCTTTCCTGGCCTGCGGCATTGCGATGACCTTGGGAACGGTCATCTTCAACTGGGGTAAAAATAAGTACCTACATACCCCGGAGGGGCAGCAGGTGGGCACCACGCCCGCGCATTCGACGACGGTAAAAGGAATATTTGCGCTCTTGCCGGTGCTGTTGGTGCTGGCCCTGGGTATTCTGTACCTCGATTCGGCCAAGCTGCCCGTTATTGCCCCGCTGCTCCTGATTGCGGTAGTCGGCATCGCCATCATGATTTTCAGCGATAAATCATTATCAAAGGCTGATATTCAAGGGGTAGTTGTGATTTTCGTAGTCTCGTTCTTCGTAGTGTTCTTCTGGGCCGCCTTTGAGCAGGCTCCGGCTTCACTCACCTTCTTCGCGAAGGAGAATATGGACCGCACACTGTTTGGGATTACGCTGCCACCCAGCATCTTCCAGAATCTCAACGCCTTTTTCGTTATCGCAGGCGCTCCCCTTATGGCCGTGCTTTGGACGGCTCTTGGCCGGCGGGGGAATGAGCCGCCCTCACCCGTAAAAATGGCTATCGGCCTGGCACTACTGGCGCTAGGTTATTTAGTAATGTGCGTCGGGGTGAAAGACTTGCAGCCCGGAGTTAAGGTCAGCATGTTCTTCCTGGTGGCACTCTATTTCTTTCACTCTATCGGCGAGCTATGCTTGTCGCCCATTGGCCTGTCACTAGTCAATAAATTGGCGCCAGTAAAATTTGCCTCGCTGCTAATGGGGGTATGGTTCCTCGCCAACGCCGCCGCCAACTACCTGGCTGGCTACATGAGCAGCCTCTACCCCGACCCGCAGTCAAAAGCCCCAGCCCCGGTATTGTTCGGCTACCAAATCAACAATCTGTACGACTTCTTCATGGTCTTCGTCGTTTCAGCCGCAGTAGCCGCCGCTATTCTGCTCGTGATCAGCCCGAAGCTGATACGCATCATGAAGGCCCGCGAAGCGGAAGCCCTGGCTTAGCTAGCCTCTTAACTAGCAAAATAAAAAGCCCCGCCGGACAACGTCCAGCGGGGCTTTTCTCATCAACGAATCAAACTAAGCCAAGTAGTCAGCCCGCCGCAGGCGGGCGTATCCTCGCAATCCGTTTAATCCGTTAAATCTGCGGTCTACATCATGCCGCCCATGCCACCCATGCCGCCCATGCCAGCGTCGCCGGCACCGCCAGCTTTCTCAGCTTCGGGCTCGTCCGAGATAACGGCTTCGGTCGTCAGCAGCAAGCCGGCGATAGAAGCAGCGTTTTCCAGGGCCAGACGGGTTACTTTGGTCGGGTCGATGATGCCAGCGGCCGTCATGTTTTCGTAGCGGTCCTCGCGGGCGTTGTAGCCGTAGTCGCCTTGGCCGTCGCGCACTTTCTGCACAACTACCGAGCCTTCGCCACCGGCGTTGGCCACGATGGTGCGGAGCGGCGCTTCGAGGGCCGTGCGCACGATTTGCACGCCGGTTTTCTCGTCACCATTGTGCGTCTCCACGGCTTCGAGGGCCGAGATAGCGCGTACCAGGGCCACGCCACCGCCGGGTACTACGCCTTCCTCAACGGCGGCGCGGGTAGCGTGCAGGGCATCGTCTACGCGGTCTTTCTTCTCCTTCATTTCCACCTCGGTGCTGGCACCGATGTAGAGGATAGCTACGCCGCCGCTCAGCTTGGCCAGGCGCTCTTGCAGCTTCTCCTTGTCGTAGTCCGAGGTGGTGGTTTCCATCTGGGCCTTGATCTGGTTCACGCGGGCCGTGATGTCCTCTTTCTGGCCTTTGCCATTGACAACGGTCGTGTTGTCTTTGTCGATGATAACTTTCTCAGCGGTGCCGAGGTAGTCGAGGGTAGCGTTTTCGAGCTTGTAGCCGCGCTCTTCCGAAATCACCGTACCGCCCGTCAGGGTGGCGATGTCTTCGAGCATGGCCTTGCGGCGGTCGCCGAAGCCGGGGGCTTTTACGGCGGCAATTTTCAGCGAGCCACGCAGCTTGTTTACTACGAGCGTAGCCAGGGCTTCGCCATCAACGTCTTCCGAGATGATGAGCAGCGGCTTACCGGTCTGGAGAACCTGCTCCAGCACGGGCAGCAGCTCCTTCATGGTGCTTACTTTCTTGTCGTAGATGAGGATGTAGGGGTTGTCAAACTCCGTCTCCATCTTCTCGGGGTTGGTCACGAAGTAGGGCGAGAGGTAGCCGCGGTCAAACTGCATGCCTTCTACCGTCTTCACTTCGGTTTCGGTACCCCGGGCTTCTTCTACCGTAATAACACCTTCTTTACCAACCTTATCCATTGCATCGGCAATCATCTTGCCGATTTCGGCGTCGTTGTTGGCCGAGATGGTACCAACCTGCGCGATTTCGGCGCTGTTGGCGATCGGCTTCGACTGCTGCTTCAGGTTGGCTACTACGGCCTGCACGGCCTTGTCGATGCCACGCTTGAGGTCCATCGGGTTAGCCCCGGCGGCTACGTTTTTCGAGCCGGCGGCGTAGATGGCCTGGGCCAGTACGGTGGCAGTGGTAGTACCGTCACCAGCCTGGTCGGCCGTTTTCGAGGCTACTTCTTTCACCAGCTGGGCACCCATGTTTTCGATGGGGTCTTTCAGCTCGATTTCCTTGGCTACTGATACCCCGTCCTTGGTGATGCTGGGGGCGCCGAACTTCTTGTCGATGATAACGTTGCGGCCTTTCGGGCCGAGGGTTACTTTAACGGCGTTCGCGAGTTTGTCTACGCCACGCTTCAGGCGGTCGCGGCCTTCGGTGTCAAATTGAATGTTCTTAGCCATTGGGTGGTTAAGTGGTAGGGTAGGTGTATGAATAATTTAGATGTAAGAGATGGGAGAACGTACCGAATGTGTAAGCGATAAGGCGACATAAGCCAGTAGGTACTTGCACATTGCTACATTTACTCATCTTCACATTTTCTAGAGCACGGCCAGGATGTCCTTCTCCTGCATAATGAGGTAGTCCTCGCCATCCACGGTGATTTCGGTACCGGTCCACTTACCGTAGAGTACTTGGTCGCCTACTTTCACCTCGGGCTTGATAACGGTGCCGGCATCCGACGTTTTGCCACTGCCAACGGCTACTACTTCGCCACGCTGGGGCTTCTCCTTGGCAGTATCGGGGATGATGATGCCAGACTTGGTGGTGGCTTCGGCGGCGGCGGCCTTAATGACTACGCGGTCAGCTAGCGGTTTAATGCTCAGTGCCATGGATTGGAATGGGAAATGGATGTTTTGGATAAAAAGAAGCCGAAGCTTCTTGGGTGGGCGTTTGACATGAAATGTGCCAACCGGCTAAACCTGACAGAATGCGCCAGCGAACTGGCCGGATTGGCAGACGGGCCGGGGGCTTCGTAATAAAAAAAGCCAGCGGCCCCGCCTTAAACGGGAGCCGCTGGCTTTTGAAGACAGTTCGGGCGAATTAACCCAAAATTTATTTGGCCGGCTGGGGGGCCGTAACCGGCTGCGGGGTGGCGGGGGCCGAGGCGGGCGCGGCCGGGGCAGCGGGCACCGTAGCCCGCTGGGCGGCCTGCTGGTTGACGCTGCGGGCCGGGCCGGCACTGTTACCGCCGATTACGTGCGTAGCTAAGCTCAGTACAATCAGCCCGATAGCGAAGCCCCAAGTGAGCTTTTCGAGCAGGTCGCCGGTACGCTTCACGCCCATCAGGTTGGCCGCGCCGCCCGCGCCAAACTGGCTGCTGAGGCCACCGCCCTTGGGGTTCTGGGCCAGCACAACGAGGGCCAGCAGCAAGCAGATGAGCAGGATGAAAATGACTAGGAAGAGGTACATGGAAAGAAGTAAAAGCTACGCTGACGGGCGCAAAGATTCAATTTGGGCTGCAAAGTACGCCATTTTTTCTGGCTGTTTCACCATAAGGCGCTCATAAACTGCGATGGCCCGCTCGGTTTTGCCCTGGCGCGCCAATATTTTAGCTAGGCTCTCAGACGCGAGGTCGGGTTCGGCGCGGGTACTGCGCACCGAAAGGTCGGCCTGATCGTCGGGCTCGGGCACGCCGGGCACGGGGGCCGGGCGGCGACGGGCCGGGGCCGGTGCGCGCTTTAAGAAGCTGTTTATCAAGTCGAGCGAGCTGGATTTGGGCGCGGTGGGCTGGTGCGCGGCCAAGTGGGCCAACAGCGCGGCATCGGGCGCGAAAAACTCGTCGGTAGGGGGGAGGGTGCTGGCGGGCAGCTCGGTGGCACCCTCGGTGGGGACCAGGCAAAAGCCCAGCCGGCTACCCTCGCCGGGAGCGTAGCTGACGCCCGCCAATCCACTGAATGCGGGCAGCCGGGGCGTAACAACCGGCTGCCCGGCTTCCTGCGGAAAGTCAAGCGGCTCAAGCAGCTCCGGTAGCTGATAAGCAATGATTTCGGCGGGTTCAACGGGCGCCAGGCCAAATTCCAGGTGCGCGGCTACGGCTTCCGCCGGCGGGCGGATGGGCGGGGCCTGGGGAGGAAGCTCATCTTCGAGTAGAGCGGGCGGTGATCCCTGCTCGCCGTGCGGTGGAGCCCACTGCTCGGCCGCGGGCTCTTGTGGCTGCGTGGGCGCGAGTGCTACGATCGGCTCGGCATCTATTGCCTCGGCTATGGGCGCGGCGGGTTGGCCTATCGTCTGATCGGGCTTATCCTCAAGGAGGGTCAGGACTTGTTCGGGCAGCGCTGGCTCGCTGGCGAGGAGGGATGCTGCCCCGAGCGGGGCCGAGGGCAGGCTTACGCTCGCTGAGTTATCGGCCGGCGCGGCCACTGGCCTGGCTAGCAAGCTGGCGGACTCGGGAAGCTCGATGAGCTGGCGCAGGAGCGAGCGATCGGCGGCGTAGGTAGCTGCGCGGCGCAGGCGCTGGCCTGCCAGCATGGAGCCCTGGTCGTGCGCGGCCTTAGCCAGCAATAAGTGGGCACTCTGGCAGTAGGGAAAGGCCTCGGCCAACTGCTCCAGCGCACGCACATCGGCCCCAGTGAGGGCCGTGGGGTGGGCAAGCAATTGCAGAAGCGTAGCGCGAGTCATGGAAAAAGTAAAGAAACTACTCGCGGATGAATGCGGAGCAATGAACCCGCAACATTACGGCAAAGTGAGCAGACTAAACCGGAAGTGACCCGGCCAGCGAGTAGCGGTTCCGCCCGGTTGGGGGCGTAAGGGCTGACTATCAAGCCGGCTCATGGTGACGAAGCGTCGCTGACGAAAATACCAAGGCGTTCTCATCAGCGCAGGTGCTTGGTTCGGGCCGAAGGGAGGGCAAAGATACTGAGCTCGCTGCGGTAGAATAGTGCGAATAGTAACCCCCGGTGCGTCAGAACTGCCAGTAGCTATCGTGGCCCGGGCTGGCAGACGTGCGCTACGGGTACGCCTACTGGTCGGCCGGGTCTGTGGGCGACTGTTCCGAGCACGCGAGGAGGGTTAGCAAGGCCAAGGGGGCGTAGTGCTTGAGCATGTGGGAGAGGAGATGGTGGCCCGGCATCGGTGGTTCTTTGGCAACTGATCGCTGGGAACTGCGCTAGCTTCCGCCTACCAGTAGCAGCAATAGCACAGCTCATCGCTCAGGTAGCCGACGAGCTTGGCGCCAGGCCGCATGGGGGCGCAAACCGCGGTAGATATGGAGTCTCCGCTCAGTGTACTCTCCGGTCGCCATACTTTGCGCCGCAGCCAGCACTGTGCCCAGGGCGCTCTGAATCAGTCAGTAAACCGCTCGAAAGTTCGCCAGTACTTGTCCTTGTACAAAGAGTAGTCGAGCGCGAGGGTATCGGTATAATGGGTCTGGAGCTGATAGAGAACTTTCGAGGGCTTTCTGAAATCGCGGCAGGCAAAATATATTTCCCGGCTACCCGCGCCGGTTTGGCGCCCCACATTCAGAAAACCTTCGGGACTGGGCAAATGAGTAGTAAGCTCGTCTTCGATGTGGTCGAGAAGCTGATAGGTTTCCTCATCGGGCATGCCATTGGTTTGCTCCCCGTCGTAGGAGACAGTGACTACCAACACCCAAGGATGGGAGGCTTTCGCATCCCAGGCCAGCAGGTCGGTGTTGAGGACGGCCACGAGGGGCTGTCCGTCCGCACGCTCTGCCGTAAACGAGGTGTAGGTATCGTTCTCCTCTTCGTGGCGCAGTCCGGAATATTTTTCGATAAATTCCTTTTGCCGCCAAGTCAGAAAATCGCGCAGCTTGGTGATGGGTACGAGCGGTTGTTGCGCCAGCGATTCCCGCACAATGGTTACCTGGTCTACCAACGTGGTGAAAGCCAGCTCTCCCAAATAAGTATCCAGAAAAATTAGCGTACCGTTCTCGACGGTGGCGTGGTTTTCCTCCGTCAGGTCGGCGTGCGTTACCGTAATGGCAATCTCGTCGGGATAGGCAGCTTCGTCGTCCGGGTAAAAATGAATATTTTGGGCGCTGAACTTGTAATCGGCCATATGGATGGCGATTTGCTCGATGTCTGGTACGGCCTCCTTCAATGCCATAAACTTCCACCCTGCCAGCGCGGGCGCGGCAGCAACCAACTCCTCGGCAAAAACAATATTCTCAGGCGCGCCCTCCGCCGAGATGACCAGCTCGGCGGTCTGCTCGTCCGCCATCCCCGCCTGAAAATACAGGCCTGCCTTCACAGCGTCCAGCGCCGGGGCGAGGTCATTAAAAAAAGCTTCTTGAATATGAGTACCCTCCTGCACCGCCTGAAAATAGGCGCGCTCCTGCTGGGCAAACCAGCGCCAGAAAGCAGCGTAGGCGGTAGCGAGTGAAAATGGTGGAAACTTGGGTAACGGGTTCAAAATAATAGGCAATGGGGGTTAATAAGTAGGAGGAGGCCTCCTAATAACAGGCACAATTAACTTAGGTACGGTCAAACTGCTGCTCGCGCAACTAGCTCTTGTTGTAACGACTCATGACGGCGCAGCGGCTTAGCCGTGATTAAGTAGTTGAGCCTATGCAACTCAAGCTCGTTGTAGAATTCGCGGAGAAAATCGGGTAGCATACGAAGAGGGCGGGGCGGCGCAAACTAGCTTGTGAGAGATGGGCCAGATTTAATGCGATCCAAGCCAATAAAAAAAGCCTTCCCGTAAAGGAAGGCTTCTGCTAGCGTCGGTTCGGCCGCTTTGCGAAGCTGGCGAGGCCAACTTACCAATTGGCCACCGACTTGTTGAACATATCGCTGATGATGTTGCGCGTGATTTCCCGCACCGAGGCCAGGTCGTTGTTGACCGTAGCAATATCCTGTGTCGAGGCGAAGTCCTTCTGACTCTGGAAGGTTTGCTCGAAATCCTGCTTGGTATCCTTGGTGTTGGTGAAGCGGAGCTGCACCTGGATGGTGAGGCGGTTGGCCCCGGCCCCCGGCAGACCGCCCGACTGCTGAATCTGGGCGGGAGCGAAATCGTAGGCCGCGATGGTGCCGTCAAATTGCAGGTCGCCGTCGCGGGGCACCAGCTTCAGCGTGGTGTTGCGCTGGAAATAGTCCTTAATGTCCTCCGTAAAGCGCTGGGAGAGGTAAGCCGGCGCGTTGGGCGCGTTGTTTTGAAAGGTCTGGATGGAAAACGTCTTGATCGAGGGGTCGATGTTGGTGCCGTTGAACGAATACACGCCGCAGCCGCCGCACAGCAGCAGCACGGGCAATGCCAGCAGACCCAGCGCCCGGCGGCGCGTGCAGTTAAGCCGATTCCAGATCATATTGCTTGAGCTTGCGGTACAGCGTCCGTTCCGAAATTCCCAGATCCTGGGCGGCGTACTTACGCTTGTTGTGGTGCTTCTTCAGCGCCTTGAGAATCATTTCCTTCTCAATGGCATCGAGGGAGAGCGTTTCCTCTTCGGTTTCGTGCGAGATATCCTCGGTGTGGTCGAGGTCATCGTCGTCGGCGTAGGGCGTAGGGGCCGAAACATCGACCCGCAGCGGGGCGGCGGGGCTGGCGGGCAGGTAATAGCCGCTGGCGGCTTCGGCTGGGTTGTCGGGGCTGGGGTAGGGGGTAGCCTCGCTCAGGTTGTTGAACAGGTGGCTGTTCTGGCGCAATAGCTCCTGGGCTTCGGCGGTGGCGGGGCGGTTGCCGGTGGCCAGCTCCAGCACCACTTTTTTGAGGTCGGTCATGTCGCGGCGCATGTCGAAGAGCAGCCGGTACAGAATATCGCGCTCCGAATACGAGCCAAAGTCGCCGCCCGCTGCGCCGCCCGGCACCAGGGCTGGCAGCAACGACGTTTGGGCGGCGGGCAGGTAGGTGGCCAGCCGGGTGGCATCGACCTCGCGGTCAAGCTCCAGCACCGAAATCTGCTCGGCCAGGTTCTTGAGCTGCCGGATGTTGCCCGGAAAGCGGAAGCGCGTGAGCAGCCGTACCGCCTCGGGCGTGAGGCTGATGGGCTTTACTCGATGCTTCTCCGAAAAATCGGCCGTGAACTTGCGGAAAAGCAAGTAAATATCGTCGCCCCGGTCGCGCAGCGGGGGCACCGTGATGGGCACCGTATTCAGGCGGTAGTAGAGGTCTTCGCGAAACTTGCCGGCCTGCACGCGGTCGAGCAGGTTCACGTTGGTGGCGGCCACCACGCGCACGTCGGTTTTCTGCACCTTGCTGGAGCCCACGCGAATAAACTCGCCGTTTTCGAGTACGCGCAGTAGGCGGGCCTGGGTGCCCAGCGGCATTTCGGCAATCTCATCGAGGAAGATGGTGCCGCCGTCGGTTACCTCAAAATAACCCTTACGCGCCTCATTAGCCCCCGTGAAGGCCCCCTTCTCGTGGCCAAACAGCTCCGAGTCGATGGTGCCTTCCGGAATGGCACCGCAGTTGATGGCAATAAACTGCCCGTGCTTGCGGGGTGAAAGCGCGTGGATAATCTTGGAAAACGACTCCTTGCCCGACCCGCTCTCCCCGGTGATGAGCACGGTCATATCGGTGGGTGCAACCTGCGCAGCCACCTGAATGGCGTAGTTCAGCGCCGGCGCGTTGCCGATGATGCCGAAGCGCTGCTTGATGGATTGGATTTCTTGATTTGTCATTAGGCAGATCGAGCCCAAGCGGCTCAATCTAATGAGATTATTTCTTGGGAAAATTCCCGCGCCACAGCAGGCGGATAATCAGAAAGGCAATGAACCCGCCGACGAGTAATTGGAGGATCTGCCAGGTGAGTAGACCGGAGGAGGGATTCATAGGAGCAGTAAAATGGCAGTTTGGATGCGTAAAAGGAAGTTAAAAAAGAGCAGCCCAACGCTTACGGTGCCTGCTTACCGTAGTAGCTCGGCTGCTGAGCTAACTCATTACACCGGTAATAAAGCGAGCAGGATATTGCGGCCAGCGGCCGCCTAACTGCGCGTGGCTATTCGACGGGGCTTAACTACATCCAAACGTGGGCTCACACCGCCTCGCCTAGCAGCGCCGCGCCCGTCGTGCTGGTCGCCAACACTTGCACGTAGTCGCCTTTCTGGAAGTTTTGTTTTGGGAAGATGACCACCTGGTTCTGGCTGTTGCGACCGCTCAGGTGCTCGGCCGAGCGCTTGCTGGGGCCTTCGACGAGCACTTGGTGCACTTTGCCGACCATGCGGGCGTAGCGGGCGCGGGCGTGCAGCTGCTGGCGGTCGATGATTTCCTGGAGGCGGCGCTTCTTGGTTTCCAGCGGGATATCGTCGGCGAGCTTGCGGGCGGCCAGGGTGCCGGGGCGCTCCGAGTAGAAGAAATTATAGCCCATGTCGTACTGCGCGAAGTCGAGCAGGCTCAGGCTATCCTGGTGCTCGTCCTCGGTTTCGGAGCAGAAGCCGGCAATCATGTCGGTCGAGATGGCGCAGTCGTCGCCCAGGATGCGGCGGATGGCCCGCACGCGCTCCTCGTACCAGGGGCGGTCGTAGGTGCGGTTCATCAGTTCCAGCACCCGCGAGTTGCCGCTCTGGGCCGGCAGGTGAATGTACTTGCAGATGTTGTCGTAGCGCGCCATCGTATGCAGCACCTCGTCGGTAATGTCCTTGGGGTGCGAGGTGGAGAAGCGCACGCGCAGCGCCGGGCTCACCAGGGCCACGCGCTCCAGGAGCTGGGCGAAGTTGACGTGCTCGGTGCCGTCGGCGCTGGCCCACTTGTAGGAGTCCACGTTCTGGCCCAGCAGGGTAACTTCTTTGTAGCCAGCGGCCACGAGGTCGCGGGCTTCCTGCACGATGCTGTGGGCGTCGCGGCTGCGCTCGCGGCCCCGGGTGAAGGGCACCACGCAAAACGAGCACATGTTGTCGCAGCCGCGCATGATGCTGATGAAGGCCGTAATACCGTTGGAATTCAGGCGCACGGGCGTGATGTCGGCGTAGGTTTCCTCGCGGCTCAGCAGCACGTTCACGGCCTTCTGGCCGCCATCGACTTGCGAGATGAGCTGGGGCAGGTCGCGGTAGGCGTCGGGGCCGACCACGAGGTCCACGATTTTTTCCTCCTCTAAAAACTTGCTTTTCAGGCGCTCGGCCATGCAGCCGAGCACGCCCACCAGCATGCCGGGCCGACGCTTCTTGTGCGAGTTGATTTGCTTGAGGCGCATGCGCACGGTCTGCTCGGCCTTCTCGCGGATAGAGCAGGTATTGAGCAGCACGAGGTCGGCCGTGGTAACGTCCTCGGTGGTATCAAACCCCTCGTCGGCCAGGATGCTGGACACGATTTCGGAGTCGGAGAAATTCATCTGGCAGCCGTAGCTCTCGATGTACAGCTTGCGGGCCCGCCCGGTGCGGGTGGCGGCGCTCACGCGCACGTCGGCGGGCAGGGCGGCCTCGGCAGCGGGGGCCTTATCGAGAAAATCTAAGGTAATGAGCGGTTGAGACATAGCAGGCAATAGACCTGAGGCTAGGAGCCAGGCCGTAACAAAGATACAAAATAGCGCCGGGAAATGACAGAATGACAGGCGGCGGGGTCTCTATCATTTAACAATTAGCATTTATCATTTAACAGCCTTGCTAATGTTGGGCAGAGAAGCTGTTTAGGTAGTAGACTTACTTAAATAGGTTCTGTCATGCTGAGCTTGCCGAAGCATCTCGCTCGCTTCGTTGGACGGCTCTTCAACGAAGCGAGCGAGATGCTTCGGCAAGCTCAGCATGACAGGATGTTGTAGAATAAGGGCTTTCGACACAGCGTCATCTCCCTGATAGCAGCAAAGCTGTTAAATGATAACTGTTTCCAGCGCTTGCAGTACTCCCTGCGCTTTGAGCAGGCACTCCTGGTACTCCCGCTCCGGTACCGAGTCGTAGGTGATGGCCGAGCCTACTTGCAGGCTGAGGTAGCCGGTATCGGCGCGGTATTGGAGGCTGCGGATCACCACGTTGAAGTCGAAACCGCCATCGGGGAGCACGTAGCCGAAGCTACCGCTGTAGAGGCCGCGCCGGCTGGCCTCGTACTGCTCGATGAGCTGCATAGCCCTGATTTTGGGGGCGCCCGTCATGGAGCCCATCGGGAAAGTGGCGCGCAGAATAGCGGCCAAGTCGACCTCGGGCCGTAGCGCGGCCTGCACCGTCGAAATCAATTGCCACACGTGCTTAAAGCCGTAGGTACCGAACAGCTCGGGTACGCGCACGGTGCCGGTGCGGGCCACGCGGGCGAGGTCGTTGCGCACGAGGTCCACGATCATCAGGTTTTCGGCGCGCTCCTTGTCGTCGTGCAACAGGGCGAGGCGCTGCCGCTCGTCGTCGGAGGGCGTGGCCCCGCGCCGCCGGGTGCCTTTGATGGGCTGCGACTCGATAAGCGACTCTCTCTTCGCAATAAACAACTCGGGCGAGGCGCAGAGCAGGTAGTGGTCATGGTAGCGCAGAAACCCCGCGTAAGGCGCGGGCGAGGCTTCGTTGAGCCGCCAGAACGTAGCCACGGGGTCGAGTTGTACATCTTCGGCGTAAAATTCCTGACACAGATTCAACTCATACACCTCCCCGTTGAGGATGTCCTCGCGCACGCGCTCGACTGCCCGCAGGTAATCGGCCCGGGGCAGGCGGGGGCGTAGCGGGGGCACGGTGGGGAAAGCGGCCGCCGGGATGGCCGTGGCCAGAATAGCCGCGAGGATGCCTGCGGTAGCGCCGGTTATTTCCAGGGTGTCGGCGTGCCAGCGCAGGCAGGTAGCGGGCCGGAAAAAATGCAGCGTCGGCCAGCCCAATCCCGCAAAATTCTGGCTGCGCAGGGCTTCCAGCTCATTCTTGAGGTCGTAGGTGACGAAGCCGCAGTGCGGGAGCGCCGCTGGCTGGGCCAGGTAGGCCGGTAAGTCCGCCAGGCAGGTGGGGGCTGCGACGGCGGAGTCCGCCACGGCCAGCAGCCGGCTAAAGGTGCCGGCGGCCGACGTCTGTAAGTCGTTGTGCTCGTAGTAGGCGCAGTGAGTAAACTGCGCCGCCCACTGCAAGGCGCGGGCGCGAAAATCGGCGGGCAACTCGGCCAGCGGGATAGTCAACATAGCTTCTGCTTACAGGCCGCGCAAAGCCAGCTTGGCCTTCTGGTCGGTGCTGTTTTTATACTCGTGCTTGGGATAAGCCATCGCCTGCTCAAAATAGGTTTTGGCGGCCGCCCGCTGGCCCGCCGCCAGGGCCAGGTAGCCCAGCTGCAAGGCGGCTTGCGGGGCAAAATAGTAGGGCGGCTCGCCCAGCCGGGCCGACAAGCGCAACGTGCGTAGGTAGTCGAGCCGGGCCGAATCGGCGCGCTCCAGGCCCTGCCACACGCGGGCGCGGCGGTAGGGGGCCTCCAGGTGGTCGCGCACGGGCGAGGCGGCGGTTAAATTGAAATGCTGTAATAAGCTCAGCGCCTGCGTGTAGTAGCCGCCATCGGTGAGTAGGCGGGCGCGGGTGAGGGTGGGGTTGAGCAGTTGCGCATCGTGGTAAAAACGCTGGGCGTAAATATCTTCCTCAATGGTAAGCGGGCCTGCCAGGTTGATTTGCTGGCGGTAACGCTCGGCCGTAGCCGCCGGCGCGCCGCCCAGCCAGGCCGCCAGGTAAAGCTTAAACGCCGCGTCCTTGCGGTAGTACTCGCCCCGAAACTCCCGCAAAAACTGGAGGTTGGCGGCGGTGGAGGCGGCGTAGTCGCCCCGGTAGAGCAGCAGGTCGGCCACGAGGTGGTGCAGGTAGGCCAGCGGCAGGTAGGCCGGGCCGGTGGGCCGGGCGCGGTAGGCGGCCAGTGCGGCCTCGCCGTGGTGCTGGCGCTTATGCAGGCTGATAACCAGGTAGCTGAACAGTAGATTATCGGGTTGCTCGCGGGCCAGCCGGGTTACCAGCGCCAGGCTTTCGTCGCCCTTTTTATAATACGACTCCCGAATGAGGGCCAGCAAAAGCTGGCTTTCCGGCTGAAAGTCGTGGGGCTGGGCAGCGGCGCGGCCCAGGTTTTGCAAGCCTTCGTCCACGCTGCCGCGCAGGCCCAGCAGCCGCAGCAGCCAGTGGTAGCCCTCGGGCAGGGAGCCGATGCCGAATTGGCATAAGCCCAAGGTTTTGCGCATAGGGACGAACGTCGGGTAGTGCCCCACGTTTTCTTGGGTGAGCAGCGCCACCTGGCGCAGATTCCAGGCGCCGCGTACCTCGTGGTGGAATGCCAGCTGGGCCAGCGCCTGGTGCAGGCGGATTTCGGCCCGGGCGTAATCGCGCAGGGCGCCGGCGGGGGCGTGGTCCAGCTGGGCCAGTCGGTCGTCCTGGGCCGCGAGGGTAGCCTCGTAGCGGCTGGCATCCTGGCTGATGAGCAGCTCTACGAAGTCGGCGCAGTCGGCCACCAGCAGGGTACCGGGCGCGCCGGCTGGCTCAGGAGCCAGCAATTGGCGGCAGGTGCTCACCTTCAGCTTGAGTAGTTCGGCGTAGGCCCGGCCGACGGCGGGGGAGAGCACCGTAGTGGGTACGGCAGTACTCGGCGGCTCGCTCTCCAGGCCTTGGCCCGCCGCCCCGCTGGCTTGGCCCAGGCCCGCGCACAGCAGCGCCAGGCCGGCCAGCGCCAGCCGCGCTCGCCGGAAAAATCGGGTACCACCTGCGGGGATAACAGCCATATACTAGCTCAACAAAAAAGGAACGACCAAGGCCGTTCCTTTTTGCTCAATCAAACACCCCAGCCGCTAGTTGGCTGACTGTTTGCCTTCTACATCGGCCAAGATACGGCCGCAGTGCTCACACACGATGATTTTCTTGTGCGAAATGATGTCGGCCTGGCGCTGCGGGGGTACCGTGTTGAAGCAGCCACCGCAGGCGTCGCGGCGCACGAGCACTACCGCCAGGCGGTTGCGCATGTTGCCCCGGATGCGGTCGTAGGCCGTCAGCAGGCGGTTTTCGACGGGCTGGATGGCGGTTTCGCGCTCGGTCATGAGCTGCTTTTCCTCGGCCTCATTTTCAGCTACGATGGTATCGAGCTCGCTTTTTTTGGTGTCGAGGTCCTTGCGACGCTCGTCGAGGCGCTGGCGGGTGCCGTTGGCCTCGGTGTTGCGCTGGTCGATGAGGTACTGGGCCTCCTTGATTTTCTTGTCCGAAATCTGAATTTCGAGGCGCTGCAACTCCACTTCCTTGGCAATGGCCTCGTACTCACGGTTGTTGCGCACGTTGGTTTGCTGTTCCTCGTAGCGCTTAATCAGGCCTTCGGCCTCTTTGGTAGCGGCTTTGCGCTGCTTGATTTGGTCTTGCAGACCAGCAATTTCTTCGTCAAAACGCTTTACGCGGGCCTCGTAGCCAGCGATTTCATCTTCGAGGTCGCGTACTTCCTCGGGCAGGTCGCCGCGCACGCGCCGGATTTCGTCAAGCTGCGAATCGATGCGTTGCAGGTTGAGCAAAGCTTCGAGCTTGGCGGAAATAGGCGCGTCGGCCGGATTTGCCACGGCGGCAGAATTAGCAGTCATACTGAACGGGATTCGTGGGGGTTTCAGCGAATAAGACCGCAAAAGTACGACCGAACCGCGCCAGCAGCAAATCTCGAAAAATCTCGCCGGTAAACTGCTCACTCTCAAAGTGACCCACGTCGCAGAGCATCAGCCGGCCTTCGGGGGCAAAGAATTCGTGGTATTTCACGTCGCCGGTCACGTAGGCATCGGCCCCGACCCCCACGGCCGTGCCGGTCAGGAAGCTGCCCGCGCCGCCGCACAGCGCGACTTTTTTAATGTCTTTTTCGAAGGAAGTATACTTTACCACCGGCACCCCCAGCGCGGCCTTGAGGTGCTGGCGAAAGGCCGCCGGGCTCAGCGCCTCGGGTAGCTCGCCCACCATGCCGGCCCCGACTTCCTGGTGCTGGTTTTCGAGTTTAATTAGTTCGTAAGCAACTTCTTCGTAGGGATGGGCTTGGCGCAGGGCGGCCAGTACGGCCGCTTGCCGGTGCAGCGGGAGCAGCACTTCCAGCCGCACCTCGGCTACCTCGGTAGCCTGGTCTTGGACGCCGATGGCCGGCTGGGTGCCCGCGCCCAGCGTAAAGGTGCCGGTGCCTTCCTGGCGGAAGCTGCAATTCTTGTAGTCGCCCACCTGGCCCGCCCCGGCGGCGTAGAGGGCGGCCAGCACCCGGCCGGCCACGTCGGCCTGCTGGTCTTCGGGGCGGTTGGGCACGTAGGTAGTGAGGCGGGCCAGGATGCCCGTTTGCGGGGCCAGGATGCGCGTTTTTTCCAGGCCCAGCTTCGCGGCCAGCTTGGCGTTGACGCCCTGGCGCACGTTGTCGAGGTTGGTGTGGGCGGCGTAGATGGCCACGTCGGCCCTGAGCGCGGCCATGATAGTCTGCTCGACCAAGCCCTTGCCGGTGAGCCGCTTGAGCGGCCGGAAGATGACCGGGTGGTGGCACAGCACCACGTTGCAGCCCCGGCGTACGGCCTCGGCCACCACGGCCGGCGTGCAGTCGAGGGCGATGAGCACGCCGGTAATTTCGGCCTCGGGCAGGCCGCATTGCAGGCCGGCGTTGTCGTAGCTTTCCTGGTAGGCGAGGGGCGCGGCCGCTTCGAGGTGCCGGGCGAGATCTTGAACGGTGGGCATTTAAGGGAGAGAAGGGCGATTGTTTTGAGCCGGATGACGCTTAGCCAGTATCCTTCGTTTAGGAGATGGCGTAAATTTGCCTCAGAAACAAAGGTCGCCCCTCACGGCGCGCTCTTGGCAACCTACTTGCCCCAGTGCGTGGCCGCCGTAATGGCGCTACCGCCCATCAGGGCCGCCCCGATGAGCCACTTGACTAGTTCAGGGGGCATCCGGAGTCGGACCTTAAAGTCAAACTCCTGCTTCGCTTTTTGTACTTTCCATTTGCTCCAAATGAAGGAAAGGGTTCTCGTAAAACCCCCACACTTCTCGAAGCCCTGGCTGCGTCAACAGCCGGGGCTTCTCTTTTATATCAGAGTAGCCGTTGGCTGGGGGACGTACCAAACGCGAGTTGCCGGCAAAGGTAAAGGACGCTGGTAGCCAGGTAAGAAATAATTTAGAAAAGCAAATTGGCTATTCAAGCAGCCCGCCCAGTACCTCCACGTAGCGCGCTACGCTTTCGGACAGTTGCTTGCGGCGGTATTGCATGAGAAAGCGCGGGTGGTCAAGGACTTCGATGCGCTCGAATAGCTGCAGCTCGTCGTTGAGCTTGCGGAGAAACTCGCCATTGCGGCGGCCCAGGCTCACGGCCACGTCGCGGCGCAGCCCCAGCTGCGTTACCTGCTGGGTGAGCGAGAGCTGCATGTCGGGCCACAGGGCTTTGATGATGGCGGGAGCGTCGTAATAGTTATAGTTTTTACCGTCCTTGGTCAGCTCCAGCGGGTACACCGAGCTGAGGAAAAAGTGCTGGTAAAATTCGGCCGGGCCACCCAGCGCGGTGATGAACTGGTACACGAACTCGCTCGACAGCTCGCGCCGCTGGCGGGGCAGCGCGTGGGCGATGCCGCAGTTGTCGCGCAGGGCCACGGGGTCGGTGAAGGCCACGCCCGTGCGCCCACCGCCGAAGCGGCCGGGGTTGATGCCGAAGATGCCGACGCGCGAGGTGTCGGCGGCGTAGAACTTTTGGGCAAACTCGCCCAGGATGGTGCGGACCTCCGCGTCGTGGAAGGAATTGCGCACTTCCACGGCCAGCGGCAGTGGCGCGGCGGGCAGCGGGAAGGTCGAAAGCAAATGCAGCAGGCGGGCGGGAAAATCGGGCATGGGGCAAAGGTCGGCCCGCGCCCCGACCTTTGCCCCATGCTTCCTCCCTGGCCGGCCTGGCTGCTGCTCCCGTTTTCCTGGCTCTACGCCGCCGTGCTGGCGGTGCGCAACTGGCTCTACGACCACGGCTGGAAGCGCTCGGCCCCCGGCTGGGTGCCGCTGCTGGGCGTGGGCAACCTGCGGGTGGGCGGCACCGGCAAAACGCCCCACGTAGCCTGGCTGGTTGAGGAGCTGCTGCGCCAGGGCCAGCGCCCGGCCATCCTGAGCCGGGGTTACGGCCGCCAAACCACCGGCCCCCGGCTGGCCACGCCCCACGACTCAGCAGCTACGGTGGGCGACGAGCCCTGGCAGTATTTTGAAGAGTTCAACTCACGGGGCGTGCCGGTGGCCGTGGCCGAAAACCGCCGGTTGGGCCTCGACCTGCTGCGCCAGCAGCAGCCGGAAACTACCTGCGTAGTACTCGACGACGCCTACCAACATCGTCGCGTGCGGCCCACGCTCAACATTCTGCTCACTGAATTGGCGCGCCCATTCTACCACGATTTCGTGCTGCCCGCCGGCCGCCTGCGCGAAGCCCGCGCCGGGGCCGCCCGGGCCGATGTCGTCATCGTGACCAAGTGCCCGCCCGACCTGTCGGCCGAAGCCCAGGCCGCCGCGGCGGCGCAGGTGCGGTGCTACGCCCGGGCCGGGGTGCCGGTACTGTTTTCAGCCTACGCCTACGCCGCGCCCGCGCCGTTGGCGGCCAGCTTTGCCCTGGATGGGCAGGCGCCACCAGTAGCGCCTGACCGCCCCCCCACGCCCGGCCCGGCACTGTTGCTAACGGGCATTGCGCAGCCCGGCCCTTTGCGCGAATATCTCGAAAGCCAGGGCTACGACATCCGGCACCACGCGGTGCTACCCGACCACCACGCCTTTCAGCCCGAAGACTTGCGGGCACTCTACCAGCACTGGCAGCCAGGCTGGCCGGTTTTTACCACCGAGAAGGATGCCACTCGGCTCCAGGGCGAAGGCGATGCCGGTCTGCGTAGCCTCTGGCCCGGGCCGGTACTAAAAATGGCCCGTCACACCTATACCATCCCGGTGCGCGTGGCGTTGCTGGGCGACGGGGCCGCCCGGCTGGCCCACACCGTGGCAGCGGCTATGCGGCGCTAGTACCTTTGCCTACGGCGCGGCGCGTACCCGCCCGATATTTGAGCGATACCCCCTTGCATGGTTTCTTTTAAAAATGCCACTCGCTGGCTCTTGCTGCTGGCCCTGACGCTGGGCGCGGCGCGGGCCAGCCAGGCCCAGATAGTAGATGACTCAACCAAGGTGCTGTACGGCCCCAAGACCACCCGCGTCATCTACGAGGCCGAGGTGCGGCGCGACTCGGTGGGCGGCACGCCCATCGATACCTCGCTTACTCACTGGCCGCAGGCGCGGTTTTGGGCGCACGACACCACCTTTCAGCAAGATCTAGGGGTGCTGGCGTCGGCGTCGCGGCCGCTGCTTTATCAGGCTAATTACCAGCTGGGAACGCGCTTCGGGCGCAATGCCTTCGACCGCAACACCCGCGATGCCAGCGCGGTGCCGTACTACGACAGCCGTTCGCCGTACTCGTTTTTTCGCTACGTGCAGGGCTCTATCGGGGAGCAGGTATTTGAGATAAATTACTCGCGCTCGCTGAAAAAGAATTTCAGTGTCGGGATTGACTACGAGCGCATTGCCGGCAACCAGGTGCTGGCCGTGAATACGCTGCAATGGCAAACGGAGCACAATAACTTTACGCTCTACGGCCGCTATCAAACCGAAGATGGGCGCTACCACCTGCTGGCCAACTACTCGGCCAGCCGGCAGCGTACCCGGGAACTGGGGGGCATCTGGCCCACGGCCAACGAGAGCCTGAGCACGCTGAAGGGTGACAACAGCTTCTTTAAGTACGACCGCGAGCGGGTGTACCTCGCGCCGGGTATCAACATCGACGACCGCGACCAAGTGCACTTGTTTCAGTCGTACCGCCTGCTGCAAAAGGGCTTTACGGCCTACCACGTGCTCGATTTGCGGCGGCAGTACAACGGCTACACCGACAACGCCCTACCCCGCGACCCCAGCACGGGCGTACTGCTGTTCTACCCCCAGGCCACGGCCTACCCCAACTCGGGCACGCTCCGCAATACAATCGCGACCGACGACCGCGCCACTTACCGCCAGATCGACAATACCTTCGGCCTGCTCGGGCGCACTGCCCGCGTCGAATACAACGTGTACGGCCGCTACCGCAACGCCTGGCTGGAGCAGCTGACCACACCGCTCGGACGCTCGGGGGCTGGCCTGCGGCTCGTAACGGTGGGCCGCGCCCCGGCCGATACGGCCGTGGCCCCGCACTACTTCGGGCAGCTGTTCGTGGGCGGCACGGCCTCGTTCAATTACCGCGAAATCTACGCCGTGGAGGTTGCCGGGGAATACCTGCCCTACGACAACGGCACCGTGAAAGTGCCGGGCGCGGGCGGCGAATACTGGCTGCGCGGCCGCATCCGCACCGGCCCGCTCTCGGCCGAGCTGCTGCTGAACTCGTATTCGCCCACGCTCACGCAGCGCGTATTTATTGGCAACAACTACGCCTGGTCCAATCTGAAAGACGATTGGCAAAGCACCTTCGGCAATACCACTACTCAACAACTGACGGTGCATTTCAAGCAGCGCCTGCCGGTGCTGGCCGAGCATTCGCTGGAGCTGAGCGGCTCGGCCGTCCGCATTGCCGGCTTGGTGTTTTATAATCAGTTTGGCGTGCCCGAGCAGTTGTCGAGCAGCATTACCGACAGCAAGTTGCTGCTCATTGGGTTTGCGCGCCACCGGGTGCGGGTGGGCAACGTGTTTTTCGACAATCAGGCTACCTACACGCGCGGCGGCGACGGGGAGGGCCTGCGCATTCCGGCGCTCGTTACGGAATCGCGGGTGTATTACCAGCGGCGCATATTTGGCCAGGCGCTGTTTGCGCAGGTGGGTGGCGACGTCTATTACCAGTCGAGTTTTCGAGGCTACGGCTACGCGCCCAGCACCCAGCAGTTTTACGTACAAGACCGTTTCACGATAGCCAACTACGCGGTGGCCAACGTGTTCCTCGCCGCCGATATCAGCTCGGCGTCCGTTTTCCTCAAGGTAGCTTATCTCAATCAGGGGCTGGGGCGCGATGGGTACTTCACCACTCCCTACTATACCGGCTACCCGCGTCGCTTCCAGTTTGGCGTGCGCTGGCGGTTCTTCGACTGATCGCAGATTTAACGGATTTAACGGATTGCGGGGATACGCCCGCCAGCCTGCGGCGGCGGGCTGACTAGGCGGGCGTTGGGGGTAAGGTGATTGCCGGTAAGAATTTATAGCGCATTGCGCCGAACTGACCAAGCAGGTGTTGGAACTGGTATTTGACAGGTAGTGCTTATGTAAGTATTTTTTGATGAAAATTGACTGTGCTTCCCCTGCGCTGCCCAGTCGCAGAAATACGTCCGCCCAGTCAGCTTGGCGCCGCCAAGCGTATCCCCGCAATCCGTTAAATCCGTTAAATCTGCGGTCCATGAAGACCATCCTCAAGCTCAAGCTCAACAGCGACCCCCGCTGGGTTGACCTAGCCAGTAAAAATCTCGAAGAAATCCTCGTTGACCACGCGTACTGCGAGCAGAAGGCCGCCAGCACCGGCATCTCGCTCATCGTGCACTACCCCGAAAAGGAGCGCCTGGTAGACGAGCTCACCGCCCTCGTGGCCGAGGAGTGGGAGCACTTCGACCGCGTGGTGAAGGAGTTGCGCAAGCGGGGGCTGCCGCTGGGCCGCCCCCGGCGCGACGAGTACGTGGTCCAGCTCATGGCGCACGTGCGCAAGGGCGGTCCCCGCGAGCGGCAGCTCATGGACCAGCTCCTCGTGTCGTCGCTCATCGAAGCGCGCAGCTGCGAGCGCTTCAAGCTGCTGTGGCTGCACTTGCAGGACCGCGACCCTGAATTAAGTCAGTTTTACTACGAGCTAATGGCCAGCGAAGCGGGCCACTTCGTGAGCTACGTAGACTTGGCCAAGGAGTACTGCGACCCCGCCGAGGTCGATGCCCGCTTGCAGGAATTACTTAAAATAGAAGGGGAGATCGTAGTCAACCTGCCCGTGCGCGACGACCGCATGCACTAGGGGCAACCGCCTTCATTGGTCGTGCTGAGCTTGCGAAGCATCTTTTCGCGGTGGAATAACCTGCTCGGGTGCGATGAGATGCTTCGCAAGCTCCGTATGACGGCTGATTTAAACTTATTATTCCTAGCTACGCGTGAAATCCATTACCCTGGAAATTGCTAACCTAGCCGCCGTACCCGCGGCTGCCCAGCAGCTCGCTACTGCCATTGCCGAGTCGGGCCAGACTGTCGTCGCCTTCGAGGGAGAGATGGGGGCGGGTAAAACCACCCTCATTCGGGCGCTGTGCGCCACGCTCGGCGTGGAAGACGACGTGAGCAGCCCCACGTTTGCCCTCGTCAACGAGTACCGCGACGGGCAGGGCCAGCCCATTTACCACTTCGATTTTTACCGCGTCGATTCGGAGGAAGAGGCCGCCCGGCTGGGCGCGGCGGAGTACTTCGATTCGGGGTATCTTTGCTTAGTTGAATGGCCCAGCCGCGTCGCCGGCCTGCTACCCCCGCAGCGACTGCTGGTGGAGCTGGCTGTAACCGGTTCCGAATCAAGAGAAATTCATTTATCAATTAGCAAGTAACATTTATCAACGTATTGGTGAGCAAGTAAGTAGCAACTGAGAAGCATTAGTCATTCTCTGGCCGCTGATAACTGTTCATTGATACCTGATAATTGAAAAAGTTATGGCCGAACAGCTACCCTCCGGCTTTGGCGCCTTGGCTACGGGCCGCGCCTATTTCACCCAGGAGTCGATGCTGGCCGTGGAAACGCGCAAGCGCAAGCTTTTCATTGGTCTGCCCAAGGAAACGTCGCTCCAGGAAAACCGCCTGGGCCTCACGCCCGAAGCCGTGCTGCACCTCGTAACCGAAGGCCACGAGGTGCTTATGGAAAGCGGGGCCGGCGAGCCCAGCAAGTTTTCCGACCACGCCTATTCGGAGGCCGGCGCTACCATCGCCTATTCCACGGAGGAAGTCTACAAGGCCGACATCATCCTAAAGGTGGCCCCGCCTACGATGGATGAAATTGAGCTTATGCGCCCGGGGCAAACGCTCATTTCGGCCCTGCAAATGGGCACCATGACGCCCGAGTTCATCAATGCCCTATCCCGTAAAAAAGTCAATGCCATTGGCTTCGAGCTGATAAAGGATCCCAGCGGAGCCCGCCCCGTGGTGCGGGCCATGAGCGAAATCGCCGGCTCGACCGTCATGCTGGTGGCCGCCGAGTACCTGGCTCGCTCCAACGAGGGCAAGGGGATTATCCTGGGGGGTATCACGGGCGTGCCGCCGTCGCAGGTCGTGATTTTGGGGGCGGGTACGGTAGCGGAGTACGCCGCCCGCGCCGCCCTTGGGCTGGGTGCCGAGGTGAAGGTGTTCGACAACCACCTCTACAAATTGCGCCGCCTCAAGCACAACCTGGGGGCGCAGCTCTACACCAGCACCCTCGATACCTTCGCCCTGAGCCAGCAGATTCGGCGGGCCGACGTGGTCATCGGCGCGCTGGCCGTAGAGGAAGGGCGCATTCCGTTCATGGTGCCCGAGCAGATGGTAGCCAGCATGGCCGCCGGCTCCATCATCATCGACATCAGCATCGACCAGGGCGGCTGCTTCGAAACCAGCGAGCTGACCACCCACAGCAAGCCCGTTTTCCGCAAGTACGACGTGGTGCACTACTGCGTGCCCAACATCGCCTCGCGAGTGCCGCGCACGGCCACCCACGCGCTCAGCAACATCTTCACGCCCATCCTGCAAGACATCAGCCAGCACGGTGGCATCAACGAAGCGCTATTTACCAACGAGCATTTCCGCTCGGGCGTGTACGTCTACAAGGGCTCGCTGACCAATGCCGCCATTGCTAAGAAATTCAATATGCGGTACAAGGAGCTGGGGTTGCTGATTGCAGTTAGGAATTGAGTTTCTTATAATCAGTGCCAAGGTCCTACATGAGCCGTACTAGCGCGAGTTTAGGCGAAGCCGTAACTCGTGCTGGTCATGAGGTGGAGGCTGCGCCTAAACTCGCGCTAGTGCTCACGCGGGCTTTAAAAGAGGGCTAATTCTACTTCACTAGCAGCACCCGCCATGCCTCGGCCACGCGGCCTTCGGCCAGCCACTGCCGGGCCAGCAGCGTTAGCTGCTTTTGCTGCTCGGTGGGGTCGGCTTGGTGCTTGTGAAGCAAGTAGGCCACCATCGGCTCGGTTTGGATTTCCTCGATTTGCGCGGGGGTGGGCAGGGCGGCGCGCTCCACGTTGGCGAGCTTGGCCAGGTCGTTGCCGGTGAGCAGGTCGCTGTGGCGCAGGTGAGCGGGTAGCTCGTCGAAGCCGATGCCCAAGTGGCGGTTGGGGCGGCCCACGGTGAACAGGTTTTCGGGGCGCAGGCGGCTGTACCAATCGCCGCCCAGGCGCGACACGGCCTCGAACTTCAGCGGGTCGATACCGGGCTTGCCAGCCAGCAGGATGTCCTCCCGAAAGTGCGCCTGCACCACGCGGCACAGCACCAGGTTGCCGTGGCCCGGCCCGTCGCCGAGGGCGATAATCTGCTCCACCACGCATTCAAACGCCGCCGGGCACTCGGCCACCCGCGGCGGGCGCACCTTGGCCGATTTTACCTCGGTGAGGCCGGCTTTGGTAAACTCATTGACCCCGCTGGGATACTCGGCGCTGGCCAGCGAAAGCTGCTCCACCAGCGCGTAGTCGCAGATATTGATCACGACCTCGGGCACGGCGCGCACGTTGTGCAGGGTATCCTTCTCCGAATTGTCGCGGCCCCGGCTCGTGGGCGAAAACACCAGCATGGGCGGGTTCTGGCTCACGATGGTGAAAAAGCTGTAGGGACTCAGATTGACCGCGCCCTCGGCCGAAACGGTGCTGGCAAAGGCGATGGGGCGCGGCGCCACCGCGCCGATGAGGTATTGGTAAAAATCGGCGGGCGAGAGGTCGGCGGGGGCAACGGGGCGGGTAGCGGGGGCGGGCATGGGGGAGGGGAAGATTGGCGGGTCAAAGCTACGGCCGGGGCTTAGGTAGTGGGAACCCGGCCGACCCACACCCAGCCGGTTTGCACCACCACGCAGTCGTCGCCGTCGGTAGTCGAGGCCAGCCAGTGGGGTTTGCGCTTGCCCCACCGGCCAAATGCGGCAAATTCATCTGGCATGAACACATCGACTTCCGCGTGGGCGGTCCAGATCAGGTCAGCTACCCCGGGCAAATCACGGTATTCGCTGGGCAGGGGGATATCCTGCTCCGGGCCAAAGCGCCGCCGCTCGTAGCGCGGCTTGCGCGTACCGATGGCGGCAATTACCTGCGAGAGGCCAAATCGGCTATCATACAAGTAAATAGCCAGGTATACATCGGGGTAGAGCGGCACGAGTTGCGCCCGCCACTGCTGCAAATCGGTAAGCAGCCGCCTGGCCCAGAGGCGGCGAAAAGCCAGGGGCGGCCGTTCGTGAACATTCCAAGGAGCCAAGCCCAACTGGTCACGGTCTGATTCATGTCCTGCCAGCCAGGCTAGATTAGGGAGCGTAAGCTTAGTGGCCCATTGTTGATGTCGTCGCCAGTGGCGGCGCAGGCCGCGAACGCGTTTTTTGCTCATAAAAACTGTGGTAGAAGTTTGGCGAAGTAACCTACTATTTCATCCGTCAGGGCATCTGTCGTCTGCCTGTCGAAGTGTCTCTGCTACGCCGTTCAGATTATGCGGCAGAGATGCTTCGGTAAACTCAGTATGACAGGCGGGGCGGGTTGATGAGTGACGACCCTGCCAGCTTTACTGGGTGGTAACAAGTAGCTGTCTAGATGGAAACGGCTAAAGCGCCCGCATTGCTGCTAAATTTCTATACATTTGCCGCTTGCCCGCTGCCTTTTCCCACCCGCGTTGTTTCGCCCCGCCATGTCCGTACCCGCCTGCCCCAAATGCGACTCCAAGGAAGCCACTAAGAGCGGCGTAATCAATGAGCGCCAGCGGTTTCGCTGCAAGGGCTGCGGCTACCACTACACCGTAGCCAAGGTGGGGCGCGAGGTCAATCCGTACTACGTGGTCAAGGCCTTACAGCTTTACATTGAGGGCGTGAGCTACCGCGAAATCGAGCGGCTGCTGGGGGTAAGCCACGTGAGCGTGATGAACTGGGTGAAGAAATACGGCGTGAAGGCCCCGCGCCAGCCCGATTATCATCCAACCTATAAAATTCTCAATCAGAAGGAGCTGGCGGAGTTTTTCCAGAAGCCCGAGAACGTGAAGGGCGCGGGGATGATGGTAACCGAACTGGGCGACAAGTTCATGGTCATTCGCTGGGAACGCTTTCGGGCGGGCTAGGGCCGGGCGGGCTATAGCCGCTTACCGGTGGGGTGGGGAGCTGGCCGGTCGCCGGGAGGGTCGAAGCAGGCGCTGGTCAGTATGTTTAGGCCTCAAAAAACGCATTTTCCCGCCCCGTGCATTCTCCTTCCTCTCCCGCGCCCGCGGCCGGGCGGCCCCCGGTGGGCCTGCTCAGCGCCGTCGTAATCGTAGCCTCGCTGGGCTACTTCGTTGACATTTACGACCTGGTGCTGTTCAGCATCATCCGGGTCGATAGCCTCAAGGGCATCGGTATCACCGACACGGCGGCGCTCACCGAGCAGGGGCTACGCCTGTTAAGTATGCAAATGTGGGGTATGTTGCTGGGCGGCGTGCTCTGGGGCGTGCTGGGCGATAAGCGCGGCCGGCTGTCGGTGCTCTTCGGCTCCATCCTGCTGTACTCGCTGGCTAATATTGCCAACGGCTTCGTGCAAACCGTGGAGCAATACGCCTGGCTACGGTTTATTGCGGGCATCGGGCTGGCCGGCGAGCTGGGCGCGGGCATCACGCTGGTGGCCGAAAGTCTGCCCGCTGAAAAGCGCGGCTACGGCACCATGATCGTGGCCACGGTGGGCGTGAGCGGGGCGATGGTGGCCTACCTCATCGGGCAGCAGTTTGGCTGGCGCAATGCCTACTTCATCGGGGGCGGGCTGGGGCTGGGGCTGCTGGCCCTGCGGGCCGGCGTGCTGGAGTCGGGCATGTTTGAGAGCACGAAGGGTACCGCCGTGGCGCGGGGCAACTTCTTTAGTCTTTTCACCAACGGTCCCCGGTTTTACAAGTACCTGCGCTGCTTGCTAGTGGGCGTGCCGTTCTGGTTTCTGGTGGGCATCCTCATCACGCTGGCCCCCGAGTTTGGCAAGCAGTTCGGGCTGACGGGGCCGGTGACGGGCGGGCTGAGCATTTTCTGGTGCTACTTCGGCATCACGCTCGGCGACTTCACGAGCGGCGCCGTGAGCCAGTGGATGCACAGCCGCACCCGGGCGCTGCGCATCTTTATCCTGGCCACGGCCAGCATGGTGGCGGTGTACCTGTTTGCTCTGCAAGGGGCCAGCCCCAACGTGTTTTACACCGTCTGCTTCCTGATTGGCTACGCCAGCGGCTTCTGGGCGCTGTTTGTGACGGTGGCGGCCGAGCAGTTTGGCACCAACCTGCGCTCCACAGTGGCTACCACCATTCCCAACTTTGCCCGCGGGGCCACGGTCATCATCGTGCCCATTTTTCAGTACCTCAAAAGCCAGCCGGCGCTGGGTATGGTGGGCGGCGCGGCCATCATCGGGGTCGTCACGCTGGGGCTGGCCTTTTTCAGCGCGAGCACCCTGCCCGATACGTACGCCAAGGATCTGGACTACGTGGAGTAGGTGGGGGGGCAGTATGCATACGCTGACTTAGAAACCGCCATAGCGCAGTCCTCAGGCTAGGAGCACAGAATTCTACTAACGAACAGGCCCGGCCATACGGCCGGGCCTGTTCGTTAGAGCCAGGAAAAAGTAGCAGCCTATTTGCTGCCGGTAGTCCATTGAAACCCAAAGCCGTAGTGTTCATCGGCAGCCCGATGACCATTGAAGTACCGCTCTTCCTTGGTCATCACCACGCCGGCGGCAGTGAACTGAATCATGGCGGCCGCGCAGAAGAGCTGGTTTTCGCCCGGGTTGTCAAGCTCTATCCGGATTTCCTCGCCGTTGCTCATTTTAAAGTGCATACGACCGTTGACGGTGCGAAAATCCTTGGCCCCCTGGTAGATAAGCGCGAATACCAGTACCCGCTTGATGGTATCCGGCCGCACGATGATCATGTTTTCGCCATCCGCCGCTCTACCAGTGCGGTCGTCCTTGTCCATAAAAATGAACGGGGGCGCAGTCAGCGAGCCAAAGTTGCCGCCCAGCGGTTGAATAACGCCCTTCGAGCCGTCGTTCAACTCGTACATACACCCCAGGTCCAGGTCGGGAGCCGCCGGGGTGCCACCGCCGAAAAGCTTGCCCAGCAAGCCGGAGTTTTTGGCTTCGACGCTGTTCCAGTTCAGGTTCACGTCAACCTTGAGCTGGACCTTCTGCTCTTTGCTGAGATTGATTTGGTGCTTATCCCCGCGCTTTTGTAGGGTAATTGCCATGTTGGGTAGAGAAAAAAAGGAAAAAATAAATCTGCCGAAAAGCGGAAATAGTGACGGGTGCCCCTGAATTAAGTTGATTTTAACCTCTTTTGAATGCTGAAATAATCCGCGCAAGGGTATTTCAAAGCGCAAGTAGAATGGAGCGAGTAGCCATGTTTTAGCAGTAAACAGAAATACGTTACCAACTACTAGTCAACCCGGCAATAACAATCAATAGCGGGGAGCGACAAAGTAGAATGAGTCAAGGATAACCACGCAGCCAGTTCGGCAAAATCGGGGCGGCAAGATAGTGGATAAGCGCATCCAGGTTTAGAAAAATGTCCTACATTTGGCTCGCATTGAAAGCCCATTTTGCGTCAGAGTCCGGCTTTTTTGCCAGGCGCTGGCACCTTTTCAAACTTCCGCTCCAGTACAACCCACTTCACCCAATCCAAATGGCAATCTCTCTCCAAAAGGGCCAGAAAGTCGATATCGGCCTTTCTAAAATCATTGTTGGCCTCGGCTGGAATCCGAACGAAGGCACCGGCCAGACGTTTGACCTGGACACGTCCGCCTTTATGATTGGTGAAAACCGCAAGCTGGTTTCGGATGCTCACTTCGTCTTCTATAACAATAGTGACTCGCCGGATGGGGCGGTGCATTATAACGGCGATGATACCACCGGCGGTAATTCCACGGATGATGACGAAACCATCCTGATTGACCTCGACAAGGTAGGTGCCGACGTAAAGGAAATTCTGTTTGTGGTGACCATTCACGAGGCCGCGGCCCGCAAGCAGAACTTTGGCCAGGTGCGCAACTCGTACATCCGCATCGTGGACCAGAACACCAGCGCGGAAATTGCTAAATACGAGCTGGATGAAGACTTCTCCATCGAAACCGGGATTGAGTTCGGGCGGCTCTATCGCCGCAATAACCTGTGGAAATTCGAGGCCTCCGGCATTGGGCAAAAGGAAGACCTCGGCTTCTTCCTCAATAAATACAACTCCTAAGCTGACCCGCCACCTCCCACTGCATCATGGCAATCAATCTGGTTAAAGGGCAGACTATCGACCTTAGAAAAAACGCGCAGGGGGAATCCTTCGACCTATCCACGGTTACGATTGGCCTGGGCTGGGACGCGCGTAGTGGCTGGGGTCGTGCCTGCGACCTGGATGCGTCTACTATCCTGCTCAACAGCAGCGGCAAGCTGACCAACATCGCGGACGTCATTTATTATGGCAACCTCAAACACTCCTCGGGCCACGTGTGGTCGAGCGGCGACAACCTGACCGGCGCTGGCTCCGGCGACGACGAGCAACTGATCATCAAGCTGGAGTCGCTGGGGCCGCAGTTCGATAAGATTGTGTTTGTGGTAAACATTTACCACGGGCGCACGCGCGGGCAGCATTTTGGCAAGGTGCGCAACGCCTACATTCGCGCCGTGGACAAGAACGGCCGGGAGATTGCGAAATACAATCTGTCGGGCGACGACGCGTACGACAACATGTGCTCCGTAATCTTTGCCGAAGTGTACCGCCGGGAAGGCACCTGGAAATTCCGCGCCCTGGGCGAGGGCTTGCCGGTAGACAGCCTGAACGACGTTATCAAGAAGTATCAATAGCCCCTGGCCCGTCTTCCGCCGTGACAAGCAGGAGACGGGCCTTTTTGCGCCCTCCCAAGTCCTTACTACCATGAGAAGATTACCCGTCTACCTGCTGCTGGACACGTCCGGCTCCATGAGTGGAGAACCGATTGAAGCCGTGAAAAACGGGATGCAGGTGCTGGTGAGCGCCCTGCGCCAAGACCCCTACGCCCTGGAAACGGCTTATCTGAGCGTCATCACGTTCGACAACACGGCTCGCCAGGTGGTGCCCCTGACGGAACTGGCGGATTTTCAATTGCCCGACCTGAAAGCTACCACGACTACCAGCCTGGGCGCAGCCTTGCACTTGCTGGCCGAAACCACCGACCGCGAGGTAAAGAAATCGACGGCCGACCAGAAGGGCGACTGGCGCCCGGTGGTTTTTATCATGACCGATGGCGAGCCAACGGACGATTGGCGCCGGGGCCTGGCGGAGTTTAAAAAGCGCAAATTCGGCGTGGTCGTGGCGTGCGCCGCGGGCGCGGGAGCCAATACCAGCGTGCTGCAAGAAATCACGGAAGCCGTGGTGCAGCTCGACACCGCCGATTCCAAAACCATTCAGTCCTTCTTCAAATGGGTGTCGGCCTCGATAAGCAGCAGCAGCCGCTCGGTTGAATCGGGTGGTAAAGAGCTCATTGGTCTGCAAGAGCTGCCGCCCCCGCCGGCCGAAGTCAACGTGGTCATTTAATCCCGCTCGCCCATGCGTAGGCTGCCAGTCTATATTCTGCTTGACACCTCCGGGTCGATGCGCGGCGAACCCATCGAGGCCGTAAAAAACGGCCTCGAAGTGCTCGTGCGTACCCTGCGGCAGGATCCCTTCACGCTTGAATCGGTGCACCTGAGCCTGCACACGTTTGACCGGGAGGTTAACATTCTGCTGCCGCTTACGGCGCTGGAAGACCTGCAACTGCCGGAGGTCACCACTCCCGACTCGGGGCCTACCCATTTGGGGGCCGCCCTCGAATTGCTGTGCGCCCAGTACGATAAAGAGATCATCAAGGGCACCGCCACCCAGAAAGGGGACTGGATGCCGCTGCTCTTCATTATCACGGATGGCAGCCCTTCCGATTTGCAGCTCTATCGGCAGATGATAGAGCAAGTGCACAAACGACGGTTTGCCAGCATCGTGGCCTGCGCGGCCGGCCCCAAGGGCAAGGATGAATTTCTGAAGGAGCTCACGCCGACGGTTATTCACCTCGATACGGCCGACAGCAATACCTTCCAGCAGTATTTCAAATGGGTGTCGGCCACCGTGAGTACCGGCAACCGCAGCCTGGGCGCCGGCGATTTACTGCCGCCACTGCCGCCGCCACCGCCCGAGGTACACCTTCTGATTTGATTTTGCCCACCGCGTAGTGGGCTAGCCCCTGCCTTACCCTAGCTGGCACTGCCTTTATGAGCCCCGACCACTCTGCGCCGGCCCACAAGCCGACGGTGGCCCCTTCGACTGCCGAAGGAGCCGAACCAATCGAGCGGACACCGGAAGCACCGGTGTCTTCCGCTGCCCCGCCGGCCGCGGCACCCGGCCAAGCCCCGCCTTCAGTTGGCGAGGCGGCAGGGCCGGCTGCCCCGGTCGAAGGTGCGGCAAAGGA
Source organism: uncultured Hymenobacter sp. (assembly GCA_913776615.1). Classification (GTDB taxonomy): domain Bacteria; phylum Bacteroidota; class Bacteroidia; order Cytophagales; family Hymenobacteraceae; genus Hymenobacter. Next base: position 141,378 of record CAJYPK010000048.1, read on the forward strand.
GGCCGAGCAAGCTGAGCAACCTCAGGCGAGTGCAACGCTGTCGGCAGCCGGCAACGCCGACTCAGAAGCAGTGGCTGTGGTAGCGGCCGAACCCGCACAGGCGGACGCAGCGGCCGCGCCAACGGTTAACCCGCCTGCCGAGCCCGGGCAGCCAGCAGCTAGTCCCGCATCCGCAGCAGCCGAAGCCAGCGCTGCCCCGTCGGTAGCCCCGCCGGTAGCCCCGCCGGCCCCGTCACAACCAGCAGTCGCCAGCGAAGTAGTGGTGAGCGGCAAGCCCCTCGTATTGCCTAATGGCAAGGCTGGGGAAGCTTATTCCTACACGTTTACAAAGGAAATAATTGACCTGAGCGGGTGCCTGAATGTGCGCGTATTGGCGCCGGACGGGCTGGGGCTGACGTTTGATCAGCACAGCCAGACCCTGGCCGGCCGGCCTTCCCAAGCCGGCGAGCACACGCTGCGGCTTAGCTATCAGCCGGCGGGCGCTACCCCGGCCGCCCCAACGCTCGTCCGCACCTTGCAGTGGTACGTAAACCCGGATCCCCGGTCGCTCTGGACGGAGCACGAGCCCGGCGCCGAGCTTACGGGCCGCAAGCCGCACGTGGCCCACCAGGTGCTGGCAGCGGGCCCGAAAGTGCTCGTGGCGGCCAGCCGCCGCGGTCGGTCCCACGCCAAGGATGCCAAGTTCCGCGAGGATGATTTCCGGTGCTACTACCAGGCTGATGCTCAGGCGTACGTAATGGCCGTGGCCGACGGCGCGGGTTCGGCGACTATGTCGCGCGAGGGCTCCCGCCTGGCCTGCGAGCTAGCTACCCAGCACGTAATTAGTGCGTTGAGCGGCGGCATAGCGGATAGACTCCGGGGATTGGCCAAGGCGCTGGAGGCCGCTACCCGCAAGGCTCTGCAAGATGAGCTGTACAAACTGCTGGGTAACGCCGCGCTCATCGCCGCCCGCCACATCACCCAAACGGCGGAAGCCGCCGGGCACGCAGTGCGGGACTACGCCACTACGCTCTTGCTCACCCTCTGCCTGCCGACCACGCAAGGCTGGCTGGTCGGGGCCTTCTGGGTGGGCGATGGCGGCCTGGGGCTGTACCGTCGGGAGGAGGGAATTCGCCTGCTGGGCGCGCCGGACGGGGGGGAGTATTCCGGCCAAACCCGCTTTCTCACCATGAAGGAAACGTTTGAGGCGAGCTCGCTGTACGGCCGGGTGCGCTTCGAGCTCGTGCCCGACTTCGACGCCCTGGTACTCATGACCGACGGAATCACCGACGCCCTGTTTCAGACGGACGCCAACCTGGCCAACGCGGAAAAGTGGCAGGAACTGCTCGACGGCATCAACGCCGCGGCCCCCCTGCGGCGCGACAACCAGGCGGTGGCTGCGCAGCTCGCCGAATGGCTCAACTTCTGGGTGAAAGGGGAGTACGACGACCGCACCATTGCCATTTTATTCTAACAGCATGGCTAACGTCATTTCGCTTACGGCGCACGATGGCTCGCAGGTCGAGTACGTGGATACGCTTATTGGCCAGGGAGGTATGAAGGACGTGTACTTCAGCCCGGATAAAAGCTACGTGGTGTGCTTTTATCGCACCAAAGCCGATGCGGCCACCCGCGACCGGCTCCTGACCATTGCCGCCACTTACCGGGACCGGATTTTCAACCAGGCCGGCGGAGACTTCTGGCAGAATCTGTTTTGCTGGCCGACCAAGGTTGTCGAGCACGAGGGGCGGTTGGGGATTGTGACGCCGACGTACCAGCCGCAGTTTTTCTTTAAGATAGGCTCACGCAACGGCGACTTCCTGGCCATTAAAGGCAAGGAAAAAGAAGGCAAATGGTTTGCGTCGGCCTTCCACCAGAGCAAAAACCTCGATCCACAGGAAAAGGGCGACTTCTACAAGTACCTGCAAATATGCCTCAATATCAGCCGGGCCGTGCGCCGCATGCACGCGGCGGGCCTGGCGCACTCGGACTTGTCGTATAAAAACGTTCTGATTGACCCTACTTCGGGTAAAGCCTCCATCATCGACATTGATGGCCTGGTAGTGCCGGGGAAATACCCGCCGGACGTTATTGGGACGCCCGATTTTATTGCGCCGGAAGTGCTGGCTACCCTCGGGCTGGATTACCACGATGCCGGGCGCAAGTTTCCGAATATCGCCACCGACCGGCACGCGCTGGCCGTGATGATTTACATGTACCTGCTGCGCCGGCACCCGCTGCGCGGTCGTAAAGTGAACGACCCCGACCCGACGCGCGACGAAGAGCTGTCGATGGGCGCGAACGCCCTCTTCGTCGAGCACCCCTCGGACAAGAGCAACCGCCCCAATCCGGCCGACCTGAAGCCTAGCTATTTACCCTGGGGCGACGTCGATAAGCTGCCCTACACCATCTGCGGGCCTTATCTGAAAAAGCTGTTTGACCGCGCCTTCACGGTGGGGCTCAAAACGCCCTCGGAGCGCCCCACGGCCGATGACTGGGAGACCGCCCTGATTAAAACGGTGGACCTGCTGCAGCCTTGCTCCAATGCCGCCTGCGAGCAGAAATGGTACGTCTTTGACAACAGTACCGCGCCGAAGTGTCCCTACTGCGGTACCACCTACGTCGGCTCGCTGCCCATGCTAAATCTGTACGCCAAGACCCCCAGCGGGCAATTCAGCTTCGAAAACCACCGGCTGATGGTGTACAGCAACCAGTATATCTACCGCTGGCACACCCTGCGCAACGTGGTACCGAACGAGAAGCTGAAGCCCGACGAAAAACAGCCGGTCGGCTACTTCGTGTTTCACCAAGGTCGCTGGGTCTTGGTCAATCAGCGCATGAGTGGGCTGCGCGATATTGACGAAGGCAGGGAGATTCCGCCGGGGCAGATGCTGGAACTGCGCGATGGCCAGAAGATTTTGCTTTCTAGCGAAGAAGGGGGGCGCCTGGCCATCGTACAAATCAGCAACAATAGCTAGGGTGATGTACTAGCTGCAAGATAGTATAAGCACACCGGGTAGCGACTAAGGATTCTTGTGCAAACTGCGCTCAGTAAATGCGTAATTCCTTCGAGTATTTTAAATCTATTAAAAAGCCTTCTTTCCCGTCCGTCATGCTGAGCTTGCCGAAGCATCTCGCTCGCTGTGTTTGACGAGAGAGTTAGTGCACCACGCGAGATGCTTCGGCAAGCTCAGCATGACGGACGGGAAAGAAGGCTTTTTAATTTACCATAGCTGGGCAGCTTCCGCAAGGAGGCTGCCCTTTTTGCTGGGAGCGCGGCGAACTGTAATGCCGATAAGCTGGCTTTGTTGCTAAATTGGTATAGGTTTGCTCAGTAGCTATAGCTCCGAGCCTTAGTGTGGGGTGAGCTGCTCGCTACAGACTTCCGGAGCGCAATGTGAGTTGTTAATGAGTAGCTTATCTAGCTAAAAAAACGATACTGAGGTCAGGTATGGGCGTGCAACTCTGCCCCTGGCATGTCTGCCCATACCTCCAGGACTTGCGGAGCCAGCTATAGGCGCTTACCAAAACTACCCCGTGCTCGCTTCGAATGGGGAAGTAGTGGTGCTACTTAGCTGCCCCAAGCGGGGGCCGGGGCGGCCGGCGCGTGACTCGTTCTATCCTTTTCCCACCCAGTTCGTTTCCTGTATGCAAATTTCCCGCTATACGCTGGCCCTGAGCGGCTTGCTGCTGGCTGGCGCCGCCCGGGCGCAGGTGGTGCCGCCTACTCCGGGGTCGGCCCCGCCGCCCGCGCCGCTGTCCCCGCCGCCCACCCCGCCCGCGCCCGCCAAGCCGGTGCCCTACGGGGCGGGCATGAAATTCAACCTCTCGCCCGACGGTCAGAAGTACGTGCGCCTCATGGCCTGGACCCAGGTGTACGTGCGCTACAACGAGAACAACACCGGTACGCTGCGCGGCCCCAACGAGCCCAAGAGCAGCCAGCTCGACTTCGGCATCCGGCGCTCGCGCATGGTGCTGCTGGCCCAGCTGAGCCCGCGCTTTCTCATCTATACCCATTTGGGTATCAACAACCAGAACAACGTGAGCGGCGGCGTAAACGCCACTACCGACGGCAAGAAGCCGCAGTTTTTCATCCACGAGGCCGTGACCGAGTACAAGGTCAACAAGTACCTCAGCCTGGGGGCCGGGCTGCACTATTTCAACGGCATCTCGCGCCTGAGCAGCGCCAGCACCACGAGCATTCTGCCGATGGATCTGCCGCTCACCAACTTCCCCACCATCGACGCGCTCGACCAGTTTGCCCGCTGGATTGGGGTGTACGCCAAGGGCCGGGTGGGCAAGTTCGACTACCGCCTCTCGATGAGCGACCCTTTCCTGACCAACCTGCCCACCAACCCCAACTACGTGGTGGGCGGCGTGCAAACCGGCAATCCGCTGGGCCTGGGCTTCAACTCGACGGTGGGCGGCGTCACGACCAATACCGGCGTGAACGTGGCCCAGTACAACCCGCAGAATGACAGCCACGTGTACCAGGGCTATTTCGATTATAACTTCTTCGACCCCGAGCCCAACCTGCTGCCTTACATGCAGGGTACCTGGCTGGGTACCAAGAAGGTGCTGAGCCTCGGGGCCGGCTTCCTGTACAATCAGGACGGGATGTTCTCGCGCCAAAGCAATAGCTCGGTAAACCTCGCCACCCTGGCCAGCGGGGCCGACCTCTACGCCGCCGTGCCCACTACCAAGCACGATATCAAGCTCTTCGGGGCCGACGTGTTCTACGATACGCCGCTCGATACGGCCCGGCGCACGGCCCTGACGTTCTACGGCGTGTACTACAACTACGACTTCGGCCCGAACTACGTGCGCTTCGTGGGGGCGGAAAACCCCGGCTACGGGGCCAGCGCCACCCGGGGCAACGCCGTGCCGCAGTCGGGTACCGGCGGCTCAGTCTACGGGCAGCTCGGCTTCCTGCTGGGTAAGAATACCCTGGGTAGCAAGGTGCGCCTGCAACCCTACGTAGCCTACTTGCACAGCAATTACGAGGGCCTGCGCAACGCCGCCGGTGAGGTGCAGGGCGTGAACGTCTACGACGCGGGTCTCAACTTCCTCATCGATGGCCACAACGCCAAAGTCACGCTCAACTACCGCGCCCGCCCCGATTTCAACCTCACCACCGTCAACGGCGTGGGCGTGGTCGGCGAAGTCAAGCACCGCCCCGAGATAACGCTGCAAACGCAGGTGTTTCTGTAAGTTGTTAATTGTTAATGGTTAATTGTTGGTGATTATCAATCAACGCAATTAATTGCCCATTAACAACTAATAATTAACCATTAACAATTAAAAAAACTCTTTCCCACCCAAACTCTTCATGGAACAAAGCCTGAACCCCGCGGCTTACGGCGCGGCCGTGGATGCGCCGGCCGCGCACGACAACAACCACGTCGATTCGAAGACCATCTGGCAGGTTATCACGGCCTCGTCGGTGGGGACGGTCATCGAGTGGTACGACTTCTACATCTTCGGTTCGCTGGCGGCCATTATTGGGCCGGTGCTGTTTGGGCATGCCGGTAAGATTGAGGATACGCTGCTCGGGGCGCTGGCCGTATTCGGGGCCGGCTTCGTGGTGCGGCCGTTCGGGGCCATGTTCTTCGGCCGGCTGGGCGACATGATCGGGCGCAAGTATACCTTCCTGGTTACGCTGCTGATTATGGGCGGGGCCACGTTCATCACTGGGCTTATTCCGAGCTACGACTCCATCGGCATCGCGGCCCCGGCTATCGTGGTGGTGCTGCGCCTGTTGCAGGGGCTGGCCCTGGGTGGCGAGTACGGCGGCGCGGCCACCTACGTGGCCGAGTACGCCCCCGATGCCAAGCGCGGCTACTACACGAGCTTTATCCAGATTACGGCTACGGGTGGTCTGATTCTCAGTATTCTAGTTATCGTCATTACCCGTAAGACGATGGGCGAGGCGGCGTTTAAAGAGTGGGGCTGGCGCATTCCGTTTCTGCTCTCGGGCCTGCTGGTTATCGCCTCGTACTACATCCGCAAGAAGCTGCACGAATCGCCGCTCTTCGCCAAGGCCAAGGCGACCGGCACCACGAGCAAGAGCCCGCTGCGCGACTCGTTCGTGAATCCCATCAACCGCCGTCTGGTGCTGATTGCGCTTTTCGGGGTGACGATGGGGCAGGGCGTGATTTTCTATACCTCGCAGTTCCACGCCTACTCGTTCATGAACAACACGCTCAAACTCGACATTGTAGATTCGAGCACCATCCTGGTAGTGGCGATGGTACTGGCCACGCCGTTGTTCGTGTACTTCGGCTCGCTGTCCGACCGCATCGGGCGCAAGCGCATCATCATGACGGGTATGATTTGCGGGGCGCTGTTTACCATCCCGCTCTTCTACGGCATCAAGGCCTACGCCGGGCCGCTCACCGAAATCACCCCCGCCACCGTGGACGCCGCCGGCAAGGCCGTGCCCGCCGTGATGAAAGCTCTCACGCCCAACGTGTTTATGATGACGGTACTTACGTTCTTCCTCGTGCTGTTCGTCACAATGGTGTACGGCCCCATCGCCGCCTACCTCGTCGAGCTGTTTCCTACCAGCGTGCGCTACACCTCGCTGTCGGTGCCCTACCACATTGGGAATGGGGTGTTTGGGGGCTTCGTGCCGCTCATTGCTACCTCCATTGGCGTGTGGGCGGCGGCCCAGCCGGCCGGTACCTTCGCCAAGGAGCACAGCAGTCTGCTGGGGCTGATTTATCCGGTGGTGATTGCGCTTATTTGCTTCTTCGTGGGGTCGGCGCTGATGAAGGATACGCGGAATGTGAAGCTGATGGATAGCTAGATAAGGGATTGATTATTAGTGAGAACCCGTCAGGCAGCCCGCCGGGCGGGTTTTTGCTTGCTATGCTGGCGTGCGGCCCTGGCGCCGGACAAGCTAAAGCTTATCCTACATTTCTATGAAGCCTGAATCTTCGTCTTTTCGTGGGCAGCGGTTGTTGTTCGTCGCGGGGTTGTTTGCCGTGCTGCTCAATTACCCGCTGCTCGCCGCCTTCGACCACGCTGGTCGCGTGGCTGGGGTGCCCGTGCTCTACCTCTACGTACTGCTGACCTGGCTGCTGCTCATCGGTATCACGGGCTGGCTGGTAAGGGGAGAGCGGTGAAATGGTGAAATGGTGAGTTTGGTGAGTTTGGTTATGTAAAATATAAAATTAAATAATATAATGCTTTGGCTAACTGCCTGCTATTTCACCTCTCACCATCTCGCCACTCACCATCTCACCACTCACCATCTCACCACTCACCATCTCGCCACTCACCATCTCACCACTCACTATCTCGCCATTTCACCACCTGTGCCCCAACTACTCGTCATTGCGTTTTCCTTCGGTTACCTGGCTTTGCTGTTCGGCGTGGCTTACGCGGCGGAGCGGCGCTCGGCGGCGCGGAAGAGCCTGGTGGCCAATCCGTACGTGTATGCCCTGAGCATGGCGGTGTACTGCACGGCCTGGGCCTACTACGGCTCGGTGGGGCGGGCGGCGCACCAGGGGCTGGGGTTTGTGGGGATTTACCTGGGGCCGGGGCTGCTGGCCCCGGCGTGGTGGCTGGTGCTGCGCAAGATTATCCGGGTGTGCCGGCAGCAGCGGCTCACCTCGATTGCCGATTTTATCTCGGCCCGCTACGGCAAGAGCGCCGCGCTGGGCGCGCTCGTGACGGGCGTCTGCGTGCTGGGCGTAGTGCCGTACATCGCCTTGCAAATCAAGGCTATTGCCAGCTCCTTCGTGGTGCTGACGGGTGGGCAGGAGGCGGGGGCCAGTGGCGCGGCGCTGTTTGCGGCGGGCACGCTGGCAGTGTTTACCATCTTGTTTGGGGTGCGCTCGGTGGAAGCCACCGAGCGGCACGAGGGCGTAGTGCTGGCCGTGGCCCTCGAAAGCCTGGTGAAGCTGCTGGCCTTTCTGCTGCTGGGGGCGTTCGTCACGTTCGGGCTGTTCGGCGGCTTTGCCGACGTGTTCGACCAGGCGGCGGCCGTGCCCGCGCTGCGCCAACTATTTACCCTGAAAGGCACCGGCACTACCGGGGCCGAGTGGCTTACGCTGCTCGTGCTCAGCATGTCGGCGGTGCTGCTGCTGCCGCGCCAGTTTCAGGTGGCCGTGGTTGAGAACGTGGACGAAAACCACCTGCGCAAGGCCATGTGGCTGTTTCCGCTCTACCTGCTCGTTATCAACGTTTTCGTATTGCCCATAGCCTTCGGGGGCGTGCTGCGGCTGGGCGGCCGGGGCTTCGACGCCGATACGTTTGTGCTGGCCCTGCCGCTGGCCACCGGCCACTCCTGGCTGGCCCTGCTCACCTACCTGGGCGGCCTCTCGGCAGCCAGCAGCATGATTATCGTCGAAACCATTGCCCTGAGCGTGATGATGAGCAACCACCTGCTCATGCCCCTGCTGGTGCGGGTGCCCGCCACCCGGCCCGAGGGCCAGCGGCGCTGGTTTGCCTACCTGGGCCGCATCGCCCTCACGAGCCGGCGGCTGGCCGTGGTGCTGGTACTGGCCCTGGCCTACGGCTACTACGCCGGCGTGGGCCGGCAACTGCCGTTGGTCAATACCGGGCTGGTGTCGTTTGCGGCGGTGGCGCAGTTTCTGCCCGCCGTGCTGGGCGGGCTCTACTGGAAGGGCGGCACCCGGCGCGGGGCTACGCTGGGGCTCCTGGCGGGGTTTGGGGTGTGGTTTTTTACCCTGGTGCTGCCCACGCTGGTGGGGCCGGGGCGACTGCCGGTGAGCGTGCTCAGCGACGGGGTAGGGGGGCTGGGCTGGCTGCGGCCGGGCGCGCTGTTTGGGCTGGATGGGCTCGACTACCTTTCGCACGGCTTGTTCTGGAGCTGGTTTTTCAACGTTGGGCTCTACGTCGGCTTGTCGCTGGCCTGGCCGCCCTCGGCGCTGGAGCTGCGCCAGGCCGACGTCTTCGTGGACGTCTTCCGCCGCCGCAGCCTGGCCGAAGAAATCACCGGCTGGCAAGGCAGCACCCCGCTGCCCGACGTACGCGCCCTGCTGCTCGGTTTCCTGGGCAAGCGGCGCACCAACCAAGCGTTGCGCGCCTTCGCCGAACGCTTCCCCGACGCGTTGTCATTTACCAGTGATCAGTTAACAGTTAACAGCTCTCAGCCATCTCCTACGGAACAATCTGCTCCCAGTAAGCTAACGACCGATAAGGAAAAACTCACCAGTTCACCAGTTCACCAGTTCACCACCGCCACCACCTCACCACCTCACCAGCTCACCGCTAATGCCGCCGACCCGCGCTTGCTCACCTACGCCGAAAAGCTGCTGGCGGGTACCCTCGGCCCGGCCTCGGCGCGGCTGCTGCTGGCCTCGGTGGCCGGGGCCGAAGAAATCAGCTACGACAACGTAGTCGGCATTCTCAAGGAAAGCCAGCAATTGCTCGAAGCCAACCGCCAGCTGCACAAGCAGCGCCGCCAGCTTCAGCGCCTCACCGACGAGCTGCGCCAGGCCTACGACCAGCTGCAAGTGCTGGACCAGCAGAAGGATGAGTTTCTCTATACCGTGACGCACGAGCTGCGCACGCCGCTCACCAGCATCCGGGCACTGGCCGAAATTCTGGCCGACAACCCCGACCTGGAAGTAGAAGAGCGCCAGCATTTTCAACTCACCATCGGCCGGGAGGCCGAGCGGCTCACGCGGCTGATTTCGTTGGTACTGGACCTCGAAAAATTCGAGAGTGGCCAGGCCAGCCTGGTACGCACGCCCCTCGGGCTGGCCGAGGTGGTGGCCGAGGCCGTCGAGGCCGTAGCCCAGCTCGCCCGCGAGCGCGGCACCGAACTGCGGGTAGACGTGTCCGCCAGCCTACCGTCCCTGCCCGCCGACCGCGACCGCCTCATGCAGGTACTCATCAACTTACTCTCCAACGCCATCAAGGCCGCCGTGCCCGGCCGGCCCGGCCGCATCGCGGTGCTGGCCTGGCCCGCTGCCGACGCCCTGCTGCTGTGCGTGGAAGACAACGGCAAGGGCATCTCCCTGGCCGAGCAGCACCAGATATTCGACAAGTTTTTTCAGGCCCAAAACCAGACCATGCGCAAGCCCGAGGGCTCGGGCCTGGGGCTGGCCATTACCAAAAAAATAGTGGAGCTGCACCAGGGCCGCATCTGGGTCGAGAGCGCGCCCGAGCAGGGTGCCCGCTTCTTCGTGGAGCTGCCGCTGGCCGTGCCCGCCCGGGCCGCGGCTCCCTTTTCTCCTTCCTTTCTGCCATGAGTACGCCCGCTATATTATTGGTTGATGATGAGCCGACTATCGTCATGTCGCTGGAATTTCTGATGCGCAAGAGCGGCTACCAGGTCGGCATTGCCCGCAATGGTACCGAGGCGCTGGCCGCCCTCAGCCAGACGCCCTACGACCTCGTGCTGCTCGACGTGATGATGCCCGATGTGGACGGCTATCAGGTGTGCCGCCAGCTCCGCCAAAACCCGGCCCGCGCCGCCACCAAGGTCATTTTTCTTTCCGCCAAAAGCCAGCCCGCCGACGTACAGAAAGGCTACGACGCCGGTGCCGACCTCTATATTCCCAAACCCTTCAGCACCCGCCAGCTCATGCAAAAAGTCCGCGAGCTGTTGGGCAATGAGTGAATTGTGAATGAGTGAAGGAGTGAATTGCGAAGGAGTGAATTGTGAATGCTAAGTGACGAATTAAAAAATATTCTATTAAACTTTAATTATGCAAACAATAATTCACTCCTTCGCAATTCACTCATTCACTCACAATTCACCCCTTCACAACTTACTCATTCACTCATTCGCAATTCACTCCTTCACAATTCACCCATTCCCACAATGTCTGCCATTCGCACCCGCACCCTCGAAGAATACCATGCTGATTACCGGCAGTCGGTCGAAGACCCCGATGCCTTCTGGGCCGCCGCCGCCGAGCCCTTTACCTGGCGCAAAAAGTGGGATACCGTGCGCGGCGGGGAGTTTTCGCCGGCGGGCACCAGCACCTGGTACGACGGCGCGGTGCTCAACCTCACCGAAAACTGCCTCGACCGCCACCTCGAGCAGCGGGCCAACAAGCTAGCCATCATTTTCGAGCCCAACGACCCCAAGACCCGCCACCTGCGCCTGACTTACCGCGAGCTGCACGAGCAAGTGTGCCAGTTTGCCAACGTGCTGAAAAAGAACAGCGTGAAAAAGGGCGACCGCGTGGCGCTCTACGTGCCCATGATTCCGGCCCTGGCCATTGCCGTGCTGGCCTGCGCCCGCATCGGGGCGGTACATTCGGTGGTGTTCGCCGGCTTCTCGGCCGTGGCCATTGCCGACCGCATCAACGACGCCGAGGCCACCTGCGTCATCACGGCCGACGGCCTGAACCGGGGAGCCAAGCAAATTCCGGTGAAGAGCGTGGTCGATGAGGCCCTGGCCAGCTGCCCCAGCGTGCAGAAGGTTATCGTAATCGAGCACACCGGCTGGCCGGTGCAGTGGACCGAGGGCCGCGACGTGTGGTACCACGACGAGGTGAAAACTGTTGAGAAAGACTGCCCCGCCGAGCCAATGGCCGCCGAAGACCCGCTCTTCATTCTCTACACCTCGGGCAGCACCGGCAAGCCCAAGGGTGTGGTGCACACCCAGGCCGGCTACATGGTGTGGGCCGACTACACCTTCCGCAACGTGTTTCAGATCGAGGAAAAAGACGTGTACTGGTGCACGGCCGACATTGGCTGGGTGACGGGCCACACCTACGGGCTCTACGGCCCGCTGCTGGCCGGCAGCACCACGCTGCTGTTTGAGGGCGTGCCTACTTACCCTTCGCCGGGGCGCTTCTGGGAAGTGATTGACAAGCACTACGTCACGGCGTTTTACACCGCGCCCACGGCCATCCGTTCGCTCATGGCGCAGTCGGTCGACCACGTGCTGGCTTATTCGCTCAGCAGCCTGCGGGTGCTGGGCTCGGTGGGCGAGCCCATCAACGAGGAAGCCTGGCACTGGTACCACCAGCACGTGGGTAAGGGCCGCTGCCCCATCGTCGATACCTGGTGGCAGACCGAAACCGGCGGCATCATGATTTCGGCAATGGCGGGCATTACGCCCAGCGTGCCGGCCCGTGCCGGGCTGCCGCTGCCCGGCGTGCAGCCCGTGCTGCTCAACCAGGATGGCACCGAAATCGAGGGCAACGACCAGGAAGGCTACCTGGCGATCAAAGCCAGCTGGCCGGGCGTCATCCGCACCACCTGGGGCGACCACGAGCGTGCCCGGCAGACATACTTCGCGCCCTATCCCGGCTACTACTTCACCGGCGACGGGGCCCGGCGCGACGAAAAAGGTCTCTACCGTATCATCGGCCGCGTCGATGACGTGATCAACGTGAGCGGCCACCGCTTCGGCACCGCCGAAATCGAGAACGCCATCAACCAGAGCGAGTACGTGGTCGAAAGCGCCGTGGTCGGCTACCCGCACGACGTGAAGGGCCAGGGCATCTACGCCTACGTCATTTGCCAAAACGGCGTGCCCACCACCGATATCGACATGCAGAAAACCGAGTCGAGCATCATCGAGGCCGTCATCGCCGCCATCGGCCGCATCGCCAAACCCGATAAGATTCAGCTAGTAAGCGGCCTGCCCAAAACCCGCTCGGGCAAAATCATGCGCCGCATCCTGCGCAAGGTAGCCGAGGGCGAAACCAGCAACCTGGGCGATACTACCACGCTGCTCGATCCGCAGATTGTGGATGAGATTCTGGCGGGGAGAAAGTAAAAAAAGCACCAGTAGAGCTTAAAAGGCAGCTCACCTATGTCAGGGTGAGCTGCCTTTTTTATTTCTGAAACTGAAAAGCCAGCTCTTTGATGCCTAATCTATCCAACAAGCGGTTAAATTCAGGCTGGGTCAGCGGCTTGCTGAACATTTGCTTGGTAGCCGGATCGCCCAAATCCGTGCCGTGGTCGTCGGCTACGGCAAACCAATAAAAGCGATTTTCAGACTTTATAAAGATGCGCCCCGCGCCATACCCGACCTGCGATACGTTTTCAAAACGGTCTAAGTCAACGCCGTCCTGACTGCGGTAAAACAACGTTTTGTAGGAAGCCGCTGGGTCGTCGGCAACGTAGTACGGTCCGTAAACTTTCGTTTCCTGGGCGAGCACGTCTCCCATGCCTACGCAGGCAGGGAGGCTATTTAATAAGAGAAAAGCCCATAGTAAAAGGCGGGTACCAGCACTAGTTTTATTGATTCTGCTCACAAATGCGAAGATGATTGCTGGGACCACCCGACCTATCGTTTGGAATGCGTGATGATTCTATTAAGTTAGCAGGTTACTAGGTAACAAAACAATAAATAACCTTAAATAGTGCGTGTTAAGGCCTGGTAAGCAAGTGCTTGTATTGTAAAAATGGCCTTGCGCTCTAGCCGCTGGTCGGCGGGCAATAGTTTGATAACACACCTCGCTTGGCGGCCGCTGAGCGGGTAGGGGACCTTTGCACCGGCAAAGTTGCTGCCCTCTATCCGCGCATTGATGAGTCGTTTTTATTCTCCGCTAAAATCATTCATTTGCCTGTGCTGCCTGCCGTTGGCGGGCTGGGCGGGCACCATCAAGGGCCGCGTGACGGATGCCCGCACGGGCGAGCCGCTGGTGGGTGCGGTGGTGTTTTTGCAAGGCACCAGTTACAACGGCCAGGTGCAGCTCGACGGCACGTTTGTGCTGCGCAACGTGCCGGCCGGCGAGTACGAATTGGTGAGCCAGTTCATCAGCTACGCCGCCCAAAACAAGCACATCAGCCTCACCGCTGCCCAGCCCGACCAGGTGCTGAACCTGCAGCTGAGCGATAAAAACAACGCGCTGGAAGAAGTGACCGTGCAGGGCCACCGCGATCCCGAAGGCGAGGTCACCGCCCGCCGCATCGAGCAGATTGCCCCCAGCATTGTCAACGTAGTGTCGGCCCAGGCCATCCAGATTTCGCCCGATATTCAAGTGGCCAACGTGTTGCAGCGCGTGTCGGGCGTGACCCTGGAGCGCAGCACCAACGGCGACGGCCGCTACGCCATCGTGCGGGGCATGGACAAGCGCTACAACTACACGCTGGTCAACGGCATCAAGATTCCTAGCCCCGATCCCTACAACCGCTACGTCCCGCTCGATATCTTCCCGGCCGACCTGCTCCAGCGCCTCGAAGTAACCAAGGCATTGACGCCCAGTATGGAAGGCGACGCCATCGGTGGGGTGGTAAACATGGTGATGAAAGATGCCCCCGCCGAGCGCACCCTGAGCGGTCAGCTGGGTACGGGTTACGGGCAGCTATTTCTCGACCGCTCCTTCCTGGGCTATGGCCAGGGCGCGGTGAATAGGAAATCGCCCGCTGAGCGCAACGGGGCGGATTACCAGGCCCAGCCCAGTGACTTTCCGTGGCCCAGCTTTACGCGGCGGGCGGCGGCCCCCAACCTGCTGGGTAACCTCACTTTCGGCAACCGCTACGGCCGCGACCAACGCCTGGGCGTGCTGCTGGCCGGCTCGTACCAGGCCCAGACCCGCGGCTCAAACGGCTATTTCTACGAGACGGGCATCACCCAGGACAACTATCCCGCCCTGCGCACCCTGCACGTGCAGGAGTACTCGGCCCGGCAGGAGCGACTAGGGCTCAACGCCAAGCTCGACTACCGCCTCAACACCCGGAACGCCCTGCGTTTCTACGGCGTGTACTTGCAGCTCGACGAGGCCCAGGCCCGCGCCCAAACCGACACCACCTACAAGGGGACCGCCCGCCCCGACGTCGACCGCCTGCTGCGCGTGCGCTACCAGCGCCAGGGCATTGCCAACGCTACTTTGCAGGGCGAGCACCAGCTGGCCCCGCGCCTCTCGGCCTCGTGGTCGCTCGTGTACTCGCGGGCTACCAACAACGTGCCCGACGTGAGCGAGCAGGATATCAAGCTCACCGCCTCCGGCAATTATTACCAGAACGCCACCCGTACCTGGCTCGACAACACCGACCAGGACAAGGCCGCCTACCTCAACCTGAAGTACGTGCTGGCCGAGGGCCTGGAGCTGTCAGCCGGCGGCCTCTACCGCGACAAGGACCGCACTAACCGCTACCTCGCGTATTCGCTGCGCCCCTCGGGCCAGCCCGCGAAGAATGAGAATGACATCAACTCGGAGCCCTACACGGTATTCAACCCGCTGGGCATCTACGTGGGCAACAACAACTACACGGCCACCGAAAAAGTAACGGCCAGCTACGGCCAGCTACGCTTCGAGCGCGGCCCCTGGGAAGTGCTGGGCGGGGTGCGTACCGAGTACACCGACCAGGCGTACGTCACCAGCCTGCCTCTCACGGAGGCAGCCAACCGGGGCGGCCAGAAATACCTCGATGTACTGCCCAGCCTGCACCTGCGCTACGCCCTCGACAGCCACCAGAACCTGCGCGCCTCGTACTTCGGCTCCATCAGCCGCCCCAGCTTTTTCGAACTCACGCCCCACAACAACGCGGGCAGCGTGAGCGAAAGCAACGTGTACGCCGAGGCCGGCAATCCCTACCTACTGCACACCAAGGCCCGGAACCTCGACCTGCGCTACGAGTTTTTCGGCGCTGGCCACGATCAGGTAATGGTGGGGGCGTTCTACAAGAACATTCAAAATCCCATCGAGTACGGCCTTGTGACGCTGCCCAACACGACCGTAACGGTGTACCAGCCCATCAACCCCGGCACGGGCGCGGCCACCAACTTCGGCTTCGAGTGGGTGGGAGTGAAGTTCTTCGGTCCCTTCGGCTTATCGACCAACTACACCTTCACGCAGTCGAGCATTACGACGCTGAAGGGCCGCAGCGCCACGCCAGACGACTCCCGCGTGGCCGTGGCCCAGACGCGCCCCCTGCAAGGCCAGTCCAAGCACGTGGCCAACGCCTCGCTGCTCTACAAAAACCCCGCGAACGGCCTCGACGTGCAGCTGGCCTACGTGTACACCGGCGCGCGCATCGTGCAGGTGGGCCAGTTTCTGGGCCTCGACTACTGGCAGCGGGCGCAGTCGCAGCTCGACTTCTCGGCCGAGAAGCGCCTTACCAAAGCCGATAAGCGCTTCTCGCTCACGGCCTACGTGAAGGTGCAGAACATTCTCAACACGCCCTACCAGGTCGATATCCTGGCCAGCGGTGCGCCCGAGCAGTACGGCGCGCCCGCCGTAGCCCGCTATCCCTTCCAGGACCGCGCCGACCGCGTCAACGTCGTCAACCAAACTTACCGCGCCTACTATCTAGCGGGCCTGCGCTTTCATCTATAACGCGATTTGGTGTAGCGCGGACTTTGTAGTCCGCGTCTCGTCAGGCTACTACATGCGGACTACAAAGTCCGCGCTATGTTACGCTGACCGGGCAGCCGCGCTCACTCCTCGAATGCCTACTTTTTATGAAACTCACGCGCTTTCTTAGCTACTCGGCAGCCTGGGGGCTGGCCTCGCTGGCGGGGCTGCTGTCCTCGTGCGAGGAGCTTATCTACGTGGCCGCGCCCGTAACCTCCGTAGGGCAGAATTTTACCGGCGATACGCTGCGTAGTCCCCTCAAGGGCACCATCGCGGGGCGCTCGGCGCCCTACTACATGATTGGCGACGTGACGGTCAATGAGGGCGATACGCTGCTGCTACAAGCCGGGGTGAAGATTCTGGTCATCGGCAAGCCGAAATCGACGGCCACCTTTGGGCAGGCTACCAATAACCCGGGCTTCGTCGTCAACGGCACGATGCTGAGCCTGGGCACCAAGACCGCGCCGGTGGTGATGACTATCAGCGACAACCTGAAAGGCGACCCCTCCGCCGTGCAGCCCGCTTCCGCCGACCCGGCTTTCAAGGGCTACTGGGGCGGCATCAACGCCGACAACGCCGCGCTGCTGGTGCTGCGCTGGACCGACATCGGCTACGTGGGCGGCCCGTACGGGGCCAACGCGCCCACCGGTTACGCGGCCGGTGACCCCAAGTACGGCATCTCGATGCTCGCCAAGAAGCCGGGCGCGCAGTTCGTGCTCGAAGATTCCTACCTGCACGGTACCGTGGACGATGGTATTCGCCTGCAAAGCTGCAAGTTCAGCGTCATGCGCAATCGCTTCGAGAAAACCGGTAAGTCGGGCGGCGAGGCCATCAACCTGAAGGCCGGCTGCGTCGGCGACGTGGCCTACAACACCTTCGTGGGCAGCGCTACCAACGGTACCAAAGTGGCCTCGGCTGCCGGCGCGCCTGTGCAGTCCAACGTGGCGGTTTACAATAACACCTACCTCAACTGCGGCTACCGCCAAACCAAGGCCGGGCGGGGCGGCTCCATCAACTACGAGGTGCAAGCCGCGGGTAAGGTGTATAATAACCTGATTGTCAACTGCCGATTCGGGATGCGCCTGCGCTCCGACGACCTGCCCGACCTCAGCAAAATCAGTTACGACAACCAGTACTACTACGGGGCCACCAGCTACCAGGTAGCCGAGTTTAGTGCGGCTACGGCCGGCTCCGTCACTGCCGCCAAGCTCCGCGATACCCGCGGCGGCGTCGGGGCCAACGACCCACGCTTCGTGGCCGCCGACCTGACTACGCCCGCCGGCACCACGGCCGCGCCTAATGCTACGATGCAGGCTACCAACTTCTTGAAGACCAATGGGGCGCTCCGCCTGCTGCCCACTTCACCGGCGCTTAATCAGGGTTTCACTACGTTTGCGCCCATTGGCTCGGTGAGTAGCCTCGTGGTGGGTGGTCTGTTTAAACCCACCGTCAGCCTGCCCGGTGCCGATGCCGGCGCGTACCAGGCCGACGGCACCGGTAATCAGCAGTAGTTCGGTCCCGCCGCTCCCGTTGCTCATCTGCTTGTTGCTTACTCCCATGCCCTCTTTTTCTGCTTATCGCCGCCCGGTGCTGGCTGGCCTGCTCGTCGCCACGGCCGCGCTCGGTACTCAGTGCACGCATTCGGCCCAGGCGGTCGAAACCACGGCCAGCGGTACCAACGCCGGTCCCGGCGTGGTGCAGCCGGTCGTCGTCACCGACCCGGTACGTTACGATACCGACGACCCCGCCATTTGGGTCAACCATGCCAATCCCGCCCAGAGCCTGGTGATCGGCACCGATAAAGATTCGGATGGTGGCCTCTACGTGTTCGACCTGAAGGGCAAGGAAGTCCCCGGCAAAACCATCCACGGGCTGAAGCGCCCCAACAACGTGGACATCGGCTACGGCTTTCCGCTCGGCGGCCAGCCCACCGATTTCGCCCTGGTCACGGAGCGCGAAACGGGCCTGCTGCGCGCCTTCCGCCTGCCCGACATGCAGCCCCTCGACCACGGCAACCTGGCCGTATTCGAGGGCGACGCCGCCGGTGAGCGCATGCCGATGGGCGTGGCCCTCTACACCCGGCCCACCGACCACGCGATGTTTGCGGTAGTGAGCCGTAAAACCGGTCCCAAGCAGGGCTACCTGGCTCAGTATCAGCTAGCCGACGACGGGCGGGGGCAATTGAAAATGACCCTGGTCCGCAAGTTCGGGGCCTGGAGTGGCAACAAGGAGATTGAGTCCGTCGCCGTGGACGACGAATTAGGCTTTATCTATTACTCCGACGAAGGCGTGGGCGTGCGCAAGTACGCCGCCGACCCCGCCCAGGGCAATACCGAGCTGGCCCTCTTCGCCCGCACCGGCTTTGCCGAGGATCACGAGGGTATTTCCATCTATAAAACCGGCCCCCGCACCGGCTACCTGCTGGTATCGGACCAGGGGGCCAGCCAGTTCCGGTTCTTCCCCCGCCAGGGTACCGCCGCCAATGCCAACGACTACCCCGAACTGCGCATGGTAAAAGTAGCCGCCCATTTCAGCGACGGCTCCGACGTCACCAACGTGCCGCTCAATGCCCAGTTTCCGCACGGCCTTTTCGTGGCCATGTCCGATAACAAAACCTTCCACTATTACCGTTGGGAGGATATGCTGGGTGCTGATATAAAAGAAGTTAAATAAGGCGCTGGCCGCCGTTTAGCGCGCAGCGCGTAACGGCTGGCCGATGAGTGGGGCGAGTCTCCAGACTCGCGTTGCGGAGGTATTGCAGCGCACCCCAGACGTAGGGAGTCTGGAGACTCCCGCCACTAGGCGGCCTGCCGTTACGCGCTACGCGCTAAACGGCGGCCAGTGGTCATCGGCGTTAATGATACCCTATTCTGTAGCTGGCAGCACCGTGCCACTCACCACACCCAGTCCGATACGGATGCCGTTTTTCTCCGCGTAGCCGCGCAGGATTACCGTATCTCCATCGCGCAAAAAACCGAGCTGCACATCGCCGGGCAGGGCCAGCGGCTGGGTGCCGCGCTGCGTCAGCTCCAGCAGGGAGCCCAGCGAGCCGGGCGTGGGGCCGCTGATGGTACCCGAGGCGTAGAGGTCGCCGGCCGCCAGCGGGCAGCCGTTGCTGGCGTGGTGAGTGAGCTGCTGGGCCATGCTCCAGTACAAATACTTCATGCTGGTGTGGCTGATGACGAACGGGGCCACGGTCGAGCCGGCCGGCTGCAATAGCACTTCCAGCTGCACGTCAAAGTGCTGATTACCCTCGCCTTGCAGGTGGGGGAGGGGCTGGGGCTCCTGCACCGGGCCAGCCACGCGGAAGGGTTCCAGCGCATCCAGCGTCACGACCCAGGGCGAAACGCTGGATGCGAAATTCTTACTCAGAAACGGCCCCAGCGGCTGGTACTCCCAGCTCTGTATGTCGCGGGCGCTCCAGTCGTTGAATAGTACAAGGCCAAAGATATGGCTCTCGGCCTCGGCCAGGGGCACGGTACTGCCCTGCGGGGTGTCGCGGCCCACGATAAAAGCCGTTTCCAGCTCGAAATCCAGCTGCTGGGTAGGACCGAAGACGGGGGCGTCCTGCCCGGTGGGGCGGTACTGGCCCCGGGGCCGGCGTACCGGCGTACCGCTGCCCACGATGGAGTTGGCCCGGCCGTGGTAGGCGACGGGCAGGTGCCGCCAGTTGGGTAGCAACGGGTTGTCGGGCCGAAACATGAGGCCCACGTTGGTGGCGTGTTCCAGGCTGGAATAAAAATCGACGTAATTAGTGGGCTTTACCGGGCGCAGCATGGCGACGTCGCGCTGGCGCAGCAGGCAGGTGCGAATGGCCAGCTCGTTGTCGCGCAGGGCGGGGTTGTCGTGGCGCAGCAGCTCGCTCACGCGCTCGCGCACCGCCCGCCACGCCGCCGGCCCCAGTCGCAAAAAAGCGTTGAGCGAGCGCCGCCGAAACACCTTGGGCAGCGCTGCCCCCAGCGCCGGGACGTCGGCCGCGATGCTGTCGAAATAGCCCAGCTGCGCACACTCGTACAAATCGAGGGCGTAGCCGCCGATGGCCACCGCCAGGCGCGGCCCCCATTCGGGCACGTCCATCACCCCGAAGGGCAGGTTCTGAATGGGAAAGTCGTCGCCCGGGTGGATGTCAATCCAGGAGCGCAGGCTAGGGTCGTTGGCGGGAGAAGCGGGCATGAGAGAAAGGAATAGCGCGGAGGTGTTGGAAAAAGCAAAAAACGTCCGTCATGCTGAGTTGGCGAAGCATCTTGTCACATCAGGATAGATTATCCGAACGCGATAAGATGCTTCGCCAGCTCAGCATGACGGACGTTTGGGGAAAGAGGAAATACGCTAGCGGGCTTCCACGGCCGTGATTTCGGGCACGGCCTTGCGCACCGAATCTTCGAGGCCGGCGCGGGTCATGGGCGACATGGGGCAGGCGCCGCAGGCCCCTTCCCATTCCAGCTTCAGTACGCCTTCGGGGGTGATTTCGGCCACGCGCACATTGCCGCCATCGGTGGCCAGGTAGGGCCGCAGGGTGTCTAGGGCTTGCTCAACGCGGGTCAAGAGGGAATCCATGAGAGGAGAATTAAAAATTAAGAATTAAAAATGACAAATGAAAAAGCCAGGTAAACGCCAGTTTTTAATCGGTCATTTTTAATTTTTCATTTCCACAACGGTAGTTTTAGGGGCAACGTTGTTGCGGATGCTCACCTGCCGGGCCAGGCTTTCGGCCAGGTCGCGGAAAGTGGCGGCCTGGGGCGAATTTACGTCGGCCAGCACGGCCGGGCGGCCGGCGTCGCCGGCCTCGCGCACCGCCTGAATAAGCGGTAGCTGGCCCAGCAGCGGCACGTCGTGCTTGGTGGCCAGGCGCTGCCCGCCGCCTTCGCCGAAGATAAAGTACTTGTTTTCGGGTAGTTCGGCCGGCGTAAACCAGGCCATATTTTCAATGATGCCCAGCACCGGCACGTTGATTTGCGGCTGGCGGAACATCTGCAAGCCCTTCTGCGCGTCCATGAGGGCCACCGGCTGGGGCGTGGTCACGATGATGGCCCCGGTCACGGGCACGGTCTGCACCATGGTGAGGTGAATGTCGGAAGTGCCGGGCGGCAGGTCGAGCAGCAGGTAATCGAGTGCGCCCCAATCTACCTCGGTGATAAACTGCTTGAGCGCCGACGAGGCCATCGGCCCGCGCCACACGATGGCGTGCTCGCTGGGGGCCAGAAAGCCGATGCTCATCAGCTTTACGCCGTACTTGACCACCGGCTCGATGAGGTTTTTGCCGGCCGGCGTTTGGTACACGTGCGGGCGGGCGTCTTCGACCCCAAACATGGTGGGCATGCTCGGCCCCGAAATGTCGGCGTCGATGAGGCCGACCTTGGCCCCGGCGGCGGCCAGTGCCACGGCCAGGTTGGCGGTAACGGTGCTTTTGCCCACGCCGCCCTTGCCCGAGGCAATGGCGATGATGTTCTTCACGCCGGGCAGGATGGTGTTGTTGTTGCGCATGGTGGTCACGCGCGAAGTCATCTGAATCACCACGTTGGCGTCCTTGTCCACCATCGTGTGCACGGCCCGCTCGCAGGCGTCGTGAATGAGCTGCTTGAGCGGGCAGGCGGGCGTGGTGAGCACCACCGTGAACGACACCGTGCGGCCATCCACCACAATGTCTTCCACCATGTTGAGCGTAATCAAATCCTGGCCCAGGTCGGGCTCTTCCACGAAGCTCAGGGCGTGGCGGACGGCTTCTATCGTTATCTCGGGCATAAGCAAAAGCGCCGCTAGGGGCGTAGCTGCAAAGATAACCCTCCCGGCGGGGGATGGGTTTCCGGGGCGGGGCTAGCTAGGTGAGTTAAATCTTCCGAAACTCCAGAAGCCAAGTTTACAGAAATCCATAAACTTCCAGTAGATTTGCGCGTAAGTTTGATGCAAACAAGGGCCGCACCTCGCGGCACGACCCTTGCACCCTACTTAATCCAATGAGCGGCCGCCGTGATGGCACTGCCACTCATCAGAAACCACAGGAGCCATTTAGCTAGCTCCGGTGGCATTCGGAGTCTGACTTTGAAGTCAAACTCCGGCTTCGCACGTTCTTTTTTCATTGCAGGAAAGAAGTTAGGTGCTGAATCACCTGCTTCTCGAAGCCCGACTGTCCCCACAGCCGGGCTTCACCTTTTCAGGGGCAGCCGTGTGGTGAGGTGAAGTAACCGTGCGATGGGGCGAAGGTACAACGCCGATTTACTCAAGCTTGCCTTACAGCGTATGAATCCTCTAGATGTATTGAACAGTAAGCTAAAGGGAAATTTCATTTCCAGATTTAGCGTGGGTGATACGTGGGAATTGTGTTTCGGCGACTGCTGGATTTCCGCGCACAATCTAATTTCGTCAGACGAGAGCTTGTTAAATGATTTGCTGGCTGTTGATTACTTGCCGTTTCAAAAGGCGATTGACCAAGAAAATGTCAGCAAATGCACAATCGTAGCTACTTTAATGCGAAAAGAGGTTATAAATGTAGCTTTAGACGAAGCTTGTAATTTGACAATCAGGTTTGAGGACAGCGGTAAATTGATGCTGCCGACGGACACGGCTATTGTAGATTGGCAATGGAGTTTGAGTAAAGAAGGTAGCGACCCTTACTTGAGCTACCTAGTGGCTTGTTTTGGTGAGGGAGAAATCTCTCTTAGCGAAGAAAAATAAAGCGCCTGCTGGTGGCACGGGACTATAAAATCTTGGGTCTTCGCAATTGGCCTAAGATGAAGCCTGCAAATCCACCCGGATCTGGGCAATAATCTCGGCCAGCGAGGCCATAATGCTGGCCACCAACGGCTGCAAGGCTTCCGCCTGAAAGCCGGCCGACCAGTGGTCGAGGGTGCGCACGGGGAGCACGAGGTGCAGCGCCCGCAGGTGCACCAGGCTGGGGTGCAGGGTGTGAGCGGCGTTTTTGAGCTGCGTAATGTCGCCGGCGGCCATGCCCTGGCGGATGTTTTGCAGCGCCTCCTCGCATTCTTCGGCGAAGGTGTTGAGCATTTCGGCTACGAACTCCATGTCGCCCTGGCCCACTTGCAGCAGCTCCTCGATACCGTAGAGCTTGTCGCCGGGTGGCAGCTCGGCGATGAACGCCGGCACGGCGACGGGCGGCGGGGCAAACGGCTGCATGAGCCAGTGGCTCACTATTTTGAGTAGTTCCTCCTCCTTAAACGGCTTGGCCAGGTAGCCATCCATGCCGGCGGCCAGGCACTTCTCGCGCTCGCCCTTGATGGCGTTGGCCGTGAGGGCCAGGATGGGCGTGCGCAGGCCCAGTTGCTGGCGCAGCAGCGCCGTGGCCGCGTAGCCGTCCATCACGGGCATCTGGATGTCCATGAGTACCAGGTCGAAGGGCTGCTCCTGGGCCAGCGCCACGGCCTCGGCCCCGTGCTCGGCCTCGGTGACGTGCACCTGGGCATGGTTGAGAAAAGTCTTGGCAATCTGGCGGTTGAAGCGGTTGTCTTCCACCAGCAGCACGTGCTTGTTGCGCAGGCCCTGGCGCACCGGGCCGTCGGAGGGCAGCAGCTCCTTGGCCGTGAGGTCGAGGGCGGTGCCCAGGGGCAGGCGCAGGGCAAACTGCATCTGGGTGCCCTTGTGCTTTTCGCTTTCGAGCTCCACGTCGCTGCCCATGAGCCGGAGCAGGTTGCGGCTGATGCTCAGCCCCAGCCCGGTGCCGCCCACCTTGCGCGTCACCGACGAGTCTTCCTGGCTGAACTCCTCGAACATGTGCTTCATAAACGCCGGCTCGATGCCCACGCCGGTGTCCGTCACCCGAAACATAGTTTCGCCCGTTTCACCCTCTGCCCCGGGCTGGTAGTAGCAGGTGATGGCCACGTGTCCGCTTTCCGTAAACTTGATGGCGTTGCCCGCCAGGTTGAGCAATACCTGCCGGATGCGGTAGGGGTCGCCGCGCAGCACGGGCGGCACGGTCGGGGCCACCCGCACGCGCAGCGCCAGGCCCTTTTCCACCGCCTTGTAGTGCAAAGTTTGCTCGATTTCGGCCAGCAGCTGAGTGGGCTCGAAGCCCACGTGCTCCAGCGCCATCTTGCCGGCTTCGAGCTTGGAGAGGTCAAGAATATCGTTGATAATCACCAATAAATGCTCGGCCGACGTGGCGATGGCCTGCCGGTAGCTATCCTGCTCGGGGTTGAGCGGGGTCTTGGCCAGCAGCTGGCTCATGCCCAGGATGGCGTTCATGGGCGTGCGGATCTCGTGGCTCATGTTAGCCATAAACAGCTCCCGCGCCCGCACCGCCGACTCGGCCGCCAGCTTGGCGTGGCGCAGCTGCTGCTCGGTCACCACGCGGTTGGTAATGTCGAGCCCGTAGCCCACCATGCTGATAAACGCGCCGTCGGGGCTGAAAACGGGTTGCAGGCAGCGGTACTGGTGGCGCGTGCCCTCGGGGCGCACGAAGGTTTCCTCGAACGTGACGAGCCGGCGCTCGTCGCGGGCCTGGCACATGTACGCGTGACGGGTTTCGGCCAGCTCTATCGCGTGGTTGTACTGCGCGCAGTATTCGAAGTGGTTTTTGCCGATGATCCACTCGCGCACGGTTGGGTTGCGAATACCGGAGGCATTGACGTAGAGGTAGCGAAAATCGGCGTCGAACACGCCGATGTCGCAGGGTAGCTGGTCGAAGATGAATTCGTAAAACTTGCGCTGCTCGTCGAGCTTGTACTCGGCGTCGCGGTGGGCCGTCACGTCGTTGCTGGTGCCGACCATCATCCGCAGCGTTCCGTCGGTGCCGAAGACTGGGGTAAGGCTACGCTGGATCTGCCGTGGGCCAGTGGCCGAGGGCAGCGTTTCCTCCCACATCACCTCGGTTTTTTCCTGGGCGGCCTGCTCGAAAGCCTGGCGACGCCGGGTGGCCAACTCCGGCGGCCGCTGGCGGTAGGCGCAGTATTCCTCGTCGTCTTTGCCGATGATCCACTGCCGCAGGGCTTGGTCGCTAAAGCAGTGCTTATTGACGTATTGATAGCGGCCGTCGGCCCCGAACACCGCGACCTCTACTTTCAGGTGGTCGAAAATGGTTTCGAAGGTATCCTGCTGCTCTCGGAGGCGCTGTTCGGTCAGGCGCAGGGCCGCCTGCGATTCGGTCAGCGCACGTTGCAAATCGGCGACGGTCGGCGCGGGCTGGGTGGCAATCGCTGCAACCGTATCCGGCCCGGTGGAAGTGGTAGAATCGAGAAGAGAAAAATAGTAATTATCCGCCATAAAATATAATCTCCAGTCAGCACGCAATCACCAAATATACGCTATTACGCCAATTTAAAGCAGTATAATTGGCTTGCTGGTGAGATTATTTAAAATAAAAACTTGAATTATTTTGAGATGGGTTAGCTATTTTTTTATGCCGGGTTAACCGTCGGTAAGGCCTTGAGCAAAAAAAGCGCCCGCCCGATGTTGGTCGGACGGGCGCGGGTGGCGGCCAAGGAGCCCCGCCGGCTAGCTAGGGGGCACGGCGGGGGCCGTGGGGCTACGCCTGGCCGTCGCAGCCGGGCTCGTTCTGGCGCGAGTTGAGCAGGCCAGCCGGCACGTCGAGCTCGCCCGAGTGGAAGCCGATGAGGCCGTTGCGCTCGTCCTCGATGTTGGTGGCCTGGGTGTACACGTCGCCCGCGATGGGGCGGGCACGCAGCTCGCGCTTGAAGTCGCGGATGGCGTTGGTGCGGGCCTCGGCATCGGCCGGGCCGCCGTAGTCGGAGAAGCCGAAGCCGCCCCACTCGCTCACGATGAGCGGGCGCTGGCCCCGGTAGAAATACGGGTCGCCCACCACCAGCGGGAAGGCGGCCGTGCCCTCCAACTCGCCGTGAATGAGGCGGTCGAGCAGCTCGCGCCAGCGGCCCAGGTCGGGGGTGTAGAGGTGGGCCGTGAGCAAGTCGCTCTTAAGCGAGCCATGGTAGCTGATGTGGTGCCAGCCGTCGTTATCAATCACCAGAAACTGCGGGTGGGCCAGCTGCATGAAGTTATACATCTGCACGATGTAGCGCTGGGTGGCCGGGTTGGTGGCGATGTCCTGGGCGCCCCAGTCCTCGTTGTAGAGGCTCCAGATCACGATGCTGGGGTGGGTTTCCATGAGCGAGAGCATGCGCAGCAGCTCGGCGCGGTGGTTTTCGCGGCTGCGGGGCGTGCTCGAGTGGGGCGAGGGTACTTCCACCCACAGCAGCAGGCCCAGCTCGTCGGCCAGGTTGTAGATGCGCGGGTCGATGCCGGCGATGTGCACCCGCACGAGATTGCAGCCCAGCTCCTTCATGGCGTGCATGTGGCGGCGCATCTCGGCGTAGGTGGCGGTACCGGGCTGGTAGAGAATACCGTCGAGGTAAATCGGCTCGTTGTTGAGGTACACCTTGCGGCCCCGGGCCTCAATCTTGCGGAAGCCGAAGCGGGCCTCAATCTGGGCCGAGTAGCCGGTGCGGTCGATGAGCTGGGCCACGAGGCGGTAGCGGTGGGGGTTTTCGGGGCACCACACCTCGGCCCCGGGCACTTCCATCGAAAAGCGCTGCTCGTGCTGGCCGGGCGTCAGGCGCAGGCCGAAGTCGGAGCTGGCCAGCGGGGCGTCGCCGGGCGCGGCCTCCGGCTCGAAGATTTGCAGGCGCACGGTGTACTCACCCGCATCGTGAATGCGCAGGGTGAGGTTGAAGCGCACCAGTTGGTCTTCGATGGTGCTCACCACGCCCACCCGCGAGCGCAGGCGGTTGCGCTCCACGGCCTCCAGCCACACCGAGCGCACGGCCCCCGAGTGCGTCTGGTACCAGATGCCGCCGCGCTTGTACACGTGCGACTCCTGCTTGCCGCGGGTGGTTTCGGCATCCATCGTGTCGGCGATGCGCACGGTGAGCCGGTTCATGAGGTGCAGCTCGCCCTCGGGCAGCTCGTAAGTAAACGACGTGTACTCGCCGTAGTGCACGTCTTCGCCCTCGATGGTGCGCAGCTGCCGGCCGTTGAGCCACACCCGCGTTTCGTAGCCGCAGGCCCCGAACGTGAGCTGAATGAGCGAGTTACCACTGCCGGACGTAGCCACCTCGGGCAGCGGAAACTCGCGCTCGTACCAGGCCACTACCTTATCCTGCCAGCCGGTGGCACCCTCCGTGGCGTGGGCCTGGGCAATGTGCTCCTCGATGGAGCCCGGCCACTGGGCCGAGTAGCGGTAGTCGTGGCCTTCGTACCACTCTTCCACCAGGCCCGCATCGTCGGGGTCGAGGGCAAAGCGCCAGGTGCCGTCGAGCAAAAAGTGCGTACCCGAGCGCAGCACCGCGCGGGGCAGCGAATTGTCTACCTCTTCGGTAGCGTTGGCCTCTGGGGGGGCTGAGAGGCCATAATTGGCATGGGTGAGTTCTTCCATAAGAATCAACTAACGGCAGAGTACAACAAACGGATGCTTCTTTCAGCAAGGGATTTGCCAAAAAATAACGAGCTGCGGGGGAAAAAGTGCCGCCCGTCCGTGGGCACCGGGGCAGTTGCCAGCCCGGGCCGGGCCAGCCAGAACCAACCCGGCATTTACCTTTACCCCGTGCCCACTCCCGCCAGTACTTCTCTCGACTACGACGTGGCCCTCGTGGGGGCCGGCCCGGCGGGCACGGCCTGCGCGCTGGCCCTGCGCGGCAGTGGCCTGCGGGTGGCCTTGTTGGATAAATCCACTTTTCCCCGCGACAAGGTGTGCGGCGACGCCGTTCCGGGCCACGCGCTCAAGGCCTTAGCCCAGCTCGACCCGGATTACGCGGCGGCCCTCTGGCGCACCGAGCCGCACGACGCCGTGCGCCGCAGCCGCCTGGTGGCCCCCGACGGCGGTAGCTTCTACCTGCACTGGCAACTGCCCACCTTCAACAGCCCCCGACTGGCCTTCGACGCCGCCCTGCTGGCCCTCGTGCGCCAGCACACGACGACCGAAATACTCGAAAGCGCCGCTCTCAAAAACGTGGAAATAACCACCGATTACGCCCACCTGCACCTGGCCGACGGCCGGGCAATCCGGACCGGCCTGGTCGTCGGCTGCGACGGGGCCAATTCGGTGGTGGGCCGCCGCCTGCTGCCCGAGCCCCGGCTGGCCCGCGCTCACCACAGCGCCGGCGTGCGCGCCTATTTCGAAAACGTGGCCGGGGCCGAGAGTGGCACCACCGAGTTTTTCTTCAGCCGCAGCCACCTGGCGGGCTACCTGTGGTTGTTTCCGGTGGGAGCGGGGCGCTACAACGTGGGGCTGGGAATGCTTTCGGAGCTGGTTTCCCAGCACAAGATCGACCTTAAAAAGCTGTTGCTGGAGCAATTGGCCACCCACCCCGGGCTGGCCAGCCGCTTCCGCGAGGCGCGTCAGCTCGGGGCCATTCAGGGCTTCGGGCTGCCGATGGGTGGCGGGCGGCAGCGCCCGGCCAGCGGGATGCGCTTCATGCTGTGCGGCGACGCGGCCTCGCTCATCGACCCCTTGCAGGGCCACGGCATCGACCTGGCCATCCGCAGCGGCATCCTGGCGGCGGGGCAGGTGCGGGCGTGCTGCGAAAGGCAGAATTTCAGCGCCGGTTTTATGCAAGGCTACGATGAACAGCTGCGCCGGCAGCTCGGCCCGCAACTGGCTCACAGCTACCGTCTGCAGCGTCTGCTGGGCACCCGGCCCTGGCTCATGAACCTGGGTACGCGGCTGGCCCGGCTGCCCGGCCTGCGCGGCTGGGCGCAGCGGCTGGTGGGGTAGTAGTAGCTTGAGCAGGAATTGCCTGTCGGCATGACGGGTAGTTGTAGGCACTCTGCTGAAATAAGAGAAAAAGATTTCCTCCTATGCGTCGCTTTTTACTACTGCTGCTATTCGCCGCGCTGGCTCTGCTGGGCGTGCTGCTCGTCAACACCCTGCGCCTGCCCAACCGCCAGCTGGCCGCCGTGCCCGCCGCCCCGGCGGTGGCCGTCGCGCCCGATTCGGCCCTGGCTCACCTGGCGGGGGCGCTGCGCATTCCCACCGTCTCGCGCAGTAAATACGCCGATACCGATACCGTGCCGTTCGACCAGCTGCAGGCCTACTTGCAACGCACGTTTCCGCTCGTGCACCAGCAGCTCCGGCGGCAGACGGTCAACCACTACGGCCTGCTCTACGAGTGGCCCGGCACCGACCCGGCCCTGAAGCCCCTGCTGCTGCTGGCCCACCAGGATGTGGTGCCCGTACTGCCCGGTACCGAAGGCCAGTGGACGCGCCCGCCCTTCGCCGGGCAGCAGGCCGGCGGCTACCTCTACAGCCGCGGCGCCCTTGACGACAAGCTCAACGTGCTCGGCCAGCTCGAAGCCGTGGAGGCCCTGCTCCGCGCCGGTTTCCGGCCCCGGCGTACCGTGCTGCTGGCCTTCGGGCACGACGAGGAAACCCTGGGCCAGCGCGGCGCGGCGGCCCTGGCCGCGCTGGTGCAAAAGCTGCACCCGCAGCTCGAAATGGTGTTCGACGAGGGCGGCCTCGTGAAAGCCGACGGCGTGGCGGGCCTGACCCAGCCCGTGGCCCTGGTGGGCGTGAGCGAGAAGGGTTACCTGACCCTGGAACTGTCGGCTACCGGGCAGGGCGGGCATTCTTCCATGCCGCCGGCCCTCACGAGCGTGGGCCGGGTAGCGGCGGCCGTGGCCCGGCTGGAAGCCGCGCCCTTCCCGGCCCGGCTCGACGGTGGGGTGAGCGGCCTGCTGGCGTACCTGGCCCCGGCCGTGCCGTTTGGCAAGCGCTTAGTGTTCGCCAATCAGTGGCTATTTGGTGGGCTCATTAAGAAGTCGCTGGCCGCCACGCCCTCCGGCAACGCGGCGCTGCGTACTACCACCGCGCCCACCATCATCCGGGGCGGGGAGAAAGACAACGTGCTACCCATCGGGGCCACGGCCACCGTCAACTTCCGGCTGCTGCCCGGCGATTCGGTCGCCGCCGTGCTGCGCCGGGTGCGCGAGGTGATTGACGACCCGCAGGTGCAGGTAAAAATGCTTGGTTCCGGGCGGCCCGCCTCGCCCGTATCGGGCACCGACAATGCGGCCTTCACCGCCCTGCACCGCACCATCAAGAGCGTGTTTCCGCAGGCGCTGGTGGCCCCTTACGTGGTGGTTGGGGCCACCGACGCCCGGGCCTACGCCCACCTCTGCCCGCAGGCTACCTACCGCTTCATGCCCGTGCTCATGGACCAGGCCGCCATCGAAAGCCTGCATGGTACCAACGAGCGCCTACGCCCCAGCGCCTACCAGGACCTCATTCGCTTCTACGCCGCGCTTATTAGAAATACGTAATCTGTAGGGTAAGCTTTAGCTTGCCCGGCGTCCGGCGAGCCGCGACCCACCTCACGCGGGGCAAGCTAAAGCTTACCCTACACCGAAACATCATAAAAACTATGTCCTTTACCTCTGCCCAGCCCATCGACCTGCTCTACGACGCCGCCCGCCGCGGTGACGTGGCCGAAATCAAGCGCCTCCTGGAAGACCCCAAAGTCTACCTCAACGCTCAAAACGGCAAGGGCTACACCGCCCTCATCCTGGCCACCTACGACGGCCACCTCGACGCCGCCCGCGTGCTGCTCGACGCCGGGGCCAACCCCAACCTGCAAGACGCCAGCGGCAACTCGGCCCTGATGGGCGTCAGCTTCAAGGGCTACGCCGACATTGCGCGCCTGCTCATCGAGCGCCACGCCAGCCTCGACCTGCGCAACGGCAATGGCGGCACGGCCCTCATGTTTGCCACCCTCTTCGGCCGCAACGAGATTGTGAAAATCCTGCTCGACGCCGGGGCCGACGCCACCATCAAGGACGCCCGCGGCCTCACCGCCTTGCACCTGGCCGGCCAGCAGGGCAACGAGGAAGCCTGGAAGCTGCTCGGCGGCCCTGAGCAGGAGGATTAAGTAAATCGCTTGACAAGCAGGCGGTATAATAAAAAACCGTCCGTCATGCTGAGCTTGCGAAGCATCTTATCAGGAAGGAGCAGCTCGCCCCGTTCTACCCTGACAAGATGCTTCGCAAGCTCAGCATGACGGACGGTTTTCCTTGAGTTAATGATACCGCCCGAGTTGGCTTTTAAATACTGCGGATTACGCCGCCGTCGGCGCGTACCGAGGCCCCGTTGGTAGCGGCGGCCAGGGGGCTGACGAGGAAGGCCGCCGTATTAGCAATCTCATCGACCGTGATGAAGCGCTGGAGCAGCGACGAGGGCCGCGCATCGCGGAAAAATTCGTGTTCGGCTTCCTCGCGGGTCTTGCCTTCGCCGGCCAGCTTCTTCAAAAATTCTTCGACGCCCTCCGAGGCCGTGGGGCCGGGTAGCAGCGAGTTCACGGTGACCTGGGTGCCCTTGGTGAGCTCGGCCAGGCCCCGCGCCACGGCCAGCTGGGCCGTTTTGGTGGTGCCGTATTGAATCATCTCGGCCGGAATCTGGAAGCCCGACTCGCTCGAAATGAAGAGAATACGGCCCCAGTCTTGCTTGAGCATCAGGGGGAAATACTGGCGCGACAGGCGCACCCCGCTCAGGACGTTGACCTCGAAAAAGTGCAGCCAGTCGGCATCGGTGATGTCGGCGAAGGGCTTGGGCTCAAAAATGCCCACGTTGTTAATGAGGATATCTACCGTCGGCACTTGCTTGAGCAGGTTGTCAACCTGCGCGGCATCGCCAAAATCGACGGCCACGCCGCGCACGCTGGCCCCCGGCGTTTGGGCCAGAATGGTTTGCCGGGCTTCGTCGAGGCGCGCCTGGGTGCGTCCCGTGAGGATGACGGCCGCGCCCTCGGCAGCCAGCCGCCGGGCAATGGCCAGCCCGATGCCGCCCGTCGAGCCCGTGATGAGGGCCGTCTTATGGGTGAGTTGGAGGTCCATGAGGTTGGAAAAGGAAAAGGGTGTTCGGACCTAAACCCGCTAGGGGCCGATTTTGATTTTCCAGGGACGCAAAGGCGGTCAGTGCCCCGCGTAAGGCAGCAGCCGAACCAACCTTTCGCCCGCGCGGCGGGTACATGCCTCGGCCGGGGCGGAACCCCGGCCGTTGCTTATGAAAAACTACGCGACTCAACTACTCACCCAATTGCCCGACGGGCTGTCGGCCCTGCTGGTGGTAGGCGGCAGCCTGGTGGCCGGCTGGCTGCTGAAGGTCGGGATTTTCTGGCTGCTGCGCGCCTACGAGCGGCGCACGAGCTCCACGCTGGCCGGCTCGGTCGTGCGGCACCTGGGCACGCCAGCCGCCTACTTTATCCCGGTGCTGCTGGTGGCGGTGCTGCTGCCCCTGGCCGCGCTGGAGCCCGGCCCGCTCGAAGCCGTTCGCCGGGTGGTGGGCATCGCCTCCATCGTGACGTTTGCCTGGGTGCTGACGCAGGTCATGGACGTGCTCGAAGACCTGGTGCTGGCCCACTACCGCCTCGACCGCGACAACAACCTGGCCGTGCGCAAGCTGCTCACGCAGTTGCAGTTCGTGAAGAAAATCGGCGTCTCGCTCATTTTCTTCGTGGCCCTGGCCCTGGTGCTGATGAGCTTCGCCACGGTGCGGCGCATCGGGGCGGGCCTGCTCACCTCGGCGGGCATTGCCAGCGTGATTATCGGCTTCGCGGCCCAGCGCTCGCTGGCCAACCTGCTGGCGGGCTTCCAGATCGCCTTCACCCAGCCCATCCGCATCGACGACGTGCTGGTGGTGGAGGGCGAGTGGGGCCGGGTGGAGGAAATCACCTTCACCAACGTCATCATGAAGCTCTGGGACGAGCGCCGGCTGGTGCTGCCGCTCGATTATTTCATCGAAAAGCCCTTCCAGAACTGGACGCGCACCTCGTCGCAGCTACTGGGTACGGTCTTCCTGCACGTCGATTACAGCCTGCCCGTAGAAGCCGTGCGCACCGAGCTGACGCGCATCGCGGCCGGCACCCCGCGCTGGGACGGCCGCGTGGCCCTCGTGCACGTCACCGACGCCCAGAAGCGTACCCTGCAACTACGCATCCTGGTGAGCGCCGCCGACGCCTCCACGGCCTTCGAGCTCCGCTGCGAGGTGCGTGAAAAGCTGGTGGCCTTCATCCAGACGCACTACCCCGAGTGCCTGCCCAAAACCCGCGCCGTGGTCGATGGCCCCGAGCCAGCGGCCGCCGCACCCACGCTAGTGGGCTAGGCCAGCCACAGCGCCGCCAGGGCCAGCGCCGCCGGCAGCGTCTGCACGAGCAAAATGCGCCCGCCCGCCGTGGCCGCCCCGTAAATCCCCGCCACCGCCACGCACCCCAGAAAAAACGTGCCCACGCTACGGTGCCACGCCGGGTCGGCAATTAGCAGCGCCCACACCAGCCCCGCCACCAGGAAGCCATTATACAAGCCCTGATTACCCGCCAGCGTCTTGGTCGCCGGAAACAGCTCGGCCGGCAGCGACTTAAATACCTTCGGCCCCTGCGATACCCAGGCAAACATCTCCAGCCACACGATGTAGGCGTGGATGAGGGCTATTAAAGCGATGAGGAGCTGGCTGAGTAGGTGCATAGAGTACCCTATCTATTATTTTAGTCTTCGGTGAAAAAGTCTGTATCCAATTTTTTTATCTCGTATACGTTTGTTGTTGATACACCGACATTATAGTCAATCATGTACTGTGCTAATTGTTCTCCATCAATAAGAACAATCTTGGTTTCATTTTTGGGAGCAAAATTTTTAGCCTCATTAGTAAACTTGTCCGTAGTGATAAAAACGCCTTTTTTAGCGCCTTGCCCAGCCAAAGCGCCGACAAAGCTCTGTACATCTGGGCGTCCTACGGGGCTATTCCATCTTTTTGCTTGTATGTAAATAATGTCTAAGCCTAATTTATCTTCTTTAATAATTCCATCAATGCCATCATCGCCAGACTTTTTAGTTGTGGTGCCTGCTTCCTTTAGAGAGCCGCCGTAGCCCATTTTGACCAGTAAGTCCACAACCAGTTTTTCAAAGAAAAAGGGTGAAACACTTTTTAGGGTACTAATTATATCCTGTACTAAGCTAGCCCTCAGTTGCTGATAGGCATTTTCTAGTGCCTCGTCAGGCGTCTTAATCTCATCAGGAATCTGTTTTTCTATAATAGATTTTATTGATACAATTCCTTCTTTTGAAGAAGTTTTTTCTACTATATTCGTGCTAGCTTTTCCACCGGTGACAAATTCAATATAAGACGGATACTGGCTAAGAAACTTTAGATTTATTTTAGGAGGAGGATTTTCTATAACGGCTGCGCCTGATGGACTTATCTTAATTATATTTTTTTTGGGAGATTCAAGAAGTCCAGCTTTCTTCAAATATGTTTTCGCCCAGCCAACACGGTTATCAAATACAGGTTGTTTTCCGCTAGGTAATAGTTCATTTCTGTCCTGATCTGATAGGCCAAAAAATATGGCTAATTCTTCTTTGATTAATGTCATGCTTCTTTCGGATCCATCCTTTACTGTATTCAATAGAGGAAGCATGATGGATTGAAAATCTGGGACAGGCATGGTAAAGAGCTTTATTATTTATGAAAAAAAATGAGTAGGCTACTCTTCCAGTTTGCTTAAAATCTCCAGCGCCGCCTTGGCGATCACCGTGCCCGGCCCGTAGATGCCGGCCACGCCGGCGTCGTAGAGCTGCTGGTAATCCTGGGGCGGGATGACGCCGCCGGCGATGACGAGGATATCGGGGCGGCCTTCCTTTTGCAGTTCGGCGATGAGCTGGGGTAGCAGGGTGTTGTGGCCGGCGGCCAGGCTGCTCACGCCCACTACGTGCACGTCGTTGTCGACGGCCTGGCGGGCGACCTCGGCGGGGGTTTGGAAGAGGGGGGCCAGGTCCACGTCGAAGCCCACGTCGGCGAAGGAGGTGGCGATGATTTTGGCGCCGCGGTCGTGGCCGTCCTGGCCCATTTTGGCCACGAGCATGCGGGGGCGGCGGCCCTCGCGGGCGGCGAAGTCTTCGGCGGCCTGGCGGGCCTGGGCAAACTCGGCGTTTTCGCTCATGCCCTGCTGGTACACGCCCTGCACGGTGCGGCTGGTGGCCTGGTGGCGGCCCCAGGCGGCTTCGAGCGCGTCGGAGATTTCACCGAGGGTGGCGCGGGCGCGGGCGGCGGTTACGGCCAGGGCGAGTAAATTGTGAGTGGTGAATTGTGAATTGTGAGTTGCTTCGGTAGAAGTTGCCGTAGCTGGGTCACTTTGAGCGGCTTGGGTGAGGGCGGCTAGGGCGGCTTGCACGGCCGCGTTGTCGCGCTCGGCGCGGATTTTCTTCAGGCGGGCTACCTGGCTTTCGCGCACCGCGTCGTTGTCGATTTGCAGGACTTCGAGCGGGGCCTCGCCCTCGGGGGCCAGAAATTTATTCACCCCTACGATGACTTCCTGGCCGGTGTCGATGCGGGCCTGCTTGCGGGCGGCGGCTTCCTCGATGCGGAGCTTGGGCAGGCCGGTTTCGATGGCAGCGGCCATGCCACCGAGGGCCTCGACTTCCTCCATGAGCGCCCAGGCCTGGTTGGCGAGGTCGGCGGTGAGGCTTTCCACGTAGTAGGAGCCGCCCCAGG
This sequence comes from uncultured Hymenobacter sp., assembly GCA_913776615.1. Classification (GTDB taxonomy): domain Bacteria; phylum Bacteroidota; class Bacteroidia; order Cytophagales; family Hymenobacteraceae; genus Hymenobacter. Next base: position 177,033 of record CAJYPK010000048.1, read on the forward strand.
GGTCCACCACCTTGGTGATGTCGGTTTCGTGCTGGAGGTAGAGCTGGGTGTTGCGGGCGATGCGGGCCGAGAAGTCGGTGGGCAGGGCCAGCGCCTCGTCGAGGGCATTGGTGTGCAGGCTCTGGGTGCCCCCGAGGGCCGCGGCCAGGGCTTCTACCGTGGTGCGGGCCACGTTGTTGAAGGGGTCCTGGGCGGTGAGCGAGTAGCCCGAGGTCTGGCAGTGGGTGCGCAGGGCCAGGCTTTTATCGCTCTGGGGGTTGAACTGCTTGAGCAGCTTGGCCCAGAGCAGACGGCCGGCGCGTAGCTTGGCAATTTCCAGGAAGTGGTTCATGCCGATGCCCCAGAAGAAGGAGAGGCGCGGGGCAAAGTCGTCAATCTTAAGCCCCGCCGCCAGCCCGGCGCGCACGTACTGCAAGCCGTCGGCCAGGGTGTAGGCCAGCTCCAGCTCGGCGGTGGCCCCGGCCTCGTGCATGTGGTAGCCCGAGATGCTGATGCTGTTGAACTTGGGCATGTGCTGCGCCGTGTAGGCGAAGATGTCGGCAATAAGCCGCATGCTCGGCGCGGGCGGGTAGATGTAGGTGTTGCGCACCATGAACTCCTTCAGAATGTCGTTCTGAATGGTGCCCGTCAGCTTCTCGGGCGGCACGCCCTGCTCCTCGGCCGCCACGATGAAGAAGGCCAGCACCGGCAGCACGGCCCCGTTCATGGTCATACTCACCGACATCTCGCCCAGGGGAATCTGGTCGAACAGGATTTTCATGTCCTCCACCGAGTCGATGGCCACGCCGGCCTTGCCCACGTCGCCCACCACGCGGGGGTGGTCCGAGTCGTAGCCCCGGTGCGTAGCCAGGTCGAAGGCCACGCTCAGGCCCTTCTGCCCGCCAGCCAGGTTGCGGCGGTAAAAGGCATTCGATTCCTCGGCCGTGGAAAAGCCCGCGTACTGGCGCACGGTCCAGGGCGAGCGCACGTACATGCTGGCGTAGGGCCCGCGCAGGTAAGGCGCGATGCCCGCGCCGAAGCCTAGGTGCGGCAGGTGCGCCGCGTCGGCGGCGGTGTACACGGCCGGGCCGGTGGCGGGGTAGTCGGCGGGCTTGGCCGGGGCGGGTAGACTGGCGGCGTCGTAGGCGATAGTGGAAAAGTCGGGACGCATGAGGTCGTTATTTTTCGCTGGTCAAATGCCAGCGCTGTTCTAAAATTTCTTTGGCCCAGGGTAATAACCCGGTTTCAGACCAGCCTTCGTAAACCAACTCTGCATTGTATAAAGAGTTAGGTAATTTATTTGCGGCTGTAAACTCTCTGAATTGCTGATAGTTGTCGTAGAAGCTAACTTTTTTGCGCTTTATGTCGCAGATGCCATATGCATGCTGGGTAGCATCATGAAAGGTGATAAAGCTGCGCTGGTAGTTGATAGAATCGGGGTTGAAATCATTCGTAAAGCCGGCTTTATGAAAATGCCAACGACTCTCTCCGACCCGTCGCCGACTAGTACTTTCAGTTGTTATAAGGTTGTAAGGTTCGACGATTGGAATTCGCCACACGTCGAACTCCAAGTCATCTTCCATGTAAAACTTTAACTTTTCTGGCTCCCGCTGCGCATACAGATAACCGAAAGCCAGTACCACCGGTAGCGCCAGAAACCCAGCTACTAGCTTGCCTGCGGCTTGCATAGACTAAGTCGAAGTTACCGTCCTTGCAGCCTAGCCAGTACCTCTTCCGTGCGGTGGCCTTCCACCACAAATTCCTTGAATCCAAACACCCGCACCGCCTCCAGCAGCGTGGCCAGGTCGGAGGTGATGAGGGAGGGCACATCGAAAGTATGGCCGGCGGGTACCTGCTGCACCACCCGCGCCAGGTGGTCGAACTGCGCGGGCCGGGCGTACATGAGGGTGGCTTCCTCGGGCTTGGAAAACAGCACCGAATAAGAGTCGGGCGCAATGTCGGACGGGAACGGGGCGTCGGTGCGCTCGCTGGGGTGCAGCAGGTGCCAGAAGGCGTCGGCAATGTCCTCGTTCACGCGGACGCCGCCGAGCAGCACCAGGGTCGCCTGCTTATCCTGGTTGGCGCGACGCTCGAAATGCAGGGCGGTGGCCAGGCGCAGCACCTCGCTGGGGTAGGTGGCGCGGGTGGTGTCGAAGTCGCGGGAGCGTAGCAGCTGCTTGGGCTGGAAATCGAACTTCTCCTTGGGGTTCTGGAAGCGGTTGGTGCCCACTACCACATCCTGGCCGGTGGCGATGCGCTTGAACTTGTCGAGCCCGGCCTGGCTCACGGCCTCCAGGGCGCGGGCGCGGGCGTGCAGCATGCCGCCCTGCGCTTCGAGTGCCTGAAACTCGGCCCAGGCGGCGCGGGCCAGCTCGTCGGTGAGCGTTTCGATAAAGTAAGAGCCGGCGGCGGGGTCGGCCACCCAGTCGAGGTGGGCCTCGTCTTTGAGAATAACCGGCAGGTTGCGGGCCAGCCGGGCGCTAAACTCGTTGGGAGCCTGGTAGAGGCAGTCGAACGCCGCCACCTGGATGGAATCAGCCCCGCCGAGCACCGCGCTCATGGCCTCGGTGGTGTGGCGCAGCAGGTTGGTGTGCGGGTCGAGGGTGGTTTGCGTCCAGGTCGAAGTCGTTGCGTGGATGGGCAGCGTGGCCGCGCCCTCGGTAGGCAGGCCGTAGGCGTGCAGCAGCGTGGCCCACAGCCGGCGGGCCGCCCGCAGCCGAGCCATCTCGGGAAAATAGCTGGGGCCGATGGCAAAGTCGAGGTGCAGCGCCCGGGCTACCTCGGCCACCGAGAGGCCGCTGGCCTCGTCGGGCAATTCGGCCAGCATGGCGGCGGCGGTGCTCAGGCTAAAGGCCAGCTGCTGAACGAGCGTCGCCCCCCGGTTGCCGAAAAAGGCCCCGTTCACGGCCAGCGTCGAAAAGCTTGGCCACGCGCGGGCGATGGCCAGGCAGCGCCGCAGCGTGGCCCGGAAGGGCAATAGCTCGGCTCCCTCGGGTACCATCGTGGGCGCGAAGCGCAGGAACCCCTGGAGCGGCTGGCCGTTGGCGGCGGTGCGCAGGCGCTCAAGCAATTGCTCGGGGCCTTGCAGCACGGTGTAGCCCAGCCAGGTAGCGGCCAGCGGCAGGCGCTCGGCCAGCTCGGCCACGGCAAAGGTGGCGGCATCGTTGGGGAAGATAAAGTGCAGACCCTCGGCCCCGCGGGCCAGCGCGTCGGCGCCCTGCTCAATCTGGAGGCGGCCGTCGGTGCCGGCGGGTACGTGCAGGGCCACCACGTTGCGACAGGGCGCGGGGCGCGGGGGCAGCGGGGCGGGCGGGCCACCCAGGGCGGCCAGCGCCTCGCGGTGGTAAAAGGGCTCGGCCACCAGGCCATCGGGCAGCGTCCAGCGCAGGCTGGCGGGGTCGGCTCCCTTGGCCTCGCGGGCCAGCTGGGCCTGCCACTGCGCGGTGCTAACGGGGGCAAACTCGGGAAACGAAACCGGCGGGGTGGGGAGAGGGGAGGAGTCAGTCATACTTTTTACGCGGATGCCGCGGCGGCATAGCCGGCCTGCAAGATACCGTAGCTTGCCGGTATCGGCTGGCTGGGATGCCAGCAGCTTTACGGTGCCACTATACTAAGCGCGAGGTAATGCTAAGCAGCTTACGTGTGACTACGCCTACTGTTGGGCTTATCTAGACTGCTCTACGTCGTGCCAACTCCTTAAATAATAAATTATTTGTTTGTTAGTGGTTAATTGCTAAAGCCTTTATTGATTAAGTAAAATGAATTATTGTGTATTATGCAAGAGTTACTTGCTAATAAAAGAAAGCTAATTTTATCGTGCTGATACTGAGTTGGGCAGGCTGAGTTGGCCGGCGCGTACCATTGCCGTAGCAAAGAAATCAGGCAATTTTGTGCGGATTGCTGATCAGCTTTTTAGTAGTTATGAAAAAAATATACTTGTTTACGACTGCCGTGCTTTTATGCGCGACGGGATTCGGCGCGAACGCGCAAGGGAGCTTTCGCCCCGGCTACATCGTACGTCTGAGCGGCGATACGCTACGGGGGCAGGTTGGCTACCATAATGCCCGGTACAATGCCACCCGGTGCGAGTTTATGCCGGCCCCGGGTAGTCCGGTGGAGCGATTTGGCCCGGCCGAGCTACGGGGGTATGGTGTTGGGCGCGAGGAGGCTTACCGGGCGCTGCCGGTACCCCAGCGCGATAGCGCCGGGCAGGCCCGCCCCAGTCGCCTCCTCTTTGTAGAGGCGATGACCAATGGCAGTCCTGCCAACCTCTACCGTTACCAGGGAGGCGAAGGAACGCGTTACTACCTGCAAAAAAGCCCGACTGCCCCGTTGCGGGAGTTGCTGGTAAAGCAGCAGGAGGTAGAAGATGGAGGCCGCAGGTACGTGCAGGAAATACCCGTTTTTCGGGGCGTCTTAACCGAAGAGTTTAGTGAATGCCCGGCCATCGCGTTGAGCTTGGCCAGGGTAGCCTTTCGGCTACCCGATCTCACGCAGGTCGTGCAGCGCTATAATGCTTGCCGGCAGCCCGGGAGCCAAACTACGGTGAGTCGTCGGTCGAGCATCTACCTGGGGAGCGACCTGCTGCTTGGCGGACAAGACAGCCAACTCCTCTTATTTGGTAATAACTACGCAGCCAAGGGGCAGTACCCGGGTAGCGTAGTGCCCGACATCGGGCTCGGCCTGTGGATTGGCTCCCAGGCGCTGCGCGACAAGTTGCAGCTGCGGATTGAGCTGCACTACGTGCGGCAGAAATACGAGGATGAGTTTCAATATAGTGTCTCCGGTGGGGGCTCTTCCCCTTCGCTCAATACCTACCAGGCGCGCTTCAGCACCAGCTACCTGCGCTTGCCGCTGCTGCTGCGCTACTCGCCCTTGCTGGGCCGGGTGCGTCCGTTTGCGGAGGCCGGGGTTTCGGCGAGCCGGTTGCTGGACCTGACCCAGGAAATTCGGATGCGGGCTGCGGGCGCGACCGCTTACGGGGCTTGGCAACCCGCCTACGACCCTAGTGATATACGCTATACGGAGTATGGTTTCGTGGCCGGGGCGGGCGTGCAGCTAACCGGGCCCGGCCGCCACGCACTCTCGCTGCTGGGGCGCTACGAGGCCAGCAACGGGTTTTCCGAGGCAGCCTTTAGCAGCAATAAGTTTCGCCGGTATTCCGTAGCGCTGGGAATAGGGCTCAACCGGCAGCGGTAAGCCGGCCGTACCTTTGGGAAGGATAATGCCGGCTCGTGTCGGGCTGGCTGTACGATTACGTTATGCTACATTTTCGCTCTGTCGCTGGGGTGGCGTTGTTGGCCCTTGCCACTGCCTGCCAGCGCGGCCCGCTGCAAGCCACGGCCCACCTGCCGGCCACTACCAGCCAGCCCGTGGGTAGTGCCATCGCGCCCGATGCCGGGGCGGCGGCCTATATCAAGCCCTTTCACGACCAGGTCGAACAGCAAATGCAGGTGGTTATCGGCCGGGCGCCGGTGGCGCTGGGTAAAAATCCCGGCGAGAACCCCATCGTCAACTTCGTGGCCGATTTGCAGCGCGCGGCCGCCAGCAAGTACTTCAAGGGCGAGCCCATCGAGCTGGGCGTGATGACCAACGGCGGGATGCGCAACTCGCTGCCCGCCGGCAACATCACCGTGGGCAACGCCTTCGAGCTCATGCCCTTCGAAAATGAGTTGGTCGTGCTCGACGCGCCCGGCCCGGTGGTGCAGCAGCTCTTCGACTACGCGGCCCCGGTGGGCATGGCCGTGTCGGGGGCGGTGTACACCGTGGGGCCAGACAAGCGCCCGCAAAACATCCTCATCGGTGGCCAGCCCTTCAACCCGGCCAAAACCTACCGCATCGCCTTGTCGGACTACCTGGCGGGTGGCGGCGACCACATGGAGTTTATTAAGGCGGCTACGCTGCGCCACACCGGGCTGCTGCTGCGCACGGTCATCATCGACCACATCAAGGCCCTCACCGCCGCCGGCCAGCCCGTAACGGCCCAGGTAGAAGGTCGGGTGCGGTAGGCGATTGCGGCATGGCTTTGTGGTGGGCTGGAGGCCCGGGCTGGCAGGGCTGGCCCGGGCCTCCAGCCCATTTTATATGACGGACGCTTCCAGTGGGCGGGCTGCTTGCCCGCGACGTAGAAAGCGGGGGCCGGGGTGCTGGGTTTGCGGCGTGTAGATTGCGAGCGCTGGCGGCTTGGCCGGGCTGCGGGCCGCGCGGCTACCCTTAAACCTTCCCACCCACCTACTTCGCATCGTCATGCGTACTTTTTCTCGTCCCGTTTATCGGCTGGTCAGCGGCCCCGTTTTACTGGCATTGCTAGCCAGCTGCGGCGGCTCGTCCCAAACGCATGCGGGCGCCGCCACTACCGCGGCGCCCGCCGCTACCGGCCCCGCCTGGGCCTTGCTTGGCTTGGTGAAGGCCGACAGCGCCAACCCCATCATGGGGCCCAGCCCGGTGGGGAAATTCACCGATCCTATCCTCCACAAGCTCGTGCAGTGGGAAGAAAAAGACGTGTTCAATCCTGCCGTGGTCGTGCGCGACGGGAAGGTGTACATGCTATACCGGGCCGAAAACAAAATCGGCACCTTCGGTAAAGCCTCGCGCATCGGACTGGCCAGCAGCGTCGATGGTATCCATTTCACCCGCGAGCCCGCACCGGTGCTGTATCCGGCCAACGATGCGCAGCAGAAGTACGAGTGGCCCGGCGGCACCGAAGATCCGCGCGTGGTGGAAGACGCCCAGGGTACTTACTACATGACCTACACCGCCTACGACGGGAAGCTGGCCCGCCTGCACGTAGCCACCTCGCCCGACCTGCGGCACTGGACCAAATACGGCAGCGCCTTCGCCCGGGCCGCCGGCGGCAAATACGTAGACAAGTGGAGTAAATCGGGCTCCATCGTGTCGCGCTACGAGCCGGACGGCCGCATCGTGGCCGCCAAAATCAAGGGGAAATACTGGATGTACTGGGGCGACGCCCAACTCTGGGCGGCTACGTCCGACGACCTCATCCACTGGGTGCCCGTCGAAATGGCGGCGGGCGAAAAGCCGCCCGTGCCGCTACGGGCCCAGGCCGCGACCCTGCCCGGCCTCAAAGTCGTGTTGCCCACCCGCGCCGGTAAGTTCGACAGCGACCTCGTGGAGTCGGGGCCGCCCGCCATGCTTACCGACCAGGGTATCCGCCTGCTTTACAACAGCCGCAACGAGCCGGCCTTCGGCGATAAAAGCCTGCCCGTAGGTACGTACTCGGCCGCCCAGGCGCTGTTTGATAAAGCCGACCCCACCCGACTGCTCCAGCGGCTGGATACCTACTTTATGCGCCCCGAAAAGCCTTACGAAACTACCGGGCAGGTCAACCAGGTGGTATTTCTGGAAGGCTTGGCGCGCTTCCGGGGCAAGTGGTTCCTGTACTACGGCACCGCCGACTCGAAGATTGCCGTGGCCACGCGGCCCGAGTAGGCAGGAAGTAGTAACACCAAGCTCCAGCTTGGTGATGCGGTAGGGCGTGCTCGCCGGGCGCATCACCAAGCCGGAGCCTGGTGCTACATTCCTGCCTACTCGGGCCCCATTTAACGTGCTAGCAGGTTAGCTAGCTTGCAACTGAGCTACCAGCTCAGCCACCGTGGCGGCATCCGTTTCCCAGCGCGGCGCGTCGAATTCCGTGGCGGGGACCGTCGGGCTGGCCAGCAGGCGCTTGGCGCTGGCGTGAAACTCGGTGGCCCCCGTGGCCGCCCGCAGCAGCGCCACGTTGGCGGGCGTGATGCCCGCCCCCGGCATGATGCGCAGGCGGTCCGAGGCCAGGTGCACCAGGGCCGCCAGCTGCGCCTGGCCCGCCGGCGCGCTGGCCTGGCCGCCCGAGGTAAGTACCCGGTGGCAGCCCAGGTCGATGATGGTTTCGAGGGCCTGCGCCTGGTCGGCGCAGACGTCGAAGGCGCGGTGGAAAGTGATTTGCAACGGGCCGGCGGCTTCGATAAGCGCCCGGCAGCCGGCGATGTCCACCCGGCCGGCTTCGTCCAGGGCGCCGATAACGACGCCCGCGCAACCCAGCGCCCGGCACTGGGCCACGTCGGCCAGCATGATGGCCAGCTCGGCCGTGTCGTAGCAAAAGTCGCCCGGGCGGGGCCGGATGAGCACGAAGACCGGGATGCTTACCCGGCGCAGTACTTCCTGAATCAAGCCGAAAGAAGGCGTAGTACCGCCCTGTTCCAGATTCTGGCACAGCTCGATGCGGTGCGCGCCCCCGGCCTGCGCCGCCACGGCCGACTGAACGGAGCCGGCGCAGATTTCGAGCGTGCAGGCGGGGTGTGGGGTGGTGGACATCGGCGGTGAAAATATACTCGACGGTGATTTAGAAGCTGTTGAGCTGAGAGAGGCTAGCCAACGGTTTTTACAATCGCTTTTTTGCCCGTCATGCTGAGCTTGCGAAGCATCTTTTCAGGCTGGAATGGTGCGTCCAGATGTGAGCAGATGCTTCGCAAGCTCAGCATGACAGGTCCTAATTATCAAGCGTTTGTCATTGCGAGCGCAGCGAAGCAATCGCACCTGTTCAGCACTACCGTGCGGGTGCGACTGTTTCGCTGCGCTCGCAATGACAAGTAAGTGTAAGTCGGCTGGTAAAGGTTCTGCAAAGGCTCCCTACGCCAGCAGCTGCGGCTTTTCCTGGTACACTTTCCAGAGAAACTCGCCGAAGATGGTATTGGCCCAGGCAAACCAGGCGCGGGAGAATTTCTTGGGGTCGTCCTTGTGAAACGACTCGTGCATGTAGCCGGTGCCGGCGTGGGTGGTTTTGAGGGCCTGGATGCAGGCCCGGATTTCGGCGTCGTCGGTGCTGGTGAGGCCGCGGGTGGTAATGGCGATGGGCCAGATCATGTCCATGCCCACGTGCGGACCACCGATGCCTTCGGCCGCCGTTCCCTTGAAGAAGAAGGGATTAGCCTCGGAGAGCAGGAATTTGCGGGTGTTCTGGTACACGGGGTCGCTGGCCGGTACCGCGCCCAGGTAGGGCAGGGCCACGAGGCTGGGCACGTTGGCATCGTCCATGAGAATCTGGCTGCCGTAGCCGTCGATTTCGTAGGCGTAGAGCTTGCCGTGCTGGGGGTGGTCGACCACGGCGTGCTGGCGCAGGGCGGCTTCGACCTCATTGGCCAGGGCGGTGCAGTCGGCGGCGGTGGCGGCCTCGGCGGGGGCCAGGGCCGTCAGCATCTCGGCGGCCTGGCGCAAGCTCACCACGGCCATGAAGTTGCTGGGAATCAGGTAGGGGTAGAGCGTGGCGTCGTCGCTGGGGCGGAAGGCCGAGCAGATGAGCCCGTTGGGCCGCACCGGGTAGCCGTAGCCGCCCAGCGGCTGGGTATCGGTGGCCTTCTCGGTCACGCGCTGAAACTTGTACGGCCCCGGCCCCTGCTTGCGCTGCTGCGCCCGGAAGGTTTGCAGGGTGGTGCGGATGGCCTGCTGCCACTGCGCGTCGAAGGGCTGCTTGTCGCCGGTTTTTTTCCAGTAATGATAAGCCAGCCGGATGGGGTAGCAGAGCGAGTCGATTTCCCATTTGCGCTCGTGTACGCCGGGCTGCATGGCGGTGTGGTCGGTGGCCCATTCGCCCACCTTGGTATCGTCGCCGTAGAAAGCGTTGGCGTAGGGGTCTTTATTGACGTAGCGCGTCTGCCGGTTGATGACGCCCGCCACGAGGTTGCGCAGTGGCACGTCGCGGTCGATGAGCTGGAGGTAGGGCCACACCTGGGCCGAGGAGTCGCGCAGCCACATGGCGTCAATGTCGCCGGTGATGACGTAGGTATCGGGCCGGCCCTGGCGCTCGGCGTAGGTTACGGTGGTATCGAGGGTGCTCGGGAAGCAGTTCTCAAACAGCCAGCCCAGCTCCGGGTCTTTCACCTTTTTCTTAAACTCGGCAATGGCCGCCTCCACGGCCTTGCTGCGAAACCGGCGCTGGCCGGCCGCCGGCCGCACCACCGGAAAAGTCGGCGCCGCCGCGGCCAGGATGGAAGAGGGCAGGGCCAGCCCAGCGGCCAGCAGCGAAGCGTTTCCGACGAAAGTTCTACGATTCATAAAGTGGGTGGGGGAGCAGTTTACAAACGCCGGTCATGCTGAGCTTGCCGAAGCATGACGGATGTATTGAGGTTGATTGGAGAGTTATTTAGCAGGAGAAAAAGAGTAAGGCGCGGCGGCCGGCGCGGTGCCGCGCGTTTTGTTGGGGCTGGCACTCATCTCAAAATCGAGCGTGGCGCCCTGCTTGAGCGTTTCGAAGTCGAGGTAGTTTTTGTCGTAAGGCTGTCCGTTGATTGTCAGGCGATTGACGTAGCAATTCTGGGCCGAGTTCTGCGGGGCGCTCAACACCACGTCTTTGCCGCCGGGCAGGTGTAGGGTGGCCTTGGGGAAGAGCGGCGCGCCGAGCACGTACTGATTCACGGCCGGGCACACGGGGTAGAAGCCCAGGGCCGAAAACACGTACCAGGCCGAAGTCTGGCCGTTGTCCTCGTCGCCGCAGTAGCCGTCGGGCGTGGGCAGGTAGAGGCGATTGAGCACCTCGCGCACCCAGTACTGCGCCTTCCAGGGCTGGCCGGCGTAGTTGTAGAGGTAAATCATGTGCTGGATGGGCTGATTGCCGTGGGCGTAATTACCCATGCCGGCAATCTGCATCTCCCTGATTTCGTGAATAGTGCCGCCGTAATACGAGTCGTCGAACACCGGTGGCAGGGTAAATACGGTATCGAGGGTAGCCACGAATTTCTGCCGGCCGCCCATCAAATCCATCAGCCCCTGCACGTCGTGAAATACCGACCAGGTATAGTGCAGGCTGTTGCCCTCCGTGAAGGCGTCGCCCCACTTAAAGGGGCTGAACGGCTTCTGAAACGAGCCGTCCTTGTTGCGCCCGCGCATCAGGCCCGATTCCTTGTCGAAGAGCTTGCGGTAGTTCTGGCTGCGGGCGGCGTAGAGGTTGATTTCGTCCTTGGGCCGCCCCAGCGCCTTGGCCAGCTGATAGATGGCAAAGTCGTCGTAGGCGTATTCGAGGGTGCGGGCGGCGTTTTCCTTGATTTTGACGTCGTAGGGCACGTAGCCCAGCTTGTTGTAATACTGCACCCCGGCGCGGCCCACGGCTTCGAGCGGGCCGGCGTTGTTGGCGCCGTGCACCAGCGCCTCGTAGAGCACGGTCATGTCCTGCCCGCGAATGCCCTTGAGGTAGGCGTCGGCCACCACCGAGGCCGAGTTGTTGCCCACCATCACGTTGCGCAGGCCGGGGCTGCCCCACTCGGGCAGCCAGCCGCTCTCCTTATAGTCGTTGGCCAGGCCCTGCTGAATCTCGGTGTTCACCTCCGGGTACATGAGGTTCAGGAAGGGAAACAGCGCCCGGAAGGTGTCCCAAAATCCGGTGTCGGTGTACAGGTAGCCCGGCAGCACCTGACCGTTGAAGGGGCTGTAATGCATCACCTTACCGCTGGCATCGAGCTCGTAGAGCTTGCGCGGAAACAGCAGCGTGCGGTACAGGCAGGAGTAGAAGGTGCGCTGCTGGTCGGGCGTGCCGCCGGCCACGTCGATGCGGCCCAGCACGGTGTTCCAGGCGGCGCGGCCCTGCTGGCGTACCGCCTCCAAATCCTTGGTACCCAGCTCCTGCAAGTTGAGCGCAGCCTGTTCGGGGCTGATGAACGACGAGGCCACGCGCACGTTCACGCGCTCGCCCTTGCGGGTTTTGAAGCCCACGATGGCCCCGGCGTGGTTGGCCGTGACGGTGAGCGTACCGCCCTTGGCAAGCGACTTATCCTGGTACAGCGCGGTGCTGGCGAAGTCGTGGTCAAACTCCAGGATGAAGTAATTACGAAAGTTCTTGGGTACGCCGCCGCTGTTGCGGGTGGTGTAGCCCACGATGCGGCGCTGCTGCGGCAGCACCTGCACCTGCGAGCCCTTGTCGAAGGCATCGAGCACCACGTAGGCGCTGTCGGTTTTGGGGAAGGTGAAGCGGAAGGTGGCGGCGCGCTCGGTCGGGGCCAGTTCGGCGGTCACGTCGTGGTCGGCCAGGTACACGCGGTAGTAGTTGGGCTCGGCTACCTCGGCCTTGTGCGAAAACCAGCTGGCCCGGCGGTCCTCGTCGAAGACCGGCTTGCCGGTGATGGGCATAATGGCAAACTGCCCGTAGTCGTTCATCCAGGGCGAGGGCTGGTGCGTTTGCTTGAAGCCCCGGATTTTGTCGGCCGAGTACTGGTAGGCCCAGCCGTCGCCCATTTTGCCGGTCTGGGGCATCCAGAAGTTCATGCCCCAGGGCCGGGCAATGGCGGGGTAAGTGTTGCCATTCGACAGGTCAGGCTTGGAGTCGGTGCCGATGATTGGGTTCACCCACTGGGCGGGATCGGTGGGAGTAGGCCCTTGGGCCTGAGCTACCTGGCTGGCCAGGAGCGCGAGGGCAGCCAGTCCGGAGAAGAGGTTACGCATTATAGATAAGGGGCAGGAAAAAAGAAGCGTGTCAGCCAAGCGGCGCCGAAAAGGTAAGCACTTTCGCGGAGTTCTGCTGCCGAAAGAAAGGCGAAAATAGGGCCTTTACTGAAACGTTTTAGCGAAAGGCGTGGCGTTAGGTCTTCCGCCGCCGCGAGTTAGCGCAGCCGGGCTTGCAACAGCGTAATGCTGTGGGCCGCGCAGGTGTAGCTGCTGGCCCCGGCGGGCAGAGTGCGCTGCTGGTAGCTCACCACGTTGGTCGCGGGGGCTTGCAGGGTGTTTGCGGCGTCGATGGAGGGCGCGTTCAGCTCGTGGGCCGTCCAGCGGCCGACGATTTTAGGGTCGAGCCGGAGGGGGACGGCCGCCCGGCTGTCGCGGTTGACGAGGGCCAGCGTGAGCGTCTGGCCGTCGGCCGAAACGGAAGCCGCCGCGTCCAGCGCCTCGGCCCCGGCGAGGGCGACGGCCACGCTGCGGGTACCGCACAGCCGCCGGTACAGCTCCAGCGGGTAGTAGATAGTCTGGCAGACGGACGTCGTGTCGTCGGTCATGATGGGGGCCAGCACGTTCACGGTCTGCGCCCAGGTTGCCAGGCCGATGGCCGCCGCGTTGCGCTGAAAAATATTCAGAAAGCAGGCCACGCCCAGCGCGTGGTTCCAGGTGTAGGTTACTTCCAGGCCGTAGGCGCCCCGGCCGCCGTTTTCCCAAATGCCCCACTCGTCGATGGCCAGCCGCACGGGCTGCTGTCGGCTGGGGAAGCGGTACCACTTGCTGAAATTCTCCACCCGGACCGGGGTGAGCGCCTTGATCTGGGCAGCGGTGCGCCGGATGCTGGCTTCCATCTCGGCGATGGAAGTAAACAGCGAGGCCGGGTCGCCGGGCTTGGAGCTGGCGTAGAGGTGCAGCGAGAGGTAGTCGCAAATCGGGTGTAATTCCTGCAAAATCTGCCGGTTCCAGTCCTCCTGGTCGCCGGCCATGATGAGCGTGATGCTGGGGTCTTGCAGCTTCATGAGCTTGGCGTAGTACCAGGCTTTCTTGATGTAGTCGCGCGGGTCTTGCAGGGTGCCGGCGTCTTCTTTGGCGGCCTCCTCGTTGCCCAGGCCCCAGTACTGCACGCGGTAGGGCTGGGGGTGGCCGTTGGCCTGGCGCTGGGTGGCGTAGTAGGTGTCGGTGCCGTTGCAGTACTCGACCCAGTCGGCGGCTTCCTCGGCCGTGCCGGTCGACATGTTGACGGTCAGGAACGGGGCCGCGCCGACCAATTCCGCGTAGCGCATAAACTCGTCGGTGCCCACGTGGTTGGAGTCGTTGCCGCCCCAAATCAGGTTTTTGCGCACCGGCCGGTTGGGGCCGACGCCGTCCTTCCAGTGGTAAATCTTGGTCACCGTGCCGCCCGGGTACCGCAGCAGGGTAGGGCGCAGCCCCTGCACCTTCGCCAGCACGTCGGGCCGGAAGCTGCGGGTTGGCTCGTCGTAAATGCCGCCGTAGATGGCCCGTCCCAGGTGCTCGATAAACTGCCCGTAGATGGCCGGGTTGATGTCGCCCAGCGGCTGGTCGAGGTGCACCGTGCAGGTGGCCGCCGGGGGCGCGAAGAGCCGTTTGACCGGGGCCGGCAGCAGCGCGCTGGCGAGCGTGCCGGTACTCAGGCCGAGAAAGTACCGGCGGGATTGTAGGGGCATGGGAGGCAGGTGAGTCGGAACGAAGGCTAAGGTCGCTTGCGGCGCCAAGAAGCCTTTTGGCGATGGGTAAAACTGGTTGATCATTGCGAGCGCAGCGAGGCAATCGCATCTGCTCAGTTCTGCCATTGGGGTGCGCTTGCTGCGCTGCGCTCGCAATGACCAACGATTTTAAGCCGTTCAAAAATAGTTGCTGGCTCCGTATCCTATTCGGGGTATTCCCCCTTTTTTACCTTGCAAAAACTTTTTAGCAACGCTTTTTTACTCATATTTGCCCCGTATCCGCCGCGGTTCCATCTTCCCACCCTTATCCACGTTAGCCAGTGCTTCACCTCCCCGCCCGTAATCCCTTTTCCCCATCGCTACGCCGCGGCCTGGTCGCCGTCGGCCTGCTGCTCGGCGCGGTGCCCGCCTCGGCGCAGCAGCTCACTTCCTACGTCGACCCGCTGATTGGCACCGGCGGCCACGGGCACGTTTTTTTAGGGGCCAACGTGCCGTTTGGGGCGGTGCAGCTGGGCCCGCAGAACATCTTCAAGGGCTGGGACTGGTGCTCGGGCTACCACTATTCCGACAGCCTGCTCACGGGCTTTTCGCACACCCACCTCAGCGGTACGGGCGGCTCCGACCTCGGCGATGTACTCATCATGCCCTACACCGGCCCGCTCCAAACCGACAAGGGCCGCCAGCAGGCCCCGCACCAGGGCTACCTCTCGCGCTACTCGCACCAGCGCGAGGTGGCCCAGCCCGGCTACTATGCCCTCACCCTCGATACTTATGGCATCCGGGCCGAGCTCACCAGCACCGAGCGCGTGGGCATGCACCGCTACACCTTCCCGCAGGATGGCAAGCCCGCCCGCGTCATCATCGATTTGAAGGAGGGCATCGACGACAAGGCCACCGATACCTACCTGGAGCAAATCGACGCGCAAACCTTCGTCGGCTACCGCTTTTCGCACGGCTGGGCCGACCACCAGAAGCTGTACTTCGCCATCAAGACCTCGGCCCCGGTGCCAGCCTTTGCCCTCTACAACGAGGCCCAGGCGCTGCCAGGTAAAAAGGGCCAGGGCACGGCCGTGAAGGGCGTATTTACGTTCGCCAAGTCGCCGGGCACGTTGCAGCTGAAGGTCGGCATTTCGCCGGTGAGCGCGCAGAATGCGCTGGCCAACATCCAGGCCGAGCTGCCGGGCTGGGACTTTGCCCAGGCCCGCCAGGCCGCTGCCGCCAAGTGGGAGCAGCAGCTCGGCAAAGTCACCATCGAAACTCAGGACCCGGTGGTGCGGCGCACGTTTTACACCGCGCTCTACCACGCCTGGTTTGCGCCCGCCCTGTTCAACGACGCCAACGGCGACTACCGGGGCACCGACGACAAAGTGTACCCCAAAGCCCCGTTTGCCAACTACACCATTTTCTCGCTCTGGGATACCTACCGTACTGAGCATTCGCTCTTTACCCTGGCCCAACCCGAGCGGGTGGGCGACATGATGCAGTCCATGCTGGCTATCGGCCGGCAGCAGGGCAAGCTGCCCATCTGGCACCTGGCCGGCAACGAAACCAACACGATGGTGGGCTACAGCGCCGTGCCAGCCTTGGCCGAAGCCTACCTCAAGGGTACCCCCGGGCTCGACGGTCCCCAGGTGCTGGCCGCCCTCAAGGCCGCCAGCACCCGCGACGACCAGGGCGTGAACTTCGTTAAAACGCTGGGCTTCATTCCCGCCGACAAGGAAAGCGAGTCGGTAGCCAAGGCAATGGAATACGCCATCGACGACTGGAGCATTGCGCAGGTAGCCAAGAAGCTGGGTGCGCAGGCCGATTACCAGGAATACAGCAAGCGGGCCAAGTACTACCAGAAGTATTTCGACCCGCACACCCGCTTCATGCGCGGCCTTACTTCCGACGGTAAGTTTCAGCTGCCCTTCGACCCCATCCAGTCCATTCACCGCCAAAACAACTATACCGAGGGCAACGCCTGGCAGTACACCTGGCTCGTGCCCCACGACGTGCCGGGGCTAATCAAGCTCTTCGGCAGCGACGCGGCCTTCACCCAGAAGCTGGATAGTCTGTTTATTATCAAGGGCGACCTCGGCGCGGGTGCCTCGCCCGACATTTCGGGGCTCATCGGCATGTACGCCCACGGCAACGAGCCCAGCCACGCCACTACCTACCTCTACGCTTACGCTGGCCAGCAGTGGAAGACCGCCGAAAAGGTGCGCCAGGTGCTGCGCGAGATGTACCTCGACAAGCCCGACGGCATCAGCGGCAACGAAGACTGCGGGCAGATGTCGGCCTGGTACATTCTCTCGGCGCTGGGCTTCTACCCCGTCAGTCCCAGCAGCGGGGCCTACGTGCTGGGTAGCCCGCTGGTCGATAACGCCACCATTCGCCTGCCTAAGGGCAAGAGTTTCACGGTGAAGGTGATAGGTAATAGCCCGCAGAACGTCTACATTCAGTCGGCCACGCTCAACGGCCAGCCCTACGCCAACAGCTACCTGCTGCACCGCGACATCGTGGCCGGCGGCACCTTGCAGCTCACGATGGGTCCGCAGCCCAACCGGGCCTTCGGCACGGCCCCGGCCAATCGGCCGAAGGAAGTGTACTAAGGGCTGGGCGAAGTAACACCAAGCTCCAGCTTGGTGAGGCACCTGGGTAAGCTCACCAGACGCCTCACCAAGCTGGAGCTTGGTGTTACATAGCCGCGGCATTTTGGCTAACACAAAGAGCATTTCGGGTAAAGCGGCCGCGCTGCCGGCCGAGACCTTTGTGTGGTCAATCAACCAACAATGCGCGCCCATGAAAGCAGTCAGAATTCACACCTTCGGCGGCCCCGAAGTATTGCAGCTGGAAGACGTAGCCCGCCCGGTGCCGGCCGCCGATGAAATTCTTATTCAGGTGTATGCCAGCGGTGTAAACCCCGTGGACTGGGTAGTGCGCGAAGGCGGCAACGACGCTCTGCGGGCCTACCTGACCCTGCCGCTGACCCCAGGCTGGGACGCGGCCGGCGTGGTGGTGGAAGTGGGTAGCGAAGTTACCGGTTTTCGCCCCGGCGATGCCGTGTACGGCGAGCCTAATTTCCCCGGCGACGGCAGCTACGCCGAGTACTGCGCAGCCAAGGCCAGCCAGTTTGCCCCCAAGCCCCAGTACCTTAGTTTCACCGAGGCTGCGGGCGTGCCGTTGGCGGGCCTTACGGCCTGGACGGGCCTTTTCGGGCACGGGCAGCTCCGGGCCGGGCAGCGCGTGCTCATTCAGGGCGCGTCGGGCGGCGTGGGCGGTTTCGCCGTGCAGTTTGCCAAGGCGAAGGGAGCCTACGTCATCGGCACCGCTTCGGCCGGCAACCTGGAGTACCTGCGGCAGCTCGGGGCCGACGAGGCGCTGGACTACCGTAGCCAGCCGGTGGAAGAACTGGTGCGCGACGTAGATGTGGTGCTCGAAGCCTCCCCGGCGCGCGACAACGCGGCGCGCGTGCAAGCCGTGCGGATGCTGAAGCCGGGGGGCATCTTCGTCAGCGTCAACGTCGACCTGCCTTTCGACGAAGCCGTGCTGGCCGCCCTGGCCCGGCAGCGGGCCACAGGCACCCTGGCGCCCAACCAACCCCGGCAGGAATGGCTCCGAGAGATTACCCAGCTCATTGACGCGGGTCAGGTAAACGTATTAGTAAGTCAGGTGTTTCCGCTGGCGGAAGTGGCCGCCGCCCACCGCGAAAGCCAGACCTGGCACGTGCGGGGCAAGCTCGTGCTGACCATTCACCCCGACGCGGACCAAGCATAAGTCCGCTACTCGCCAACTCACTAAAGTCTGTGGACAGCTAGCGCATCCAATCCAAGGCGGCGAGTAGGTGGGCCACGGCTAAAAACGAGGAAGCCGTCTTTTCGTAGCGGGTGGCAAAGCCGCGTGCCTCCTTCAGGCGGCCGAAA
>CAJYPK010000049.1 GCA_913776615.1 uncultured Hymenobacter sp.
ACGCTGCCAGCGGCGGGATGACCTTTAGTCACGCAGCCGTAGAAACCCGTCGGTCATGCTGAGCTTGCCGACGCATCTCGCGTGGTGCAGTAAAATCATACGTCATTGATTACTGCGCCACGCGAGATGCTTCGGCAAGCTCAGCATGACCGACGGGTTTCTACGGCTGCGTGACTAAAGGTCATCCCGCCGCTGGCAGCGTGAAGATGAAGCAGCTGCCCGCTCCCGGCTGGCTTTCCACCCACAGTTGCCCGCCCTGCGCCGTAATAAATTCCCGGGAAATGCTCAGCCCCAGGCCCGAGCTGCCGCGCTGCTGCCCGGCTGGCCCCAGCACCCCGCCGAAGCGCTGGAAAATGCGGTGGTGGTACTCCTTGGCAATGCCTGGCCCCTGGTCTTCCACGCTCAGTTGCACCATCTCGCCCCAGGGCACTACCTTGATGGTGAGCGCCGCGCCGTGCGGCGAGTAGCGAATGGCGTTGGACAGCAAGTTGATGAGTACCCAGGTGGTTTTTTCCTCGTCGGCCAGGGCGGGGGGCAGGGGCTCGGCCAGGTGCACGGCCAGTTGCAAGTCTTTGTCGGTGAGTTGGGCGCGCACGGTCTCGGTGGCGTAACGCACCACCTCGGGCAGCGGCACGGGGGCCAGGTTGAGGCGAATTTCCTTGCCCGCGTCGAGGCGCGAGACTTCGATGAGCTGGCCCACCATGCCCAGCAGCCGCTGGGTTTCGCCCCGGATGCCGCCCGCGATTTCCTGCCGCCGGGCCGCGTCGAGGCGCTCGTCCTGCATCAGCATCAGGCTGAGGTTGATGCTGGCCAGCGGCGTCTTCAGCTCGTGCGAGATGGTGGCCAGAAACTCCGACTTCACCTGGTCGAGATTTTTAAAGGCCGATACGTCGCGCAGGCAAAAGACGTGGCCCGCTGGCACGGCCGTTTTCAGTTCCTCGTTCAGCTCCGTCACCTCGCTCACCGTGAGCTGGTAGTGCAGGTTTTCGCCGTGGGGGCGCACCACGAAGACGGGGCCGGCCGCCCGGCTGGCTTCCGGACTGCCAGGGGTGGGGGCGGGGCCGGCGGTGGGGGCGTCGAGGGTACGCAGCCACTCGCGCAGCATCTCATTTTGTTTGGCTACTTCGGCGGCGGGCTGGTCGAGCAGGGCCTTGGCGGGCTGGCCCAGCAGCAGGCAGGCCACGGGATTAGCCAGCACGATGAGGCCGTGCTGGTCGATGAGCAGCAGCCCCTCGTCGAGGCCGCGCACGAGGCTGTCGGTGCGGTTGCGCTGGGTGATGAGCTCGGCCAGGGTGGCGCGGCGCTCGTCCTCGGCCTGGCGCAGCACGCGGTTGACGGCCGCCGCCACGTGGCCCACCTCGTTGTTGCGGGTCACGGCCACCCGCGTAATGGGGCCGGGCGCGGCCACCCGCTCCACGTCGGCGGTGAGGCGCGTGAGCGGGCGCGTAACCAGCCGGGGCAGCCGCACCATCAGCACGATGCCCAGCAAGGTGCTGATTAGCAAGAATAAGTACACCGCCCGCTGGGCCGCCAGCGCGTTGGTTTGCTGCACGCTGGGCGTCTCGGTTTCGAGCCGGTGAATGGTGAGAATAACGTAGCTGCCCAGCCCCAGCAGCAGCCCGAGCATGAGCAGCACGCCCAGGCGAATTTGAATTTTTAGCGACATGGCTAAGGAATTATCGGTGCCCCGGCCGCCGTATTACAGCGGCAGCACCAGGCCTTCGTCGGCAATCTTGAAGCCCCGTTGCAGCACGGCCCGGCGCTCGGGACTGTCGCGCTGCATCAGCGGGTTAGTGTGGTTGAAATGAATGAAGTACACCTTGGCGCGCTCGGCGGCCGGCAGGCTTTGCAGCTGCTGCATGGTTTCCTCCACGAAGGGATGCGGCACCTCGGCCATCGGCCGCGCCAGCTCGCCGTCGCGGTAAAACGTGGCGTCGAGCAGCGCATAATCCACGCGCCGGAGTAAGTCGCTCAGCTGCTGCGGCCACTTGGCCCACTTGTCGATGTCGGGGATAAACACCGCCCGCTTGTGCGCGCCCGCAATCTCGAAGCCGACCGTTTCGGTAAATTCGTCGCGGTGCGGCACCAGGAAGGGCTTGACTTTCAGAGTAGAATTAAGCGCAATTTCCTGGCCGTCGCCGAGCGGTTTTAGCGCGATATTTTGCAGCGTCAGGAGCTGGCTCCACGGCGCGTTGTTCGTCAGAAAACCGGCCATGCGCGGCATGGCGTACACCGGCACCTGGCTGGCTCCCAATGCTTCGCGGCCCAGGTACATCAGCCCGGTGTAGTGCCCGATGTGGCCGTGAGTGAGGAAAATACCCGTCGGCAGCGTGCCCGGCGTGGGCAGGTACTTGTCGAGCGCGTAGAGTTGCCCGGGCAGGTCGGGCGTGGCCTCAAAGAGAAACTTTTGCCGCGCCGCCGCATCCACCACCCCCAGCGCTACCACCTGCTGGCGCGGGCGCTGGCCCGCCGCCACGGCCGCAAATTCCCGGGTCGCGCCGATTTGGGGGTAGCCGCCGTCCTGCGCCACGCCCAGCACGATTAGTTGCTGCTGTTGCGCCTGGGCCGCCGCGGCGCTGCTTAGGAGGAGGGTTAGCAGTAGGGGTATTTTCATTGAATTACGAGGGTGGTGTATTTCGGAAGATGTAACACCAAGCTCCAGCTTGGTGAGGCGTTCGGGCACGCTCACCAGACGCCTCACCAAGCTGGAGCTTGGTGTTACACGCTCGTTGCAGTAGACTGAATCCTTGGCCTGAACCCGTCCGTCATGCTTCGCAGGCGGATGTCAGATAAGCATGACGGACGGGGTGAAAGATGGTAAGCAGGGGCTATTCCTCCAGCCCATACTCCTGCAATTTCCGGTACAGGGTCGTCAGGCCGATGCCCAGTTTGCGGGCTACCTCCGGCTTATTGCCCTGCAAGTCGCCCATCAGCCGCTTGATGTGCTTGGCTTCCAGCGCCCGCAGGCTTTCGTCGTCGGTCGAAAAAACCGGGCGGGTGCCGCCCTGAAATTCTTCGGGCAGGTTTTCTAAGGTCAGCGGCTCGCCGGCGGGGGCGAGGATGGCGGCGCGCTCCAGCACGTTTTTAAGCTCGCGCACATTGCCCGGCCAGGCGTAGGCTTGCAGGGCAGCCACGGTTTCGGGCGCGAGGCCCGGCAGGCGCTTGGCCAGCCGGGTGGCGAAGTGCTGCAAGAAAAAGGCCGCCAGCAGCGGTACGTCGCTGGCCCGCTCCTTCAGCGACGGCACTAGGATGGTAAACACCGACAGCCGGTAGTACAAGTCGGGCCGGAAGCGCCCCTCGGTGGCCTCCTGCTTAAGGTTGCGGTTGGTAGCCGCCACCAGGCGCACGTCGACCTTGGTCGGCTTCGTATCGCCGAGCTTAGTAAACTGCTGCATCTCCAGCACCCGCAGGAACTTGGCTTGCACGTTCAGCTCCAGCTCCCCGATTTCGTCCAGGAAAAGCGTGCCGCCGTGGGCTTCTTCCAATAATCCTTTCTTGTCGGTCAGCGCCCCCGTAAAGGCTCCTTTCTTGTAGCCAAACAGTTCGCTTTCGAGCAAATCCTTCGGAAAGGCCGAGCAGTTGACGGCCACGAAGGGCTTGCTGCGCCGCCCGCTGGCCTCGTGCAGCGCCTGGGCAAACAGCTCCTTGCCCGCGCCGGTGGGGCCTTCGAGCAGCACGGTGCTGTCGGTGGGTGCCACCTGCCGGGCCAGGTGCTGGGCACGGCGCAGGGCCGGCGCTTCTCCGATCATGCTCTCGAAGCTATGGCGCTGATTCATGCGCTTTTCCAACTCGGCCACCCGGCGCTGGAGGCGGGCTTTCTCGGCGGCGCGCTCCACCACCACCACCAATTGCTGCTCAAAATCGCCCTTGGTCAGGTAGTCAAACGCGCCCAGTTTCATGGCCTTCACCCCGTCGGGAATGGTACCGAAGGCCGTGAGCAGCACCACTTCGGCCAGCGGCGCGGCGGCCCGGTAGCGCGGCAGCAGCTCCACGCCGTGGCCGTCGGGCAGCTTCACGTCGGAGAGGATTACCAGCACCTCGGCGGCGTGGGCGGCCAGCAGGGCCAGGCCCCGGTAGGCGTCGGGGGCTTGCAGCACGGAGTAGCCTTCCAGCTCCAGCACCTGGGCCAGCAGCTGGCGCAGGCGCGCTTCGTCGTCGATGAGGAGCAGGGTTCCGGTGGGCACTGCGGTGAGTTAGGAGTTAGGAGTTCAAAGTTATGAGTTGGCCGGGCCGTAGTTTTGGGATTATGCTAAAGCGCCTCCACCTGAAGAATTTTACCGTTTTCGCCGACGCCGACTTTGAGTTTGGGCCGGGGCTGAATGTGCTGGTCGGGACTAATGGGACGGGGAAGAGCCATGTGTTGAAGGTGGGGTATGCGGCCTTAGCTATAATTTATAAATTATCTAGAGGAGAAGAGGATGGATTTGAATTAAAATGGCTTGAGCAAAATTTTAGAGTATTTTTATCTGAAAAGCTTAAAGGCGTATTTCAGCCAGATCGTGGTAACATAGGTAGTTTAGTGCGCTGGCATAATACTTCGGGAACAAGTAGTGTACGTGTTGAACTAGATGATTCTACGCAATCGCACTTAGAATTTGGATTTCCTAATCAATATGAAAGCAGTCAAGTTATTAGAATAGGAAGTTTGTCGAATCAACCTGCAGATAAAGACTTGTTTATGCCTGTATTTATTACGGCTAAAGAGGTATTGACTTTGGCTTGGATTAGTAGATTGAATAGGGAGAGAAAACTTCCTATTGATGAGACATATTCTGATTTGCTAGAATTATTAAGGCAGATTGAGTTGAGGCAAATCGGAGAAGTCTCAATGGGTATAGTAACTAAGATTGAAAGACTATTGGGGGGAACAGTAGAACTTGAAGGTGACCGTTTCTATTTATTTCAAGATGGTGCGCCACAGATAGAAATGAACTTGGTAGCGGAAGGTCTTCGTAAATTTGCTACTCTTGCGCAGCTTTTACGTAATGGTAGCCTTACTCAAAAAACTACTCTCTTCTGGGACGAGCCCGAGGCCAACCTAAATCCCGCGCTCCTGCAAAAACTAGCTAATATCCTCGCTGAACTAGCCCGCCAAGGCTTTCAAATAATCCTAGCCACGCATAGCACAGATTTGCTAAAAGAATTTCATATTCTATCGCGGCAAGAAAACGCACTGCCATTGCCAATAAAATATTTCGGACTGAACGCGGAACCAGGTGAGGCAACGCGGATTGTCAGCACCGATAATTTTGAGCACTTGCCGGACGTCGTAGCGTTACGGGTAGAGTTAGAACAGGCGGATGAATTAGACGCTATTTTTGCCAGAGAAGACCGGGAGCGTCATGCCAAGCTTTAAGGAAGGAAAATTCTGGTTTGATTTTCCGGCCGACTGGCAGGTTGTGCATTATGACCGGGATGCTGACCCTGCCACTGGTGCCGCGCCCGGTTTCTACCGCCGGGTAGTCACGAACGGGGGCGTGAAGCAGGTGCAAGCGATAGATTTTGTTTGTTTACTGCCCGCCACGCCCAAAAAGCTGTTATTCCTGGAAATCAAGGATGACCGTCTCGATACCAGGGCCGAGGGTGAGCGGCGGACGCTGCTCTACGAATCCGTAATGAGCAAAGTAACCAGCACATTGGCGGGCCTGCTGCTGGCCGAGCGTCTGCACGCACAATGGCCCAGTGACGAAGTACAGCCTTTGGCGTGCCTAAGTGAATTGCCCCTGATTGAAGTAGCCTTGTTCTGGCTGGAGCCACCCGTACCAAGTAGCACGCTACGCCGGGTGGTGAAGAAAGATGGTAAAACCTTGCTGCAACAGCGACTAACCGCTAAGCTTCTGCAATGGGACATGCCGTTTACCTTGTACAACCTTACTGATAGCGACCGCTTACCACTTGGGTGAACAACTCGCGAGGTGTCGCTTTAGCTTAGTAGTATGCGTGTGCTACGGCTACCGGGCAAGTTATCACCAATAAAACTTTCCTTGTTTGCCGAACACTCGCGGACTACAACGGCCGCGCTACATTCTAACTCCCCCGGATCTCCGCCTTTATCCCCTCCACAAACTGCACAAACTCGGGCTCGCTTTCCACGTTGGGGTGCCAGGCCAGGCCGAGCTTGGCCAGGTTGTACTGGTGGCGGGGGCTGAGGGTGGCGCCGGGTAGCAGCTGGCCGGTGTCGGAGCTGCGCTCGGGGGCCAGCAGCCAGAGCTGGTCGGCCAGGGCGGTGGTCGTGGTGATGTCGTGGCTCACGATGAGCACGGTGTTGAGCTCGTCCATGGTGGTGACTTCCACGATGATTTTTTTGACTTCGTCAATCATCGCCACGTCGAGGCCCGAAAAGGGCTCGTCGAGCAAAATCAGGTGCTCGGAGCACAGTAGCTGCTGCGCGATGGCCGCCCGCTGCCGCTGCCCGCCCGAGAGGTGCGCCGGATACTTGCCCGCGTGCGCCCCCAGCCCGAAGCGCCCGAGGTAATGATCGACGCGGGCCTGGGCCTCGGGAGCGTCGTGGCGGCGGCGGGCGGCCAGCAAGAGATTGTCGCGCAGCGAATAATGGTTGAATAATGGGTAGCGCTGCTGCACGTAGCCCACCATGCCGGCCTGCACGGGTTGCTGCGCCTCGCCCACCAGCACGGTACCGGTGCTCGGGGTAGCCAGCCCCGCGAGCAGCCGGCACAGTACCGATTTGCCAATGCCCGAGCGCCCGTAAATGCCCACTACCTGCCCCTGGCTCATGCCGGGGCGAATGACGTCGAGCACCTGGGCGTTGAGGTCGCGCAGGATGAGATCGTTGCCGTAGCGCATCGATACGTGGTCGAGGGTGAGCAGCGCCGATTTGTAGGAGTAGGGGAGGGCAGTCATAGCACGTTGCGCACGTTGCGCGGACTTTGTAGTCCGCGACTTGTGGGGGGATGATTGAGAATGGATGGGTCGCGGGATTGTAAAAAACCGGCGAGTCGCGGACTACAAAGTCCGCGCAACTGCGTAGCTTGCGCGGTGGCTGATTTACTATATTATGAGCGCACTTTGCCGCACCGGCTGCCGCCGGGCTCGGCTATTTTCGTCACTTTTCGGCTGGCCGATACGCTGCCCCTGGAAGTGCTACTGCGCCTGCGGGAAGAAGTCGAGCTTTTACAGAGAACGCATGCGGAGGATGCCGCGCAGCTGTACGCGGCTCACAAGCGTCGCTTCGGGCACTTCGACGAGCTGCTGAGCCGGGCCAGCCACGGCCCTACCTGGCTCAGGCAGCCAGCCATTGCCCAGGTGGTAGCTGCTTCGCTGCATCATTTCGATGGGCCGGGCTACGAGCTGCTGAGCTACTGCCTTATGCCCAACCACGTGCATCTGCTGGTGGCGCTGCCGCCCGAAGCGCCGCTGCTGGTCCGCACCTTGCAGCGCATAAAAGGCTACACAGCCTTGCAGGCGAATAAATTGCTGGGACGGTCGGGGGCATTCTGGCAGGCGGAAAGCTACGACCACGTAGTGCGGGCCGGAGAGTTCGAGCGGATTCTAGCGTATATCATGCACAACCCGGTGAAGGCTGGGCTGGTGGCCGACTGGCAGCAGTGGCCGTACACGTACGTAGCGCCCGCTTTGCTGTAATGTTGCGCGGACTTTGTAGTCCGCGTGCGTGAGCCGGGTATACGCGGACTACAAAGTCCGCGCAACGTCGTTCAGGCCCGCGTAGGGGAAAAGTAGCTTGCGTAGCCCTTCGAAGGCGTAATCCTGCGCCATGCCCAGTGCCAGAATCACCAATTGAATCGCCAAAACGCCATCCAGGTGCAGGTAGCGGTTTTGCTTGTACAGCAACAGCCCGATGCCGCCTTCCGATTGGTAGAGCGTTTCCACGAGGGTGATTAACGTCCAGATGATGGCGAAATTCTGGCGCACTACTTCGAGCATGTCGGGGAGCTTGCCGCGTACCATTACCTCCCAGAAGCTGCCCCACTCACCCAGGCCCAGGGTGCGGGCGTGGTCCAGCTCCTCCTGCGTGGTGTTCAGGATAACTTGCGTCATGCCCGTGACGAGGTACACCGTGGCCCCGAACACCAGCACCGTCAGCTTTACCTGGTGCCCTGAGCTGAGCATCAGGGCCATAAAGAAAGTGAGCCCCGTGAGCGTGAGATACCGCAGCTTGGAGGCCGCGAAGGCCAGCGGCCGGAAAAACGGCAGCGCTGTGAGGTAGGATATGCACAGGGCCAGCCCCGTGGCGATACCCAGCGCCTGCCAGGCCGTGGTGAGGCTGGCCCACAGCTCTTGCAGCAGCCCCTGGCTCGTAATCAGGCTGCCCAGTGCGTGTAAAACCTCGCCGAGGCGCGGAAAAATCTGGAGTGGGTAGAACAGCCAGATTGCCAGCAGGAACAGGAGCTGACCGGCAACCAGCGCGGCGAAGGTGGCGCGGCGCGGATGGGCGTTGGGGGTGAAAAGCGACTGCATGGCTACTGGCGCGTGGTTGCGCGGATTTGGTAGGCCGCGTACGAGCGCAGCGGGGGTAGCCGGCTGCGCTCGCGGGTTGGGAGAAGGGGTTGGTGCTAGTCGCGGATTACGGCGGTCGGGCGACTGCGTGCTGGTAGTTATCAGTGCTTGTCGCGGACTACAAAGTCCGCGCAACTAGTTGCCTAGCACTACTTCTACGCGGCGGTTTTGGGCTTTGCCCGCTTCGGTGGCGTTGCTGGCGACCGGGTCGGCGGCGCCGTGGGCGTACACCTGCACGCGGCCCTGCGGGAAGGCGCTGGCGCTCCGGGTTTCGAGCCAGTGGGCGACGGCCTCGGCGCGGGCCTGGCTGAGCTGCTGGTTGGCGGTGGGGTTGCCGGTATTGTCGGTGTAGCCGTGGACGGCCACCTTGAGGCGGCCCGCCACCACGAGGTCGTCGAAGAGCTGGCTGAGCTCGCGCTGGGCGGCGGGCGTGAAGGTGCTCTGGCCGGTGTTGAATTCGATGTTCCAGGCGCGCTTGCTCACGCTGCGGCGGATTTCGTCGTCGCCGGCGAAGGACTGGGTTTCGGCCGGAGCCACGTTTTTGCCTTTGTACTGGGCTTGCAGCTTGCGCAGGAGCGTCAGGTCGAGCATATTGGCCAGCGGCACGTAGCTGGGGAGTTCCTTGGGATAAAGCTTGCTCTGCACATCGCCGAAGGTTTTGTACACGGCGGCGTACACGTTGGTGCCGCCGTTGTCGAGGCCGAAGAGCGCGAGGTTGTCGCTGAAGTTGAAGGCCTTGCTACCGCCCAGCTCCACCACGTTGCCGGTGCGGTCGGCCTCGCTGGTGCCTTTGTAGTATTTCAGCCAGTAGGAGCCCGGCTTGTCCTGGTCGCCGTACACCTGGGCCGAGATGTCGGCGGCGCGGGCGAGGGCTTCGGGGTGGCTTTTCACCTGGTCGCCGGCCACGGCGAAGGCGGTCATCAGGCTGAGTACGGCGGGCTGGTGGGCATCGTACCACCGCTTGGTCGTCACCATGATATTGGGCATCTGGTTGGAGTAATCCTTGGTGCTCACGATGTTGACGAGGCCGCCCTTTTGCTTGGCGATGTTCACGTCGCCGGGCGTCCAGGTGGCGACGGCGTCGGCCACTACGTCCACGTTCACGCCGGTGCGGTGGCCGCTCACCACCTTCACGCGGCTCTCGGGCTTGCCGGTGATGTACTTTTCGGCCGCTACCAGGAAGTCGCTGGCTGCCATGAAGTTCACGGCCTCGGGATCGTAGGTGGTTTCGTCGGGGTTCACCTTCAGGCCGTTGTCGGCGCACCACTTCAGGGCGATGTTGTGGTCGCCGTCGCGCAGGTAGCAGGCCACGGTTTTACCCAGGGCGGCCTTGGGGTTGTCGAGCCATTCCTTCGGCCCCATCAGCTTGTCTTCGCCGAAGCTTTTGCCCACCGAGTAGGGAATCACTTGCAGGCTGGTGCCGGCCTTTTCGAGCTGGCTCTGCACGGCCGAGAAAGCCGGCAGGCCGTCGCCCATGATGCTCACGATCAGGCCCGGCGTTTTAGGGTTGGCTTGTAGGTCGAGGGCGTTCTTCACCAGGTCGGCCTGCATTTTCGACACGTCGTCCTGGCGGGTGATCTGCATGTCGAGGTGGTTGGCGGCCAGGGCCGAGCCCTGGGTGGTGCGGGGGCCGCCGTTGGCGAGCATGCCAGCCATCTGGGAGTTCCAGGCCATCACTTCCCACACCACGGGCGTACCGTTTTCGGCGGGGGTGGTGCCGGGCAGCGGGGCCAGCGGCACCACCAGCGTGGCGCGGCTGCCGCCGGGGGCCGCCGGCAGCTCGATGGAGCTGAGCAGCACCGACTGCGAGTCGGCTTTTTGGAAGAGTTTATTACTGGCAATCAGTTTATTGATGCCAAAGTACAGGAGGGCGAAAATCAGCGCCCCGAGTACAATTTTACCGCGGGTTGTCATGGGGAAGCAGCGCGGACTCTGCGAGTCCGCAAATTGGTTGGTTGTTGAAAGAATAGAGGGATTGGCCTGGGGGCGAATTCGCGGAGGCCGCGCTACAGCAGCACCGCGATGGCCAGCAGGGCCAGGCAGGCGCTAATCAAGCAGGCTAGAATAGGCATCGTCGGAGCGTTTTTTGGTGGCGGCTACGGAGGTGGAAACGGGGGCCTTGTCGCTGGTGAGCAGGGCGTTGAAATCGCCTTTCTGGTAGCGGTCGAGCAGGCGCTGGCCCTTCTCGCTCATCACGCCGTTCTGGATATCCATCTCGCGCACAAATTCTTGCGAGTAGCGCATGGCCTGCTTGATCTGGCCGAGCTGCTGGGCCATGTCCTGGGCCACGCGGTCGGTGGCGAGGTCGAAGAAGTACTTTTTGTCGGGGTCGCCGCGCAGGATGTTCATCGCGGCCCGCATGCCCGAGCTGGTGCGCTTCACGAGCTCGTACTCGTCTTTCAGCAGGCCGACTTTGAACTTGCTGCCGTCGATCTGGCGCAGGGCGGCTTTCAGAATCTGGCGCATTACCACGCTCACGTTGGCCGTGGTGGTGGCCATGGGCTGGAGGCGCTGGTTGTAATCCAGGATTTGGGCGGCGCGGCTGGCGTAGGCTTCGGCGGCGTCTTTTTCGCCCTGGCGGGCGGCCGAGTCGGCCAGGGCCAGGTACTCCTTCATCTGGGTTTCGTTGGCGGCGAGCTTGCGCTTTACCAGCTCGTGGGCGCCCTCAATGTGGCCGATTTCGCCCTCCATCTGGCGGGCCTCCTTCTCGGTGTTCGAGATGTAGTCCTCCATAATGCCGATGGGATCGGTGTTGACGAAGATGCCCGCCGCCGTGCGCAGCACGCGCTGCCCGGCGTACCAGAGCCCGGCCTGAATCCGCTTGTTGGTACCCAGCAGGAACAGCACGAACAGCGCCCCCAGCCCGATGCCCAGCTTCACGCTATTGAACACGATGTCAACGAGGTAGGGTACGAGCTGGCCCCAGTAGTACACGCCGGCGGCGGCCGCGCCGCCCAGCACGACCCAGCCGGCTACTTTTTCGGGCTTTTGCCACTTGGGCAGGGCCGAGCTGAGTTCAGGTGCAAGCAAAGTTTTCATAAGGGAAGTGGGGAAATGTACTAATGTGAAGAATTTGATGATGTAGCGAATGATGTTGATTCGGAAATGAAGAAGATTGTTGATAATATGCTGAATGTGAATGAGATATTGAGAATGAAGAGCGGATCATTTTGTGGCTGCTACATCCCCGCAGTTTCACATCTTTACATTACCACATCTCCACATTACCCCATTTTCACATCTTTAAAAAGCTTTTCGTGGCTTGCTGGTGGGCTTGCAGCTCGGCCACGGCGGCGGCGTGGGCCAGCTCGTAGGAAGCGAGGGCCGCCTGGGTTTTGGCGGTTTCCTGCCGGAGCTGCTGCTGGGCATCGGTGAGCTGCTGGCTCTTGTCGGTGAGCTGCTGGGTGAGGGCCGCCACGGCCTGTTGCAGCTGGGCTTCCTGCTCGCGCAGGCGGGCCAGGGCGCTGGGCGGGCCTTGCGGGGGCACGGCGTCGCCCATTTTTTCGCGGTGCCGGGCCTGCACCTTGGCGCGGTCGTCGGCCAGGCGCTGGGTGAGGTCGTCGGCCGAGGCCAGCAGGCTGGTTAGGTCGGTGCCGGTCACGGCGGCGAAGGCGTTGAAGGCCGTTTGGTAGAGTAGGGGCCCGCTGAGGCCGCTGGCGGCCAGGCTTTTCACCATTTTGGTGAAGGCCCCGAAGTCGCGGCCGTCGCCGGCCAGCAGCCCGGCAATGTGGTCGAGGTGGCGCTGCTCGGGCTGGGTAGCGCCGGTGGGCAGGCTGGCCAGCGGCGGGGCCGGGCCTACCGGCCCGGTGGGCGCCGGAGCCGCGCCGGCCGGGGCTTCGCCGTCGGGCTCGACGAAAAAGTCTTTGGCGGCTTTTGCCAGATTATCCAGA
This sequence comes from uncultured Hymenobacter sp., assembly GCA_913776615.1. GTDB lineage: Bacteria > Bacteroidota > Bacteroidia > Cytophagales > Hymenobacteraceae > Hymenobacter. The sequence continues at coordinate 12,366 of CAJYPK010000049.1, forward strand.
AGGGCCATGTCGGTAGCGGGTAGTAGGTGAGGGATGCGTACCTATTGCCAAGACCAGTGCCGATTTGGAAAAGAGAAAAAACTTATCCGTTATTAACTTGATTTGCAGTAGATAAAATAAAAAAATCCCGTCCGGCACCAGGCCGGACGGGACGTTGTTTTTTCAAAATGAAAATCCGTTTTTACCAAAAGAAAAACGGTGGGCCGGGGTTAATTGGGCTGGCCGAAGCGGTAGCGTAGCCCCAGCGCCGTAGCCGAAGTAAGGTCGAAACCGCTGGAACTGTAGAGTGGCAAGTTGAGGACGAAATCAAGCATGACATCGAGCCGCCGGGCGGCGCGGAAGCGCAGGCCGGTGCCTGCCCCTACCAGCAGCCGATAATCGTGCTCGGTCGAGTCGTAATTATTGGTAGACAGAGAGCCATTCTCAACGCTGGTTTGATTGCCCGCGTCGCGGATGATACTGTGTTCAGTAGTAAAGCCGCCCAGCGCATCTACCTGGAAGCGGCGCGTGGGAGTACGCGTGAGGGTATAGCGGCCCATGAGGGCCAGCGATAGCTTGCGTACCGTGTAGGTGCCGTTGTGGTAATAGCTGCGGGTAGTGGTCGTCCCGTTCGGCGTAGCAGTATCGTACTGGTAGCCATAGCCGTAGGCACGCTGGTAGCCCGAGTAGGCCGCTCCCAGTTGCACGGCCCAGCGCCGCCCTACCTGGTAGCCGACCACTGCCTGCACCGGCACGGTAACGTACGAGCCGCCATCCAGGTAGCTCTGGCCACCCAGTGGCTGAAACCCGCTGCTGTAGGCGGTGAGCCCGGCGTAGAAGCGGTACGCGGGAACCGCATCCTGCGCAAAAAGGGGAGTAGACAAGCCGAATAGCAGGCCAGCAGTGGCGAGGTAGCGGAGGGGCATAAGGCAGCAGAAAAAAAGAATGAAATCATCCCCGGGAATCCTGGGACGGGGCAAAGGTTGCACTGTCGTCGCAAACTGCTGAAATACCTTTTTTTATTTTATTGACTATCAAATAATGATAGAATTTGAGACTTGTTGATGAATAGGATGCGGACTGAGTTGGGGCCGAAATTTGTAGAAGAACCTACAGCAGTTCTCGGGATGGTCTGGTGTAACCCCAAGCTCCAGCTTGGGGAGGCGTTCGGGGAGTACACCCAGACGCCTCCCCAAGCTGGAGCTTGGGGTTACACCACTATACTGACTTGCGAATTGCGCTGAGTCGGCGTCCGGGATGGTCACTAAACCGGCGGTGTAACCCCAAGCTCCAGCTTGGGGAGGTGCCTGACGAGGTAATGGGGCAGGTACCACACTGCCCGTAGATGCCTAACATAAAGGCACCTGGCAGCTTGTGTGCCAGGTGCCTTTAGTAGAGTCGCCGCCGTTACTTATTCTTTCACGATGCGGTGAACTTCCTGCCCTTCGGCCCCCGCTACGGTGAGCAAGTACACGCCGGGCGCGAGCCTGGTCATGTCCAGCTCGGCGCTCGGGAGGCCGTCGGCTACCTGGATTACGCGCAGCGTGGCCCCGCGTAAGTCGCGCAGGGTGAGGGTGTGCGCCGCCGCGCCGCGCAGCTCTACCGTAAGGCGGGCGGCCACGGGATTGGGGTACACCCCGCCCGTCGCGGTGCCGGCCCGGGGAGCGGTAGCAAGCGCGCCCGCCAGGCGCGCCGCGGTGCAGCTGGTGCCCGCCGTATAACTGTGCGGTGAGCCGGCCGAGGTGCGCTCGCTGGTGCCCGTACCTACCCGGTAGGTGAAGTAGAACGAGATGGCAGTTCCGCTAGCCTGCGCCTGCGAGAACGTGAAGCTGCTGCCCGCGGCCGTCATGGGGTAGCCCGCGTAGCCGGTGGCCGAGCCGGCTTTTACATAGATAATGCTCTGGGTGCTCCCGGCGATGGGCGAGAGCGGGGTAAACTTCCAACTGACGGTCCCGCTCGTCGTGGATACCTCGTACGAGTAGTCCCCGCTGGCGGCGGTGCCGGTGCAGGCGCTGCTCGTCGAGCCGCTGCCGCCGCCGGTCGCGGTGCCGTACACTTCCAATTCGTAGAGCGAATAGCCGTACTGCGTGCCGCGGGCCGTGCCGTACACGCGCACGTAGCGGCCGGTGCCGCTCAGGCCGGTGAGGTCATTGGTCAGCGCCGTGTTGCCGGTCACGGTCTTGATGGTGGTCCAGGTGCTGGCGTCGGGCGAGGTTTGAATCAGGTAATCCTTGCCGTAGGCGCCTTCCCAGAGCAGCTTCACCCGGTTGAGGCTATAGCTGGCCCCCAAATCCACGTACAGCCACTGCGGGTCGGCGAAGGCGCTGCTCCAGCGGGTGGTGGCGTCGCCGTCTACCGCGGCCGAGCCGGGCGTGCCGCCGTTCTCGGTCGAGGACGTAACAGTGGGCTTGTTCAACGCCAGGTTGGAACTGGTGGCGGCGCTCACGGTGACGCTCACGGCCGCGGAGGTAGTAGTTGCGCCTTGGTTATCGGTCGCCCGGGCGGTGAGCGAGTAGGTGCCCGCGGCCACCCCGGTCCAGGTGTAGCTGTAGGGGCTGGTTGTGCTGGTACCCAGCAAGGTACTGCCCTGGTAAAACTCAACCTTGGTCACGCTGCCATCCGAGTCGGCCGCCGCGGCGGCGAGGGTGAGGCTGGCCGGCGCAGTGTAGCTGGCCCCGGCAGTCGGCGAGGTCAGGCTGACGGTGGGCGTGGCGTTGGTGGGGGCGCTGCTGGCCGTGAGCGTGCGCAGATTATCAAGATAATACACGTCGCCGGTGCTGGAGTTGGGAGCCAGCAGCAGCACCACGCGGTCCACGCTGGCGTCGGGCGTGCTGGGGTCGGGGGCGCTGGCGTAGGTAAAGGTGAGCGTCTGCCAGGCGTTGGTTTTTTGCACGGCCGCCTGGTAGATGCTGTGGCGCCCGCTGGGGTAGTTGCCGGGCGTCGAAACCGAGCTGGCTTCGAGCTGCCACGAGATGACCGTGCCCGCCGGGGCCGTGGTGTACAAATCCAGGGCAAAGACCTTGTCGCCCTTCACGAAGGCGGCCCCGTCCTTCACGGCGCTGGTGCCGAACGAGAGCACGTCGTAGCTGGCCGTGGCCTTGCGGGTGTACTTGCCTACCTTGGCCGAGGTGTTGGGCGCGGCGGCGGCCGGGTTGGTGGTGTTGGGCACGTAGGTGCCGTCCGAGCTGACGTACGTCAGGTTGTGGGTGGTATCGTAGTCTTCGAGGGTGGTGCCGGCCGCGTAAGTGGGGTCGGCCACGTGCTTCACAATGCGGATGTTATCGAGGTAGTACGTGTTGCTGGTGGTGGTATTGCCCGCAAACAGCACCGCGAGCTGGTCGATGGCGACGTTGGCCGTGCCCGCGTCCGGGGCGGCGTCGTACACGAGCGTCAGCGTTTCCCAGGCGTTTTGTTTCGTGGTGTTCAGGATGTACGTGCTGTTGCGCCCGGCGGGGTAATTGCCCGCCGCCGCCGCTTTGTTTTGCAGGGTGATGCGCACGTTGGTGCCCACCGGCGCGTCGGTGTACAGGTCGAGCGCCAACTGGTAGCGCTGGTCCTTGAACTTGCCCGCGTCCTGAATAACGGTCCCGGCCGGCTTGGCGTCGAAAAACAGCACGTCGTACGGCTGGGTCCCGTTGCGCACGTACTTAGCCACGCGGGCCGAGGTATTGACGCCGGTGGCCGAGGGATTGGCCACGCCGGCGGTGTACGCGCCGTTGGTGCCCGTGGCGTCGAAGCTGATGGCGCTGGTGCCGTCGTAGTTTTCGAGCACGGTGGTCGCTACCACGGGCGGCTCGGGCTGGCGCAGAATGCGCACGTTGTCGAAGTAGTAGGTATCACCCGCGTAGCTGTTGGGCTGAAACAGCGCGGCCACATTGTTGATGTCGAGCACGCTGGTGCCGCCGTCCAACGTTTGCTCGTAGGTAAATTCCAGCGTTTCCCAGCGGTTTTGCCCGGTCGTGAAGGCCCGGTAGGCACTGTGGCGTCCGCTGGGGAAGTTGGTGGCGGTCGTGACGTTGCTGTTTTCCAGTTGCAGGGTGATCTTGCTGCCCACCGGGGCCGTGGTGTACACGTCCACGTAAATCTTCTTGCGGCCGGCCACGAAGTCGTTGGCGTTGCCAATGGGCAATTGCTTGATGTTGAGTACGTCGTACTGCTGCGAGGCGGCGCGCACGTATTTGCCTACCCTGGTCGAGGTATTGGGGGCCGCGCTGCCCGGGTTGGCCACGGCCTGCGTGAGCGTACCCGTGCCGGCGTAAGTGAGGGTGCGGTTGCTCTCGAAATCCTCGTACACGCCCTGCACTTGCAGCGCCGGCCCGATCGTGACGCTCTTGGTGTAGGCGGCCGTGGTGCAGCCGTTCACCGCTACCGACACGCCCACGTTGCCGCCCGCCGTGCCCCAGTTCACGGTAATGGTGCTGGTGCCCTGCCCGCTCACGATGGTGGCCCCGCTGGGGACCGTCCAGGTGTAGCTGCCACCGGCCACGGGGTCGATGCGGTAGTTCTTATACTGCTCGTTGGGCGCCACCTGGTCGTCGCCCAGCACGGCGTAGTTGTAGGTGCCCTTGTACACCCGCACGTAGTCCACGAGCGTTTGGGTGGGATAGTCGGCCGGGGTGGGCTGAATGTAGCCGGTATAGCCCGAGCCCGGGCCGCCCACGGCCGCGTTCAGCATCAGGTAGAAGTTGTTGTCGTTGAAGGGAAACTGCCCGCCGGGCACGTCCTGGGGCGTTACGGTGCGGTACAGCGTGTTGTCGAAGTAAAAGCGCAGCACGTCGGGCCCCCATTCCAGGGCGTAGGTGTGGAAGCCCGCCGACAAATCCACGCCCGCCGCGTAGCTGCGGCCCACGAAATAGGGGCCGTTGCCGCTGTTGCCGATGGCCGTCCCGGTAAAGGAAGTCGGGTTTTTATGCTTGGCCTCCATGATGTCAATCTCGCCCGTGGTGGGCCAGTTGCTGGGGTCGGCCAGCATCCAGAAGGCGGGCCACACGCCCCCGGCCGAAGGGAGCTGCATGCGGGCCTCGATGCGGCCGTACTTGAAGGTTTGCAGCATGGCCTTGCCGGGCACCTTCGACTGCACCTTGCCCGAGCTGTACTGGTAGGTATTGCCGCTGGGGGCCGTGGTGGTTTCAAACCTGGTGCTGATAACCAGGTTGCCGCCCGTGACGGCCAGGTTCTGGGCGCGGTAGTTTTCCAGCTCGGCGTTGCCCCAGCCGCAGAGGGTGGGGCAGCCGTCGCCGGTGACGACCTTCCACTTGGTCGTGTCGAGACTGGTCTGGTTGAACTCGTCGCTCCACACCAGTTGGGTGCATTGCGCCCGGCTGGCCGCGGGGTGGAGGGCCAGCCCGGCCGCCAGCGCGAGGCTGGCTAGTCCGCCGGGGCGGGCCAGGGTAGAGGGTAGCTTCATGGAAAAGGAATTGGGTGGGAAAAGGTTGGCCGCCAGCCCGCCAAGGCTGGCTAAGCGGTTCTAAAGTACCGCTTGTGCAAGACAAAAAAAGCCGTTGCAAACGTTTGCAACGGCTTTTTTAAGGTGCTGTACAGGTGGGCTATCCGCTTAGGACACACGCGGGGCTTTCGCCGTTTTCAGCAGCCGCCCGCCGGCCCCGGCCGAGGTGCGCGATAAAAAACAAAGATTATTTTTTGCGCGGGGGTACGGTTTTTGAATTAGTACACTGCTTGTAACACCAAGCTCCAGCTTGGTGATTTGCTCGACGAGCGCGCCCTAACGCCTCACCAAGCTGGAGCTTGGTGTTACAAGCAGTGCGTAATGCTAGTTTGGTTGCACAAGGCGACAGGCAAGCTAATCGACTCGCCCCGGCTATTCCGCCGGGGGGGCAAACAACCCCAGCCGGGTGGCAAACACCCGCCCCACGTGCACGGCGTGCTGCTTGGCCTGCTCGGCCACCGGCCCGGCAAAGTGGGCGTCCACGGCCTGGTGAAACAGGGCCAGCCAGCGCTCGAAGTGCGCCAGCCCGATGGGCAGCGGAAAGTGCTTGCGCATGGGAAAGCCCCGGTAGCGGCTGGTGCCTAATAGAATGCCGCTCCAAAAGTCGTAGAGCTGCGGCAGGTGGTGGCTGAAATCGACGTGGGCAAAATCAACGAAAACGGGGGCCAGCAGCGGGTCGGCCAGGGCGCGCTCGTAAAAGCTGTCGACGAGCAGCTGCACGTCGGCCTCAGTGGTAATGTCGGGCATAGAAAGTAAAACGGAGTGGCACTCCGTTCCGCGTAAGGGGCGTGGGTAGAGAGCTTCCAAACAAAGCTCCCGCAACGGAGTGCCACTCCGTTTTACATTTGAAGCTAGCCATGAACGACCCAGAAATTCGCGCCCGGCTCTACCCGCTGCTGCTGGGCGGCGTGTACATCGACGAGCTGCCCACCGGCACTACCCGCGCCGACGTGGTGCACATCACCGAGCACTTCATGCACGGCTACGAGGTGAAGGGCGACGGCGACACCCTGCAACGCGTGCAAAATCAGCTGCGTTGCTACGCCGAGGTCTACGACTTCGTCACGTTCGTCGTCACCGAAAAGCACCTGCCCCGGCTGCTGCCGCTGCTGCCCGAGTGGGTGGGCATCCTGGTGGCCCCGGCCGAAGGCGGCGGCCTGCGCCCGCACCGGGCGGCGGGCTACAACGCCACCGTGCAGCGCGCCCCGCTGGCCGCCCTGCTGTGGGTGGAGGAAGTCAAGCAGTACCTGCTGGCGCGGGGCCTGGCCGGGGTCAGCACCCTGCGCCAGCGCGAAATCGCGCACTTCCTGCGCACCTCGCACACGGTCCCGCTTTCGCACCTGGCGCAGTACGTGCGCGAGCGCCTCATGGCCCGGCTGCCCGAGCGCCTGCTGCTGCGCGAGGAGCGCAAGGCCGAGCGCGAGCGCCTGGCCACCAGCCGGGCGCGCCGCAAGCGCGCCCGGCGGCCCTAGCAACCGCCTACAGTGGTGTACTAGGGCCGTTTTACCTTGCAAAAAAATTGGCGAGGGGTATTCTACGATGCCAGAAATTAGTCCTTTTGTACCTGCTGCCCTGCCCAAGACTCCCACGGGCATTGACGGGCTCGATGAAATTACCGCCGGCGGCCTGCCGCAGGGCCGCCCCACGCTGGTGTGCGGCAGCGCGGGCTGCGGGAAAACGCTGTTGGCCGTGGAATTTCTGGTGCGCGGGGCGCAGCAGTTCGACGAGCCCGGCGTGCTGCTGACCTTCGAGGAAACGGCCGCCGAGCTGGCCGCCAACGTGGCCTCGCTGGGCTTCGACCTGCCGCACTTGCAGGCGGCCGGTCGGCTGCGCCTCGACTACGTGCACCTCGACCGCGCCGAGGTGCGCGAGGCCGGGGCCTACGACCTCGACGGCTTGTTTATCCGCCTGGGGCACGCCATCGACGCCATCGGGGCGCGGCGCGTGGTGCTCGATACGCTGGAGGCGCTGTTCGCGGGCTTTACCGACGAGGCGATACTGCGTGCCGAGCTGCGGCGGCTGTTCCGCTGGCTCAAGGACCGGGGCGTGACGACCGTCATCACCGCCGAGCGGGGCGAGGGCTCGCTTACCCGGCAGGGGCTGGAAGAATACGTGTCGGACTGCGTGATTTTGCTCGACAACCGGGTAATCGACCAGATAACCACCCGGCGGCTGCGCATCGTGAAATACCGGGGCAGCGCCCACGGCACCAACGAGTACCCGTACCTCATCGGGGAAGAAGGAATTTCGGTGCTGCCCGTCACCTCGCTGCGGCTGGAGCACCCGGCCTCCGACGAGATTATCTCCTCGGGCGTGCCGGGGCTCGACGCCCTGTTTGCGCGCCGGGGCTGGTACCGGGGCAGCAGCACGCTCGTGACGGGCACGGCCGGCACGGCCAAAACCACGCTGGCCGCCGCTTTCGCCCTCGAAGCCTGCCGGCGCGGCGAGCGTTGCCTGTTCTTCGCCTTCGAGGAGTCGCCGGCCCAGCTGCTGCGCAACCTGCGGGCGGTGGGCCTCGACCTGGCGCCTTACGTAACCCAGGGCCTGCTGCGCCTCGACGCCTCGCGCCCCACGCTCAATGGCCTGGAGCGCCACCTCGTCACGCTGCAGCGGGCCATCCGACAGTTCCGGCCCCAGGCCGTCGTCATCGATCCCATCAGCAACCTCATCGCGGTGGGCAGCCTGAGCGAGGTGCGCAGTATGCTTACCCGCATGATCGACTTCCTGAAAGTGCAGGGTATATCGGCCCTGTTTACGGCGCTGCTCCATGCCCGGGCCGGCCAGGTCGAGCAGACGGAGGAAGGCATCTCCTCGCTGATTGACACCTGGCTGGTCGTGCGCGACTTAGAAGACCGGGGTGAGCGCCGCCGGGGCCTGAGTATTCTCAAGGCCCGGGGCCTGGCGCACTCCACCCAGACGCGGGAGCTCCGCCTGACCGAGCGCGGCATCGAGCTGCTCGACACCGTGCTGGCAGCCAGCGGTTCCCTAACTATTTAGCTCCAATACCCAACGCGCCGGCCCGGGGGCCGTATGCGTGCAAATGATGATGGAAATGAGGGAAGAAACTGATTGTATGGCTGAGTCCACCGCCGGCCCGGCCCCGCGCCAACCCGGCCCGGGCAATTGTCGGCCGCACGTAGCCGGCCCGGGCCCGCAGCCCCGCTAAGCCGTGCCGATGGACCCGACTATCGCCCCGCTCCCGGGCACGGCCCACGAATTTTGCCTGTACGTGGCCGGCGCGACCCCTAATTCGACGCGCGCGCTGCGCAACATCAAGGAAATCTGCGAGCAGTATTTGGCTGGACGGTATGTGTTGCGTATCATTGATATGCAACAAGAGCCCCAACTTGCCCAGCAAGAACAGATTATTGCCGCCCCGACGCTGGTGCGCCGCCAGCCGCTGCCACCCCGCCGGCTGGTGGGCGACCTGTCCAACCGGGCTACTGTGCTGGCCGTATTAGAATTAGACCCTCCGCCGCTTCCCGCCACCCTTCTCCCATGAGCCCCACCGCCGCCGACCTGGCCCGGGAAAATGAAGAGCTGCGCCAGCGCCTGCGCGAGGCCGAGGAGCTGATGGCCGCCGTGCACGCCGGGGCCGTCGATACCCTGGCCGTGCCGGGGCCGGAGGGGCCGCGCATCTTCACCCTGGAAAGCGCCGACCACGGCTACCGTACCCTGGTGGAGCAAATGAGCGAGGGTGCCGCCCTGCTGGGGGCCGACGGCAGCGTGCTCTACGCCAACGCCGCCCTGGCCCAGGCCCTGGGCTGCCCACGCTCCGACCTGCTGGGCCAGCCGTTTACCGGGTTTATTCCCGGCCCGTACGTGCCGTACTGGACCGAGCTCTGGCAGCAGGGCTGGCGTACCCAGGCCCGGGGCGAGCTGCCGCTGCAAAACTGCCTGGATGGCTCGTTGCGACCCTTCTCGGTGTCGATGAACGTGATTGCCTTTGGCGGGGCCGCCACGCTGGCCGTGCTGCTGGCCGACGTGTCGGCCAGCCGGGAAATCCGGAATATCCGCTCGGTGGTGGCCCGGCAAAATGCCCTGCTCGACCGCAAGAGCGAGGAGCTGGTGCGCCAGCAGGCCGCCCGCCAGGCCGTGGAGCGCGACGCCGCCGAAGTCAGCCGCGTGCTGGAGGGTATTCCGCAAATGGCCTGGACGGCCGACCTTACGGGGCGCATCACGTACTTCAACCGCCGCTGGCTGGAGTTTACGGGGGAGCTTATTACTTCCGAAAAGCAGCTGATGGCCGTTTTTCACCCCGACGACTTCGGGCCGGCCCTGGCCAGGTGGGATGCCAGCCTCGATACCTTCGAGCCACTGGAAGTGGAGTGCCGCCTGCGCAACGCGGCCGGCGAGTACCGCTGGATGCTCGGCCGCGCCATTCTCTCGCGCAACGAAACCGGCGAGGTCGTGCAGTGGATCGGCACCTACACCGACATTCACGAGCGCAAGCTGGCCCAGGAGCGCGTGGCCCAGGCCCAGCGCCTGCTGCGCGACAACAACGACGAGCTAACCCGCGTCAACGTGGACCTCGATAGCTTTATCTATACCGCCTCGCACGACCTCAAAGGCCCGATTACCAACATCGAAGGCCTGCTGGCGGCCCTGGCCGACGAGCTGCCCATCGAGGCCCTGACGCGCCAGCCGGTGCACGACATCCTGGGCATGCTCACCAAGTCGGTCGAGCGGTTTCAGCGCACCATCGGGCAGCTCAGCGACGTGGCCAAGCTACACCGCGAGCACGGCCTGGCCAGCGCCCCCGTACTGCTGGCTCCCGTGGTCCACGGCGTGGCCCTCGACCTGGCGCCCCTGGTGCGCAGCGCCGGCGGCCAGCTCGACCTCGACCTGCCCGAGCAGCTAGCCGTGCATTTCCTGGAAAAAAACCTGCGCAGTCTTATCTACAACCTGCTCAGCAATGCCTTCAAATACCGCGCCCCCGACCGGCCGCCGCAGGTGCGGCTGCACGCCCAGGCCGAGGGCGAGCAAGTGCGCCTCACCGTGCAAGACAACGGCCTGGGCATAAGCCCGGCGGGCCTGCGTAAGCTCTTTGGCCTGTTCGAGCGCCTGCACAACCACGTGGAAGGCAGTGGTATCGGCCTGTTCATGGTGAAGAAAATGGTGGACAACGCCGGTGGCCGCATCTCGGTGGAAAGCGAGCTGGGCGTGGGCTCTACCTTCACGGTGCTGCTGCCGCAATGAATTATGAATTATGAATTATGAATTATGAATTATGAATTATGAATTATGAATTATGAATTATGAATTATGAATTATGAATTATGAATTATGAATTATGAATTATGAATTATGAATTATGAA
>CAJYPK010000050.1 GCA_913776615.1 uncultured Hymenobacter sp.
AGCAGCAGCGTGGCCCCGCCGTCAACCGGCACCTGCGTGGGGTCGGGCGTCGTGGGCTGCGGGCCACCCGTACCGGGGGCCTGGGCCTGCGCCAGCCCGCCCACGCTCAGCAGCAGGGCGGCAGTCATCAACAACTTCGTCATGATAAGTAAAAGGCGGGAGAAAAGGCCGGCCCCAGCGCGGGGCCGGCTGTGAGGAAAAAACTTACTGCAGCACCACGCGCTTGGCCAGGGTGCTGGCCCCGGCCACCAGGCGCAGGGTATACACGCCTGCGGCCAGCCCGGCCGTCTCGACCACGAGCGTAGCCCCGGCGACGGGCAGGGCCGCTGCTTGGCGGTGCACCACCTGGCCCAGCGCGTTGAGCAGCTCGGCCTGCACCTGGCTAGCCCCGGCTACGGCCGGCACCCGCACCGTGAAGCGGCCCTGGGCCGGGTTGGGGTACACGCTCACCGCGCTGGCCGTGAGGCCCGGCGTCGCAGCCAGGGCCGTGGCCGTGCCGAATTGCAGCGTGAAGCGGTTGCTCAGCAGCGCCGTGGCCTCGGCGGCCGTGACGCTGAAGCGGTACACGCTGCCGGCCGTGAGCGGCGTAAGCTGGCCGGTGGCCGCGTCGCGCAGGCTGGGCGTGAGGCCGGCGGGCAGGTTGGCCAGGCTGGCGGCGGTCAGGGTGTAGGTGCCGGCAGCGGGCACGCCCACGTTCAGGGCCAGCACCGTGGCGGCGGTGAAGGCCGGGCGCCCGTCGATGGCCAGCTTGTCGGTGGCCGTGGCGCTGCTCAGGTTCAGGCCCGTGGGGTTGGACAGCTTGGCCGCGTCGTACTGGCGGTCGAAGCCCGCCGTAGCGCCGTTTTCAGCGTAGGTCACGAAGGCATCGGCCAGGCCGGCCCCGGCCAGCTCCAGGCGCACGCTCGGGCGCACATCGGCGGCCGGGCGCTGAAAGGCCGTCTGCTGGTCGTAGCTCGTCACGCGCTGGTAGTTGCTAAAGCTGATGCTACCGCTGGTTTCCCCCTGGCTCACCCGCACGAAGAAGCCCTGGCCGGCGGCGATGAGCGAGGCCTCGGCGGCCGGGCGAATGCCCCCGCCCGTGCTGTTGCCGTTGACGTAGCTGCGGTACTGGCCCGCGTACTGGCCGGTGCTCTGCTGCACGTACATGGCCCGGTCTACACCGATCAGGTCGAGGTTTTGCAGCTGGGAGTAGTCGAGGGGCGACGGGTAGGGGTTGCCCACCAAGGCCCAGCCCGCGTCGGCGGCCGTGGCGTCGGCGTTGCGGCTCAGGTTCACCGTCAGGTCGCCGTTGTTGGGCGTGCCTACGAAGTCGACCAGCTCGGTGCCGGCGATGTTGACGGCGTAGCCCTGGCCCGGCACCAGCGCCGCAGTGGCCGCGGCCGGCACCACCCAGCCCTTGTCGAAGGCCGAATAGTTGCTGCTGACCGTGGCCAGGCGGCTTTGGTCGTAGCCAAACACGTTGGGGAAGGGCGTGGTGGTGCCCGGCGTGGCGCTGGTGTTGTAGCTCTGGGTGAGCACGGGCGTGAAGTTGGTCGTCGCCAGGTCGGCCACGGTCGTATTCTGCACCGGGCTGCTGTAGTGGCGGTAGCCCTTGCCGCCGGGGTTGGCCGCCGTCGAGGGGTTCAGGCTCGGGTCGATGTAGCGCTGGATGGTGGCTGCGCCATCTACTTCGCCAAGCCCGCGGTTCTCGATGAGGGCCGTGCCGCTGGCGCTGCTCAGCAACGTGAGCGCCTGGCCGTTGAGTACCAGGTCGCCATCGTCGGCCAACACCAGGGTTTGCACAACGCTCGTGGCTTGGCTCAGCGTAACGTCGTCTTCGTTAGCGATGCCTAGGTTGCGCACCTGGCTCGGTAGCCCCGAGCCCGTGATTTGCGGGCCGTTGCCGTTGTAGCCGTAGTTGGCATCAGGCGAAAACGAGCGGGTACCCGTTACCTGCACGGCCCCCGTGGCCCCGCTGGCGCTGATACCGTCGGAATTGCAGACGGCCAGCTGGCCACCCGCCGCCAGCGTAAAGCTGCCCGCCCCACTGATCACGTGGCACTCGTCCACGAGTCCGCCGCCGTTGTTGATGGTAACGCCCGCCAGCACCGTCACGTCGCCTTTGAGCACGGCCAGGCCGGGGCTATTGACGGTGATGCTGTTGTAAGTACCCCCCGGCACGTCCGTAGGCGAGGTGATAACCAGGTCGGCGGGCACGGTAAAGGCCCGCCCGCTGGTGGTACCGCCGGGCGTAGTTACGGTCACGTTGCCGCTGGTAGCCCCCGCTGGCACGGTGGCGCGAATAGTGGTTGCGTTTACCACCGTGAAGGTGGCGGCCGTACCGTTGAAGCTTACGCCCGTGGCGCTCCCCAGGTAGGTGCCCGTGAGCGTAACCTGCGTACCGGCCGGGCCGCTGCCGGGGCTAACGGCGCTGAGGGTGGGGGCCGGGTAGGCACTCGTGTTCAGCAGCACCGCCACTTGGTTGGTGCTGTAATCAACCGTGAGCGCGTCGGGTTTACCGTCGCGGTTGACGTCGGCCACCGCGAGGCCACCGAGGGTGGAGTTGTTGGTGGCAGTACCCACGGAGTACTGCGCGTAGCTAGCAAACGTAAGTCCGGTGCCGTTGCCCCCCAAAAAATTGACTTTTTTCGACCAGTCGCTCGCAATGAGCGCATCGGTCAGCCCGTCGCCATTTACATCGAGCAGGGAGATGCCGACCGGCGAATCTATCGAAAAGCTTGCGCTTGCCTGGAAACCTCCCCTCCCATCACCTTGTAAGGTACCAAATCTTGAGACAGTGTTAATGACCACCAGGTCCAGCTTACCGTCAGCGTTGAGGTCGCCCACCGCCGCGTCGTAAATACCGGCACTGGTGCCCGAGGACTTGCGCGAGGATACGAAAGTCCCGTCGCCGTTGCTCAGAAGGACGCTAACCGGGTCCATAATAGCTCCGCCCGCCAGCACATCGGTCTTGCCGTCGGCATTCACATCGGCTACCGCGATAGCCAACGTAGGTTGCCCAGCCGAAATGGTTTTACTCGTTTGAAACGTACCATCACCATTGCCGAGTAGCAGCCCTACCGCATTTTTATTACCGCCTCTAACACTTACCAACGCATCAGGTTTGCCGTCGCCGGTTACGTCGGCCACCGCGACGCGATCGGGATAGATGAACAGGTTATTGTTCGTATCGTAGCTGGTGGCGACCTGGAAGGTTCCGTCGCCGTTGCCCAGCGATACGCCAACGCCACCTTTGCCACTCCCCTTATAGACAGTAAGCACGTCGAGCTTGCCGTCGTTGTTCATGTCGGCCACCGCAAGGTCGAGGGGCGTGATACCCGTGCTCAAGCCTAGCCCATAGGTCGTGGCGGTTCCGAAGGTGCCATCGCCATTACCCAGTAACACACCTATCGTACTGCTACCGGTATTGACCGTCACCACATCGAGCTTGCCGTCACCGTTTACGTCAGCCACTTTCAGGCCGTGGGGTGCGCTGCCCGCGCCCGCGTCATAGGTAGTGTAGGGCGCGAAAGTGGCCACTGGGGCTTGAGTCTGGGCCTGGGCCACGCTGGCCGTAGCCAGCACCAGCCCCAACGTAGCCAGGGGCTGGGTGGCCCGCTGCCGCCGGGCCAGAGAGGAAAAGTTTGTCATCAGTAAAAAGAAAAAAGGAGCGCAAGCCCCGACGGCCGGACCGAGCCGCTGGCAATGCGGAAACAAAGTTCCCCCACCCGGCCAGGCTCACGAAAGCCGCGCTTGTACCTCATTTGAGGACATTCAGTTGGCGCGCCTGGCTCCCGGCGGTGCCCCATAATTTCTCTAAAGCAGCATTAGGCTATTATCAATCAGCTTAAAGTCGGTTGCCATTACGAGCAGCGCGAGATAACTGCACCCGCACGGCTACACTAAATAAAACAGGCTGCCACTGCTCCGCTCCGCGTGCAATGACAGCCTGCCCAGCTAGCTTAACTAGCTTTTAAAACCCGTACGTGATTTTCTAAATATGCTTTGGGCCAGCGAGAATAATCGCCTGGCCCCTCCCCTAGCGGGAAGCCCGGCGTCGGGCGTGCAGGCGGCGCAGGCCGTAGGCCACGCCCGAGGCCAGCAGCAGCGTGGCCCCGCCGTCAACCGGCACCTGCGTGGGGTCGGGCGTCGTGGGCTGCGGGCCGCCCGTACCGGGGGCCTGGGCCTGCGCCAGCCCGCCCACGCTCAGCAGCAGGGCGGCAGTCAACAAAAACTTCGTCATGATAAGTAAAAAGCTGTAGGGAAAGCCGGCCCCGCAACGGGGCCGGCCGGGGTGAGAAAAACTTACTGCAGCACCACACGCTTAGCCAGCGTGCTGGCCCCAGCCGTCAGGCGCAGGGTGTACACGCCCGCGGCCAGCCCGGCCGTCTCGACCGCGAGCGTGGCCCCGGCCGCGGGCAGGGCGGCCGACTGGCGGCGCACTACCTGGCCCAGCGCGTTGAGCAGCTCGGCCTGCACCTGGCTAGCCCCGGCTACGGCGGGCACCAACACCGTAAAGCGGCCCTGGGCCGGGTTGGGGTACACGCTCACCGCGCTGGCAGTCAGGCTGGCCGTCGTAGCCAGGGCCGTGGCCGTGCCAAATTGCAGCGTGAAGCGGTTGGTGAGCAACGCGGTGGCCTCGGCGGCCGAGACGCTAAAGCGATATGAGGCCCCAGCGGTGAGCGGGGTGAGCTGGCCGGTGGCGGCGTCGCGCAGGGTGGGCGTGAGGCCGGCGGGCAGGTTGGCCAGACTGGCGGCGGAGAGGGTGTAGGTGCCCGCGGCGGGCACGCCCACGTTCAGGGCCAGCACCGTGGCTGCCGTGAAGGCGGCGCGGCCGTCGATGGCCAGGTTATCAGTAGCCGTGGCGCTGCTCAGGTTCAGGCCCGTGGGGTTGGGCAGCTTGGCCGCGTCGTACTCCCCATCGAAGCCCGCCGTGGCCCCGGCCTCGGCGTAGGCCACGAAGGCATCGGCCAGGCCGGCCCCGGCCAGCTCCAGACGCACGCGGGGGCGGGCATCAGCGGCTGTACGCTGGAAGGCAGTCTGCTGGCCGTAGCTCGTTACGCGCTGGTAGTTCTGGAACGTAATGCTGCCGCTGGTCTGCCCCTGGCTCACCCGGACGAAGAAGCCCTGGCCCGCGGCGATGAACGAGTTATCGACTGCCAGCGGCCCGGGATTGGTGCTGTTGCCGTTGACGTAGCTGCGATACTGGCCCGCGTACTGGCCCGTGCTCTGCTGCACGTACATGGCCCGGTCGGCGCCCGTCAGGTCACCGAATTGCAGTTGCGAGTAGTCGAGCGGGGCCGGGTAGGGGTTGCCCACCAGGTTCCAGCCCGCGTCGGCGGCCGTGGCGCCGCCGTTGCGGCTCAGGCTCACGGTGTACGTGCCGGTGTTGGGCGTGCCCACGAAGTCGACCAGCTCGGTGCCGGCGATGTTGACGGCGTAGCCCTGGCCCACGGCCAGCGGGGTACTGGTGGCCATCGGCACCACCCAGCCCTTGTCGAAGGCTGAGTAGTTGCTGTTCACCGTAGCTAAGCGGCTCTGGTCGTAGCCAAACACGTTGGGGAAGGGCGTGGTGGTGCCCGGCGTGGCGCTGGTGTTGTAGCTCTGGGTGAGTACGGGCGTGAAGTTGGTCGTTGCCAGGTCGGCCACGGTCGTATTCTGCACCGGGCTGCTGTAGTGGCGGTAGCCCTTGCCGCCGGGGTTGGCCGCCGTCGAGGGGTTCAGGCTCGGGTCGATGTAGCGCTGGATGGTAGTTGCGCCAGTGACGACACCGCTGCCGCTGTTTACGAGCAGGGCCGTACCACTAGCCGACGAGAGCAGCGTGAGGGCCGAGTTGGAAACCAGGTTACCGGCTGCGCCCACCGTGACGGTCTGCGCCACGGCCACGCTGTTCGACAAAATCACGTTGTTGGCATTGGTGGTAGTCAGGCTACGCACCTGGAAGGGCAATTGCAGGCCCGTGAACTGGGTGCTGGTACCGTTGTACACGTAGTTAGCATCAATTGATAAGCTGCGCGTACCCGTATTTCGCAGCATCCCCTGGCCGGCGGTAGCGCTCAGGCCCTGGGCGTTGCAAATACCCAGCGTCCCACCCGCCGCCAACGTGAAGCTGCCGGCCCCGCTGAGCACGAAGCAGCCATCGTTGAGCGTCGCGCCGCTGTTCACGGTGGTGCTCGTGTTCACCGTCACGTTGCCGGCCAGCGTAGCCACGCCAGGGCTATTAACAGTAATGCTATTGTAGGTACCGGCCGGGATGGACGTAGTAGTATTCACCACCAAGTCAGGATAGGTCACGGTGAAGGTGGGGCCGTTGTACTTGGCCAGCGTAGTCGAGGCCACGCTCACCGGGCCGGTGGTGGCACCGCTGGGCACAGCTACGGTGGCCGTCAGGTCGCCGGTGGGGGTGGTGAAGGGCGACACGGCCGTACCGTTGAAGGCGAAGCCCGTGGCGTCGGTCAGGTTGGTGCCGGTCACCGTCACGCTGCTGCCGGTGTTGCCCGTGGTGGGCGTAATACCCGTGATGGTGGGGAAGCTGCGCACCCAGTTGCTGCTGGTACCGGTGAGGGCGAAGTTGGTGAGCGTGCCTGTATTGCCGTTGCCGCTCTGGTCGGCTAAGCTTATTACACCCGCGTTATTGCCGCCGGCCGTGCCCTGGTCGAAGTTGAAATAGGCTACCTGGCTGGCCGGCACCGCCGAGCTGGTGCTGAACATATCGGCCTGCACCTGGGCTGCCGTGAGGACTGCCTTGTAGATACGCACCTCGTCTAGGCGGCCGCTGAGCAGGTTGCCGTAGATGGTGGACTTGCCCAGCGTCAGATTCTCACTGCCGCTGATGCTACTCGTCCCGCCGGTGGTGGCACCATCCAGCGTTCCGTTCACGTAGAGCAGTAAGCTGGCGCTGGTCGGGTTCCAGGTAGCGGCCACGTGGGTCCAGCGGTTGGCCGGCACCGCCATCGAGCCGTTGATGACGCGCCAGCTTGCACTGCTGGTGCCCTGGGGCCAGACCTCGGCGCTGAGCTTGCCGCTGTTGAGGTAGAGATTGTAATCGCCGGTTTTGCGGATGATGGAGTTCACCCCCGTATTGCCGTCGTAGTACACCCAGGCTTCGAGCGTCAGGCCACCTGGTCCGAGGTTGCTGGCCGCCGGGGTCGCGCCGAAGGCCACGTAGTCGTCGGTACCATCAAAGGCCAGGGCATTGTTGGTCGAGGCCGACGCGCCGGTGACCGTGAACACGGGGCCGTTGTACTTGGCCAGCGTAGCCGAGGCCACGCTCACCGGGCCGGTAGTCGCGCCGCCGGGCACGGCCACGGTGGCAGTCAGGTCGTTGGTGGGGGTGGTTTGCACCGCGCCCGTGCCGTTGAAGGCAAAGCCCGTGGCATCGGTCAGGTTGGTGCCGGTGAGGGTGAGGCTCGTGCCAACGGCACCGCTAGTGGGCGAGATGCCCGTGATGGTGGGGAAGCTGCGCACGAAGTTGCTGCTGGTACCGGTCAGGGCGAAGTTGGTCAGCGTGCCCGTACTGTTGTTACCGCTCTGGTCGGTCAGGCTCGTATTGCCCGCGTTGTTGCCGCCAGCTGTGCCCTGGTCGAAGCTATAGTAGGCCTTCAGGCTCGCTGGCACGGCCGAGGCGGTGCTGTACATGTCGGCCTGCACCTGCGCCTGCGTGAGGGCCGCATTGTAGAGGCGCACCTCGTCGAGGCTGCCTTGCCAGAAGAAAGAGCCGTCGCCAAACGAGCCAATACCCAGCACCCCAGTCGGACTGGCCGACAAGGAATTGGCAATAGTGCGCACAGCCGTACCATCCACGTATAGCGTGAGTTGGCCCGCGCCGCGCACGCCGGCCAGATGGTGCCATTTGCCATCGTTTACGGCTGTGGTGCTCAAGTTCTCCGTGCCGCTGGCCGAGATGGCCGCGAAACCGTTGCGCACCCCCAGCCAGTAGTCATTGCCGCCGCCATTGCTACCGATTGCCAGTATGGTACCGGATGTGCTAGTAGTCCGCACCCAGGCCTCCAGGGTGAAGTTGCCCGTGCCAAAGGCCGGGGCCTGGGCGGCGGTGCGCACCTCATCGTTTACCCCGTCGAAGGCCAGCGCGTTGTTGGTGGGCGTGGGCACGGTCGTGATGGCCAGCGCCCCGTTGGCCAGGGACCCGGTGAGGCTGTAGCTCACGTTGCTGCTGCCCGTGGGCAGCACGTACGACGAGCCGCCACCGCCGCCGTTGAGGCCGGTGGCAAAAGAGCCTGCCGGGCCGCCGGCACCACCGCCACCGTAGTAACCGCCGCCGCCTGCCGCGTTGAAATTATTGGGGTTACCATTGCCGCCCGTGCCGTTCGAGCCTAGGTAACCACCCCCGAGGGCGGTGGTGGTGGCACCCTGGCCAGCCGGGCCGCCCTGCCCGCTCACGCCATTGCCGCCGTTGGGCGTACCGGCAGCCCCGCCGGCGGGGCCGCTGTCGGCAGCGCCGCCGCCACCGGCCACCAGCAGCGCGTTGCGCGAGGTGAAGTAGTCGCCGGTGCTGCCGCTGGCCACGGCCCGGCGCAGGTCGGTAGCCCCGCCACCCCCGCCGCCGGTGTAAGAGCCGTTGCCCCCACCGTTGTAGCCGCCCGCGCCGCCGACGGAGCTGCTGCCGTTGTTGTTGCTATCAGCTCCGCGGCCGCCCACTACTACGGTGAGCACCTCGCCGGGCACCACCGTCACGGTGGCTTGCACCACGGCCCCCAGGCCGCCCCGGTTGTTGCCCCGGTTACCCCCACCCCCGCCGCCAGTGGCGACTACGTTGAGCTTGGTAATACCCGCCGGCACGGTGTAGGTCTGGGTGCCGCCGGTGTAGGCGAAGTTGGTGGTAGTTTGGGCCTGGGCCGCGCCGGCCGTAGCCAGCACCAGCCCCAGCACCGCCAGCGGGCGGGCTAGTTGGGTGGCCCCCCGCGCGGGGAAGGCCAGGGAGAAAAGGTTTCTCATACTGAGAAAAAAGAGGGGTTAATCCTGGCATTCACGAGCTGCGGCCAGGGCTTGCACAGCAATTGGCCACAAAGCACGGCTCCTCCCCAATGCGGCGGTATCGCATGAAGATGTGAAAGTGAAAAAGCGGTGCTGGCTGGCCAGTCTGGCTTAGCGACTGGCACCCTGGGGCGGGCAAATGGCGCAAGCTGTAGCCTGCGCTGGGGATAATGGCCGCCGCAGGTTCAGCGCTTTCTTGCAGGCCGTACCCTGTAGGCGTGGTCGAGCAGGCGGCAATAGGGCAGACAAGACGGGCTACATCCGGCACCCGTAGCGAACCCAATATGCAAAAGCCCCCGCTGCCGGGGGCAGCGGGGGCTTGACGGGAGTGATGTAAGCCAGCGAGCCAAAGCTACGCAGCAGGAATCTGCAGCCTGGCGGCGAACGGCGTAAATCGCTCCATGCAGGATCCTTACTCGATAACGAGCTTCTTTACTACCACACCGGCACTCGTACGCAGGTGCAGGGTGTACATGCCGATAGGCAGCTCCGAGAGATCGAGTTGGTGAGCTAGTGCCCCTTGGGCGGGCAGGCTCACGGTGCGCACCTGGCGGCCAAGGGCATCAACCAACGAGACCGCTACGGCCTGGCGACCGAGGCTAACAGGCAGCTCTACAAACACCGCTTGCTTGGCCGGGTTGGGATAGAGGGCAACCTGCTGGGCCAGCGTAGCCGTAGCCGTAGCCAGCGTCTGCTGGGGCGAGAACACCAACTCGAAGCGATTGATAAGCGGGGCCGAGGCGTCAGCCACCGTGAATTGGTAGCGGGGCTGCTGCCTGAGATCGATGAGGCTCCCGGTTTGCAGGTCGCGGAGGTACACCGGCGTAGCCTCCAGGTTCAACAACTGGGTAGCCCGCAGATTAAAGGAGCCTGCGGAGGGTACGCCCACGACTAAGGGCACGGTTAGCTGCGTAGTACCCAGCAGGGGCCGGGCATCGATAGCTAAGCGCTGGGCACCGACTTCGGCCGCGAGATTCAGCCCCGTGGTATTGGGCAGCTTCACGGCATCGAACTTGCTGTCGAGACCGGCCGTGGCACCTGGCTCGAAGTACACGTACAGCGGGTCGGTACCAGCGGGGCTCTGCAAGTCAAGCTGCACCAGCGACCGGGTTTCGGCATTACGGGAGTACACCGAGCTGGCATAAGTAGTCAGGCGGTGCGTATCACGGAGGGTCAGCGTGCCGCTGGTCTGGCCGCTGCTCACTCGCACGAAAAACCCTTGGCCCTGGGCCAGTACCGCACCCGAGCTGGCACCCACTCCGTTTACCGTGGCCTGATATGAGCCACCGTACTGGCTACTACTCTGATACACGTAGATGGCCGCATCGAGACCGGGCCGGTCGCTGGCGGCCACCAGTGAGTAATCGAGCGGCGCGGGGTAGGGATTGCCTACCAGCTGCCAGCCGGCATCCGGGGCCGTGGCGTCGCCATTGCGGGCCAGGCTTTGCGACACGATCCCGCTGTTGAGCGGGCCAGTCAGGCTGAAAGTCTGATCGGCGCTGGCGTTTACGGTGTAGCCTTGGCCTACCGTAAGGGCGTCGCTGAGGGCAGCGGGTGAAAACCACCCTTTATCGAACGCGGCCAGGTTATTACCAGCCGCCGTAGCCAGGCGGCTCTGATCGTAGCCGTAAACCGTGGGAAAGGGCGCAGCGGTACCCGGCTGAGCACTCGAGTTGTAGGCCGGGTTTACTACCGGCGAGAAGCTGGCCGTGGCCAGGCTACCCACGGTAGCATTGCCGATGGGCGACGAGAAATGGCGATAGCCCAGGCCCGGGTTCAGGCTAGGGTCGATGTAGCGTTGCACCGTTACGTCGCCCACTACCACGCCGCCGCTGTTGACCACCATAGCCGTACCCGTGGCGTTAGATTCCAGCTTGAACGCATTGCCGTTGGTGGCCAAATCCCCCGTAAGCGTTAAGACCCGCCGCACCTGGGCTCCCGACAACGTATTCAAGGCTACGCCATTAGCTTGGACGTCCAAATTCCAGAAGCGGATTGCATTACCGCCCGCAATACTGGCGCGGGTTGTTTGGCCCAGGCTCACGGTACCTCCCGCGGGGCCATATCGGCCGTCGTTAGTCAGGTCGCCGCGTACGTCAAGTATACCACCGGTTTGCACCAGCAGGCCGGCAAATCTGATGGTGAATGACCGCGTGGAAGCTGTACCGGTCGCCAACACCGGGTAGTTAGCCAGGCCGCCGGGGATAATAGCATCCGTGGTGGTAGTAGGCACGCCATTGGTCCAGTTACCGGCGGTAAACCAATCGGTACTGCTATTGCCCGTCCACGTCGTGCTGGTTGCCGCTGCAATGACCAGCGAATAGGTACGGGTGCCACTGTAGGGACCGGGGGCCACCGAGGCATCGGTAGCCGTTACTGCAAAGGTGAAGGTACCGTTGACCGTAGGCGTACCCGTAATCGAGCCGCCACTCAGGCTCAGGCCAGCGGGCAGCGCACCACTGGTGATGGCGTAGGTATAGGGGGCCGTACCGCCCGAGGCTCCTAGGGTCCGGCTGTAGGCTACCCCCTGCGTACCCGGCGACATGCTGTTGGGGAACACCTCGATGGTGGGGGCCAGCAAGGTTAGGGTATATGCCGAAGGAGCCGCCGTATTGCCGTTACCCGCCCGGTCCTGGGCCGCATTAGCGACTACGTTGACGGTAGTGGCCGTACCAGCCGCATTCGGGGTTACGGTGAAGGTATACGTAGTGCCCGAGCCAGCAAAGCCCGATACCGTGCCATTCGTTACCGTAAGGTCGTTGGCCACGAAGCCCGTTACACTTTCCGAGAAGGTCACCGTGAAAGGCAGCGGCGAGGTTGAGGTGGTACTACCGCTGGCCCCGGCCGTCGAGCTGATGACCACGGAGGGGCGCTGCGTGTCTACCGTGAAGGTATTGGTCGCTGAATTAGCACTGGTGGCCTGGCCGCTGGCCGTGGCCGTCACGTACACCGCATACGTACCATCGGCCAGCGAGGCAGTCGAATACTTGTGAAAGTTGCCCCGGCTATTGGTAAAAGTTGTGTCCGAGAGCACCGCGCTGCCGCCAGCCAGGGCGCGGTAGATGAACACGGCACTAAGGGCTTGGGCTGTACCGCGGTATTCGGGGCGGCTGGTATTGCTGAAGCTACCGTCGGCCGGCTGCGTCAGCACCGGGGTACTGGTAACGGGCGACGTCACCGTAAAGGGGAGCCCGTTGCTAGTCCCGTTGGGCGTGGTCACCGTGACGTTGCCGCTGGTGGCTCCCGCCGGCACGGTGACCGTTATGGTAGTGGCGCTCACCACCGAGAAGGTAGCGGCGGCCGTACCATTGAATCGTACGGCCGTAGCCCCCGTCAGGCTGGCTCCCGTGAGCGTGATGGTGGCACCTACCGGCCCACTCGCGGGGCTCAGGCTGGTAAGTACCGGGGTCACGTCGGTATTCAGCAGCACCCCTACCGTATTGCCCGTGAAGTTGGCGGCGAGAATATCGAGCTTACCATCACCATTTATATCAGCTAACGAGGTCCCATAGGGACTGCCGCCCGCAGCAAAGGAGGTAGCTGAGCCGAAAGCGCCGGTACCCGTACCTAGTAATACATCAACCGTACTGCCATTTAAATTGCCTACGACCGCATCAAGCAGGTTGTCACCGTTGACATCGCCCAGCTCTACCCCAGCCACAAAAGTACCGCCCCCGGTATAAGTAGTCATCGCGCTGAAGGTGCCCCCCGACCTACCGAGCAATACCCCGATATTGCCCTCACGCACCCGGTTGAAAACTAAGTCGGGCTGACCATCGCGGTTAAGATCACCCGTGGTCAACACAGTGGAAGAGGTATTTACCGAGTAGGTTGCCACCGGGGCGTAGCCGCCACTCCGACTTAATAGCACGTAAAGCAATTTCGTACCCGTGGAATTACTGGCAGTATTGGCGCTGACGGCAGCGATGTCGAGCGTGCCATCTTTGTTGAAGTCAGCCAAAGCTAATTCTCTCAGCGATCCTCCGGTTACGTAGGTAGTCGCCGCGCCGAAAGTGCCGCTGCCATTATTAAGGAGAATGCTGACCGAGCCACTCGTAGTCCCGTTGCCGCCGTTGAAATAACTGTTGCCAGTTACGATATCCAGTAGCCCGTCCTTATTCATATCGGCCAGGCTGAGGCCGATGGGGCCGGCACCGAGGGGCAAGGCATACAGCCTGGCAGCGCCTAGCGTACCCGTACCCGTGCCCAGCAGCACCCCTACGTTGTCCGACTGCAAATTGGCTACCACTACATCGAGTCGGTTATCGCCGTTTACATCACCCAAGGCAATCTCGTAGGGGGTAGAGCCCCCACTCGGGTAGGTAACTACCCGGGCAAAGCTGCCATTGGCTTGTTGCAGCAACACGCCTAATACACTGCCCGAACTCGTTGCATTGTTCGAAGTGACAATGTCAAGGCGGCCGTCACCATTCAGGTCGCCCGCAATCGCATATTCCGGAGCGGAGCCGCCGCTATCGTAGGTGGTCACGGCACCGAAGCGCTGGGCTTGCGCTGTACCGACCAGGGCCAGTAGTAGCCCCAGCACTGCCAGCGGATAAGCCAGCCAACGAATGTTACTCCGCAGGAGCGGAAACAGAGAGGAAAGTTTTTTCATTATTAAACAATTTATTATTTACTTAATTTACAAAATTATACAACCAGAATTTATCCAACAGTGCTTACGAAGAACGGCTCAAATTGACGCTATTGGATAGTCGCAGATACAGGCTATTAACATGGCACCGGCTAGCACTACACAGTTGAGTATCTGCTACCCAGGGTTGCATGCCGATTTAAGTAGAACACTACGGCTACTCACGCGTGGGCGGGCCTAGTGGCGCTGGCCACGTAAAAGCCCCCACCAGCGAAGTCTAGCGGTAGCCCGAAAGCGTAGCCGAATTAGCGAGTGGCGCGGCGCTGGTCGCGCAAGGGCGTAGGCTGCGCCCCAGGCCAGCCCACCCGCAGTAGCCGGGCCAGGGTTCATAGTGCCTTCGTTTTCACACAAGCTAAAAAATAGGCCGGCCCCAGTAATGGGGCCGGCCCGGTGCGGTGAGAAAATTTACTGCAGCACGACGCGCTTGGCCAGGGTGCTGGCCCCGGCCACCAGGCGCAGGGTGTACACGCCTGCGGCCAGCCCGGCCGTCTCGACCACGAGCGTGGCCCCGGCCGCGGGCAGGGCCGCTGCTTGGCGGTGCACCACCTGGCCCAGCGCGTTGAGCAGCTCGGCCTGCACCTGGCTGGCCCCCGCCACGGCCGGCACCCGCACCGTGAAGCGGCTCTGGGCCGGGTTGGGGTACACGCTCACCGCGCTGGTGCTCAGGCTGGCCGTCGTAGCCAGGGCCGTGGCCGTGCCGAACTGCAGCGTGAAGCGGTTGCTCAGCAGCGCCGTGGCCTCGGCGGCCGTGACGCTGAAGCGGTACACGCTGCCGGCCGTGAGCGGGGTGAGCTGGCCGGTGGCCGCGTCGCGCAGGCTGGGCGTGAGACCGGCGGGCAGGTTGGCCAGGCTGGCGGCGGTCAGGGTGTAGGTGCCGGCGGCGGGCACGCCCACGTTCAGGGCCAGCACCGTAGCGGCGGTGAAGGCCGGGCGCCCGTCGATGGCCAGGTTATCAGTAGTTGTAGCGCTGCTCAGGTTCAGGCCCGTAGAGTTGGGCAACTTGGCCGCGTCGTATTCGCCGTCGAAGCCGGCCGAGGCCCCGGCCTCGGCGTAGGCCGTGAAGCTATCGGCCGGGCCGCTGGCTCCTTGCAGGTCGAGGCGCACCAACGGGCGGGGGTCAGCGGCGGTGCGGCGCACGGCAGCCGGCTGGCCATAGCTGATGATACGGTTGGTGTTGTCGAGCGCGAGCGTGCCGCTGGTCTGGCCCGCCGTGACGCGGGCGAAGAACGCCTGGGCCGTGCCGACCAGGGAGCTGCCGCCCGTGCTGGCCACCCCGTTGACAAAGCTGCGGTAGCTGCCGCCGTACTGCGAGGTGCTTTCGAAGACGTAGAACGCCGCGTCCACGTTGCTGCGCTGGCCCGCCGTGACGGTACCCAGGTCGAGCGGCGCGGGATAGGGATTACCGATGAGGCTCAGGCCCGCCTCGGCGGCCGTGGCCCCGCTGTTGCGGCTCATGGCAATCGAGGTGCTACTGTTGCCTACCTGCCCGGTAAAGTTCAGCGTCTGCCCGCCAGTGAGCTGCACTACGTAGCCCGTCGTGGCCGGGGCAGCCGGTTCACTCAGCGCGCTCGGCGACACCCAGCCCTTGTCGAAAGCGGAGAGCGTCGTCGCGGGCGAAGTAGCCACGCGGCTCTGATCGTAGCTGAAAATGGTGGGGAAGGGCGTCACGCTACCGGGATTGGCCGCCGTGTTGTAGGCATCGTTGACCACCAGCCCCGTACCTCCCGAGCCGAAGGCCGCCACCGTGCCCGAAGTTGTGGGCGATACCAAGTGGCGGTAGCCCAGGCCGGGGTTAAGGCTGGGGTCGATGTAGCGCTGCACCGTTACGTTACCGATGATCGAGCCCGAGCCAAGGTTGGCCACCAGCGCGGTGCCGCTGGCGCTGCTGAGCAACGTCAGCGCCCGGCCGTTGAGGTTCAGGTTGCCCGCGTTGAGGGTGAGCACTTGCGCCACGCTGACCGCCTGGCTCAGTGTAACGGTGTTGCTGTTGGTACTGGTCAGGTTGCGCACCTGGTAGGGCAATTGCCCGCCCGTAACCTGCGCCGCCGTGCCGTTGTAGACGTACGTAGCGTCGATGGACAGGCTGCGGAAGCCCGTGTTTTGCAGCAGCCCCTGACCGGCGGTACTGCTCAGCCCCTGCGCATTGCAGATGCCCAGCGTACCACCCGCCGCCAGTGTGAAGCTGCCCGCCCCGCTGAGTACGAAGCAGCCGTCGTTGAGCGTCGCCCCGCTACCCACGGTGGTACTCGTATTCACCGTCACGTTGCCGGCCAGCGTGGCCACGCCGGGGCTATTGATGGTGATGCTGTTGTAGGTCCCGGCCGGGATAGTTGTGGTCGAATTCACTACCAGGTCAGGATACGTCACGGTGAAACCGGGGCCGGTGGCCGTACCGCGGGGCGCAGTCACCGTGACTGGGCCGGTAGTGGCCCCGGCGGGCACGGTGGCCGTAAGGGTAGTAGCATTGACCACCGTAAAGGTGGTAGCCGCCGTGCCATTAAACTGCACGCTGGTAACCCCGCTCAAGTTGGTGCCCGTGAGTGTGACGCTGGCGCCCACCGGCCCGCTCGTGGGGCTGAGGGCAGTGAGGGTGGGGGCATCGGAGTACACGGTGGTATTCAGCAGCGTACCCAGCGTATTTTCATAATACTGACCGTGGGCTACCACGATGTCGAGCTTGCCATCGCGGTTCAGGTCGGCCAGCTTTACCTCGTAGGGAAAATTGCCGCCAAAGGCGGAGGCAGTACTACCGTCCGCGAAGGGAACAGCTGCCCCCAGCGTACCCGTGCTGGTACCAGGCAGGACGTATATCTTACTATTATTGGCATCGTTCACTACCACGTCCGGGTAGCCATCGCCATTTACATCGCCCACGGCCATCCCGGTTAGATAATCAGTGGGGGGAGGTGGATAGGTCCCGGGGGCGAACGTAGGGATAACCTGATAGGTCACGAGCGGGCCGAAGGTGCCATCGGCGTTGCCGTTCAGCACACTCAAGTTTTTGTTTTGGTACCCCGACACGAGGATATCCAGCTGACCATCGCGGTTCAGGTCGGCGGTTTCCACAAAGTATGCTGTCCGGCCTATCGGGTAGATAACGGGAGTGGCAAACCCGCCGCTCGCCCTGCCCAGTAGCACGTACAGGTTGGGTTGCTGGGCATCGCTCACCACTATATCGGCCCGGCCATCGTGGTTGAAGTCGCCCACGCTTACCCCCCGCGGGCTACTACCAGCCGTGTAGCTGCTAGCGAAGCCGAAGGTACCTGCGGCCGTACCCGGCAGTACAGCCACCCTACCCTCCGTGCCGGTCACCACGGCATCCAGGATGCCATCGCGGGTTACGTCGTAGAGCTTCATTCCGTAGCCCTTATAGACCATACTGGTATAGTAACGTGAAGCACCCAGCGTACCAGTTCCCGTACCCAGTAGTACGATCACTGTGGACTGGGTAGCTACTACCACATCCAGCTTGTTGTCCTGATTCAAATCCGCCAGGGCTAGTTGGCTCGGGTTGTCACCATAGGTCATACTATAGGGTACGGCCGGGTCGAAGCCCCCCGTAGCCCGGCCCAGCAGCACGCTCACGGAAGAGCTATTGAGGTTGCTGGTCACCATGTCCAGCACTCCGTCGCCGTTGAGGTCACCCGTTGCTACAAAGTAGTTGCCGGAGGCCCCGCTGGGGTACCGGGTCATGGCATCGAAAGTTGGGGTCTGCGCCTGGGCCGTAGCGGAGGCCAGCCCCAGGGCCAACAGCAAGCTCTTGCAGCAGCTCCCCAAGAAGAGCCGATTCAGCTTGGTTGAGTAAGTATTTTTCATACAAAAAGCGAAGGAAAAGAGGACAGAGGAGGGTGGCGCAGAGTACGCCTGCTGTGTAACTGCAACCGAGCGCCTTAGCAGTTGTTACTACAAAGTAAGAGATGCGGCAAACTCCTCCGTACAGCTTGCCAAAATTATAGTATCGGCATCGGCCGGGCTGGTAGCTCGCCCGGCCGACGAGGAGCGGTTCCAGCCCAGGGGTTCCCTGCTCCCGCACACTGGGCAGAAGCCATTCCGCCGGGTAGCAGTGCAGCAGGCCAGGCTAGCGCTCATCGCTAGCCTGGTACCCTAGTATTATTGCAGGCCGTGGCTGGCTGCCCTTTGCTGTTTTCTCACCCACGCTCCTTGCTTTCAAATACACGACTACTCGCCCTGTCTTCACAGCCGGCTACCTGCGCGAAGAGGCTTTTCCCGCCACCTGTTTCCACTTCAAGCGGCGGCCAGCCCCGGACACCGTGCTAGCCCCGAGGCCGAATCCAGCTCTGCAGACCTTTAGATTAAGCGTTTACCCATCAACCAAGCGCCCCCGCTTCGACCACGAGGCAGGGGCACTTGCATAGCTCAGAAAGGAAGAAAAAATGGCTACCAGGGCAGGCGGGGCCGTTGCCGGGCTTTGATTATGATTTCAGCCTTGGAGTTCACTTGCAGCTTGCGGTACACCTGCCGGATGTGCGAGCGCACGGTGTCTATACTCACGTGCAGCCGCTCGGCAATGAGCTTGTAACTCAGGCCGTCCTCGATGGCTCGCACTATTTCCTGCTCACGCGGGGTAAGCGCATCGGCGGTCGGCACCACGGGTCGGGGGGCGAAGTAGCGCGTCACGTGGCGGGCCACGCTCGGGCTCATGGGCGAGCCGCCGGCCGCCACTTGCAGCAGGTGCTCCTTGAGCATGGGTAGCGGGGTAGTTTTTTCGAGGTAGCCCACCGCGCCCGCCCGCAACGCCTCGAACACGCGCTCGGCATCGGTATACACACTCAGCATCAGCACCTCGGCCTGGGGTAGCACCTGCCGCAGCACGCCCAGCCCCTCGATACCCGAGCGCCCGGGCAGACCAATATCGGAGAGGACCAGCGTGGGGGGCGTAGTGAGCCCGGCCAACCCGACCATAAATTCCTCGTGCGAGGCCACGCACAGTACGCAATCAAACTCGGGCTGCGCGCCGAGGTATTCGCACAGCGCCTCCCGAATAGCGGCCTGATCTTCGATAATGCCGAGTGGTATCACAAGGGCAAAGGTCGGTGCCCACCCTATACGGCGCTATCACATAAAGATGTGATATGGCGAAGCAGTGAAATGGCGAGTGGTGAGATAGGGAGTGGTAAGATGGTGAGTAGTGAAATATGAGCGGCTTGTAGCTTCACAACCAACTAAGCTGTGGCACACATGGCAATTCATCACCCATCACATTACCACTTCACCATCTCACCACTCACCATCTCACCGCTACTGGAGGGGTAGGCGCACTATCAGGCCCAGGCCCCGGGCTGGGCCGCCGGCCTCCACTTGCACGGTACCGCCCACTGCCTGGGCGCGCATGCGCATGTTGGGCAGGCCCTGGCCGCCGGGCCGGCTGACAGCGACGCTGCCCCGGCCATCGTCGCGGACGGTGAGCTCCAGCTGGCCGTCCGGCAGCCGCAGGCGCACTTGTACCTGGTGGGCCTGCGCGTGCTTTATTACGTTGTGCAGGGCTTCTTTATAGATGGAATAGAGCGCCTGGCGGGTAGCTAGCGGCACGGCGGCCGTCGCCACCGCGGCCTCGGCCCCAAAGTCGATTTCGAGGCCGGCGGGGGGCAATACCTCGTGGGCGTGGTCGCGCAGGCGGTCGAGCAGGCTGGCGGCCGAGTCGTAGCGGGCGTCGATGCTCCACACGGCGTCGCTCATCTGACGGGCGGCGCGGCGGCTGGCGTCGGCCATCTGGTCGAGGTAGGCTTGCTGCTGCGACGGGGCGTAGCGCCCTTCCCGCAGCAGCGTACTCTGCATGGAAATCTGGGTGAGCATACTCCCGACCTCGTCGTGCAAATCGGCCGCGATGCGGGTGCGCAGGGCCTCCTGGCGGCGAGCCTCGCGGCGGCGGTAGCGCCACAGCAGGTAGCCGGCTAGCGCCAGCACCAGCCAGGCCCCGCCAATCAGCACCGCCGCGGCCTGGCGGTAGTGCAGCCGGTCGAGCTCCTGCTGCTGGGTTTGCAAGCGAGCCTGCTGGCGCAGCAGCCGAATCTGGCTCTGCTCCTGGCCGTGCGCCGCCTGGGCTTCGAGAGCAGCCACCCGGCGACGGGTTTCCTCCCCCGCAATGCTATCGGCGTACGCGCTGGCCAATACCTGGTAGCGGTAAGCGGCGTGGCCCTGCCCCAGGGCATCGCTGGCCTGGGCCAATGCCAGGGCCGCGTCGCGAACTATCAGCCGCAAATGGGCCGCCCGCGCCGTAGCCAGGCTGCGGGCGGCAGCGCGCAGCGCACTGTCGGGACGGGCAGTGGCCAGCCAGGTTTGGGCGAGCAGCAAGGCGGCCTGAGCCACTTGTTCGGGAGTACCCGTAGCCTGGGCACGGCGTAATAAACTTTGGGCTGCCCGGCGGGCGGCTACGTGGTCGCCCAAGCGATTAGTCATGTCGGCCTGCGACAACTCGACGGGCAATAGGCCGCGGGCATTGTATACCTTACCATAGTTGGCGGCGGTCTGCATGTAGTAGTTGCGAGCGGCTAGCCACTGCCCCTGCCGACGGCTGATGTCGCCGAGGGCCAGGTACACGTACCCCGTACCCAAGGGGTCGTGGGCGGCCGGTATCAGGTGCCGAGCTGCCTCCACGTGGGCGCGGGCCGTGTCGTATTCACCCAGCGCCAGCTCAATCCGCGCCGCCTGTATCAACTGAAATAACTCGGTACGAGCATCACGTAGCACCCGCGCCACGGCTAGCCCCCTTAGGCTCATTCCCAGAGCCGCAGCGCAGTTGCCCTGCTCGGTATATACCCGGGCCAGATTGTAGTACGCGCGGGTTTGCTTGTAGCGACTACCCAGCTGCATACTTAGCTTTAAAGCTATCTGCGAGTGATAGACCGCCGAATCGTACGCATTGCGGGCCCGCAGGCAGTAGCCCAGGTTGAAATGGGCATCCAGCAAGCCCGCGGCAAAGTGCAGCCGCTGGGCCAGCGCCAATGCCCGCCGGGCCAGGCGCTCAGCCTCCGGCGCTTCGTTGGTCCGCAACAGGAAGGCCAATGCGTTCAGCCGACCTACCCGCTGAGTGTCGAGCCGGGGCTGGGTAGCCAGCAACCGCCCGATACTATCGCGTATAACGACCATGCGCGCCAGCGGCACCGGCGGCCCCTGGGCCCGCGCTGCGCCGCCCAGCAGCAAGCCCAGCCATAAAACGAGTAAGCGTTCTTTTATACGCGACACATGGGAGTAGTCAGCCTGCGTAGCACCAACTACTCAAAAATACTATCGCCAGCCCGTTAATCATTGAAGCTGCTTAGGAAGTTATCCTTGCTTAAAAACCAGTCATGCTTCGGCAAGCGAACGCCAGATAAGCGCGATAACCGTTCTTACTGGCCTACTTCCTAAACTACTTCATTGTAATTTCTCAGTCGCGTGTAACGGCGTTGGGGCTGGTAACCAAAAAAGCGCCGGCACCTCCAGGGTACCGGCGCTTTCGCGTTGTTTGAGCGTACCGCTTACTGGCCAGCCGCCAGCGCCTCGGCCCCACCCACGATTTCGAGAATCTCGGTCGTGATGGCCGCCTGACGCGTCCGGTTGTAGGTCAGCTTGAGCGACTTCAGCAGCTCACCGGCGTTGTCGGTGGCTTTGTCCATCGCCGTCATGCGGGCACCGTGCTCCGAGGCGTTGCTTTCCAGCACGGCCTTGTAGAGCTGAATCTTCAGGCTTTGCGGGATGAGCGTCTGGATAATCTCCTCCTTGCTGGGCTCGAAAATGTAGTCGATGCTGTTGTCGGGCGCGGTAGCGCTAGGAGTCCCGGCGGGTACTTCGGTGGGCGCGAGCGGCAGCAGTTGCTCGGCCTGAATCACCTGGGTGGCCACGTTCTTGAACTCGTTGTATACCATCACCACCTGATCGTAGCGCTCCTCGGTAAAGCCGCGCATGGCTTCTTCCGCCGCCACGCGCACCGTATCGAACGAGAGCTTGCCGAACACGTGCGTGTAGTCGCCCACGCGCTGGAAATTACGGCGACCGTAGTAGTCGTGCGCCTTCTTGCCGATGGCCATCACCGAGATGGCACTTTGCGGCAGGTTGGCGTAGCGCTGGGCAATCAGCGCGTTCACTCCCTTGAACACGTTGGCGTTGAAGGCACCGGCCAGCCCCCGGTCGGAGGTAATGGCGATGATGAGCACCCGGCGCACCTCGCGCACCTGGCCGTACTCGCTCACTACCTCGTCGGTGGTGGTGCGGGTCAGGTTAGCCAGAATGCTGGTGAGGCGCTGCGCGTAGGGGCGCATGCGGGTAATGTTGTCCTGAGCCCGGCGCAGCTTAGCCGCCGCCACCATTTTCATGGCTTTGGTGATTTGCTGCGTGCTCGAAACCGATTGGATACGCGAGCGAACTTCCTTTAAGCTTGCCATTTACTTCAATTATGAGTTTTGAATTATGAATTATGAATTACACGCTAGCCCCAAGGGAGACAACCGCTTGCCAATTCATAATTCATAACTCATAATTTATAATTACTTAGCGGCGTAGCCAGCAGCTACATCCTTGGCCGTCTGGCGGATAGCCCCCGTTACCGAGTCGTCGAGCTTGCCGGCTTTCAGGGCCTTCAGCACATCGGGGTTACGAGCGTTCATCACTTGGCGGAACTCAGCTTCGAACTCCCGCACGCGGTTAACCGGTACGGTATCGAGCAGGCCGTTGGTCGCGGCGTAGATGATGGCCACCTGGTCTTCCACCTTTACGGGCGAGAACTGGGGCTGCTTCAGGATTTCCAGGTTGCGACGGCCGCGCTCGATAGTGAGCTTGGTTGAGGCGTCAAGGTCCGAGCCGAACTTGGCGAAGGCTTCCAGCTCGCGGAACTGGGCCTGGTCGAGCTTCAGCGTACCCGATACCTTCTTCATCGACTTGATCTGGGCGTTGCCACCCACGCGGCTCACCGAGATACCCACGTTGATAGCGGGGCGCACGCCGGAGTTGAAGAGGTTGGTTTCAAGGAAGATCTGGCCGTCGGTAATCGAAATTACGTTGGTCGGAATGTACGCCGATACGTCGCCAGCCTGCGTTTCGATGAGCGGCAGGGCCGTCAGCGAGCCACCGCCTTTCACCAGGGGCTTCAGGCTTTCGGGCAGGTCGTTCATGTTGCGCGCAATCTCATCCGAAGCGTTGATTTTAGCGGCGCGCTCCAGCAGGCGGCTGTGCAGGTAGAATACGTCGCCGGGGTAAGCCTCACGGCCCGGGGGGCGACGCAGCAGCAGCGACACCTCACGGTAAGCCACGGCCTGCTTCGACAAGTCGTCGTACACCACGAGGGCCGGACGGCCCGTATCGCGGAAGTACTCGCCGATGGCGGCACCCGTGAAGGGAGCGTAGAACTGCATCGGAGCGGGATCCGAGGCCGAAGCCGATACCACCACGGTGTAGTCCATCGCGCCGCCCTTGGTCAGGGCGTTAACTACCTGAGCTACCGTCGAGGCCTTCTGGCCTACGGCTACGTAGATGCAGAATACGGGCTCGCCGCGCTCGTAGAACTCGCGCTGGTTGAGGATGGCGTCGAGGGCCACGGTCGACTTGCCGGTCTGGCGGTCACCGATGATCAGCTCGCGCTGGCCCCGGCCAATCGGAATCATGGCGTCGATAGCCTTGATGCCAGTTTGCAGCGGCTCGGTAACGGGCTGGCGGAAGATTACGCCGGGAGCCTTGCGCTCGAGGGGCATCTCGTAGGTCTGGCCCTGAATGGGGCCGCGGCCGTCGATGGGCTGGCCCAGCGTGTTTACCACGCGGCCCACGATGCCCTCGCCTACCTGGATAGCAGCGATTTTGTTGGTGCGGCGCACGGTGGCACCTTCCCGAATTTCAGAGTAGTCGCCGAGCAGTACGGCACCTACGTTGTCTTCTTCGAGGTTCAGCACCAGCCCTTGCAGGCCGTTTTCAAACTCGATCAGCTCGCCCGACTGGGCGTGCGATAGCCCGTAGATGCGAGCCACGCCGTCGCCCACCTGGAGCACGGTGCCGACTTCTTCCAGCTCAGCGGCCGATTTAAAGTTGGACAGCTGCTGCCGCAGGATAGCGGATACTTCGTCCGGGCGTACTTCTGCCATGATAGTATTAGTTTAGACTAGGTTGGTAAGAATTATCGGTTAGGGAAGAGCGCAGGCGGCGCAGGCCACCCCGAACCGAATCGTCAATCTGCTGGTCGCCCACGCGCAGGATAAAACCGCCGATCAGCGAAGCGTCCACCTTTTCGGTAAGCGACACTTCCTTGAGACCGGTTTGCTGCTTCACCAACTGCTCGATTTCAGCGCGGGTGGCGGGCGTCAGCGGCGTGGCCGACGTAACCTCGGCTACCTGCACGCCCATCAGGGCATTGTACTGGGCCAGGAACTCGGTCCCGATGTGCTCCAGGGCCGACTCACGGTTTTTGCTGGTCAGAATCTGGAAGAAGCGCAGCATCGTTTCCGACACCTTGCCCTGAAACACGGCGTTGAGAATACTGAGCTTCTTGTCGTGCTTCACAATCGGGTTGCGCAGCAGCAGGCGCAGGTCGCGGCTGCCGGCCACAGTGTTGGCCAGCAGGTCCATGTCCTGCTTAATGGTTGCCAGGGTGCCCATTTCCTGCGCCAGGTCCAGCAAAGACTTGGCGTAGCGGGCGGCTACTCGTTGGTCGGCCATTTTTTTACTTGTTAATGGTTAATGATTAATTGTTAATAGCTGGTTGAGAGCGGCTTAAAAAGCGAGTTCAACAATTAATCATTAACAATTAACCATTGACAATTAATTGAGCTTTACGTCTTTCAGGTAGTCATCTACCAGCTTTTGCTGGGCGGCGGGGTCGGCCAGCTCGCGGCGGAGCAGGCGCTCGGCGATGTCCACGCTCAGCTGGGCGGCGGTGTTGCGCACCTCGGCCAGGGCCTGGCTTTTCTCCTGCTGAATGGCTTCGCGGGCTTGCTGCGTGATGCGGTTAGCCTCTTCGGTAGCCGTGGTTTTGGCTTGCTCCACAAATTGAGCTGCCATCGCCTGACCTTCCTTCAGCATTTGGTCGCGCTCCTTGCGGGCTTCGGCCAGAAGCTTCTCGTTGCCGGCTTTCAGGCTTTGCATCTCTTCCTTCGCCTGCTGGGCCATCTTCAGCGCGCTGTCGATGCTTTCTTCCCGCTCCTTGAGCGAGCCCAGAATCGGCTTCCAGGCAAACTTGGCCAGCAGCAGAAACAGGAGAAGGAAAATCAGGGTTTGCCAGAAGAGCAAACCAAATTCGGGGGTGATAAGATTCATAGAGGACGGCAATTATCGGGGTGGCAGCGCCGCGGTAAGGCGACACCGATAAACATCCGGCGGCGGCAGCTTAGTTGCCCAGGTGCCCGGCCGGCTGGGGAACCAGCGAAAAACTCAGGCCCTAGCCGAACGAAAACCCGGCGCGACTGGCCCCCACGCGGGAGGCCAGCCGGCCGGGCTTAAACCGACGCGATTACTGCAATTTCAGGGCGATGAGCAGGCAGACTACGATGGCGAACAGCGTAGCACCTTCCAGCAGAGCCGCTACGATCAGCATAGCAGTCTGGATTTTGCCCGAAGCTTCCGGCTGACGGCCGATGGCTTCCATAGCGCTACCCCCGATGCGGCCAATGCCCAGGCCAGCGCCCAGGATAGCCAGACCAGCGCCGAGGCCGGCACCCATTACAGCCAGACCAACCGAATTAACAACTTGCAGCAACAACGAAAGAAGCATGGTAAAAAGAAAAATGTGTGTAGGGAAAAAACTTGGGGAAATAAAGACCCGGCCGCCGGTGCGGTGACTAGGTTAGCTTAGTGAGCGGCTACGTCGGGGCGGCCCAGGTGAGCCAGGTTGGAACCACCAGCGCGCTCCTCGGCGGTGCCGAAGTCCTCGTGGTGCGCCTCGTCGTGGTGATGCTCTTCCACGGCGCTGCCAATGTACATGGCCGTCAGCAGGGTGAAGATATAGGCTTGCAGAATCGACACCAGTAGTTCCAGCATGCTGATGAACAAGCCGAAGGGTACCGAGAGAAAGCCCGTAGCCGACGAACGGAAGATGAAGATGAGGCTGATAAAGCTCAGGATGATGATGTGGCCGGCCGTGATGTTGGCGAACAAACGAATCATCAGCGAGAAGGGCTTCACGATCACGCCCACCAACTCAACCGGCACCATGATGATGTAGAGCGGCCACGGCACCCCGGGAGGCGCGAAGATGTGACCCCAGTAGTTCTTGTTGGCGCTGAACAGCGTGATGATGAGCGTGAGCAGGGCCATGGCCATCGTCACGGCGATGTTGCCGGTGAGGTTGGCCGCGCCGGGCGTGAGACCCAGCAGGTTATTAAACCAGATGAAGAAGAAGACCGTGAGCAGGTACGGCATGTAGCGCTCGTATTTGGGGCCGATGCTCTTCTTGCCCACCTCGTCGCGGATAAACACCACGAACGGCTCCAGGGCGTTTTGCAGACCCGAGGGTGCCTGGCCGGCACGGCGGTTGTACGACTTGGCTACCGAAGTAAAGATGATTACCAGCAGCAGGCTGCTCATGGCGAGGGCCGCTACGTTCTTGGTGATGGAGAAGTCGTAGACTTTGCTGCCGTCGGTGGTAACGAGCTTCTCTTCTTCGAGCTTCAGGTTGCCGTGGGTTTTGCCCTCGGCTAGCTCTTCGGAGGAGAATACGGATAGTCCTTTACCCGGCTGGTAAGCGATGATGGGCAGGTAGGTAACGAAGTGCCCGTTGTCCGTGCTGAACCAGTGCCACTCGTGGGAGTCGGCCACGTGGTGCAAAATAACTTCGCCGGGGTTGAAGGACTCCCCTTTTTCGCCCGATTCAGTGGGTTCGGCACCGAAGCCGACGAACGTACACAGGCAAAGCAAGAGGGTGAGTAAGCGCTTCATTCAATAGTGATTAAAACCCAAGTCCGGGGGTAAATTATTCTTCTTTTGGGACTTGCTTCGCTGAAAACGGGCGCAAGTTACTAAAAATAGCCCATATTTCAAAACCAGCGCACAGAAAGTAGCCTATGAAGAAGGCTCCGAGGAAGGTGAGCAGGCCGTGGCTATCGTGGATATTACCGGTAAAAAAATAGACGAGAATAATACCGATGCCAATCAGCAGCCGTGCCCCTACCCCACCGAAATAAGCCACTAGAAAGCGGCCGGGCGAGCTACGGGTGACCGCCGCCGTGAGCCAGTAGGCGAGCAGCGTCAGTCCCAGCAGCGCCCCCACTACGTAGGGCGCCAGCGGGTGCACCACTGCCTCGCCGAAGGCCGCCCGCAAGCCGAAAAGCACGGCCAAACAGAACAGCGCAAAGGCCGCAAACTGAGTAAGAAATCGGGTGTTCATGGGCAGCAGGTCGAAACCGGGCCGCAAAGGTCGGCACAGAACTGCGCAAAAGCCCCGTCGACCGGGGCCAACGGGGCTTAATTTGTGAAAAAACTCTGAAAAAAGTGGCTGGCCTATAGCGAGCGGTACTCGAAGCGCAGCCGGCCCACGCTACCGTTGGTGCTGGCGCGCAGGGCGAGCACCCGCAGCAGCATGACTTCGGCGGTACCCCGCAGGCGCACCGCGTACACGTCGCCCACGGCGGGAGCGCCGAGGTCAGCGGTCGTCGTGTTCTGGTAGATCAGGTTGCCGATGGCGTTGGCGCTGGCCGTGGTGTAGGGGTTGGCGGCGAGTTGGGCGGCGGTGAGCTTGTAGTAGCGGGTAGTGTTGCCGGCCCCCAGCGTCAGGGTGCCAGTGCTAGCCAGCCCACTCACTTGCAGATCTTTGCCCGTGGCTGGATTGGCGGCGGGCTCGTTGAGACCCGTGCTCAGGTTGAAGGCCAGCGAGTCGGTGCTGACGCCCCCGCCGAAGGCCACCCGACCCTGGCGGGTGGTTCTGAAGGGCGTAGAAGCCACGACGGACAGCAGCGGCGAGCTCAGGCTGGTGGCGACGAACTGCGCGTACGCCGTAAAGACGAAGCTCACCCCGCCGCCCGTGGCCGCGCCCGTAGGCACGCGCAAATCGATGGTGCGCTTGTTCTCAACACCGGCTGTGGGCGTGCGGATGACGCCTTGCCGCAGCAGCGGTCCCGTGCCGCCGATGCGGGCGTAGTACACGAGGCTGTCCACGCTCTTGTAGAGGTTGGCCACGGGCGTAGTCGAGGTCGAGATACCGCCCGCATTGATTGTCAAAGCGTAGCCGATGAGGTCGCCCTCGGCCTGGCCGTTGGCCCCGAGGCCATTGCGGTACGTGATGGCGGGCGTGCCGAAGACGAGAGTCGGTGCGTTAGCTACCTGGTAGGTGAAGCGGCGCAGCCGCTGGCCACCATCGGGGAAAGTGAGCGTGAGATCCACCCGCACCGACGTACCAACCGGGTAAGTGGTGGGCACTTTATAAGGGACTGTTTGGGTGGTCAGCTGCGCGGATTGCAGGAACGTTCCGCTGACCGGGTAGCTGCCCACCTGGGCCGAGTCGGTTTTGGTGGCTTGGAACACCGTGATAGTCGTCGGGTTGTCGGGCTGGTTGTAGCCGGCGACAATCGGAATGGTTTCGCCGGGCGCGTACTTGGCCGCGAAGGTGGAGGTAGCGGTGGTGCTGAGCGTCGCGTTGGGCAGCCCCACTACGAAATAGCCCGCAGTGGCCACGGGGGTGTAGTAGTCGTCCAACTCTTTTTTGCAGCCGGCCAGCAGGGCCAGCCCGGCCAGCAGTGGGGCCGCAATTTTATAGAAAGGCTTCATCGTCAATCAATAGCTAAAGTGAGCGCCTTATTTCTGGTCAAACCACAGGGGCTTGAGCACGTAATCGTCGTTGGAAGTAGCCCCGGCGTCGCTGAAGAGCTTATTCACGGCGTTGGGATTGTAGAGCAGCTCGGTGGCGCCGGGCAGCATGCGGCGGGGCCAGCGCAGCTTGGGGTCGGACTGGGCCACGGCGCTGGGATTGGGCTGGCTACCCACGGGGTACACGAGGTTGACGTAGATATCGGTGCTGTAGTCGAGGCGACGCAGGTCCGACCACGAGTCGGGGTTGAGGAACATAGCGAGGTACTTCTGCTCCATAATGCTACGCAGCGTGAGCGAGGCTTCGTCCTGGGGCACGGCGGCTGAGGCGAGGTAGGTACTGATCTGGGTCGAGGATATGGTGGGGAAAGTGACGGCCGGCAAAGCGTTGCTGCCGCCCTGGCCCACCTTGGTCATGTGCGCCCGGATGCCGTCGCGCAGCGCCCGCAGGGCACGAGTGCGGTCGCCGGCTCGGAAGGCCGCCTCCGCCTCGATAAACTTGACTTCGTGGTAAGTAATCAGCTCGAAGTACCCCAACTCACGGGCGTACCACCCACCGTAGAAATCGGTGAGCGTGGAGCCGGGCGTGAGGTTGGCGGTGGTAGTGGTGCCCGCCCCGGGGTTGGCCCCCGTACTGGTCGTGGGCGTAATGATGCCGAAGCGCGGGTCGGTGACGCCGGAGAAAGTCGTACCGTTCAAGTACTTGATGACGTTGGTCGAGAACGTCGCTCCGCCAAAATTAGAACGGGTGGGGCCGAAGATGCTGGTAGTATTGGCCAGCGGGGCCACGGCCGTTTGGTAGTTGATTTGCGCGTCGTCGGCGCTGGAGGTAAAGGCTTTATCGACGAGGGCCAGCACGGCGTTGGGATCGTAGCTGGCTTTTTTGGTGAGGTGCTGGGCTTGGCGGGCCTTGAGGGCGTAGGCCAGCCGCAGCCACTTGGTCTGGTCGCCCTTATACAGAATGTCGCCGCTCTCGCTGGGGCTGGTGCTGTAGAGCGGCCGGAAGTTGGCGCTGCTGGGCTTGGCCATTTCCACGGCCCCCTCGTCGCAGAGCTGGTTGACGGCGGCGTAGATGGATTGCTGCGAGTCGTACTTGGGCGTGTAGTTGTCGCCGCCCTGGTAGGCCTCGGTGTAGGGAATGTCGCCCAGCATGTCGGTGGCGTGGGCCAGCAGTACGGCTTGCATAATCTTGCCCGCCCCCACGTAATAGGCCGAGCCCTCGGCCTGGGCGGCGGCTATCATCTTGGGGATATTGCCGCCCGATTGGAAGTAGGAGTAATTGAACGTATTGGTGCTCTGGGCATTGGTGAGCCGAAACTGGTCGAGGCCCACGTTGGCAGCGCGGCTCACCACGTACTGCTCGAAGTAGGGCGTGCGCAGAGCCGTAAACATCTGCGTTTGCAGGCCATTGGAGATGATGCCGGGCAGCAGGAAGTTGGGCGTCGAAACGATGGGGTTGTTGGGGTTGTCGTTGACGTCGAGAAACTTCTGGCACGCGGGCAGCGTGGCCACCGCCCCCAGCAGCCCGAGGAAAAGAAGATATTTTTTCATCCTGAATAAGTCGTTAGAAAGAGAGAATGGCACGGGCTAGAAATTGACCCGCACGCCCATGTCCACGCCGCGCGTGCCGGGGGTGTTGCCGTAGTCGATGCCGCCCGAGCCGCCGCCGCGCACGCCCGCACCAGCGGCCGCCGTCTCGGGGTCGGCCCCGCTGTACTTGGTGAGCAGCACCAGGTTGCGGCCGGTTACGCTCAGCTCAACGCCTTTGAGGAAGGAGGCTGAACCACCGAGCCAGCGGGCGGGCAGGGCGTAGCTGAGCGTAACGTAGCGCAGCCGCGCCCACGAGCCATCCTCAATAAAGGCGGTACCCGCCCCGGCCAGGATGTTGGTGTAGTAGTTCTGGGTCAGCTCCACGGGGCGGGTGTTGGGCACGTAGGTCGTGGCCCCGCTGGCATCCTTCTGGGCTACCACGCCGTCGAATACCACCGTCTGGTAGCGGTTGGCAGTGCGCAGCGAGGTGCCCACGCTGGTCTGGTACCAGTCGTTGCCGTTCACTACGACGCCGCCCACCCGGAAGTCGAACAGCGAAGTCAGCGATAAACCTTTATAAGTAAACGTATTGGTCAGCTGGGTGGTAAAGCGCGGCGCCCGGTTGCCGGCGTACTGGAAGGCGCTGACCGGCGTCACGGTGGGATAGCCGTTGGCTTCTACGATCACCTGACCGTAGGCGGGGCTGCTGGGGTCAGTCACACGATTGAAGTCGGTGGCCGCGATGCCCGAGATGGGTCGGCCCGGGAAGGCCCCGCCCTCGTGCACGTTGGTCACGAAGGCATCGGACTGGTACACCACCGTGAGCGGGAAGGGCAGGCTCTCCACGTTGTTGGTGTTGTGGTAGAAGTTGGCATTCACGTCCCAGGTAAAGCCGCTGGCGCTGCGCACGGGCGTACCGCTGAGGCTGATTTCCTGGCCCTCATTGGTCACCACCCCGCCGTTGATGTATTGCAGGATGAAGCCGGTGGCCTGGCTCACGCGCGGGGCGATGAGCTGGTCCACAGTGCGCGAGCGGTAGTAGTTAACGTCCAGGCTCAGGCGATTCTTGAAGAATTGCAGATTGACGCCGGCCTCGTAGGTGCGGGTGCGCTCGGGCCGCAGGTTGGGGTTGGAGCCGAAGAAGTCGTTGCGTAGCCCACCGCCGATGTAGGTGTTGGTGGTCAGCGGGGCCAGCACGCGGTAGGGACCGGTGTCCTTGCCCACTTCGGCCACCGAGGCCCGCAACTTACCGTAATTCAGAATGGGATTCTGGTCGAGGCCCAGCACCTTGGTAAACTCGTAGCCCAGCGCGGCCGAGCCGTAGAGAAAGCCCTTACCGAAAATCTTACCCTCGTCGGGCCGGGGCAGGGTCGATGACTGGTCGTAGCGGGCTTGCAATTCCACGATCAGCTGGTCGAACACCGTGGCCGAGAGCCGGGCGAAGTTGCCGATGAGGTGGCGCGTCTGGTCGCGTTGCAGCGCGTTGCGATTCACCGTATTGTTGAGGCCAATAAAGTCGGGGTTCTGGAAAATCAACCCCACGTAGTCCACGGCCTCGTCCTTGTTCTCCTCAATGGTATTACCCACCGTGAGGCTGCCGCGCAGCTTTTCGTCGAAGAAGCCCCGGCTATACGTAGCCAGCGTGGTAGCCGTGATGAGGCGGTTCTGGTCCACGGTCTGGGCCAGGCCACCAAACTGGTTACCCGCCTGCGAGGTGCCCACGGCCCGCACCGACTGGCTGCGGGTGGTGTACACGTCGGTGCCGATGTTATGGCTCAGCGTCAAGTTTTTGATGGGCGAGAACGTCAGCTGCACGTTGCCCACGAAGCGATTGGTGCGGTCGCTCTGGGGGTTTTTGGCCACCGTCCAGTAGGGGTTGTCGGCGTCTGCATCCACGCCCGAGCCCAGCGGCAGCAGGCGGCGGCGCGAGCCGTCGGGATTGAGGTAGTTGCGGGCGTCGTCGTTGCGCGGCCAGTTGAGCAAGCTCAGCAGAAAGCCGCCCGAGCTGAGCGAGCCCGAGGTGCTGATCAAGCCTGGCCCCTGCAAGGGTCGGATGGCTCCCGAGTTGAGGTATTGCGCCGAGCCGGTGACGCTGAGCTTGGGCGAGATTTGGGCATTGCCCGAAATGCGCACCGTGGTTTTATCGTACTGGCTTTCGGGCGTCACGCCGTTCTGGCGCAGGTTGGAGGCCGAGGCGAAAAAGCTGGCCTTGTCGGAGCCGCCCGACATATTGACGAAGTTCTGGAGCGTGTTGCCGCGCTGGAAGAAATTGCCCAGGTTGTCGTACACCGGCTGGTCCGGCTGGAAGCGTGGCCCGTAGGAAATCCGCGAATTGGGGTCGTAGATGCCGCCCGAGCCCTGGCCGTAGAGGCCCTGCATTTTGGGCAGGCGATTTACTTCATCTATCGAGTATTGCGTGCGAAAATTGAGCTGGGTGCGGCCCGCCGCGCCTTTCTTGGTCGTAATTACCACGGCCCCGTTGGCGGCCCGCAGGCCGTAGAGCGCGGCGGCGGCGGGGCCTTTGAGCACCGTCATGGAGGCAATATCCTCGGGGTTGAGGTCGCCGGCGCGGTTGGCCGCCCCCACCGAGCGGCCCATGATGCCGTTGAAGGCCGAGCCGCCGCCCGGCGCGGTGCTTTCCTGGAAGGACGAGTTGTCCATGATCATCCCGTCGATGACGAACAGCGGCTGGTTGTCGCCGTCGAGCGAGGTACCGCCCCGGATCACGATGCTGGCCCCCTCCCCCGCCCCGCCGCCCGAGGAAGTGATGTTGACGCCCGCCACCTTGCCCTGCAAGGCGTTCACGATGTTGGTTTGCCGCGAGTCAATGATGTCTTTGCTGGACACTTCCTGCACGGCCGTCACGAGGTCGCGCCGCTCCTGCTTGATGCCGTAGGCCAGCACCACCACTTCATCGAGGTCGCTGTTGCTGGCCGTAAGGGTGATGTCGAGCGAGCCGCCGTCGGCGCGGCGCTCCACCGGCTCGTAGCCTACGAAGCTGAAGACAAGCGTGGCCCCGGCGGGCACGTTGGCCAGGGTGTAGCGGCCATCCGAGCCGGTCGAGGTACCGTTGCTGGTGCCTTTCACGATGACGTTCACGCCCGGCAACGGGGTGCGGTCGGAAGCCTGCCGGACGGTCCCGGTGACCGAGCCGGTAGCCGCCGTGGCGGCCGGGGTGGTTTGCGCCCGGCCGGGCAGCGCGCTGCCCAGCGCCGGCAGCAGGGCAACGGGAAGCCAGTAAATTTTTCTCATAGAAAAGGGTGAGGGAAGGAAAAGAAAAAAGCAGCCGTACCACGCCTCAGCGGCGCGTTAGCCAGAAAACCGAAAAGTGAAAAGGTGAAAAGCCTAACCACGCCAAAACCAAGCGGCTCGCGCGGATTAGGACGCTTAAAGATGCAAAAAAATCGGGAGATGCCGCAGCTTGCCTTCACATTTTGCACACACTGCCGTAACACGGGCCGCCCGGCTAGGGCCGGGCGCTTTCGATGGCTAGCTGGAGCAGCGCCGAGCGCACACCCAGCTCGCCCAGCTTCCCGTTGCGCCGCGTGGGGTTGACGCGGTTCGTGAGCAGAATCACGAATAAGTCGAGGTCGGGCTCGACCCAGAAATACGTGCCCGTAAAGCCGGTATGGCCGTAGCTGCGCGGGCTGGCGCTGCGCGCCGCGTTCAGGGCCGGATTTTTGGGATCGGGTTTGTCGAAGCCCAGCGCCCGGCGGTTGTCGGGGCAAAACTGGCAGCGTGTGTACTCGGCCACGGTCTCGGCCTTAATGAGCTGCTGCCCGCCGTAGCGCCCCTGCCAGAGGTAGAGCTGTACCAGCTTGGCCAGGTCGTTGGCTGAGCCAAACAAGCC
The DNA here is from genome assembly GCA_913776615.1 of uncultured Hymenobacter sp. Lineage (GTDB taxonomy): Bacteria > Bacteroidota > Bacteroidia > Cytophagales > Hymenobacteraceae > Hymenobacter. Next base: position 33,723 of record CAJYPK010000050.1, read on the forward strand.
CGCGTGGCCGCTCACGCCGCCCAGCAGCGCCGCGCCTTCGTCGTGCACCGTGCCGTGCACCAATTGGTGCCGGAATACCGAATCGTATTCGGTAGGCGCAATGCGGGCCAGCGGAAACCGCCTGGTTGGGTTGAACCCCAACGTGCCCGCCCCCAGCGGCCGGTACAGCTGCTCGGCGATAAACCGCTCAAACGGCTGGCCCGTGGCCTTTTGCACGTAATACGGGTACAGCATGAACGACAAGTCAGAGTACACGTAGCCCGGCTTGGCATTGAGCGGCGAGGCGGCAATGCCTGCGTAGAGCCGCCCGGGCACTTGCCGGCTGGCCCACAGACCGGCGGCCACCCGCAGCGGGAAGCTTGCCGAGGAATCGGGCCGCAAAAACTGCGCGCGCGGCAATCCGTCGGGCTGCACGTAGTCTTGCCAGAACGGAATGAACGCCCGCAGCCGCGCCTGGTGCGTGAGCACGTCGCGCAGGCGCAGGTCTTGCTTGTTCGAGCCTTGCAGAAAATCGAAGAGCGCGCCCAGCGTGTAATCAGGCCCCAGTAGCTCCCGGTCTTGCAGCAGCATGAGCGCCGGCAGCGCCGCCGTGACCTTGGTGAGTGAGGCAAAGTCGTAGAGCGTGTTATTGAGCACGGGCTGCGCCGGGGCGGCGGGGCTGGCCGGGGCTTGCAGCACGCCGTAGCTGCGACGCAGCGCCACCACCCCGTGCCGCACTACCATCACCTGCGCCCCCGGGAAGGCGCCCGCTTCCAAGGCCCTTTTCAACAGCGAATCGACCAGCACCGGCAGATTGGCGCGTAGGCCGGCGGCCTGGGGTGTTGCGTAGGCCAGCCGCAGCCCGCCGGCTGTAGGCTCGCCCGGCCCAAAGCCGCCGATCGGCGCTTGCAGCTGCCCGGTGGCACCCAGGCCCCCGAATACTACCTGCACCGCTTGGCTGACTGCTTGGTAGCCGCGCCCCCGGGCCAGCACTACGGCGGTAGCCTGGCTTAGCTCGGGCAGGGCCGTGAGCGCGGTACTGTCGAACACCAGCACCACCGTCTTTTTACCGAGGGTAAGCAGGCGGCGTAGCGCCGGCCGGGCGGTGGCGGGGCCGTCGGGCAGGGCCAGCAGGAGCAGGTTATTGGGTCGTAATGCCTTGCTATCCGACGACGGTGGGCCGACGAAGAAGCTCGTCGGCAGGTACGCGGCTACCTCCTGGGGCAGCGGCCAGCAGAAATCTACGCGGTCGGGCTGGGGGCGCACCTTCACGGTGGCCAGCCGCAGAGTATCGAGGCGGCGCAGGGGCAGCAGGTTGCCTTCGTTGCGCAGCACCACGACGCGGGCGGTAGTCGGCCCGGGGCCTCGCGGCTGCGCCTGGCTGGTTAATCTACTGCCCAGCACTAACAGACACCCAATTATTACCCTGCAAACCCACCCGCCGCGCATAACCTTACTGCTGAGTAGCCGAACGAATAACCTGGTACAGCGCACCGAAGATACCCAGCAGCGTGAGGCCGATGGTGTACCAGGGCGTCTGGGTCTGGAAGTGGCCGTCGAGCCACACGCCGGCCCAGGTGCTGAGGCCGATGATGGCGATCATCTGCACGGCGATGCCGGAGTACTTGCCGAGGGCCGAGCTGTTGCGGGCCGAGTCGTCGGCGTCGGGGGTGGGGGTGGTAGTGGCCATGGAGCAGGCGATGGAAGGGTGGTAAAGCTAAGCGTAGGATGAAGGTTCGGCGGGGCCGGGCGTAATTTTACGGGTTGCCGGCCGTTAGGAGTCACGGAGCCGAACAATTTGCGCCGGGAGCGGCGTTGCGACCTACTAACCAGACCAGTTTTCGACGTTGAAAATCGCTATTCCCCCGAAATACTACCGGCTCGGGCTGCTGGCCGGGCTGGGGCTGAGCCTGGCTGGCTGCGCCTCCGATAAGTCGCTCGTGAGCCACGCTCTCAACAACGTCGCGGCCCGTGACAACGGCTTCTTCCTGGCCCGCGAAAAGCTGTGGGCTACCGAGGCTACCCTCTACAAGGGTCGGGGCGACGATTACAACCGGGTGCTGCCCCTCTACCCTACGCTGGACAGCACCACGGTGCGCGCCACCCGCGCCGACCTCAACGACATTATCAAGAAGGCCTCGCTGCCCATTCAGCACCGCTCGGGCTCCGACTGGACCGACGACGCCTACCTGCTGGTGGGCTGGTCGCGGTTTTACAAGATGGAGTTCGACGACGCCATCCTCACGTTTAAGTACGTGAACAGCACCAGCCGCGACCCGTTTGCCAAGCAGGAGGCGCTGATTGGCCTGATGCGCAGCTTTCTCATTACCAAGCAGCTCGACAACGCCAAAGCCGTGTCGGACCTGCTTGACAAGGAAGTGGGCTTGGCCAAGGACGCCCGCGAGCTGTTTCTGGCCCGGGCCGATTACTACCTGCAAGTAGAGGAGCCGCAGCTAGCCATCACCCAGCTCGAACGGGCCGTGCCGCTCATTCCGGCCAAGAACGAGCGCTCGCGCACGCGCTTCATCTTGGCGCAGCTCTACCAGGCGCAGGGGCAGGACAAGGAGGCCACCGCGCAGCTCAACGACATTCTCAAGCACAACCCGCCCTACGAGCTCGACTTTCAGGCCAAGCTGCTGCTGGGCCAGGTATCGGACCTCGATAAGCAGAGTAAAGAGCGGCTGGATAAGTACTTCGCCGCGTTGCTGAAAGACCCCAAGAACAAGGAGTACCGCGACAAAATCTATTACGAGATGGGCCGGCTGGCCTACCGCCAGCAGAAGTACGGCGACGCGCTGGCCCTGCTGCGCACGGCGGCTAAGGTGCCCACGGTCAGCAAGTCGCAGAAGGGCTACACCTACTTATTGGCGGGGCGCATCTACTACGAAAACCTGCGCAAGTACCCACTGGCCGCTGCCTACTACGATAGCACGGTCCAGGCCATGCCCAAGGAAAACCCGCTGTTCGCCGCCACCAAGGAGCGGGCCGACGTGCTGAAGGAGTTTGCCAAGCAGTACGTTATCATCGAAACCCAGGACAGCCTGCAAGCCCTGGCCCGCCTGCCCGAGGCCGAGCTCGATAAGCGCCTGAACACCTACGCCGCCGCCGAGCTCGAAGCCAAGCGCCAGGCCGAGGCCAAGGCCCTCGCTGCCCAGAAGGCGCAGGCCCAAAAGGCGCGCGTTGAGGCCAGCCGCATCAGCGGCACGCCCAGCGCGCTCAGCGGCAGCCAGCGCGACATCAGCAACCCCAACGCCTTCGATGCGACCGCCGCCGTACCCAGTGGTGCGCAGTGGTACTTCGATAATCCCACGGCGCTGGGCACGGCCCGGGCCGACTTCATCCGGCTCTGGGGCGACCGCAAGCTGCAAGACAACTGGCGCACCACCCTCACGCCCAGCAACTCGCCCAACGCTCCGCAAAACGGCGGCGTACCCGTAAGTCTCACCGGCAACGACCAGACCCGCGTCAATGGTGGTGATGGCACTACCGCGGGCACGCCCGCCGCCCCGGTTGACCCGCTGGCCGCGCAGACTGCGCTCGTGGCTACTTACCGTCAGAACTTGCCGACCACGCCCGCCCGGCTGGCCGCCTCCAATCAGCAAGTGGAAGCGGCCATGTACGAGCTGGGTGGCATCTACAAGGAGCTGCTCAAGGAAAAGCAGCGCGGCTACGAAACCTACGCCAGCCAGGTGGAGCGCTATCCGCGCGGCGCGCACGCGCCCGACGCCGACTACCTGCTCTACCTCTACTACAAAGACCTGCCCGACCCCGCCAAGGCCGCGCAGTACGCCGCCGCGCTCCAGCGTGAGTTTCCGACTTCGACCTACGCCCGGCTCATTGCCGACCCACTCTACCGCGAGCACGAGCGGGCGCTGCACAACGCCGTGGCCGCCCGCCTCGATTCGGCCTTTACGCTCTATAAGGACCAATACTTTACCCGCGCCAAGGCCGCCGTGGCGCGCCTCGAGCAGCAGTACCCCAAGAGTGACCTCACCGACCGGGTAGCTTACCTGAAGCTGCTGCTGGCCATCCGGACTCAGCCGCCGGTGGCGGTGCGGGCCTCGGTGGCGCAGTTTGCCAAGGATTACCCCGACAGCCCGCTCGTGCCCCAGGCCCAGGCGCTGGCCGGTGCCTTCCAGAAAGCCGAGGCTGGCCAGCTCACCGGCGCGCTGGCTTCTACCGAAAAGCCCGTTGTGTCGCAGTTCCGACCCGGCGAAGTGGAGAATCGGATGCGCATCATGTACGCCGACGACGAGTCGCCGTACCAGCCGCTTACGTCAACTCCGGCCCCCGCGCCAGCGGCCTCCAACGCAAAAGCGACTCCGGCACCTGCTACTTCCGCCGCTGCCATTGCCCAGCCGGCTAACCTGACCAGCCCCGCGCCGGCTCCGACAGGCGGGCAGCCGGCGCCAGTGGGCCAGCCCGCGCCAGTTCCAACGAATCAGCCAGCTCCGGCCCCAGTCGGTCAGCCAGCGCCAGCTCCGGCCCCAACTGCTGGCTCACCAGCGCCTTCCAGTCCTGCTCCGGCTACGGTGGCTGCCCCCGCCGTAGCCTACGCTACGCAGCTGAGCGCCGCCCACGCTGTGGTGCTCGTGTACCCCAAGGGCACCGCTCCCACAGCCGACCTGGCTAGCCAGCTCACCACCTACAACGGCAAATTTTTCCGGGCTAACAACCTGACGGTACAGCCTGCCCAGCCGCTGGGCACCGATCAGGAAATGGTGGTGGTCCGGTCTTTGCCGGGCGCCAAAGTGGCCCAGAGCTACGCTACCAAGCTGCGTGGGCCGCAATCGCCGCTGGCCCGCCTGCGCGGCCAGGGTTACCAAGCCGTTATCATCAGCCTGGCCAACCTAACGCTGCTCCAGGAAACCGGGGGCGACCTCGGCAGTTACCAACAATTTTATCAGAAGGTTTACCAATAGGCGAATCCGGAATTAAGCCGCAGGCTGGCCTAGTCGCTCCTTTCACCGGGCCAGCCTGCCTTATTTCCGCTTCGCCGCTTTTTTACGATGCCTACCTCCCATTCCTCCCCGGCCCGCCCCACTCCGCCAGTTCGCCGAGGGCCGCCGCCGGCCCGCAAGGGGCGCTTTGAGGCATTCACGCGCACTATGTGGGTGCTGTTTGTGGGCGGTATACTGGCCACTCTGCTTTATGTGGGAGCAGTCAGCATCAATTTCATGAATCTCTTCGGGCGCATGCCCAACCTTAAAACGCTGGAAAACCCCAAGAGCGAGCTGGCCTCCGAGGTCTACTCGGCCGATGGTGTACTGCTGGGTAAGTACTTCCGCGAAAACCGCACACCAGTTGACTACAAAGACTTGCCACAGAGCGTAGTTGACGCCCTCATTGCTACCGAAGACGTGCGCTTCGAGGAGCATTCGGGCATCGATTTCAAGAGCATCATGCGGGCCGTGGCCGGCCTGGGCCGCAGCGGGGGCGGCTCTACGCTCAGCCAGCAAGTAGCTAAAGTGCTGTTCAAAACCCGCCCCGGCGAGGCCAGCAACCTCAACGAGGGTAAGCTCAACGGTGAGCATAAGCTGGGCCTGCTCATCACCAAAACCAAGGAATGGCTGCTGGCCATCCGGCTGGAGCGCAACTATACCAAGCGCGAAATCATCCGGATGTACCTCAACACTGTGGACTTCGGTTCCAACGCCTACGGTATCAACACGGCGGCCAAGACGTTCTTTAACAAGAATCCTAAGCAGCTGAACACCGTCGAGTCGGCGACGCTCGTGGGCATCGTCAACGCTCCTTCCCGCTTCAGCCCCGTGCTGCACCCGGTGCGCTCGAAGCGCCGCCGCAACTGGGTGCTGCAACAAATGACCAAGGCCGGCTACCTGCCCGCTGCCGAGATGGTGAAGGATACCGCAAAGGCCATCAAGCTGCACTACAGCGTAGAAAGCGCCGTGCAGGGGCTGGCCCCCTACTTCCGCACTGAAGTGGCCAAGTATCTGCAAGCCTGGGCCAAGGAAACTGACCATGACCTCTACGCCGATGGCCTGAAAATCTACACCACCCTCGACTCGCGCATGCAGACCTACGCCGAGAAGGCCGTGGCCGAGCACCTGGCCTTGCAGCAGAAGTGGTTTACCGCTCACTGGAAGGGCCAGCTGCCCTGGCGCGACGAGAGCGGCAAGGTTATTCCGCACTTTCTCGAAACGGCCATGCGCCGTACCCAGCGCTATAAGTCGCTGATGGAGCGCTATGAGGGCAATAAAGACTCGGTCAATTACTACCTCAATCACAAGTACCGCATGCCGGTATTCACCTGGCAGGGCGAGCAGGAAATGCTCATGTCGCCGATGGATTCGCTGGCCTATTACAAGCGCTACCTACGCGCTGGCTTCATGGCGGTTAATCCGCTCAACGGCTACGTGAAAGCCTGGGTGGGTGGCCCGAACTACAAGTTCTTCAAGTTCGACCACGTGCGGCAGGGCAAGCGCCAGCCGGGCTCTACCTTCAAGCCCATCGTGTACACGGCTGCCATCGACCAAGGCTATTCGCCGTGCTTCCCGCGGCCCGACGTGCCGACTACCTTCCCCGCCGCCGCTGGCCGCCCGGCCTACACGCCAAAGAATTTCGAGGGTAATTTCTCGGGGCGCACGTTTACCCTGCGCCAAGCGCTGGCCCGGTCCATGAACTCCATTACCGCCTGGCTGGTGTATAAGCTAGGCCCCGAAACGGTCGTGGCGTATGCCAAGCGCCTCGGCATCACCTCGCCCATCGACCCAGTACCAGCCGTGGGCTTCGGCGCGTCCGATTGCAGCATCTACGAGCTGTGTGGCGCCTACGGCACATTCGTCAACAAGGGCGTGTGGACCGGCCCCATCATGGTGACGCGCATCGAAGACAAGAACGGTAACGAATTGCGCCGCTTCGTGGCTCCCACCAAGGAAGCGCTGAGCGAGGAAACCGCTTACGTGATGACCAACATGCTGCAAGCCAGCACTACCGAGCCCGGCGGCACCAGCACCATCCTGCACACCGGCTTCAAATTCAACACCACCATCGGGGCAAAGACCGGGACCACTTCCAATTATTCCGATGCGTGGTTTATGGGCATCACGCCCAATCTTGTGTGCGGCATGTGGGTAGGCGGCGAAGACCGCAGCATTCACTTCCGCACCGGCACCTACGGCCAAGGTGCCCGGCTGGCCCTGCCGCTCTACGGCATCTTTATGAAGAAGGTGTATGCCGATAAATCGCTGGACATCGACACCGGCCCCTTTCCGCCGCCCGCCGCCCCGCTCACCATCGAGCTCGACTGCACGAAATACAATGGTGGTGGCCAGCTCGATACCATTCCCAACGACCAGAAAATGGCCCAGCCCAACCTCGACGACCTCGACGACAAGGACATCTAGACCGCAGATTCAACGGATTTAACGGATTTCGGGGATACGCCCGCCGGCCTGCGGCGGCGGGCTGACTAACTGCTGAGTAAATACTACAGGAGGGCTCAAGAGCCCTCCTGTAGTATTTGGTACCGAACGCTCCGGCTACTTTTGCCAGCCGCCAAACGTTCTACCTACGTACCCACCCCAGCCAGTCAGCCCGCCGCCGCAGGCCGGCGGGCGTATCCCCGAAATCCGTTAAATCCGTTGAATCTGCGGTCTATGGCAGCCAAACCCGAACTTCAGGAACAAATAAACCGCCTGCCTCACCAGCCCGGCGTATACCGCTACTTCGACGACGAAGGCATTATCTACGTGGGCAAGGCCGTGGACCTGCGCAAGCGCGTGAGTAGCTACTTCACCAAGCAGGACCATAATAAAAAGACCCAGCAGCTCGTCAAGAATATCAAGCGCATCGAGTTCACCATCGTGAATTCGGAATCGGACGCCTTCCTGCTCGAGAATAATCTTATCAAGCAGCACCAGCCCAAGTATAACATCCTGCTTAAGGATGGCAAAACCTACCCGTATCTGCTGCTGACCAAGGAGCGCTTCCCGCGCCTTATCCCCACGCGCAACAAGCAGCCCGGCGATGGCCAGTATTTTGGCCCTTATGCCCACCAGGGCTCGCTCAACGTGCTGCTAGAGCTCATTCGGGCGTTGTACCCACTCCGCACCTGCAATTACAACCTGAGCCCCGAAAATGTGGCCGCTGGCAAGTTTAAGGTGTGTCTGGAGTACCACATCGGCAATTGCAAGGGGCCCTGTGAGAATAAGGAAGACGAGGCCACGTACGGCCAGTACATCCAGCAAATTCGCCAGATACTCGGCGGCGACCTCCGCCTACCCAAACAGTATTTCCGCGATAAGATGACGGCCGCCGCCCAGGAAATGCAGTACGAGCTAGCCCATCAATTCAAGCAGAAGCTCGACAAGCTCGACGACTTCCAGGCTAAGAGCACCATCGTAAGTGCCACGCTCACCAACATCGACGTCTTCGCCATCGCTTCCAATGAAAAGGCTGCCTTCGTCAACTATTTCAAGGTAATGAATGGCAGTATCATCCTTACCCAAAATCTGGAGCTAACCAAGAAGCTAGATGAAACGGACGCCGAGATTCTGGCTCCGCTCATCATGCAACTACGCCAAGAGTTCGAGAGCGAGGCTAAGGAAGTACTCACCAATGTACCCATCGAAAGTCTGCCCCTACCTGGCGTCACCTTTACCGTCCCCCAAATTGGCGATAAGCGCAAGCTTCTAGAACTCAGCCTCAAAAACGTGCTCTACGCTCGCAAGGAAAAGGAGAGTATGAACGAAAAGAGCAAAGATGTAAACGAGGTCCGCATCATGGAGCAAATTAAAAAGGATTTGCACCTGAAGGAATTACCCAAACATATCGAATGCTTCGACAACTCTAACTTCCAAGGCGATAACCCGGTGTCAGCGATGGTGTGCTTCCGCAATGCCCGTCCCAGCAAGAAGGACTACCGTCACTACCACGTCAAAACGGTGGTTGGTCCCAACGATTTTGATACCATGTACGAGGTCATTACGCGCCGTTATCGCCGCTTAGTAGAGGAGGGAGCCAGCCTGCCCCAGCTCGTTATCGTTGACGGCGGTAAGGGGCAGCTCAGCATGGCCGTAAAGGCGTTGAAAGACCTCAACTTGTGGGGCCAGATCCCAGTCATCGGTATTGCCAAGCGTTTGGAAGAAATCTACGTTCCCAACGACCCCCTCCCGCTCTATATCGACAAGAAAAGCGAGAGTCTACGCCTCTTTCAGCGCATGCGCGACGAGGTTCACCGCTTTGGCATCACCTTCCACCGCAACACCCGCGACGCGGCTACCCTTAAAACCGAACTCACCGACGTAAAGGGCCTCGGCCCTGTCACGGCCGATAAACTCTTGAGCAAATTCAAGTCCGTCAAAAAAATCAAAGAACTCAGCGAAGCAGACCTAATCGCTGAAGTCGGCAAGGCCAAGGCTAAAATTCTATTGGCTTACTTCAATCAGCCAGCCGATACTGCGGAATAAGCCAACGTTCACCATCTAAAATTTTAAACCACCCTACTACAAATTATAAGCTCATAAAAAAGGCCTGCACTAATTAGCGCAGGCCTTTTTTCATCAATCAACTTAGACGAAGCAGCTTAGAAGCTCCACAGACTGTATTCGTACTCTACGAGGTCCGAAGCAATCTGCTGAGCAGCTAGCAAGCCTTCACGCTCGCTACCGTACTGCGTGGCCAGATCATCGCCAGCGGGGTTCGACACCTTGACGATATATGAGTTGAACAACCACAGTTCAAATGCGTCGGCTAGGTTCTTATGCTGAGCGTCGTTCTGAGCATTAAACCAAATGGCTTGCTGCGGATTGTTGCGGAATACCTTGGCCAGGTCGGAGTATTTGAACGTAGCAACCGTCTTTTCCAGACCCGAGGTATTGGTTTGCAAAGTAGAAGGCAGCTTCAGCGTCACTGTTTTGATTTGGTGATACATGCGCGAGCGCTTCTTATCGAAAATCATCTCTTCGGTAAGCTCCATCTGGTAGAGGTCCTTCGGACGATATTCAGCAGTGGTAGGCGGCGGGGGCGGAGGCGGGGGCGCTACAGCGGTAGTGCTCACCGTCTTGTACACGTACTTCCCATTCTTCTTCACCGGCTTGCCCTTGCTATCCAGCACCTTCACTTTTTTAGTGGCGGGCGGAGTCGAGGCAATGGGCGCACCCCATCCGTCATTGGCCTGGGTGGCCTTTTTCTTCGGAGTTTTCGAAGCGGGTGCACCCCAGTCACCACCATCAGCATCGACGCTAATAGGAGCTTCGATGGCGTACGACATATTCGACGACATCTCCTTGGGAGTAAGGGTCGAAGTCACCGAATCGTTCTTGTAAGCAGTCAGTTCGCCCCGCTTTACAGCATCGATAATAACCCGGCTGATTTCCTTGCCATCCGAGAACATCGGGCGGTTTTGCTTCTCCCGCAGGTCGATGGCCCGCGTGATAGTTTTGCGGAACATCTGGTCGGAAACCGGAATCTGGCGGATGGCCCCCGTCGTAACGGTCGAGGTAGCCTGCTCCTGCGCCCGGCCCACCAGTGCAGCCAGCAGGGCCGCAGCAGTGAAGGGCAGTGCTTTGAAATAGCGGGTCATAATAGAATTTTTAAAGCTAACGAATTGCCTAATTACCTTATTGCAGCGGGATGTTGAACGTACGCGTCATGTTCACGTCTTCCGTTTGGTTCTGGAAGTTCATGCGCTGCACGCCTTGTACTTCGATGAACAGACGGTCGCCTTCTTTATAGGCGCTCGTCATGTCGCTGAAGTCGCCTTGCGGGCCGTTAATAACTTTCGGACCGATAACCGGACGCTTGCCGCGAGCCAGTACGGCCGTGAAGCGCGATACGCGGTAGCGAGCATCTTCGGGCAGGAACGTAGCGAAGCCAGGGTCAGGAATAGCACGCAGGGTGATAGACCGAATCTGCAGACCAGGAGTTCCTTGCTTTTCGTTGGCTTCGCTGCCACCGGCGTAGCATTTGATGGTAGGGTTCGGGATCGGACGCACTTTGAAGGTTTGCGAACCGATGGGATTACCACCACTGCTTACGTTCAGAGTTACTTCCCGCGAGTTGGGCACCAGCGTCACTTCGCCTTTCTGACCGGGGATAACCGAGGCACCCGAAGCCGAGAAGCTGGGCTGGTACTGCGCGCCGAGGGCCGGCACTTGTACGCTTAGCTTATTGCCGCACTTGTAGTACAGAGCCTGTACCGAAGCCGACTGAATCTGCATTACCGGCTTAGTCACGGTATAGGGCACAACAACTTTGAAAGTAGTGTCGCGACCATTCTGATTCAGACGGATAGTGCCAGTCCACGAAGCCTTGGCATTGCCGGCTTGGTCGAAAGCGCCCGGACGAGCCGTAAACTCTACCTTGCCGTGGCCATCAGGACCTACCGACAGTGGCGAGCCATTGTAAGTCATAGTAGGGCGAATATTCGAGGCCGAAGCCGTCAAAAACAGTTCTGCCTTGTATTTGGTACCCGCCGCTACCGTTTGCGACTCAGCCGAAGCAAAGGCACCCAGCTTATCGAAAACAATAGTTTTGGCACCTACCTTCTGCGCTTGTGCCGAAAGGGCATCAGCTTCCAGCTTCAGTACTTCCGTCTCTTTCTGCGAGAGCGTAGCCAAGGCAGCAGCCAGCGGCGTAGACTCGAAGTTGAGTTGGGCGAAGTCTTTCGACTTTTGCTCTTTTGTAGTCTGGTCTTTGGCGGTAGTTACCCGTACGTCGTCTTTACCATCCAGCGCCAGTTGCTTAGCGTCTGGCACAAATTCACGGATGTAATCGGAATACTCGTTCAGCTTAGCTTTCAGCGGGTAGCCCAGACCGTTTTTCTTGTCGCCCGAACCAATCATAGTAGTGGCAACAACATCTTCCGCATTGATATCCTTATATTCGGTAGAGCCTTTGGGGTTACCGCCAGCTACTACCAGTTTATCGCGGACATCGCGCAGGTAAGCAATAGTTTCCTTCGTTTTCTGGCGAATCTCTTCGCTCTTGGCCAGCACGGCCTTATCAGCAGCTTGGTTGTTGTTTTTCACAACTGCTGCCTGAATTCCTTTGATAGTACCGTCTGCTGCGTTTGAAGTCTTATCGTTTACGCTCATCAGACTGTCGTCGATGAATTTAAACTTCAAAATCACAGCCGACTGTACCTGTAGCGCCAGAAGAGCGGTCAGCACGAGGTACATCATGCCGATCATCTTCTGCCGCGGTGTCTCTTTTCCGCCTGCCATTATAGTCGCTTGCTAAAAGTAAAAAATAGGCCCAATCAACCTGGTTACTTAGGCTGCGCTGCCCGAGCGCATTGCGTTCAGCATGTTGCCGTACACGCGGTTGAGCGACGATAGATTGCCGGTGAGGTCGGCTACTTGGTGTTGGAGGCTCTCGGTGTCTTTGCCAGCCTGCACCATGTTTTCCATAGCTTTGCCGAGCGTACCGTAGAACTGGTTCATCGACTTGAGGTGCGTGTTAGCATCCTGCAGCTCCATCTCGTACACTGCGTTCAGAGCGCCAAGGTTCTTGGTTACGTTCTGGACTTGCAGGTGATACTCTTTGGCGTCGCCCGTAGCATTCGAGAGCGAAGTGATAGCTTCTACCGTGTTAGCGTAAGCTTTATTAATGCCGTCGAGCGACTGGGCAGCCGAACGTACTTTTTGGGTGTACTCATCGGTTACTTTAGTAGCCTCACCGAGTTGGCCGAGCTGAGCGGTAGTAGCGCTGAGGCGATTCAGGCCCTGGCCTAGGTTAGTGAGAGCTTCGGGAGTAACATTAGCATTCTTCAGCATGTCGTCCAGCTTACCGGTCAGGCCGTTGGGAGCCGGGGTTTTCTCACGGAAGCGATTGTCATTGGTCGAAGGGTCATAGCCTTCACTCAACTCGGGATATACCAGTGACCAGTCGGTTTCGGGCTGGTGGGGTTGGAACGCGCTCAGGAAGAAGATAACTGCTTCGGTCAGCAGACCAACCGTAAGCATGGGGCCGGCACCCGGTAAGTGTTGGATTTTAAATAGAGCACCTACGATAACAACTGCTGCGCCAATGCCATATACCTTCGGCATCAAGGTGTCGTAGAGGAAGTTTTTCTTAACAGCCATTGTGAGTTGGAAGCTAGTAAAGCTTATTTAAAGAGAAAGAAAAAAAGGATGAGTTGGGCTACGAGAGAGGATTAGTTCAGGCGGCGATTGGTACCCATACCAATCTGAATCATGGAGCAACGGAAACCGATGTATGAGCGGGCCGAATCCTGGTATTCAAAGTTGCGGGTACCTGTTTCGAGGAAATACTGGATGTCTTTCCAAGAGCCCCCGCGCACTACTTTGCGCGGTTCGTTATCGTCGGGATTGGTGGGATTCAAGTCCCAAACCACCGGTACTGAAGCTTCCATGTAGGCATCATCGCACCATTCGGATACGTTGCCAGCCATATCGTACAGACCAAAATCATTGGGGAAGTAAGAGCCTACTTCCGACGTGTAAGCGTAGCCATCAGACGCGTAGTCGCCCCGGCCCGGCTTGAAATTTGCCAGCATGCACCCTTTGGTATTGCGGACATAAGGGCCACCCCAAGGGAAGGTAGCACCCTCGCGGCCACCACGTGCGGCGTATTCCCACTCGGCTTCCGACGGGAGACGGAAGTTGGGGTACGGCGCATCGCCGGTTTCCTCGGCGGTCGTGTTTTTGTAGCGGGTGCGCCAGTTGCAGAAATAGCGAGCGGCGAACCAGTCAACCCCTACCACGGGATAGTCGTCGAAGGCAGGGTGCGAGTAATAATATTCGAGCAGCGGGTCACCCATGTGATAGGTAAAATCGCGCACCCAGACAGTCGTATCGGGATAAAGCTCAGTTTTGATATAATCTTCTCCTAGAGCCTCCACAGAGTCCTCCATAATGGCGTTCACGAACTGACGATATTCGTTGTTCGTGATTTCAGTCTCATCCATGTAGAAGCCGGCGATAGTCACCTGCTTGTTCATGTTAACCATGGAAGCTGAGATGTCTTGGTCGGTCTGGCCCATGTGGAAGGTACCCCCTGGGCAAGGTACCATGCCAAAAGGCACTTCCTGCGGGTTGAAAATAGGCCGGTCATCCGTACCTACCAGTTCGCCCTTGAAGTTTTTAGTGAAACAGCCACCCAGGAATACCCCCGATAAGGCGATTAGGGGTAATACTAGAAATTTTTTCATAATAAGGAGAAAGAACTAATTTATAATCAGGCTGCGATTGGGGCAAGTTTGTATCTAGTGGCAAATCTACGGGATTCGAAGGAGCCGTACAATACGGGTTGCAGAAGCGCAAGCCCCTAATTCGCTGAGCGGGTTGAAAAACTCGTTAAATGACCCTAAAATCCTAAGTTAGATACAATCAGGAACCTACATTTGAGGCTAATTCTCGTAAAAATTAACCTTTTAACTACGCTAAAAACTGTAGCGAGGAGTGCGGATAGCCGGGCGGGTGAGTAGCACTGCCTTGGGGAGGCGCAAGGAGAGCATGATTTCGTGGGAACTGAATGCGCGGGCAGCCTGATTGAAGGCGATGAAGTCGAAAGCGTAGCCGATGCGGTAGCGATTATCCGGGCCGAAGCCGTAGCCAAGTAGGCCCGACACCGACTCGTCGTAGCGGTAGTTGAGCCCAGCCCAGAATTGATCATTGAGCGTAGCTCTCACGCCCGCATCCACTGAGTAATTATGCTGATTATCGTATTTGCTTTTGGTATCGTAGCGACCTGGTAGTACGGCTTTTAGTAGCACCATCGGCGTGATCGTAACGCTAGACGAAGCCTCGATATTGTAGCCGGTAGTAAGATAAGCGTGATTCTCCCCCAAGTATTGACTAGCGACGCCCGTCGTACCATTACTTTTGAAGGCATATTCGGAGCGTAGTAGGTTATTTACACTTAATCCAGCGTAAAACTTGGGGGCCTCGTACCAGAGCCCCGCTCCCGCATCGAATTTACGATCAGAGGCATTGGCCGGGATGCTGGCGTCGGTAGGATCAATTGCGCGATAGGTACCCTTGCCGATATATGTATAAGTGCCTTGCACCCCAATTCCCAACCGGCCCCGCCCTAGCTTGATGTGCTGCGAATAAGACAGCGCCGCATTGGTCATCTTCGTCACACCAGCTTGATCGTAGTATACTACTAAGCCTAGCCCCCCACTGAGCGGTAAAATGGGTACTGAGATCGAGGCCATACCCGTGCGCGGCGAGCCATTATCATCGCCCAGAGAATTACCTAGGTTCAGATACTGATACCGCCCAATAATATTTACTTCCGTTTGGCCTTTAATTCCAGCGTAAGCTGGATTGAGATACATACCATTGAAGCCGTAGTGCGTAAACTGCGGCTGCTGCTGGGCCAGCGCGGGAACAGCCGCCGCCACTAGCAGCGTAGCAAGTACAATTCCTTTCATGAAGCTGCGGAGGAAAGGGACGGAGAAGAAAAGAGATGGTAGTAGGCTGCCTGAAGGCAACCTACGTTCAAATGTAACTGTCAACCGACCCTATACGCGTCCCGCGCGAAAAGAAACGACTGGCTCAGGCATGTAATTAGCCAGTGCTCAAATGGGTTCCCTTAGCTACTGGCAGATTTGTCTTTGCCAACGGCCTGCCCCGATTGGGCAGCATGCTGACGAATGTATGCTTCAATAGCGCCCGTCATGGACGGAGCATTGGGCATGGGTGCTTCAATGTCCAGAATCAGGTTAGCATCGCGTACGGCCTTGGCGGTGGTGGGGCCAAAAGCGGCAATGCGGGTGCCATCCTGGGTGAAGTCGGGAAAATTGACGAACAAGGAGCTAATTCCCGACGGGCTGAAGAAAGCCAAGCAATCGTACTTCACTTCCGCCAAATCCGACAGGTCACTAGCTACCGTGCGGTAGATAACGGCCTCAGTGAACTTGAGGTTGTTGGCCCGCATAAATTCGGGCAGGTCATCCTTCCGAATATCAGAGCATGGGTACAGAAACTTCTCTCCTTTGTGCTTCTTAATCACCTCAAAAAGATCAGCCGCCGTGCGCAGCCCTACGAAGAGCTTACGCTTGCGCAGCACGATATATTTTTGAAGATAATTGGCCGTCTGATCTGAAATACAGAAGTACTTCATCTCGGCGGGCATTTCCAGCTTAGCCTCCTGGCAGATGCGGAAGAAGTGGTCGACCGCGTTGCGACTAGTGAAGATTACGGCTGTATGCTCCAGAATATTGACTTTATCCTTACGAAAGTCTTTATAAGGTACCCCCTGCACATCAATGAATTCCCGGAAGTCTACGCGAACTCCGTATTTCTCGGCCAACGTGGAATAGGGTGACACGTCGGTAGCTGGTTTGGGCTGGGTAACCAGGATGCTGCGGATGGGCTTGGCGTGCCGGTCCAAACCCGGCTGTGCTGCGCTCTCGGCCATAAAGGAAAGGGTAACGCTAGAACTATAGAAGAAAACTAATCCTTGCCGAGGGCCTCGGCACTGCTTAAGCAGGATACGTGAACACAATGAGTTTCAGAAGCACGGCCAGGGGCAGTACTTCGGTAGCACAAAGGTACGCGAACAAATGAAGATTGAGAAGGGAAGCCCGCTGGTGCAGCGTACGAGCTACGCGCAGCACAGTGGCCGTGAGCAGAAGCAATACGCAGCCATTGGCTACTTCAACAATGGCGGGCCAGCGGGCGTTCAGTGCAAGGTATAGTAGCAGCACTAACGGCACCAGCAAACCCAACAGTAAAGTGGTGCGTAAGAACTCGCGGTAGTGCAGGTTGACGAGTAGACGCAGGTCGAAGATGTAACTAAGCAATTCAACTAAAACGTACTTACCCACTATAAAGCTGAGAATAAGCCCGGTGTAAAGAAACACCCGCGCTACTATAGCCGATTCTGGCACGTCAAATACGCGCTGCAGGAGAGGTAAGCTGCTAAAATCAGTATGCAGCGCCGTGAGCAGGAGGGCCAGCGACAAGGAAAACAGTAGTACCAACCCCATATTGAGCCACGTGAAGGCGGGGCGCGTGAGAAAGCTCTGCGGGTCGGCCGCACTGCCGAACAGCTCGTTTACTTCTAAGATTCGCCCCAGACCCGTCGGGTAGGCACTGCGCATTACGCCGTAGAGGACACCCACGACAAGCAGCAGGAGCAATAGCACATTAGTCCCCTGGCCCGGTGGCAAACGCAGTTGCAAGCGCGGCGGCTGACCAGCGGCAGCCGTGGTTGTAGGCCGTAGGGGGGCAGTAGTTTCGGCGCTAAAGGATCGCAGTACGGGATAGCCATCAGGCTGCCAGACAGCTAACAGGTGGGGCTGCGTCAGCCGGGCAGGGGCAACAAACTGCGTCAGGTCGAAGCTAAATCGGCCTGCCGCGGCCGCAGTGTACACAAGTTGGTTGTCTAAAAAAATGCTCAAGCCCGGCGCAGCCGAAAATGACAGCAAAAAGGGCTGCTGGGGACTGAACCGTACCCACTGGTAGTAAGCGTGGGCTGGGGCGTGGTAGCCGGGCAGGTATAAGATAAGCCGGTTGCCGGTCGCATCATGCAGTAGCCAGTCGTCGGCGGCCAGACCGGTAGTTGCAGTAGGCGGCAGCGGTTGGTATTCGGCGGCACTAACCGGCAACAACGGCAGCAGCCACAGCAATAGCCCAACCAGCCAGCCGCCGCGACGACAGGAGAAGAAATAGGCTACAGTCGTCAACATGCCGTGGATACTCAGGACGAGGCTACCTGCCGACGGGCCGCCCGGCTCTGGTACACCCCCAGGAATACACTGAGCAACACCGAGAATATGAACAAAATGCCGATAAGCGGCAGATTGCCCAGGTAGTAAAAGTTGATTACAAACAACACCACCACAATATTGAGCAGCCCCAGCAACAGCACCGTACTGATTTGGGGAAAGCCCATTGCCATAATGCGATGATGCACGTGGTTTTTGTCGGGGGAGAAGGGTGAGCGGCCAGCGGCCATGCGCAGGATGAATACGCGTAGGGTATCGAACAACGGCACGAAGAGTACGCCCAGCGTTACGGCGGGGGCTACGTTGCCGAAGGGCTGCCCGGTACGGCTGCCCAGTTCGATAAACTGAATGGCAAGAATAGAAACAATAAAACCACATACCAGCGAACCGGTATCACCCATAAAGATGCTGGCCTTATGAAAGTTGTAGCGTAAGAAGCCCAGCATACCACCAATGAGGCACACTGCTACGAAAGCGTAATTGCTGAAAGAGGCCCCGCCGTAGCGGTAGAAGTAGTATCCAAACGTACCCGTGAGAATGAGCACGATAGTACCGGCCAAGCCATCGAGCCCATCAATAAGGTTGATGGCGTTGGTAATACCAATAATCATCACGAAGGTGAAGGCATAGCTAACTCCTACGGGCAAGGTGTATATCCCCAAGATACCTTGGAAGCTAGTGACGCGAACATCCGCCATTATCATTACCACCCCGCTGGCCAGCAGCTGGCCTACAAATTTTTTGGCGACTGAGATGGTCACTAAGTCGTCCTTCAACCCTACAAAAAACAGAATGATGCAGCCCGCCAGTAATTCTTTCACCCCATTGTTGAGCGGGGCGAAAATGGTGAGGGCCGACATGAAGCCCGCAAAGATGGCCACCCCGCCCAGGCGCGGCGTAAGCGACTGATGCACCGTACGGCCGTTGGGTGTATCGAGCAGGTTTTTAAGGTGCGCGATGTGCACGATAGAGGGCACGGCAAACATGGCCACCAGCAAGGCCCACAAGCCCGCCAGACCCAAATACACACTAAAGTGGTCCCCGATAACAGGAGTCGTAATTTGTAACAGGCTCGTCATTATCAAGCAGTGAGTAGAGGGATAAAGGTGTGTAATTTACTGATTTTTTGAGCACGGGGCTAGCCGTGCAGCACGCCTAGCCGGCCGGCGAGCAGGGGCAGCGGGCTAAGATTGGCAGGCACGATGGAGTCGGGCACGAAGAGGAATTTTTTGTCAAAAATGCGACCGCCCAAGTAATAGCTCACCCAATACTGGTTGGTAAGGTGGAAAACGGCGGGGTCAATCAACTCAACCGGCGTAGCTGACTGGGGAGCTACTTGCGCGAAGTGATAGCGCAGCGTACTGGTGCGCACGGTTTCACCTGTGGGCTGAGTCCCGTAGCCATCAGCAGCAACGAGGACGGTTTCGAGGGGCGTATCATTGCTGTTCAGCAAGTACACCGTCCAAGGCTGGGCGTTGTCAGTGGGACCACTCTCGCCAGCGGGCACAATGGCGATGGACACGCCTTCTACGGGGTCGAAGGAAATATCCTGCTTCATGAGATGGGTAAAGAGTGAGCGGTTGGGGCCACCGCGGCATTGAGTTGAGTAAGCAGGGCCGCCAGCAGGCGCTCCTGCACCTCCTCCACGGGCACGGCGTGGCCGAGTTCAGCCTGCAAAGAAGTTACGGCCTTGTCACTAATGCCGCAAGGCACAATGTAGCCGAAATAGCTGAGGTCGGTGTTAACGTTGAGCGCCAAGCCATGAAGCGTTACCCAGCGGCTGCACCGCACGCCCATTGCGCAGATTTTGCGGGGATTAGCAGCCCCATCTTGCCAATCGAGCCACACGCCGGTAAGGCCGGCAATGCGGCCTGCCTGCAAGCCGTAGCCGGCCAGCGTCTGGATAACGGCTTCCTCCAACGCCCGCAGGTACCAGTGGATATCGGGCCGGAAATTTTCGAGGTCAAGCAGCGGGTAGGCTACTAATTGGCCGGGACCGTGAAACGTGATATCGCCCCCCCGGTTGATGCGGTGGAACGTGGCACCGTGGGCCGCCAGGGCCGCTTCGTCGAGCAGCAGGTGCTCGGGCTTACCGCTTTTGCCCAAGGTATACGTGGGCGGGTGCTGGCAAAAAAGCAGGTGATTGGGCGTAGGGCGAGGCAATTGCCCAGCGACCTCGGCTTGGCGATTCTCGGCTTTAATAGCCAGTGTAGCGGCCAATAATTGCTCCTGCAACTCCCAGGTAGGCACGTAGGGTACGAGACCCAGCCGCTGAACGGCGATGGTCTGCCGGGAGGATGCGGGCGCTCCGGCGGCTGCGGGCGCAGCCGGAGCAGAAGCTAGCGGCGCAACGGGGGCCACGCAGGCCGAGTAAATATCCATCGGAAGAGTAACAAAAGGACGGTCTGGTACTACAAAGTTACTTCGCCGCCGATGGTTTAGCTTGCGGGGCTGGGTGACTAGCAAAGCTGCCTGGCCGCAATTTCCTACCGCAACCCTTCATCCGACTTTCATTTAGAAATCTGGTTTATGCCAACTGCCGCACATAAGCTGGGCCAGGCCGGCGAAGCTGCCGCCGCTGATTTTTACCGGCGAGCGGGCTACGAGATCCTGGCGCAGGGTTACCGTCACGGGCGGGCCGAGGTAGACCTGATCGTGCGCCAGGGTACCACACTGCTAGTTTTCGTTGAAGTCAAAACGCGTTCGGGCGGGCAGTACGGCTCACCCGAAACGTTTGTCTCGGCCCGCAAAAAAGAGCTTTTCCGTTTGGCAGCTACCCACTTACAGGAAGAATTGGACTGGCGCGGCGACATTCGCTTCGACATCTTGGCTCTCACGCCCTTGCACAGCGGCTTCCGCCTGGAAGCATTTGAAGACGCTTTTTATTGAGCCCGCGCGGCGCGGCTACGGAACAGTGGTGCCAGCGGCAGGGGTACCAGTAGCAGGCGTGCTGCCGGGTGGCGTCGTTGACACGGGTGGCGGCTTGGCAGCGGGATGGTAGCCAGGCCGGCGGTCCTGGGGCTTGCGCACGGGCGGGCGGGATGGCGTAGTCCCGTGGTTGCCGGGCCGCCGCGGGTCGTTCACGGGCGCGGCATCGGGGTCGGCTTGGCCACGCTTATCGATGTTTTTCTCCTTATCATAAATAAGCGAGCCGCCCCGGCTGTACTCACGGATGAGTTCAGGCTCTTCTACCTCGGGCTCGTAGCCGCTCTCCCCGTACTGAAATACGTAGCGCGGATACTTTTTATAATCTCCGAAGTTGGTCCACTCCCCTACCCGGCGGCCGTTCTCGAAGTGGCCGGTCCACTCGCGGCGGCCGTCGTTGCGAAACTTGGCGTAGTCACCTTCCAGCTTACCATTGACGTAGGGCACTACCTCGCGCAGCATGGTTTGGCCGGCGTCGTAGTAGCTGATATTGGCGTCGCGCGGGAAGCCCATTTCGTAATGGGTCTTGGTCAGCAGCGTGCCCTTCAGGTCAAACGTTTCCCACCGTAGATGCCGGGTACCATTGGCGAAGTAGCCCGTTTCGAGTACCTGGTTGTTGCGCATCCGCTTGTACGGGCCGTGCAATACCTTATCGGTGGAAGCGTCGAGCTCGCCGGTGGCCTTGAATATCTTGTGCTTGCGCGGGCTGTAATAATAAACCGCCGGCGCCATAGGGTCGGGCTGATGAAACGTTTTCAGATAATAAAATATCTCGATAGTCTGATTACGTCCCTTCGGTCCTGATTTTACATATGCCTTCTTGATGCGCTCACCCAAGAAGATTTTCTTCTTGATAGGTTTCTTACGCTGCGCGGCTTTCTCCTCATCTTTAGCTGCTTTTTCCTCGGCTTTGGTAAGCACCGCTTTACGCCCAGCAACGCTGAGCTTGGGCGCGCCCTTGCGGCCGGTAGTAGTGAGCGTATCGCCGGGCACGGCTACGGTAGCGGGTATCAGGTCGCCGGACCGCGAGTTGAACGACACTGTTTTACGGGCGCAGCCTCCCGCCCACAGGGCCAGCAGCCCCACTACTTGCCAACGAGAACGAAGCAACACCATGAAAACGCGGACATAATTGTTCGGCAGCCCAACGCAAATGTATCCGGTTTTGGTGCCAGCCAGGCGGTAAGATGGTGAAATGGTGAGTAGCAAGCAGTCTTTTCTGGAATCACTTTCCCGCCAGTACTCGCCTCATCGCGCACTAGCTCTACTGAAAGTCAAGGTATCGCCCGCTACTAGTATACTCACGCTAAAACCTTGGCCACTAACAGGCTTACCAGTCGGCCGGTCGGCGTACGTGTTGGCCGTGAGGCCGCTACCATCTACGACCAGTACTACTTCGTCACCAAATACTTCGGGATCCTGACCGGGCTGGAAGATGACACCCGTTTCTTCGCTCAGGCCCAGACCCAGCAGTTGCGGGTGAGCGAGTACGGCGTGCAACAACCGAGGGTAGCGGGCGCGCTCCACAAAGTGCTGATCGATGAGCAAATGAGGTAGGATGCCCAATCCTGGGATAACCTCGATACCGCCAGCCAGCAGGCTGCGCCAGCCCCGGCCCGCCACCAACATCTGGCCGCCCAGCGCTGAAGCGCCGGCGCTGGTACCCGCCAAGATGAAGCCTGGCTCGGCCTGGCAGCGCTCGTGCAGGATGCGCAAAAACTCGGTACCCAGCAGCTGCTCGGTCAGGCGCTCTTGGTCGCCGCCGGTCAGGAAGACGAGGGCAGCGGCACGCAGGCGGGCCAGCGTGCCGGGGTCGTCGGCGGGGTGCTCTTCATCGACCTGCAAATGACCTACGTGGGGGCAACCCAGCTTATGCAGCGCACGGGCGTAGGCGGCGTGGGTGCGGGCCGGTTCGTGAACGGTGGCGGTAGTAAGAATCTCAATAGACGCGGTGCGGGCAGGCAGCAGCCCGGCCAGCAGCGCTAGCGTAGGGTCGTCGTAACCGCCACCCAGCACCACAAGGGTGCCCTGGGGCATGGCCGCGGCGTGGGGCGAGGAAGGGGCAGGAGTCAAAACGGCAAACGATGGCGAATACGGTAGCAAGTACGCCAAAAATGCCGCCGGGGCTACCAACCTAGGCGCGGCGTAGGCGTAATTTTGCTCCGTCACCCCCATCTGCCTAGCGAAACAACCACTTTTACTGAAGCCCTTACCAGGCTTTTCCGTTCTGCCTATGACTGCGCCCGAAACTGTGAACCACATCACGACATTGATTCAGGAGGGCGAGTTTTTCAAGCTAAAGAAACTCCTGCGCGGCTTGCCGGCTAGCGAACTGGTCGAACTAATTGAAAATGAGAGCGAGCGCGAGCAGCTCATTATTTTCCGGCTGCTGCCCCTAGAGTTGGCCACGGCCGTGTTTGAGTACCTCGACCTGGAGGTGCAGCGCCACTTTCTCGAAAATCTGGCCCAGGACAAGATTACTGACATCCTCAACGAGATGTCGCCCGACGACCGCACGGCCCTGCTGGAGTTTCTGCCCGCCAACTTCGTGGCCGAGCTAGTACAAAACCTCTCCGAGCCCGAGCGTCGCGTTACGCTGCAATTACTGGGTTACCCCGAGTATTCGGTGGGCCGCCTGATGACGCCCGACTACATCGCCATCCGCGAAAACTGGACCGTGCAGCAGGTGCTCGACTTCGTCCGCCAGCACGGCGGGCAGTCTGAAACACTCAACATGCTATACGTCACCGACGTACGCGGCAAATTAATTGACGACATCCGCATCCGTGAGTTTCTGTTAGCCTCGCCCACCACCCGCGTGCGCGACCTCATGGACCACCGCTTCGTATCGCTCAGTGCCGGGCAAGACCAGGAGGAGGCCATCGATGTGTTTCGGCGCAACGACCGGGTCGCCCTGCCCGTGGTAAGCCCCGACCAGGGCATCCTGCTGGGCATCGTCACGCTCGACGACATCCTGAGCATCCGCGAGGAAGAGGACACCGAGGATATCCAGAAATTTGGGGGTTCCGAGGCGCTCGACGAACCGTACATGACTACCCCGCTGCTGAAGCTGGTGCAGAAGCGGGCGGGCTGGCTGGTCATCCTGTTTTTGGGCGAGCTACTCACGGCCTCAGCCATGCAGTTCTTTGAGGGCGAGCTGCAAAAGGCCATCGTGCTGGTACAGTTCATTCCCCTCATTATCAGCTCGGGCGGTAATTCGGGCTCGCAGGCTACCTCGCTTATCATCCGGGCAATGGCACTGGGCGAATTCACGCTGAGTGAGTGGTGGCGGGTGCTGCAGCGCGAGTTGCTGGGTGGCGTCATGCTGGGTGTAATCCTGGGCTTGGTGGGCTTCAGCCGCATTGCCATCTGGCAGAGTATCACGCCTATCTATGGCCCGCACTGGCTACTGGTGGCCCTCACGGTGGGCGTGGCCCTGGTAGGCATCGTGCTGTGGGGCAGCATCGCGGGCTCCATGCTCCCGCTGATTCTGCGGCGGCTGGGGCTGGACCCGGCTACTTCTTCAGCCCCTTTCGTGGCTACGCTCGTGGACGTAACGGGATTGATTATCTACTTCACCGTAGCATTGGTAATGCTACGGGGCACGTTGCTCTAACGGGAGAGTTAGCAAGTATAAATACCTGTTCTAAAAACCACGTAGAAATACGCTAAGCTTAATGGCTGCGCAATGGTCTCTTTGCAGCGCTAATGCACAGCTTTTGTTGGTAGAAGGCTATTGAAAAAGCCCCTGTGCATGTGTACAGGGGCTTTTATAGTTATCTAGCGCCCCCGGTAGTCCCTCAACTATTGACTAGCTCAGTTTTGAGGCACTATATTCTCTATGCAAACCGCTCTTTCACACCTTAATCTTCTTTGCTTCATGTCTACCCCCACTCCCCCCGCTGGTATTATCTACCAGTCAGAATTTGATACTTATTCCAATGATTGGCTGAGTATCGTCACGGATGAGAGCCGAGCGAATGAGCTCAGAGACTGTTTTCGCTATCCCGGGATAAAAGCGCAGAACATCAATTTTGTGCGGTTTTCGACATTACAGATTGCGCAGCTCGTATCGACGGTAGGCGCCAGCAATATCAAAGCTCGCTTCCTGGTTGTACGGGACAACAACAAGGATGTGTATCCTACTGGTTATCCACACTTTGCCCTTGCCTTGTTTGCCACCGACAATCTGAATGGGCGACTCTCCGCTTACTATATTTCCCACTTTTACTGGCAACCCCAGGACAGTCCGGAGTTCACGCAAGATGAGTATTGGCATGAGGATTCTTCCACGGCAGCCCCGGTGGAATTTACGCCTGGCCAATTACCTGATGCCTTGGCTACCTACTGGCAGCAAAACTGGTCGCCCCCCGGCGACGATCCCAATGCTACTCAAGCCATGTTTGATAGCACTTACGGCTATCTGCGTGGCTACACATTTGGATTGGACGATTTCATAATGCCGTTAACATCTATACCTCTCGGCAAGACAATCAAAACAGCCAGTCCTATTCGTATTAATTTTGGACTACATCAGTACTACCCTGCTACTCCTGGTGTGCAGGAATTACACAGTACGTTTGGATTGATGGTCAGCTATGTGGCTCCTCACAAGCACAAGCGCAAATACAAGGGTAGCGAAGAGCATCTCCCTGATGATAACCACGGTGGTTTCAATGAACACGTTGGTGATCCAATTGATGATACGGATGTATTCTACGATCTGGCTCATCCTTGCCCACCTACCTGCTAAGATAATTTTAAGTTCATTCTGGTCCTCTAGACGCTTCGGCAAGTAGTGAATCATTTACTCCTACTTCTTACTATTCAGCAAGCACTCCCTTATATAGCACAGGGAGTGCTTGTTGTGGCAGCTATTGTGAGTGCTATAAGATATAAATTTTTACCTTCAAATTTAAAATACTTAGTTTGGTTAGTAGGATTCGCAGTAATAACCGAGGTTATCGAGCATTTATTGTGGTTGAATCATAAACCGAATCTCTTCATCGGACCTCTCTTTGCTGCCGGAGAATTTTGGTTTCTTTCGCTGGCATATGACAAAACGTTAGACTCATCTTCCTTTTCGCGGGCGCGCCCGTGGCTGGCAGGCAGCTTTATTGCTTACTGTTTGGCAGACAGCTTACTGGAGCCAGCCATTGCTCACTTTAAGCCAGCCCTGCAACTAATAGAAAGCATGTTAGTTCTTGGGCTAATTGGCTTGTATTTTCGCAAGCTGCTCAATGATCTGCGCGTAACCAGGCTTGACTTAGAGCCTATGTTTTGGGTATCTACTGGATTAGTAATCTACCATCTAGGGAATGTGCAGATTTATTTGTTCAGTAATTTTTTACTTAAAAATTACTCTAGCCAGCTTAACCTCAATATCTGGGCAATTCATGCCTTGTTATTGGTTATCCTGTACAGTTGCTACTGCGTAGCCCTATGGATTCACCCCCAGAATTAGCGTTCAGCCAACTGCTGATAAGTGGTATTAGCTTCATGCTATTATCAGGCTCGGCTTTAGTGTTATTCATAGTTATATACCAAAAAAGACTACTTCAGCAACAGTTATTGTTACGCGCCACGGAGGCTGAGTATCAGCAACAGCTATTGTCAGCCGTCATCGAAGCCCAGGAGCACGAGCGCGAGCGCATCGGCCGCGACCTGCACGACGGCATCGGCTCCACGCTAGCTACGGCCAAGTTGCTCATGGGCCGGTTCGAACACCTCCGTACCAACGAGGAAACCACCAACCTGACCTACATGGTCAAGGAGATTCTAGGAAATGCCGTGCACGATGTGCGGGGCCTATCGCACAGCCTCTACCCGGCTGTGCTCGACCGCTTTGGGCTGGCCGAGGCGTTGCAGCACCTGGCCGACGTAAGCGACGAGGCCAGCACGCTCAGCGTGTCGCTTACCATTGATTATCCCCGCCCGCTGGTGCTAGCCCAGGAACTGGCGCTCTACCGCATTTGCCAGGAGTTAATTCACAATGCCCAGAAGCACGCAGCGGGTGCCACCACGCTGCAAGTGCGGCTGCAACAACGCGCGGCGGGCTTAGTGCTAGCCGTGGAAGATGATGGCTGCGGCTTCGACGCCGCCGCGCTTGAGCACCAGCGGCCCGCCTCGGGCGGGGCCGGGCTGCGCAGCATTGAGGTGCGCGTGCAAATGCTCCGCGCCCGCCTCAGCCAGCAGTCGGCACCCGGCGCGGGCACCTGCACGCTCATTGAGTTGGAAAACCCCGTCTTTGCTTGATTCTCTCCCACCCTATCCCGTCACTTGCTATGCCAACGCCCACTACCCCCGTCCACATTGCGCTGCTCGACGACCACCCGCTTTTTCGGCAAGGGATGCGCTATATTTTACAAGACCTGCCTTACGTAGGGTCGGTATCGGAGGCTTCCGAGCTACCCGAGTTACAAGCCATCTGCCGCCAAAGCTTGCCCGACGTCCTGCTGCTCGACCTGCAGATGCCCAATATCGACGGCCCCGAGGCGGCGCGCCTGCTACTGCAAGAATTTCCCAGCCTCAAAATCATCGTTCTCTCGATGTTTTCGGCCGACAAGTACATCACGCAGATGATGAAGGCTGGTGCCCGCAGCTACTTGCCCAAGGACGTGGATCAGGATCAACTGCGGCAAACTATTGAAGAAGTTATCACTTCGGGCTTCCACTTTACTCCTCGCATTTCGCGGGCGCTCGTGCGGGGCGTGCAGCACCCCGAACGCACCCCCACCCCCAAAATGCCCGACCTCGTGCAGCTCACCACCCGGGAGCACGAGGTGCTACGGCTGATCTGCCAGGGGCGCACGGCCGCCGATATTGCCGAGCAGCTTTTCATCAGCCGCCGCACCGTCGAAGGTCATCGCCAAAAGCTGCTTGAAAAAACCAGCGCCCCCAATTCGGCAGGCTTAGTAGTGTATGCTGCCCGGCACGGTCTCATCGATTAGCCCCTGCGGGGAAATTGCCACGTAGAAATACGTGCTACGCAAAAGCACGTATTTCTACGCTGAGAGACCAGTGCGGCTCAGTTGTTTCTTTGTAGCGGTAATTTGAAAGTCTCTATATGCGTGGCTGACGCTCAATTACCATCGCCCTTTCTGAGCTATGTCCTTTTTCACTCCTCTTCCCTGACTCAGCCCGCCCACTCAACGGCGGCTAGCCAGCGACCTGGATTACCGAGTCCGCGATACTGATAATTTTCGGCGGCGGAATGCGTTACGGTCGACTAATCTAAGCGGCGGCGATTGGCCTTTTTTTCGCCTTGTAGCCTTTTGCCTTCTAAGCGCTTACGCACTGCGCCGGCGCTGGGGCGGGTAGCTCGGCGTGGCTTGGGACGGCGCAGGCTTTTTTGCAGCAGCTCGTAGAAGCGGGTGAGCGCAATTTCCTTATTGCGCAACTGGCTACGGTCGTCTTGCGCCGTTACCAGCAGGTAGCCTTCGGCGGTGAGCTGCCCGGCCAGCTTTTCCAAAATCAACTGCTTTTGTAAGGAGGTAAGCACCTGCGACTCCTGCAAGAGCCAGCGTAGCTCCACCCGGCTTTCCACCTTATTCACGTTTTGCCCGCCCGGCCCGCTGGCCCGGCTGGTTTGAAACGTGATCTCGGGCAGAAAGGCAGCGGGGGGCGGTAGCATAGGGCGATAGCTGAGCAGTACTGAGGGTACACCGGTTTAGCTACTGCTTTTGCAGGAGCATGGCACCGTAGGAATAGCCGCCGCCGAACACCGTCACAATCAGGTTCTCGCCTGCCTGGATGCGGGGCCAGATTTCAGCCAGGCCGATGGCAGCCCCCGCGCAACCGGTATTACCCAGCCGCTCAATGTTGTTCACGGCACGGGCTGGATCGAGGCCCAGCTGCTTCACCACGTTGGCCGAGATGCGCAAGTTGGCCTGATGCGGAATCAAATACCCCAATTCGTTTACTTTCAACCCATTCGCATCGAGCAGCTGCTGCGTAATGCGGGCCATGTAAGTGCACGCCTGCTGAAATACGTCGCGGCCGAACGGCATCACAATACCCTTCTCTACGGGCTTGAGCGTCACGGCTTCATCGGCCTTGCCCATGGGCGCGGCCCCGCCCGTAAGTACTTGCACTACGCGCAGGCTATTGGCCCCCAGCGGCTCTTTGCTGAATAGCAGAGCCGCCGCGCCGTCGCCCCACAAGTGGCCCGCCATGGTGTCTTCCTCGTTGTTGTAGGCGGTGTTGTGCTCGCTTACCACTACCAGCGCCCGGCTGGCTTTGCCTAGGGCAAAGTAGCCTTCCACAATCTCCACGGCGTTGAGCAGTGAGGAACAGGCCGACGAGATACTTACCACCGGGATTTCGTTGATGTTCAACGCCCGCTGTACGGCGTGGGCGGCAGTATAGATGGTATCGTGAGGCGTGTAAGTACCCGCCACAATGAGGTCAATGCTGGCCGGCGCTATGTCGGGTAGCTCGGCCAGCAGAGCTTGCGTGGCCGCAATCGCCATGGTGTTGGCGTTTTCGCCCGGCCCGGCCTTGCGACGCTCCCGGATGCCGGTGCGCTCGATTATCCAATCGGAGGCCAGACCATTGAGCCGGGTAAAATGTTCGTTCGTAACAACGGCCGCCGGGAGGTAGGCAGCCACGTGATGCAGGTACACGCAGTAAGTAGTGGGTGAAGAAATATCAGTACAAAGTTCCGGCTAACAACCGGTAGCCTTCGAATAAAAGCTGCAAAAGCCGGAATCTTATACGTCGGCGGCGGCCCTGGGCAGGGGCGGGGCACTAGGTCCGGCCTACTGCGCGTTGGCACCGTAGTTGCCTTTCCGACGGGTAAACCGGCTCCTTCTGATTTTTATGCACCTACGTTTTTTTCGGCTCGGCGGGTTGCTCCCGCTGGCCCTTATCTGGAGCCAGCGCGCTGCGGCTCAGAAATACAACACCGCGCTGGGCGCCCGGCTGGGGGGTGGCAACTATGGCATCACCTTGCAGCAGCGGGTAGCTTCGCGCGTTACGATCGAAGGCATTGCCGGGCTGCGCGAGCGCGAGTACAGCGGTACGGTGCTGGGGCAGTACCACTTTGGCATCCTGGGCCCCAGCCTCAACTACTACGTCGGCGCGGGCGGCCACATCGGTCACAATAAGGACACGGGCGGCTTCAGCGGCCTCGATGCCTTGGTAGGCGTCGAGTATAAAGTAGCCTTCTTGCCGGTCGTGCTGAGCTTCGACTTCAAGCCCACGCTGGAATTTAGCGGCGATGACTACGCTCGCTTTCCGACGGCCTTTTCCATTCGCTACGTGTTGTTTAAGCGCCGGACTAATTTGCTCGACCAGCTTCGGGGGCGGTAAGGTTGCCCCCGAGGGATTTCTGCTAAGAAAAAAGGCTCCCAGCGCAATGCTAGGAGCCTTTTTTGTGGCAACAGTTGGAATCGAACCAACGACACCAGCATTTTCAGTGCTGTGCTCTACCAACTGAGCTATGTTGCCTTTTCCGTAGACCGCTGTGGCGGCTTGGGAGCACAAAAGTACGTCCAGAAGCTGACGAAACAAGTCTTTCGGCAAAAAAAATTATAATTCGTAGGAGCTGGAACCAGCCAGCCGCGCAAGATAGTCGTCATGCCTACTAAATTGCGCGCCCATCCCACCCCGCCGGCTTACCTTTACCGTCTATGCTCCAACCCATCCTTTTCGCACTACTCCTGCTGGCCGCTTTCGGCCTTTTCACTTGGCAGGTTCGTAAAATCAGGGCTAACATTCTTGTCGGCCGCGACCGTGACATGAGCGGTCACTTCGGCGAGCGCCTCAACAAGACGCTGCTCGTAGCCTTTGGCCAGCAGAAGATGTTCAAGCGCCTCACGCCCGCCCTGCTGCACCTGGTAGTGTACGTAGGCTTTTTGGTCATCAACATCGAGGTAATTGAAATCATCATCGACGGACTGTTTGGCACGCACCGCTTCCTGAGCTTTCTGGGGCCGGTGTACGATGCCCTGATGGCCGTGAATGAGGTGCTGGCGGCGCTCGTTATTGTGGCGGTGGCAGCCTTCTGGTGGCGGCGCAACCACCACCCGCCGGTGCAGCGCTTCACCGGCCCCGAGCTGCGCATGTGGCCCAAGCTCGACGCCAATATTATCCTCTACATCGAGGTAGCCCTGATGCTGGCGCTGTTCTTCATGAATTCGGCCGACATCAAGCTGCACCAGCTTGAAGGCAAGGAGTTGCCGGGGACTTTTCCGGTTAGCCAGTTCTTAGCCAACCTGCTTCCGGCGGGCAGCGAAACCACGCTGCACGTATTGGAGCGGGCGGGCTGGTGGATTCACATCACCGGTATTCTACTGTTTCTCAACTATCTGCCTAGCTCCAAGCACTTCCACATCATCATGGCCTTTCCCAATGTGTGGTATTCGCGCTTAGTGCCGCAGGGGCAGTTTTCCAACGTGGACAGCATCACCCACGAGGTAAAGGCCATGATGGACCCCAGCTACGAGGTACCCGCCCCGGCTACCAACCCCGACGGCTCGGCGCTGGCTCCCACGCCCTTCGGGGCCAAAGACGTGGAGGACTTACCCTGGACCGCTCTCCTGAACGCCTACTCCTGCACCGAGTGCGGCCGCTGCACCTCGGTGTGCCCGGCCAACCTCACGGGGAAGCTGCTCTCGCCGCGTAAAATCATCATGGACACCCGCGACCGGGTAGAGGAAAAATATAATTCGCCGCTCATCTTTCACCCCAACGTGTATGGCCCCGAGGCCAAGCACGAGCCCGTTACCGACCTGGCCAACGCCACGCTGCTGCGCGGCAAGGTGACGCCCGAGGAGCTATGGGCCTGCACCACCTGCAATGCCTGCGTGGAAAGCTGCCCGGTCAACATCAACCCGCTCGAAAGCATCGTGGAGATGCGCCGCTTCCTGGTATTGGAAGAATCGGCCGCGCCCAACTCGCTGAACGTGATGTTTTCCAACATCGAAAACAACGGTGCACCCTGGGCTTTTTCCCCTTCCGACCGCCTCAACTGGGCCGATGACCTTTACGTGGCCGAGAAAGCGCCCGCCCGGGCGTAAACCGTACTTACTGATTTATAAGCTGCCGTATTTTCCGCAATGACTCCTACTTCTTCCCCCGCCAAGCGCCAGCTCACCGTGCCCACCGTGGCCGATCTGGCAGCCCAAGGTAAAGCGCCCGAAATCCTATTCTGGGTGGGCTGCGCCGGCGCTTTTGACGACCGCTACAAGCGCGTAACCCGCGCCTTTGCCCGCATTCTGGAGCACGTGGGTACCAACTACGCGGTGCTGGGCCTCGAAGAAAGCTGTACTGGTGACCCCGCCAAACGGGCAGGCAACGAATTCTTGTTTCAGATGCAGGCCATGCAGAACATCACGACGATGAACGGCTACGGCATTAAAAAGATCGTGACGGCCTGCCCGCACTGCTTCAATACCATCAAGAATGAGTATCCGGCGCTGGGTGGTGATTACGAAGTAATTCACCACAGCACGTACTTGCAGCAGCTTATCAACGAAGGCAAGGTAGCCGTGCAGGGCGGCGAGAGCTATAAGGGCCGCCGCATCACTTTCCACGACTCCTGCTACCTGGGCCGGGCCAACAATATTTACGAGGCTCCCCGCGACGTGCTAGCCGCCCTCGATGCCGACTTAGTGGAAATGAAGCGCAGCAAAGCCAACGGCCTATGCTGCGGGGCCGGCGGTGCCCAGATGTGGAAGGAGCCCGAGCCCGGCAAGAAGGACATCAACATCGAGCGCACCGAGGAAGCGCTGGCTACCCTGAGCGGTCAGGCCGCCGCCCTCGACAACCTGCGCGGCGTCGAAACTGAGCGCACGGCTCCTAGTCAGCACAGCTTGCAGGGGAGCATCATCGCCGTGAGCTGCCCTTTCTGCATGACGATGATGAGCGACGGCGTCAAAAACAAGGAGCAGGAAAGCGCCGTGCAGGTGTTTGATCTGGCCGAACTAGTTGCCAGCGCGGAAGGAATCAACGCCTAGGACCGCAGATTTAACGGATTTAACGGATTTCGGGGATACGCCCGCCGGCCGGCGGCGGGCTGGAATCGACGCCTAGGACCGCAGATTCAACGGATTTAACGGATTTCGGGGATATGTCCGCCGGCCGGCGGCGGTGAGCTGATTAGCTGACTAGGTAGGGGCTTGTTTTTGATAATGAAATTTCTGGGACGTTTACTTACTGTTGCGTCGGAATTCGCACTAAGGATACTGGCTCGTCGTTTGTACCATTTGCTTTCCGTTGGTTTTTACTTTTGTTGGCAAGCGAGACCTATCCCCAGGTAGTCAGCTCGCCGCCGGCCGGCGAGCATATCCCCGAAATCCGTTAAATCCGTTAAATCTGCGGTCCTATGTACGTCGCCTTTGACCATCTGCCTCCCCAGGCCCGCGTGTGGATTTACCAGGCCAGCCGCCCGCTGACTGAGGAAGAAATAGTATCCCTGCTGCCACGCATAGCTCAATTTGTCGAAGCCTGGACGAGCCACGGCCGCCAGCTGGCGGCTTCGGCGCAGCTGCTGCACAAGCAGTTTTTGGTTATTGGGCTCGATGAGCAGGTAGCGGGAGCCAGCGGCTGCTCCATTGATGCTTCGGTGCGCTTCGTGCAAGAGTTGGAGCAACTCTTAGGAATACAGCTGCTTGAGAAGTCGCGCATGGCGTTTCTGACTAACGGCGAACTGCGACTGCTCACGCGCCGTGAGCTGCGCGAAGCCATTGCAGCCGGGCAGATTCAGGCCGACACCTTGTACTTCAACAACACCTTGACCACCAAAGGACAGCTCGACGGCCAGTGGCCCGCCCCGGCCGGCCAAACCTGGCTGGCTAGCTATTTTACCGCCTAGTGCGTACCAAGGGCACTAACCCGCGGGCCGAAACGGTTGTATACTTGCTCAACTAACTACCAGATCCCGCTATTTTCGGCTGCATGGCGCTCTCCACTCGATACTCGTCCTTAAAACAATTGATGGTAATGGGGGCAGCGGGCTCGGCCCTGCTGCTGAGTGGCTGTGCCTCGTCGGGCAAGCTCAGTAAGGCCGATAAGCGCTTCATGCAGGGCGAGTACGAGGCAGCTATCCCACTCTACAAAGCGCAGGTTGCCAAGGGTAAGGGCGCCGCCATTGCCAACTTCCGCATCGGCGAGGCCTACCGCCTTTCCAACCGGCTCGACCAAGCCGAGCCTTTTTACAAGGCCGCGCTGGATGGCAACGCCCGCATCCCCGATCTCGGCTACCGCTACGCGCAGGCGCTGAAGGCCAGCGGTAAGTTTGACGAGGCGGCCAGTCAATTTTCAGCCTACGCCCAAAATGGGGCCAACCGCACGCTGGCTGCCCAGGCCGGCGCGGAAGCCCGCAACGCCACGGCCAGCAAGGCTCTGGCCGGGAGCAGCCCCAATTACACCGTGGCGCCGCTCGACGCGGTAAACTCACCTAACTCCGATTTTTCCGCGACTCGGATGCCCGGTAGCGGCGAGTTGGTATTCGCTTCCGGGCGCGACGGTAAGCCCTACCCCGGCAACGGTGAGCGCTACACGGCGCTCTACGCCCAGAAGTTTGACGACGCGGCAGCCATGACCGGCGGCACGGCCCGTAAGCTAGAGCCGCTTTTCAACAACGACAAAGAGCTGCAAGCCAGCGCCACCTACACCCCCGACGGCAAGACGATGGTCTTCGCCCGCTCGAATGACGGCTCGAAAAAGGGCTACCGTAGCGTGGATCTTTGGATTTCGTACTACCGCAACGGGGCCTGGACGGAGCCCATCCTGGCTAATATCAACGACCGCACGGCCGATGATTTTGCGCCGGCTTTTGCCCCCGATGGTACCACGCTTTATTTTGCCTCGGGGCGCCGGGGAGGGCAGGGTGGCAACGACTTGTACAAAGCTACGCTAGGGCCGAATGGTCGCTTTTCGCCGGCCGAAAATCTGGGCGAGGGTATTAACTCGGTAGGGAACGACAACTTTCCCGGCGTAGCCCCCAACGGTACGCTGTATTTCTCTTCGGATGGACACCCGGGCTTCGGCAAGCTCGATATTTTCCAGGTGAAAGGCGGCAAGCCGGTGAATCTGGGGCCGGGCATCAACAGCGCGGCTGATGATTTTGCGCCCTTTTTTACTGGGCCTGGAGTGGGTGTTTTCTCCTCCAACCGTGATGGCGGGAAGGGCTCGGATGATTTGTATACCTTCAAGCAAAAGGCCCGCAAAACGGTCATTTTCTACGTCGATGGTACGGTGCTGGAGCGCGACGACAAGACTGGCACTACCACGCCGGTAGCCGGCGAAACGGTGACCATTACGAGCGGCAGCGGTAAGAAAGAAGACGTACGCACCGGTCCTGACGGCAAATTCACTACCCGTCTCGATTCGGCCCAGACCTATGGCCTGTTTGCCGACCGCAACGGAGACTTTACCGCTCGCGCCAGCGTGAGTACCGTGGGCCGCTACCCCAGCCAGGAGCAGCTAGCGCAGCCGCAGAATGAAATTCGCCTGCCGGTAACGCTGACGTTGAATAAAATCATCGTGAACAAGGCCATTGAGGTAAAAGACATCTTCTACGACTACGACAAGGCCAATATTCGGCCCGACGCCGCCGTGCGCCTCGATACGCTGGTGCAAACCTTGCTTGACAACCCCAAAATCAACATCGAGCTGAGCTCGCACACCGACCAGCGCGGTAAGGACGCCTACAACCTGAAGCTGAGTCAGCGCCGCGCCGAGGCGGCCGTGGCTTACATTGTGAGTAAGGGCGTGAGCCAGAGCCGCATTACCGCTAAGGGCTACGGCGAAACCCGGCCCATCATAAAAGACGCCAAAACGGAAGAAGAATACCAGCGCAACCGTCGCACCGAGTTCAAAGTGACGCGCATCGACAAGTAGACCAGCCGTTGCCTGAATTGCCAGCCCATAAAAAAAGCCTCCGGATTGCGGAGGCTTTTTTTATGGGCTGGCACGAGGTTTGGAAAACAAGTATTCGATCAGGCATCGCTGCCTGGCTTCTTTTTCCGTTCCTTATGAAAGCGCTCCTTACGTATTGTCTGACTGGCCTGCTCGCTCTTACCGGCATTCCCCGGAGCCAGGCCGCCGCGCCATCGGTCGTAGTCAATTTCAGCGTTGAGCGAGGACAGGCTTTCAATTTGCTGCTTGATGGTCAGACTATAGCGCATCCCACGACCCAGCAAGTGCATCTCGACGACGTAACCCCCGGCGCGCACCAGGTAGAAATCAGCTTGGTGACGGCTCAGCGCAGCCGGGGGCCGCGTGTGCAAGCAACGGTGTGGCTGGAGGAAGGACTGGAAACCAGCTTTGTACTCACCCAGCGCCCGGGCTACGGCTGGCAGCTACGCCAGGTAGGTACCACCGCCCTGCCGGGTTACGGCTACGCGGATCAGCCTGGCACCTACGGCCAGCCCATTGACCCGGCCGATGGCGGCTCGCCTACCGATCCGGGCTACGGTGGCCAGCCCGGCAATACGCCCGCTGGCCCGACTGGCTACCCGCCCACGGCGGGAGCCACGGGCAGTTACCCTACTTATCCGCCAGCCAGCGGTACGCCGGGCTACCCGCCTGCCGGCAACTACCCACCCGGCGCTGGCTACCCCGCCCCCGGTAACTACCCAGCCCCGGGCAGCTACCCCAGCCCGGGTAGCTATGCTACTCCCGGCACCTATTTACAACCCCTCAGCCGGCAAGATGCCGCCGATCTGGTACGTACGCTACGGCAATATTCTTTCGACGACAAGCGCCTGCCGCTGTTCTACCAGGCCGTGGGGCGGACCTACGTGCGAGCCGACGACTTAGCCGCGATGGTACGCACGATGACCTTCTCCGAATCGCAGCAGAAGGTAGCCGAATTCGGCTACGCCCACCTCGTTGATCCGCAGAACTTTCACCGCGTACTCACTGCACTCACCTTCCCTACCGATGCCAGCCGGGTACTCGATCACCTGGGCCTGCCGCGCCAGTAGCGGGCGACATTACAGCTTCAACAAGCAAAAGCCCCGGCCGCCAGATAGGCAGCCGGGGCTTTTGCTTGTTGAAGCTGTTAAAAAACTACATTACTAGCGCAGGCGGTCATAGCTGTTGCGCACGTGTTGCTCGTCGCGGCGAATGAAGCGATTGGCCAGCAGGTTGAGCAGCAGGCCCAACGTGGGCAGGTAGAGGGCCGGCTGATTCTGCCCTTCGAGCTTAGGATTGAGGAAGGCCTCCCCCAGATTGGAGAAGTAGAACGCGGCTCCGAACGTAGCTACCAGCAGCAGCAGGTTGAGCATGCCGAGCTTGAGCTGCGTGAAGCGATTACGAAATTGAAAAATTTCGTAGATGGCCACGGCGGCCGAGGCCAGCGCCAGCACGGCGATAATCCACACCGGGGCACTAGTAGTAGGCTGCGGCATATTGACCGCCCGGAAGTTGAAGGCCGTCAGGGTCAGTTCCTGGTGCGTGAGACCATCTACTTTGTGCCAGAGGGGCAGGGCCAGCAGGCTCAGCATCGCCAGCGCCAGCAGCAAGAGAAAAACGCTTTGAATTCTTTGTATCATCTTTGCGGTTGTGAAAAAGGCCCGCGCCAGTGCGCGTCGCCAGGCCAAAATTAGCCCTCAACCGGCGGACTAGCTTCGCCCCAACGATACCCTCGGAATGCCTAATGCGTATATCGTGGATGCCGTGCGCACCCCGATTGGAAAATTTGGCGGCGCGCTCAGCAGCGTCCGCCCCGACGACCTGGCCGCCCTTGTGCTGCGCGAGCTGCTCCGACGCAACCCCAGCCTCGACAAAAACGCGGTGGAAGATGTCATTCTGGGTGCCGCCAACCAGGCCGGCGAAGACAACCGCAACGTAGCCCGCATGGCGGCGCTGCTGGCTGGCCTGCCCGTGACCGTGCCCGGCAATACCGTAAACCGCCTGTGCGCCAGCGGCATGCAGAGCATCATGGATGCTGCCCGGGCCATTAAGTGCGGCGAGGGCGATGTATTCCTGGCCGGCGGGGCCGAGAGCATGACGCGCGCGCCGTTTGTAATGGCCAAGTCATCGACGGCCTTTGCCCGCGACTTCACGGCCCACGATACGACGCTGGGCTGGCGCTTTGTGAACCCCCGGCTGGCCAAGGAGCACTACCCTTATACGATGGGCGACACGGCCGAAAACGTAGCCCGTCAGTACGGCATCAGCCGCGAGGAGCAGGATGCCTTCGCCTTCGAAAGCCAGCGCAAGTACCACCGGGCTGCCGAAAAGGGCCGCTTCCGCAAGGAGCTGGTGCCGGTGTTCCTGCCCCAGCCCAAGGGCGACACGGCCTTGTTTGATACCGATGAGCAGCCCCGCGTTTCGACGCTCGAAAAGCTGGCGACTCTCAAGCCCGCTTTCCAGCCCGACGGTGGCACCGTAACGGCGGGCAACGCCGCCGGCATCAACGACGGGGCAGCCGCTGCCCTGCTGGTCAGCGACGAGGCCCTGACGCGCTACAACCTCAAGCCGATGGCCCGCGTCGTTGCCTCGTCGGTGGCGGGCGTCGATCCGGCCATTATGGGTATGGGGCCGGTGCCGGCCATCCGCAAGGTGCTGGAGCGCGCCGGCCTGACCCTGGCCGACATCGACCTGTTTGAAATCAACGAGGCGTTTGCTTCGCAGAGCGTGGCCGTGGTGCGCGAGCTGGGCATTGATACGGCCAAGCTCAACGTCAACGGCGGCTCCATTGCGATGGGCCACCCGCTGGGGTCGAGCGGGGCACGCATCATCGCCACGCTGGTGCACGAGATGCAGCGCCGCGAGGGCGTGCGCTACGGCCTGGCGGCCATGTGCGTGGGCGTAGGCCAGGGCACGGCCATGGTTTTCGAGAAAATGTAAGTGCGGCCAGGGCTACACATGTCCTGACTTTGAATAAGTTGAATCTTTCCTGGCGCGGGCTCTTGCGAGCCCGCGCTATTTTTCCACCCCGCATGACCTACGACGCATCCCCCGCCTTCGCCGCCGCCCAGGACGCGGCCGACCCGCTGGCATCCTTCCGGCAGGAATTTCACATCCCGCCCGGGCCGGGGGGCCAGCCCACGGCTTACTTCTGCGGCAATTCGCTGGGGCTGCTGCCCCGCGCCGCCCGCGCCGCCGTGGAAAATGAGTTTAAGTCGTGGGAGACACAGGCCGTAGAAGGTCATTTTCACGGGGAGTCGCCCTGGATGTTTTACCAAGATACGCTGACCGAAGCGTCGGCCCGCGTAGTAGGTGCCCGCCCCATTGAGGTGGTGGTGATGAACACCCTGACGGTAAACCTGCACCTGCTGCTCGTTTCCTTCTACCAGCCCACGGCCACCCGCTACAAGGTGCTGATGGAGGGCGGGGCCTTCCCGTCCGACCAGTACGCGCTCGAAAGCCAAGCCCGCCTGCACGGCCTCGACCCCGCCGAGGCCATCGTGGAAATAACGCCCCGCCCCGGCGAGCACACGCTGCGTACCGAGGACATCGAGGCCAAAATCGCCGAGCTGGGCGACTCGCTGGCCACGGTCATTTTCGGCGGCATCAACTACTACACCGGGCAGGTGTTTGACATGGCGGCTATTACGCGGGCCGGGCACGCGGTGGGGGCTACCGTTGGCTTCGACCTGGCGCACGCGGCTGGCAACGTAGTGCTGCACCTGCACGACTGGGACGTGGATTTTGCCTGCTGGTGCACCTACAAATACCTCAACTCGGGGCCGGGCGGCACCTCAGGGGTATTTATCCACGAGCGCTTTGCCCACCGGCCCGACCTGTTGCGCCTGGCCGGCTGGTGGGGCTACGACCCCAAGGAGCGCTTCCAGATGAAGCCGGGCTTCCGGCCGTCGCCGGGCGCTTCGGGCTGGCAGCTTTCGTGCGGGCAGGTACTGCCGATGGCCGTACATCGCGCCAACCTGGAGATTTTCGACCGGGCCGGCGGAGTAGCCACTCTGCGGCAAAAAAGCGAAAAGCTCACTGGTTACCTGGAGTTTTTGATTGAGCAGCTCAATCTGCCGAAGGAAAAACTAGAAATCATCACCCCCGCCGACCCTGCGCAGCGCGGCTGTCAGCTCTCCCTGTTGGTGCACGAGCGCGGGCGTGAGCTATTCGACTTTCTGGCCGCCCGGGGCATCATTGCCGACTGGCGCGAGCCCAACGTGATCCGGCTGGCACCCGTACCGCTCTATAATTCGTTTGAGGATGTGCGCCGGGCGGGCGCGGCCATTTCTGAGTTTTACCAGGCGTAGTAACTGGCGAGCAGTTGTTACCGCTGCCCCCTGGCAACTGCTCGCTGTTTAGTACCCTGCTCATCATTTTATGGAAGACTACGCGGCCAAGATGGCCCTCAAGCCCTACGCCGACCTCCGCGCCTACGTGACGGACTACGCTCAGTACCGCGAAGATGCCGTGCTGGCCGCGCTCGACGAACTGCGCCGCCGGGGCCAGCCCGCGCCCGAGGACGCTGACCTGCGCCCTGCGCTGGAGGCCGTGGTGCAGGAGCAGGCCCGGCAGGCGGCCCAGCAACCCGCCCCGGTCGAGGAGGAAGAGCTGCCGCGCCTCTATTCGCCGGCGGGCATTGTCGTAATGTCGGCGATGGTATCGGTGGTGGCGGGTGCCGTGCTGCTGGCCCTCAACATGCGCATGATGAAGCGCGGCAAGGCGGTACTGGGCCTGGCGGCCTTCGTGCTGGTGTATATGGTGGGGCGCACCTTGCTAATTACTTGGCTGGCTCGGCACAACATGATGACGCCCTTTTCTTTCATCATCGATCTGCCTATCATCTTCGCCTACATCTGGTGGTTTTGGCCGCGCTACGTCGGCACGTATCAGTTTCAGCCGCGCAACTGGCTGCTGCCGCTCGGGGCGTGCATTCTGCTGATTACTATATTCTTCATGCTCAATCCCGAAACGGCCAAGCTGCTACGCCAGCAGATGGAGCAGGTGCAGCGACGATAAAATATTCTAAAACAAACCGTTAACGGCTGGTTACAAAAGAAACGGCCGGCTTCTCTGGGCAGAGAAGCCGGCCGTTTTACGTTGCCTGCGGCGGCAATTTATCAGGCTTTAAACTGGCAGATTACCGTTTCGCCGCCCTTCACTTTCTGACCCAGCTCTACCTTGATTTCGGCGTCGAGCGGCACGAAAATATCCACCCGCGAGCCAAATTTGATGAAGCCAAACTCTTCCCCCTGACTCACTTCGTCGCCCTCGTTCACGTACCACACGATGCGGCGGGCCATCGCCCCGGCGATCTGGCGGAAGAGTACCAGCGGGCCAGCATCGCTTTCCACTACCACCGTGGTGCGCTCGTTTTGGGTGCTGCTCTTGGGGTGCCAGGCCACGAGGTACTGACCAGGGTGGTATTTGAAATATTTCACGATGCCCGACACCGGATTGCGAGTGATATGCACGTTGATGGGCGACATGAACACGCTAATCTGCCGGCGCGCATCTTCGAAATATTCGGTTTCGATGACTTCCTCGATTACCACCACCTTGCCGTCGGCGGGGGCCAGCAGGAGATCTTCGTGGGTGAGCAAGCGCCGGTAGGGCGAGCGGAAAAATTGGAGCAGCATTAAAAACGCCACCACGGAAGCTGCCGCAAAAATGCGGTTGAATATCACGTTGGGACCGTTGTAGCGGCTCAGCAACAGGTTGAGGGCCAGCAGCACCAGCAGCGTCACGAACAGGATGCGACGGCCTTCTTTATGTATTTTTATCACAGATTTAACGGATTTAACGGATTTCGGGGATAGGCCCGCTCCGCGGGCTGGCTTTAGGGGTGCGGGGTGGACGTGCCCCGTGCCTTATGGTACGTAGGGAGGCCAGGCAGAGATAAATCCTAAAAAGCTTTACGGTGCCTTGCTGCCCCAAAAATAGAAAAGCGCGGGCCAACCGGCCCGCGCCTTCCTCTAATTCGGCAAGTTGCCCGCCACATAACAAACTCAACAAACCCCAAAAGTCAGCCCGCCGCCGCAGGCCAGCGGGCGTATCTGCGAAATCCGTTAAATCCGTTAAATCTGCGGTCCTTAGTAGCCGCCGCGGTATTTGTACGTCTGGGCTACCTTATCGATAGCTACCACGTAGGCGGCGATGCGCAGCGAAATATTGTATTTCTGGCTGGTGGCGTACACTTTCTCGAAAGCATCGGTCATGATGCGGTCGGCGCGCTCGGTTACCATCTCGGAGCTCCACTTGAAGCCCTGCTTGTTCTGCACCCACTCGAAATAACTCACCGTCACGCCACCCGAGTTGGCCAGGATATCGGGAACTACCGAAATACCCTTGCCATAGATGATGGGGTCGGCCGAGGCCGAGGTAGGGCCGTTGGCACCCTCCACAATGAGCTTGGCTTGAATGTAGGGCGCGTTGTGCTCGGTGATCACGTCTTCCACGGCGGCGGGCACCAGCACGTCAACGGCCGAGGTCAGGAGCTTGGTGGGGTCCATCGGTTCCGCACCCTCGAAGCCTTCGAGGCGGCCGCCGTGGGCGTTTTTGTAGGCGATGGCTTCGTCGATGTTGATGCCCTTATCGTTCCAGTAAGCGCCGGAGATATCCGATACACCTTTAATAGTCAAGCCTTTGTCAAACATCAGCTTGGCCGTCCAGGAGCCCACATTGCCGAAGCCCTGGATGGCCACCGAAGTCTCCTCGATTTTCATACCCAGCTTGTTCATGGCGGCCAGGCAGGAAATCATCACGCCGCGGCCGGTAGCCTCGGTGCGGCCCAGCGAGCCGCCCATTACCAGCGGCTTACCCGTAACCACGGCCGAGGAAGTCTGGCCGGCGGTCTTGGAAAATTCGTCCATAATCCAGGCCATTTCGCGCGGGCCGGTGCCCATGTCGGGGGCCGGAATGTCGCGGTCGGGGCCGAATACGTCCTTCATCGACACGGTGTAGGCGCGGGTGA
The DNA here is from genome assembly GCA_913776615.1 of uncultured Hymenobacter sp. GTDB lineage: Bacteria > Bacteroidota > Bacteroidia > Cytophagales > Hymenobacteraceae > Hymenobacter. The sequence continues at coordinate 76,130 of CAJYPK010000050.1, forward strand.
GGCGCTCCAGCTCGCCCACGCTCATGGTGGAGGGGTCGCAGATGATGCCACCCTTGGCCCCACCGTAGGGAATATCAACCACGGCGCACTTCCAGGTCATCCAGGCGGCGAGGGCTTTGACCTCGTCGAGGTTGACGTTCTTATCGTAGCGAATGCCGCCTTTGCTGGGGCCGAGGATGGTATTGTGTACGACGCGATAGCCTTCGAAAACCTGCACTTTGCCGTTGTCCATCATGACGGGCATATGCACGATAACTTGCTTATCAGGAGCTTTGAGCACTTCGTAGGAAGTGTCGTCGAGGCCCAGGATTTCGGCCGCGACGTTGAAGCGCGACATCATGGACTCAAGCGGATTTTCGGTATTTTCGACCCGGGGGGCGGGTTCTTTGTACACAGTGGTGGCTGCCATGTGAGGGGGTAATGGGGTGAGGGGTGGGTGGGATGCGGAAGTATTGCGCCTGCTTACGAATAAGCGCCGCAAAGGTACAAGCGGTGAAATAGTGAGGGGTGAAATGGTGAGTTGAGACTAGGCCCAACTCACCATTTCACCCCTTATCCGCCGGCTCAAGCGGTGAAATGGTGAGGGGTGAAATGGTGAGTTGGGCCTAGTCTCAACTCACCATTTCACCCCTCACTATTTCACCGCTAGCCCAGCAGGGCTTGCAGCAGGGCCAGCACCGGCAGCACCAGCAGGAAGGCGTCGAAGCGGTCGAGCAGGCCGCCGTGCCCGGGCAGGAAGGTGCCCGAGTCTTTCACGCCCGCGCTGCGCTTGAGCATCGACTCGGCCAGGTCGCCGAGCGGGCCGAATACCGCCACTACACCGGCCGCCACCAGCCGGTGGCTCAACGGGATATCGGGCAGAAAATAGCCGGCAGCCCAGCCCACCAGCAGCGTGAGCGCCGCGCCCCCGGCCCAGCCCTCCCAGGTTTTGCCGGGCGAGATGCTGGGGGCCAGCTTGTGCTTACCGAAGTTTTTGCCGGCGAAGTAGGCCCCAGTGTCGGCCGCCCACACGAAGAAGATGAGGCAGAAGACGCGGCCGGGTTCGAAATGGCCTGAGCCGTAGGCAATGACGCTCAGCATAGCCATTGGCAGGCTTACGTAGAGCAAGCCAGTGATGGTAGCGCCGATATTGTTCGCGGGCTGGCCATTGTTGGGCCACAGCAGGATCTCGCGCAGCATTAGCAGCACCAATAGTACCAGCGCGCCTCCTATCCATACTGGTGCCGAAAGTATTAGCAGACTAACACCGAGCCAGCCGCCAGAGCCACCATTTGCCACTGCCTGTGGCATTGCTGACAGGGGTGGGTAAATAGTCCAGCCAGTAGGCCAGCCAAATAGCTTGGCATAAACCAGGTAGCCTACCTCGAAGTTGACAGCCAGGAAAACGAGTAGCCCCACCACAATGCCGAGCCAGAACGCTGGCTTGGTCCCGCTGGCCCGCGTGATGCGGTAGAATTCCTTTAGAATAACCGCCTGTACCGCCGCAAAAAACAAGGCGAACGAAATAGGCCCACCAAACGTGCAGCCCACGAGCAGTGCCGCCGCCAGCGCGCCCCAGATCACGCGCAGGCGCAGGTTACTAGGGCCTTTGGGCTTGTCTTCGGAGTCGGGGGCAGGGGTAGCGGCAGGGTTCAAATCGGGCAGAGCTAGGACGTGAAGGAGTTAGGGCAGTACTCGCGCGCTGGAGGCGCTGGGGTCGAGGGCCGAGGCGGCGGGGCGACGGGCGTCCCAGCGCTGATGCTGCCAGTAGAGTAGCCCCGCCGTAAGCGCGGCCGATGCCAGGACGGTAGCCCAGGGCAAAGGTTGCGTAGCGTCGGGGTCGAAGGAGCTGGGTAGGTGCTTACCTTGCGCCAGGTAGAGCAGGATGAGCTGCGAGGCGTTTTGGGTAAAATGGGCGGCCATCGGCACCAGGATATTACTGCTCCACTCGTAGAGGTAGCCCAGCACTAGCCCCAGCACGAAGCGTGGCACGAAGCCGAAGAATTGGATGTGAATGGCCGAGAAAATGGCTGCCGCCAGCCACACGCCCACGTGCCGCGAGCCGAACCACTGCACCAGGCAGCGCTGCACGCCCCCCCGGAAGACCAGCTCCTCGGCCACGGCGGGCACGACGGCGATAACTACCAGTCCCACCAACAGGCGACCGGGCGAATTAAAATTCGTCAGAAACTTGGTGAGCTCGGCGGCTTGGTCTTCCTTGCCCCGCGCCCACTGCTCGAAGCCGTGCAACGCGCCGGGAAAATGCGCGCTGGCATTCCACGACACCAACGCCGACAGGAACGGCACAGAACAAAGAATGACCAAACCAGCAGCGCCTAGCCACCACCCAGCCCCTAGTCGACGCGGCGCAAAGTAGCTAGCCACCGATTGCCCCACTAGGCGCGGCACCAGCAACGCCCCCGCCCCCACCCCCGCCAGCGACAGCCCCTGGTAGAGCATCAGCACGCTCCACCCCTGTGGCAGGCTCTGGGGCGAGGCCGCTACCCTACCGAATTGCTCCAGCGAAAGGCCGTACACAACAGTAGCCAGTACAACGGCCACTAAGCTGGCCAGGCACAGCCCCGCCACGGCCAGCCCCAGCAGCATCAGCAGCTGCGCGGCGGGGTGCACGGAGCGAGGCGATAAACCATTCATAAGGTCAGGGGTGTTCAAGGGGGTGTAAATTTGCGCAATAAATTCTGGCTGAGTAGCACGCTGGGTTTGCCTTCGCGCTCAACAAGTGCCCCGCCACGCCAAAAAACCCGCGCTGCCCCAGCGCGGCACTACGCTAGCATCCGTTTCAATCCGTTAAATCCGTTAAATCTGTGGTCAATATTCGCAACATCCAGCTCCCTGATTTTCCCTTGCTGCTCGCCCCGATGGAGGACGTGAGCGACCCGCCCTTCCGGGCCGTGTGCAAGGCCAACGGGGCCGACCTGATGTACACCGAGTTTATTTCCTCGGAGGGTCTGATCCGCGCCGCCGCCAAGAGCCGGCAGAAGCTGGACGTGTTCGACTACGAGCGGCCCATCGGCATTCAGCTGTTCGGCTCCGACGTGGAGACGATGGGCGAGTGCGCGGCCATCAGCACCGAGGCCGGACCCGATTTGATTGACATCAACTACGGCTGCCCGGTGAAGCAGGTGGCCCTGCGCGGCGCGGGCGCGGCCCTGCTGCGCGACATCCCCAAGATGGTGGCCATGACCGCCGCCGTGGTCAAAAACACGCCCCTGCCCGTGACCGTGAAAACCCGCCTGGGCTGGGATGAGGATACCAAGAACGTGGAGGAAGTAGCCGAGCGTTTGCAAGACGTAGGCATTGAGGCACTGACGGTCCACGGCCGCACCCGCGTGCAGCTCTACAAGGGCGAGGCCGACTGGCGGCTCATCGCCAAAATCAAAGAGAACCCGCGCATTAAGATCCCGATTTTCGGCAACGGCGACATCGACTCGCCCGAAAAGGCGCTCGAATACAAAACCCGCTACGGCGTGGACGGCGTGATGATAGGCCGGGCGGCTATCGGCTACCCCTGGATTTTCCGCGAGGTGAAGCACTTCGTGGCAACCGGCCAGCGGCTGGCCCCGCCCACCCTGGAGGAGCGCATTGCCATGTGCAAGATGCACTTCGACAAGAGTTTGGAGTGGAAGGGGCCAAAAGCCGGCATCTTCGAGATGCGGAGGCACTACGCGCACTATTTCCGGGGGCTGGAAGGAGCCAAGCAGTGGCGCACCCGCCTGGTCGATGCTGAGAACGGCGAGCAGGTGTACGCGATTCTGGAGGAGATTGCGGCCAGCGACGCCGTGCTGGTGGGCTAGATTTTAATAAGCGACAGGTATTCTCATAATCGCCTGTCATTGCTTCGCTTCGCTCGCAATGACAGGCGATTTTACAGTAGTCTTAATCCGGCCTTCCACCCCGCATTTCCCGGCGGCGCATGGGCATTTTATCGACGGTGCCGAAGAGACTGGCCGGGGCCAGCAGTTGGGTTTCGGTGCGCTTAATACCGCCGTCTTTGCCGATGAGCACGACGCGAAAGCCGGTTACTGGCTGGCCGAGCTGCTGCGTCCAGTACTGGCGGTCGGCGGGCGTGAGCTGATCGTAGGATACTTCGATGACCTTGAAATCTCGCTCGGCCAGCCCCTTGGCCTCGGCGGCCAATAGCTTTTTTTGGTGCTGGAAATCGGCTTGCTCGGCCGTAGGTGCGCCAATGAGCAGCACCCGGTGCTGCCAGCGGGCAGCGCGTAGTACCTCGGCCAGGCCGCGCGGCGCGGTGAGCTGGGTGGCGGTAAGCGGCCCTGCCGTCAAGGCCAGCAGTCCGCAAATAATCGAGTTGAAGGCGAGCATTTTTCAAACCTGAGAAGGTGCATTGCGCTTACGATAATCGGGCTACCGCTGGCTGGCTAGGCGGTCCCGCGTCTGCTACCAAGGCAGCCCGGCGGTCTTTTCCGCGTATAGCCTTCCTTTGCGCACTCACACCTTTTCTTTCGCACAATGAGCGACACCCCCACGGACTACGCATTCGGCATGATTGGCCTCGGCACGATGGGCCGCAACCTGCTGCTGAACATGGCAGACCACGGCTTTGCCGTGGCTGGCTACGACAAAAACCAAAAGCAAGTGGACCTGCTGGGCCAGGAAGGCCAGGGCAAACCCGTGAAAGGCTTCACCGACGCAGCCGCCTTCGTAAAAAGCATCAAAACGCCTCGCGCCATCATGATGCTGGTGCCCGCCGGCGCCATCGTGGACAGCGTAATCGCCGACATGACGCCGCTGCTCAGCCCCGGCGACATTCTCATCGACGGCGGCAATTCGTACTACCTCGATACCGAGCGCCGCGATAAGGAGCTGGACGCGAAGGGCCTGCACTTCTTCGGCATGGGCGTGAGCGGCGGCGAGGAAGGCGCCCGCTTCGGCCCCAGCATGATGCCCGGCGGCGACCGCGAAGCCTACAAAGTGATGCAGCCGGTATTTGAAGCCATCGCGGCCAAGGCTGACGGCGCGCCCTGCGTAGCCTGGATGGGACCGGGGGCGGCTGGCCACTTCGTGAAAATGGTGCACAATGGCATCGAGTACGGCCTGATGGAGCTGATTGCCGAAACCTACGGCGTACTCAAAACTGGGCTGGGCCTCGACAACGCGGCCATCGGCCAAGTATTTGCGAAGTGGAACGAGGGCCGCCTGCAATCCTTCCTGCTCGACATTACCAAGGACATCTTCGCCTTTAAAAATCCCGACAGCGACCACCTGCTGCTCGACGACATCAAGGACGAGGCCCGCGCCAAGGGCACCGGCAAATGGACCTCGCAGGTGGCAATGGACCTGCAAGCGCCCATCCCGACCGTGGACGCGGCCGTGTCGATGCGCGACTTGTCGAAGTACAAGGCGCTACGCGAGCAGCTGGCCCAGCAGTACGGCGCGGCTAGCCCGCTGGCCGGCGACAAGGAAGAGTTGCTCAAGCAGTTGGAGGAAGCCTTCTACTTCAGCATGGTTATCACCTACGCGCAGGGCATGCACATGCTGGCCCGCGCCTCCGACGAGTTTAAGTATGACTTGCAGCTGGCGACCATCGCCAAAATCTGGCGCGGGGGCTGCATCATCCGCTCCACGTTCCTGAACGATATCTTCAACGCCTTCGAGGGCGATAACAAGCTGGCCCACCTGCTGCTCGACGCCAACGTGCAGAAGCTAGTGCAAAGCAGCGCCGGCGGGGCCCGCGCCATCGCCTCGGCCGCCCTACTGGCGGGCCTGCCGGTGCCGGCCTACACCTCGGCGCTGGGCTACTTCGACGCCTTCCGCACGGGTCGCCTGCCCTCCAACCTCATTCAGGCCCAGCGCGATTACTTCGGCGCGCACACCTACGAGCTGATTGGTAAGGAAGGCACCTTCCACACCCAATGGACCGGCCTGCGCAGCAAGCCCGAAGCCCCGGCTGGCCCGGCCGCCAACGAAACGCCCGCCACGCCGCCCACGCCCGGCGGCAAGCAGTCGAACCAAGAGCCCACCACTACCCAAGCCTAGATGAACGCTGCCCTCAAATCCCAGCCGACGGTCTTCGTCATCTTCGGCGGTACCGGCGACCTCAACGCCCGCAAGCTGGCCCCGGCCCTCTACAACCTCTACCTCGAAGGCTGGATGCCCGAGCAGTTTGCCCTTATCGGCACCGGCCGCACCAAGCTCAGCGACGAGGAATTTCAGGGCCGGATGCTGGCCGACATCAACGAGTTTTCGCGCACCGGCAAGGTGGCCGAGGATAAGTGGGCCGGCTTCGGCCCGCACATTCGCTACCAGGCCGCCGACGTGCAGAACGCCGACACCTACCGCGAGTTTGCCAAGCTCATCAAGGGCTACGAGAAGGAGTGGAAAACGCCCGCCAACGTTATTTACTACCTGGCGGTGGCGCCCAACTTTTTCCCCATCATCGCCGAGAACCTAGCCAAGGCCGGCCTCACCGAAGACCCCGAGCGCACGCGCATCGTCATCGAAAAGCCCTTCGGCCACGACCTCGACTCGGCCAAGGAGCTGAACGCGCTGCTGGGCCGCATTTTCCAGGAAAAACAGATTTACCGTATCGACCACTACCTGGGCAAGGAGACGGTGCAGAACATCATGGCCTTCCGCTTCGCGAACGCCATCATGGAGCCGCTCTGGAACCGCGACCACATCGAGCACGTGCAGATTTCGGTGACCGAAAACCTGGGCGTGGGCGAGCGTACCGGCTACTACGACGGCTCGGGCGCGCTGCGCGACATGATTCAGAATCACTTGCTGCAATTGCTGTGCATTGTGGCGATGGAGCCGCCCATCAGCTTCTCGGCCGAGGAAGTGCGCAACCGCAAGGTGGACGTGCTGCGGGCCATGCGCCGCTTCACGCCCGAGAGCGTGCGCGAGCAGGCCGTGCGCGGGCAGTACGGCCGCGGCTGGATCGAGGGCGAGCAGGTGCCCGGCTACCGCGAGGAACCCAACGCAAACCCGCAGTCGAACACCGAAACCTTCGCCGCCGTGAAGTTTTTCGTGGACAACTGGCGCTGGCAGGGAGTGCCGTTTTACCTGCGTACGGGCAAGCGCCTGCACCGCACGGCCTCGGTCATCACCATTCAGTTCAAGGACGTTCCGCACTTCATCTTCCCGCCCGAAACGGCCGATGCCATGCGCCAAAACCGCTTGGTTATCAGCATTCAGCCTGAGATGAGCATTCGCCTGCAAGTGCAGGCCAAGCGCCCCGGCGTGGACATGATGCTCAATACCGTGGACATGGTGTTCGACTACAAGGGCACGTACCAGGCGCAGGCCCCCGAGGCCTACGAAACGCTGCTGCTCGACGTGATGATGGGCGACCAAACGCTCTTCATGCGGGCCGACCAAGTCGAGGAAGCCTGGGATCTGGTCATGCCCATCCTGACCTCGTGGCAGAACCGCATCAGCCAGAACTTCCCCAACTACTCGGCCGACTCCTGGGGGCCGGAGGTGGCCGAGGCGCTCATCGCCAAGGATGGCTTTCACTGGTTTACCCTCCCGCTCAATGGAAAAAAGTAGTTTCACCCTGCACGTAGCGCCCACCGCCGAGGCGGTGCTCGCGGCGCTGGCCGATTACTTCGTGGCCCAGGCCAGCCAGGCCGTGGCGGCGCGGGGTCGCTTTGCGGTGGCGCTCTCGGGCGGTAGCTCGCCCAAGAAGCTGTACGAGCTGCTGGCCTCGCCCGCCTACCGCGAGCAGGTGGCCTGGGACAAGACTTACTTCTTCTTCGGCGACGAGCGCAACGTGCCCCACACCTCGCCCGACAGCAACTACCTGATGGCCAAGAAGGCCCTCTTCGACCCGCTGGGCATCAAGCCCGGGCAGGTATTTGCCGTCGATACTGAACTGGCCCCGGCCGAGGCCGCCGCCCAATACGGCGTGGATGTCGAGGAATTCTTCGGGGAGAAAAAAGCCCGCTTCGACCTCGTGCTGCTGGGCCTGGGTGACAACGCCCATACGGCCTCGCTCTTCCCGCATACGCCCGTGCTGCACGATAAAACCGTGGGCGTGAAAGAAGCATGGCTGCCCGAGCAGCAGGTATTTCGCATCACGTTTACCGCACCGCTCATCAACCAGGCGCGGGCCGTGGCCTTCCTCGTCTACGGCGAGGGCAAGGCCGAGGCGGTACACCAGATCCTGGAGCTGCCGCGTGATGTGGACCAGTACCCGGCCCAGCTTATCGAGCTGCCGGGCGGGCAGGTCGATTGGTTTCTGGATGAGCCCGCTGCGAAGGCGCTGACTCGCTGAGCTGATTACAGAGTTAATAAAAAAGCCGACTAACCTCTAAGGTCAGTCGGCTTTTTTGTTAAATCCAAAGCACTTGTGAGGTATAAGTAAGCGATGTAACACCAAGCTCCAGCTTGGTGATGCGTTAGGATGCGCTCGCTAAAAATTACCAAGCCGGAGCTTGGTGTTACATCGCGGAACAGGAACAAAGGATAACGCGGGGTGAACGTAGCGGGCCAGAGCCTCGCGCCATCTTCAGCATATTATATTGCTATTCATCATCTTACGGTAGCTCCACAAAGTCAGCGGCGGGGCGGGCGGCTTCGCCGGGCTTGAGCACCTGCGCCACGCCACCCTGAATGACCACGGCCGCCTTGGCCAGCCCGATAAACAGGCCGTGCTCCACGATACCGGGAATAGTTTTAAGCTGCCGACCCAGCCCTTCGGCATCAGGAATCTGGCCGAAGTGGCAATCAACGAGGAAGTTGCGCTGGTCGGAGTACACGGGGCTGGCGGGGTCGTCCTTGTGCATGCGTAGCACGGGCGCGCCGCCCAGCGCCTCTACCGCATCCAGCACCCAGGGCAGGGCGAAGGGTACCACTTCGAGCGGCAGCGGGAAGCGGCCCAGCACCGGCACCACCTTGCTCGAATCGGCAATGACGAGCAGGTAGCGCGAGGCCGTTTCGATGGTTTTTTCGCGCAGCAGCGCCCCGCCGCCACCCTTGATGAGGCGCAGCTGGCCATCGAGCTCGTCGGCCCCGTCTACGGCCAGGTCGAAGGTGAGGCCCCGGCGCGGCTCCAGTAGCGGGATGCCCAGCTCCCGGGCCAGCGCCTCGCTGGCCAGCGAGGTAGCGGTACCCTGCACTTTCAGGCCCTCCTGCACGCGGGCCCCGAGCTGCCGAATAAAGTGGGCCGAGGTGGTACCGGTGCCCAGGCCCAGCACCATGCCATCGCGCACCCAGCGCACGGCGGCGGCGGCGGCTTGCTGTTTTTCAAGTTCCTGGGGCGAGAGAATGGGCGCGGGCGCGGACATAAGTAGGGAGTAAAATGGAATTCGCCAACAATGTTACGCCACGCCGCCCGCTGCAGCGCAGCGTAATTTTACGTTATGCCCACTCCTACCCTACCCCGCCCCACCTCCCACCCACCCGAAGACGCCGTGGCCCCCGCCGTCTCGGCCGCGCCCGAGGTCGGTCCGGCCGAGGCCGCCCCGTCGGCTGCCGCCTGGGGGTTACTCGGAGTGTTATCACTCATCTGGGGCACCTCTTTTATCTTGATGAAGAAGGGCCTGGTAGTGTTTTCGGCCTTGGAGCTGGGGGCGGCGCGGGTAAGCGTAGCGGCGGCGCTGCTGCTGCCCTTTGCGTTGCGCGAAATCGGGCGCGTGGACCGCAGTCGCCTCAAGTGGCTGGCCCTCAGCGGCACGGTGGGTACGCTTATTCCGGCCTTTTTATTTGCCTACGCCGAAACGCGGCTGGCCTCGGGGCTGGCGGGCGTACTCAATGCCCTGACGGCGGTGTTTGCCCTGCTGGTGGGGGCGCTGCTATTCGGGCAGCGCCTTACGGGGCTGCGGGTGCTGGGCATCGGGCTGGGCCTGCTGGGCACCGTAGTGCTGATGCTACTGGGCGGCAGCGGCGACGCGGCAGCGGCCAGCGGCGCGAGCAGTGCCTGGTACGGCCTCTACATCGTGGCTGCTACGGTAGGTTACGGCCTCAGCGTGAACGTTATTAAGCACCGCCTGCATGCCCTCACGCCGGTGGCCGTGACCTCGCTGCTGCTGCTGCTCATCGGCGGGCCGGCGCTGGCTTATCTGCTGCTGGGCACGGGCTTCGTGCACAAGTTGGCTACGGTGCCGGGCGCGTGGCCGGCTTTCGGCTACATCGCCCTGCTGGCGACTATGAGCACGGCCGTGGCCACGGTGCTGTTCAACATGCTCATTCAGCGCTCGACTACGCTCTTCGCCTCTTCCAGCACTTACCTCATTCCCATCGTGGCGCTGGCCTGGGGCACGCTCGATGGCGAAACCTTCAACCTGTGGCACGCGGCGGGCATGGTCATTATTCTGGCTGGGGTATTCATTATCCACCGGGCCCGCTAAGGGTACGCGGGCCCGGCGGGCAATGCTACTTATAATCGCGGGTACGGAGGCGATTAACCACGTGGTTCGGCAAATGACCCCGCTGGTCGTATTCCAGCAGCGTCTCGAATAGCTTATCATTGCTGAAGCGCAGCAACTTACCTACCCCTACGCCACCAAACAAACCGACGAGTATGCCGTAGCCCAGGGGCGTGACATTGACCGTAGTAGTGCCCGAGCTCGTCGTTTTCGTGCCCGTCTGGCTGGCCACAAAGGCTATCGCTACCGCGCCGGTACCCAGCCACAGCCCGCCGCCGGTTTGCTTACGGGCAAACAAGTGAATGGCGGCCTTCGCCTCCTTGTCGTGGGCGTAGCGCTGGTAGAGGTAGGCCTTGTACGATTCTTTTACTTCGTTAGGGCGTTGGAGGGCCGGTAGAGTCGCCGGAGTTTCCGACAAGGTCGTCGCGGCGGCCGCGGGCGTAACGGTAGCTGCGGGGGCACCGGGCAGCGCGGCCGGCGCTTGCGCCCAGGCCGCCGAGCCGGCCAGGCACCAGCTTCCCACTACTACCCACTTGCGTACTACTAAAGTCATAAACTCACTTTTAGAGGTGCAGAAAACGGCGGTTGCTTTTTGCTTACGAAAGGCCGCACCGGTCAAAGGTAGGTCTGCTGCGCCTTACTGTCGAGGTAAACGGGCGGCAAACGAGCGCGCAACGCCGGAGCCCCGCCCCAAATCCGCCTCTACCCAGTTGGCGTTAATGCCAATGCCGCAAGCCAGGGGCAGCCAGTTAGCCCAGCAGTAGCTCGCCGTTTTTCTCACCCAGCAGCTCAGTTGCCACTAGCCTAGCAATCAGCGCCTCTATCAACTGCCGCTGCTCGTCGCCGGGCCGGGCGAAGCCCAGCCGCCGCGCCGTCGCCAGCACCACGGCCGCGAGCGGTAATGAGAAGCCCTCGCGCACGACGGCGAGGACCGCAGCGGTCAGCTCTTCGGGGGCCACCAGACTAAGCTTGCGAGAGCTGGCCGGCAGGGCGCTGCGGTCGCGCACGGGCACGGCCCCCACGGCCATGCTGGGCGTCCAGTAAAAATCGTCGTGCTGGCGAATGCTGCCGATTTTGACTGCCAGCCGGGCGGCCTCGGCCACGCTGGCCCGCATGCGAGCCCCCACCTGCGCCGCTCCCGTCGCCGCCGCCAGCCGCCGCGTGATTTCCTCCAGGTGCACGGGGCTTTCGACGGCTACCACCTCGGCCACCCAGGCGGCCAGCCGACCTACCGGGTGCTGGGGCAGCGCCCGCTGCCGGATGGCGGGTGGCAGTTGGGCTACCTGGTAGCGCACCGCCGCCCGCGCCGCGCCGGGGGCCGGGGGGGCTTCGCGGATCAACCCAGTGGGCGCGACTTCAGGGACCGCCAGCCGGGGGGAGCCGGGTGGTCCCAGGCGGCGGGCCTCCTCAATGGCGGCCACGGCGCGGGCCAGGGCTGCGGCGGGGTCGCGCAGCCAGTCGGCGCTCCAGATGCGGTGCAGGCGCCAGCCCATAGCTTCGAGCAGCGCCGGGCGCAGACGGTCGCGGTCGCGGGCCGAGCGGGCCTGCTGGTACACCGCACCGTCGCACTCAATGCCCAGCACGTAGCGACTAGAATCGGCGGGATCTACCACGGCCCAGTCGAGGGAGAAGCCGGGGGATCCCACCCGCGGGTGCAGCACGTAGCCCTGCGCCCGGAGCGCCTGGCCCACCACTTCCTCAAAAGGAGTTTCGAGCGGATGGGCTGAGCTGGTCGCCCGGGGGGGCAAATGCCCGGTTTGGGCGAAGTGCAGGAAGACGCGCAGCGCGGCCAGCCCGCTGGTTTGCGGGTTGGGATCGGCCAGGCGGGCGGGGTCAATGTCCTGGGCGGTCAGGTTGGTGAAGATTTCGCAGCGCTGCCGGGCTCTGGTTATTAACACGTTGAGGCGGCGCGCCCCACCCTCCCGACCCAGCGGGCCGAAGTTGAGCGCTACCGTGCCCGCCGCCGTGCGGCCGTAGCCGAGGCTGAGGAGGATAACGTCGCGCTCGTCGCCCTGCACGTTTTCGAGGTTTTTCAGGAAAAACGGCTCGTGCGGGTGCTGGTCGAAAAACGCCTCGGCCTCGGGCTGCTGGCGGCGCAACTGGTCGAGCGCCTCCTGAATAGCCTGGCGCTGCGCCGTGCTAAACGCCACCACGCCCAGCGTGAGCCCGGGCGTGGTACGGGCGTGGGCCAGCACGGCGGCAGCCACGGCAGCGGCTTCCCGGGGGTTGGTACGGGTGGTGCCGCGCTCGTAGTGAGCATCGGGCAGGTGGTGGTAGACCAAGCCCAGCGCGCCCGCGCCGCCGGGGCTGGGGAAGGTTCGCAGCTTATCCTCATAAAACAGGTGATTGGCCGCCGCAATCAGCGCCGGGTGCCGCGAGCGGTAGTGCCAGCGGAGCATCAGCTCGGGCATCTGACGGGCCTGACACAGCTCCAGGATGCTGGGAATGTCGGCCGTGGCGCTGGCTTCGTCGGCGGCGTCGGGCGCGGTGAGCGAGTCGAAAAAGCTGGTGGGCGGCAGCTGGCGCGAATCGCCCACCACCACCAGCTGCCGGCCCCGCGCAATGGCCCCCAGCGCCTCGACGGGCTTCACCTGGCTGGCCTCGTCGAAGATGACGAGGTCGAACTCCACCGCCCCGGGCGGCAGGTAGCTGGCCACCGAGAGCGGCGACATCATCATGACGGGCTTGATGGCCTGCACTGCCCGGCCCGCCCGCTCCATGAGCTGGCGCGTGGGCAGATGACGGCTCTTTTTAGCCAACTCATTACTGATCACCAACATTTGCCCGCCCGCCTGGAGCTGGGGCAGGTGATCGAAGTGGTACCGCATGGCCCGGACGCGGTGGTGGTGCAGCGCCAGCGCATCGGCCAGCCGGAAGCGGGCGGCGACTTCCTCGTGACTGGCCCGCTCAAACTGCCGCAGGGCCGGGTACTGCGCGTAAGCCAGCCGCTGCAAGTGCGTGAGCCAGGTGTGGCGCACGGCGTGCCCGAGGTGCTGGCCGGCCTCGGGCCAGGTTTCGGCCAGGGGCAGCAGCTCAGGTAGGTTTTCGGCCTGGGCAGTGGCGGCGACGTTGTTCCACTCGGTGGTGAGGTGCAGGGCGGGCAGCTCGGCCGCCCAGGCCGCCAGCGTGGCCAGCTGCGCCGCAAACGAATGAAACTGCAAGCGCCCTGCCGGGCCGAAGCGCCGGGCTTCGTTGAGTTGCAGAGCGTCGGCCACGGCTTGCCCGGCGCGGCGGTGCTGGTCCAGCGCCTGCTCCAGCGCGGCCAGCGGCGCGGTCAAGTCGTCAGTCAGCGGTCGGGGGCGGGCCAGGTAGGCCAGCAGCGCGGCGGGCAATTCGCCCCGGGTAATGCGCTGCTGCGTGAAAGTGAGGTATTCTTGCACGCTGAGCAATGCTGCCCAGTCGGAGCGCAGCCCTTGCCAGGTAGCCCCGAATAGCTGCTCACCCAGCGGTGCAAACTCGGCCACCGCCTGGGCGTACCGGGCCGCCGTCTGAATAGCGTCAATCGTGGGCAGTACTTCGGTGGCCGACTTGGGCAGTGGGCCGCGCCACAGACCTTGCAGGCGCTGGCGAGCGCGGCGGTAGTCAGCGATTAGAAATTTCCACCATTTACCCCCGTAAGTCAGCAAGGCCACCCGCTCGGCCAGCAGCGGCTGCGCCCAGGCCTCGGGCAGGAGCACGGGCTCGTATTGCCGCCGCAATTCCTGATAAGTTGCCCCGGCGCGCAGCGTTTCGGTTAGGCGGCCGGCCTGCGTCAGCCAGGCCGCGTGGGTAACGTCGGCGCCGGCCAGCGGCGGGGCCAATTGGGCGTGGCGGGCGGCGGGTAGTAGGGCCTCGGCGGCCAAGCGGCCAGCGGGTGCGGGCAGATCCAGGTGGCTGGCTAGCGTCTCCGCCGCCACTTGCAAACCCTGAACGGCGGCGATGGCTTCGGCCAAGAGGCGGGCCAGCGGGGCGTAATCGGCGGGTAGCAGCACGGTGCGCTCACTGCCCCAGAACGGCAGATCTCGGGGCGGCCCGATTTTTTGCAGGGTGGCTTGCAGGCGGGCAGCCAGCGCCTCGGCGTGGGCCGCGTCGGCGTCGGTCCAGTCGGCCAGGTGCGTCAACGGAATAGTAGGCAGCACCACCGCGCCACGCGCCGCCTCAAGCTTCAGCAGCTCGCCGGCCACCTGTTGGGCAGTGCGGCGGCTGCGCCCGAGCGGCGTGCCCACGGCCCGGGCGTAGTCGTTGAGCACCTGGCGATACCGCGGCAGCTGGGCTACCTCGTCGGCCCCGGCCAGTACGGTAGCCGGGCGGCCCAGGCCCAGGGTTTGCCGCAGCTCGTCGAGCAAGGCCTTTTTATTGACCTGGTGGCTGTGCAGCTCTAGGCAGGCCGCGCCGAGGCCCAGCGCGTCGAGGCGGCGCTTCACCACGTCGAGCGCGGCCATCTTTTCGGCCACGAACAGCACTTTCTTGCCGGCCCCGATGGCCTCGGCCAGCAGGTTGGCGATGGTTTGCGACTTGCCGGTACCGGGCGGCCCCTGCACCACGAGGTTGCGCCCCTCGCGCACGGCCAGCAACGCCCGCAGCTGCGACGAGTCGGCGTCGAGCACCTGGTGCAGCTCAGCGGCCGGGCTATCGGTATCGAGCAAGGTCGTTTCATCGGCCGTGGGCGGGGCATCTTGAAAGCCTGTTTCCCCCCCCAGCAACGCTTCAATGGCCGGGTGCGCCAGCAGCTCGGCGCCAGCCGGCCAAGTGGCTGGGTCGAGATCGCGGTAGAGCAGAAATTTTCCGAAGGAGAAAAAGCCCAGCGCTAACTCGTCGGCCGCTACGCGCCAGCGGGGCTGGCTGGCCACGGCCGCCGCCACGGCTGCGTAATAAGCAACTAGCTGCTCCTCGTCGTCCAGCTCGGGCAATGGCAATACCAGGTTGAAGTCGGCCTTGAATCGGGCTTGCAGCGAGAGATTACCGACCACCTCGGCCCCGGTGTAGCGCAGGCGGTAGCGCCCGGCGGCGGACGTACGCTCCAGCAGCACGGGCACCAGCACCAGCGGGGCTAGCCGGGGTTCGTCGGCGCGGGTCTCCTCGTACCAGGTGAGCATCCCCAGGGCCAGGTAGAGGATATTGGCCCCGGTTTCCTCGATACTCGTACGGGCGGTGTAGTAAGTTTTTTGCAGCCGGCTTTCGAGCTTGGCGAGCGGCTCGGCAGTTTGCAGCTTGCTATCGGTGAGCAGGGCCAGCCGCTCGGCCTCGGTGGACGTTGGCGCTGAGCCAACGCTCGTCGGCTCGGCCTGGAAAGCCATCGCCTTGCCCTGCCGCACCAGCACCTCAAACACCGCCGCGGCGCTCTCTTGCACCACGGTTACGCCCTGCGCCCGCAGGGGGCGGTAGTTGAGCAGCGGATTACGCAGGCTCAGATCGAGCAGTTCGTGGCGAACGGCGGCGAGACGGGCGGCGAGGGTGGAATTATCGGCTTTCACGGTACCGGATACGGACGCGGCGCAACGCTAGCCACTGCCAAATCCTCACCCCAATGAGCAGCGTCAGCAGCCCAGGCAGCCCCAGCAGGAGCACCCAGGTATTAGCTTCGCAGTAAGAAGTATGAGTGAGGTTGGCCAGGTTCACCATGAAATCGACGCAGTACCAGTACGCTATGTAAACCAGATGGGCCGCGAAGTGCGCCGGCGTACTCATGGCTTGCGAGCGTACTTTAACTTACTGATAAGCTGACTATCACGCAAAGCGCCGTACGTGAGCCAGCCCAGCAGCAGTGGCAGCAGACCTAGGTAAAACCCGATGTTGACGGCCGCGTACCGACTACGCCCGCCCGCCGCTAGTGCCCGCACGGTGGCTGCGTACAAGGGCCGCAATTGGCAATACGCCGGACTATTCGCCCGCGTGACGTGTACACAGTAGTGCAAGGCGCAGTAGCGGGTACAATGGCCCGCCCGCGCCCGGCTGGGTGGATATGGGGCGTGGGTATTGACCCAGTAACCAAAACCTAGCGGCAGCAGGGCCAGCAAGAGGGTCAGCAGCAACGGCCGGGCACGGGGCAGCATAGCAACGGAGAGCCGGCAGTTGCTAACCGGCCGATAATATTCTTTACTTCAGCCAATTAATTAGGCAACCGCCTTCCCCAGCTTCGAGTGCTTGTACCCGTAGCCGAAGTAAATCGCCAGCCCGATGAGCAGCCAGATCAGGAACATCGTCCAGTTGTTGATACCGAGCTGGGTCATCAGGTAGAGGTTGGTGAGCAGGCCCAGCACCGGCAGCAGCGAGAGCTTTTTCTGAAACGTGACGACCACCAGGGCCAGCGAAGCCAGCAGGAAGACCATCGTGGGGATTTGGTGGGCGAAGCCGCCGGTGACTTTGCCCGTCAGCTCGTCGGCAATCAGCCAGCCGTGCTGCCCGCTGGCATCAAGCCAGAATTCGCGGTTACCCTCGACGTTGTAGGTCTTTATCAAGTAGATGGCCGCCACCAGCACTACCAGAATCAGCCAGCGGCCGTTGAGGTAGGGCACCCGGAAGCGGGCGTCGGATTTACCGTAGGGGTCGAGGATGAGGATGCCGCCGCACACCAGCGCGAAGGCGAACAGCGTACCGATGCTCGTGAGGTCCACCACCAGGTCCATGTTCAGAAACAAGGCCGGCACGCCCACGAAAATACCCGTGACGATGGTGCTGAACGAGGGCGTGTGAAACTTGGGGTGCACCTTGGCAAATACCGGCGGCAGCAGGCCATCGCGGCTCATGGTCAGCCAGATGCGCGGCTGGCCCAGCTGAAACACCAGCAGCACCGAGGCCATGGCGAATACCGCGCTCACCGCCACCAGCGCCGAAAGCTTGGACAGACCCACCTTGGCAAAGACGAAGGAGAGCGGGTCGCCCACGCCCAGCTCCTTGTAGCTCACCATCCCGGTGAGCACCAGCGTAATGACTACGTAGAGCAGCGTGCAGATGATGAGGGCAAACATCATGGCCCGGGGCAGGTCGCGCTGTGGGTTTTTGCACTCCTCGGCCGTGGTCGAGATGGCATCGAAGCCGATGTAAGCGAAGAATACGGCCGATACGCCCTTGAGCACGCCGCCGAGGCCGTTGGGCGCGAAGGGCGACCAGTTGGCCGGCTTCACGTAGAACGCACCCACGACAATCACCACCGCCACAATTATCAATTTTAAGATTACCAGCAAGTTGCTGGCATTCTTGCTTTCCTTGATACCCACGTACACCAGCGCCGTAATGGCCACCGTGATGAGGAAGGCCGGTAAATCGACCACCAGGCGATAGCCGCCCAGCAGCTCGGGGGCCTGCGCCCAGGCGTAGTAGCCTTCGAGCTGGGCGGGGCTAGCGGCGGCCAGCGGCTGGCCGGCCTGCATGAGGCTCAGTACGGCTTGGTAACCGGTGTGGGCGCTCTGGGTGCCCATCGTGAGCCAGCGCGGCAAGTGCAGCCCCACACCGTCGAGCAGGCCGGTGAAGTAGTCACTCCACGAAATGGCCACTACGATGTTGCCCACCGCGTATTCCATGATGAGCGCCCAGCCGATAATCCAGGCCGCGAGCTCGCCAAACGAAGTATACGCGTAGGTATACGCCGAGCCGCTCACCGGGATGGTGGCCGCAAACTGCGCGTAGCACAAGGCCGAAAACGCGCAGGCCACCGCCGTGAAGATGAACAGCAGCGACACGGCCGGCCCACCGTTGAGGCTGGCCTGGCCGATGGTGGAAAAGATGCCGGCCCCGATAATGGCCGCGATGCCCAGGCCGGTGAGGTCGCGGACGGTGAGGTGACGGGCCAGGCCGCCGGTGCCACCGTGGCCGTCGGCATCGGCGGGCGGATTGGCTAGGATAGCCGCAATGGACTTGCGGCGGAAGAGCGAAGAATTAGTGGGGGGCATTCGGCCAGGGAGAGATTGGGCGCGCAAGCTAGTAAACGGCTAAGTTACGGCCGAGCCGTGTGCAATACCGGCCGGGCCAGCATCGGGGTAGAAAGCCGCTTCGACTTTCCACGCTATGCCCCAGCCGACTACCACTATCCGCATCCCCCAGCCCTGCGCCGCAAGCTGGGACGCCATGACGCCCGCCACCGCCGGCCGCCACTGCGCCGCCTGTCAGAAAACAGTGGTGGATTTTACCCGGAAGACCGACGCCGAAATCCTGCTGGCGCTACGCCAAGCCGCAGGTGAAACCTGCGGCCGCCTGCGGGCCGACCAGGTAGGGCGGCCGCTGGTGATACCCACGGCGGCCCCGCGCTGGCGAATCTGGCTGGGGGCCGCCCTGGCCCTGGCTGGGATCCTCGGGGCGGGCCGGGTTGCCGCGCAGGCGCGGGCCAACTACTACGCCGGCCCCCAGCCGCTACCTAACGCTGCGGGCAGCGCGGCCCTCAAACCGACTAGCCCCACTCCTGCCGAGCCAGCCGAATTACCTACCGCAGCTGGCGGGCTGGTGACGATACGCGGCACCGTCAGCGATGCCTCCACGCCCACGGGCCTGCCGGGGGCCTCGGTACAGCTGCAAGGTACCGACATCGGCACCTCGACCGATGGGGCCGGCAACTTTTCCTTGTCCGTACCAGCCGGGCAGCCGGCGCGGCTCGTCATTTCTTCCGTCGGCTACTCCCAGCAGGAACTGCTGGTTGCAAAGCCCGATACCCAGCAATTGGCCGTGGCACTGCACGCGCAGGTACTGGGCGCGTTGGTAATTGTGCAGCCTTGGCCCTTGCATCCACGCAGCTTCTTTGCCTGGAGCAAATACTGGCTGACCAAGCCGTTCCGCAGGGCAACAGATTACTAATAGTCGGCCAGCAAATCACCGCCCATGCCCACATCCTCCCTCAAGATTTCGCGGCCCTGCGCCGAGAGCTGGGACGCCATGACGCCCGCCACCGTCGGCCGCTACTGCGCCGCCTGCCAGAAAACAGTGGTGGATTTCACGCTGAAATCCGACGCCGAAATCCTGGCTTATTTCCAGCAGGCTGGCCCCGGCAAAACCTGCGGCCGCTTCCGGCTAGCCCAGGTAGGCCGGCCCCTGCGCCCGGCTCCGCCCGCGCCCAGGCCTGCCCGCTGGCAAGCCTGGCTGAGCGGCTTGCTGGTATCCGCCGCCACCGCCCAGGGCTGCCAGCCCGCTACTCGTAGCGAACCGCACCCGCTGACCCGGAGCCCAACCGCCACCGTCGCGCCCGATTCGCTGGTGGCGCTCGACTCAGCAGAGGTAGCATTTCCGGACGGTACTGAGCGCGTTATCTCGGGACAGGTTTACGACGTCGCCTCGCAGCGGCCAGTGAGCCAGGCGACGGTGCACTTGCTGCATACTGCGCTGGCGGCTACCACCGATGCCTCGGGCCGTTTCGCCATCAGCCTGCCCGAGGCGCAGCCCACGCCTCACGGTATTACGCTTCGCCTCACGGCCGCTGGCTATTCGCCCCAGGTACTGGCCGCTGCCACCGACCACCTGCCAACTCATGGCTTGGCCCTCGCGCATCTCAGCTACCCGCTGCCGCAGATGGTGCTGGGCGATGTGGAAGAACTCAAGGACAAGTAACAGATAGCCTCTTTCGCGCCATTAGTCAACCTCCCACTGCCCTATGCCCACCGCTACCATCCGCATCCCCCAGCCCTGCGCCGAGAGCTGGGACGCCATGACGCCCGCCATCGCTGACCGCCACTGCGCCGCCTGCCAGAAGACAGTAGTTGATTTCACCCGGAAGACCGACGCCGAAATTCTGGTGGCCCTGCGCCAAGCCGTGGGCGCAACCTGCGGCCGCCTGCGGGCCGACCAGGTAGGCCGGCCGCTGGTAGCTCCTTCCCCGGCCCCGCGCTGGCGCATTTGGCTGGGGGCCGCCCTGGCGCTGGGCGGAGCACTGGGGGCGAGCCAAGCCGCCGCCCAGGCGCGGGCCAACTACTACGCCGGGCCCCAGCCACTGACCGACCCCACGGGCAGCACCGCTCCCGAGCCCAGCCCCCACCTTGCCGGTGTACCGGCCGAGCCCGCAGCAGCGAACAATGGGCTGACCACGATACGCGGCACCGTGACCGACTCAGCTACGCACGAGCTATTACCGGGCGTAACGGTGCTAGTGAAGGGCACCGACATCGGTACCTCGACCGATAGGGAAGGTAATTTTACGCTACCCGTACCCGCCAGTAATTCAACGCTTCTCTCCTTCAGCTCCGTTGGCTTCGTTAGCCAGGAGCGGCTGGTTGCAACCACCGGTACGCAGCCGCTGGTCGTGGCTCTGGCGGCGGATACGCGCGTGTTGGGGGAGGTAATCCTAGTGGGCGGCGTGCATTTCCAACAGCCTCGGCCCTGGCATCCACGCCGCTTATTCAATTGGAGCAAGTACTGGCTGACCAAGCCATTTCGCGACTAAGCCGCCGTTGGGCACTACCTCAGTATATCGTCACTCATCATCAAGCTGTTGAAATGCTAAAATTTATGCGGCGCGGGCTTAGCTTTCTGGTTCTGGCGTGGTCGTTTATCGCCCTGGGCTCAAGCAGCGGGCTGGTGGCCGAGGCGCAAACTATCTCTGCCCCTCCTTCCCCTGGCAGACACGCGCCCATCACTATCCGGGGCGTGGTGCTCGACGACTCGCTGCGCGTACCGGTGGCCGATGCCTGGCTTTTCCTCAATGACACCAAGTACGGGGCCATCTCCGACGAGAAGGGGGAATTTACCTTCACTTTCCCGCCCGACTGGAAACCGGTGCGCGGCGGTACGCTCGTGCTGGAAGTGGCGACGGCTCCCTGGACCTTTAAGCCGCAACGGGTGCGGCTAGACTGGCGCACCTACGACCCGGCTCAGGTACTTACGCTGCGGCTGGCCTCGGCCCCCGGGCGTGGCCGGCCCAACTTACTGGGTTCCCGGTTGATGGCCCGCCCGGTACCGCCGCCCGTGTACCCGACGGGCCGGCACGGTGCCCGGCCGTAGCCACCCAAACTTTTTGGGGCGTAAAAGCCTTATTCCAGGGTATGATGCGCCTTTCCACTGCCCTGCTACTAAGCCTTTTCTTATCGGCCTGCTCTTCTTTCAAGCCAGTACCCACTACCCGCTTCAATCCGCCCGCCACCCGCGCCGAGCTGCCCCACGAGGAGGCCGTGCACCCCAAGAATTCGCTGGAATGGTGGTACCTCACCGGCCACCTGCGCGACCAGGCCAGCGGCGAGGAGTTTGGCATCGAGTACGTCTTTTTTCACTTCAATCTGAAGGATGGGAAGGACGACTACCAGATGGTGAACGTGGCCATCACCGACCCCAAGGGCCAGCAATTCCACTACGACTACCAGCTCGACAAGCTGCCGCGCCTGCTCACCGACTCGCTGCCGCTGCGCCTGCGCGATAGCAAGGCCGGGCAAATCTGGAAATTCGACGGCCAGGAGGGCAAGTACCAGTTCTCAGCCGCCCTCACCGGCAAAAACAACCAGGGCTACGCCCTCAACCTCAGCACCACGCCCACTAAGCCCGTGTTGCTGCACGGCGGCACCGGCTACGAAAACTACGGCCCGGGCATCGTGGCGGGCTACTATTCCTACCCCCGGCTGGCCACCACCGGCACCCTCACGGTGGGCGGCCAGGTGCACCAGGTAAGCGGCGAGCTGTGGTACGACCGCCAGTGGAACTGCACGTCTATCGTCGCCAAGGGCGTGGGCTGGGACTGGCTCAGCATCCAGCTCGATCAACCGCGCGAGGAGCTGATGCTCAACACCCTGCGCAACACCGAAACCGGCCAGCAGCTCAACAACGGCTCCTTTTATGGCGCGGCCAACGAGAACGTGCACCTCAATGGCTCCGATTTTACCCTCACGCCCCTCACCTCCTGGACCAGCCCCAGGTCGAAGAAAACGTACCCGGCCAAGTGGCGCGTGCAGGTGCCCAGCCAGGGCTACGACCTCTTAGTAGAGCCCCTCGTGCCGCAACAGGAGCTGGCGCTGCGGTTTTTCCACGCTTTCACCATGTACTACTGGGAAGGCATGTGCAAGGTGACGGGCACCCACCGCGGCCAGCCCGTGACGGGTAAGGCCTACGTGGAGATTACGAACCGGTAGCGTAGGGCCGGGCGCTGGGTGGCAGGTAAGCTTGACCATAGCCCCGGCGCGGCGGCACTAGTAGCTTCGTGGCCGGAAGGCCCGCGCTCCGGCGGGCTGCAAGCCCCTTACTCTGCATGCTGAAACGTGATTTTATCAAAAACGCCGCCGCCTTTGCCCTGAGTGCGCTGGTGAGCCCCGCCGTACTGGCCCGGGCGCAGGAAGAGCGTTTCCTGCGCGAGGCCCGTGCCACGCCGCTGGCCGATGGGCCGTTTACGCTGCCGCCCCTGCCCTACGCCTTCAACGCACTGGAGCCGCACATCGACGCCCGCACGATGGAAATTCACCACGACGCGCACCACAAAACCTACGTGTCGAAGCTGAACGAGGCCGTGGCCGGCAAGCCCCAGGAAAAGCTCCCGCTGGCCGACCTGCTCGCCACCGCCAGCCAGCAGCCCGACGCCATCCGCAACAACGCGGGCGGCCACTACAACCACTCCATGTTCTGGACCCTGCTGGCTCCCAAGGGCGGCGGGCAGCCCACCGGCGCGCTGGCTACGGCTATTACCAAGGATTTCGGCTCGTTCGAGAAATTCAAGGAGGAATTCGCCAAAGCTGCCACCAGCCGCTTCGGCTCGGGCTGGGCCTGGCTGAGCGTGGACAAGGCCGGTAAGCTCTTTATTTCCAGCACCCCCAACCAGGACAATCCGCTCATGGACCTGCCCGGCATCCAGCGCGGCACCCCCGTGCTGGGTCTCGACGTGTGGGAGCACGCTTATTATTTGAAATATCAGAACAAGCGCCCCGACTACGTAGCCGCCTTCTGGAACGTAGTCAACTGGCCCGAAGCCGACCGCCGCTTCACCACCACGAAGAAATAATGTAGGGTAAGCTTTAGCTTGCCCGGCGTCGGACGAGCCGCGCCCCACCTCACGCCGGGCAAGCTAAAGCTTACCCTACACCAGCAGCCCTGCTAGCAGCGCCGCCCCCACTATCACCACGCTCGGCACCTTTTCCCAGAGTAAGAGCAAGAACGTCAGCCCTACCAGCACGGGGTTGAGCGGCAGGTGCCAGGGGGGCAACGGGCTAGGCAGGGGCAATAGGCGGTCGGGCAGCGGGTGGTAGAGCAGCAGCGCCGCTGCGCACACCAGGCCGGCGCTCACGGCGTTCACCCCTTCGAGCGAGGCTTTTACCACGCGGTATTGCCGCAGGCTGTCCCAGAAGCGGATAACGAAGAATATCAAGAAGGTACCGGGTAGAAAAATCCCCACCGCGCCCACGGCGGCCCCCAGTAGCTGCGGGCCGGGGCCGCCCAGCGGCCGCATGGCCAGCGCCCCGATGTAGGAGGCAAAGGAGAAATTAGGCCCGGGCAGCGCCTGCACCAGCCCCAGCCCCGACAAAAACTCCGGTCCGGTGAGGTAGCGCTTGTACTCCACAAACTCGGCGAAGAGCAGCGGGGCCAGCACCTGCCCGCCCCCGAAGACCAGCGAGCCGTTGCGGTAAAAATTCTCGAATAGCCGCACCGGCAGCAGCTGCGTGTAGTGCCCCAGCAGGGCCGCCACTAAGAAGGTGCCCAACCACAGCAAGCCATTCGCCCACTCCACGCGAATGGGCTTCTTGTCGGGCACGATGGCGTGCCGGCGGTAGCGTAGCGTGGTCACGGCCCCGCCTGCCAGCAGCAACAGCGGCAGCACCCCCGGCAGCTGAAAAAAATACGCCACCATCGAGGCCACTACCATCAGGGCCACCGAGGTTTTGGTATGGATGACTTTCTCGGCGATGCGGTAGGCCGAAAACGCCACGAAGCCCACCGCCACCGGCTGCACAAACTGCACCAGCCGCGCCGTGAGCGCCGTGTCGAAGCGGGTGAGCAGCAACCCGGCCAGCGTCATGATGGTAACGGCCGGTAAACACCAGATAAACAGCGTGAGGTAAGCCAGATTAGGCCCCCCCAGCCGGAAGCCGATGGCCGTCATGGTCTGGGTGGAGGTGGGGCCGGGCAGCAGCGCGCACAGCGCTTGCAGCTCCAGCAGCTCGGCGGCGGTGAGGTAGCGGCGCTTATGCACGAGCAGCCGAAACATCATGGCCAGGTGCGCCTGCGGCCCGCCGAAGGCCGTGCAGGCCAGCGCCGCTACGTCTTTCAAAAAGATGATGCTGCGCACCCGGCGCGTTCGCAGGCCCGAGCGCCGCGGGGGGGGCGTCAGCGATACGGGCGGGGGTGGGGTGGCGTCGGGGAGCAAGCAGCAGGGCGGTAAAACGGGCGTCCGAAGATAAGGAAAAGGCCTAACTATGAAACAGGCTTTTAGGCGCTAGCCTGCGGTAAGGGCCTCCCCCGCCCTTCACCTAACGCTTACCAAATCCGCCTTCTACCCGGCTTGCCCAGCTGTTCAGCCGGGATTTATACGGAGCTAAAAACGGGTACTTTCCAACTGCATTTGCGAGTAAATCCTCTCTTTATGAGTCGTATACATCACAGTGGGCTGCGGCTCTCCTTCTACCATCTTCCTTCTTTCCTTTTCCACAGCTATGAAAAACAAATGGCTTTCGCTGCTGACCTGCGCGTTGTTGTGCTCGTCGGCCGCCGTCTTCACGGCCTGCGACGATGACGACGACGTAACGCCCAGCACTACGTCGGGCACCACAGCCGGTACTACCTCGGGCACTACTGCTGGCACCACGAGCGGCACCACCGCCGGCTCAACCACGGGTACCACAAGTGGCACCACTGCTGGCTCGACCACAGGCACTACGGCGGGTACTACGGCTGGCTCAACTACCGGCACTACGAGCGGCACTACCGCTGGTTCAACTACCGGCACTACGGCGGGTACCACGAGCGGTTCGACCACTGGTACCACGGCCGGTACCACGAGCGGCTCTACTACGGGTACCACGGCGGGCACTACGAGCGGCTCTACTACGGGCACTACCAGCGGCTCCACTACCGGGGGCAGCACCGGCGGCACAACCTAAGCCGGGAGCCATACGCAAAAAAGCGGCCCGCCTCAGTTGAAGCGGGCCGCTTTTTTGCGTATGGCCTGAAAGCTTATTTCTTCTTGAGGCCCAATTCGATAAGCCGCTCATTCAAGAACTCACCGGCCGTAATGTCGGCCTCCTTCTTGGGATTATCTTCCGTTACGAGGTGCGGCAGGGCGGCCAGGCTCATTTCGGAGCGCGGGTGCATGAAGAACGGGATGCTGTAGCGCGAGGTGTTCATCTTCTCGCGGGGCGGGTTGACCACGCGGTGGATGGTGCTCTTGAGCACGCCGTTGGTGAGGCGCTGGAGCATGTCGCCCACGTTGACTACGATCTGGTCGGGCAGGGCAGTGATGCTGATCCAGGCGCCGTCGCGGCGCTTCACTTGCAGGCCGTCGGCGCTGGCCCCCATCAGCAGGGTGATGAGGTTGATGTCGCCGTGCTCGGCGGCGCGCACCGCGTCGGCGGGTACGGCGTCGGGGTCTTCGATGGGGAAGTAGTGAATGGGGCGCAGAATGCTGTTGCCGTTCTTCACTTTGTCATCGAAGTAGTTTTCCGGCAGTTCCAGGTACAGCGCGATGGCGCGCAGCACGTCCTTGCCGGCGGCTTCCAGGGTGCGGTAGGCCTTCATGGTGCTTTGCTCGAAGCGGGGCACCTCGGCGGGCCAGATGTTGGCCGGGTAGTCGTTTTTCACCGGGTCATTCTCGTCGAGCACTTCCTGGCCCACGTGGAAAAATTCCTTCAGGTCGCCGGTGTTGCGGCCCTTGGCGTGCTCTTTCCCCTTGCTGATGTAGCCGCGCTGGCCCGCTAGCTCGGGTACTTCGTAGCTCTGCTTGGCCTGGTCGGGCAGCTGGAAAAACTCTTGCACGTCGGCGTACAGCTCCTTGGTCTGGTCCTCGTTGAGGCCGTGGTTTTTGAGGGCGATGAAGCCGATGCTCTGGTAAGCATCGCCCAGCTCCTGCACAAATTTGGCCTTGCGGGCGGGGTCGCCCGAGCGGAAATCCGCCAAATCGAGTGAAGGGATGTGGTCAGGCAGGTTATCAGCCATAAAATAAGTAGGGTGGTTACTTGCTGATTAGTGACTGTTAACTACTGGTAGCGGGCCGCAACGGCAGCGGGCTTTGCGCGGAGCCCGCCGCTGGCGCAGCCTGCCAGCAGCAACCAGTAGTTACCTAATGCGAAGGTAATACAAAACCTTATGCCCATCGGTTCGCGTAATGGGCCAGTTACTCACCTTCTTCTGTTTCTTTCACATGCCTCGCCTCACTGCTCCGTTTACCGGCTCACTGGCCCTGGCTGCGCTGGCCTTCCTGGCTAGCTGCAGCGCTTCCCAACAAGCTGAAACCACCACTACCGGCCCCGCCGACCGCCCCGAAGCCATTGGGGCGCAGCGCACTACTTCTACCGTTTCGGGCCAGGCCCAGGCCAAGGGTGGCATTACGCTCACGCCCTACAACGACTCGCCCAAGTTCCCCACGGCCCAGTTGCGCGTCAACGCGCCCATCGACGGCTCCACGGTACCCAGCGGCGAGGTGGCGTTTTCGTACGACCTCACCAACTTTCAGCTGACCAAGATGACGGACAGCGACCACGCCATGCAGATGGCCAACTCGATGAAGGGCCAGCACATCCACAACATCGTGGACAACCAGCCCTACACCGCCCACTACGACACCAAGTTCACCAAGCCCATCGCCGACGGTCAGCACGTCATCCTGTCCTTCCTGTCGCGCTCCTACCACGAAAGCCTCAAGCACCGGGGCGCCTACGACCTGCGCACCATCACGGTGGGCACGCCGGCCCCCGGCACCCCGCCCATGGCCTTCGACGCCAAGGCTCCGCACCTGTTTTATAGCCGCCCCAAGGATAAGTACGAAGGCAAAGACGCCCAGAAGATTATGCTGGATTTCTACCTCGTGAACACTACCCTGGCCCCCGACGGCAACAAGGTGCGCGCCACCATCAACGGCAATGAGTTCATGCTCGACCAGTGGCTGCCCTACATGATGGAAGGCCTGCCCGCTGGCCAGGCAACCATCAAGCTGGAGCTGCTCGACAGCAGCGGCAACCTCATCCCCGGGCCGTACAACTCGGTGACGCGGACCATTACGGTAGCGCCCTAAGCTCTGCATGACAAACGCTTTTTTTAAGCTTTTTCTACCCTATTAGCTTCGTTACCAACGCCTGCACCTCCGGCTTGTCGTAATCCGCTTCTTCCTGAATGTGCGGCATCAGCTGCTGCATGGTCGCCTCCTGCCGCTGGCCCGCCGCCCAGGCCTCGGCGTAGGGCGTATCGGGCGAAAACGTGACGCGTGAGTACAGCGGCAGCCACTGCCCCGGAAACTGTGCCGCGATTTTGCTTTCGATGCGCTTGCGGAGTAGGAAGCGCGGGTCAGCCACGTGATCACGCATCTCCACGAAGTTGTAGAGGGCCAGCTCGGCCATCGCGTCGGTGTTGGGCTTGCGCAGGCGCTCAAACTGGTCGAGCACCGCGCCCCAGTTGTCTTCGCCCAGCTCGTCGAGCAGGCGGTCGAGCACGGTGCAGTCTTCGAAGCCCGCGTTCATACCCTGGCCGTAGAACGGCACGATGGCGTGGGCCGCGTCGCCGAGCAGCAACACCGAATCCTGGTAGCTCCAGGGCCAGCAGCGAATCGTGACGAGCGAGCCCGTGGGATGATCGAAAAACTCGGTGTCGAGCTCCGGCATCAGCGGCACCACGTCGGGAAACACCTCGTCGAAAAACTTCTCCACTTCCTCGGGCGTGCGCAGGCTGTCGAACGAGAGCTTGCCCTCATAAGGAAAAAACAGCGTAGCGTTGAACGAGCCGTCGAGGTTGGGCAGGGCAATCATCAGGTAATTGCCCCGGGGCCAGATGTGCAGCGCGTTCTTTTCCAGCTGCCAGGTGCCGCCCGGCCCCGCCGCGATGGTCAGCTCCTTGTAGCCGTACTCCAGGTACTGCTGCGAATAATCGGCCCGGTCGAGGCGCTGCATGGCCCCGCGCACCGCCGACCACGCACCATCGACCCCAAACAGCCGCTGGTACGGCACGTCGTACTCGCGGGCGCTGGCCACGTCGCGCAGGTGCAGCCGGCGACCGGGCAGGTCGAGCCCCGTTAGCTTCTGGCCGAAGGTAATTTCTACGTTGGGCCGGGCCTCTACCAAGTCGAGCAGCGTGCGGTTGAGGCTGTCGCGGCTCACCGAGAAAATCGCCTGCCCCTCCTGCCCGTAGGGCTGGTAGGTGAGTTGCCCGTGCTGGTCGTGCATCACGCGGCGATACATCGGAATGCCCACCTTGCGAATATCGTCGGTAATGCCCACCCCCGCCAGCCCGCGCCAGCCCCGGTCCGAGAGCGCCAGGTTGATGGAGCGAGCCTCGCGCAGCCCACCCCGGCGGGGGTCGGGCAGGCGTTCGTAGATATGCACCGGGTGGCCCCGCCGCGTGAGGTAGAGGGCCAGCAGCGTGCCCACCAGGCCCGCGCCCATGATAACGAGCGGCTCGGCCGCGGGTGGCGCGGCGGCGGAGGTAGCGAGAGAAGAATCCATGCGAGGAAGGTAGCCGCAATGCCAGCGGCCGAATGGGTCGCTATTTCAGGCTGGCGAGCGGGTAGATGAAAGACTGGGAGCTGGAGCCATTACGCGGCGACGTGAGGCTGCGCCGGAAGGTAGCCTGGGCGCTCACCGCCTGGTAGCTGGCCGGCTGGGCCAGGTCGGCTACCAGCAGGTGCGCCAGCTTGCGCATGCGCTGCCTGAGGCTATCGGGCTGCTGCTCGGGCGAGCCGGTGGGATTGATGACCTCCAGCGTGAGCACCGCCGGCGCGCCGGCGCTGGCCTCGGTGGCCGCAACTTTCACTTGCTCGGCGTGCAGCAGCTGCGCCTGCCGCTCGAAAGCGGTCCGGTGCTGCTGCGTCAGGGCCACGCTAGGCGCTATTTCTATCTGTGAGCCGCAGGCCGTTAGGCCAGCCGCCAGCAACCCCAGCCACCAAGGCATTTTCATCTTAGTACCCATTATTTTTAAAACCAAGTGGCCGCCAGCTGCACCAATTGCTCTAACGCCTGCTGATCGTCGTGGTCAAAGTCATTCAGTTTGTCGCTGTCCACGTCGAGCACGGCCACTACTGCGCCGTTTTTGATGATGGGAACTACGATTTCTGATTTCGAGTCGGAGCTACAGGCGATGTGGCCGGGGAAGGCTTCCACGTCGGGTACCAGCACGGTGCGGGCCTCGGCCCAGCTCGTGCCGCACACCCCGCGCCCGCGCCGGATGCGGGTGCAGGCTATCGGCCCCTGAAACGGCCCCAGCACTAATTCTTCGCCCTGCACCACGTAAAATCCGACCCAGAAAAACCCGAAAGCCTGCCGCAAGGCGGCGGCAGTATTGGCCAGATTAGCCGTGCGGTCGGACTCGGAAGCAGTGAGTGCCACTAGCTGCGGGTGCAGCTCGGCGTAGCGGGCGGCCTTGGGCTGGCCGGGCGTTAAAAGCAAGGATTCAGACATAACGAAGCACCAAAATGGACGTCGGCTGGCCTACGCCGTAGCCGGCGGGACAACTGTGGTAGAACTAGCAAAGCTACCGCCCTGGTGCTCGACCGCCTCCACGAGCCGGTAGTTGAGCGACTCCTTCACGTCGAGATACTCATCGTAGCTGGTAGTTTCGACGAAGTATTGCACCGTTACTTCCTTGCCCGCCGGCGTGATGGAATTGAATTTCATCTGCACGTCCTTGGTCACGAGCGGGTGGGCCAGCATGGCCTCCACTGCCTCCGCGATAATGGCCTGGAGCTGGCTGCTGGTCGTTTTCTGGTCGAAATAAATGGTGAAGCCCACCCGCCGCGCCGTGCGCAGGCTCAGGTTGTCGAGGGGCTTGTCGATCATGCTTTTATTAGGTACCGTGAGGTAGCTTTTCTCGGCCGTGCGCAGGCGCGTGCTGCGGAAGCCAATTTTCTCCACCGTGCCGCTCACCGTACCGGCCGTCACGAGGTCGCCCACCCCGAAGGGCTGGTCGATGAAGATGGTAAAGGAGGCCAGCAGGTTTTCCAGGCTTTCCTTGGCGGCAAAAGCCACGGCCAGGCCCCCGATGCCCAGGCCCCCGATCAGCGCCGTTACGTTTACCCCGAATACCTGCCCCAGCGCTATCAGCAGGCCGATCACCACCACGAATACCTTGAGCAGATCCTTGGCAAAGGGTAAAAACTGATTGTCGAGCCGGCGCGTGCCCAGCGAGGCCGTTAGCTCGGCCCGGCGCTGCACTACGAGTAGGGCAAAGTCTACGAGACTAATAACCACCCACACCACCGTGGCAATCACTCCCAGGTGAAACAACCCCAGGAGCGCCACCTTGGGCCAGGGCTCCACGCCCTTTACCGCCATCACAGGCAGCGGGTACCGCAATACACTGAATGCCAGATAGAACGAAATCAAGAACAACAGCGCCCCCAGCGGCTGGATGAGCAGATCGTGCAGCTCGCCCTCCGTTACGCCGGCCGTGTAGCGCTTGGTAAGCCGAAAGAGCCCCTTGCTCAGCAGGCGCGAGAGTAGTCGGTTGAGCAAAGCACCCAGCAGCAGGATGACGCCGGCTATTATGTAATCAATCAACTCATTGCCCAATATTTCCCGACGTAAAAAGGCGGGTACCGCGGCAGCTAAAACAGATTCTTGCATAGACAGCATAGAAAACAGGGAAAAAGCAAGCCTTCTCGATACGCAGGGCCGCCCCCGTCGTTGGCTGGCCAGACCGGCCGCCCAATCCCGATTCTACCCGGCACTAGTGAGGTCTCGATGAGCTCACCCGCCGCCTTATAGCAGCTTTTCAACATTCAAGAACTAAAAAAAAATAAAAAAATTGAACCTAAGTTTTACGCCCGATAAAAGTAAAAAAGGGCCAATGCAGGCCGTATGGCCATAAATTGTATTTACCCAAGCAAGCAAGCCTTTCTTTTAATCCGTTTTTTATGTGACTTAATTGTTCTACAATAGTCTTCTTTGGTTTACTTTGCAGCGCCAACATACTAGTACTAAGATGTTGGTTTCATTCTTCTTCTTCCCCTTCTACCATTTCTTATTTTAAAGTTATCATGAAACCATTGCACACCCGCGTTGAAGCGGAACAGTTGGACCGCGCCGCCGCCATGCTCAAAGTGCTCTCGCACCCCAAGCGTCTGGCCATTGTTGACCTGCTCGGCAAGAGCAAGTCGAAGGAGCACCAGATGTCAGTAACCGAAATCTACCAGGCGCTGGATATCCCCCAAGCAATTGCTTCGCAACACCTTATCACCCTCAAAGACCGGGGCGTACTGAAGTCGAGCAAAGTAGGTACCAAGATCTACTACTCGCTGGCTGTACCGCAACTGCTAAAAATCATCGACACGCTCGAAGATTATTCGGGCCGTATCTAAGCAAAAAAATCTCGTGCGTGCATAGAAACCCCTTTTGGGGCCTATGCACGCACTTTTTTTGAAGCGATTTTGAGCGAATTTTGTATTCTAGCTGACCAAGGTAGGTACATCTAATTACGGCTAAGTAGGAGTTTTAAGGGAAATTTCATCTACCGCCTAATTGCTCAGCTCAATTTTTGCCAGCGACAGCGCCAAAAGCTCGACGGGCTACCAGCACTAAGCTGGTAGCCCGTCGAGCTTTTGGCGTTAATAGCAGCGCGTAGAATCAGGCCACGGTGGGCTGGTGCTCCAAATCGAAAATATTCGTCAGCAGGGGCAGCAGTTGCTCGGCCTCGTCGCGGCGGCAGGCAGCCTTGAGGTGCAGCACGTGTTGCTTGAGCACTTTCTGCATGAAGGCACGAGTGGCCTCATCCAGTAGCTTGGCTTCGGCGGGGGTAGCTTTCTTCTGGAAGCGGTCCAGCTCCTGCTGGCGCAGCTGCTCCAGGCCGGCTTTCATGCGCTGGATAAGCGGCGACACCATCATCTCGCGGCTCCAGTCGGCAAAGTCGGACAGGCTCTCGGCAATGATGGCCTGCACCTGCGGCACGGCGGCCAGGCGCTGCTCCAGCGCGGCCGAGGCTTTGCTCTGGATGGTATCGACGTTGTACACCAGCACGCCGGGCACCTGCTCCACGTCGGCGGCCACGGAGCGCGGCACCGAGAGGTCGATGAAGAACTTATAGCTCAGCACGTCGAGGTTGGCCACTAGATCGTGGGTGAAGAAGGGCGTTTCGCGGTTGATGGACGAGATAATCACATCGGCCTCTCGCAGCGTTTCGGCCAGATCTTCGAAATTGGCGATACGCAGCTGGCCGGGGGCAAACTCCGCGGCCAGCACTTCGGCCTTCGAGCGGGTGCGGTTGCAAAGCGTGACGCTGGCAAACGCCTTGCTGTCGGCCAGGTGGCGGCACACATCGCTGCCGATTTCGCCCAGGCCCACCACCAGCACGCGCGGGCTGGCTACGTCGGCCGTCAGCTCTTCAACCAGCTCCAGGGCGGCGTAGCTCATGGAAGCGGCGCCGTCGCGAAAGCGCGTTTCCTGCTGCACGCGCTTATTGGCGAAGAAGATGGTGTGCAGCAGGCGGTGCAGGAAGGGGCCAGCCGCATCGGCGTCGGCGGCCCACTGATAGGCTTGCTTTACCTGGTTGATAATCTGCATGTCGCCCACTACCTGCGCGTCGAGGCCCAGGGCTACCTCAAACAAGTGCCGCGTGGCCGCGTCGGCGTCGGGGTAGAGGTCGAAATAAGCGGCGAAGCTACCGGCATCGGGCCGGTGCTTGAGCTCGCCCAGCGCCCGGATGATGGCGGCCGAATAGTCGTCGTCGTGCGCGTAGTAGATTTCGGTGCGGTTGCAGGTGCTGAGCACGAGCACATCACCCAAGTGAAGCTCGGTGCGCAGTTGCTCCAGAAAGCGGCGGCAGGCGGCCTCGTCCAGTGCCAGCAGCTCGCGGATGGCGAGCGGGGCATTACGGAAAGATAAACTAACGGCCTTAAACGGATGGGACATAGCACGGGCCGGCCCAAGGGACCGGCCTGCAAAATTACGGTATAAACAGCTGGCACGGAAACAGAAAACCAAGCCATTGGGTTCGGGCGGCCGGCGCGGCGCACAAACCCGCGCCATTCTTCGTTGAACGCGCTAACTCGCGCTCCGGGCTCCGCGCCCGACCTTTACCGTTCTATGCTGCCGCCTCTTTACGACCAAAAAGCCCGCATTAAGCTCGCAGTCTTGCTTATGGCCCTGCTCATTGCCGGGGCTACCGTGGTATACACCAACGTGTTGGTACAGCGCCTTTCGGAGCAGGAGCAGCACCAGATTGATTTGTACGCCAAAACGCTGCGCTACCTCATTAGTACCGAGGACACGAAAAATCTTCAGTTTTTGACGGAGCAGATCATTGAAGCCAATAAGACCATCCCCGTTATTTTGACCGACGGCGAGAATATCAACGATGCCAAAAACCTGGGGCTGGGTAAAAACCTGCCGGCCGCCGACTCGGTGCAGCGCATGAACAGCGTGCTGCTCGACATGCAGAAACGCCACCCCCCCATCGTAATTGAGCTGCCCGGCGGCGTACGCAACTATATTTTCTACCAGGATTCGCGGTCGCTGCGGCAGCTACGGACCTACCCGCTGGCGGCGCTGGCCGTTATCGCCTCACTTTCGATGATGGCCTACATTGCCTTCAGCTACTCCCGGCGGGCCGAGCAAAACCGGGTGTGGGTGGGCCTGGCCAAGGAAACCGCCCACCAGCTGGGCACTCCGCTCAGCTCGCTCGTGGGCTGGCAGGAGTACCTGCGGCAGTCGGACCGCTTTCGCGACGAGCCCATCGTGGAGGAATTGGGCAAGGATATTAAACGTCTGGAAATCATCACGGAGCGGTTCAGCAACATCGGCTCGGTACCGGTGCTCAAGGCCGAAAACCTTTATCACACCACCCGCAACGCCATTGCCTACCTCGAAAGCCGGGTGTCGCGCAAGGTCAAGTTCAGTATCGAAACCGACCTGCCGCTCGACACGCCCGCTTGCCTCAACGTGCCACTCTTCGACTGGGTGGTGGAAAACATCTGCAAAAACGCGGTCGATGCCATGGACGGCCGCGGCTCCATCACGCTGCGGCTGCGGCGCGTGAAACGGCGGCGCGAATGGTGGCGCTGGCGCAAGCCCGGCCCCCAGGTGGCCATCGACATCACCGACACGGGCAAGGGCATCCCTAAAAACAAGCTCGAAAACGTGTTTCTCCCCGGCTACACCACCAAAAAGCGCGGCTGGGGCCTGGGCCTGGCGCTGGCCCGCCGCATCATCGAAAACTACCACGAAGGGCGGCTCTTCGTAAAATGGAGCGAAGTAGGCAAAGGCACCACGTTTCGCCTGATTCTGAATCAGTAATAGATGTAGGGTAAGCTTTAGCTTGCCCGGCGTCAGGGATGCGTCACCTCACGCCGGGCAAGCTAAAGCTTACCCTACAACCAGCTGCTCGGGCAGGCGCAGCAGGTAATCGCCGTAGCCGCTTTTACGTAGTGGCTCGGCGATTTTGCGCAGCTGTTCAGCGTCGATAAAGCCCTGGCGGAAAGCCGCTTCTTCGATGGAACCCACTTTGAGGCCCTGGCGCTGCTCTAGCACCCGCACAAACTCCCCGGCCTGCATCAGGCTCTCGAAGGTGCCGGTGTCGAGCCAGGCGGTACCCCGGCCCAGGATGCCCACTTTGAGCTTGCCCCGGCGCAGGTACTCCCGGTTTACATCCGTGATTTCGTACTCCCCGCGGGGGCTGGGCTCCAGGTTTTTGGCAATTTCTACTACGTCGTTGTCGTAGAAATACAGGCCGGGGACGGCGTAGTTGCTCTTGGGCTGGGCCGGCTTTTCCTCAATGCTGAGGGCCACTTTGTTAGCATCAAATTCGACCACGCCGTAGCGCTCGGGGTCGTGTACGTGGTAGGCGTATACCACCCCACCGTCGGGGTTACTGTTGGCCTTCAGTAGCTCTTCCATGCCTTCACCGTGGAAGATATTGTCGCCCAGCACGAGCGCCACTTTATCCTGGCCGATAAAATCGGCACCCAGCACGAAGGCCTGGGCCAGCCCGTTGGGCACTTCCTGCACCACGTACTGAAAGTTGCAGCCCAGATTTTGGCCGTCGCCGAGCAGCTTCTTAAACTGCGCCTGATCGTGGGGAGTGGTGATAATCAGGATTTCCCGAATACCCGCCATCATCAGGATCGACAGCGGATAATAGATCATCGGCTTGTCGTAGACGGGCATGAGCTGCTTGCTCACGGCCAGCGTGAGGGGGTGCAGCCGGGTGCCGGAGCCGCCGGCGAGAATGATGCCTTTCATGAAAGTACCTTAGTTACGCTCTTTAATAAACTCCTGATTGGCCTTGAACCACGCCAACGTCTTTTGCAGGCCCTCGCGGATTCGCACCTGCGGCGCGTAGCCCAGCCGGGTTTCGGCCTTGCTGATGTCGGCCAGCGAGTCGCGAATGTCACCCGCCCGGTTGGGGCCAAACTTGGGCTCCAGGGTCGAGTGGGCTTCCTCGCGCAGAATGTCGTACATCTGCACCAGCGAGGTGCGGTCGCCCACAGCGATGTTATACACTTGATTTACCGCCTCGGGGTTGGTCGTGAGGGCCGCCCGGATGTTAGCTTGCACGCAGTTGGCCACGAAGGTAAAGTCGCGGGTTTGCCCCCCGTCACCGTTGAGCGTAGGCGCATTGTCCTGCAGAATGGCGTCGATGAAAAGCGGAATCACGGCCGCGTAGGCTCCGCCGGGGTCCTGACGCGGACCGAAGATGTTGAAGTAACGCAGGCCGATAATTTCCATGCCGTAGGTGCGGGCAAACACGTCGGCGTAGAGCTCGTTGGCATACTTGGTTACGGCGTAGGGCGACAAGGGCTTGCCGATGCGGTCCTCTACCTTGGGCAGGCCGGGATGGTCGCCGTAGGTCGAAGAAGATGCCGCGTATACGAAGCGCTTGATCCCCGCCTCCTTAGCAGCGAACAACATTTTTACGAAGCCGCCCACATTTACCTCGTCGGTCGTCACGGGGTCGTTGATGGAACGCGGCACCGAGCCCAGCGCCGCCTGGTGCAGCACGACATCCATACCCTCGCAGGCGCGGGCGCAGGCCTCGCGGTCGCGAATATCACCTTCCTGCACTTCGAGGGCGGCATGGCCGTCGAACAAGCGCAGGTTTTTCCGGAAACCGTTGGAGAAGTTATCCAGCACGCGCACCTTTTTGGCGCCGTGCTTCAGCAAATACTCCACGAGGTTGGAGCCAATAAAGCCCGCCCCACCGGTTACGAGAAAGCTAAGCTCGGTGATGGGCTGGTCGGTAAAAGGAGTTTCGTACATCTTCTTTTGAATTATGAATCATGAGTTATGAATTATGAATTTGATTGCAACGAGCTTATCGTCAGAGCAATTCATAATTCATAACTCATAATTCATAATTAAACTAAACACTGTATTGCTTGGCGTTATACTCCTGGTAGGCACCGCTGGTCACGTGGTCGAGCCACTCCTGGTTGGCCAGGTACCAATCGACAGTTTGGCTCAGGCCCTGCTCGAAGGTTACGCTGGGCTTCCAGCCGAGCTCATTCATAATTTTGCTGGAATCGATGGCGTAGCGCATGTCGTGGCCCGCCCGGTCGGTTACGAAGGTGATAAGCTGGCGCGAGGTGCCGGCCGGCTGGCCGGTTTTTTCGTCCACCACGTCGCAGAGCAGTTCAATAAGCTTGAGGTTCTGCCACTCGTTGACGCCGCCGATATTGTAGGTATCGCCCAGCTTACCCTGGTGAAACACCGCATCGATGGCCGTAGCGTGATCTTTCACGAACAGCCAGTCGCGCACATTTTCGCCTTTGCCGTACACGGGCACCTTCTGGCCGGTGCGCAGGCGGTGAATGGCCAGCGGGATGAGCTTTTCGGGGAAGTGATTGGGACCGTAGTTGTTCGAGCAGTTGCTCAGCTTGACGGGCAGGCCGTAGGTGTGGTGCCAGGCCCGCACGAAGTGGTCCGACGCGGCTTTAGAGGCCGAGTAAGGCGAGCGCGGGTCGTAGGGCGTTTCCTCCGTAAACATCTCGGGGCCAAAGTCCAGCGAGCCGTATACCTCGTCGGTGCTCACGTGGTAAAACGTGTGGCCTTCGTAGCCCTTGGGCTTCCAGAGGTTTTTGGCGGCGTTGAGCAGGTTGACGGTGCCAATAACGTTGGTTTTTACAAACGCCATCGGGTCGGTAATGCTGCGGTCGACGTGGCTCTCGGCCGCGAGGTGAATTACCGCGTCGGGCTCCTCGTGCGCAAAAAGCTGGTCGATGAATGCCTGGTCGGCAATATCGCCCTTGACAAACTGGTAGTTCGGAGCCTGTTCGATGTCGCGCAGATTCTCCAGATTGCCCGCGTACGTGA
Source organism: uncultured Hymenobacter sp. (assembly GCA_913776615.1). GTDB lineage: Bacteria > Bacteroidota > Bacteroidia > Cytophagales > Hymenobacteraceae > Hymenobacter. The sequence continues at coordinate 113,763 of CAJYPK010000050.1, forward strand.
GGGCGTCAAGGTTGAGAATCTGGTACTCGGGATACTTGGTCACAAAAAGCCGCACCACGTGCGAGCCAATAAAGCCGGCGCCGCCGGTGATAAGGATTTTCATAAGGTGAACTGGTGATTGGTGAACTAGTGAGGGATGAACTGGTGAGGGGTGAAATGGTAAAGCCTGCTAGCTCACCATTTCACCGTTTCACTAGTTCGCCAGTGTCTGCTGCCATTTCCAGGCGCTGGCCAGCGAGTCGTAGAGGGAGGTCTCGGTTTTGAAGCCCAGCACTTCGGCGGCCTTGGTGGCGTCGGCGTAGATGGCGGGCACGTCGCCGGGGCGGCGCGGGCCGATGACGTAGTTGAGTTTCTGGCCGCTGGCCTGCTCGAAGGTTTGCACCACTTCGAGCACCGAGTTGCCGTGGCCGGTGCCCACGTTGAAGGTCTCGACCGCGTCGCTGGCCTTGCGGTCGAGCAGGCGCTGCACGGCGGCGATGTGCGCCTTGGCCAGGTCCACCACGTGGATGTAGTCGCGCACGTTGGTACCGTCGGGCGTGTCGTAGTCGTTGCCGAAGATGGTCAGCTTGTCGCGCAGGCCAGCTGCCGTCTGCGTGATAAAGGGCACCAGGTTGTTGGGCACGCCCAGCGGCAATTCGCCAATCTTGGCCGACTCGTGCGCCCCCACGGGGTTGAAATAGCGCAGCAGAATGGTGCGGGTCTTGTTGTCGGGCGCGCCAGCCGCGTCATGCACTATGTCTTCGCACATTTGCTTGGTGCGTCCGTAAGGCGAGCTGGCGGGCTTAGTGGGCGTGGCCTCGGTGACGGGCAGGTGGTCGGGTACGCCGTAGACCGTGCACGACGACGAGAACACCAGGTTCTCGACTCCTTCCGCTTGCATCACCTCCAGCAGCGTAATGAGCGAGCCCACGTTGTTACGGAAATAAGCCAGCGGCTTGCGCACCGACTCCCCTACGGCCTTGAAGGCCGCGAAGTGAATGACTCCGGCAATGTTGCCTTCCGTCTTGAAAACCTGACGCAGCGCCTCGGCATCGCCGCAATCGATGCGGTGACACGGTACCTCCCGCCCCAAAATATCCTGGATGCCCGCCAGCGCCGATTCCTGCGAATTGCTAAAATCGTCGATGATAACGGGTTCGTAGCCAGCTTGCGCCAGCTCTACCACGGTGTGCGAGCCAATGTAGCCGGCCCCGCCGGTGACGAGAATCTTTTTCATAGGTGAGATAGTGAACTGGTGAGAAGTGAGTTGGTGAGTCCGCAAATTGATATAACAGCCATTCTACTGCTCACCAACTCACTATCTCACCAGTTCACCGCTATAGGCTCCAGTAGTGAAGTTGCTCCATCGGCTTATTACGGTACAAGCCTTTGATATCGACCAGCACGGCATTGTCGGCGGTAATGGACTGGAAGTAGGCCTCATCCTTTCCGAGGTAGGGCTTGTGGCTCACGGCTACGATTACGGCGTCGTAGTCAGTACGGATTTTATCCGGCGCAGTGAGGCGGAAACCATACTCGTGGTGCAACTCGTCGGAACTGGCGTGCGGATCCACGATGTCCACGTTTACCGAGAAGTTTTTGAGCTCCTGAATCACGTCGGCCACTTTCGAGTTGCGGATGTCCTCCACGTTTTCCTTGAACGTGGCACCCATTACCAGCACCCGGCTCTTGGCTACGTCCTTGCCGCGCTTGATCATCATCTGCACCGTTTTACGGGCGATGTAGGCACCCATGTTATCGTTGGTGGTGCGTCCGCTCAAAATCACTTTGGCGTCGTAGCCCAGCTCTTTAGCCTTGTAAGTCAAGTAATAAGGATCGACACCGATGCAGTGACCGCCCACCAGGCCGGGGCTGAATTTGAGGAAGTTCCACTTGGTACCCGCCGCTTCGAGCACTTCGTAGGTATTGATGTTCATGCGGTCGAAAATCATCGACAGCTCGTTCATGAGGGCGATGTTGACGTCGCGCTGGGTATTTTCAATAATCTTGGCGGCCTCGGCCACCTGAATGCTGCTGGCCCGGTGCACGCCGGCTTTCACCACCAACTCGTACACCTTGGCGATGGTATCGAGGCTTTCCTCGTCGCAGCCCGCCACTACTTTTACGATGCTCGTGAGCGTGTGCTCTTTATCGCCGGGGTTGATGCGCTCGGGCGAATAGCCCACTTTGAAATCCCCCTTGGCGAAGCTCAGGCCCGAGAGCTTTTCCATGACCGGAATGCAGTCTTCCTCGGTGCAGCCGGGGTACACGGTGCTTTCAAACACCACGTAGTCACCCTTTTTCAACACCTTACCCACCGACGACGAAGCGCCGAGCAGCGGCTTGAGATCGGGCTGGGCGTGCTCGTCGATGGGCGTGGGCACGGCCACGATAAAGAACCGGGCTTCGCGCAGCACGTCGAGCGAGTCGGTAAAGGTGATGTCGGTACCCTCAAAGGCACTAGCGTCGAGCTCGCCGCTGGGGTCCTGGTGGTTGCGCATCATCTCCACGCGGCCCGCGTTGATGTCGAAGCCGATAACCGAGAGTTGCTTGGCAAATTCGAGGGCGATGGGCAGGCCCACGTAACCGAGGCCAATCACGGCCAGCTTGGCTTCTTTGCGGAGGAGTTCGTCGTACACTTGTTGAGGAATTATAAGTTATGAATTATGAGTTATGAGTTGGCCGTTAGCGAGCTAACCTGTTCGCTCATAATTGATACCGTTTTTTTATCGGGGCTGAGCTGATAGCGCTGGCCGGTGGCGGGGCAACTGGCCTGGCCCGTGGCGTCAAACGTCAATTTTTCGCCGTGGGCGCTTAGCCAGCCGCGCTGGCGGGCGGGGTTACCGTACACCAGGGCGTGGGCCGGCACGTCGCGCGTCACCACGCTCCCCGCGCCCACGAAGGCGTAGCGGCCCAGCCGGGTACCACACACAATGGTAGCATTAGCCCCAATGCTGACACCTTGCTCCAGGTACGTGGTCAGATAATGACCCTCGCCCCGGCGCGGCACGGCACTACGCGGGTTTTTCACGTTGGTAAATACTACCGACGGCCCCAGAAACACGTCGTCTTCGCACACCACGCCACTGTAGAGGCTCACGTTGTTTTGCACCTTCACGTTGCGACCCAGCGTTACGCCGTCGGCCACGAATACGTTTTGACCCAGCGAACAGCCTTCGCCGAGCACTGCCCCCGCCGCCAGGTGGCAGAAATGCCAAATGCGGCTCCCCATCCCCACGCGGCAGCCCGCGTCGAGCACGGCGGTAGGATGCGCATAAAAGGCGGTAGCGGGGTCGGCCACGGGCAACGAATTGAGATTGGGACAGGCAAAGGTAACAAGCTAAATGAGCTTGCGCGGGAAAGCGCACCCGGAGAAATATTCGGCCGTTAGTCCCGGCTGATAGTCCTCGGGGCTATTACTAGCCTTTTGCCTTCACGCGGCCCGTCGGGCAACGCAGCCAGTTTTTCTCGCTGAGCAACGACTACCTATTCCAACCTGCGAAGCCGCTGCTATACCATACTGACCTGAGAGCTCAGCAAGAGAAGCTGCAATCTGCCGTATTGCGTAGAAGTTAGCACTTTACCGCCCTAACGCACGCCGCGCCGCGGCTGAGATAGCCGGTAATATACTCTCCACTACATTACAGTAGCGGAGAGCATGGCTCATAGTATAGAACGCCAGCGATACCGCTGACTCAGTACACAGCTGGCCGGCGGGGGATAGCGTTTCGCTTAGCGGCCCAGCAGACCGTACTTGATAATGCAGTAGATTGCCCGGAAGCCGTCGCGCCACCCGATTTTCTTACCTTCGGCGTACGTGCGGCCGTAGTAGCTGATCCCGACTTCGTAGATGCGCACATTGGGGACGCGGGATACCTTGGCCGTCACCTCGGGCTCGAAGCCAAAGCGCTTCTCTTCCAGCTTCAGACCCTGCACGATGTCGCGCCGAAACAGCTTGTAGCACGTTTCCATGTCGGTCAGGTTGAGATCCGTCGCCATGTTCGACAAGAAGGTGAGAATCCCGTTGCCGATGCTGTGCCAGAAGAACAGAATACGGTGCGGCTGCCCACCCATGAAGCGCGAGCCAAATACTACGTCGGCAGCTCCCTTCAGGATGGGCTTGATCAGGAAATTATATTCCTCGGGGTCGTATTCGAGGTCGGCATCCTGAATGATGACGTAGTCGCCGGTAGCTTCCCGGATACCGGTGTGCAGAGCGGCCCCTTTACCTTGGTTTACGGTATGCTCGAGCAGCCGCAGGCCCATGTCGGGATAGCGTGCAGCGTAGGCCCGGATGGTAGCGGCCGAGTCGTCGGTCGAGCAATCGTTCACAAGGATGATTTCCTTGGCAATGTCGTTGGTAAGGCGCAGCTCACGCAGTAAGTCCAGAATCTGGTGGATAGTACGCGCCTCGTTGTACACGGGTACTACGATGGACAAGGTGTCGAATTTAACCAAAATCGTAGGTAGGTTAGGTAGCCCAAAGATAGCTGTGCCCCGGCCATATCCGCTAATTAACAGTGGAGATAGCCGATAAGGCCACCGCTGCAATCCCCGGCATAGCAGTGCCTCTAAATACTTATCAGTTGATAGATGAGCGACTTTCCAGCGACTAGTCCCCGCAGATTTCCGCCCCATCATGACGACTGAGTACCGGAAAACAATGCCGCGCGAGCTAGCCCGGTCGGGTTGGCCCGAGCCGAAAAAGAAAGGGCAGGCGCGAAGAAAAACCAGCCAACCTACTGGTCTTGGCAAAAGTAGCCGCAGCCCGGTGGCTAGCTTTGCATTTGGCTCTTTTTTCAATTATCCTGCATGCCCGTTGCCCGTCCCTTCAATTTTCAGCAGTGGATTGCTGAGCACCGCCACCTGCTGAAGCCGCCCGTCGGTAATCAGCAGGTTTTTAAAGACAATAAAGACTTTATCGTGATGGTAGTGGGGGGCCCCAACGCCCGCAAAGACTACCACGTCGATGAGGGCGAAGAGCTATTCTGGCAACTTGAGGGCGAGATCACCGTCAAGATTATCGAAGATGGCCAGCCCGTTGATATAGTAATTGGCCCGGGCGACATGTTTCTTCTCCCCCCCGGCGTGCCGCACTCGCCTCGTCGCCCGGCGGGCACAGTGGGCCTGGTACTGGAGCGCTACCGCACGGCGGGCGAGCTCGACGGCTTTCAGTGGTACTGCGAAAAATGCGGTCATAAGCTCCACGAAGAATATGCCGAGATTACCGACATCGTCGCCCAGCTGCCGCCCATCATGAATCGCTTCTGGGCCCACGATGAGCTACGCACCTGCTCAGTATGCGGCACTTATATGGAAGCCCCGGCCAGTGTGCCGGCTGCTTAGCGCAATCTTACCCACTTTCTTTTCGATGAAATCACGTTTAGTCTTTTGGCTAGCCGCCCTGCTGCTGTTTCTGGCGCAAGCTTATTCCAAGCCCTGGAAACGGCTCGAAACATTTGACTGGGATCAGGGAGGTTACTTTTCCTATTTGCCCGCCCGGTTTTTGTACGGCGACCCCGGCCGCCCCGACTCCCTGGCCAAGCTAGTGGAGCGGCACTGGTCGCAACCCGATCCCCATCCCATGAACTCCTTGGGCATGAGCAAGCTACCCAATGGCAAGTTTATCACGAAGTATCCCATGGGCGTTGCCGTGAGCGAGCTGCCGTGGTTTGCGGGAGCGCACCTCTACGCCCGCGTTCACGGCGACCCACTCGACGGCTTCTCGCGGCCCTACCAGCACGCCGCCATGCTGGCCGGCCTCTTTTATGCGGTACTGGGGCTGTGGGTACTGCGCACGCTACTGCTGCGCTATTACAGCGACGAGGTGGCGGCCTGGACGCTGGCCGGCATTGGACTGGGCACCAATTTCTTCAACTATTCCAGCTACGAAGCGGCGCATTCGCACGCGGTGCTTTTCCTCTGGCACGCCTTACTGCTTTATTGCACGGCGTGCTGGTACGAGCGGCCCCGGCTACGCTGGGCGCTGGGCATGGGGCTATTCCTGGGGCTAGCCGTGCTGTGCCGGTTTACCGAGGCCATTTACGTGCTCATTCCGCTCACTTGGGGGCTGAGCAGCGGGGCCGCGCTCCGGGACCGCCTGCCCCTGTGGGGGCGGCATTTTGGCCAACTGGCGCTGGGGGCCGGGCTGGGGGCTTTGGTCATTAGCGCCCAGCTTTTCTTCTGGCACTCGGTAAGTGGCATGTGGGTAATCAACGGCTACTACGGCGAGTATTTCGATTTCAGCCGGCCGCACATCTGGGAAGGCTTGATGAGCATTGAAAAGGGGTGGTTTATTTACACGCCGATCATGGCCCTGACCATCCTGTTTGGCATTCCGCTGCTGCGCCGCAGCGTACCGGCGGCCCTGACGCCCACCGTGCTCATGCTACCGGTAGCGATTTACCTTACCTTCAGCTGGGAGCAGTGGGGCTACGGCTGGACGTTCAGTGCCCGCCCGCTCATCAGCATCTACCCGCTGATGGCCCTGTCGCTGGCGGCGCTGCTGAAGGCCGCCCTGCGGTCGAATGCGCTGGGCGTCACGACGCGTACGCTGGTGGCCGCCTGCGTACTGCTCAACCTCGTGCAAACCTGGCAGTATCGCAAAGGCTTTATCCCGGGCGTGGGCGAAACGGCTGAGCGCTACCGGGAGTTTTTCTTCCGGCTCAACTAGGCGCTCGCGCTTAGTCTGCCACAACTAGAGGCGCTGTTTCGCCTGGCGGTAATGGGCTAGCCCGTTACTGCCAGGTGAAACAGCGCCTCTAGGCGTAACAGCCGCAAGCAGCGGCGCAGGGGCGCGTTCACGTTGCGCAACCAGATGCGGGCACCCGCCCGGTGCAGCAGCAAGAGCTGCGAAACCACGTGGCTGACGCCAAGTGCCCGCTGGCACGCAAGGTTGCCGCAATCAATGTATAGCGGCGGGCAGCCGGCCCGGGCGCACAAGCGCTGCACGGCATCGGCGTCGTCGAGGTTGACGGTAGCAATCCGCGCAATCGGGCCGGGAGGCATGGCGTAGAGCTGGGTGGTCGGGTTCATAGCTGAAAAAGGAATGAAGTACTTGCAGGATAGGAATTACTCACGGGTAGGGCGGCCATCCTCAGGAGTGGCTAAGCCTGACACGGCCAAGGCAGCGATGGCTCCGCGCGGCGGTAGTTGCCTGAAATTGCCGCGTCGCCGCTACCGCAGCCCGGTGGCAGGCGGCACGGGGCTACGGTAGCGTAGCGCGCTCGCGATGAGGCTACCGGGCACGCCCCCGTAGCACCCCTCGCTTGCCAGGTCGTACGTGAGCCGGGCCCGGCTCGGTAAGCGACCAGCGAACAGGAAAAAAACCAGTCCGACGCAGATATTCTACTAGCGTATTACTCACTGCCTGAAGGTGTAGTGAGTAGTAGCAAAGTTCGGGCAGGGTGCTACGCCATGCGCTCGGCACAAATGCGTAACTGTTGCGCTGAGAGTACGGATTTTACCATTCGGTATTTTCGCTGGCTAGCGTTGCTTACGCCGGCTACACCTTACGGCAGCCGGGCTACTTACCTACTGCCGCATGTAGTGGTGATCCCCCCGACCCGGCACCTATGCTCTGGGCTGGGGTACGGCCCCAGCAGCCTCGAACGTAGCCCGCAGCTGCTCGGGCGCGAGTTCGGTGAAGTCGCGGATGACGAGCAGCGGCGCCTGAAAGTCGCGCCCCGGCAGCGTGGAAGCCACGGCCACGCAGCGCATGTGGGCGCGGTAGGCGGCCTGCTCACCCAGCAGCGCATCTTCGAACACCACGCAGTGGGCTGGCTGCACACCCAGCTTCTTGGCTGTTACGGAGTAGGTATCGGCGTGGGGCTTGCCCTGGTCCACGTCGTCCTTGGTAATCACCACGTCGAAGAAGCGGCGCAGGTTGAGGTCGTCGAGCAGGTAGCCGATGGTCTCCTGGCCCGAGCCGGTACCCAGCCCGATTTTGAGGCCGGCGGCGCGGGCCGCTTCCAGAAACTCGACCAGGCCGGGCAGGGGGCGGCGGTCGTCCCAGTAGAGGGTGCGGTAGAGAAATTCGCGCTGCCCGGCCAGCTCCTCGAGCTTATCGGCCGGCAGGGATTTGCCAGCGAAAGCTTCTTTTAGAATCTCGGCGGCCGGAGCCCCGTTGAGACGACGCAGCAGCTGGGTGGCATCGGCCTGCACGCCCTGATCACGGAAAAGGAGTTGAAAGGCGCGGGCCTGCACGGGCGTGTTATCGACCAGCACGCCATCCATATCGAAGATGAGGGCTTGTAAATCGGGCATTTAGGGAATGTGGGAAATGTGTTGAATGGGGGAGATGTATTGAATGTGGGAAGCAGGGACGAGGGTGGTGGAGATGGGCAGATGTAGGCTGTAGTGAGCTGATGTCGAGCTGCCCAAAGCAGGCAGCAACGCCTTCATTTTCTACATCTTCCGCATTTCTTTTATCCCGCACATCTCCACATCTCCCGCATTCCCCGCATTCCGGCACGGTATCTTTGTCGGTCTCTCTTTACCGGCTTTTGCATGAAAAAGATATTGTTGCTCACGCTGCTGGCACTTCCGGCCGCGGCCCAGAAAAAAGGCCCGGCGCTGGCCCGGCCCAAGCTGGTAGTGGGCATTGTGGTAGACCAAATGCGCTACGACTACCTCTACCGCTACTGGGATAAGTTCGGCAGCGGCGGCTTCAAGCGGCTGCTGGGCGAGGGCTTTAGCTACGAAAGCTGCCACTACAACTACGTGCCCACCTACACTGGGCCGGGCCACACGAGCGTCTTTACGGGCACCACGCCAGCCACCCACGGCATCGTGGGCAACAACTGGTTTGAGCGCGAAACGGGCAAAACCACCTACGTCACCGAAGACAAAACCGTGCAGCCAGTAGGCGGCACGCTGGCCGCCGGCCAGATGTCGCCGCGCCACAACCTGACCACCACCATCACCGACGAGCTGCGGCTGGCCACTAATTTTCAGAGCAAGGTCATTGGTGTGTGCATCAAGGACCGGGGCAGCATCCTGCCCGCCGGCCACGCGGCCAGTGCCGCGTACTGGTACGACGGCTCCAACGGCGGCTTTATCACGAGTACCTTCTACACCCAAGCCCTGCCCGACTGGGTGCAGAAATTCAACGCCGCCGGCCACGCCGCCGAGTATTTGAGCCAGCCCTGGAATACGCTGCTGCCCATTGCCGAGTACACCGAGAGCACGCCCGACGACGTAACCTGGGAGTCGGCGTTTAAGGGCGAGGATAAGCCCGTGTTTCCGCACGACTTGCCCAAGCTGAGCGCCACGCCGTCTGCTGCCGTGAAAGCCACCGAGAAAGCCTCGGGCGAAAAGCAGCCCCTTGCCCCCGTCCGCAACCTCGACCTTATCCGCTGGACGCCCTTCGGCAACTCGCTCACCGCCGACTTCGCCCTCGAAACCCTGCGCCAGGAGCAAATGGGCCAGCGGGGTCAAACCGACTTCCTGACCATCAGCTTCAGCAGTACCGACTACGTGGGGCACCAGTTTGGCACCACGGCCATTGAAACCGAGGATACTTACCTGCGCCTCGACCGCGATCTGGCCAGGGTGCTCGACGCCCTCGACAAGCAAGTGGGCAAGGGCCAGGCGCTCGTCTTCCTCACCGCCGACCACGCCGCCGACCAGGCCGCCGGCTTCCTGGAGGCGCACCGCCTGCCGGGCGGCGGCCTGGGCGTGGCCCCCCTGCGCGATTCGGTGCAGCAGGCGCTCGTGCGCTTGCACGGCCCCGGCAAGTGGATCCTCGATTTTGAAAATCAGCAGGTGTATCTCAACCGCGAGCTGCTGACCGAGAAAAAGCTGGAGATGGCCAAGGTGCAAAACGAGGTAGCCGAAATTCTGCGCTTGCAGCCGCACATCGCCCAGGCCATCTCGGCCACCGACTTGCAGCGCAACGCCTGGCCGGTGGGCCTGAGTATGTACCAGGCCAACGGCTTCTACGCCCCCCGCTCGGGCGACGTACTCTTCGTGATGTCGCCGGGCTGGCTCGAAGCCTACTCCTACCCCGTCATAAAGGGCACCACCCACGGCGCCTCCTGGGCCTACGATACCCACGTACCACTGCTATTCTGGGGCTGGCACGTGCGCCGGGGCGAATCGAATGCGGAAGTTAAAATCGTGGATATTGCTCCCACCGTGGCCCGCTTCCTGCACATTCAGGAGCCCAGCGGATGCAGCGGCGTGCCGCTTACGGAGGTCATGAAGTAGGCACTTCGGTCCCGGACCGTTTCTTTGCGTCACTTATTGTAGTTCCATTTCATTCCCCTACCAAAAAACGTGGCCCATTTTAACCCCTGGCACGACATATCGGCCGGCGACAACATTCCGCAGACCGTAACCGGCGTCATCGAAATTCCCAAAAACAGCAAGGGCAAGTTTGAGCTTGATAAGGACAGCGGCCTGCTGAAGCTGGACCGCGTGCTGTTCTCGGCCGTGCACTACCCGGCCGCCTACGGCTTCATTCCGCGCACCTACTGCGACGACAAAGATCCGCTCGACATTCTGGTACTGTGCTCGGTCGATATCCCGCACATGTGCCTCGTAGAGGCCAAGGTTATCGGTGTGATGCAGATGCTGGACCAAGACGAGGAAGACGATAAAATCATCGCCGTAGCCGCCCACGACGTGAGCGTGAACCACTACAACGAGCTCGGCGACCTGCCGCCCTACATGATGCGCGAGATGCAGCGCTTCTTCGAAGACTACAAAGCTTTGGAGAATAAGCAAGTAGTGGTAAAGCAGTTCCTGGGCCGCGACGATGCCTACCGCATCATCAACGAGAGCGTCAAGCTTTACGAAGCGACCTTCCCCGAGCACGCTGACGGTAAATAGCCTAAGCCTACTTAGCGCTTTTCTGACTTATTCCAGAACGTCATGCTGCGCTTGCCGGAGCACTTTGCTCGCCTCCTCAGGTTAGTACCTGGCGAGGTGAACAAGGTACCCCGGCAAGCGCAGCATGACGTTCTGCTATAGCATTACCTCCCGTTCGTATGCCCGCCGCCCGCCGCGCCCTACCCCTGCGCCTGCTCGATGCGCTGCTTTTCAGCAGCGTGTGGCTGGCCGCCGCTGCCGCCGCCCAAACGGCTTCCACCCTCCGCCTGTGGCCGGGGCAGGCTAGCGGGGCGGCCGGGCTGCACGTGGTAGTACTGGTTTTTGCGGCGACGCTGCTCACGTATAACCTCGACGCGGCGCTGCCCTTCAAATACCGGCAGCCGGCCGGTACTTCGGGGCGCAAGGCCTGGCAGCAGCAGCACCGCCCGGCGCTGGTGGCGCTAGCGGGAGCCGCGGCCCTGTCGGGAGCTTACTTACTGCTCGCCGATGGCTGGGTACATTTCCTGCCGGTGCTGTTGCCGCTGGCGGCGCTGGCCATCGGTTACTCGTGGCCGGTGCTGCCGTGGCGAGGCCGCTGGCGGGCCATTCGCGAAGTGCCGCTGCTCAAGGTGTTTCTTATTGCGGGGGTGTGGACGGCCGTCACGGTGGGCCTGCCCGCGCTGGCCCAGCACCAGCCGCTGGCCTCGGTGCTGGGGCTGGCGGGCCAGCGGTTTTGCCTGGTCACGGCACTGGCCATCGTTTTCGACATCCGCGACTACAGCCGCGACCGGGCGGTGGGGCTGCGTACCTTCCCGGTGCTGCTGGGCGTGGCCGGGGCCAAAGCCGTATCGTTGGCCTTTCTCGCGGCCGAGCTGGTTTTAGGGATAAGCCGCGGGGCGAGCCCGCTAGCTGTCCTGCTATCCACGGCTACGGCCGGGACTGTCGTACTGGCGGCGCGGGAAACGCGGGGCGACTATTTTTTTGCCCTCGTTACCGATGGGGTACTACTGGTACCGCCGCTGCTGTACCTATTTTTCTAGCTTCAAGGCAGCTTAGTAGCGCGCTCCTCAACCTAGCGCACTGACGTAACACCAAGCTCCGGCCTGGTGAGACACCTGGCGAGCGTACCCAGACGCCGCACCAAGCCGGAGCTTGGCGTTACAACAGTACTCCAACCCGAGAGCTGCTGTAAAGTCGTATTCGTCAAATCCGCTGCTTATTCTTCCAGATTGCGCAACGCTGGGCCGATATGCTGCACCAAATCGCCCGCTACGAGGCCGGCCTCGCCGGTGGCAGCGGCGGCCAGGTCGCCGGCCAGGCCGTGGGCCAGCACGGCCAGCCGGGCAGCGCGCAGCGCATCGAGGCGCTGGTCGGCGCGCAGGGCCAGCGTGAGGCCGGTGAGCACGTCGCCGCTACCGCCGGTACCCATGCCAGGGTTGCCAGTGCTGTTGAAATACACCTGGCCATCGGGCGCGGCCACGGCGGTATAGGCCCCCTTCAGCACAACCACGCACTTGTGCTTTTGGGCAAATTCGCGCAGCAGTTCCAGGCGGTGGTAGTCGTCGCGGGCCTTTTCGGTGAGGCGCGTAAACTCGCCGATGTGCGGCGTGAGTACCGTATCGGCGGGCAGCAAATCCAGCAGCTCGCGGTGCTGGCCCAGCAGGTTGAGCGCGTCGGCGTCGATGACGAGCGGCACGTGCGCCTCGCGCAGCAGCCGTTCCAGCACGGCGCGGCTGGCTTCCTCCTGCCCCAGCCCGGGGCCAATGGCCACGGCCTGGTAGGACTTCAACTCAGGTAATTCGCTGATAAAATCGGCCTGCGCATCGGCCAGGCACATGGCCTCGGGCCGGGTGGTTTGCATAATGTCGTAGCCGCAGCCGGGCACCGCCACCGTGAGCAGGCCCACGCCGCCGCGCAGGCAGGCCCCGCTGGCCAGCACGGCGGCGCCCACTTTGCCCCGGCTGCCGGCCAGCAGCAGCGCGTGCCCGAAGGTATTCTTATAGGCAAACTTCGAGCGTCGGGGCAGCGTCACGTCGGGTTGCCGGGCGGCCAGCGCGCCATCGAAGCCCGCTACGCCGGGCAGGCGCGTGAGGTGCCAGGGCGTGGCCGCCTGCTCGATAAAATCGGGGCTCAGGCCAATGTCTACCACGTGCCACTCGCCCACGTACTCAGCATTTTGCGGCAGCAAAAAAGCCAGCTTGGGCAAGCCAAAGCTGACGGTGTGACTGGCTTGCACCACGGGTGCCTGGGGGTCGGGCTGGGGCGCGTCGGCCAGCAGGCCGCTGGGCAGATCAATGGCTACCACGCGGGCCTGGCTGTCGTTGAGGTGCCGCACCACGGCGGCGGCCACGCCATCGAGCGGGCGGCTGAGGCCAGTGCCAAATAGCGCATCGACTACCAAGGTGCCGGGCTCGATAGTGGGCATCTCCTCCAGGCTCAGCTCTTGCGCCACAATGACTTTGGGCAGGACGTGGTGATTATACTGGTAATCGTCGGAGTATTTATCGGCGGGCAGCAAGCCCAGCCGCACGGCGTAGCCCGCGCCGTAGAGCAGGCGGGCCAGGGCCAGGCCGTCGCCGCCGTTGTTGCCGGGGCCGCACAGCAGCAACATTTCGCCCGCCTCGGCCGGGGCGTAGCGCTGGTACAGCCAGCCGGCCAGGGCAATGGCGGCGCGCTCCATAAGGGCCGTGGACGTAGTGCGCTGCTCGCGAATGGTAGCCTGGTCGAGGGCGCGGATTTGGGCGGCGGAAAGGAGTTTCATAAGGATAATACTGCGTAGCGGGGCCAGCCGGCTACTTTTGGCCATGCAAAAAAACACCCGCTTCTTCATCGTGCCCGGCCTGGGCAACTCCGGTCCCGCCCACTGGCAGACGTATTTTGAGCGTCAAAGCCCGGCGTTCACCCGCATCGAGCAGCGCGAATGGGACGCCCCCACCCGCGCCGAGTGGGTCGCGGCCATCGAGCAGGCCCTGGCGGACGAAGATCTGAGCCAAGTAGTGCTCATCGGTCATAGCCTGGGCTGCACCACAATAGCGCACTGGGCCAACGCCTACGGTCACCGCATCAAGGGCGCGCTGCTGGTAGCCCCCAGCGACGTAGAAACGCCGCAGTACGCCACCTTCCCCACCACCGGCTTCGGGCCGATGCCGCTGCAACCGCTCCCCTTTCCCAGCAAGCTAGTAGCCAGCACCAACGACCCGTGGGTGAGCCTGGACCGCGCCCGGCAGTTTGCCGAAGCCTGGGGCAGTGAGTTGGTCGTTATCGGCGAGGCCGGCCACATCAACGCGGCCAGCGGCCACGGCGACTGGCCCGAGGGGCTGGCGTTACTGCAAGAGTGGGTGTAGGAGAGTTCGCTTCGCGCACGGCACGCCGTAGCGCGGATGTTGTAGGCCGCGTTTCGTCAGCTTATTAAACGCGGCCTACAACATCCGCGCTACTATTCTATGCACTCAAGGCTGGAACACGACGAAGGTGAAGGGGCGGTCGGCCGCCGTGCCGCTGCCGTTGAAGGTGGTGACGCTGATGGTGCCCGCGGTGCCAGTGGTCGTCCACAGCACGAAGCCCGGGGTATTGCCGTAGAGGCTCATCACGATGGGGTAGCTGTCGAAGTTAGTCGCAGCCAGCCCGCTGGCATTCGTGAACGTCAGGGTGTACGTGCCCGTACCAGTCCGGGTCGCCGTGTAATTGCCCGAAGTACTGACGGGACTACCACCGGCACCAATCTGCCCGTAGGCGACGGACAGCATATTATGCGTGCCGGTGGTAGCGGTGTACACCTGCGCCGGGGCCGCCCCAGTTCCCAGGCTGGTCGTGCCGCTCACGGTCAGGTTGCCGCCCACCGTGCCGGCCCCGCCCACGTTGAAACCGCCGGCCTGCGCCGTGGCGGTCTGGTTCCGAATGAAATCGGCCGCGCTGGGGCTGGCGGCGCTAACGGCCGTGCCATCGGGGTACACCACGACCGAGCGGGTGGGCTGGGTGAATACTTGCAAGTCGTTGGCCGCCGCCTTGTTGGCAGCCAGCACGAGGGCGCTGCTGACGGCCACGCTCTGGGCGGTGGCGTCGAGCGAAGCGGTGCCGCGCAGCGTGGCGGTCGAGCCGCTCACGTCCACGACTTGCAGGGTGTTAGCCCCGGCGCAGGCCACGTAGGCCAGGGTACCGTTGAGGGCCACGCTCACCGGGTTGGCGGCAGTAGTGAAGGAGCAGCGCAGCACCGGGGCGGCGGGGTTGCTCAGGTCGTAGGCCGCCAGCGAGTTGGTTTCGGGGCGCAGCACGGTTACCAGGCCCGGGCTCATAGCCAGCGGGCGGGGGTTGTTAGTGTAGCCGCTGGCACTAGTACCGCCCACGGTGGCCGCCACGGTGGGGCTAGCCGGGTTACTCACGTCGAGCACGCTGAATTGCACGCCCGGCGAGGGGTCGGCATACGGGGAAGTAACGCACACCAGCGAGCCGGCCGCCGCCATGCTCAAAGGCGTGTAGATGCCGATGGGCGTGCCGGCCGCTGCGTTGCGCTGCACCGGGCTAGCCGGGTTGCTCACGTCGTAGGTGTAGAGCAGGCCCCGGTTGGCACTTTTATCGGTCACGGCATACAGCATGTTGCCCACCAGGGCCACGCCCCCGAGTACGTTGGTAGCCCCGGCCGGGTCGGTGGTGGAGGCCAGCGTGGGGGCCCCGCTCCCCAGCGTAAACAGGCTGATGGTATAGGGCGAGCTGGCGCTGATGACGGCCGCCGTAGTGCCATTCGTGGCCACGCTCACGGGGTTGGTGAGGCCGGTGCCGGAGTACGAGCCGCGCAGCGTGGGGCTGGCCGGATTACTCACGTCGTAGAGGCTGAGCGTAACGGGGTTAGCCCCTTTGTTCAGCACCACCGCCAGCGAGCCGCTAACCGCCACCAGCGGGTTGTTGAGGCCGGTGACGGTAGCGGCGAGGGCCGGCGCCACCGTGGCCGAGGCCGGTAGGGTGGTAGCGGCCGGGCTCACGGTACCGGTAGCGTCGGCTTGCAAGAGGCGGCTGCCCGCACCGGTAGCGCCGCGCACCCGCAGGCTGCCGTTCACGTCGAGCGTCTGGGTGGGCTGGGTCGTGCCGATGCCGACGTTTTGAGCCGTGGCCAACTGGGGTAATAGGAGAATAGCAAGGGCGTGGTACCAGTGTTTCATAGCGGTGAAAGGGGAGTGAACCGCCTTAAAGATACTCATGTATACCCGGCCAAACTGGACCTTATCGCACCGCAGCCAGAAGCCGAGCGGCCCAGTAGCTAAGTATGAGGCAGCTACCAGCGAAATCGTTCTTCATTGACTTGTAGACGAGGGCCCTACCGCCTCCCTTTCACTAGCTTTTTTAAGTTGTCCCCGCGATGCTCCCGCTCACCCACTGAACCCTGCGCGGTGGGCTGCGTTCTACCAGTACCAAACCTTAGTGATCGATTTATGCAAACCTGGAACGACGTTATCCGCCTTGCCAACCACGGCGCCCCTACCCCACCCCGCCGCGTCGAGAAAACCAATGCCGAGTGGCGCGCCCAGCTCACGCCCCAGCAGTACCACGTCACCCGCGAGCACGGCACCGAGCGGGCCTTCACCGGTGAGTACTGCGAGGCTCACGAGGCTGGCCTTTACGCCTGCGTGTGCTGCGGCACCCCGCTCTACGACTCGCGCACCAAGTTTGAGAGCGGTACCGGCTGGCCCAGCTTCACCCAACCCGTGGACGAGGCGGCTATCAAATACAAGAAAGACACCAGCTACGGCATGGTGCGCGTAGAAGTGCTCTGCAACGTGTGCGACGCCCACCAGGGCCACGTATTTCCCGACGGCCCGCCGCCCAGCGGCCTGCGCCTGTGCATCAACTCGGCCAGCATCAAGCTCGTGACGACCAAGGAGCCAGCGGCGCAGTAAGTTACCAGGCTACGGCGTAGCTTAGGCGCGGATTGGCCCAGTAGCCGGTCCGCGCTTTTTTATGCCCGGTATGACTCACGAGGCCTTCGCGGCCAAGCTCGCCCACCTGCTCCCCCGTGCCCAGGCTAATCCCGCCGCCTACCGCCGCCGCGTGCAGGGCTGGGTGCTGCTGGGCTACGGCTTTATCGCGCTGCTACTGCTGGGCTCGGTAGCGCTGCTGGGGGGCTTGCTGTGGGTATTCATCGCGGTGGGCGTCGCGGGCGTTTTGTTCAAGCTGCTCATTCCGGTGGTGTACTTCGTGTGGACGCTGCTACGCTCGCTCTGGGTGAAATTTGACCCGCCCGCCGGCCGCGAGCTGAACCGCGCCGAGGCCGGCCCGCTGCACGACCTGCTCCGCACCCAAACCCGCGCCCTCGGCGCACCGACCGTGCATCGCGTCATTCTCACGGCCGACTACAACGCCGCCGCCATGCAGCTGCCGCGCCTGGGGCTGCTGGGCTGGCCGCGCAACTACGTGCTCGTGGGCCTGCCCCTGCTCCAGACCCTGACGCCCGAGCAGGCAGCGGCCGTGGTGGCCCACGAACTAGGGCACCTGCGCGGCGGCCACGGCCGCTTCGCCGCGCTCACGTACCGCGTCAATCAGTCGTGGGCGCAGTTGGTCAATAATTTAGAATCGTCGGGGCGGGGCGGTATCGTGCGAAATTTCACGCAGTGGTACGTGCCGCGTTTCAACGCCTGGTCGCACCCCCTGCGGCGCACGGCCGAGTTTGAGGCCGACGCGGCGGCGGCGCGCATTACCAGCCCCGCCGCGCTGGCCGAAGCCTTGTGCGCCATTGAAGTGCGCGAGCCAGCGCTCGACCGCCTGTACTGGACGCCGCTCAATAAGTCGCTGGCCCACGAACCCCTGCCGCCCACCGATCCTATCAGCCAGCTGGTAGCCGTGGCCCGCACGGCCAGCCTGCCCGCCGACGAAGCCGCTACGCTGCTGCGCCGCGCCGCCGAGGCCGATCCCGACCCGTTTGATACTCACCCGACGCTGGGCGAGCGGCTGGCCGCGTTGGGCCAGGAGGTCGCCACCCCGGCCCCGCCCACTACCACGGCGGCCGAAGCCTGGCTGGGGGCCAGCCTCCCGGCCTTGGCCCAGGCTCTCGACACCACCTGGCGCTTCGAGCGCACGGGGCTGTGGCGGGAGCGCCACGCCGTGCTTCGCCAGCAGCTCGATCAGTTGGCCAAGCTCAACGAACAGCTGGCCAGCGGCGCTACCCTCCCCGAGGCCGACGCCTGGACCCACGCCGACTTTACCGAGGACCACGTGGGCACGGCCGAGTCACTGCCCCTCTACCAAGCGCTTTTCGATTCGCCCAAATACGGCACCGCGGCCCGCTTCGCGGTGGGCCGCATCCTGGTCAGCCAAGACGACCCCGCCGGCCTGCCGCTGCTGGAAGAAGCCATGCGCCTGGACACTGACTACGTAGGCCCGGGGCTGGCCCTTCAGCAGGCCTACTACCAGCGGCAGGGCGACCGCGACGCGGCCCGCCAGCTGACTGCCCGGCAATACCAGCACGCCGACCTGGCCGACCTCATCGAGGCCGAGCGCCAGGGCTGCTCGCCGCAAGATGTACTCTTACCGCACGGCCTCACGGAAGACGAGCTGGCCCCAACGCTCGCCGTGCTGACCGACTTCGCCAACCGCGTGGGACGGGCGTGGCTCATGCGCAAGCAGCTCACGCACTTAGCCGCCGAAAAGCCCTATTTTATCCTCGTGCTGCGGGCCGACAAGGGCAAGGGACTCAACACCGATGAGGAAGTAGCGGCCTGGGCCAGCCAGCTCGCGCCCAAGATCACGCTGCCCAGCTCGGGCCTCGTGGTGCCCGTCATCAATGAGTTTATGTGGCTGGGCAAAAAGGCGGTGAACCTGGCGGGCAGTGAAATTTACCACCGGCAACCGAGCTAATTTTGCGGCCCGCTTGTTGTAAACAACACCCGGCTCTCACCCCTCGCCCGCCCATATATGTCGTTGCTATTCACTGATTTTGCCTCCTGGCAGGCGCACTGCGCCGCTACCGGCGAACCGCTCTACCAGCCCGTGCTGGCCTACGAGGTAGAGCAGAAAGGCGCCACCGAGGAGGCCATCTGGCCCACCCTGCAACGGGCCTACGACGTGATGCGCGACGCCGTCCACACCGGCCTCACCGGCGACATGACTTCCCGCTCGGGCATGATAAACAACGGGGCCAAGAAGATTGCCGCCTCGCCCGTCACGGTACTCTCGCCCGAGTTTAAAAATCTGGTAGTAAGTGCTCTGGGCGCCAAGGAAGTCAACTCTTGCATGGGCCGCGTGGTGGCTGCTCCCACGGCCGGAGCCTCGGGCATCCTGCCCGGTGTACTCACCACCATCCAAAACCTGCACCACCTACCCGACCGCAAAATCCTGGAAGGGCTACTGGTTGCGGCCGGCATCGCGCTCATCATCGAGCAGAATGCTTCGCTGGCCGGGGCCGTGGGCGGCTGCCAGGCCGAAACCGGCTCGGCCGCCGCGATGGGCGCCGGGGCCATCGTGTACTGCCTGGGTGGCTCGGTCGCGGAAACCTTCGCGGCCGTAGCCATTACCATTCAGTGCATGCTGGGCCTGGTGTGCGACCCCGTGGCGGGCCTGGTTGAAGTGCCCTGCGTAGTGCGCAACGCCTCGGCGGCGGCCATCGCCTTTTCCTCGGCCCAAATTGCCATCGCGGGCGTCGACCCCGTCATCCCGGTCGACCAATGCGTGGCTGCCCTCGGCGAAGTAGGCCAGAGTATGGAAACCCGCTACAAGGAAACTGCCCTCGGCGGCCTGGCCAACACCAAGCGTGGCCGCGAAATCGAAAAAATGGTGCTCGTGCAAGACGTGAACATCCTGCCGGATGAGTGAGCGGCGGTGAGATAGTGAGTGGTGAAATAGTGAACGAGTGAAATGGTGAGTAAGCTATTATTAAATCGCTCATTCACCATTTCACTCGTTCACTATCTCACCACTCACTATCTCACCATTTCACCTAATCGCCGGGGCCAGTAAGAGTTGGCTTAAAAACTCGATGGACGAGGCGTAGCGGGTGCGGCGCTCCTTGTAGTGCAGCCAGGCTTCCTCCTCGCTGGCCCGCAGGGGCAGACCGGCTTCGCGCAGCTCCTGCCAGGCGCGGGCGAAGGCGGCGCGGCCGGGGTTGGCGGCGGCCACTTCCTCGGGGGTGCGTAGCTCGGCGGGCTCGGTTTCGGACTTGTGGTCGAAAAAGCGGCGCACGCGGTTTACGGCCAGGCAGCCGGCGGTGAAGGTCAGCTCGACCTGGCGCGAGCGGGGCACGTCGAGGGCCGAAAATAAAAGGTTGGCCGTATCGAGAATCAGCCCGGCCGAGGTAACCCAGGAGCGGCCGGCCTGCGGCGAGCGGAAAAAAGCCAGTACCGGCAGCGAGGTGTGGCTCTCGTCGATTTCGACCAGCCACTCTTCCCAGGCCAGCCATTGGTCGTCGTTGTCGCTGAAGTCGCCGTCGTGGCCCAGCCAGCGCAGCAGGCCGCTGGCCCCGGGCGGCGTCCCGGCCCGCAACTCTAGCTGGGCCACCACGATTTCGCGTCGCGAAAACGCCTGGTACAGCGTGGGCAGATACGAAATGAGCAGCGTAAGCAGCAGCAGCCCGATGGTCGCTTCCGAATAGCTGAACACGTTGACGGCAAACCCACTCTCCGAAGTAGTCCCCAGCGTGAGCAGGGAGCTGCCGCTCAGCTCGTAGCTCTTGGTAAAGTCCTTCACCCCCAGCGCCCAGTAGATGCCGGTGTAGCCCAGCCCCACCAGGGCCAGCCAGCCGATGGGCAGTGCCACCAGCCCCACCGGCGCGTAGTGCGCCAGGATGCGGTCGCGGTGGGCGTAGGTGCTGGCCCGCCGGGCGGCGAAATTAAACAGCGCCCGCACGCCGCCAAAGACGAACATGTTGAGCCGCACCGACTCGTTGCGCGGCAGCACGAACGAGCGAATGGCCCCCGACACCGTCGTAATAACGAGCCAGCTGCCAGCCAGGCCCGCCAGCGTGCGCGAAATATTCTCCACCATAGTTGACATGTGCCGTGTACGGCGGAGCTTAGCAAAATGCTGCTAGCGTTCAGCTTGCCACAGCTGCCGGAACGACTTCTCAGCCACTTGCAGGCTCTCGCGGCGCTTGCGCCAGCCGGCCTGGTCGAGCAGGTAGCCGAGGCTGAAATCCTTGAGGCGGCCGGGCAGCACGTCGAGCGCCCAGCGGTGGCGCATGCTCCAGCGCCAGAGGCCGATGGCCACCTTTTCTACCGGGGCGTTGTAGCCCTCGGCTACGCTCTGCTGCCGGTTGAGCAGCAAGAGGTTGTGCAGGTTGATGCGCACCGGGCACACGCTGGTGCAGGCCCCGCACAGGCTGCTGGCAAAGCTCAGGTGCTGGTGCTCTTTCAGGCCCGACAGGTGCGGGCTGATAACCGAGCCGATGGGACCGGAATAGGTAGTCTCGTAGGTATGGCCGCCGATATTTTTGTACACCGGGCACACGTTGAGGCAGGCTCCGCAGCGGATGCAGCGCAGCGCCTCGCGGCGGTCGGGCTGGGCCAGCAGGTTGGTGCGGCCGTTGTCGAGCAGGATGACGACCATCTCCTCGGGGCCGTCGGGCTCACCGGGCTGGCGCGGGCCGAAGTACACCGTATTATAGACGGTTACCTGCTGGCCCGTGCCGCTGGTGCTGAGCAGCGGCCAGAACAAGTCGAGGTCGGTGAGCTGCGGAATGATTTTCTCGATGCCCACCACCGCGATGTGCAGGCCGGGGAAGGTGGCCGAGAGGCGGGCATTACCCTCATTCTCGGTCACGGCCACGCCGCCTTCCTTGGCAATCAAGAAATTACCGCCAGTAATACCCACCTCGGCCGCGGTGTACTTGTCGCGCAGCAGGTGCCGGGCCGTGAGCACGAGCTGCTGGGCGTCGTCGGTGTGCGCGATGCCGAGGTGCTTGACGAAGATATTGGCAATGTCGGCCTTGCTCAGGTGCATGGCGGGCGTCACGATGTGGTAGGGCCGCTCGCCGTTGAGCTGCACGATGTACTCGCCCAGGTCGGTTTCGACCGACTCCACGCCCCGGCCTTGCAGGTACTTGTTGACGTGAATTTCCTCGGTGGTCATGCTCTTGGCTTTCACCACGGTACGGGCACCCCGCGCCTCGGTAAGCCGGCCGATTTCGGCCAGGGCTTCCTCGGCGGTGTTGGCCCACACCACGCGGCCGCCCCGGGCGGTGAAGTTCTTTTCAAATTCCAGCAGGTACTCGTCGAGCTTTTCCAGCACCTGGGCCTTGAGGCTGGCGGCGCGGGCGCGGGCCAGGTCGTGGTCGGCATAGTGCTGCATCCCGGCGCTCACGGCCGCGTCGTACTTACCGATGTTGAAGCGGATTTTGCGGCGGTGCTCGAGGTCGAAGGCTTTGGCTTCGGCATCGGTCTGAAACTGGAGCGCGAGGTTTCGCAAGGTTAAAAGAGGTTTCGCTAGGTTTTTCTAAAGGCCGTTGACCAATCGAATCATGTGGTCTTTCAGGGATGGCACATTGAAGTTAATCAGATAGCCAAGCTTCAGCTGAGATAAGTGCAGGTAGTTGAGTAGCTGCTTATGATGCACGGGGGCTAAGCATTCTACCGATTTCAATTCCACTATTACCTTTTTCTCTACAAGGATGTCCAGCCGAAACCCAACCTCTAGTCGGATACCATCATACACAACTGGCAGCGCCACCTGCGTCTCGGCCAATAGCCCAAGCTTACGCAACTCATGCGCTAAAGCGGCCTCATACACCGACTCGTATAAGCCAGCCCCCAGCGCAGTATGCACCTTGTAAGCTGACCTCATGATGTGCCCGGCAATCTCATTCTCGTGCATAGCTCAATTATCAAAAACCTAGCGCAACCTATTTTAACCTTGCGCAACCTTGCGCTTAGGGCTTATTAGAATCCACCGCCGGCTTAGTGTCCCGATTCGCCAACTCCCAGGCCAGGTAAAATACCAGCCGCGCCCGCGCCTCCAGCTTGTCGAACTGAATTTTAGACACCTCGTCGCTAGCCTCGTGGTAGTCGCCGTGGACCCCATTGAAGAAGAAAGCCACCGGAATACCCTTCTTGGCAAAGTTGTAGTGGTCGGAACGGTAGTAAAACCGGTTCGGATCGGCCGGGTCGTTGAAGCGGAAGTCGAGGTCGATATTGCCGCGCTGGCGGTTCACGGTCTGGAGCGCCTCGTGCAGCTGCGAGGACAGCTTGTCGGAGCCAATCACGTACACGTAATCGGGCTTGCCCTCGTGGGCTGCGTCGGTGCGGCCGATCATGTCGATGTTGAGGTCGGTCACGGTGTTAGCCAGCGGGAAAATTGGGTGGTCGGTGTAATATTCCGAGCCTAGTAGGCCCTTCTCCTCACCCGTATTGGCCAAGAACAACAGGCTGCGGCGCGGCCCGTGCCCGGCGTGCGCCGCCTTGGCAAACGCCTGCGCGATGCTGAGCATGCCCACCGTACCCGAGCCGTCGTCGTCGGCCCCGTTGTACACCTCGCCGCCAATGATGCCCAGGTGGTCGTAGTGCGCCGATACCACGATGATTTCATCCTTCAAATCAGTGCCCGGCAAAAAGGCCAGCACGTTCTCGGTCGTCACGGCCGTGCGCTGCTGCGGGGCGCTGATGCTGAATTTCACCGGCTTGAGCTTGCTGGCCGTCGGCTGCTTGGCGGCGGCCGTGGCGGTGGCGTACTGCGCCAGCGTGGCGGCATTGGTACCCAGCACCTTCAGGCCCAGCGCCGGCGACAGGAAAAAGGCCGGAGCCCGCCCGCCCGCCTGGTCGGCAAAGGCGATGGTGGGCTGCATTACCCGCGGGGCCAGCCGGGATGTCATTTTTTCGAATTTATCGGCCGGCTCCTGGCTCACGAAGAAAATGCTGCGGGCACCCTTGGCGGCGGCCAGCGCGGCCTTGGCCCGGAAATCGACGCCCCACTTGGTGGGCGTGCCATCGGGGCTGAGGATGGCTTTGCCGTCGGCCGTGTGCGGCTCGCCGAGCAGCACGATCACATCCTGCCCCTTCACGTCGCGCCCTTTATAATCGGAGTAATCGCCCTGCTCGATGCCGTAGCCCAGGAAAACCGGCTGCACGGCCGTGGCCTGGTCGAAGGGCGAGCGCCCGAAGGCGTAAAAATCCTTCAGCCATTCGTAGGCCTTGCCGCCCACCGTAATGGTGCCGCCCGGCTGCCAGGCGCTGCGCTCCATCCCGAAGGTTTGGAGGTAAGGGTTAGCCGCGTTGGCGGTAACGGGTGCTTGCAGACTATCCAGCTTGAACTGCTGGCTGATATATTCGGCGGCCATTTTCTGGCCCTTGGCCCCGGTTTCGCGGCCCTCGTACTCGTCGGAGGCCAGGATGGTGAGGTCGCGGCGCAGGTGCTCCTGGGTCACGTAGCGCTCGGCGTACCGGGCGGCGTAGTCGACGGGTGCCGCCGGCTGGGGCGCGGGCGGCGTTACCGCCTTGGCCGGCGAGCCCGGCTTGAGCTTGGTTTTAACCTTGGTAGTTTGAGCGAGCAGGGGGGCGGGAAGGGCCAGCGCAGCCGCCAGCAGAGCAGTGTATTTCATAAAATGTAGGGTAAGCTGTAGCTTGCCCCTGAGTATAATGAGCGGAAGACGGGCAAGCTAAAGCTTACCCTACAGCTTAGTAATCAAAACAGTGGCGTAGGCCGCCACACCTTCCTGCCGGCCCACGAAGCCAAGCTTTTCAGTAGTAGTGGCCTTAATGGACACGTCGTCCTCGTCCACGCCCATCACCTGGGCCAGCGTGGCGCGCATGGCCGGGATGTGCGGGTTCACCTTGGGCTTTTCGAGGCAGATGGTCGAGTCGATGTTGCTGACCTCGTAGCCTTTGGCGCGCAAAATGACCATCACCTCGGCCAACAGCTTCTTGCTGTCGATGCCCTTGTACTGCGGGTCGGTATCGGGGAAATGAAAGCCGATGTCGCGCAGGTTGGCCGCGCCCAGCAGGGCGTCGCAGATAACGTGGATGAGCACGTCGGCATCGGAGTGCCCGAGTGCGCCGTGGGTGTGCGGCACCTCGATGCCGCCGAGCCAGAACGGCAGGCCGGGCTGCAATTGGTGAACGTCGTAGCCGAAGCCAACGCGAATTTTCATGGAGAGTCGGATAAATAAAACGGGCACAAAGGTATCTACTTCAGCCCAGGGGAGGCCAGCGAGAATATGCCAAATAAATTAGCTCAACCGCTGAGCCGATTAACTAATTTTATTAGCTTTGCACCACCACTTCCACGAGGCTTTTGCATGGCACCCGTAGCTTTTGTGAATGACGGCTAAAGTATCGGCCGGGCTGCTGCGTTAGCGCCTGAGCGCGCGGCCAAAGAAACTTTGGAAACTTTGAACTCACCGAAAGTTTCCGTCGTATCTTTGCCGTGCCAAACATGGAAAACAAAGACCGCATTCTTTCCCGCGCCGCCGCCCTCTTCATGCGCAATGGCATCAAGAGCGTGAGCATGGACGACATCGCCGCCGACCTGGGCATGTCGAAGAAAACCCTGTATAAAACCTTCGCCAACAAGGATGAAATCGTGCTGGGCGTGATGAGCAACCACCTCTGCCAGGCCCAGGGCGAATGCGCCCGGGTGGCCGAAGGCGCGGCCGATGCCGTGCAGGAAATGCTCACCATCTCGGCCTGGGCCGACCAGCAGTTTGCCGACATCCACCCCAGCATTTTTTACGACCTGCGCAAGTACTACCCCGCCGCCTGGACGCTCTTCCGGGCGCACAAGAGCGGCTTCATCCTGGAGCAGATCACCCGCAATCTGCGCCGGGGCGTGGCCGAGGGCTTGTTCCGGGCCGACCTCGACGTGGAGGTGCTGGCCCGCCTCAACCTGGCCCAGATCGAGCTGGCCTTCGACCACGAGCTGTACCCGCTGGCCGAGTTCTCGCCGGTGCGGGTCAATAAAGTTTTCGACCAACATTTCTTGCTGGGGGTGGCTACCCTCAAAGGTCACCGGCTTTTCAATAAGTATCAACACATTACGGAAGAAGAATAGCCGTCTCGGCCGCCCTTACTCACTCCGCTCCTTCTTTCACAACCCCATGAAAAACAGTACCCTCCGGGTGTGGCTGGCCGCCTCGGCGCTGGCCCCTTCCCTGGCGCTGGCGCAGGCCCCGGCGGCCGCGACGCCCCCGCTGGCCGGTCCCATGCCCCTGAGCCTGAGCCAGGCCGTGCGCTACGCCGTGGCCAACAAGCCCAGCCTGCTGAGCACCCGCCTGGCCCAGCAAACCGCCCACGCCAAGGTGGGCGAGATCAAGGCCCAGGGCCTGCCCCAGCTGAATTTGGCCGCCAACGTGGCCGACAACTTCAAGCTGCAAAAGAGCCTCGTGGACGTGGGTGCCTTCAGCGGTGGCGCGGGCACGCTCAATGGCACCACGCTCACGCAGCGCGACATCGCGGCCGCCCAGGCCGGCCAGAGCGTGACGCTGGCCCCCGCCTACGCCGCGCCCGTGCAGCTGCCACCCCAGGCCATCGCCTTCGGCCTGCAATACGCCGGCAACTCGTCGCTCTCGCTTTCGCAGCAGCTCTTTGATGGCTCGTATCTTATTGGCCTGAAAGCGGCTAAGGTGTACGAAGACCTGACCAAGAAGCAAACCCAGCAGGCCGAAATCGACGTGGTGGAGCAGGTGAGCAAAGCCTACTACAGCACGCTGGTGGCCCGCTCGCGGCTGGCCCTGCTGGCCCGCAACGTGCAGCGCCTCGACACGGTACTCTACCAAACCAACCAAACGTTCAAGGCCGGCTTTGCCGAAAAGCTCGACGTGGACCGCCTGCGCGTGCAGCGCAACAACCTGGTAGTGGAGCAGCAGAAAGCTCAGCGCCTCACCGAGCTGAGCGTGGCGCTGCTTAAATTTCAGATGGGCCTGCCGCAAAGCCAGCCGGTGCAGCTTACCGACTCGCTCGGCGCGGCCGTGGTCGATGCCAGCAACCTGCGCCGCAACCTCGGCGGGGCCAACTTCAGCACCGGCGGCGGGGTCAGCGGCCTCGGGGACGTACCCACCGCGCCCATCCCCACCACCCCGAACACGGGCGGGGCACCCACCACGACAATCAACACCGGCCAGGGTCCGCAGGCCCAGGCGACTTTCAACTACAACAACCGCATCGAGTTTTCGACCCTGCAAACCCAGCAGGCGCTGGCGGGCCTCGACCTGCGCAACCGCACGGCGGGCGCTTATCCGCGCCTGTCACTCACGGCGGCCTACGGCTTCATCGGCTCGGCCAACAAGGTGGGCGACCTGTTTGCTTTCCGCGGCCCGGATTCACGTAACAGCCAGGGCTTTCCCAACCAAAACTGGTTCGGCTTCGGCAACGTGGGGCTGGCCCTGAACGTGCCGGTGTTCGACGGCTTCCGCCGCAAGTACCAGGTGCAGCAGGCCCGCATTGCCCAGCAAACGATTGAGCGCGGCCTCGAAACCCTGCGCCAGAGCATCGACCTGCAAGATGCCCAGAGCCGCACCACGCTCATCAACGCGCTCGACGTGCTCGACAACCAAAAGGCCAACCTCGACCTGGCCGCCGACGTGGCCCGCGTGACGCGCATCAAGTTCAACGCCGGGGTGGGCTCCAACATCGAAGTCATCACCGCCGAGACCTCGCTGCGTGAAGCCCAGACCAACTACTACGCCGCCCTCTACGACGTGCTGGTAGCCAAGGTCGACCGCGACAAAGCCACCGGCGAGCTGTATTCGCAGGCCAAGTAATTTTTTAAGCTCTTAGCTGTCAGCTATTAGCTGCTAGCTTCTCCTCTTACTCCGAAGCTTTTCTTTGACATGAATCTCTCCTTTTCGAAAGCCATCAGCTACCAGCTCCTAGCCAGCGGCTTGCTACTCGCCTCGTGCGGCGGCGGGGCCAAAGACCCCAACGCCGAGCTGGCCAAGCTCAAGGCCGACCAGGCGGCCACCCAGGCCAAAATCGCCGAGCTGGAAGCCAAAACCGGCGCGGGCCAGGCCACCGCGGCCACTACCGCCGTGCCGGTATCGGTGCTGAAAGTAGCGCCCCAGAACTTTGCCGGCTACCTTGAAGTGCAGGGCCGGGTTGACTTCGACCAAAACGCCACCGTGGGCGCCCGCGCCGCCGGCACGCTCACCAGCGTGCGGGTGCAGCGCGGCGACCGCGTGCGCAAGGGCCAGGTGCTGGCTACCGTCGATGCGGGCATTCTCGATGCCAACATCGCCGAGCTGCGCACCCGCCTCGACCTGGCTAAGGTCGTGTACGAAAAGCAGGCTGGCCTCTGGAAGCAGCAGATTGGCACCGAAATTCAGTACCTGCAAGCCAAGAACACCTACGAGAGCCTGCAACGCAACCTCGCTACGCTCAACCAGCAGCGTGCCCTCTACAACGTGGTGGCTCCTTACAACGGCGTGGTCGACAACGTTATCCCGAAACTGGGTGAAACCGTAGCCCCCGGCGCGCCGGTGGTGCAGCTCAACAACGGCCAGGGCGGCAAGGTGCTGGCCGAGGTATCCGAAGCCTACGCGGGCAGCATCAAGGCCGGCGACAAGGCACTCGTGAGCCTGCCCGACCTCGGCAGTGAGGAAATCGAGAGCACCGTGCGCACCGTGAGCCGCACTATCTCGGCCACCAGCCGCACGTTTACGGTGGAGCTGCGCCTGCCGGCCAGCCAGGCCAGCCGCCTGCGCCCCAACATGGTCGCTACCGTCCGCATTCAGAACTACGGCCAGGCCAACGCCACCGTACTGCCGGTAGACCTCATTCAGCACGACGAGGAAAACGCCTACGTGCTCGTAGTTAATCGTGAGAACGGCAAGGCCGTGGCGGCCAAGCGCATCATCAAAACCGGCCAGACCTACAACGGTAAGCAGGAAATCACCAGCGGCCTCAAGCCCGGCGACGAGGTGATTTCGGCTGGCTATCAGAATCTGAATGAAGGCCAGCCGGTGAAAATCAGCTAGTCTGGCCTACTGCTCTAGCGTGTGCGCCTCACCCCCCGGCCCCCTCTCCGAAAAGGAAATGCGCATCAAGCATTTTTCGGGGGAGCCGACCACAAGCAGACGTTGGCAGTCTAGGCTCCCCCTCTCCTTTTCGGAGAGGGGGCCGGGGGGTGAGGCGCACACGTCAGTAAAGCATCCAATAAAACGAAATACTCTCAAGCAGCAACTACATACCATGCAAGACATTGAGAAGGAATTCGGCCCCACTAGTTGGTCGATTAATAATAAAACTAGCATCTACATCATCACCTTGCTGCTGACGATTGCGGGCATCTTCGCCTACATCAAGCTGGGCAAGGAGAAATTTCCCGACATCGTAATTCCGCGCATCATCGTGGCCACGGTGTACCCGGGCACCTCCCCCACCGACATCGAGAACCTGGTGACCCGCCAGCTCGAAAAGGAAATCAAGAGCGTAAACGGGGTGAAGAAGATTAATTCGACTTCCAACCAGGACTACTGTATTGTGGACGTGGAGTTTAACTCCGGCGTCGACGTGCAGGCCGCCAAGCAGCTCATCAAGGATGCCGTGGACAAGGCCAGCACCGAGCTGCCCAACGACCTGCCCAGCGCCCCGCTCGTGAAGGAGGTCAACATCTCGGAGCAGCCCATCATGTACGTCAACCTGAGCGGCAACCTGCCCGCCGCCCAGCTCAAGAAGCTCGCCGACGACTTCCAGGACAAGATTGAGGCGCTGCCCGAAATCACCCGCGTCGATATCGTGGGTGCCCTGGAGCAGCAGGTTAACGTCGACGTGGACCTCTACAAGCTGCAAGCTTCGCAGCTGAGCTTCAGCGATATCGAAAACGCCATTGCCCGCGAAAACATCACGGTATCAGGCGGCTCCATCGACGTGGGGGCGCAGAAGCGCGCCGTGCGCGTGGCTGGCCAGTACGTGAACGCCGCCGACATTGCCAACATCCAGGTGAAGAACCTGCGCGGCGCGCCGGTGCGCCTCGGCGACATCGCCACCGTGACCGACGGCTTCAAGGACCGCGAGAGCTACGCCCGCCTCGATGGCCAGTCGGCCGTGACGCTGAACGTGGTGAAGCGCCAGGGTGAAAACCTGCTCGACGCCTCCGACAAGATTCACGAGCTCGTGAAAGAGTCGCAGGCCAGCATGCCCAAGGGCCTGAAAATCACGATTACCGGCGACTCGTCCAACGAAACCCGCAATACCCTCAACGACCTCATCAACACCATCATCATCGGCTTTTTGCTGGTGACGCTGATTCTGATGTTCTTCATGGGCACCACCAACGCGCTCTTCGTGGGCTTGTCGGTGCCGCTGTCGATGTTCCTGGCCTTCGTGCTGCTGCCCATGTTTGGCTTCTCGCTCAACATGATTGTGCTCTTCGCCTTCCTGCTAGCGCTGGGTATCGTAGTGGACGACGCCATCGTGGTTATCGAAAACACCCACCGCCTGCTGCACGACCACCCCAACCTGAGCACCATGCAGGCGGCCAAGCTGGCGGCGGGCGAGGTGTTCGTCCCGGTGCTGGCGGGTACGCTCACGACGGTCGCCCCATTCGTACCGCTCATGTTCTGGCCGGGCATCGTGGGTAGCTTCATGTTCTACCTGCCGGTTACGCTCATTCTCACGCTGGGCGCCTCGCTCGTGGTGGCCTTCATCATGAACCCGGTATTTGCCGTGAGCTTCATGGAGCGCGAGGAGCACCTCGACCGGGTGGAGAAGCCCAAAATGTCGCGCGGCTTCCTCATTGGCATGGGCGTGCTGCTGGGCATTGCCGTGCTGGGCTACCTGGCGGGCTCTACGTTCACCGGCAACCTGTTCATCACCATTCTGGTGCTGTGCCTGCTCGATAAGTACGTGTTTGTGTACATGATCGCCGGCTTCCAGCGCAGCATCCTGCCCGCCCTGCAAAACGGCTACGCCCGCCTGGTCGAGATTGCCGTGGGTGGCACCATCTGGCGGCAGGTAGCCATCATGGGCGGGCTGGTGGTGCTGTTCGTGGGCAGCATCGTGGCCGTGGGTGCCCGCAAGCCCAAGGTCGATTTCTTCCCCAAGGGCGACCCCAAGTTCATCTACACCTACCTGCGCATGCCGGTGGGCACCCGCGTGGAGGTGACCGACTCGGTCACCCGCGAGCTGGAAAAGCGCGTGTATAAAATCATCGGCCGCAACAACCCCGACGTTGAATCGGTGATTACCAACGTGGCCATCGGCGCCGGCGACCCCACCGAGGCTACCGCCGCCGGTACCTCGCAGTCGCACCTCGGCAAAGTCGGCG
Source organism: uncultured Hymenobacter sp. (assembly GCA_913776615.1). Classification (GTDB taxonomy): domain Bacteria; phylum Bacteroidota; class Bacteroidia; order Cytophagales; family Hymenobacteraceae; genus Hymenobacter. The sequence continues at coordinate 144,720 of CAJYPK010000050.1, forward strand.
TGGCCTTCAAGGAGCTGAGCGAGCAGAAAGGCCAGCCCACCCACATCTACATGGACCAGATTCGGGAAGCCGTAAAAGGCATCCCCGGGGCCGAGGTATCGGTTGACCAGGAGGCCAGCGGCCCGCCCCAGGGCAAGGCCGTAGCCATCGAGGTAGCGGGCGACGACTACCCCAAGCTGGCGGCCTTGAGCAAGAAAGTGGAGCGCTACATCGACTCGCTCAAAATTGGCGGCATTGAAGACCTGCGCTCCGACTTGCAGGACCGCAACCCCGAAATCGGCGTCAACATCAACCGCACCCGCGCCAACCGCGAGGGCATCAGCACCGCCCAGATCGGCTCGGAAGTCCGCACCGCCATCTACGGCTTCGAGGCCAGCAAATTCAAAACTCCGGATGATGAGTATCCCATTCAGGTGCGCTACGCCAAGCCCTACCGCGACAACGTGAACGCCATCGTGAACGCCCCGCTGACCTTCCGCGACGCGACCGGGGCCGTGCGCCAGGTGCCCATCTCGGCGGTGGCCGACGTTACCTACGGTACCACCTACGGCGGCATCAAGCGCAAGGACACCCACCGCCTCATCACCATCAGTTCCAACGTCCTCAACGGCTTCACCGGCCCCGACGTGGTCGCCAAGGTGCAGCAGGCGCTCAAGAGCTTCCCCACGCCGCCCGGCTACACTGTACGCATGGGCGGCGCCCAGGAAGACCAGAAGGAAACCAGCGACTTCCTCGGCGTGGCCGCCGTGGGTGCCCTGGCCCTCATCTTCCTCGTACTCGTGACGCAGTTCAACTCGGTGAGCAAGCCGCTCATCATCCTCACCGAAGTTATCTTCTCCGTTATCGGCGTAATGCTCGGCCTGGCCATCACGGGCATGAACATCTCCATCGTCATGACTGGGGTGGGCATCATCGCCCTGGCGGGTATCGTGGTGAAAAACGGCATCCTGCTGGTTGAGTTCACCGACATGCTGCGCGCCCAGGGCATGAACCTGCACGACGCCATCGTACTAGCCGGCCGCACCCGCCTCAACCCGGTTATCCTCACCGCCACGGCCGCCATCCTGGGCTTGATTCCGCTGGCCATTGGCTTGAACATCAACTTCTACGAGCTGTTCAATTCGGGCCACGGCCACTTCTACCTCGGCGGGGAGTCGGTGGTGTTCTGGGGCCCGCTGGCCTGGACGATAATTTTTGGGTTGTCGTTTGCAACCCTTGTAACCCTGTTGGTAGTCCCGGTGATGTACCTGCTCAACGAAAAGCTCCGGGCCAAGATCACCGGCCGCGACTACAACTCCCCGCCCCCCGCCACCGAGGTCGACGAGGAAGAAGTAGAAGCCGCCCGGCCGCCGGTGCTGGCCTAGAATTTGCGGTAGCTCGGCGGTTAAGAAGCCTCATTCAGCGATTGGAGTCTCTTAACCGCCGGCAACCCGCGTTACTTGCACCGTTCTTCTATCACTTTTTTTTGCACCGTTATGTTTACCGCGATCTCTACTACTGCGCCCACCAAAACTATTGAGCAGCAAGTATTACGCATTATCAGCAAGCGCAAAGCTATCAAGACCGTGCGCCTGCGCCGCACTGCCAGCCTGAGCCGCGACCTGCGCTTCGACACCGTCGACCTGGTTGATATCATTCTGGAGCTGGAGCGCAATTTCCACATCACCGTACCCGACGAAGTACCCTTCAACACGGTGGGCGATTTCGTCCGCTACGTGACGGCCCACGCCGCGGCAGCGTAATTTTTTGCTGCTTTTTCGGAATTACTAAAAAAGGCCCGTCTGCAATGCAGACGGGCCTTTTTTACTGGTACTTTGGTGGGCCTTAGCGCACGTTGCCACCGGTATCGGTGGGCTGGTCGCGGTTGCCGTCCCGCGAGCCGTCGCTGGTGTTGGCTACGTCGTTACCCTTGGGCTCGGGCAGCGGGCCGTCGGGGCCGATATCGTGGATGGGGGCCGTGGTAGAGCTGGTGGGCGAGCCCAGCCCCGCATCGGTGGCCGTTTGGTCACTGCCCGCCGGGGCAGCGGGCAGTTCTACCGTGCCCGCGTTTTTGGCCGACTGATTGGTAGTAGCGCTGGTGGCGGCGGTAGTGGCAACGGTCGCGCCCGTACGCCACGCCGAGCCGCTGGCCGCGCCCCGGTCTTTGTACAGCTCATCGTCGGCCACCACGGTAGCGTTCTTCGTCGCTTCCCACTCGTGAAACTTGTCCAGTTCGTGCTTGATGGACGTGGAGAACCACGCCACCAGGGCCATGTCGTCGAGCAAGCCCACCACCGGGATGAAGTCGGGGATGAGGTCGATCGGCGACAGAAAATAGATGAGCACGGCTACGGCGGCGACCACCGTAGTGGTCGGCACGCCGTTGTACTCGCCCGCGGCGCTCAGCTTGATGAGGCGGAACAGGCTTTGCAGGGTTTCCCAGGCTTCGTGGGCCAGCGTACCCACGTCCTTTTTTTCGCGGGCCTTATTAAAGGCATCTAGGAGCAGCTTCTTGAGGCGCGTGGGCTGCTTTACGTAGCCCTCGGCGGCAGCCAGGAATTTTTTAAAGATGACCGAAGCGGCAATATCCTTGCCGTTGGGGGGAGGCGTGGTAGTGGAAGCCATTGCGAAAAAAGGTGAAAGCGCGGCGCGAATACCGCAAAACCCGATATAGGTCCGTGTACTGCATTCACCGGCTTTGAGTTATGCAGCCACAAAAAAAGCGACTGCCGGCGTTGGGCCGGCAGTCGCTTTGGTGAGTGTAGCCCAGGAGCGGGCCAGCCAAGCAGTTTACTTAGTCGAGCTGGGCATTGGCAGCTTCGTCGAGCAGCTCGACCATGTCGGTGGTAGTCGTGGGAACTGCCAGCTCCTCGGTGCCCGCTACGCGGCCGGCCGCGTAAAAATTGTGATGATAATAAGGCTGGTTGAGCGAGCTCACCATCACGCCGCCGTTGGTAGCAGCGTGGGCGAATTTATTGTCTTTCAAATAAATACCTACGTGATAAATGGCCCCCTTGCCGTGGCGGAAGAATACCAGGTCGCCGGCTTTCATATCCGTCTTGGCCACGCGTTGCACCGTGCTGAACATCGAGCGCGAGCTGCGCTTGAGCGTGATGCCGTACACCTTCTTGAACACCTGCGTTACGAAGCCCGAGCAGTCGGTACCCCGGCGCGAGCTGGCGCCGTAGCTGTAGGGCGTGCCCAGCCAGTCCGTTACGGTCTGAAGCAGGCTCTTATTCTCGGTGTGCGCGAGGTTGAGGCCCAGCGTCTGGTTGTAGTAGCCATAGGCCAGCGAGTCGCGCGAGGCACTGGCCGAGTCGGCAACCGGGCCACCGGGGCCGTTGCCAGCCAGCAGGGCCGAAAGCAGCGATGCCTCGGCAGCAGCCGGCGTCGAGGTGCCAGCCGAAGCCGGGGCATCGGGCATTTTTTCAAAGCAAAAGGAGAGCGCCAGGGAAGCAGCGGCGAGGCAACACAGGAGGGTATTCTTCATTGTCCGTCGGTGAAGTGGGCACCGGCCTGCGCTCTAGGGCTAGCTGGCCGGGTAAACATATCGTAGAGTGTAGCGCTAGGCAGACGCTGCTGGGCAGCTGGTATTAAGGTTAAATGAAAGCGTGACTACCACCTTTTTAAATAAAATTTATAGGGTAGTGGACGACCAAATCTAAGCAATAAAAAATGAAACGGCCTAGCACTTTCTTTAAAAAAGACACGTTTTCTTGGAAAAAGCCTACAAAAAGGCGCATACTTAGCATCTCGGGTGAAAACCCTGCCCTATTTTCCTCGTAGCTTAGCCCGAATTTTACACGATGAATCAGCCCCGCACGCTTGTGAATTCGCCCCTGGCTCGTATAGCTCGACTGGTACTCGGCGGCGCGCCCCGCGTGGCTATGGTACTGGGCCAGACTGTGCACCTGAGCGGCGCTACCCGCGCCGAGTTTCTGGCCGACCCCGAATGGGTAGCTCACGAAGAAGTCCACTTGCGGCAGGTGCGCGACCTGGGCCTCGCCCGCTTTCTCTGGCAATACCTGCTGGAATCGGCGCGGGTGGGCTACTACCAGAATAAATTTGAAGTAGAGGCCCGTGAAGGTGCCCGGCGCTTCATGGAAGCTCGGGCGCGGGGTCAGGCCGAGGCCTGGGTAGCCTGAGCAGCAAGCTACTAGCCGTTTTTTGAAACTAAAAAACGGTGATTATGCCTCGCTACGCGCTGCATAATCACCGTCGAATTGGCTCAGAAAATTGGTTACCTTAATACTTTGTTATTAACGCTGTTAGAAAGTGACACGATCACAAAACTATTGTCATGCTGAGCTTGCCGAAGCATCTTGCCAGGTTCGTTGAACGGCTAAACAGCGAACCTGCCAAGATGCTTCGGCAAGCTCAGCATGACGGACGTTTTCAAATGAAGTAACCTTATTAAGCAGCTTCAATTCTCAACAATTCCTCGCTGGCCGGCTCACAGCTGGGCCAGCCGGCCGCCATCCACGGTCAGGGTACTACCGTTGATAAAATTGGCCTCGTCGGAGGCAAGGAAGCAGATGGCGGCAGCCAGCTCGTCGGGGGTACCAATCTGGCCGGTGATTTTTTCGGTACCATCGCGCACGTTGGGGTTGTTGCGCAGCATAGGCGTTTCGACGGCACCGGGAGCCACGGCATTGATGCGAGCCTGCGTGTAGGGCACTTCGAGGCTGAGGCCGCGTACGAAGGCTTCGAGGCCGCCCTTGCTGGTGGCGTAGGGAGCCACGTTGGGAGTGCTTTGAAAGGCGTGCACCGAGCTGACGGCCACCACGGCCCCACCCTTCATGTGCGGCACGCAGAGCTGGCAGAGGCGGAAGAGAGCGCGTAGGTTCACATTCATCACCTGGTCCCACTCGGCGGGGTCCAGCTCCAGGATGGGCGTGTAGGTCATCATGGCCGCGTCATTGATCAGAATATCAATGCGCTGGAAGCGGTCCAGGGTTTTTTCTACGGCGTGTACCAGGTCGGCGTCGCGGCCCACATCGGCTTTGATAAACAGCGCGTCGCTGCCCCCGGCCTTGATTTCGGCTTCTACCTCGTGGCCGGCCTTGGTCTCGCGGCCCAGGCATACCACGCTGGCCCCCTCGCGACCCAGGCGCACGGCCGTGGCCCGGCCAATGCCGGAAGTAGCACCCGTGACGAGGCAAACTTTATTCTGAAAGCGAAACATAAGACAGCGTACTATAGATGAGGTTGCCCAGCATGAACGGGCGACGGCCGTACTTGTTCAGCTAAACGCCACAAAACCGACCAGCTACCCGCTGCGTGAACGGCCGATGAAGCTTGACCGCCGTATAGCTGGGCTATGACTCCGACCTACCTGGCGCTGCTGGCCGCCGACATCATGCCGTTTGACTGGCAGCGCCTGTTCATTTCCGACCAAGCCCCGGCCGGCTTTTTATGGGAAGTGCTGGTACGCAGCATGTTTGCCTTCGTGCTTACCATCGGGGCGCTGCGCATTACGGGCAAGCGCGGGGTGCGGCAATTGTCGCTGTTCGAATTTGGTCTGCTGCTGGTGCTGGGCTCGGCGGCGGGCGACGCCACGTTTTACCACGACGTACCGCTGCTGTACGTGGTGATGGTATTTGTCGTGGTAATGGCGCTCTATGTGCTTTCCAACTACCTCATCGACAAGTTTCCCCGGGTAGAGCACCTGCTCGAAGGCCAGCCCGAGCTCATCATCGTGGATGGTCAGATCAATATGGCGGCGTTCACCGAAGCCAGCCTTACCACCCAGGAGCTGTTTGGGCAGCTGCGGCAATTTCAGGTCGAGCACCTGGGGCAGGTGCGCCGCCTTTATCTGGAAGCGACGGGTGAGATCAGCGTCTTCTTCTTTGAACCGGCTGATGAGCGGCCGGGCCTGCCCATTTGGCCCGAGCTATACAACCACCCGGCCACGGCGCTGACCAAGGCGGGCAACTACGCCTGCCACGCCTGCGCGGCAGTGTACGAACTACCTGCCAACCCCTCCCCGACGCCGTGCCCGCGCTGCCAGTTGCAGCAGGGCTGGCTACCCGCCTGCGCCACGCCCCGCCAGGCGTAACAAGCTCGTAACCTACGGGCTGAAACTTACGAATACAGCCCAGGCCGTCCCACCGGGGCGGCGGGCTTCATTCTTTCCCTTTACTTTTCCCCGCTCATGGAACCAACGTCCAACCAGCCGAACAACGGCTTTTCCGGCTCGGGCAACCAGGCCAATTCCGCCAATTCTTCGGCCACCAACGGCACCGATAATCAGTTTTCGACTACGGCAGCTCACGCCACCGGCACCGGCCACTTTCCGGCCGAGCACGCCGCCCCCACCCAGCCCAACGGCTCGGGCGTAAAAGATAAATTCAATGACGCCGTGACTTCCGGTAAGGAAAAGCTCAACGACGTGGTAGCTACTGGCAAAGACAAGCTCAACGATGCCGTAGCCAGCGGTAAGAAGTGGCTCAACGACTCGGGCGTAGCCGACAAGGCCCAGCAGCTCCCGCAAGCTGCCAAAGATCTGGGCAATAAAGCTGTGCAAAGCGTCAACGGCCTCACCACCACCCAGAAAGCCGTGGGTGTGGGCCTGCTGGCCGCCGGGGTAGCTTTCCTGATTACGCGCAACAAAAAAGATAAGTCGGACGACGGCGAATACCGCCACCGCCCGCACCGCTCGCCCTTCGACCACCAGCCCCACACCCGCGACAACTCGGGTTTTGAAAACCGGGGCCAGCGCCCCTGGGGCGGCTCGCGCTACGCCAATGGCCCGCAGGGTCAAACTAATAAGTCTCGCATCAGCTCGGGCAGCGGCTACACTTCCGGCCCGGCCCACAGCAACGATTTCGGTAGCCAGTCGGGGCATGGTCACCAGGCCAGCTCCATCGGCAACCAGCGCCGCGACCAGGGCCCGGCCTCGGGCAGCCGCTACGATGCCAGCACCTCGGGTAGCCAAAACCCCAACAACCTCGACCAGCTCAGCAGTGCCTTCTAGGCTTGCTCGCTGAACACCAACCGGAAGGGCCGGCTGCTAGCGCAGCCGGCCCTTTTTGCGTAATCTTGCCCCCTATGCTTTTCTACACCGTCATGAAGCCCGTGGTACGCCTGGGGCTGCGCGTGTTTTTCCGCCGCCTGGAGGTGCGCCACCGCGAGCGCCTACGCCTGCCCGGCCCGCTCATGCTGTGCAGCAACCACCCCAACACGCTCATGGACCCGCTCGTGACGGCCATTCAACGCCACGAGCCCATTGCGTTTCTGGCCAAGAGCACGTTTTTCAAAAACCCGATCCTCGGAGCCATTATGCGTTCGGGTAACTGCATTCCCATCTACCGGCGGCAGGATGCGGCGGGAGCCAACGCCCCCAGCCCGGCCCAGCTCGCGGCCAGCAACGAGGCCAGCTTCGGCCGCTGCTACGACTACCTGGAGCGCGGCGGCACGGTCATGATTTTTCCCGAAGGCACCAGCGTGAGCGAGCGCCGGCTGCGCCCGCTCAAGACCGGGGCCGCCCGCATTGCGCTGGGCACCGAGGCCCGGCACGATTTCAAGCTGGGGCTAAAATTGGTGTGCGTGGGCACTAATTACTTTGACCCCAGCCGCTTCCGCTCCGACGTTTTGCTGAACGTCGCCCCGCCCATCAACGTGGCCGACTACGCCGAGCGTTACCACCAAGACCCCGAAGCCGCCGCCGATGCCCTCACCGAGGAAATTACCCGTCGGCTCACCCGCCGCCTCGTCATCAGCCGGGCGGCCGATGAAGATCAGCTGGCCCAGCAGGTGGAGCGCACCTTCGGCGACCACCTCAATCCCGACGATGACCCGACTACGCTCTACGACAACTTCCAGCTCAGCCGCACCCTGCTCGACGCCGTGGCGTGGTTTGCGCAGCACGATCCCAGCCGCCTAGCGGCCCTGCGCACCGCGCTCGGCACCTACCTGACCAGCCTGGGCACCCACCGGCTCGACGACGACGACCTCGACCAGACCCAGCGCCCCGGCACCCGGCTGGCCGATATTCTCAACCTTGGGCTGGGCTTTCCAGTGTGGCTCTATGGCGTAATTACCAACTATCTGCCTTATAAAATCCCCGCGCAGGTAGCCCGCCGCGCCACTAAGGAGACGGAGTTTATCGCCGCCATCCTGCTGGGGGTGGGTATCGTCACTTTCCCGCTGGCCTACGCCGTGGAGGCCGCCGCCGTGCAACACTGGCTCACGCACGATTGGCGACTCACGGCGCTGTTTCTCTTGAGCTTGCCCTTCGCCGGTTTCTACGCGCTCGGCTATTGGCAAACGCTGAGCGCCCGCTTGCGGCGCATCCGGGTGCGCTGGCTACCCACCGCCACCCGCACCGCGCTGCAAACCCAACGCGCCACCGTGCTGGGGCTGCTGGATGAGGCCCACGCCGCTTATGTAAACAAACGGGATGTAGCGTAAGCTTTAGCTTACGCTACATTACTCATCCAGGTACTGGTGCACAAATTTGATGGCCATGCTACCCTCGCCCACGGCCGAGGCCACCCGGGCCATCGCGCCGGCCCGGCCGTCGCCAGCGGCAAAGAGGCCGGGCACGCAAGTCTCTAGCAGATAGGGCTCCCGGTCTTTTTTCCAGGCTGTTTTGTAGCGCGGATCGGCCACGAGGTCGCGGCCGGTGAGCAAGTAGCCTTTGGCATCGCAGAGGGCCAGGTGGCACACCCACTCGGTACTGGGCTTGGCCCCGATGAAGATGAACAGCGCCCGGGCCGGCTTCTTCTCGGGCTCGCGGCCCTCCTGCTGAATCACCACGGCTTCCAGCGAATCCTGACCGCAGGCTTCGCGCACCTGGGTACGGGGCAGGATCTCGATGTTGGGCGTCTGGCTAATCTGCTCGATGAGGTAGGCCGACATACTAGCCGCCAGATTTTCGCCCCGAATGACGATGAACACCCGCGAGGCGTAAGTAGATAGGTACATAGCCGCCTGCCCCGCCGAATTGCCCCCACCAATAACGTACACCGGCTGCGCGCTACAGCTGCGGGCCTCGGTGCGCGCCGCCCCGTAGTACACCCCAGCCCCGCTGAGCCGGGCCAGCCCCGGTGCATCGAGCGTGCGGTAGCTGACGCCGGTAGTGAGTACCACGGCGCGGGCTTTGATTTCCTTACCGTCGCTCAAAGTCAACACCTTGTAGCCATCCTGAATGCAAAGGTTGGTTACTTCCTGCGGGGCCATAAACTCGGCCCCGAGGCGGGTGGCCTGGCTCCAGGCGCGGTGAGCGAGCTCGGCCCCACTGAGGCCGGTGGGGAAGCCCAGGTAGTTTTCGATGCGCGACGACGAGCCGGCCTGCCCGCCGGGCGTTTGGCGCTCGACGATGAGCGTACGCAAGCCCTCCGACGCGCCGTACACGGCCGCCGCCAGGCCGGCCGGCCCCGCCCCGATAATCACCACGTCATATAGTTCCTGCTGGGCATCGACGAGCAAGCCCAGGTGCCGGGCCAGGTCGAGCTTATCAGGACGGGCCACGGCCTTACCGTCGGGGCAAATGACGACGGGCAGGTCGTCGGGCGAGAAGCCATTGGCCTTAAGCAGGATGCTAGCTTCGGCGTCTTTCTCGTAGTCCAGCCACTGGTAGCCAACCATGTAGCCGCTCAAAAAATCCTTGAGCTCGTGCGAGAGCGGCGACCATTGAAACCCGATGAGCCGCAGCCCCGCGAAGGCCGGCCGGTAGCTGGCCTGCCAGCTATTCAGCAGGTCGTGCAGCGTGGGGTAAAGCAATTGCTCCGGCGGATCCCAGGGCTTGAGCAGGTAATAATCGAGCTGCGCCGAGTTGATGGCCTTGATGGCGGCCGTCGTATCGGCGTAGGCCGTGAGCAGCACGCGCTTGGCTTCGGGAAACAGCTCGCGGGCGCGGGTGAGCACTTCCACGCCTTCGACCTCGGGCATGCGCTGATCGGCCAGCACGAGGGCCAGCGGCTCGGCGCGGGCGCGCAGCTCGGTGAGGGTGGAAAGTGCTTCCGGCCCCGAGTTTACGCTCAGGATGCGGTAGTCCTTGCGGAATTCCTGGCGCAAGTCGCGGGTGAGAGCCGCCAGCACTTGCGCATCGTCGTCAACGGTAAGAATAAAGGGCTTTTTCATAGAAGAATGTAGGGTAAGCGTTAGCTTGCCGCCGCTTGGTGGGCCTCCCGCACGCCGGGCAAGCTAACGCTTACCCTACACATGAAGACGCATTATCAGCGCAAGTTGCCACACGTGTTGCCACCGGGCGCTGTCATCTTTTTTACGTTTCGCCTGGCGGGGTCGCTACCGGTGGCGGTGCTTGAGCAGCTAGCCGAAAATCAGTATTTCGCCTTGCAAGAGGCTACTAGCATGCCCGCCGCGCAACAAGTTGAAGCTATCATAAAAATCAAGAAGCAGCAGTTTGCCAAATTTGATACTTTACTGGACCAAGCTACGCACGGCCCGGCTTGGCTGAGGATGCCCGACGTTGCCAATACAATTATGCAGGAGATAAACGCCTTGGCTGAGTTACGCGTGGTGGTACTGGCCTATTGCCTCATGCCCAACCACGTGCACCTAGTAGCGCAGCTACCGGACGAAGCCACTTTCTCGGCCGCCCGCATGATGCAGCGCCTTAAAGGCCGTACCGCCGTCGCAGCCAATAGACTGTTGGGCCTGCAAGGCCAGCCTTTCTGGCAGCACGAGAGCTACGACCACGTCGTACGCGACGGAAAAGAGCAGGAACGCATCATTGCCTATGTATTGAACAACCCAGTAAAAGCCGGCTTAGCAGAAAACTGGTCCCAGTGGCCTTATTCGCATGTAGGGTAAGCTTTAGCTTGCCCGGCGTCTAGCGAGCCACAACCCATCAGACGCCGGGCAAGCTAAAGCTTACCCTACACCTACCGGGAGCCAGACGGTGAATTCGGTGCGGCCGGGTACCGACTGCGCCTCCAGCCGGCCGCCGTGCTCCTGCACGATGCGACGGGCAATGTCGAGACCCAGGCCACTGCCCTCGCCCGCTGGCTTAGTAGTGTAAAATGGCTCAAACATATGCGGCAGCACGTCGGGGGCGATGCCGCTGCCGTTGTCGATAACGCTGACGCTCACACCCTCCGGCTGCGGGGCAGCTTGCACCGTGAGGACGCCACCCGTAGCGGGGAGTGCGTCGATGGCGTTGTCAATCAAGTTAGTCCATACTTGGTTGAGTTGGCCTACTTCGCCCAGCACGCGGGGAAGGTTGGGCGCGTACTCCCGGGTTAGCCGGGCATTTTTGTGGCGCAGCGCGTGGTCGAACATATTGAGCGTACTGTCGAGGCCCGTAGTAAGGTCAAGCGGCTCGCGGCCCCCGGCGCGGTCCATGTGTGAATACGTTTTGACGTTGCCCACCAGCGTACTGATGCGCTGGCTAGCCTCGTGAATGTCGCGGGTGAAGCGTACAGCGGCCAGGTGGCCTTCGAGCCAGGCCAGCGCGGCGGGCCGGGCGGGTGCGGGCAGCGGCGCTACCAGCGGGGCGAGGGTAGCGGCCGTGTGGCCGGCATCGAGCAGGCTGGGGGCCAGGGCGTAGCCGTCGGGGCAGCCCTGGGCTTCGAGCCAGTCGGCCAGCTCGTCTTCGCAGTCGGCGCGGGCCAGCGCCGAGCGGGGGGCAGCCGGCGCGGCGGGTACTCCCGAGGAGAGCAGGGCGGCCACGGCCTCGGCGGGTGGGCAGGTAGCCAATAAGTTTTGTAGCAATTGGGGCTTGGCTTGCAGGGCATCGCCGAGGGCAGCGGCGGCGCGGGCAATGGCGGCGGCGGGGTTGTTGAGCTCGTGGGCCAGGCCCGCCGAGAGCTTACCCAGCGCCCGCAGCTTATCATCGCGCTCCTGGCCGCGCACTTCCTCGCGGGCGCGGTCGCTCATGATGCCCACCAGCCGCTGCACCAACTCAGGACTACGCTGCTCCAGCGCCGGAAACTCGGTGCGCGGCAGTAGGTAGAGGGTCGTATCGCCCGCCGCGAGCCCCTGGCCCTTGGCCGTTTGCAACCGCGAGTAGGGCAACACGCCCGTGATCTGCCCCGCCCCTACCCGGTAAATCGGGCCGCGCTGGCCCGCGTCGGGGCGGTGGTAGTGCAGCCCTCCGGCTACGACGCCCATCATGTGGCTGGCCGGCTCGCCGACCTGCACGATAATTTCCCCGTCGGTATACTGGCGAAGCTCGCCCGCCTGCGCCAGCCAGGCTATCATATCGGCGGGTAAATCTTGAAAAGCCGTAATGCGGCCAAGGGCGGCGGGGTCGGGAGGAAGTTGCTGAGCCATAGTACCCGTAACCCATCCGGCCGCCTTAGGTTGGTAGCGACGCGGGGCGGCGAGGCAAATTTGATAGCGGGCGGCGAGCTTTTTCCTGCAACGCTACAATTAGGGGAGCATACCAGTATTTTTTTCTGGCAACGCGCCGCAAGCCACTTCGTAATTCGCCGCAACTCGCACTACTCCCCCCGGGTAGGTGTTCTTTTGTGACCGTGACCACCGCCACTTCTCCCCAACCCGCCCCCCTCCTTACCCGCGAGCACGTGCTGCGCGCCCTGCGCTTGGTGGAGCGCGAAGGCCGCCACCTTCCCCCCAGTACTGTATACGAATTGCTGTACCGGGGCCGCCGCTACCCGCCGCGCGCCGTGGCCGAGCTGGCCTACCGCCTGGCGCAGGCCAACCCCCAGGCGCGCTGGCCCCACGGCGCGGGCCAGCAGACGAATGCCCTGCTCGAAGCCCTCGACTTCACCATCGTGGCCAAGCGGCCCATCCTGGCTGCCGGCTCGGCCCAGGATCAGGGCCAGGCGGCCGAACAGCAGGCCGAAGCCCTGTACACCGGCCCGCCCGTGGCAGAAAAAAGCCTCGTGCCCACCGTGGCCGAGCCCGCCGCCGCTTACGCTAGCTTGCCCTCGCCCTATTCTACCGGCGAGGCGCTGCGGGAGCTTTTTATCACGGATAAAGAATTGGAAGCCAGCCTCACGGGCCTGCGCCGCCGCCGGGCGCTGCTGCTGCAAGGTCCACCCGGTACTGGCAAAACCTACCTGGCCCGCCGCCTGGCCTGGCTGCTGCTGGGTACCCGCGATGAGGCCCGTGTCGAGCTGGTACAATTTCACCCCAGCTATGGCTACGAAGACTTTATGCTGGGCTTTCGCCCCGGTCCCGAGGGGCAATTTCAACTGGTGCCCGGGGTACTGCCGCTGCTGTGCCAGCGCGCCGCGCGCGACCCCGAGCGGCCTTATTTTTTGTTGATTGATGAGCTGAACCGGGGTAACGTGGCCCGCATCTTCGGGGAGTTTTTGCTATTGCTGGAGCCCGATAAGCGCGGCCCGGCCCACGCCCTGCGCCTGCCCTACGCCCCGCCCGAAACGGCCCGGTTTTTCGTACCCGACAACCTGTACGTCATCGGCACGCTCAATCTGGCCGACCGCTCGCTGGCCCCGCTCGACTACGCCCTGCGCCGGCGCTTCGCCTTCGTGGGTATGCGGCCGCAGTTCGGCGCGCCGCTACGCGAGCTGCTGGCGGCCAGCCAGGTACCCGCGCCCCTCATTACGCTGCTTACCGAGCGCCTGGCCGCTCTTAACCACGTCATCGCCGCCGACCCCGAGCTGGGACCCGATTTTGAAATTGGCCATAGCTACTTCTGCGCGCCGCCCACCGACCCGGCCGAAGCCAACGACTGGCTACGCCTGATTTTCGAGCAGGAAATCGGTCCGCTGCTGGCCGACTACTGGCGCGAGCAGCCCGAGCGCGCCGCTACCCAACTCCGCAAACTACTCGAAGACCTGTAGGGTAAGCTTTAGCTTGCCTTACGCCAGACGAGCCGCGGCCTACCCTACGCCGGGCAAGCTAAAGCTTACCCCACAGTTATGATCCCGCTCGCCACGCTTTACTACCTGCTCTGCTACGCCTGGCAGCGCCTGCCCGAGCCGGCAGTCCTGCAAGCCACCGAGGCCACGCCCTTTCACCGCCCGCTGGAACTGCTGACGCAAATGCTGCTGCACGCCACCCGGCGCCAGCTCCGCACTGGCCTACCGCTGGCCTTCGTCAATACCGAGCAAGAAATCAACGAATTGCGCGGGCGCATCGAGCTGGCGCCCACGCTGGGCCGGGGGTTGCTGCCCCAGGGCCGGGCCGTGTGCAGCTTCGATGAGCTGAGTCCTAACCGGCCGCTGCACCAAGTACTGGCCGGCACGCTGGCCGCGCTGGCCACGCACCCCGGCCTGCCGCTGGCCCTGCGCCGCGAGGTAAGCCAGCTACGGCGCCGCCTGCCGGCCAGCGTGCAGCCGCTGGCCCCGGCCGCGCCGGTTTTCGCAGGTCTGCGTCGCCAGCGGCTGGCCTCGGCCGAAGCCTTTTTACTGCACCTCTGCGAGTTAATTTTTGAAACGGCCCTACCTGCCCCGGCGGAGGGTAGCCGGGGGCGCTTCGCCGATTTTCGGCGCGACGAGCGCCTGATGGCGCGCCTGTTTGAGCAGGCCGTGCGCAATTTCTACCGCCGCGAGCAGCGGCAGTACCGGGTTTTCACCGAAACCATCGCCTGGCAGGCCGAGGCCCCGCACGCGCCCGACCTGGCCCTGCTGCCCACCATGCTCACCGATACCACGCTGGAAAACCCGGGCCGCAAAATCATCCTCGATACCAAGTACTACGCCGCTGCCCTGCGCCCCCGCTACGACCAGCAGCGGCTTATCGCGCCCCACCTCTACCAGCTCTATGCCTACCTGCAAAACCTGCGCCCGGCCCCCGGCCAGGCCCTCGAAGGCGTCTTGCTTTACCCCGCCACCACCGCCGCCGTGGATTTGCGCTACGCGCTGGGCGGCCACCCGGTACGCGTCGTCACGCTCGACCTGCACCAGCCTTGGCCGGGTATCGCGGCTAGTCTGCTCAGTCTCGTTGCATAACAGCTCCCCGTAGCCTTATGCAGCCCCGCAGGCAATAAGTACCCCAGTCACCTAGTTAGCACGTACGCAAACCAAAAAAGGCCCGCGCATTGCTGCGCGGGCCTTTTCTCAGAAATTACACTGGGCCGAGCCCAGCCATACTTACTTCTTAACTTCTTCAGTCGTGGTGGTCGTGGTGGTGCCAGCAGCGGGAGCGGTAGCATCAGCAGCGGGAGCAGCCGTAGCGTCAGCAGCAGGAGCGGTAGCAGCAGCAGCCGTCGTGTCCGTGGTAGCGGTCGTGGTCGACTCGGTGGTAGCCGGAGTCGTGGTGGTGGTTTCGGTGGTAGCGGTTTTCGACTCGCACGAAGCCAGGCCAACAGCCAGGAACAGGGCAGATACTTTCAGCAGGTTGTTCATCTTAGGGTAAATTTGGAAGGGGGTTAGCAAAAAAGCTGCCCTTAATGCCGCCGCTACGGATAGGTAACCCGTCGGTTGCAAAATTTTTTAAAAAAGTTTTTCATGGGTTACTAATGCCCGTTAGCCGGCATTAAGGCCCGAAGCGAATGAACATGGATAGCACAACGGCGCTGGCTGCCGATGCCCAACTCATCAAAGCCATTCACGGTGGCGACGAGCGGGCCCTCAGCCAGCTCTACCGCTTGCACTGGCCAATGGTGTCGCATTTCGTGCTGCAAAACAGCGGCTCGGAAGACGACGCCCGCGACGTGTACCAGGAAGGCGTGATGGTGTTTTACGAAAAGGTCCGCGAAGGCTCCCTGGAGCTGAGCTGCCAGATTAAAACCTACCTCTACGCCGTCTGCCGCCGCCTGTGGCTCAAGCGCCTCACCACCAAGAGCCGACTGCACGGTGTGCGCCTGCTCGACGAGGAAGAGTACGGCCCCTACCTCAATACGGGGGCCGAAGATGACGTGCAGGAGGCCGAGGAGCGCGACCGGCGCTTCGCCACCATGAGCGAGGCGCTCACCCACCTGGGCGAGCCCTGTCGCTCCTTGCTCGAAGGCTTTTACCTGCTCGATAAATCGATGCTCGAACTCACGGCGGAGCACGGCTATACCAACGCCGACACCGCCAAAACCCAGAAGTACAAGTGCCTGACGCGCTTGAAGAAGTTGTTTTTTGCCAGTTATAAAGAAGCGTGAATCTTTGAGCTGTTAGCCGTTAGTTATTAGCTGTTAGCTTTTTCTAAACAGAGGAGTAAAACAGGTAAAAAAGCTAGTAGCTAACAGCTAAA
Source organism: uncultured Hymenobacter sp. (assembly GCA_913776615.1). GTDB lineage: Bacteria > Bacteroidota > Bacteroidia > Cytophagales > Hymenobacteraceae > Hymenobacter. The sequence continues at coordinate 160,779 of CAJYPK010000050.1, forward strand.
GGCTAATAGCTTGATACAAAATGCAAACCGAAGCCGACTACTACGCCCTCTTTGAAGCTTACCAGCGCGGTGAGCTGGCGGCGGGCGCGCGGGCCAGCCTGGAAGCCCGGCTGAGCGCCGAGCCCCGCCTGCAACAGCTCTACACCGAATACCAGGAGCTGATGGGGACGCTAGCGGCTTACGGCGAGCGTCGCCGCACGCGCCGCACCATCGCGGGCCTGCACGAAGCCATGCTGGCCGCCGAGGCCGCCCCCGCCGCCGAGGCTAACTCGCCCCTCACGCCCGCCGTCAACCCCATCCTGCGCATCTCGCGCACCGAGCGCCGGCTGCGCGAGTTCTGGAGCGGGCACCGGGCCACGGTGGGCGTGGCGGCGTCGGTAGCCGTGCTGGCGGTGTTCAGCACCCTGCTGGGGCTCGACTTGTGGCGCTCGGCCAACGCCCCGGCCGTCAGCGGCGTGCGGGAGCTGCGCCGCGAGGTGGCCCAGATCGTCCGTAGCCAGAAGGCCCTCATCCGCAAAGTCGACAACCAGATGGGCGACGCGACGCTGCCCCCAGTGCGCACCAATAAATTCAGCGGCACGGGCTTCGCGCTTACGTCGGATGGTTACTTAGTAACCAGCGCGCACGTTATCAAAGGAGCCGACTCGCTGCTCGTGGAAGGCCGCGACCACCAGCGCTACCACGCCGAAACGGTGTACGCTGATAAAAAGCACGATCTGGCCATCCTGCGCATCCGCGACCGCGACTTCAAGTCGTTTGGCAAGCTACCCTACACCTTCAAGGCCGGGCAGGTAGATTTGGGCGAGCGGGTATACACGCTGGGCTACCCGCGCGAAGACGTGGTGTACGGCGAGGGCGCGCTGAGTGCCCGCTCGGGCTACGACGGCGACACGGCGTTCTACCAGGTAAGCATTCCGCTCAACCCCGGCAACTCGGGCGGCCCGCTGCTCGACTCGCAGGGTAATTTGATTGGAGTAGTGAGCAGCCGCCAGGACGACGTTATCGGCGCGGCCTTCGCGACCAAGTCGTCTTTCTTGGTGCGGCTTGTCGATTCGCTCAAAAACAAGCAGGCGGCCCAGCCCTACCACTTACCCCGGGCCAACCAATTGGCGGGCACCGCCCGCGCCCAGCAAGTTAAGCGCCTGCAAGATTTTGTGTTTGTAGTAAAAGTGTACGAATAAGCTTTTCTCTCCTTCTTTCTGCGGTTGCCACGCAAGCCTCGCCCCACCGGCGGGGCTTGCGTGTTTTAATACCCGTGGGATGCTGACGGACTATTCTCACGCAGACCCTCATTCTCCGAAGCCCTTACCCAGCCCGTATTTTGTGGCACATGGCTAATTACCTTATCTACCAAGCCTACGGTAGCCCCGATATTCTCAACGAGGCGCTGTTCAGCATCCTGTCCTACCTGCGGCAGCCGGCCGGGGCCACGGTGCTGGTGTACACCGACAATCCGGCGCACTTCCGGGCTGTACTCGGCGAGGCAGCGGGCGTCGCCTACGTGCCCATCGAGCCGGCGCAATGGCGGGCCTGGCGGGGCGACATCGACTTTGTGCACCGCGTTAAAATAATGGTGTTGCAGCACGCCGCCGCGCACTACGCTGGCAATCTACTGTACGCCGATACCGATACCGTTTTCACGCAGTCGCCGGCCGAAATCTTCGACCTTATTAGCCAGGGCCAGCATTTTATGCACCTGAGCGAAGGCCGCCTGAATGATGGCAACTCCCTGAATCGCAAAATCAACCGCGTTTTGCAGGCCCGTGATACCCCGGCCCTGGTGGGCGGGCCAATCAGCCCCGCCACCTGCATGTACAACGCCGGGGTAATGGGCCTGCGCAGCACCGATGCGCCCCTGCTGGCCCAGGTGCTGGCCCTTACCGAGCAACTGCACCGCCTCTATCCCAAGCACGTGATGGAGCAGCTGGCCTTCAGCGTCATCTGGGCGCGGCAGGGGCCGGTACGCGAGGCCGCGCCCTGGGTGTACCACTACTGGGATCTGAAAGAAATCCGCCCAGCTTTGGCTGCGTTGCTGGCTCCCCAGCCCGGCCAGTCGCTGGCCAAGTGGCAAGCCCGCGCTGCTGCGCTCGACCTACCTTCCCTGGCCGAGGCCAAGGCGCGCTTCCGGGCGCTGCCGGGCTGGCAGCGCGCCGTGCGGCGCTGGCTGGGGCGGGGCTGGCAGCTTCCGGCACACCTGCTGGCCAGCCGGCCGGGGTAAGCTGCGCACGAACGCGATGCCAGGATTTGCGTAGAAGCAGGGCGGCGGCCCAGGCTGCCTTTTCCTGCCAATTCACCACTACTCGCTTTTCCTCATGGCTGACCAGCTGCAACAAATCGAAAAAGTAATGCCCGAAGACATCGCCCGCACGTTTGAGGCGGCCGTCAACGTATTTCAGGGTAAAACGGAACACATGGACGACCTGCTCAAGAACGGCGGCACGCTGCTGCGCAAGGTATCCAAAAACTTCTCCTCCACTCAGCTCATCCTGAGCGTAGCCGCGCTGGCCGTAATCTCCATCGTGATTGTAAAGCGCGCCTCGGAAGAATAGTTTGCGCTTGCGCACGCCACAAAACAGGAGCGGCCTTCCCGACGGGAAGGCCGCTCTTACTTTTTGCAGAAGAATGCGGGTCGGCTTACCAGCCGTTATTCGAGGGGCGCGGCCGAGGCCAGCGACGCACTGGCAACTGCGTGCGTTACCAACTGCTCGCCACCTGCCAGCGGGTCGGCGGGCAGCTTGTATACGAGGCCGGCAATGCCCCACAGCTGTAAGTTGCGACGCACCGTTTCGGCGGCCAGCCAGCTATCGAGTTGTCCGACTACTACGCGGCTCACCGGGCGGCCCGCCACAGTAGCCGTGATAACTTCGGCCGGCAAGGCCTGATCAATGGTGAGAATGCGAGCCAGCATAGCCTGGGCGTTCTGCGGGTCGACAAACAAGCCGGCTTGCACTAGGAAGCGCGACGTAGAGCCCGCGGCCGTCGTATCGGCAACCGGCCCGGCTGGCTGCGCCTCGTCGGACGCGGCAGCCACCACTACTTCGGGGTTGGCTTCGGGCAACTGGTAAGCCGTGAAGGGTGCCTGGGGGTTGGGGTCGCCCGCTTGGAGTTGGGCGAGATTGGCGGGAGTGTCGGTGAGGCCGAGGGGCGTTTCGGCGGGCACTACTTCGGCCACGATCGGGGCCGCGCCAGCCGTGAGCAGGCCCATGGGGCGGGCGGCTATTTCGGCCAGGTCGATGATGCGCTGGTGGAGGAAGGGACCGCGGTCGCTCACGCGCACGACGACCGATACGCCGTTGGTGAGGTTGGTTACCCGCAGGCGGGTGCCGAAGGGCAGGGTTTTATGGGCGCAGGTGTACTCGTAGCGGCTGAAGCGCTCGCCGCTCGACGTGCGGCGGCCCTGGAAGCGGGGGCCGTACCACGAGGCCCGGCCGCGCAGCACGGTGGTGTACCCCTCACGGGCGGCCGGAATGACCGTCGGCTGCACGGGGGCAACGTGTACCCGGCGGCGCGTATGCTTGCGGTGCACCTTGTGCGCGCGCTTGGTACGGGCGGAGGCCGGCAATACCAGTCCTACGCCTAAAAATAGCCAGCAAAGGCAATGAAGGAGGAAGGAGGTAGAGAATAATGTTGGTCGCGTAAGCGTCATGCGCTTGGATGGATGGTGAACCGGCCGAATGTATAGCAGGGCTTTTCCAAAATCCACACTTCCTCTTTGCTAATAATTTTATAAGCACTCAAAAATTGTACTTTGTCGCTAAATCTTGTATTTAGCTAGTGTTAACTTGGTAGCCCAAGGTAGCAATTGTGTTTACTGAAGGGCGTTTATTGGTTGTTTTTGCACTTTACCGATGAATACCTGGAAATACGATTATCCGACGGGTGTAAAATTTTGGCTTAAAGCTTTAGTTTAAGCCCAGGGGGCAGTTGCAGGTTTACTAACCTGGTTGTATACTCCCGCGCCCGCGAGTTCAGTATATAGCCTGTACCTTAGCGGCATGGATTTTGGCCGCTTACCCGACCTGCGCTACGTTGACTTTCGCCTGCCCCCCGACCACCCCGACACCGCCCCGCTGCTGGCCCGCAGTCGGCTGGCAGCCCCGGCTAGCCCCCGCCTGTTAGTAGGCTGCCCCATCTGGACGAATAAGGACTGGCTGGGTTCCTATTTCCCCCTCGGGGCCAAGGAGCCTGATTACCTGCGCTACTACGCCCAGCAGTTTAATTCGCTGGAGTTGAATACCACCCACTACCGCATCCCCGACGCGCCCACCGTGCGGCGCTGGCGGGCGGCCGTGGGGCCGGGCTTTCAGTTTTGTCCCAAAGTGCCGCGCAGCATCAGCCACGAGCGCGAGCTGTACAATACCGACGCGCTGACGCTCACCTTTACCCGCGCTATGCGGGAACTGGGCGACAACCTCGGGCCGTGCTTTTTGCAGCTGCCGCCGCACTTCGGCCCCGAGCTACTGCCCCGGTTGGAGCGCTTCCTGCTCGACTGGCCCACCGACCTGCCCCTGGCCGTGGAGCTGCGCCACCCGCGCTGGTTTGCCGACCACGGGCTGGCCGACAGCGTATTCGCCACGCTGGAAGCGCTGGGCAAAACGCTGGTGATAACCGACGTGGCTGGCCGACGCGACGTGCTGGCCCAGCGCCTCACCACGCCGCTGGCCTTTATTCGCTTCAATGGCCACGGCCTGGTGCCCAGCGACTACGAGCGGGCCAACGAATGGGCCACGCGCCTGGCCGAGTGGTACGCGCAGGGCTTGCACGCCGCCTACGTCTTCATTCACCAAAAAGACGTGCGCCACGCCCCGCTCTGGACCCAGCATTTCCTGGCCCGCGTGCGGGAGCTGACGGGCATCGCGGTGCCCCCACCCCGGCTCATCCCGCAACAAGTGCAAGGCAGCCTGTTTTAGGTGAAATGGTGAGTAGTGAGATAGTGAGTGGTAAGGGGTGAGTGGTGAGTAGTAACTACCTAGCCATCAGTCGCTATCTCACTACTCACCATCTCACCACTCGCCATCTCACCATTTCACCACTCGCCATCTCACAGAATGCTAGCTACGCCGTTGATGACCAGCGCCACTAGCGTCGTGTTGAATACGAAGGAGATGAGGCCGTGCAGCAGGGCCAGCCGGCGCTGGGCGCGGCTGCTGATGCCCACGTCGGCTGTTTGGGCAGTCATGCCTATCACGAAGGCGAAGTAGGCAATGTCGAAGTAGTTGGGCTCTTTCTCGCCGCCCGGGAAGTCGAGGCCGCCCACGTCGGAGCCATCGGGCCGGGCGTCGTAGTAGAGGTGAGCGTAGCGCAGCGTAAATACCGTGTGTACCAGCAGCCAGGACGCCGCCACCGCCACGGCGCTCAACGCGATGTGGCGGGCCAGCACGCCCGGCGTTAGGCCGTGGCTCGTGCCTAGCAGCACCACTACGGCCAGCAAGCTGGCCGCCGCCGCCACCAGCACGAACAGGAAGCTCAGCAACCGACTCAGATCTTCGGATGCGGCTACGGCCCGGATGCGGGCGGCGTCGGCCGTGTAGATGGCCACCCAGATGAGGGCCAGCGCAACAATGCCAAAGGCATCCCAGCCAATGATGAGACGCACCAGCGGCTCGTAGTGCGCTGGTGCGAGCGCCCAGGCGATGGCACCCACCACCGCGCCAGCCACCAGGCGCAGGGTAGCCGGCAGGTGGCCTAGTCGGTGCAGCCACGGCTGCAAAGCTTTGTCAGTTTTCACGTGGGAAAGGTAGCGCCTCAGGAATAGCAAGCGGGTGAATTAGCCCGTCCTTTAGCCCGCTACGCCACGTATGGGCCTTCATCTCATTTTTACTGCCTTGCTTTGCGACCATGAACAGCGCACCTCTCTCCGGCCTTTACCAGCCCTCGCTGGCCTTGCTCACCGACCTCTACCAGCTCACGATGGCCTACGGCTACTGGAAGCAGGGCCTGCACGAGCGCGAGGCAGTGTTTCACCTCTACTTCCGCAAGGCGCCGTTTGGGGGCGGCTACGCGGTGGCGGCGGGGCTGGCGCTGGCCGTTGATTACCTCGAAACGCTCCGCTTTTCGGCCGACGACCTGGCCTACCTAGCCAGCCTCACGGGCGGCAAGGGCGGCCGACTCTTCCCCGACGAGTTTCTGGCTTATTTGAAAGACCTGAAATTCACCTGCGACGTGGACGCCGTAGCCGAGGGCACGGTCGTATTCGGCAACGAGCCGCTGGTGCGGGTGCAGGGCCCGCTGCTGCAAGCCCAGCTAGTGGAAACGGCGCTTCTCACGCTCGTCAATTTCCAGACCCTCATCGCCACCAAGGCGGCCCGCGTGCGCGACGCCGCCGGCCCCGACGATGCCGTGCTGGAATTTGGCCTGCGCCGCGCCCAGGGACCCGATGGCGGCCTTGGGGCCAGCCGCGCCGCTTACCTCGGCGGGGCCGATGCCACCAGCAACGTGCTGGCCGGCCAGCGCTACGGCATCCCGGTGCGCGGCACCCACGCCCACAGCTGGGTCATGACCTACGAAAGCGAGCTGGCGGCCTTCCGCGCCTACGCCGACGCCTTTCCCGACGACTCGGTGTTTCTCGTCGATACCTACGACACCCTCGACGGCGTGCGCCACGCCATCGAAGTGGCCCTGGAGATGCGCAAGAACGGCCACGAGCTCGGCGGTATCCGCCTCGACTCGGGCGACCTGGCCTACCTCTCCAAAGAGGCCCGCAAGCTGCTCGACGCGGCGGGTCTGGAGAAAGTCCGCATCGTAGCCAGCAACGACCTGGAAGAAAACCTCATTACCAGCCTCAAGCAACAGGGCGCCCGCATCGATACCTGGGGCGTGGGCACCCAGCTCGTGACGGCTTACAACCAGGCCGCCCTCGGCGGGGTGTACAAGCTAGCGGCACTACGCACCCCCGATGGTCAGGGCTGGGACTTCACCATCAAGCTCTCCGAGCAACAGGTGAAAACCAGCATTCCCGGCATCTTGCAGGTGCGCCGCTACCTGGGCGACAACGGCCAGCCCCGCGCCGATATGATTTACAACGTGGCGGCCCCCGCGCCCCTACCCGACGCCCCCACCATTCTCGACCCCGCCGATGCCACGCGCCGCCGCCCCGTGCGCCCCGGCGTGCCCTTCCGCGACCTGCTGGCCCCGGTGCTGCGCCAGGGCCGCCTCGTGCAGCCCCTCCCCACGCTGGCCGAAAGCCGCGCCCATGCCCGCCAGGAAGTCACCAGCCTCGACCCCAGCATCCGCCGCTACCTCAACCCGCACGTGTACCCGGTGGGGCTGGAGCGGGCGCTGCACGAGTTCCGCACGCAGCTGATGCTGGAGAAGCGACCGGTACGGCCGGCGTAGAGAAGTTTGCTATTCCTGATGAGTTAATAATTCAGCATTATCCTGGGCTATTCACCCACATCAAGCAGAAGAATACAACCAAGCCGGCCACCACTCCGGCACCTATCATAAATACCCCAAGCAAGCCTCCTGCTATTCGCGCAGATGAGTTAGCGCTGGTGCCCCGCAGCATCTTCAATCCACCGTAAACCAGTCCTACACATGCCGCGCTAGCTAGCAATCCTAGTGCAATCGCAAATCCATCCATTGAATGGGAATTCCAGAGCAGCATAAAAGGTGAAATTTAAGCGTGTTTGAGAAAGCTATTGCACAAGGTCTGCACGTGGCTGATGCTAGAGAAGCGGCTGCTATAGGGCTGTCTTAATTGTATTTAGCCCAAAGCTTTGGTAGAAGAGCAGGTAGCTGCTCTTCTGTCCAATCTTCGCCTTTTGTTTCTGTTGCGCTGTCGTAGCTCAATCCCCGGGCGGATGCTACACTCCGTGGAAAGCTTTCGTCCTCTTCTCTCTTACCTGTCTTATTCTCATAAGCTTGAGTAGAGTAGTAAAGCAGTGGCTCAAATTCTGCAACAATTCCTTCCGTATCAATAGTAGCCAAGGAATCAGGATTACGAAGTGTTTCCTCAAACACCTTTCTTCCCTGACAAATCAGCCAACAACGGAAATAAAGATAAGAATCGTCCGTTATAGAGCCTTCTATAATCTTTTGTGCAGCCATGATTTTGAAATCATCGGCGTCTAGGAGCTGCTGCGCTAAAAGGCATTCAAACTCTATTATGCCTTCTGGCGAATAATGACTTAGGCTTTGGACAACCAGATTTTCAAATAATTGCTCGTCACCTTTTGCTTGTTGGTTTGCAAAGTCAATTACTCGCCAGAATTCCTCTTTGTTCATCTTTCCAATCGCCTGATATTCTAGCTGACTACCACTATTTAAGGAATTTCGATTAATATCCTTCTTCGACTCACAGCTCCCTATTAGATAAGTTAGTGCGAACGCAAAGCATATTAACTTCAAGTGATTCATACTGCGGCAGAGTACTATTCGTACTTCAACTCCCCCGCTCCCACGCGCAGCGTCACGCCCGCTTCAGCAGTGAGGTAGCCAGCCACCTGGGCCCGGTAGCCGCTTTGGGCGAGCTGCTGCACGGTAGCTTCGGCGGCTTCGGGAGCCACGACGAGCAGCATGCCGTTGCCCATGTTCCAGTAGAGGTAGGCGGTTTCGGGGCTGATGTTGCCGATTTCACAGAGGCGCTGCATGGCGGGCAGGGGCGCGAAGAGGTTGTCGAGCACCGCGCCAAGACCATTTTTGAGCACCCGCTTGAAGTTATCGGCTACGCCGCCGCCCGTGATGTGGGCCGCGCCGCGCAGGGGCAGGCCGGCGTCGAGCACCGCCGTGAGGGCGGGCGCATAGATGAGCGAGGGTGCGAGCAGGGCCTCGCCCCAGGTGGCGTACTGGTCGGCGTCGGAGCCGTCGTAGGGCTGGGTGTGCCAGTTGTCGCCGAAGATGCGCTGCAAGGTCTTGCGGGCCAGCGAGTATCCGTTGGAGCGGAACGAGGGCGAGCGCAGGGCCACCACGGCATCGCCGGCCTGGGCGGTAGCGCCGCTCAGGGGCTGGGCCAGGCTGGGGTGCAGCACACCGATGGCCGTCGAGCACCAGTTGAAATTCATGCGCGCGCCGGGGAAACCGCCGATGCGGTTGCCCAGCTCGGCAATTTCGCCACCGGTGATAGCGATTTTTGAGAACTGGCAGGCGTCGTGCAGGCCGCGCATCATCTCATCGACCACGTCATAGTCAAGGGTGTTCACGTCGATGATGTTCGACAAGTTGGTGGGCACGAAGCCGGCCGCGATGAGGTCGTCGGCGGTCATGGCCACCAGGTCGTAGCCCAGCGTGTCGTACTTGTCGAGGCGCTCGCCCAACTCGATTTTGGTCCCGATACCGTCCGAGCTGATACCCAGCCGCTCCTGGCCGAAGCGAATTTCATTGCTGAAGCCCCCGTCGAGGTCGCGGGCGGGCTCGCCGGGCAGACCGGCGCGGGTAGCAAACGTCTTTTTCGACCAGTTGTAGGCGTTTTTCGAAGCGGCATTGCCGAGGTCGATGGAATAGCCGGCGTCGGGGTTTTGGGCGTTGTTCATGGCGGGTAGTTTCTTAGGTTGATTGCTAAGCAAAAACGTCTGTCATTGCGAGCGCAGCGAAGCAATCGCACCAGAGCGGGATCGTCAGGACAGGAGTTGTACTAGCGAAGCCGTTTGGATGCGATTGCTTCGCTGCGCTCGCAATGACAGACGTTTTTCAAGCTATTTTTTAATTAATGCTCGGTTGGCGCGGGCGCTTTCGCGCTCACCGACGTTTTCTCCGGCGCACGATGGCTTTGGCGCTCCTCCTGGATGTGGCGCAGGTAGCGCGTCACGTCGCCGGTCGGGTACTGGCCGGTGAAGCAGGCGAAGCACGAGCCACCAAAGCCGCGCTCCTCGGCGAAGAGGTCTTGCAAGTCGCTCAGATCTTGGTAGATGACTTTATCAGCCTCAATGAAGCGGCAGATTTCCTCCTCCGTGTAATTGGCCGCAATCAGCTCGGTGCTCATGGCCATGTCGATGCCGTAGATGCAGGGCGACACGATGGGCGGGGCACTCGAAATAAAGTACACCTCGCGGGCCCCGGCCTCGCGCAGCAGCCGCACGATGCGGCGCGACGTGGTGCCGCGCACGATGCTGTCGTCCACCACGGCCACCTTTTTGCCTTCGACAAAGGCCCGGATGGGGTTGAGCTTCTTCTTCACCACGTCTTCGCGGCCAGCCTGGGTCGGCACGATGAAGGAGCGGCCCATGTGGTTGTTTTTCACCATGGCGCGGCGGTAGGGTACGCCGATGGCTTCGGCCAGGCCCGAGGCCGAGAAGTAGCCGCTGCTGGGCACGTCGATCACCATGTCGGGCTTGAGGCCGGCATCGACCACCTTACGGGCGATAATCTTGCCGAGGCGCACGCGCTCGCGGGCCACGAGGCGGCCGTGGATGGTGGAGTCTTCGCGGGCGAAATAAATCTGCTCAAACACGCAGAACGCCTTGGGCAGCGCCGGCTGGTTCTTGTAGTGAACCTGGAAATTCTGGTCGATGAAAATCGCCTGGCCCGGTCCCACGTTCTCGATAAACTCGAAATCGAGGTAATCGAAGCAGGTGCTTTCCGAGGCAAAGGCGTACACGGGGCCTTCGGGCGTATCGCGGCGGCCCATCACCAGCGGGCGGATACCCAGCGGGTCGGTGAAGGCCAGCAGGCCGTGGCCGGCAATGACCGTCACGGTCGCGTAAGCGCCTTTCACCAGCTCCTGGGTGGTTTCCACGGCGTCGAAGATATCGACCACCGAAATCCGGTCCAGGTCCTTCACCCGCAGCTCCGAGGCGAAGGTGTACATGATGAGCTCCAGGTCGTTGGTCGTCTTGGGCAGCACGTGGTACTTCTCGTGCAGCAGCTTGGCCACGTCGCGGAAGTTGATGACGTTGCCATTGTGCACCATCGCCAGCCCGAAGGGATAGCTCGTGGTAAACGGCTGCGCCAGGTCGGAATCGTTGGCACCCTGCGTGGTGTAGCGCACGTGGCCGATGCCGGTGTTACCGGTCAGCTTCTTCACCACTTTAGGGCGGAATACGTCATTCACCAGCCCCTGCCCCTTGTGCAGGTGGAAGGCGTCGCCGTCGAACGTGGCGATGCCCGCGGCATCCTGCCCGCGGTGCTGCAGGGCGGTAAGGCCGATAATCATGTCGCCCACCACGGGCTCGGGGCCGTGAAAGCCTACAATGCCACACATAATTTTAATTATGAATTATGAGTTATGAATTATGAATTGAGGAGAGTCGGGAAGGATGGGGTAGAGCGGGGCCGGTTACTGCGGGGCTTTTTTGTCGTTCGTCATGCTCTTCTGGCGTCCGCTTGCCGAAGCATCTCGCCTAACGCAGTAATCTTTTTTGTAAGCAACGAAGCGGTAGAGCGGCTTCGGCCGCGCTCGGCACGACAGAACGTAAGCTTTAAGTAGACGGAGTGCTGGTAATCAAATCGCGCAGCGTTTCGGCGTACAAGACGTGCTCCACGGCCAGGCCGCGGCGCTGCACTTCGGCCAGGGTATCAGCCCCAACCAAATTTACGGGCCGTTGAGCTAAAATTGGTCCCGTATCGAGGCCCTCGTCAACCAAATGCACGGTGATTTTGGTTTCTGGCAGGCGGTTGTCGTAAGCCCACTCGTAGGCGTGCAGGCCCTGGTGCTGGTGGGTATCGGCGGGGTGGATGTTGACGATGCGGCCCGCGAAGGCCCGCACGAAGGCCGGCGACAGCACCCGCATGTAGCCTGCTAGCACCACGTAGTCGGGCTGGTAGCCACGCAGTACCTCCACTGCTTCTAAGTCGAAGCTCTCGCGCTTGCGGCCCTTGGAGGGCAGGCTGGCGGTGGGCAGGCCCAGCGCGGCGGCCGATTCCAGGCCGGGGGCCGCCGGGTCGTTGCTGAACACTACCGCTATCTCGGCTACGCCGCGCAGCACGCCCGCGCGCACCGCTTCGGCCAGGGCGAGCATGTTGGAGCCGCGACCGGAAAGCAGGATGGCAAGACGGGCAGGACGGTGGTCGGTCATTTAGTAAGCGCTGGTTTCGAGCAGCGGGGCGGGGCGCTGGCCGATGTCGGGGCGCACGTATTTGTCTTGAAAATAAACCAGTTCGGCTTCGGCATAGGCTACTTGCACGGCCGTGGGCAGGTCGGGGCCGTGGGATACCACTACCGCTACCCGGCCACCGTTGGTGAGGAGTTCGCCGGGCTGCGCGCCCGCCTTCACGCCACCTACAAACACCTGGGTGTCCTGGCCCTGATTGCCGATACCGTGGATGGGGAAGCCCGTCGGGAACTGCGCCGCCGGGTAGCCGCCCGAGGCCAGCACCACGCCCACGAAAGCGCCGGGGCGCTGCTTGGTGACCGTCTGGGCCAGGGTGCCGTCGAGGGTGGCTTCAATTAGCTCCAACAGGCTGCTTTCTAAGGCGGGCAGGATAACCTCGGCCTCGGGGTCGCCCAGGCGCACGTTGTATTCGAGTAGCTTGGGGCCGCTGGGCGTCAGCATCACGCCGAAGTACAGGAAGCCCACGAAGTCGAACGGCTCGGCTTGCAGGCCGCGCAGCGTGGGGTCGATGATATCTTTGCGGATGGCGGCCAGCCAGTTATCATCCAGGAAGGGCACCGGGCAGTAAGCGCCCATGCCGCCCGTGTTGGGGCCTTCGTCATTGGCCAGCAGCTGCTTGTGATCCTGCGAGGGGGCGAGCAGCCGGATGCGGTTGCCATCGGTGAGACCAATGAGGCTCACTTCGGGGCCAGTCAGCTTTTCTTCGAGCAGGAAGCTGAACCAGCCTTCGTGCAGGCTGCGCAGCTCGGTGAGGGCAGCCGTGGCCTCCTCTACCGAGCTGCACACGTACACACCCTTGCCAGCGGCCAGGCCATCGTACTTAATTACTACGTGGCCAGCCAGTTCCTCGGCCTGGGCCTGCGCCTCGGCAAATTGGTCGCTGCGGTAGCTCCAAGCGCGGGCCGTGGCGATGCCGTGGCGACGCATAAAGTCCTTGCTCCACACCTTCGAGCTTTCGAGCGTCGCCGCCTGCCGGCGCGGACCGAATACCCGGATGTCGGTATCGAGAAAGTAGTCGGCCACGCCGGCGGCCAGCGGGGCTTCCGGCCCCACCACGATGAGCTTGACGCCGTGCTCCTCGCAGAAGCGCTTGATGGCCGGAAAATCGGTGGCGCTGATGCCAGCCACGCTGCCGGGAATGCCCGCGTTGCCGGGCAGCACGTGCACGGTGGCTCCGTCTTGACGGAGCTTGGTAGCCAGGGCGTGCTCGCGGGCACCGGAGCCGAGGAGAACGAGTTGTTGCGTGTTGCCGCTCACGTTACGAGGAAAAAATCTTTAACTAAAATCTTGAATGAAAGCAATTAATCCATCCCGAAACGAGAAAACGGAACGGCCGGAGAATTGCAGTGTGGTGCCCGCTGGTATGCCGTTGGGTAAGTCGGTGGCGGTAAGGGCGAAGTAGTCAATGGCTACCTCGGCTTGCTCATCTTGCCAGCGAAAGGCCGTGACGCGCTGCGTACGCTCCGAAAACCAGGCAGCCGCCCGGGTAGCCTGCGCCTCGAAAGCTGCCTTGCCATCCAGGCGCACCGTTACGTCACCGTTGGTTGAGTGCTCAAACTGCACGTCAGGGTGCAGGCAAGCCAGCATGCCGGGCACGTCGAAGCCATTGTAGGCTTCAATGTAGCAGTCTACCAACTTTTCAGCTTGCGTTGCATCCATTGTAGCGGGTGTATTTACAGTGCTTTTGGTTCCGCACTGCTACTTCAGTAAGCCAGCCTTTACCAAGTTGCGAGTCAGGCGCTCGGTTACGTCCTCGGTATCGCCGGCCGTAGCCAGGGGCTGGCCCACGACGCGCTGGTAGATGTCGAGGTAGCGGTTCACGGCTTCCTGGGTTACTTCGGGGGTGAGGGCGCGGGGGTAGGCCCCGTCTTTCTTATTGGCAATGAGCCACTGGCGGATGTACTCCTTGTCCATCTGCTCGGCACCCTCGGGGTTCTGGGCGTAGTCGGCGGCGCTCCAGAAGCGCGACGAGTCGGGCGTGTGAATTTCGTCGATCAGAATCAACTCGCCGTTCAGCAGGCCAAACTCGTACTTGGTATCGACCAGGATGATGCCCTGCGCCGCCAGCAGGTCGGAGCCGACTTTGAACAGCGCCAGGGCCTTTTCGGCCATCTTATCGTAGAGCTCCTGGCTTACCCAGCCCTCGCTCACGAGGTTGGCGGGGGTGATTTCGCGGTCCGACTCTTCCTTGGTGGTCGGCGTCACGATGGGCTCCGGGAACTGCTGGTGCTTGGTCAGCCCGTCGGGCACGGTCACGCCCGAGAACGTGCGCTGGCCGCCCTGGTAGCCGCGCAGCATCGAGCCGGTGAGGTAGTTGCGCACTACCATCTCCACTTTAATGGGCTGCGCTTCCTTCACCAGCATGGCGTTGGCGTCGACCATGCCCTTCACGTGGTTGGAGATGATGTGGGCCGTTTTCTCGAACCAGAAGTTAGCCAAGCCGTTGAGCACCGCGCCTTTGTGGGGGATGGCCGTCTCAAGCACCGAGTCGAAGGCCGAGAGGCGGTCCGACACCACGATGAGGCGGGTGCTGTCGTCGATGCGGAAGCTGTCGCGGACTTTGCCACGGTGCAGAAGCTGGAGCTGGGGGGTAGCGAAATGCGAGAGCGTGTTCATACCGAATAACTTATGCGTGGGTGGCAGGCGCACTGGCTTCCTGGGTCCGACGGGTGAGATGCGTGACGATGTTCTTGAAAATCGCCAGGCCCTCGCCTTCTTCCTTTAGTTCGCCGCGGCGCTTCTTCAAGCCCCAGTCGGGGTGGTTGCAGCCGGCCAAGTAGGCCTCGGGATGCGGCATGAGGCCGAAGATGTGGCCCGTGGGGTCGGTCAGGCCGGCGCAGTTCAGGTCCGCGCCGTTGGGGTTGAGCGGGTAGGTGCCGGTTTCCTGGTCGTCGCCGTCGGCGTAGGACAGGCAGTTGAGGCCCAGCGCGCTGATGCGCTCGCGGGTAGCTGCGTCGGGCACCACCAAGCGGCCCTCGCCGTGGCGCACCGGCACGTCGAAAAACGTCAGGCCGCTCAGGAAGGGCGTGGGCACTTTCGTGCCGGGGTTCACCCGGAGGCGCACCCAGCGGTCTTCGTAGCGCCCGCTGGCATTGTGGGTCAGCGTGACCTCGGGCTGGAAGTCGCCGCCCAGGTTGGGCAGCAGCCCGAGCTTCACCAGCACCTGGAAGCCGTTGCAGATGCCGAGCACGAACTTGCCGGCGGCCACAAACTCGCGAATGTCGGCGAGCAGCGTGCGGCCGTCGGCCCCGGTTTGGCGGTAGCGCAGCTTGTTGGCCAGCACCACACCCGAGCCTAGGTCGTCGCCGAACGAAAACCCGCCGGGGAAATTCAGAATGTCAAAATCGTGGATGCTCACCCGGCCGTGCAGTACCTCGTTGAGGTGCACGATGGTGGCCTCGCCGCCCGCCAAGCGGTAAGCGGCGGCCATTTCCTCTTCGCAATTGATGCCGAAGCCGGTTAGAATGAGGGCTTTGGGAGCCTGGATTAGTGTGTCAGTCATTGCTTTTCAATTTTACTTTAGAGTTTGAGACATGAGACGTTAGACCTGAGACATGAGAAAGTTTAACAAAAAATTCTCGTGTCTCAGGTCTAACGTCTCATGTCTTAGCTCTTAGCAATCTCACTGGCCTCCAGGCCAATCGTTTGATTTACCGGGCCGTTGGTCCAGGCGGTGCGCAGGGCGTGGGTGGCGGCGCTCAGCAGCTCGCGGCCGCCGTGCTGCACGTGCAGCTGGCCGTCGCTGGTCACGACGCCCAAGCGGGTGGCGCGGCCTTGCAGAATGCTTTCGAAGGCGGTCACGTCTTCCGGGGCAACAGTCACCACGAAGCGCGAGTGCGACTCCGAGAACAGTTGGGCCACCGGCGATAAGCCATTTTCGGCCAGCTCGATGCGAGCGCCCAGGCCCTCGCGGCCGAAGGTGCACTCGGCCAGCGCCACGGCCAGGCCGCCGTCGCTGAGGTCGTGGCTGCTCTGGATGAGCTGCTGGTCGTTGGCCGCGCCCACGAGCGTGTACAGCTCCTTGGCCTTGGCGAAGTCAACTTTGGGGACGTTGGCCCCCAGCTCGTTGTAAAGCTGGTAGAACTCCGAGCCGCCCAGCTCATCGTGGGTTTCGCCGAGCAGGTAAATGACGTCGTCGGACTGCTTGAAGTCGGAGGTTACGACCTGGCGCACGTCTTCGACCTTGGCGGTCATCGAGTAGAGCACGGTCGGCGGCACCGAGATTTTCACCCCGTCGGCCTTGAAGTCGTTCTTCATCGAGTCCTTGCCCGAAGTCAGCGGGATGCAGTAGGCCGCGCAGGCATCGCGCAGGGCCTGGCACATTTGCACCAGCTTGGCGAGCTTCTGCTTGCCGTCGGGGTTGGTGGTGGGGTCGTACACCGAATCGGGCACGCAGAAGTTGTCGTTGACCGACCAGAAGTTGCCGTCGCCCGGCGTGAGGTTAGGCAACTTGCCGCCCACCGAGATAATCTGCCGCACGGCCTCGTCGAACGAGCCGGCCGACATGTGGTAGGCGTCGAGGTCGCCCAAGCGGGGCAGGATGCCGTTGCTCACGGCCACGCCTTCCCAGCTTTCGAAGTTGAAGCGCACCACGGCGGCATCCTGCGGAGCCTGGCCGGTGGCACCCATGAGGGGCTTCACAACTGTGCGGCCCTTCACCTCGTGGTCGTACTGCCGGATGACCGACTCGCGCGAGCAGATATTGAGCGAGCCCAGCAGTTTGAGCAGCGCGTCGTTGTAATCCAGCTCGGCGGGCAGCGCGGGTTCCTGGGCTGCGGGCTTCACGTACTCGGCCAGCAGGGTTTTACGCGGCACGCCGTCGTGCAGGAATTCCAGCGAGAGGCCGGCAATGGGTTGATTGTCAAACTTCACGTCGAGCGAACCTTCACCGGTGAAATAGCCGATGTCGGTCAGCTCCACTTCCATTTCGCGGCCCAGGGCCAGCAGCTCGTCGAGCTTACCAGGCTCCACGGCCAGGGTGAAGCGCTCCTGCGACTCGCTCAGGAAAATCTCCCAGGGGCGCAGGCCGGGGTACTTCAGGGGTACTTTTTCGAGCTCCACTACGGCCCCGCCCGAGATAGTCGCCAGCTCGCCGATGCTCGACGAGAGGCCGCCCGCCCCGTTGTCGGTGCTGCACCGGATGAGACCGCGGCGGGTGGCCAGCAGCAGGAAGTCCATCGCCAGCTTTTGGGTGATGGGCGAGCCGATTTGCACGGCCGTGGCGGGCGCAGCCTCGTCCAGCTCGATGCTGCTGAACGTCGCGCCGTGAATACCGTCCTTGCCCACCCGGCCGCCGGCCATGATGATGCGGTCGCCGGGCAGAATTACTTTCTCCCAGCTGTCTTTGCCCGCGAGCTGCATGGGCATCACCGCGCCGGTACCGCAGTACACGAGCGGCTTGCCGCGGTAGCGGTCGTCGAATACGATGGCCCCGTTCACGGTCGGTACGCCCGACTTATTGCCGCCGTCTTCGATGCCCTTGCGCACGCCTTCAAAAATGCGGCGCGGGTGCAGCTGGCCGGTCAGCAATTCACCGTCGTAGTCGGGATTACCAAAGCACAATACGTTGGTATTGAACAACAAGCGTGCGCCCCCGATGCCGGTAGCCAGCGGGTCGCGGTTGTTGCCCAGGATGCCGGTGATAGCCCCGCCGTAGGGGTCGATGGCCGAGGGCGAGTTGTGGGTTTCGACCTTCCACACGAACAGCGACTCGGGGTTGATGCGCACCGCGCCGGCGTTGTCGGAAAATACCTTGATAAGCCAGTCGTTGCCGTTGGCCCGCAGCTGGCGGTCTACCTCAGATGTCGCGCCCTTGATGAATGTCTTGAACAACCCGTCAATCTCCTCTTCGGCCCCCGTCTCGTGGTTTTTATACTTGATAACGGCGCTGAACTCCTTGTGCTTGCAGTGCTCCGACCAGGTTTGAGCCAGAATCTCCATCTCGCAGTCGGTGGGGTCGGCGGGCAGGCCGAGACCCTGGCGCTGCTCGCGCACGCTATCCTGGCCGAAGTAGTCGCGGATGGCCTGCATTTCGGGCAGGTTGAGCGCGTACACGTTGTCCTTGCTCAGTTGCAGCAGCTGCTCGTCGCTGAGGCCGCCCAGGGCCACGGTCTCGGTGCGGGCGTCGGCCCCACCGCCGGGGCGCGGCGTGAAGTCACGGATGCCGTCGGCCACCGCGCCCACCTCGAAACGGTTGATGAGCTTGTTGCCCAGCAGCTCCTCGGCCAGCCGGCGCAGGTCGGCGGCGGGCAGCTCATTCTCGACGAAGTACAGGCGCTTCGAGAAAATATGCTGCGTGCGGGTGTCGATGGGCTCGTTGAGAAAGTCGCCGAGCGCGTTCTGGGCCGAGGTACCCTCGTCATCCGTTACGCCGGGGCCTTTGGCCACCAGGATGTAGCTGTTGAAGCCCTCCGGCGCGGCTACCTGGTCGATGGCGACCGTGTGCAGCACGGGATCTTGCAGGCAGGCGGCGGCGAAGTCGGCCAACTGCTTTTCGGTGAGGCCGGGGTAGCGCACGGCGTAGAGGGCCGCGCTGCGCACCTGGCCGGTGGCCAGCCCAAGGTGGCGGGCCGCGTCGGCGGCCACGCGCTGGCCGTCGCCGTCGTGCCGGCCGGGTTGGAGACTGAGGAGGATGGAATGCTGGTTGGTTTCCAAATTAGCTGTTAGCTAATAGCTGCTAGCTGCTAGCTTTTTTTAAGGTAATAAGGCAATTTCAGGGTTCAGAAAAGCTAATAGCTAGCAGCTATTAGCTAACAGCTTAAAGCCCCGGCCGACTGCCCGGCTTCACGGCCGGAATCCCGGCCAGGTGTTCCGGCACCGCATCGGCCGCAAACACGGCCGCCTGCACCGGCAGCAGGGCAAAGTTCGGGAAGGGAAGCCCGGCTTTCCCACTGGTGCGGTCAATTAGTGAGGCCACGGCCAGCACTTCGACGCCCATTGCCTGCAATACCCGCGCTACTTCGAGGGTGCTTTTGCCGGTCGTCACCACGTCTTCGGCAATCACTACCCGCTCGCCGGGGCTTAGCGTGAAGCCGCGCCGCAGGGTCATCTCGCCGTTGGCATCACGCTCGGTGAAGAGCGAGGGTACGCCCAGCTGGCGGGCCAGCTCGTAGCTTACTACCACGCCGCCCATGGCGGGGCCTACTACCGTATCGGGCACCAGGCCGGCGTCGCGCAGGCGCTGGGCGAGCACCGCCAGCGCGGGCGCGGCCAGGTCGGGCTTGCGCAGAAAGCGGGCGCACTGCACGTAGGTATCCGAGTGCAGCCCCGACGAGAGCTTGAAGTGGCCGTTCAGGAGCGCGCCTTCTTCGCGCAACTGCGCTTCGAGAATGGTGGCGACTTCGGCGGCGGGGAGGTCGGGGGTGAGTTGCTTATTCATTAGTTAAAAGATGTAATCCGGGCCTTGCAAACCTTAGAATGTGAAAGCTCTAGTGACGGATTACGACATGAGGTCCTTTGTCAAAACAGTCTTTAGGTATTGTATGCACATCGGTACTTAGACAACCTAGGCCACCCTCCGCTTTACGCACTGCCTTATTGTCTCCAAACCAGACAGCGATATGGTCTTCAGGCACTGGAATTTCATAGTCATTAAGGCGCTGCCCACTCAGTCCGACTACTACACAGGGCAAGCCATCCATTTCTAAAAAGTCACCTAATCTGAAAGGACGTTCCATAATGATAGGGAAAAGCCTAAGCTGTTACCGAGCGATACTCATTGATCTCATTCATCAGCTCCCGCGCCGCGGCCGCCGAATCGTCCGCCTGCCAGATGCTGCGCGAAGCATTAATCAGCAGCCCGCCGCCGTCGGCCAGCAGGCCCGCTTTCATAACCGAGGCCAGGTCGCCGCCCTGCGCGCCGATGCCGGGCACCAGGAACCACTGCGTGGGGCAGAGCTGACGCAGGCGGCCCAGGGCGGCCGCATTGGTGGCGCCGGCCACGAGGCCGATGTTGCCGTGGGTCGCGTCGAGGCCCGCGAGCAGCTTGGCGGTGAACTCGCTCACGGGCTCGCCGCTGGCTAGCTCCGCCTCCTGGATGGGCGACTGGTTCGAGGTCTTGGCCAGGGCGAAAACGAACTTGCCGGGGCGGGCAAAGGGCACCACCGCGTCGGCACCCATGTAGGGGTTCACCGTTACGGCATCGACTCCCACCACGTCGTAGGCAAACTGCGCGTAGTGCATGGCCGTGTTGGCGATGTCGCCAAACTTACCGTCGAGGATAACCGGGATGCCAGCGGGCACGGCGGCCACCACCTGGCGCAAGAGCTGCGTGCCGTTGCCCCGGCTCAGGAAGAAGGCCAGGTTGGGCTTGAAGGCGGCGGCGTAAGGCGCGGTTTCGGCGATAACCTGCGGCAGGCGGCGCGTCACGTCTTCGTCGGAGCCGGTGGGGTCGAGGCCCACGCAGAGCAACGTATTGGCTTGGGCAACGCGGGTGAGGAGCTTTTGCATAAGGTTGCGCGGAGGGTGTAGTCCGCGATTGACTGGATGGCCGCGGGCTACAGCGCCCGCACAACTTGAAACCAGGTAAAAACGAAAGCGCCCGGCAAAACCGGGCGCTTCATAATCAAAAACTTAGCTAACAGTGTCGTATTTTACCAAATCGGCGATTCGGCAGACGCCGGCTACGCACACGAGGGCATGAGCGCCAGCCGAGCACAAAAAAACCGCCTCAAGCGAACGGGGCGGCAATTGAAAAAACGACTTACAAGACGAAAAGAAAGCGACAGCCACAACCGTCCAGTCTTTCCGCAGAACGGCTTGGCTGGCCGTCCCACGCTTCATCCACTGGTGGCTGAGGGCGTTCACGGTGCAAAATTACTGCTTCTTGTTGGGGCATCACAGTATGTTTCACAAAAAAGCTCGGAGCAGTTTTTTTTGCCTGGCATTTTGGGCGCTGGGCTAAGTATTTAGGCCATTTCGGGGGTGTTAAAAAAAATTTACCGACGCCTGGGCGTTTGCCCCTACGCATAAGCTTAGCGTAACTTTGACCCTTTATTTCGCAAAATAATTCGCCGGCTAGGTATTCAGGTTGAATGCCTTGCGCCCAAAAAAGCCCCGCCGCTCCGGTCTGGAGCGATGGGGCTTTTTTTGATAGCGCGGACCTTGGAGTCCGCGAGCGCTCGGGGGCAAACGGCGGACTACAACGTCCGCGCTACCTTATTTAAACGCCTCGTTGAGCACGGCGGCCAGCCGCACGCCGGCTTGCTGAATGCGCTGCTTCACGATGCTGGCGTGGGCGGGGTAGTAGCGGTAGTCGATGTTGGGCATTTGGGCGGCCTCGGTGTAGAGCTGGCTAGCGATGGTGTACGACTCGAACAGCCACTGGCCGGGGTCGGTAGTAGCCTGCCAGGTTTTCAGGAGCGGGGCGGGCACGGGGCTGTACTGGGTACCCAGCTCGGTGTAGGTGAGGCCCTGGTAATCGAGCAGGCCGCTGTCCCAGAGGCTGTGCAGGTTGGTATCCTTGCCCCGGTAGGTCATCTTGATGTCGTTGCCGCCCTTGTCTTCGGCGCGGCCGGTGTGCATGGGCTGGTGAATGTCGCCCACGATGTGCACCACGAAGGTGAGGGCCTCGGCCCGCTGCGCGGGCGTTTTGGCCGGGTCCTTCATCTCTTTGATTTTCAAGAGCAGCACGTTATAGGCGTTGGGCTCAGTCTGGGCCTTGATGGCTTGCAGGTAGGCATCGTGGGCCAGGCCCAGCGGGGTGTTTACGTAGTGCCAGGGGCCGGTTTCCTTGAACTCGGGCAGGTAGCGCATCTCGTCGGGGATGGTGCTGACCATGGCCAGCGACTGCCCCCCGAGGATGGCCGCCGCCTCGCGGCGCGCCTTCTCGGTCAGGTGGTTTTCGGCGATGATGCCGATGGCGCGGTGGCCCTCGACGCCCCACGCCCACAGGCGCAGCGGCAGCGCGGCCAGCAGGGCCAGCGCCAATACAACTTTCTTCATCAGGCAACAATAAAAGACCGGCAAGGACACCTTGCCGGTCAGGGGGTTGCAAATATAAGCCGGGGTGGCTGGCTAGTCCTCGGTGAAAATTTCGGCCCATTCCAGCGTCAGGCCGGGCAGGGTGGCTACCGGAATCGGGCCGGGCTCGGTGTATTCAGCCGTCAACTTATACTGCCCATTTGCCAAGGTAAAAGCGGCTACCGTCTTAACACCGGGGTAGACAATCCAGTATTCTCCTACCCCACTTTCTTCATAGAGGTCATACTTGATACGTGTGTCGCGGGTGGTATTGCCGGGCGATACGATTTCAACAATCCAATCTGGGGCACCCAGGCAACCTCGTTTATCAATCTTGCTAAGGTCGCACACTACGCAAATGTCGGGCTGCACAACTGTTTGAAGCTGCTGGTCGCCGTTGGCTCCGGCTGTCATTAGTCGCACATCAAAAGGCGCGGGATATACGCGACAGGGCTTGCCTTTTAGGTACGTATAAACCTCGCCAGCAATTGTCATGGTGTATTGCTGGTGCAAGGAGCTAGGCCCCGCCATCGGCCGCATCACCTTCCCCTTAATAAGCTCAACAAACTCGTCAAACTTCCACGTCAGATAATCGGCGTAGGTGTACGTTTTAGTCAGGTCGAGCTGCGAGAACTGGGTGATGGGCGTCATGGCTACGTGCGCGAGGGTGGCCTCATAAAGGTAATTGGCTACCCTAAAACTCCACGTGCAGGCGCAGGGCCACCACGTGGATAGGGCCGCTGCGGTCGCGGTTGTAGCCGGGGTTTACGGCCAGCTGGTAATCGGGCGTGATGGCGGCGTGGTACTTCGGGAAGTCGATGCTGTAGTAGAGTTCCGTGACGAACTCGGGGGCGTAGTTGAGGCGGCCGTCGCCGAGCATGAAGCCGTAGCCGCCGGCGGCCAGGTAGTCGCGGTGGCCGGGCGAGAGGCCGTTGACCACGGCGGCCAGGCCCAGGCGGTCGGTGGCGCGGTGCCAGCGGGCGCCGGTGCTCACCAGGCCCAGGCAGGCGCTTTGGTCGACTTCGGTAAAGGCCCAGGTTTCGTTTTTACCGTCGTTGTAGCTCAGGCGGCCAAACATGCCCAGCTCGTGGCCCAGCTCCTGCTCCACGTTGAGGGCGAAGCCGGTTTTGCCGTGGCCGGCCACGCGCACGCTCTCGATGTTGGGCCGGCCAGCCACG
Source organism: uncultured Hymenobacter sp. (assembly GCA_913776615.1). GTDB lineage: Bacteria > Bacteroidota > Bacteroidia > Cytophagales > Hymenobacteraceae > Hymenobacter. The sequence continues at coordinate 183,904 of CAJYPK010000050.1, forward strand.
TAAGGCGAGCGCAGGGCCTGGTAATAATTGCCCATCGCCGCCACGTTGTGGAAGCCCAGCACGCGCACCGTGCCCTGGTGGCCGCGCAGGCGGTAGGTTTTGGTCAGCTCCAGCGTTTCGCCGTGGGCCTTGGCGTAGTCGAAATCGAGGGTAGGGCCGTTGGCGTAGGTCGGCATCAGGGTCGAGCCGAAGCGCAGGGCCAAGCCGGGCGTGATGTATTCGAGCACGCCGCCCACGGTGTAGCCGCGGGTGTTGGCGGGGTAGTCCCAGGCTCCGGCGCTCATCAGGGTCCAGTTCATGAACTGGGTGCGCGGGTCGTGCGAATAGCTGTTCTGGTCGAAGTAATCGGCCAGGCACAGCTTACCGGCCGTGATGCTGAGGTAACGCACCGGACGCGGCCCGCCCACCTGGTTGAGGTCGTCTTCGTCGTCCACCAGTTCCGGCCCCAGCGCAAAGCGCTGCTGTAAGTAGAGTCGCGCCAGGTAAAGCACTGGCTCGGGCGAGCCCACCCGGAAGGTTTCGCCGTTGAGCGCCCCGCCCAGGCCCGAGGCCCCGCTCAGGCCGCTGCCGCCCGATACCTCGGGGTTGAAGATGACGGTGGCGTTTTTCCAGAGCTGCCGACCCAGGTAGAGCGTGGTGGTCAGCGACATCTTGGCGTTTTCGCGCGGCTGCAAGCTCAGGCTGTCGGAATAAGGCGCCGAAAAGTTGGCGTGCCACTGCCGAATAATGGTCTGCTGGAAGTGCAGGCTCCAGCCGTGGTAGTCGTTGGGCTGGCCATTGTCGATGTGCACGGGCTGCTGGGCCGAGGCCCCAGCGGGCGGCGTGGGCGGCGTGGCCGACGAAGGCGAGGTCACGGCTCCCTGGCCGTGGGCGGTGCCAGCCAGCGCCAGCAGGCCAGCCACCGCCAGCACCCGCAAAGAGTAAAGATTCATCAACCAAAAAGAGTAAAAAGGGCGGGCTATGCGCCCGGCAAAAGTACGACCGGCAATCCCCCGCCGAGCTTGGCAAATACGGGGAAAGAAGAAAGCCAACTTCATGATTTCTACACAAAAGTGAGTGAGTGAGTGAGTGAGTGAGTGAGTGAGTGAGCAGTGGGGTAGTGGCTGGCCCCTCCCCCACCGCCCGGCCTGCCTTACCCGGCGAGCGCAGCCTTGGCTAGAGCCAGTCGCCGAAGCGGCGGATGTACCAGCGCTTCACGAGCTGCGTGAGCGCGGCGTAGCCCAGCAGGAAGCCCACCAGCCAGCCGAAGTAGCCCAGCGGCAGCGGCACCAGGCCCAGCGCCCGGCCCAGCGGCGAAAACGGCAACCCCAGCCCGACCAGCACGATGGCCCCCGTGAGCAGCAGCACCGGCCGGCTGGCCGTGCTTTGGAAAAAGGGCAGGCGCTCGGTGCGAATCAGGTGCACGATGAGCGTTTGCGAGAGCAGCCCCTCGACAAACCAGCCCGACTGAAACAGGGCCTGCGCCGCCGGCACGTTGGCCTTAAAGACGAAGTACATGAGCAGGAACGTGGCGTAGTCGAACACCGAGCTGAGGGGGCCGAGGCAGAGCATGAAACGCCCCACGCTGCGGGCGTCCCAGCGGCGGGGCCGGGCCAGGTAGTCGGCGTCGAGGGTATCCCAGGGAATGGCCAGCTGCGACACGTCGTAGCAGAGGTTTTGCACGAGCAAATGCAGGGGCAGCATTGGCAGGAAGGGCAGGAAGGCGCTGGCCCCCAGCACGCTGAAGACGTTGCCGAAGTTGGAGGAGGCCGTCATCTTGATGTACTTGATGGTGTTGCCGAAGGTGCGGCGACCTTCCTGCACACCATCGGCCAGCACGAGCAGGCTTTTTTCGAGCAGGATGATGTCGGCGGCTTCCTTGGCCACGTCCACGGCGGTATCGACCGAGATGCCCACGTCGGCGGCCCGCAGCGCGGGGGCGTCGTTGATGCCGTCGCCCAGGAAACCCACCGTGTGGCCGGCGGCTTGCAGCTGGCCGACGAGCCGCGCCTTTTGCAACGGGCTGAGGCGGGCGAAGACGGTGTGCGTGGCGGCGGCAGCCCGTAGCTCTTCGTCGCTGAGCAGTTCTAGTTCGGTTCCCAACAGGATGCCCGTCACCGGCAGGCCCACCTCGCGGCATACCCGGCGGGTGATAATTTCGCTGTCGCCGGTGAGCACTTTCACCGCCACGCCGCGCTGGTGCAGGGCGGCGAGGGCGGCGGCCGTGCTGGCCTTGGGCGGGTCGAGAAAACCCAGGAAGCCCACCAGCGTGAGGTCCGTTTCGTCGGCCGGGGCGTAGGGCGTGGCGCGGGGTGCCAGGGAGCGTACGGCTACCGCCACCACGCGCAGGCCGTCTTCGTTCATGCGCTGAATAAGCTCGTTAGCCTGGGCCAGCCGCGCCGTTTCCAGGGGGAGCACCTCCCCGTAGCTGTCGGCGTGGGTGCAGCGGCGCAGAATTTCCTCGGGCGCGCCCTTGCAGATGAGCAGGTGCCGGTTGGGCTGGGCTTCGAGTACCACGCTCAGACGGCGGCGTTCGAAATCGAAGGGAATTTCATCGACTTTCCGATAAGCTGCCAGGGACTGAGGCTCGCGCCCGTCGGCGCAGGCGAGCACGGCGGCATCGAGCAGGCTGCGCAGCCCGGTTTGGTGCCGGCTATTGAGGGCGGCGTAGTCGAGCACGGCGGGACTGGGCTGGCCGCAGCTATCGAGGTGCTTGACCAGCACAATCTTATCGTCGGTGAGCGTACCGGTCTTGTCGGTGCAGAGCACGTCCATCGCCCCGAAATTCTGGATGGCGGCCAGCTTCTTCACCACTACTTTTTGCCGCGCCAGGCTGCGGGCACCCTTGGCCAGGTTGGCCGAAACGACCATCGGCAGCATCTCGGGCGTGAGCCCCACGGCCACCGACAGCGCGAAGAAGAACGCCTCGCCCCAGTCGTGCTTGGTAAAGCCGTTGAGGAAAAACACCACCGGCACCAGCACCAGCATAAACCGGATGAGCACCCAACTCACGCCGTTGAGGCCCCGGTCGAAGCTCGTGCGCGGGGGGCGGCCGGTCAGCGTACGGGCCAGCTGCCCGAAGTGGGTGCGCTCGCCGGTAGCCAGCACCAGCCCGCGGGCCGTACCGCTCACGATGGTCGTACCCAGCAGGCAAAGGTTGGGCAGCTCCAGCGCCGCGCCGGCCGGGGCGCTGACTACCGCGGCGGTCTTCTCCACGGGCAGGGCCTCGCCGGTGAGGGCCGCCTGGGCCACCAGCAGGTCTTTGGCGGCGAGCAGGCGTAGGTCGGCCGGCACGAGGTCGCCGGCGGCGAGCTGCACGATGTCGCCGGGCACCAGCTCGCGCAACGGTACCAGCTGCGGCGGGGCGGGGCCACCGGCGGCAGTCCGCAGCACGCTGGCCGTATTGTTTACCAATGCCTTAAGCTTTTCGGTGGTGCGTAGCGAGCGGTATTCCTGCGAGAAGGAAATGAGCACGCTCAGCGTCACCATGCTCGTGATAACGAGCACGGCCTTGGTATCACCGGTGCAGCCCGATACCAGCGCCAGCACCAGCAGCACCGCGATAAACGGATTTTTGAAGCCCAGCAATAGCTGCGCATACCAGGCCGGGAGCCGCTCGTGCCCCACCTCGTTGGGGCCGAACAATGCCAGCCGGTTGGCCGCCTCGGCGGGCGACAGGCCAGCTTCGGTGGCGTCGTAGCGGGCCAGCAGCTCGGGCAGCGGCAGGCTGGCTTCTTCAACGAGTGGCCCGGCGGCACGGCCCGGCGGGGCGGGCCGGCGCGGCGAGCGGCCCAGCGGCAATTGCCCGAACAGAACCGACCAGCGCCGGGGAGTGGGCACGCCGGGGCGGGCCGCCGCTATTTTTAGCTTCAGCATGGGGAAGGAGAAAATAAGGAGGGGGGAAGGGGCGGCTTTTTCGCTTAGCCGGGAAGGGGCAGCCGTGGGCGCTGCACAATGCTCGTAGCCCGCCCTGGCTACCCGCGCCGCCACGTGTGGCCGGCGGGCCGCAAGGGCCTGGACACGACTAAGCAACCGTTGGGTTTTTTTGTATTTTTCCGCTAAAACCGGGTTATCAGGGGCACAAGAATGCCGTTCCGCCCCGAGCGTTAGCCCAGCGCGTAGCAACGGCCCAGCCACGGCTGGCCCTGGCAGGTACCACTAAAATGAGGGAGGCTGGCAGCGGCTCAGCCGCACCGCCAGCAACCAGCCGGGTAGCGGAGCCGCGAGGCGCGGCCCAGCCGGGCAGCAGCCAGCTACGGTTCCGGTGGCAACGGGACGCCTTAAACCCGCAAAAGTAGGTCCGCAAAGCCTTCCAAGCGAATAAGAATGACCTAAATGGCCGAAGTAGCGCGGCTGCTGTGCCCACGCAAAGGCGTTCCGGTTCATGGCGGTACGGGTTAGCAACAACCCGGCCGCTCCCCGAAGTGAGCTAGGCGGATTGTCTTATGAAGGAAGCAACTGAGGCCGACTACTATAAGAATCCATATCAGAAAAAATGACGGGCTGGCCTACTGACGCGGCCCGGTCTTATTTGGTGGCGCAAAGGTACTTCCAGGCGCCGAAACGGCAAGCTTTATTTTATAATTTTTCAAATACAAAAGACAGCGCGGACTACGCTAGCCCGCGAGTCTGCAATCCTGCTGCCACCGCACAAAAAAGCCCGGGCAGGCCAAGCCGTAGCCTGACCCGCCCGGGCGGAAATACGCCGCGCCCCGGCCTACCAGATTCTCACCCGCGCTGAGTCGGGGCGGTAGAGCTTCTGGCCGGGCTTCACGCCAAAGGCCTCGTAGAAGGCGGGCACGTCGGCCATCGGGCCGTTGACGCGGTACTGGGCCGGCGAGTGCACGTCGGTGAGCAGCTGCGAGGCCAGGGCCTCGTCGCGCACGTGCATCTGCCAGCCCAGGGCGTAGCCCAGGAAGTAGCGCTGCACGGGCGTGAGGCCGGCTACTTTCTTGCCCTCCTTGTATTCCTTGGTTTTCTTGAAAGCATCGAGGCCGATGACGATGCCGCCGAGGTCGGCGATGTTTTCGCCGGCCGTGGCCTTGCCGTTGATGTGCAGCGAGTCGAGCAGCGTATAGCCGTTGAACTGCCGCACGATCTGGCTCACGCGCTGGTTGAAGCGCTTGCGGTCGTCCTTGCTCCACCATTCGTGCAGGTTGCCCTTGGCGTCGAATTGGCTACCCTCGTCGTCGAAGCCGTGCGTGAGCTCGTGGCCGATGGTGCTGGCCCCGGCGTAGCCGTACACGAGCGCGTCGTCGGCGTCGGCATCGAGCAGGGTGGGCACGGCGAAGGCGGCGGCGGGCAGCACAATCTCGTTGTTGCTGGGGTTGTAGTAGGCGTTGTAAGTCTGGGGCGTCATGCCCCACTCGGTGCGGTCGACGGGCTTGCCGAGCTTATCAATCTCGTAGTACTTGTAGCGCCACTGATTAGCCCGCATTACATTGGCCGTGAGTGAGCTGCGGTCGATTTGCAGGCTCGTGTAATCCTTCCACTTGGTGGGGTAGCCCACCTTGGGCGTGATTTTACGCAGCTTGTCCAGCGCCACTTCCTTGGTGGGGGCACTCATCCAATCTACCTGCTTGATGTGGTCGGCAAACGACGTTACCATGTTCTTTACCAGGGTATCGTAGCGGGCTTTGGTTTCGGGCTTGAAGTACTCCTGCACGAACAGCTGGCCCAGCGCGTCGCCCAGGGCACGCTCCTGCATGTCGAGCACGCGCTTCCAGCGGGGGCGCTGGCTCTGGGCCCCGCGCAGCACGGTGCCGTAGAAGTGGAAGTTCTCCCGGTCGAAGTCCTGGCTCAGCGTGGGGGCAAACTCGTGCGCCAGCTGCCAGCTCAGGTAGGCTTGCCAGTCGGCCAGCGGGGTAGTTTTAAGCAGCTGGTTGGCCGTTTGGTAAAACTCGGGCTGGCCCACGATGACCGAGTCGATGTGCTGCTGGCCGAGCTGGCTTAGCCAGGTTTTCCAGTTGAGGCCCGGCGTGAGCTTGTCGAGCTGGGCGAGGCTCATCTTGTGGTAGTTGGCGTAGGGGTCGCGCAGGGCTTCGAGCTTGCGCGACGACTTGGCCAGGGCCGTTTCGAGGGCCATTACCTTGGCGGCCTGGGCGTTGGCGGTGGTCGAGTCGCGGCCCAGCAGCTTGAAGGTGTTGGCCAGGTGCCGCACGTAGGCGCGGCGGATATTCTTGGTGCGGGTGTCGGTATTAACGTAATAGTCGCGGTTGGGCAGGCCTAGGCCCGCCTGCAACAGGTACAGCGCCATCTTGTCGCTGTTTTTGGCGTCCTGCTGCACGTTGGGCCCGATGAGGGCATCGACGCCCAGCGGGATGAGCCGCGCAATCTCGGCCTGCACGTCGGCCACCGACTTCAGGGCCGCGATGCGGTCCAGCTCGGGCTTGATGGGCGTGTACCCCAACTGATTAGCCTTTACCGAATCCATGCCCACGGCCCAGAAATCGCCGATTTTCTGCTGGTTGCTGCCGGGCGCGGCCTTAGCCTTGGCGGCGTCGATGCTGGTTTGGCGCAGGCGCTCGTACACTTCCTTCTGCACCTCAATGCCAATACCCGAGTTACTTTCGGAAGCCGGGATGGGGTGATTCTTAAGCCAGGTACCGTTGGCGTAGCGGAAAAAGTCGTCGCCCGGCGCGACGGTCGTATCGAGGGCGGCGCGCAGCAAGTCGGGCTTGCCGTTGCTACCCGTCGAAGAGCTGGAGGAGGAGTTGCAGGCCGTAGCCAGGGCCGCCAGCAGCGGCAGCGATAATAGTCTTTTATTCATGAAAAAATGTAGCGTAAGCTTTAGCTTGTGCGGCGCCTCACCGGCCACAAAACACAAGCTAACACTTATGCCACAAGCTGGTCGATAGTCGGCAGATTTCGTAGGTCTGTTGCACCGCCTTGCACTCCCGTTTATGACGCTCCCGCAGCTACTTCTACTAAATTTCAGCCTGGCCGCCTACCTCACCGGCGTTATCTGGGTGGTGCAGCTCGTGACTTACCCCGCGCTGGCCCTGGTGGGCAAGGCCGAGTTTGGCCGCTACCACGCCGCCCACACCCGCGGCATGGGCTGGGTGGTGGGCGCGCCGATGGTGCTGGAGCTGGCCTTGGCCGGCTGGCCTGGGCGGCCTACGCCACCCGGGGCGCGGCCTGGGCGCTGGGGCAGCTGGCGCTGGTGCTACTCGTGTGGCTGGCCACGTTTTTCATCGCCGTCCCGTTCCACAATCGGCTGGCGGCCGATGGCTACAACTACGTGGCCCTCGACGGCCTCACGCGCACCAACTGGCTGCGCACCCTGGCCTGGACGGCCCGCGCCGCGCTGCTGGGCTGGCCGCTGGGCCAACTAATTGGCTTATTACCTGCCGGCTCTTCCTAACATTCAAGCCAACGCGCCGTAACTTGCGGCCTAAAATCTGGCTTTCCTTATGACGATGAAACGCTTCCTGCCCGCGCTGCTGGCTTCAGCTGCCCTCACGCTGACCCTGGCCGCTTGCAGCTCGCCCGATGGCAACCCCACCTCGACCGAAGACGACGTAGCTACCGCTCCCCTGCCCCCCATCCCGGCGGCAGCCGACACCACCGGCGGTAAAAAAGCCCCCGCCCCCGCTGCCAACAGCGTGATGCGCGAGCTCAGCGCTCCCAACGCCGTGGAAGATATCAAGAAAATGCAGCCGCAGATGTAGACCGCGGATTTAACGGATTTAACTGATTGCGGGGATGTAGCCGGTTTTCTGCTGGGCAGGGCCGCTGGTCGCGGCAGGATGTTGATTCGTTGAATTTTAGGCTACTACTTTGGTGGTAGTTGAAGCCTGTGCTTCGGAGCTGCCTGGCAGTTCGGGGCGCAGGCTTTTGCATGTTAGGCTTTTCTCCTTTTTTATGACGAACATCTCCCCTACCCTGCGCCGCGGGCAGGAAAGCGACCTGCCCCGGGTGCTGGCCCTCATTCAGGAACTGGCGACATTTGAGCGCGAGCCCGACGCGGTCACCAACACCCTCGAAATGATGCGCCACGACGGTTTCGGGCCGGAACCCATCTTTGGCTTCTTCGTGCTGGAAAGCGGGGATGACCTGCTCGGGCTGGCCCTCTTTTACACCGCCTACTCCACCTGGAAGGGCCGCATGCTCTACCTCGAAGACCTCGTGGTGACGGAAACCGCCCGGCGCGGCGGCTACGGCCGCCTGCTCTTCGATGCCGTGGTAGCCGAGGCCCGGCGCACCGGCGCGCAGCGCATGAAGTGGCAGGTGCTCGACTGGAACGAGCCCGCCATCGCCTTCTACAAAAAGCTCGGGGCATCCATCGAGGGCGAATGGCTCAACGGCAATCTCAGTGCCGAAGAGCTGCGCGACTATCGCTTTGCCTCCACGCCTGTTTAGAAGCTGTTTAAGTCATCACTATACTAGCGGTCATTGCGAGCGTAGCGAAGCAATCGCACCTGTTCAGCCTGGCCGTTTGGGTGTGATTGCTTCGCTGCGCTCGCAATGACAAACAGAGTTTAGATGCGTAGTACTAAGTTAAACAGATTCTTAGAGGTTATAACCCCAAGCTCCGGCTTGGGGCTATTTCGGCCGACCCAACCACGGACGGAGCCGTTTTTTCGGCGCGCTAGAGCTTGACAATGCGCACGCTGCTACTGCCCTGGTCGGTGGTCAGCCGCAAGATGTAAAAGCCGGGCCGCAGAATGGCCACGTTGAAGGTCAGCAGATTGAGCCCAGCTTGCACGGTAGTGCGCTGGCCTAGATGGTAGCGTCCCAGCTCGTCGTACACGCGCAGCGTCAAATTGCCGTCCGCAGCGGCTGGGAAGGCCAGTTGCAGCTGATCACCATTCACCGGGTTGGGAAATACCTGCGGCCCGGCCAGCGCCTCGGCCAGCAGCGGCAGGGGGGATGCGTAATCAATAGTGCCGTTGGGACGGCGCAGGCCCAAGCGGTAATAATGCAGTCCCGCCAGCGGACTAGCATCGGTAAGCGTGTACTGGCCGCTGGCCTGCCCCGCCGCTGCACTAGCTACGGTGGTCCAGCCGGCTCCGGCGGCCGTGGTATCGGCTCCCTGGCTGCGCTCCAGTACGAAGCCGTTGACGAAGCACTCGTCGCGGGTGCTAAACGACACGCTGGCCCCAGAGCTGGCGGCGGTCAGCCCGGTAAGTGGGGCTGGCAACATCGCCTGCCCCCCACACCCCCGGCTGCGATAGCTGCGCGTACGCAGCACCAAGCGCCCGCCTGCAACGTCAGAAGCCGGGTCGAGCGTACGCAGATTCGACCCCGCCGACAAGCCGTAGTGCATAATAGCCCCGGGCAGAATGAGGTGCGCCAGCTGCTGCGCGTGCCCCAGCTCGTGCACGGCTACCGACTCAAAATCGTACTGCCCCGCCCCCGCCCGCCCCGGCCCAAACTGAAAAGGCAGGCTGGTGGTAAACTGCTGGTCGATTTCGGAAACGTAGAAGGCTACTTCGCCCTGCGGCGTGTAGCAGCCTTGGTAGTACGACGTGGTACGGGCCAGCACCCGCGCCGGCAACGAGCCCTCATCAAAGGCGATGACGTTGGCATTGTCCGAAGCAATGGTATTGGCCGTGGCATCAGTGCCCAGCTCCCAGTTCACGCCCGTGCCGCAGCGCCACTGGGCCAGGGCTCGTTGCCAGGCCGCCCCGGCCGCCGTATTCGCCCGAAAGTTGGGCCCGAAGCGGTACGTTATTCCCCCCGCACCATTGGTTGCCACGTGGTTAGGCCGGTCTACCAGCGTACCCGTCGTATTGTCGATGTTGGTAAGGGCATAGCGAATAACGAGAGCGGAGGTCGTCGTAACCGAGCTGCCATCGCCGGTAGTTACGCGCACCAGGCCCGTCCCGGCGGGGTGGCCGTCGGTAGCCAGCGACGGCACGCGCACCTGAATCTGGGTGTCGCTCCAGCTCAGGTAGTCGCGGTCGAGCACGCGGGTGGTCGTTGCGCCCCCATCGTCAGCGTTGGCCAGCAGCACGCCCCCACTGCCCCGGCTGCTGCCGAAGCCGCTTCCCCGTAGGGTGAGCACCGCCCCCGTACCCGCCGTGGTCTGCATCGGGCTAAAGCTGCTGATCACCGGGGCTTGCGTGCGCTGCGTAGCCCGGGCCACCGCCCTGCTGGCTGCCAGCTGCTGCGCAGCCAGCAGGCGCTTATTCACTCGCAGCACCTGCGGCGCTTGCCCGCTGAGCTCCACCGTTTGCTGGGCGGCCTCGGCCCAGCTGGCGTAGGCGCGCGCCGGCTCGGCAGCGGTACCCAGCGCCAGATCGTACGTGATGGCCCCCTGGCTGGAAGCATAGGCCGCGTAAGCCGGGGCCACGCCCGACCAGGGGGCTGGCACCAGGAAAAAAATACCCTGCTGGCCCGCTGGCAGCGGGCGCAGGGTGTTAGTCAACTCATGTCGGGCGAGGCCTACCTGGCCCCCTTCCACTAGTAGGGCCAGCGCGGTGGTATCGGCCAGCGTACCCTTCAGCACCCGAAAAACCCGCAGCCGCTGCCGGGTAAAAATATGCTGGTGCGCCGCGTCCCACTCGCCCCGCGCATCCAGCACTTCGGCCTCCACCACGAGGCTGGCAGCCTGCACGCGCTCGGCCGCGCTCAGCGGCAGCAGCTGGCACGGCAACGGTGCCGACTGGGCCGCCAGCTCACCCGCCAGTCCTGCAAAAAATAGCCCTACCAACCCGCCCCGCACAGAAGTAAAAAAGCCCATAGACGAAAGTAATCGGTCCTTGCTGTCTGCCCCGTTGGGCCGGCCGAGAAAGTTCGGCACGTTTTCTGAAAACAGCGTGTAGCCATTGTACGGCGTTTGCGTACTAACGCTCATATCTTACTTTCTCTTTAGATGGGCGGCCCTGCCTGCCTCGCTTGTTTCTTATGAAAAGTCCCTTTATTCTCGTCCTCAACTTATTACTGCTCAGCGCGGCACCAGCTTTTAGCCAAGCTACCCTACCCAAGGCCGCCGCTACTCCTACTCCGCGCCCCTGCGGGGCCTTCAACGGCCGGGTGATGAGCAACGAAAATCCCTTGGCCGGGGCCAGCGTCTTTGTCAAGGGCACCAGCATCATTCTCATTACCAATGAGGAAGGCTTTTTTACGCTGCCCGCGTCAATCACCCATTACCCTACGTTGGAGGTAAGCGCGGCGGGTTATGCCCCGCAGGAGCTAACGTATAGCTCCTGCGCTCCCGTAACGCTGGAGATGCAGCTGCTCCCCGGCACCCGCATCAAGCAGCGCGGCAAGAAAAAAGGTTTTATTATGAAAACGGGTACGCAGCCCAGCTAGAGAACTTTCTGTTCATACTGGACTTGCGAGGTCCGCCCGCTCATGGCAGTTACGGTCAGCTCTTTCGTCGTCAGGACTAGTCTGCGCGTACCGGGGCTGGGTATCCTGGCCTTGCCAGCCGCCCCCCTGCCCGACTGGCTAGTGGCGGCGGAGCTGTTCACCCCCCTGGCCCTGCGGCTCCACCGGCCGGGGCAGCCTCCGCTAGCCCTCCGCGCCACCGTCGAGGAGGTCAACCAGGCCCCGCTTCTACCCGCTCGCGCCCTCCTGCTCGACGCCGACCTCGACGAGCTGCCTCCCAGCTCACACCTGAGCTTGGAAAGCATCGTTGAGAATGAGCTTTTTTAAGCTCGGTATCCTACCCACGGCACGCAGGCTACAGGCCCTCGCCGCGGTGTGCTGCTCCTCAAACTATTTCAGGCAGCAAGTATAGACTGACGACCAAGGTGATCATACCACCTTGGTCGTCAGTCATTATGGGCACTGGCTCCAGGCAATTAGCATTGAAGCACCCTTCTGAAAATTACCTGTTTATATCGCGGCTAACGCGGGAGCCGGGGCCCCCGCCAGTGTCTGCGCGATAAGCTGGGCGTGGTGACGGCCGTTCTCGATAAACCACCGGCTGGTGGCTAGTCCACCGCATACCGTACCGGCCACGAATACGCCCGGGCGAGCGGTTTCGTGGGTCGTCGGATCGAAGAGCGGTGGCCGGGCGGGATCGTTGGTATCGAGCGGCAGGGCTAGCATATCGACCAGCAGGGTATAATCGGGCCGGTAGCCGGTGAGGGCGTACACGTAGTCGGCCCGCAGGCTGCGCGGGCCGTCGGGCGTGGTTACCTCCACCGTGGTGGGCGTGATGGCATCGAGGCGGGTGTTGAAGTAAGCCGTAATGCGACCTTCCTTGATGCGGTTGAGCAGGTCGGGGCGAATCCAGTATTTCACGCTTTCCGACACCTCGGGGCCGCGCACGACCAGCGTGACGCGGGCGCCCGAGCGCACGAGCGACAAGGCCGCCTTGGCCGACGAGTTTTTGGCCCCCACCACTACCACGTCCTGCCCGGCGTGGGCGTAGGGCTCTTTATAATAATGGTTTACGTGAGGCAGGTTTTCGCCGGGAATGCCTAGCGGGTTGGGAACGTCGAAAAAGCCGGTGGCGACTACCACGGCGCGGGTCGCGATTTCCCCCTTCGTGGTTTCGACTACGAAGTCGCCGGCCTGGCCGCGCAGGCCCGTCACCCGCTCATACAGGCGCAGGCTGAGCTTTTCGGCGGCGGCCACGCGCTGGTAATAGTCGAGGGCGTCTTCGCGGTGCGGCTTATAGGCCGCCATCGGGAAGGGATAGCCGCCGATTTCGAGGAGTTCGGGGGTGGAAAAGAATTCCATGTTGGTGGGGTAGCCCACGAGGGAATTGACGAGCGCGCCCTTATCGACCACCGTCACGCTGAGGCCCCGGCGCTGAATTTCGAGGGCGCAGGCCAGCCCCACCGGCCCGGCTCCAATCACGACGGCGTCCACTAGGTCATTTACCATTTAACGGATAGTATTTAACAGTTTACTGAGTTAACCAACGACCCGCCGCCAAGTTGGGTTCTGATGCTGAACTTTACAACCAGAACCAGCCACGTGCAGCAGCCAGCCAGTTGCCTGTTAAGTGGTAAATGGTACCTGCTACATGACGACCCAGCGCCACTGCGACCTGTGCGGAGCCACGAGCTTCGAGCCCCTGCCCTTTTACTACGTCTTCGACGGTCAGCGCCTGCAAGGTACCCGCTGCCGGAACTGCGACCTGGCCTTTCTGGACCCGCAGCCCACGCCCGCGCAGCTCGAAAAGCTCTACGGCAAGGAGTATTTTACCGACCGGCCCAACTACGACCGCACTGAGAAGGACAAGGCTTTTATCGAAGAAGGCAAGGCGCTGGACCTGAGCAAGGTGAAGGAAGATAAATTCACCCGCTACATGCAGCAGCACTATCCCGGCCGACGCTTCCGCTACCTGGAGGTGGGCTGCGGTCCCGGCTACACCCTCAAGAGTCTGCAAAGCCTGGGCTGGGAAACCCACGGCCTCGAAATATCGGCCCACGCCGCCGACTACGCCCGCCGCGAGCTGGGCCTGCCCGTCGTGACGGGCAACATCGAAACCACCGAGGATTTCCACGAAAACCAATTCGACCTGGCCTACCTCGGCGACGTGCTCGAACACCTGCTGTCGCCAGCGGCGGCCATCCGTAAGTTCGGCCGCATCCTGGAGCCGGGCGGGCTGCTGGTGCTGGCCCTGCCCAGCGTGACCAACCTGCCGAGCATGCGCCTGGGCTTCGCGGCCTACAAGGCCCTGGGCCGCCAGCGGCGCATGGATATTCCGCCCTACCACCTCTACGAGTTCACGCCGAATACCATTCGCCAGATGCTGGCTAAGAATGGCTTCTCGGTGGTCGATTTGCTAAACCCGGTGAAGGCTCCGGCCAATATCCGGCTGGGGGGCAACGTGGTAGAGCAAGCCACCAAGCTGGGCACGCAGTACCCCACCTACTGGCTCAATAAGCTGACGGGCCGCTTCGGCGACCGGATGTTCGTGGTGGCGAAAAACGAGAAGTAGCGTAAGCTTTAGCTTGCGGGCGAGCGCAGCGAGCAGGGCGTTAGCAGACGTTCGCTGACGCACCTGCTCGCTGCGCTCGCCCGCAAGCTAAAGCTTACGCTACATGCTTCTTACGCAGCGCTTGGAGGGCGCCGGTACTCCAAAGCGCCGCGCCGATAAGTAAGGGCTGGCCGAAGAGGCGAGCCAGCCGCTTACCGTCGGTGTCGAGGTTGAAGGCCGAGATGTGGTGGGTGTACTGGTGAATGTTACCCGGAAAAATGGCCGCGTAAAAGGCCGCCAGGCCCAGGCCCATGCGCACCCGATTTTTGCCTTTTAAGAAGAGGAGGGCCAGCCCCAAACCGATTTCGACCACGCCCGAGAGCAGCACGACATTGTCCTTGCTCATGGGCACGAAGTCGGGTACCTGGGCCTGAAATTCGCGGCGCACGAACGTCAGGTGGCCGGTACCGGCCGCGACCATGAAGGAGCCCAGCAGGCAGCGGGCCACATCTTGCAGCGGGGTAGTTTTGGGGGCGGGAAGCTGGGCCAGCCAGCGGACAGTAGGTTCCATACCCGTAGCATACGGCTCGCGGCCGACCGGGGTGCGCCCCGCTAGCTGACCGCCACTACGCGCACCGGCTTGCCATTGAATAACACTTCCTCGCCGGCCCGCCGCCCGTGCAGCGCCGCGGCCAGCGGCGCCGCCGGCGACATCGCCATAAAGGCCAATCCATCGGCCGTAGTCAGCCGCCCCGCGCTGATACTCACGTAAAACAGGCCCAGGCTGGTATCGGCCAGCGCCCCCAGCCGCACGGCGTCGCTGGCCAGCTCGGGGTTGATTTTGTGCAAGTCGGCCAGCAGCTTCTGCGCCTCGTGCAGCTGCACGGCGTGGTGGTCGCGCTCCTGCTGGGCCATGGCGCGGCCGGTCTCGTACTTGTCGCCGGCGCTGCTCTTGGTTTCGGAGTTGCTCGACTCCTGGGCGGCGGCCATGCCGGCGCGGGCCGTGTCGAGGCGGGTTTGCACGTAGGCCAGGCAGGCGGCGTGGAGGGCGGGTTTGGAAGGGAGCATTAGTAAAGCAACTAGTTCTGATAGCTGGGCTCGAACCAGCGTCCACCCGGTCCTAGAGCCGGGCGCTCTTCCACTGAGCTATATCAGAAACGGGATAAGAGCTGGGCTCGAACCAGCGGCCAACCGGATGAGAGCCGGACGTTCTACCACTGAACTACCTTATCCTTTTACGACGCCTAAGCGTCCGTTTTTTTACCTGAAAATGCCTTGTGCTGCCGCAACAGTTGCGCAAGGTACGGGCTACTAATACTTACGCCGTGTACTAATTCTGGCGTAGGCCGAAACGCAACTACTCCGTGCGCTCGGGGAGCTAACCAGCCCGATTTTACTGGGTCGAGCATTGCGCGTCGACACGCGTCTTTCACCGTGGCTCTAAAGTCTGTGGACAGCTAGCGCATCCAATCCAAGGCGGCGAGTAGGTGGGCCACGGCTAAAAACGAGGAAGCCGTCTTTTCGTAGCGGGTGGCAAAGCCGCGTGCCTCCTTCAGGCGGCCGAAAA
>CAJYPK010000051.1 GCA_913776615.1 uncultured Hymenobacter sp.
CGGCGCGGAAGCTTTTCGCGGACGACGCGGAGACTTTTCTTCCGCGACCCTCCGCGAAAAGCTTCCGCGCCGTCCGCGGTAAATATCTAGCGCAATTTCAACGTAACCAACGTAATGACGGCCAGCATAATACCCACAATCCAGAAGCGCGACACAATCTTGGATTCGTGGTAGCCGAGCTTTTGGTAGTGGTGGTGCAGCGGCGACATGCGCAGCAGGCGGCGGCCTTCGCCGTACTTGCGCTTGGTGTACTTAAACCAACTTACCTGCACGATAACCGACAAGTTTTCAATCAGGAATACCCCGCACAGCACCGGAATCAGCAGCTCCTTGCGCACGATGAGCGCCAGCACGGCGATAATGCCGCCCAGGGCCAGCGAGCCAGTATCGCCCATGAATACTTGAGCCGGGTAGGAATTGTACCACAAGAAGCCCACGCAAGCCCCCACAAATGCGGTACAGAACACCACCAGCTCGCCTGAATCAGGAATGAACATGATGTCCAGGTAATCGGCCAGCAGGGCGTTACCACTCACGAAGGCGAAGATGGCCAGCGTAATACCGATGATGGCCGAGGTACCAGCAGCCAGCCCGTCGAGGCCGTCGGTGATATTGGCCCCGTTGCTCACGGCCGTAATGATGACGATAACCAGCGGAATGTAGAGCAGGCCGTAGAAATCCTTGAAAACCAGCTGCGCATTGGCGAAAAGGTCGCCGTAATTCAGCTCGTTGTTTTTCATGAAGGGTACCGTGGTCAGGGTCAGGTGCACGTCTTTCCAGACTTTGGTCGCGTCGATGGCCGAGTACTGGCCGTTGGGCAGTAGGTATTCGCGCACGGTCACCTCGTTGCTGTAGTAGAGCACCCAGCCCACGGTGAGGCCCAGACCAATTTGTCCCAGCACTTTAAAGCGCCCACTCAGGCCTTCCTTGTTCTTGCGAAAAACCTTGATGTAATCGTCGAGGAAGCCAATCAGCCCCAGCCACACGGTGCTGAGCAGCATGAGGATGATGTAGATATTGCGCAGCCGCGCAAAGAGCAGCACCGGCACCAGGATGGCCAGCAGGATGATGAGCCCGCCCATCGTCGGCGTACCCTTCTTTTCGTTCTGCCCTTGCAAGCCCAGGTCGCGAATAGTCTCGCCCACCTGCTTGCGCTGGAGCACGCGAATGAGCCGCGCCCCGAAAAACTGGGCAATCAGCAGCGACACGATGACCGAGAGCCCCGCGCGAAACGTGGTGTATTGAAACACGCCCACCCCCGGCAGGTGAAAGTGCTCGTGCAGGTAGCGAAAAAGGTAGTAAAGCATTCTTTTTTTAATTATGAATTATGAGTTAGGAATTATGAATTACCCATTCACTAGTCAGCGCGACCACAGTATTATCGGCCTACGAATTCCTTATCAACAATTTTTAATTCATAATTTTTAATTTTTAATTTCAATTAGCGCGGCACGCAATTCCTCACGGTCGTCGAAGTGAGTTTTTACACCCTTAATTTCCTGATAAGTTTCGTGGCCTTTGCCAGCCACTAACACGAGGTCGCCGGGGCGGGCCAGCGCCACGGCGGCGCGGATGGCGGCGCGACGGTCGGCAATGGTTTGGGTGTGGGCATCGGCCGGCGGAGTGAGGCCGGCTTCCATCTCGCGCAGGATGGCCAACGGGTCTTCGTGGCGCGGATTATCGGCAGTAAGGATAACCTCGTCGGAAAGCTGGGCGGCCAACCGGGCCATGACGGGGCGCTTGGCGGCGTCGCGGTTGCCGCCGCAGCCCACCACCGTGATGATGCGCTGCTCGGGGCGGCGCGTCTGGAGCAGCGTCTGGAGCACGTTTTCGAGGGCGTCGGGCGTGTGGGCGTAGTCCACGAGGCCGCTGATGGGCTGGCCGGGCACCGTCACGGGCTCGAAGCGGCCGGGCGCGGTCGTCAGGCCCGAGAGGATAGTAAGTACCTCGGTGGGGTCTTCGCCCAGCAGCACGGCCGCGCCGTACACGGCCAGCAGGTTGTAGGCGTTGAAGATGCCGATGAGCCGGAAATGCACCTCCTGGCCATTGAGGTCGAGCAGCAAGCCGTGCATCTCATTGGCCACGAGGCGGGCGCGGAAATCGGCGGCCGAGCGCAGCGAGTAAGTCGCGCGGCGGGCGGCCGTGTTTTGCAGCATCACCGGGCCACGCTTGTCGTCGGCATTGGTGAGGGCAAAGGCCGTTTTGGGCAGCGCGTCGAAAAAGCCCTTCTTCGCTTTTAAATAATTGTCGAAGGTGCCGTGGTAGTCGAGGTGGTCGTGGGTGAGGTTGGTAAAAATCCCCCCCGCGAAGCGCAGCCCGCCGATGCGGTGCTGGGCCACGGCGTGGCTGCTCACCTCCATGCAGGCGTGGGTGCAGCCGGCGGTTACCATCCGGGCCAGCAGCTCGTTGAGGCGGATGGCGTCGGGCGTGGTGTGGGTGCTCGGGATAACGGTTTCGTCGATCTGATTCTGCACCGTGCTCAGCAGGCCGGCGTGGTAGCCCAGCTCGCGCAAAAGCTTGTGCAGCAGCGTCGCGCAGGTAGTCTTGCCGTTGGTCCCCGTGACGCCCACCAGCGTGAGCTGGCGCGACGGGTGGCCGTAGAAGGCACTGGCAATCGGCCCGAGAGCGGCGGCGCTGTCGGCCACCTGCACGTAGGTCGTGGCGGGATTCAGCTCGGCGGGCAGCTCCTCGCACACTACCACGGCCGCGCCCAGCGCCACCGCTTTCGGAATGAAGTTATGGCCATCAGTCGCCGTGCCGCGCAGGGCGCAGAACAGCATGCCCGGCCCCGCCTCCCGCGAGTCGAGGGTGAGGCCCGCCACGGGCGCGTCGGCGGGGCCGTGCTGGGCCAGCACCGGGATATCAGCCAGCAGGGCAAAGAGAGGCAGGGTACTCATGCAGATTTTCTGGATTTAGCCGCCGGCTCCGGGGCGCGCTGCGTGGTGCGGATATCGGCCTTGTCGCGGGAAGTTGATTTCTTGGGTTGCGCGTCGGGCTTGGCGTTTTTCGACTTACCAGCCGCTTTTTTGGCGGATTTGTCCTCTTTGTCGCCGTCTTTCTTCTTGTCTTTCTCCTTCGAGGTGGCAGTAGTGGTCTTGGCCGGGCTGGCCTTGTCCTCGGGCTTGGCTTTGGCCGAAGCAGACTTATCACCCTTTTTCTCAGCGGTTGCCGAGTTGGCCGAGCCGGCAGCTTTGGCCAGCGCTTTGGCGTGGCTGCCACCCATTTCGGCCGGGATGAGCAGCGTATTCTCGGCTACTTCGGTGTGTAGCGGCGCGGGCAGCGCGGCGGGCGCGGCGGTGGGGGCAGCGGTGGGCGTGAGCAGCAAACCCACCACGAGGCCGCGCTTGGCAAAGCTGCCGGGCGCTACCGACTGCTCGCGCACCCGGCCGGTACCGCTGGTTTGCACCTTCAGGCCGCGGTTTTCAAGCAGGAACAGCGCATCGCGCAGGGTAAGGCCGCGCACGTTGGGCATGCGGCCGGGGTGGGCCACGCTGGCATCGGGGCGCAGGGCCACGGTTCGGGCCACGAAGGCCGTATCCATCGCCCGGGTGGCCCGTACCCATTCTTCCCCGCCGGTAGCGTGGGTCTGGCCGGGCAAACCGATTTTCTGGCACACCAGGGCGATTTCATCCTGCAAGCCAGCGCGCACGAGCGGCACAGGCGTACGGCGGGCGGGCACCCGCGCCAGCATGGGGCGCTGGCTGGCCTGGTCGCGGGCCATGCACTTGTCGGCCACCTCGCGGAACACCGGCGCGGCCACGTCGCCGCCGTAGATGCGGCCCCGACTCGGCGAGTCGATTACCACGATGCAGCTGTACTTAGGCTTGTCGGCCGGAAAAAAGCCGCAGAAACTGGTCGAGTACGTTTTGGTGTAGCGGCCGTTCTTGAATTTCCAGGCCGTGCCCGTTTTGCCCGCGATGGTATAGTCTTTGGGCCGGATAGCCTTGGCGGTACCTTCCAGAACCACACCTTCGAGCATGGCGCGCAGCTTGCGCAGCGTGGCCTCGGAGCAGATTTTGGGGTTCAGCACCTGCGTTTCGAAGTGCTCCACCACCTGGTCGGCCTGCTTGATGTCGCGCACGATCATGGGGGCCACTTTCACGCCGCCGTTGGCTACGGCGTTGTAGAAAGCCAGGGTTTGGAGCGGAGCCAGCTTCAGCTCGTAGCCGATGGCCATCGTCGAGAGCGAGGTACGGCTCCAACTGCGGTCGCGCGGGTCTTTCACGTAGGGCAGCGCTTCCCCGTTCATTTGAAAGCCCAACGGCTTGTCGAGGCCAAACTTTTTGAGATAGTCGGTGTAGCGCGACGGATTGCCGGAGAAATGCTCCTGCACCAACCGGGCCACCCCGATGTTACTCGACTTCTCAAACACCTGCTGCACCGTGATGCGGCCGTTGGCGTGCGAGTCCGTTTTCACGGCCCCGCCGATGAGCATGCGGCCGGGACCGGTTTCCACCATGTCGTCGAGCTTCAGCGCGGGGTCGGCCTCGAAAACGGCTGCCATCGACGCCAGCTTAAAGGTCGAGCCCGGCTCGGTGCGGCCCTGGTCGGCAAAGGCGTAGTTGTAGTCTTCCTTATAAACCCCATCCTCGGCCTTGCCCAGGTTGGCCACGGCCTTGATTTCACCGGTCTTCACCTCCATCAAAATGACGCAGCCGTATTTGGCATCGTTGGCTACCAACGACTTGTACAGTGCATCCTCGGCCCCGTCCTGGAGGTTGATGTCGAGGGTAGTTTTCACGTCGTAGCCCGGCTGGGGCTTGATTTCGGTCCCGTCGTACACGGGCTTGAAGCCGCCCGGCACGCGCTCGAACAGCGCCTCGCCCGGCCGGCCAGCCAGCTTGTTTTGGAAGGTGAATTCCAGCCCCGCGCCGTTTTTATCCTCGTTGACGAAGCCCACCGTGCGCTGGGCCAGTCCGCCGAAGGGCCGGAAACGCTTGTCCACCTTCTCAAAAATGACCCCGCCCCGGCGCTTGGCCCGGAAGATGGGCCAGGAGGCCAATTCCTTCTTCTCCTGAAAGTTAATCTGCCGGGCGTTGAGCCGGATGTAGCGCACGTCGCGGTCGCGGTGGGCATCGACCAGCTTGCGCTTGTACTCGGCCTCGCTGCGGTCTTGGAAGAAATGCGCCAGGTGCCAGGCCAGCGAATCCACGTTGCGGCTAAATACCTCGTCATCGACCACGCCGGGGTCCCAGGCTACCCGGTAGAAGGGCAGCGAGGTCGCCATAATACTCTCGTTATCAGAGTAAATATTACCCCGCGTAGCGGGCACCGGCTGGTAGCTGATACGGCGCTCCTGCTCCAGGGCGCGCCACTTGGCCCCCTCCTGGTACTGGATGCGCGAGATTTTCCAGGCCACGGCGCACGAAAAAAGCGCCACCCCCAGAAACGCGAGGCGCACCCGCGTGACGATGGATTTCTTAACGCTGCCTTTCATGGGATAACTTTTTGGCGGAGGCCGCTTTCTTATCGCGGCCTTTCTTGTCTTGGGCTGACTTGTGCTTTTTTGTGCTGGACGAGGACTTTTCTGAGTCGCCGGTGCGAGTACGCTGGCTACCGCGGCCCGTGCTTCCACCAGTAATGGGCGCGGCGGCCGAATCTTCGGGCGAGAGGCCGGGCGGCGGGGCGCCCAGCTCGGGCGTGTCATCGTCGGATAAGCCCAGGGCCTGACGGCGGGCGCGGCCCTGCACCGAGTCGGCGTGGGCGCTGGCTACCGAGTCGCGGGCGGCGCGGGCGGCCAGCGTATCGGCGGTGAGCACGGGCATGGTTTCGAGCTCGGCCTCGTCGAGGCGGCCGGCGGGTACGGCGATGCGGAAGGGCGGCGACGAGCTTTCGACCAGCCCGATGGCGGCTACCTTACGGGCCACCTCGCTCTGCTTGCTGGCCTCCATGTAGTCCGATTTCAGGGTGGTGTAATCGGCTCGTAAATCCTCGGTTTGCTGCTTGAGCCGCTGGATGTTGCGGTTCATCCGGTTGCCGTAGTGCGTGTTGCCGATGTAAAGCAATATCAGCAGCATCACGAACAGCATCTTGGGCAGGAAGCGCACCGGCAGCCCTTCGCGGAACAGCCCGTCGAGCCCCGTGAAGCGGTCGAGCAGCGAAAACAGGCTCCAGCCGGTGGCCGTCAGCCCGTCGTGGCGCTCCCAGGCGGGGGCCGAAAACTCGGCGGGAGCGGCTTTGCGCGGCTTTTTCGGCTCGGTGGGCGGGGCCTCGACCGGGGGCGCGACGGGCGCAGGCTCGGGAGCCGCTGCGGGGGCAGCCACTTCATTTACGGGCTCGGGAGCGCGGGGTGGGCGAATTGTATTGGCGCGGGGCGGACCAGCCGCGTTGGGGCGTATCGTATTACCGGCCATGAGCTTACGCGGGAATAGAGGTTCGAACGCCAATGCGCAGCTTGGCGCTGCGGGCGCGGCTGTTCTCGGCGATTTCCTCGGCCGAGGCTTCGGTGGGCTTGCGCGTGAGCGCCTCAAACGGCAGGCTGGTGCGGCCGTACAAATCCTTCTCGGCCTGGCCGAAGAATTTACCCTGGCTCAGGAAATTCTTCACCAGCCGGTCTTCCAGCGAATGGTAGCTCATCACCACCAGCCGGCCACCGGGGCGCAGCACCTGGGCGGTCTGGGTCAGCATTTCCTGCAAGGCCGCCAGCTCGTCGTTGACCTCAATACGCAGGGCCTGAAACACTTGAGCCAGGTACTTATTTTCCTTGCCCCGCGCTACCACGGGCTGGATGGCCTGCTTCAACTCCTGAATGGTACGCAGCGGGCGCTGCCGACGGGCCTGCACCACGGTCGCGGCCAGGGTGCGGGCGTTGGTCACCTCGCCGTACATGCCGAAAATGCGGTGCAGCGCGGCCTCGTCGTAGTCGTTGAGCACGTCGGCGGCCGTGGCCACGGTGTGGTCGTGCGGGTCCATGCGCATGTCGAGCGGGCCGTCGAAGCGGGTGCTGAAGCCCCGCTCGGCGGTGTCGAACTGGTGCGACGACACGCCCAGGTCGGCCAGCAGGCCGTCGACGGGCAGGGCATCGCGCTGGGTTAGCTCGGCCGCGAGGTGGCGGAAATTGGCCCGGATAAAGGTGAACTGCGGGCGGGCCAGCTGCTGGGCCTCGCGCTCGGCGGCGGCGTCCTGGTCGAAGCTGTAGAGGTGGCCGGCGGTCAGGTAGTCGAGGATGCGGGCCGAGTGGCCACCGCCGCCGAACGTCACGTCGACGTAGCGGCCGCCGGGCACGAGGTCGAGGCCCGCCAGGCACTCGGCCAGCATCACGGGGCGGTGGTAAGCGGTATCGTTGGGGCGAAGGTTCATGCGGCCAAACCGGGCAGGGCCGGCGTTTCGGGGGTGGCCGACAAGAACTTCTGGGCCAATTTGGAAAAAGCTTGCTGGTCTTTAATCAGGTAGTCGTCGTAGCGGGCGGGGTCCCACACTTCGCAGCGGTTGCCGAGGCCCACGATCACAGCCTCTTTTTCGAGGCCGGCGTAGCGGCGCATGGAGCCCGGCAAGCCGAAGCGCCCGATGCTATCCAGCTCCACATCGGTCATGCCCCGGAAAAAATTGCGCTGAAACTGTCGGTACTCCTCGTTGAATTCGTCGAGGGCCATCACCTTGGCGTGAATCAGCTCCCAGGCCGAGCGCGGGTAGAGCACCAGGCAGGGCTCGAAGCCGCGCACCAGCACCAGTTGGTTGGCGTAGGCGTCGGGCAGGCTGGCCTTCACCTTGGCAGGCAGCACCAGCCGACCTTTGGGGTCGAGCTTGCAGTCGTATTCGCCGGACAGGAGCTGATGCATGGGACAAAGGCCACGCCCGGCAGTAGACGGGCTAGGTAACAAAAGTACGTCCCCTTTCAAAAAACTCACCACTTTCTACCACTTTCTACCACGCGTCCAAAAGTGCCTCCATAGCCTGCAAAGGCAGTTTTTTCTGAATATGCAACAATGTTGCCTCGCTTGCATCGCTCGCAAAACAGGCGTTTGCGGAAAAATTGCCCGTTCACCCTTCGCAGTTTTGAATTCAATTTTCAGTGAAACCATGTTGCACATCAGCCAGCGACCGAGTTAGCCAGCGGCTGTATCTTTACCAGGGAGAGCGGTTTATAGCCGCCCTCCCCGAAGGCAACGCCTCGCTTCCACCTTATCCAACTGAGCGTAACGCCAAGCTCCAGCTTGGGGAGGCGTCTGGGTGAAGTAGCACTGACTATTCTCAGAGGATTGCTTGGCGGATGCGCCCGGCTACCTCCCTAAGCCGGAGCTTGGTGTTGCATAGGCGCGGTGTCGGCGCGGGCGCCAAATTGTACGTAACCCATAAAGCGCTCATTACTCCCCATCCCACTTAGCTAGCAAACTGCGTGCTCAGGCTCAAATGAGTCCTTTATCTACCCAAGTCGGTGGGGCGAGCGCTCCCGCGAACGAGGTCTGTCATTTTTCTGTTAATTTTCGGTCTAAACTCACCCATTCACTACGGTGCCCAGCCCCAGCGTCTTTTCGGAACCGGACTGCCTACGTCGCCTCAAGCAGGACGACGAGCGGGCTTTCGACGCCCTGTTCCGACACTACAGCGCGCTGGTGTACCGCTTCGCCTTCAGCTACCTTAAGTCGCGCCCGGCGGCCGAGGAAATCGTGCAGGAGTGCTTTATCAAGATCTGGGAGAAGCGCGAGCAATTGCGCGACGACGTGCCCCTAAAGGGCTACCTCTTTACCACGGCCCACCACGCCGTACTCAACGAGCTGCGGCGCGACCAGCACCACCTGCGCCTGCACGGGCAGGTAGCGGCCACCGGCCCCGCCAGCGTGGCCAACGAGGCCGAGTACCAGGAAATGGAAGCGCTCTACCTGGCGGCCCTCGACCGCCTCCCGCCCAAGCAGCGCGAAGTTTTTGTATTGAGCCGGCAGCAGGGCCTCTCCTACCCCGAGATTGCCGAGCGCCAGGGCGTATCGGTGAAGACGGTGGAGGCCCACATTATGCAAGCGCTAAAAACGTTGCGGAAATATTTTCACTTGCACGGCGGCGGTATTCTGGGCTTGCTGCTGGCCCTGGCGCTGGGTAAACACTAAGGGGTAGAGCGCGTTGACCGGGGAACGAGCGGGCGGCGGGATAGTACTATTGCCGCGGCCGGCCTGCGTAGGGCCGCGCTTTAGCTGAGCTTATTTCATGGCTTCTTCCTTTGCATACCTGGGCTTGGCGCTGGCTGGGCTGGTTGCCGGTACCGGCTTCGTCACTCCCGCACCCCGGCCTATTGCAATGATGGCCAGCCGGACGGCGCGGCCTGCTGCCCCGGCCGTGGCCGACACGCTGCCCGACGACTTGAAAATCGTGGTGCTGGGCTCGTCGGTTCCCTACGGGCAGGGTGCCACCGGCAAGTACGGCTACGCCGCCCGCTACGGCCAGCTGCTGGCCCGCCGCGCCGCCGCCGGCCAGGGCGCCCCCTGGAAACTGAGCAACATCTCCATCCCCGGCGACAACACGGTGAAGGTGCTGGCCCGCTGGCAGCGCGACCTGCGGCCCCAGCACGGCCGCTACCTCATCCTGGCGCTGTCGCTGGGCAACGAGGGCATTCACGAGCGGGGCCAGCCGATGTTCGACCAGTTCAAGACCAATCTCCAGCAGCTCGTGGCACGGGCGCGGGCCGAGGGCCTGGTGCCCGTGGTTACCAACTGCTACACCCGCAACGACTACACGCCGGCCGACTACGCCTTCATCAAGCAGATGAACCTACTGCTGCACGGCTGGGCCGTGCCCAGCGCCAACCTGCTGGGCGCCGTGGACGACGGCGCCGGCCACTGGGCCCCCGGCTACTGGGACGACGCCCTGCACCCCAACGACCTCGGCCACGCCGAGCTGGCGCACGCCCTGGTACCCTCGCTGTTCGACGCGCTACGGGCGGGCAAGGCCCAGCCGCGCCGGGTGGCGACCTCCTGCGTGCGGCTGGGGCCGGCGCGCCGGGGCGGGGCCGCGGCGCTGACCTTGCAGCCCGAGGCGCTGCTGCATCCGTTCACGCAGGTGGTGAGCTTCCGCACGGCGGGCACGGGGCAGGTGCTGACGCTGCAAGACAGCACGGCGCAGGGCAGCGTGGCCATTGCGCCGGGCGGCACCCTGGCCTACACCTCGGCCAAGGGCGGCCGCGTGGCGGGCACGCAGCGGGTCAACGACAACCGCTGGCACCAGCTGATGCTCACCCACTACTACGCCGCCGGGCGCACGGTGCTGTACCTCGACGGAACCGAGGTGGGCCGCCTGCCCGAAAAGCTGCTGACCCGGCAGCTCAGCCTGGGCGGCCGGCTGGCCCCGGCGGGTGGGCAGTACCGCAACTGGCTGTTTTACCGCGCCGGTATGAATGCCGACGAGGCCCGCGCCCTGGCCGCCGACTCGCTGCTTCAATCGAGCCTGGAGCTGTACGCGCCGCTCGATGGCCGGCGCGGGGCGGCGGGTGACTCGCTTGTTAATCTGGCGCAGAGTACTAACCGCCTGCGGGTGCTGGCTGAGTCAGGCCAGTTGCGTGGGGGGCAGCCGGCTACTAGAGGTCGGCGCTAGTGCGGGGCTTGAGGGGGAGTATTCTGCCTTTCGCTGCCCAGGCGTGAGACCTCACCCCCCGGCCCCCTCTCCTTGGGGAGAGGGGGAGCAGGACGCCAGCATACGTCAGCTCACGTCAATTGATCGGTCGGCTCCCCCTCTCCCCAAGGAGAGGGGGCCGGGGGGTGAGGTCTCACGCCTGGGCAGCGAAAGGCAGAATACTCCCCCTCAAGCCCCGCACTAGCGCCGACCTCTAG
>CAJYPK010000052.1 GCA_913776615.1 uncultured Hymenobacter sp.
GTCCGCGCGGGGCCGGCGGTCCCATCCGCGCACTACAAAGCCCGCGCAACGAGCTCAATTACGCGGTATTTTTAACCTCGGCTATTTAGGTACAGCTTACCTATTGGCTGATACGCACTCCTCTCCACCCTTTCTGCATGCAACGCCGTCGTTTCGCCATTAGCTGCCGTCTGGCAGCCACCGTACTTTTCCTGGGGGCCGCTTTCCGCAGCCCGGCCCAGCAGCCGTTGTTCAGCCTGCTGAGCACCCAGGACACGGGTATCAGCTTCACCAACAGCGTGAGCGAGAACGAGGCGCTCAACATTCTGTCGTACGAGTACTTCTACAACGGTGGCGGCGTGGCGGTGGGCGACATCAACCAGGACGGCCTGCCCGACTTGTTTTTCACCGGCAACATGCGCCCCAACCGCCTGTACCTCAACCTCGGCGGCCTTAAGTTCAAGGATATTACCGAGCAGGCCGCGCCGGGCCTGGCGGGGCGCAAGGACGGCTGGAAAACCGGCACCACGATGGCCGACGTGAACGGCGACGGGCTACTGGACATCTACGTGTGCTATTCGGGCAAGAAGGCCGAGGACACGCGCCGCAACCAATTATTTATCAACCAGGGCAATAACAAATTTCTGGAGCAGGCCAGCCAGTACGGCCTCGACGACCCCGGCTACAGCACGCAGGCCGCCTTTTTCGACTTCGACAACGACGGCGACCTCGACATGTTTTTGCTCAACCATAACGTCAAGAAAATTGACAACATGGAGTTTGCCCGGTACAAGGGCGAGGTGGACGCGCTGGCGGGCAACAAACTGTTTCGCAACGACCACGGGCACTTCACCGACGTGTCCAAGGCGGCGGGCATTGTGCAGAGTCCGCTCACGTTCGGGCTGGGCATCGCCGTGGCCGACCTCAACAAGGATGGCTGGCAGGATGTCTACGTGACCAACGATTACAACGAGCCCGATTACCTCTACCTCAACAACAAGAACGGCACGTTTACCGACCACGCCCGGCAGGTGCTGCGGCACCACTCCCACTTCTCGATGGGCGTGGACATTGCCGATTTCAACAACGACGCGCAGCCCGACATCTTTACCCTCGACATGCTGCCGGCAGACAACCACCGCCAGAAGTCGCTGCAACTACAAGAGAACTACGAGACGTTTGAGCTGCTGCGCCAGCAGGAACTGTACCCGCAGTACATGCGCAACATGCTGCACCTCAACAACGGCGATGGCACGTTCAGCGAAATCGGGCAGCTGGCCGGCGTGGCCAAAACCGACTGGAGCTGGTGCCCGCTGATTGCTGATTTCGACAACGACGGCTATAAGGATATCTTCATCAGCAACGGCTACCTGCGCGACTATACCAACAAGGATTTTTTGCGCTACTGGGGCGATTATAAAATCAAGAAGGCAATGGCCCGGGAGCCGTTTTTGCTGATGGATCTGGTGACGGCCATGCCCTCGACCTCGGTGCCCGACTACATCTTCAAAAACGAGCGCAACCTCACGTTTTCGAACAAGCAGCAGGAATGGGGGCTCAACCAGACCAACATGTCGAACGGCGCGGTGTACGCCGACCTCGATAACGACGGCGACCTGGATTTGGTGGTGAATACCATCAACCAGCCAGCCAGTATCTACGCCAACCACAGCTCTGACATCAACCACGCGGCTTACCTGGCCGTGCAGCTGCGCGGCGCGGAGCAGAACACCCAGGCCGTGGGCGCCAAGGTGTACGTGTACACCCCCGGCCAGGTGCAGTACCAGGAAGTGAATCCCAATCGCGGCTACCTCTCGTGCGTGTCCACGACCCTGAACTTCGGGCTGGGTACCCGGCAGCGGGCTGATTCGGTGCGCGTTATCTGGCCCAACCAGACTACCCAGCTGCTCACCAACGTGAAGGCCAACCAGCTGCTCCGGCTCACCGGACAGCCCAAGGACAAGCCGCTGGCCCGGGCTGCTGCGCCGGTTAAAGCGGTGTTCAAGCCCGCCGCGCCCTTGTTCGATTTCAAGCCCGAGGAAGTGGCGCTCAATGACTTCAAGCGCCAGCTCCTCATGCTGTTTATGTACTCCAAGACCGCGCCGGTGATGGTGAAGGCCGACGTGAACAAGGACGGCCGCGACGACCTATTCGTGAGCGGCGCGCCCGGCGAGGTGGGCAAGCTCTACCTCCAGCAGCCGGGCGGCAAGTTTGCCGCCGCCGCCCTCACGCGCCCCGGCGACGCCCCCACGGGCACCGTGGCCGCCGCCACCTTCTTCGACGCCAACGGCGACGGCTACCCCGACCTCTACCTCGCCAAGGGCGGCTACGCGCTCTACGAGGCCGGGCAGGAAGAATTACAGGACGAACTGTATCTCAACGACGGCAAGGGCCGCCTGGCGCTGGCCGCAGCGAACCTGCCCGCGCTGCGGGAAGCCAGCAAGAGCTGCGTGCGCGCCGCCGACGCCGACCACGACGGCGACCTCGATTTGTTCGTGGGCGGCCGGGTGATCCCGGGCCGCTACCCGCTGGCCCCGCCCAGCTACCTGCTGCTCAACGACGGTCACGGGCATTTCACGGCCGCGACCGTGCCCTTCGCCCGCGCCGGCATGGTGACCGATGCCCAGTGGGTAGACCTCAACCAGGACAACCGTCCCGACCTCGTGCTGGGCGGCGAGATGATGCCGCTGACCGTGTGGGTTAACACCCCGCAGGGCTTCGTGGACCAAACCGCCTCGTACTTCGCCACGCCCCAAACGGGCCTGTGGCTCAGCTTGCACGTAGTCGACGTGAACCAGGACGGCCAGCCCGACCTGCTGGCCGGCAACCTCGGCCTCAACAGCCCGCTGCGGGCCACGCCCCAGGAGCCCGCCGCACTCTACTACGCTGACTTTGACAACAATGGCTCCATCGACCCCTTCTTCAACTTCTACGTGGATGGCAAGAGCTACCCCTTCGTGAGCCGCGACGAGCTGAATGAGGTCATCTACCCCATGCGCCGCCGCTTTACTTCCTACAAAGCCTACGCCGACGCCACGATGGCCGATATTTTTCCCGGGGAGGAGCTGGCCAAGGCCAGCAAGCTGGAGGCCACGGAGCTGCGCACCACGCTGTTTTTGAACAACAAAGGCAAATTCACCCCGGCCGAGTTGCCGATGGAAGCCCAGTTCTCGGCCGTGAGCCAGGTGGCCAGCGGCGACTACAACCACGACGGCCACCCCGACCTGCTGCTGCTCGGCAACCACACCGACAACCGCCTGAAAATGGGCAGCCTCGACGCCGGCTACGGCTGCCTGCTGCAAGGCGACGGCACCGGCCGCTTCCGCTACGTGCCGCAGCCGACGGCGGGCGTGTGCGTGGTAGGCGACGTGAAATCGGTGAGCGAAATCACGGTGGACCGCCAGCCCTACCTGGTGGTGGGCGTCAGCGGCAGCCCCGTGCAGTTTTACAAGGAATAAAGAAGAGGTTAGCCGAATCCCCATGAAGACCCGCCGTTCCCTGCCGCTGCTGGCGCTGAGCGCCCTGCTCACCACCGAAGCCGCCGCGCAGCAAAATTCGCCCGCCGCCCCGCTGGACCCCGGCAAGGCGCTGGACATCATCAACATGACGATGGTGCATGATGTCATCAGTCCGCCCGCGGCGGCGCGCTACTACGCCTACACCGCGCTGGCCCCCTACTGCATCGTGGCCGCCCACAGCAAGCGCCTGCCCACCCCGCAGCACCTCGTCAAGGGCTTCACCGCCGACCTGCGGCTCGATACCGTGAAGGCCGCCTACGACTACCGCCTGGCCGCCTACTACAGCATGCTGGAAGCCGCCCGCCTGCTGCTGCCCTCCGGCGAAACGCTGGTCGAGGAAGAAGCCAATTTTCTGCAAGCGCAGGCCAGGCAGGGCGTGGCCCCGGGCGTGCTGAGCCAGTCGGTACGGGTGGGCAAGCTGGCGGCGGCGGCCGTGGTAAAATTCTCGAAGGGAGACCACTACGGCCAGCTCAGCGCCCTCAAGCGCTACACGCCGGTGAAGGCCGAGGGCAGTTGGTACCCCACCCCGCCGGCCTACCTCGAAGCCGTGGAGCCCAACTGGAAAACCATCCGGCCGCTGGTCATCGACTCGGCCCGGCAGTTTCGGCCGGCCCCGCCCTGCGCCTTTAGCAAGGATACGACCTCGGCGTTTTACCGCGAGGCGCTGGCGGTGTATAAGATTTCCAAGAAGCTGACGCCCGAGCAGCTGGAGATAGCGCAGTTCTGGGACTGCAACCCGTTTGCCATCAACACCTCGGGCCACATGGCCATCGGCTTCAAAAAAATCAGTCCCGGCGGGCACTGGATGAACATCGCCGCCCTGGTATCCCGGCAGCAGAAAGTGGGCTTCGACAAGACGGTGTACGTGCTCTGCGCCGAGGGCCTCACCCTCATGGATAGCTTCATCAGCACCTGGGAGGCCAAGTACGCCAGCAACCGCATCCGGCCCGAGACTTATCTCAACAAGTACGTAGATATCAAGTGGCAGCCCGTACTGCAAACGCCGCCCTTCCCGGAGTACACCAGCGGGCACGCCGTGGTTTCCAACGCCTCGGCCGAGGTGCTGACGTACCTGCTGGGCGATAAAATCGCCTACGTCGATGACACCGAGATTCCGTTCGGTAGCGGGCAGCGGCCGTTTACGTCGTTCCGGCAGGCGGCCAGCGAGGCCTCGGTGTCGCGCTTCTACGGTGGCATCCACTACATGGACAGCATCACCAGCGGCAACGAGCAGGGCAAGAAGCTGGGGCGCTACATCGTGGCGACAGTGTTGATGCCGGCGGGCAAGGCGCAGTTGAATAAAAGCCAGCCGACGGCTAGGAAGTAGAACTGCTTTTTCGCGCGTTCGCTAGTTACTACTAGTAAGTGAGTGTAACACCAAGCTCCAGCTTGGTGAGGCGTCAGGATACGCTCGGACAACTACACTCGGCGTATAAACCCTGACGCCTCACCAAGCTGGAGCTTGGTGTTACACGCTCGATGGTCTTGCGCTACTTTCGCGGCGCTGCTTTCACTCCCCGCCCCTACCACCGCTAGCAAGTTCTCATGAGCATCAGAAACGCCGTGCCCGCCGACGCGGCAGCCATTCGCCAGTTGCTCTACCAACTGGATTACCCCACCACCACTGATTTTATCGCGGAGAAACTGCCGGCCCTGCTGGCTCACCCAGATCATGCCTTGCTGGTTTACGAAGCGCAGGGCCAGGTCGTGGGCATGATGTCCATTCATTTCATTCCCCAAATCGCCCTGGCCGGCGACTTTGCCAACATCTGCTACTTCGCGGTTGATACCGACGCTCGCAGCGCTGGCATTGGGGCCCAATTGGAGGCCCATTGCGCGCAACTGGCCCGGGCCCGCAACTGCGACCGAATTTTCGTGCACTGCCACACCCGCCGGGAAGACGCCCATCGCTTCTACGGCCGCCAGGGATATGAGGAATCGCCTAAGTACTTTCTGAAGAGGCTGTAGGCGCTAGCTATTATCTTACGGCGGTTTCTGGGTCAATGTACATTTTTTGTTGTCCCAACGTGAGCGCCTCACCCCCCCGGCCCCCTCTCCGAAAAGGAGAGGGGGAGCCGACCGCAAGCGAGCGTAAGCAGTCGGTAAGCAGCCGTCCGGCTCCCCCTCTCCTTTTCGGAGAGGGGGCCGGGGGGTGAGGCGCTCACGTTAGGGGTAAGAACGACGTGTACACTGACACGGAAACCGCTCTAAACGAGGCATAGCGCTCGCAAGGACGGCTAGTTAATACGCCCGCTGGCAACAGCCTACCGTAGATTCTACCCAAACGAAGCCCGAAATTTCAGCGGCGACAAATTCGTCTTGGCCTTGAACAGCTTGCTGAATGAGGGCAGGTGCTCGAACCCCAGCCCGTAGGCGATTTCGCCGACCGTCAGGCTGGTGGTAGAGAGTTTTTCCTTGGCCTTGGCGATGAGCCGGGCGTGAATGTGCTGCTGGGTATTCTGCCCGGTGACGACGCGCAGCACGTTGCTCAGGTACTTGGGTGATAAGTGCAGGCAATCGGCCACGTACTGCACGGTGGGCAGGCCCCGCTCCGGCAAGCTGTCGCTGTCGAAATAGGCTTGCAGCAGCGTTTCCACCCGGGCGAGCACTTCGTGGTTGGCTTTCTCGCGGGTGATGAACTGACGGTGGTAGTACCGGTCGGCGTAGCTCAGCAGGTTGGCGACGTGCGAGACGATAATCGACTTACTGAAGCGGTCGATGGTCGTCGCCAGCTCCTGGCTCATGGCGGCGATGATGGCGAGAATGGTGGCTTCTTCCTGACCAGACAAAAACAGGGCTTCCGTGAGCGAATAATCCCAAAAATCGTGCTGCCCGATGGTAGTGGCCAGCGGCGTATTCCAGATAAAATCGGGGTGGAGGTACACCACCCACCCCGACTTTTCGATGGCCGCGCCGTGGTCGGCCGCCGTGATGCTAAACACCTGGCCGGGCGCGATAAACGAGAGCACACCCTCGTTGAAGTCAAACGGGTGCTGCCCGTACTTCACCCGCACGTTGCGCATCCGCTTGACGGAGATAGAATAGAAGTCCATCACCATACTGGTCGGCTCCGCGCGCTCGCGGGGTGGCACGTCCCCTACATCGACCACGCTCAGCAGCGGGTGCTGGGGCGGCGGCAGCTGCGCGTAGGCGTGAAACTCGCTGATGGTGGTGAAGCGCCTCATAGCGGTGAGATGGTGAACTAAAGTCTGTGGACAGCAAAGGCGGTAGCTTTGCGGCATGCGTCGTCACGAATTAAGCGAACGGGAATGGCAGTTAGTCGAGCCGCACACGCGTGGCCGACTGGGCACGGGACGCGACAACCGAC
>CAJYPK010000053.1 GCA_913776615.1 uncultured Hymenobacter sp.
AGTTGGTGAGTTGGTGAGTTGGTGAGTTGGTGAGTTGGTGAGTTGGTGAGTTGGTGAGTTGGTGAGTTGGTGAGTTGGTGAGTTGGTGAGTTGGTGAGTTGGTGAGTTGGTGAGTTGGTGAGTTAAATCTTGCAAGTTACGTACTGTGCAAACTCACCATTTCACACTTCACCATTTCACCGCCCACATGCGTTACGTTTCGCTCGACCTTGAAACTAGTGGCTCCGATCCGCTCCGGCATCAGGTGCTGGAACTGGCGGCCGTGGTGGAGGATACCCGCCGTACTGCGGCTACGCCGCTGGCCGAGCTACCGGCTTTCCGGCGGGCTTTGCGCTACCGCGAGCTGACCGGCACGCCCGGTGCGCTGGCCCTCAATTATCGCCTGCTCGTCGAGCTGGCCGATAAAAGCAAGGCCGACGCGCCCGACATCTGCCGGCCCGAAGACGTGCTGCCGCAGCTGCGGGAGTTCTTGCTGGCCCAGGGCTTCAAGCCCGATAAAAAGGATTGCGTGAGCATCACGCTGGCTGGCAAAAACGTGGGTACTTTCGACCTGCTCTTTCTGCGCCAGTTACCCGGCTGGGGCACCCTAGTAAAAGCCGAGCCCGCCGTCCTCGATCCGGCCGCCTTCTACCTCAACTGGCACAAAGACTCACGCCTGCCCTCCATGCTCATCTGCCAGGCCCGCGCCGGCGACGCCGAGCCCCACGTCGCCCACGAGGCCCTGGCCGACGCCTTGGAAGTAATTCGCCTGCTGCGCCCCTTCTACGAGTACCCGGCTTATCAAATGGTGAGATAGCGGTGAAATGGTGAAAAGGTGAGATGGTGAGTTTGCTGTTCGGTCCATCTGACCCGTTGAACAGCAAACTCACCATCTCACCTTTTCACCATTTCACCGTTACCAGCTGCCGCTGGCACCGCCGCCGCCGCTGCTGCCGCCGCCGAAGCCACCGAAGCCGCCCCCGCCGCCGCCGAAGCCCCCACCGCCCCCGCCGCCGAAGACGCCCCGGCCGCCCGAGAAGTCGCCGAAGATGATGGGGGGGACGAAGCCGCCGCCGCGACCGCCCCGGCCCCCGCCGCCCCGTGAGCGCAGCAGGAAGACGAGGATGAGCACACCGATAATAATCCAGAAGCCCGGTCCCGAGCCCGAGCGGTCGCGGGAGCCGCGCCGCCGCTGGGCCTGGTCGGGATCGGCCTTGTACTCGCCCTTAGTCAGGGCAATGAGTTGGTCGGTGGCCCGGTCGATGCCCGCGTAGTACTGCTTTTGCTGGAAAGCGGGCACTATCGTGTTGCTGATAATGCGCTTGGCCAGCGCGTCGGGAATGGCTCCTTCGAGGCCGTAGCCGGGCTGGATGCGGGCTTGCCGCTCCTGTAACGCCACGAGCACGAGTACGCCGTTATTCTTGCCTTTGCGGCCGATGCCCCAGGTTTCGTACAGCTTCTGGGCGTAGTCGGCGATGTCGCTGCCACCCAGGGTGGGCACGGTGACCACGGCGATCTGCGAAGAGGTGCTGTCGTCGTAGGCCACCAGCTTCCGCTCCAGGGCCTCTACTTCCTGGGGTTGTAAGATGCCCGCCAGGTCGTTGACGAGGCGCGCCGGCTGGGGCGCGGGTGGGATGTCCTGCGCCCGGGCCACCAGACCCAGGCTCAGCAATAGCAGTAGCAGCCAGGCCCAGGCCAGCGGGCCGGCCGTCGGGCGCGAGGGCCGAAAAGTAGCCAGCGTGCTCATGACCGCGGGGTAGGGGAGGGCGAGTCGTCGCCGTAAGAAATCTCGTCGTCCAGCTCGTTCACGTCGGTGGCGGCGTCGTAGGGGTAGAGCTGCCGCAGCTGCTCGCCCACTAGCCGGATGCCGCGCTCCAGGCCCAGCACGTACTGCTCCTGCCGAAAGTGGCCCACGACGGTCTCCTTCACGTCTTCCCAGAAGTCGTCGGGCACGGAGGCGTTGATGCCTGCGTCGCCCACCACGGCGAATTGCCGCGTCTGCCAGGCCAGGTAAAACAGCACCCCGTTGCGCAGCTGGGTGCGGTGCATTTTGAGCTCGGCAAACACCTGCGCGGCCCGGTCGAGCGGCTCGGGCGTGGGGCATTTATCTTCCAGGTGCAGCCGGATTTCGCCCGAGGTGCGCAGCTCGGCCGCCTTGATGGCGGCCACCAGTGCTTCTTCCTGGGCAGGGGTAAGGGGGTGGGTCATGGTTTTAATTATGAATTATGAGTTATAAATTATGAATTAAAAAATTGGGGCAGTGAATGCTGAGGGTTTACCCTTCGAGCGCTCACTGCCCCAATTCATAATTCATAATTTATAACTCATAATTAATGAGTTATTTGCTGCCGGCTGGGGTGTTGCCGCCCGAGGAGGCACCGCCCATGTCGCCGAAGTCTACTTTGGGAGCCTCCTTGGCCGAGGCGTCGGCTTCGAAGTAGCCTTTGGGCGGGAAGCCGAACATGCCGGCAAACAGGTTGTTGGGGAACGAGCGCGTGAACGTGTTGTAGTCGTTCACGGTGCTGTTGAACTTGTTGCGCTCGACGTTGATGCGGTTCTCGGTACCCTCAATCTGGGCTTGCAGCTCCTGGAAGTTGGCGTTGGCCTTGAGCTCGGGGTAGTTTTCGCTCACGGCCAGCAGGCGGCCCAGGCCCTGGCTCAGCTGGCTTTGGGCCTCCTGGAAGCGCTGGATGTTTTCGGGGGTGAGCTGGTCGGCGTTCAACTGTACGCTGCTGGCCTTGGCCCGGGCGTTCACGACACCTTCGAGGGTTGATTTTTCAAAATTGGCGGCGCCCTTCACCGTATTGACGAGGTTGGGGATGAGGTCGGCGCGGCGCTGGTAGGCGCTCTGGACGTTGGCCCACTGGCTTTTAACGGCCTGGTCGCGCTCAACCATGCCGTTGTAGCCGCACGACGACTGCGAGAGCAGGGTCACCATGGCGGCGAAGTAGAGAAGAAGGCGTTTCATAGGGTGAGGGGTTTCTAAGTGCTGGCTTTTAGCTTTGAGGCCCAGCGGTGAGAAAGAAAAGAATCGAACTGCCGTAACTCCCGTCGGTTGGCGGTGGTTATGGAGCCCGACCGGCGCAAAGTACGCAGCGGCCCGGCAACGGTTGTACGGTTCTGTTTTTCCGCCTTTGCCTCCTTCGTCCATGAAAGCTATCATCCCCGTTGCCGGCATTGGCTCGCGCCTGCGGCCCCACACCCACACCCAGCCCAAGAGCCTGGTACCGGTGGCTGGCAACACCATTCTGGGCCACATCGTCGACCGCCTGCGCGGGGCCGGGCTCACGGAGTTCGTGTTCGTCATCGGCTACCTCGGCGATAAAATCGAGGACTACGTGCGCCGCCACTACCCCGAGCTCAACGTCACCTTCGTGGTGCAGGAGCCGCGCGAGGGCCTGGGCCACGCCCTGTGGCTGGCCCGCGAAACCTTCCGCCACGACCCCGACGGCGTGCTCATCCTGCTCGGCGATACCATCGTGGACGTGGACCTGCCCGCCCTGCTGCGCCAGCCCGGCTCGGTGCTCGCCGTGAAGGAAGTGAAAACGCCCAGCCTCTTCGGCCTGGTCGAAACCAACGCCGCCGGGCAGGTGAGCCGCGTGGTCGAGAAGCCGCGCATCCCCAAGTCCAACTTCGCGATGGTGGGCCTCTACAAGCTCGCCAACGCCGAGAAGCTGGCCCAGGCCCTGGAGTGGCTCATCAGCACCGGCCGCCGCACCCACGCCGAGTATCAGCTCACCGACGCGCTCATGCACCTCATTGAGGAGGGCGAGCCCATGCAGACCGCCGCCGTCGACAACTGGTTTGACTGCGGCCGCAAGGAAACCCTGCTCGAAGCCAACGCCCGCCTGCTCGACCGGCCCGAGTTCCGGCAGGTGCGCGAGTATCCCGAGTTTCCGAACACGGTCATCATTCCGCCCGTCAGCATCGGGGTCGATTGCCGCATCGAGCACGCCATCATCGGCCCCAACGTGGCCGTGGGCGACCGCACCATCATCCGCCACACCATCGTCAGCGACAGTATCATCGGCTCGTACTCCGAGCTTAGCTCGGCCGTGATGAGCGACTGTATCGTGGGCTCCGATGCCTCTTTTCGCGGCCTCAACCACAGCCTCAACCTCGGCGATAATACCGAAATTGACTACAGCCAGGCGCGGCAATAGCGAGATACTACCGCGGTCGTCAGCTTGGCCGGTCGCGTCTTCCTAACGCTTAATGGCGAACGAGCCGTTGGTGATGGTTTTGCCCGGTCCTCCGGAAGCGGTTCCGCCTATAAAGGCAAAGGTGCCTGTAATGTCAGTAGCCGAAAAAGCCGTAATAGTAACGGTCCCCGTGCCGTTGCCGCCCCCATTAGCCGCCGAATAAATGGCGGAGCTTGGCCCCGCACTTATGTTATAAGCCAAGTAGTAGTACGCCGGGGCTGGTGCCGTAGTGGAGTAGGTGCCAACTGCTGCGGGCACCGATAGGTTGATGGCGTGGCTGCTGGCACCGGCAGTAGCTACGCCCGTCAGGTCAATTGACGAGCTGCGGGAAATAGCCGTGGCGGTGGTGGCTTGGTAGGTGGTATTGTCAACCGTCCAACTCATGGTCGAAGCGGGGGCTGGCTCATTCTGCTTACTGGTGCAAGCGCCTGCCAGCAGCAAGCTTATGGCTAGCGCACGGGCCGTGAAAGGAGCAGTAAATAACTGCATGCGCAAGATAAAGGCTTGGTTTATTCTACTACAACGTTATCAATCAGCCGCACGCCGCCCAGGTGGGCCGCCACGCACAGTACCACGGCCCGGCCGGCCTCATAGCCAGCCAGCGGCTGCAAGGTCTGCGCATCGGCTACCTCAACATACTCGGGCGTAAACTGGGGCTCGGCTGCCAGCGCAGCCAGCGCCTGGGCTTGCACCTGGGCGGGGGGTACGCCCTGCCGCACTTGTTGCGCGGCCGTCTGCAACACTTGGTAGATCAGCGGGGCTACGGCCCGCGCCTCGGGGCTCAGGCGGCGGTTGCGCGACGACATGGCCAGCCCGTCGGCCTCGCGGATGGTCGGCGCCACCACCAGCTCCAGGTCGAATGACAAGTCGGCAATCAGCTGCCGCACGATGGCCACCTGTTGAAAATCCTTCTGCCCGAAGTACGCCGCGTGCGGCCGGGCCATGTGAAAGAGCTTGCTCACCACCGTCGCCACGCCGTTGAAGTGGCCGGGGCGGTGCGCGCCTTCCATCACCCGCTCCAGCGGTCCGAAGTCGAAGCGCAGCACGGTGGGCTGCGGGTACACTTCCTCCACGCCGGGCATAAAGAGTGCCGTGCAGCCCGCCCCGGCCAGCAGGGCCGTGTCTTGCTCGGGCAGGCGCGGGTAGAGGCGCAGGTCGTCGGCGTTATTGAATTGGGTGGGGTTGACGAAGATGCTGGCCACGACATCGTCGCAGGCGGCGGCGGCGGCGGCTACCAGCTGCAAATGGCCGGCGTGCAGCGCGCCCATGGTCGGCACCAGGCCCAGGCGGCGGCCCGCCTGCCGGCTGCCTTCGGCGAAGGCACGGAGCTGGGCCACAGAGGTAAAAACGTGCATCAAGCTAAGCAATAGAACGATAGGGTTGGGCAAATTTTATTGAAAATTTGCGAAAAAATGCGTAATTTTGTGGAGCCAATCTATGGCCTGTTCTCAAATCCTTTAGTTCACTAGCTATGTCGAAGTTGCGCATCCTGTACGCGGCCACCGAAATTGACCCCTTCCTCCAGACTACGAAGGTAGCGGAGCTGCTGCGCCGCTTGCCGGCCGGTATGCAGGAGGCCGGTGCCGAAATTCGGATTTTCGTGCCGCGCTTCGGCATTATCAATGAGCGTAAGAACCGCCTGCACGAAGTGGTGCGCCTCTCGGGCATCAACATCGCGGTGGGCGACGACGAGAAGCCGCTGGTGATTAAAGTGGCGTCGATTCCGACCGCGAAGCTACAGGTTTATTTTATCGACAATGAGGACTACTTCCACCGCAAGTCGGCGCTGGTCGATAAAAACGACAAGTTTTTTGCCGATAATGACGAGCGGGCCATCTTTTTCTGCAAAGGTGTGCTCGAAACGGTGAAGAAGCTCGGCTGGTCGCCCGATATCGTGCACTGCAACGACTGGATGACCTCGCTCATTCCGCTGTACCTGAAAACGACCTACAAGAAAGATCCGGTGTTCAAAGATGCCAAGTCGGTCTTCACGGTTTACAACAACGAG
Source organism: uncultured Hymenobacter sp. (assembly GCA_913776615.1). Lineage (GTDB taxonomy): Bacteria > Bacteroidota > Bacteroidia > Cytophagales > Hymenobacteraceae > Hymenobacter. Next base: position 6,190 of record CAJYPK010000053.1, read on the forward strand.
TTTCAGGACAAATTTGAGGGCAACCTGGTGGATAAAGCCAAGATGCTTGACATTGACGACCAGATGCTGACTTCCCTTAAGTCGGCCGACTTCTCGGGCTTCGTAAAATTGGGTATGGAATACGCCGACACCGTGGTGCGCTCCGACGAAGACTTTTCGGACAACCTAAATGGCTTGTTTAAAGAGTACGCCGCGCACAAGCGCCTCAGCCAGGTAGCGGCCGACGAGAACCTGCTGTCCTCGTACCAGGCCCTCTACAACGAGCTGGCTAACTAGCCTGCCAACGCCTCCCCGTCGATGCGGGGCAATTTCCGTAGCTTTGCATTATCCCGTACCGGCCGCTGGCCTCGCTTGGGGGCGAAACCAGCGGCCGGTATTTTTTGCGGCCCGGCAGTAACTTGTCGTTTGGCTGAAAAATTGCTAGTGCCCTGCGCCCTGTCGCCATCACCGGCAGCGCCGCTTACTCCTATTCGTCTACTTTACTTCCCTCCCTGCATATGTGCGGTATTGTTGCTTACCTGGGCCATCGTGAGGCCTGCCCCATCATCCTTAAAGGATTGCGCCGCCTCGAATACCGGGGCTACGACTCGGCCGGTGTAGCACTGCTCAACGGTAACCTGAGTGTTTATAAAAAGAAGGGCAAGGTCGCGGACCTCGAAGGCTTCCTGGCGGGCAAAAATACGCATGCTACCATCGGCATGGGCCATACCCGCTGGGCCACCCACGGCGAGCCCAACGACGTGAATGCGCACCCGCATTATTCCACCTCGGAGCGGATTGCCATCATTCACAACGGCATCATTGAGAACTACGCGGCGCTGAAAACCCACCTCGAAAAGCAGGGCCACAAGTTTCAGTCCGATACCGATACGGAGGTGTTCGTCAACCTCATCGAGGATATCCAAACCAACAACCACTGCTCGCTCGAAGAGGCTGTGCGCCTGGCCCTGCACGAGGTAGTGGGTGCCTACGCCATCGTGGTGCTGAGCAAAGACGCGCCCGACCAGCTCATCGCGGCCCGTAAGGGCTCGCCGCTGGTGATCGGCATCGGCGAGGGGGAGTTCTTCGTGGCTTCGGATGCTACGCCCATCATTGAGTACACCAACGAAGTAGTGTACGTAAATGACTATGAGCTAGCCGTAATCAAAGGTGGCCAGCTGGCCATCCGCTCGCGCGAAGACGTGGTGCAGACGCCCTACATCCAGCGCCTGGAGCTGGAGCTCGACAGCATCGAAAAAGGCGGCTACGAGCATTTCATGCTGAAGGAGATTTTTGAGCAGCCGCGCTCCATCCTCGACTCCATGCGCGGGCGCCTAGAGATGGGCGGCAGCCACCTCAACATGGCGGGTTTCCGCGCCTACGAGCAGAAATTCGTGAATGCCCAGCGCATCATCATCGTGGCCTGCGGTACTTCGTGGCACGCCGGCCTGGTGGCCGAATACCTCATCGAAGACCTGGCCCGCATTCCGGTAGAAGTAGAGTACGCTTCGGAATTCCGCTACCGCAACCCCATCATCTCGGAGCGCGACATCGTCATTGCCATTTCGCAAAGCGGCGAAACGGCCGATACGCTGGCAGCCCTGGAACTGGCCAAGAGCAAGGGCGCAACCATCTTCGGTATCTGCAACGTCGTGGGCAGCAGCATTGCCCGCGCCACCGACGCCGGTGCCTACACCCACGCTGGTCCCGAAATCGGCGTGGCTTCGACCAAAGCCTTCACCGCCCAGGTAACGGTGCTCACGCTGCTGGCCATGTGCATCGGCCAGCGCCGCGGTACCATCTCCGACGTAAAGCTGCGCGAGCTGGTAATCGAGCTGCACAACATTCCGAGCAAGGTAGAGAAGGCGCTGAAGCTCGACGCCGAGATTCAAGCCATCGCCGAAACCTTCAAGGACGTGCCCAACTTCCTGTATTTGGGCCGGGGCTACAACTTCCCGGTGGCCCTGGAGGGTGCGCTGAAGCTGAAAGAAATCAGCTACATCCACGCCGAGGGCTACCCGGCAGCCGAGATGAAGCACGGCCCCATCGCCCTCATCGACGAAAACATGCCGGTGGTGGTTATCGCCACCAAAGACAGCTCGTACGAGAAGGTAGTGAGCAACATCCAGGAGGTGAAAGCCCGCAAGGGCCGCATCATCGCCGTGGTAACCGAAGGCGATACGACCATCCCGGCCATGGCCGAGTTTGTGATTGAGGTGCCCCACACCTCCGAAGTGCTCGTGCCGCTCGTGTCGGTGATTCCGCTGCAACTGCTGAGCTACCACATCGCCGTAATGCGCGGCTGCAACGTGGACCAGCCCCGCAACCTCGCCAAGTCGGTGACGGTGGAGTAGGTGAGATGGTGAATTAGTGAAAGGGTGAGTTTTAGGCTTGCCGTTAAGAAGCCGCTTCCAATACTGGGGGCGGCTTTTACCGTTATTTGTAGCTCAATAACTCACCATTTCACTAGCTCACCATCTCACCATATGCCCCACCAGGTCATCCTTACCGACCAGGCGCCCGCGCCCATTGGTCCTTATTCGCAGGCTATCAAGGCCGGTAATACCGTGTACGTATCGGGCCAGATCCCGCTGAGCGCGGCCGGCCAGCTCGTGGGCGAAGGCGACGTAGCCGCCCAAACCCACCAGGTGCTGCAAAACCTTACCGCCGTGCTGAAGGCCGCCGGGCTGGCCCTCACCGACGTGGTGAAGTGCTCCATCTTCGTGAAGGACCTGGGTAATTTTGCCACTATCAACCAGGTATACGGCTCTTATTTTGACGAAGCCACTGCACCCGCCCGGGAGACGGTGGAGGTAAGCCGCCTGCCGCGCGACGTAGAAGTAGAAATTTCCTGCATCGCTGTAGGGGAGTAGTGAGTTGGCGAAATAGTGAGCTGGTGAGTTTTGGGAAAGTTGAACTCACTAGCTCACCATTTCGCCAACTCACCATTTCACCGTCCGTACCTTTGTCGTATTATGAGTGAAAGACCTGTTCGGGTGCGCTTTGCACCTTCGCCCACTGGGCCGCTGCACATTGGCGGCGTGCGTACGGCGCTCTACAATTACCTGCTGGCCCGCAAGCTGGGCGGCACCATGATACTGCGCATCGAGGACACCGACCAGAACCGGTTTGTGCCCGGCGCCGAAGACTACATTCGCGAGAGCCTCGACTGGGTAGGTATTAAGCTCGATGAAAGCCCCTGGGTGGGGGGCCCCCACGCGCCCTACCGCCAGAGCGAGCGCAAGCCCATGTACCGCCAGTACGCCGACCAGCTCATCCGCGACGGCTACGCCTACTACGCCTTCGATACGCCCGAGGAACTCGACGCCATGCGCGAGCGCCTGCAAGCGGCCAAGGTGCCCAACCCGCAGTACAACAGCATTACCCGCGCCCAGATGCGCAACTCGCTCACCCTGCCCGAAGACGAGGTGAAGGCCCTGCTCGACAGCGGCGCGCCCTACGTTATTCGCCTCAAGGTGCCGCGCAAGGAGGAAATTCGCTTTCAGGACATGATTCGCGGCTGGGTGGTGGTGCACTCCTCGGCCGTAGACGACAAGGTGCTGATGAAGTCGGACGGCATGCCGACCTATCACCTGGCCAACATCGTGGACGACCACCTGATGGAAATCTCCCACGTAATCCGGGGCGAGGAGTGGCTGCCCTCGGCGCCGCTGCACGTGCTGCTGTACAAGTACCTGGGCTGGGAAAAGACCATGCCGCAGTTTGCCCACCTGCCGCTGCTGCTCAAGCCCGACGGTACCGGCAAGCTCAGCAAGCGCGACGGCGACCGCCTGGGTTTCCCGGTATTTGCCCTGGAGTGGCGCGGCACCGACGCCGAAACCGGCGAACCGACCGTGAGCCGCGGCTACCGCGAAGATGGCTACCTGCCCGAGGCGCTGATCAACTTCCTGGCCTTCCTGGGCTGGAACCCCGGCACGAGCCAGGAGATTTTCTCGATGGACGAGCTCATCCAGGCGTTCTCGATGGAGCGCGTGAGCAAGTCGCCCGCCAAGTTCGACCAGAACAAGGTCAAGTGGTTCAACGAGCACTACCTGCGCGCCAAGTCCAACGCCGAGCTGGCTCCCTACCTGCTCACCGCCGCCGCCGAGCACGGCGTAGCCTGCGACCCAGCCAAGGCCGAGCAGATTGTGGGCGTGATGAAAGAGCGCGTGAGCTTCCCGCAGGAATTCTGGCAGGAGGCCCGCTACTTCTTCGAGGCCCCGACCGAGTACGACCAGACGGTGATCAGCAAGAAGTGGAACCCGCAGGTGAGCGCCGCCCTGGCCGCCTACGCCGAGGCCCTGCCCGACAACTCGGAGCCCAGCGCCAACGCCGAGGTACTGAAAGCGCTGTTCAACCAGACGATGGAAGCCCAGGGCCTCAAGCCCGGCCAGGTGCTGCAAGCCCTGCGGGTAGCTACTACGGGCGCCGCCGCCGGCCCCGACTTGTTCGAAACCCTGGCTATTCTGGGGACGGGCGAAGTAGCCCAGCGCCTGCGCACCGCCATTGAGCGGCTGGGGTAGTACCACCAGTTTTTAGCGAGCTACTAAAAGCCCCCGGCCGGTCGGTCGGGGGCTTTTTCAATGCGATGTTGTAGCTGAGACTGGCCCGATTAGGTAGGGGAATAGCGTGGGGAATAAGCGGTACCAGCGCGGCCGTACGCGTGAAGAACTTTCTGTGAAGTTGGATTACGGGAGGATGCGGCGCTACGATTTTTTGAAAAGGTAGACGGTACCTTTACGTGCGGCGGCCAGTAAACGGGTTTCTGCTAAGTTGATTTCCTCATTTTACTCCTTTTCATTCATGAGAAATTTCTATCCTAAGAAAGTGTTAACTTTTTTAGTTGCGGCCTTTGCGACGGGTTCGGCGCTGGCGGCGCCCTTCCGGCCGGGCAACATTGTAGTGGCCCGCGTGGGTGATGGGAGCGCAGCCCTGTCGGCCGCCGCGTCGGCCGTATTCCTGGATGAGTACACCACGGCCGGGGTGCTCGTGCAGTCGATTCCCCTGCCTACCTCGGTGAGTGGCAACAACCGCATTCTCACCGCCGCGGGCAATGCCACCAGCGAACTGGCCCTCACCCGCTCGGCCGATGGCCGGTACCTGGTGCTGACCGGCTACAGCACGGCCCCCGGTACGGCCGCGGTGGCCAGCTCGGCGGCTACCGATGTGGCCCGCGTTATCGGCCTGATTGCGGCCGACGGTAGCATCGATACGAGCACCAACACCGGCGCCTTTGGCGGGGGAAGCATCCGGGGCGCGGCTACGGCCGACGGCACGAGCTTTTACAGCGTAGGAGCCAACTCGGGCGTGCGCTACCAGACGCTGGGTAGCTTTGCCAGCACCCAGCTTAATACAACGCCGACTAACGTCCGCACCGTAAACGTAGTAGGTGGTAATCTGTACGTGGTAACGGCATCCAGTCCCTTTATCGGGCTGAACCAGGTAGGTACGGGGCTGCCCACGGCGGCTGGCCAGACGGTAACCGTGCTGCCGGGTTTTCCCGGGTCTACGGCGGGGGCTAGCCCCTACGGCTTCTACCTGGCCGACCTGGACGCTACCGTGCCCGGCGTCGACGTAGCCTACGTGGCCGATGACCGCGCCGCCGGTGGAATTCAAAAGTGGAGCCTGGTAAACAACGCCTGGGTTCTGAACGGCACGATTGGCGGTGCGGGGGTGCGGGGCATCCAGGGCAGCGCCAGTGGGACCAACGTGTCGCTGGTAGCCAGTGCGGCCAGCGGTAGCAGCCTATACTCCGTAGTGGATAACACGGGGTATAACACGGCCCCGAGCCAGGCGACCCTGCCGGCTGCTCTGGTTACGGCTCCTGGCAATACGGCCTTTCGCGGTGTTGCACTCGCGCCGGTAGCGCCGGCCCCGGCCATTGCCAGCATCGCCCCGGCCAGCGGACCGGTGGGTACGACCGTGACCGTGACGGGTAGCAACTTTACCGGCGCTACTGCGGTGACGCTGAACGGAGTGGCCATCACCAATTTCACGGTGGTAGATGCCGCGACGATTACGTTCACCGTTCCCGCGGGCGCGACCTCGGGCGCGGTAGCCGTAACCACGCTGGGCGGTACCGCCACGAGCACGACTTCCTTCACCGTCGTAGCTGCCCCCACTATTGCCAGCCTGGCGCCAGCCAGCGGACCAGTAGGTACGACCGTAACCGTTACCGGCGCTAATCTCACCGGGGCTACGGCCGTGACGCTGAACGGCGTGGCCGTAACCAACTTTACGGTCACCAGCGCTACTACGCTCACGTTTGTGGTGCCCGCAGGCGCGACCTCGGGCGCGGTAGCTGTAACCACGCCGGGCGGTACCGCCACGAGCACCAGCACTTTCACAGTAATTGCTGCCCCCACCATCGCCAGCCTCGCCCCGGCCAGCGGGCCGGTGGGTACGACCGTGACCGTAACGGGTACCGACCTGACGGGGGCCACGGCCGTGACGTTGAACGGTGTAGCCGTAACTGGCTTCACGGTGGTCAACGCTACGACCCTCACGTTTGTAGTGCCCACCGGGGCTACTTCGGGGACGGTAGCCGTAACTACCCCCGGCGGCACGGCCACGAGCACGACTGCTTTCACGGTAATTGCCGCTCCTACCATTGCTGGTATTGCCCCGGCCAGCGGGCCGGTGGGTACGACCGTAACCGTCACCGGTGCTAATCTCACCGGGGCCACGGCCGTGACGCTGAACGGCGTGGCCGTAACCAACTTTACGGTGACCAGCGCTACTACGCTCACGTTTGTGGTGCCCGCGGGCGCGACCTCGGGTGCGGTAGCTGTAACCACGCCGGGCGGTACCGCCACGAGCACCAGCACTTTCACGGTAATTGCTGCCCCCACCATCGCCAGCCTGGCGCCGGCCAGCGGGCCGGTAGGTACCACGGTGACCGTGACGGGTAACAACTTCACGGGTGCCACGGTCGTGACGCTGAACGGCGTGGCCGTAACCAGCTTTACGGTGGCTAGTGCCACTACGCTCACGTTTGTAGTGCCCACGGGTGCCACTTCGGGCGTAGTAGCCGTAACTACCCCGGGCGGTACGGCCACCAGCACGGCTGCCTTCACGGTAATTGCCGCCCCCACCATCGTGAGCTTCTCGCCCACTACGGGTGGTGCAGGTACCACCGTCACCGTAACGGGTACCAACCTGACGGGGGCCACGGCGGTGAGCATCGGGACGCTGGCCATTACGAATTTCACGGTGGTATCGGCTACCAGTCTCACGCTGGTGCTGCCAACCGTCAGCGGAGCCATCAGTGGGCCGCTGACGGTGACGACGCCCGGTGGCACGGCCACCAGCGCTACCAATTTCAGCATCATCCTGGCTGCCTCAGCCGCCCAGGCCCTGCCCGAGCTGGCAGTGTATCCCAACCCGGCCATCGACTACGTGCAGGTAGAAATGCCGCAGGGTGGGTCGCTGACGGTAGCGCTGCGCGACCTGACGGGCCGCGTAGTGCTGGCCCCGGTAGTGCTGGCCGCCCGGCAGCCCCTGCGCCTGCCGGCTAGCCTCGCCCCCGGCGTCTATCTGCTCGAAGTGCAGCAGGGTACGACGACGGCCGTGCGTCGCATTGAGAAGAAATAGCGGAGTTCCACTGGCTTAGGCCCGCTTACTGAAAAGGCCCCGTCGGATTATCCGGCGGGGCCTTTCTTGTAGGGGGCATGCTAGCTCAGGCAGTCGTGCGAAACGATGGCTGATTACCAGCTTGATCATGCGCGTGGTCAAGCTACCGGACAGTCGAAGCAGCGCAGCGCGACTACGGGGCGCGACGTGTCGGCTTCGGAGCCACCTGCGGTAGAAGAACTATTTGTTTACCTCTTCGCTAGCCGTTTCGGCCGCGGCTGGCACCTGCAACCACAAGGGTTCTCCGGCTAGCGTTGGCTGCTTACCACCCGGGTACGGATGCCGGTTTGCGCTATTGGCCACTAACAAAAAGCCCCGGCTGCAAGGCGCAGCCAGGGCTTTTTGTTAGTGGCCAAGGTGGTTTATTCCACGGCCAGCTTGGTGGTCAGCTGCTGGCCATCGGCCGTCTGCCAGGTTATGAAGTAGAGCCCGTGGGCCAGCGGCTGGGCCGGCTGGATGGTGGCCTCTGCCGCGCCCGTGGGTAGCGTCTGCGTCAGCACGAGGCGCCCTACGTTGTCGTGCAGCCGGACCGTACCACCGGCGGTAGTCAGGCCCGTAGCCGCCACCTGGAAGCGCTGGCCCGCCGTGGGGTTGGGGTACACGGCCAGGGCGGGAGCGGTCAGCTCAGCCGCAAAGCGTACGGTCACTACCGGGGAGTACGCCACGGTGCCATCGAGATCTACCTGGCGTAAGCGGTAGTAGCTGGTACCGGGCAGGGGCTGGGCATCCACAACTGCGTAGTCGTGGCGCAGCTGGCTGGTGCCCTGCGCGGCCACGCGCTGCACGTCGCTGAACGTGCTGTTGTCGGTCGAGCGCTGCACCACGAAATGCGAAGTGTTTTTCTCCGAAGCCGTAGCCCAGGCCGTGCGAACCACCGCACCCTGACGGGCCGCCGTGAAGCTCAGCAGCTGCACGGGCAGCGGCGTGGGCAGGGGAGCATCGCCGGTGAGGGGGTTCTCAGCCTTGTTGGTCGAGGCCAAGGCGAAGAACGAGTTGCCGTCGAGCGTGGTGAAGAACGAAGCCGAGGTAGTGTAGCCGCGGGGCGAAGCCGGCGAGAACACGCCCGAGCCTTCGGTTGAAGTCCAGGGACCAGCGTTGCCGCTGGACTGGGCCACGCGGAGGTTGCCGGGTACCGTCACCTTTTCATCTTCTACGTCGGTGTTGAAGCTCAGCTGCACCGAGATGGGGGCCAGCGTGCCGGCCGTCGAGAGGCGCTGGATGCGGTAGTAGCGGTTGGCCGAGATGTTCGACAAGCCATCGAGGCGGCCGGTGGGGGCCGAGTTGAAAATTTCGGCTACGATGGGTTGAGCCTGGCTCGAAGTGCCTTCAGTCTGGAGCGTTACGGGGCGGTAGCGGCCGCCCAGGCCCACCGGGAATACCCGGATGCTCGCCGCCGTGGGCATGGTGATGGCCAGGCGGCCCGCCACGTAAGCCCCGGTGCTGGTACCCACGATGGGCTGCGTGGCCGTGTTGGTGAGGCTGAGCAGGTTGGTAGTGCCGGTTACGATGAAGCCATTGCTCAGGGTGAGCACGTTGCTTACCGTAACGTTGGTAGTAGCCCCCAGCGAGAGCGCCCGGGCGCCTACTTTTTGCACGTTGTAGAACGTCGTAGTACCGATGAGCTGCCGGTTCTCATCATTGATAAATTGCACCAGGCCCTGGCCGGCATCGAAGCCCAGCCCCGCGCTGTTGGTGAAGTGACCGCGCAGAACCAGATTGCTCGTGGCCGCCGAGAAGGAGGCATTGACCAGGTTGGTGAAATTACCCACCACTCGCAGCAGGTTGCCGTTTACGCCGTCGGCTACCGAGTAGGAGCCGGCGTTGGTGAAGGCGCCCGCTACGAGTACGCTGCCCGTATTGGCCAAGAACGACTGGCCGGCCGCGTTGCTGAAATCGCCCCCGATGGAGAGGCTGCCCGTGCCGGCCGTGTAAGTGCCGTTGTTGGTGAAGCCCGCGCCGACGGTCAGGGTGCCCGTGCTTACGCTGGCGTCGTAGGTGCCGGTGTTGGTAAAGGCCCCGCCTACCGTAACGGCCCCGCTACCGTTGCTGAGCGTGCCGCCGTTGGTGAAGTTGGTACCAATATTCACCTGGCCCGCGCCCAGGGTGAGGGTGCCGCCGTTGTTGAGGAAGGCACCCGTGGTGAGGGGGCCGTCATTCAGGTTAAACGTACCGTTCAGCGTCGCCCCGCTCGAAGCCGAGGTCAGGGTGATGCTCTGGTTGGTAGGATTGGTCACGGTGGTACCCGCCGCCACGCTCAGCGTGCCGTTGATGGTCAGGTCGAGGTTGCTGAGCAGGTTGGTATTACCGCCCGAGAACGACAGGTTGTTGTACGTGTCGCGGGCGGGCAGCTGCACTTGCCCGGCGGCGTTGTAGTCGATGGTGCCACCGGTGGGGTCCATAAAGGCCGAGTAGTTACCGGCCGGGAACAGGGCCGAGCCGATGCGCACGGTGCCGGTACCGGTCACGGTATTGAAGTTGTTGGCCGTAGAAGTACCCAGGTTTACCGTGCCCAGCAGCTGGAGGCTGGCGGCCTCGTTGCCGGTCGTGGCGGCGTTGATCAGGTGGCCGCTGCGAATAACTACCGGGTTGGCCAGGGTAGGGTAGGCGGTGAAGCTGCCGCTGGGGTCGGAGCCGTCGGCGTTGTTGGTCCAGGCGGCGGGGTTGTTCCAGCTGGCCCCGGCGGCCAGGCCGGCCGTCGAGTTGCGGCTGTAGAAGGTGGGTACGGCGCCAAACTCCGAGCTTTCGCCCCCGGTGTAGTCGCCGTCGAAGTACGACACGTTCAAGTTGGTGAGCGTATTGGCGGCGGCGTCAGTAATTGCAATGGTCGCTATCCCACCCTGCGGCGTCCAGGCCCCGTTGAGGAAGCGGCCCAGGCGGTAGTTAGCTTCCGTGCCGTTGATGTCGTTGTCCACGTACTTGAACACGTGCGTCACGGTCGGGTTGCGGAAGCCCGTGCTGCGTACCTTCCAGTAGAGCGTCAGCTCCTTGTTGGCTGGGTCGGTAGTGGAGGGGTGGGCCAGGTCGATGGGCTGCACCGTGATGGTGCCCGGGGCCGAGTTGGCGGTTACGTTCATCGTAACGGGCGTGTACTTGGCCGTCGCCCCTACGCCGATGGGGAAGGTGAAGTTGGCTGTACCGCTGGCGTAGCTCTTGCGCACGCCCAAATCGGCCACGATGCCGTTGGTGCGAATGAAGTTGCTGCTGGCGAAGGTGCCCGTTATGGCATTGGTCGAGGTATTGCTGATGTTCAGCAGGTTGGAGCCGATGTCGAGTACGCCGTTGGTCAGGGCCAGGGTACCCGTAATTTCCTGGTTGGCCAGGGTGGTGGCGCCGGCGCTATTGTTGAGCGTCAGGTTGCCAAACTTGCCTAGGCCGTTGCCGTCGATGCTCTGGTTGGTGCTACCCAGCAGCGAGATGCTACCGCCCGAGCCGCTGGTGTGCGTGGCCGAGTTGATGATGTTGCCCAGCGAAGTCAGGGTCTGGCCGTTGTCGGCCAGGGTGCCCTTGGCGATGTTGAGCGTGCCGGCTACTCGTACGTTGCGGCCCAGCTGCAAGGTGCCGCCCGCCTGCGCGTTGTTCATCACCAAGCTGCCAAATACGGTGAGGTTGCCGGTGGTGGTGCTGGTGATCTGCTGCACGGCCAGGCCCTTGCCGGTAAAGGTCGTGGTCTGGGTCGTGGTGCTGGGCCAGAAGCCGCCGCCCGAGCCCACGCCCGAGAGGCCGGTGTTGGTCGAGGAGTTGTTGTTGTACAGGTGCTGGTCGATGTTCAGGGGCAGGCCGTTGGCGTTGAAATAGGAATTGTCGTTGCCAATGGTCAGCGAGCCTTTCAGGTTGAGCGAGCTCAGGCCGGTGAGCAGGCCGATGTTGGCGCTGGTGTTGTTCAGCCCGTTTTCGACCTGCATGTCGTACAGCGGCACCTGCGATTCTACGCTCACCGTGATGTTGCCGCTCACTTTATTGCCCAGGATAACGGTACCGCCCGTCACCACCGTTGAGTCGGGGCGCAGGTAGAGGTCGGCGGTGATGGTGGGCCGGGTGTTGGTTCCGCGCAAAGCCAGCGTACCGCCGCTCATGCGGAAGATGCTGCCGGGGCCCTGCACCTCAAACAACCCGCGCTCGTTGCTCTGGTACACTTCGGCGCGCGCGCCGCGAATCTCGACGGTACCCCCGCTCTGGTCGAAGCGCAGCGAGCCGTTGGTGTTGGCCGTGGTGCGCCGGATCTGGCCGTTCACGTACAGGTTGCCGGCCGCGCCGATGATGAGGGTCGGCCGGCCCGCGCTGGCGTACTCCAGGTCGTTGCCGATTACGCCGGTGGTGCCCACGTTGAACGTGCCGCTCAGCACTTGCAGCTTACCCGCCAGCTTGAGGTCGGCGGCCGAGCTGGTGTTGGTAGCCGGGGCCGTGGCGTTGGTGGCCACCGTCACGGTGGCGCCGGGGGCGTCGATGGTCAGGGCCGCGTTATCCGGAATCAGGTACGCGCTGTTGGCATCGTGGATGGTCAGCAGCTGGGTGCCGGCCGTTTTGGCGTAGCGCAGCGTGCCGTTGGTGAGGGTCAGCCAGTTGCTGGTCGGCGTAGTGAGGGTACCCGCCACGTCCATATTCAGGGTAGCATCCTGGCCCACGCCCTTGTTGAGGGTGAGGGTATAGAGGTCGGTGAGGGTGGTGGCGGAGCCGGTGAAGTTGGCCGCCTGGCTGCCCAGGAAGGTCAGGTTGGCGATGCGGCCGCTGCCGAGGTTGAAGTCCAGCGTGCCGTTGTTGGTGAGCGAGCCGCCGATGGTCAGGGCGTTGGCCACGGCCGTGCCGGCGCTGCTGACGTCGAAGAAGGCCCCGGCGTCGATGCGCACGTCGGTATCGGCCGTGAGGGTGCGGGCCGTGCCGTTGGGGTAGCGCAGGGTGCCCGTCTGCACGGCGATGAGCGAGTCGGCGCGCAGGTTATTGTTCAGCAGTACGATGCCGTTGCCGCCCGAGGTGCCGGTTTTAAACTGCGAGAACACCCGCAGGGCAAGGTTGGGCATCGTTACGGTACGGCTGTTGCCGGCATCTACCCACAGGTTTTTATACGAGTTCAGGCCCAGGGTAATGGTCGTGTTGCCACCCGAAGAGTTCGGGACGGTAGTAGTCGAGGTGGTCGGAATCGTGAAGTTGGTGGTGCCGGTGGTGTAGTACTCCACCGTACCGCCATTTTCCTGGAGGAAGGAGCCGAAGTCGCCCCCGGGGAAAACGGCCGTTGCGCCGCTGGCGCTCACGCGCAGGCGACCCGAGCCGCCAATTTTGGCGTCGGGCAGCGCCCCGAAGTTGTGGCCCGTCGTAGTGCCCACGTCCATTACCGAGCCCCGGTCAATTACCAGCGAGCCGGCGTTGGCGCTGTTGGCGGCCACGTTGACGGTGTGGTAGAACCCTTTGCTCACCGAGCCGATGAAGACGGGGTTGTTGGCCCCGGGGATGCCGCTGGCCGCCGCGCCGCCGAAGTCGGCCGTGCTCCAGGTGTTCTTGTCGGCCCAGGCGCCGTTGGTGCGGCTGTAGTAGGCCGTTACGGTGCCGAAGGCCGCGGGCAGGCCCGCCGTGTACTCGCCCTCAAACTGGGTGAGGTTGTTGAAGTTGATGATGGAGGTGGGCGTGCTGCGGGTGAGCAGACCCGTATTGGTGTACTGCGGCGTCCAGGCTACGGGCAGGTAGCGGCCGGGCACGTAGCTGGTCAGCGTCCCGGAGGCATCCGCATTAACCATGGTAAAGCGCAGGCTGATGGTACCGGTCTGGATGGTGCCAAAGTTTGCGCTCCGTACTTTCCAGTAGTACGCCAGCGAGCCCGCCGTGCCGTTCGTGACGAAGGGGTTGCGGGTGTTGACCGGGCTCACGCTCACCTGGCCGTACCGGCCATCGGCCGTCACCCGCGAAAGCGTGATGGTGGCTGGGGTGTATTTCGTGCCCGTGCCAACCGGGAAGACGAAGCTGTCGGTGCCGCCGTAGGTCTTTTGCAGGCCCAGGTCGCTTTGATTACCGGCCGTCTGGATAAAGCTGCTATTCGAGAAGCCGTTGCTGCTAACGATGGCAGTCGAGGCGTCAACGTTGGTCAGCCACAGGCGGTTGGTGCCAATGGCCAGGATGTTGCTGGTTTGGAACGTAAGGGTCCGCGCTACGCTCATGTTGGCGGTAAACGTCGCCGCCACGCCGCCGGTAGCCACCTTACTGTTGATGTTGAGGTTGCCGAATACGCCGAAGTCGTTGCCGCTGATTACCTGGTTGGTGCTGCCAGCCAGCGTGATGCTGCCCGTGCCGCCGCCGCTGGTGTGCGAGGCCGAGTTCACCATGTTGCCCAGCAGGCTGATGGTGCTGTTGTTGTCGTTGAGTACGCCGTTGAGCAGGCTCAGGGTGCCCGCCACGGTGTAGTTGGGTACGTCGCCCGTCGAGGTGGTGCCAGCCAGCACGAGCGTACCCGCCGATTTATCTACTACCCAGTTATTGAACGTATTGGTGCCAGTCGTGGCGCCGATGATGCCATTGTTAACCAGCTGTTGATTCTGCCCGCCGCTGAAGGTGGTCGTATTGGCATTGGGTAAGTACGTACTGCCCGGCCCGATGGTGAGGGTACCCTGGATGGTTAAGCCCTGGGCGTTGGCATCGAAGGTCGCCGCCGTCGTCGCCGCCGAGGTAGCCAGCGAGAGGTTCGGGAAGGCATCAATAGTAAAGTTATTGAGTACCGTCAGGGGCTGGGCCGTGCTGGTGTAGGAGCCGGCGGCAAAGTCGGTAGACACCGCGATCCCCGTCAGCAGCGCCTTGCTGCTGCCCGTCGCACTGGTTTTGGTAATGTTGAGGTTCCACAGCGGGGAGGTCGTCAGAATCGCCGCGTTGGTGTTCGAGGCGGGGAGCACGACGTTGACGGTCCCCCCGGTGATGATGACGTTGTTGGGGTTGACCCCGATGTGAAACATGCCGGCCGCATTAGCCGGGTTTTCCACCTGAATGGTCCCGCCCGTCATGCGAAACGACTGGGTAAGCAGCGGAATGGAGAAGCGGGCGTAGTCGGTGTTGCGCGGGGCCGAGCTGGTGCCGCGGCAGCAAAACAACCCTCCGGTAATAATGAAAGACCCCCGGTGAATCGACGACGTATTGGATGGCCGGAAGCGGTCCACGTACGTTTCCCCGCCCTCAATCAGAATCTGCCCATCTTCCCGCACGACCATTGCGTCGGGCGTCAGGTTGTTGTAGCGCCCGCTGCTGATGCGGAACATGCCGTACACGGCCGTACCGTTGGCGTTGTTGTTGGTCAGCGTAGCCCCATCAATCCACAGGGTCGGATTGGTCGTAGACGAGCCGATCGTAAAGCCAGTGCCCGCATCACTGCCGTTGTGAATCTGCGGCAGGATGATATTATTGCCGAGCTTGGCGATGCCGTTGATCAGGTTCAGGCGGTCGATGCCGTCGGCGGTGTTGAGCAGGCGCAGATTGCTGGCCGAAGCTCCACCCTGGGCCACGGTAGCGGTAACGTTGAGGAGCACCTGGCCGTCAATCCCCTTATTGAGCTGCAACACGCTCAAATCAGTCGGGCCGTTGCAGGCAAAATTGGCGTCGGTATTACCCGTGAAGTTCAGCAGGGCGTTTTGCGACTGCGAGTTGTACAGGTCTACTATCCCGTTGTTGATAAAGCTGCCGCCCGCGTTCAGCGTGTGCAGGGCATTGGCATTGGTTACGCCCAGCGTCGTGGCCCCGCCCACGTTGATATCGCCCAGCACGGTTAGCGTCCGCGCAGTGGCGGCTTTACCCAGGTTGAAATTGACCAGGGGGGTGGCCGAGGTGGGGGTAGTCGTGGTCAGCGTCAGGTTGCCGGCCAGCGTCAGGTTGTTGTCGAGCTGCGCCGTGTAGGCGGTAGTGGAGCTGTTGAGCAGGCGCAGGTTGTTGTACTGTCCCGACCGGGGGTTGGGCAGGGTAGCCGTAGTGCCCCAGTTGTAAAACTCCACCGTGCCGGTGTTGGCATCATCGAAGTTGTTGCTGCCCGCCACGATGTCGGGGAAATAAGCTGCCCCGATGCGCAACGTGCCCTGCCCCGACAGGCTGCTGAGCTGGGCAAACGGCGTCGTGCTCGTTTGTAGGTCGAGCGACCCACCCCGCTGGATGGTAATCTTAAGCCCAGTGGCCGCGACCGCGCTGTTCACCGTTACGACGTAGCTGTTGGTTACTACCACGTTGTCGTTGTTGGTGGGCACGCGCGACGCTACCCGCGTCGAGCCGGTGGGGTCGGTAGTCCAGGTGCTGGCGCTGCTCCAGTTGCCGGTGGTACCGCCCCCGTTAAACGTATACAAGGTTTGGCCTACCGCCACACTGCTCCAAAAAACAGCCAATAATCCAAGTACGAATACTTTCATTAAAAAAGGATTTAGGTAGAAAAGGAAACTAAAGCAATTTTGGGATTTTGTATAAAAACAGACACACCCCATCAATCAACAAAGTTCGCTCACATGAAGGAAGGATAAAAAGCTAACCAGATAAATGGCTGTAAAATCCTTATTTCGTCTACTTTACGGTTCCTTTACTTCAATAAATGCAAAAATTACCAGGATTATTATTGTCTCGGTTTGTATGATTTTTCCAACAAAAATTATTGCCCGCTGAGCTGCGTGCTAATTGTTCAGGTTATTATTATGCAAGCGTCCAGCTTCCCTTATTCCTATCCTGAAGTGGTTTGAGGCTGTGGGTAGGTATCCAGCCCCCGGCTGGCTAGCCGCTAAACCTTAGGCCGCGCCTACTCCGTATGCAGGAGGCCTGGCCGGCGTTAGCTGGCTTTATTTTTCCGCCATCCTCTTTTCCGTAAGGTCCTCATGGCTAAGAAACCCACCAAGCCCAAGCAAAAACCAGCCGAGCCGGAGAAGAAGGCTCGCGTTCACAAGGAGTTGGAAGGCTTCGAAATCGGAGTTAACCCGCTGGGCGAAATCACGTCCAACTACTCTATCGAGCAAATCAACCAGTTTCTGGGCCGGCACGTGCGCGACAAGAAAATTGTGCATCGCGAGGGCCAGTTCGGCGAAGAAGCCCAGGCCCGCACCGCCGCCGAAGAGGCTCGCCTGGCCCGCCTAGACGAGGCCAATTTCCCCATTGCCGAAGGCAGCGACGACGAGCCCGAGGAAACCGACGAGGACTTCATGAAACGCACCAGCCGCGAAGCCAAGCGCAAAAAAGAGCAGGATGAGGAGCTGTGAGATGGTGAGTGGTGAAATGGTGAGATAGTGAAATGGTGAGTAGTATTAACATTAATACCACTCATCATCTCACCACTCACTATTTCACCACTTCACAGATTCTGAATACGTTGGGTGTGCACGAGCCGACCGTTTTGGTAGGTCTCAATTTTTTGCAGGGCCCCGCTGTCCGAGTAGTTCAGCCACTCGCCAAACCAATAGAAGTGCAGGCCGTCGGGCTCATTGGTCACGCGGGCTTGGCCCTGGCGCGCCACTTGGCCGTTGGAGTGGTAATAGGTAAGGTCGCTGAGGCCATGGCGACGGTGGTGTTCCTGCCGCACCAGGCTACCCAGCGGTGTGTAATAGTACCAGCGCCCTATGGCCTGCCCGTGCCGGTAGCGCCCCCGCGTGAGAGGCTTGGTATGCGCTTCGTCGTAGTAGAGATTCCAGCGCCCCACGGGATCGCCCTGGCGGTTGAGTCGGTTGGTGTGCCAGAAGCCCCGGGGGCCGTCGGACAGGCGCGGTGCGCAGGCGGTGGCCAGCGCCGTAAGCAGGGCAAAAGACAGAATGCGCATAGGCAAGGCGGAGGGCTTGCTTAGGCAACGACGGCGAAGTCGCCGCCGTTCCGCCGGGTTGGTTGGAAGCTCGGGCCTGACGCTACATTTGCGCCTCACCTTATTTCTCTTTCCCGTGCGCTCCCACGACGTTGACTACCGCATTCTCGGCTCCGACATTCAGGTGCTCGAAGTAGAGCTGGACCCCCAGGAAACCGTTATTGCCGAGGCTGGTGCCATGGTGTACATGGACGAGGCCATTGCCTTTGAGACCAAGATGGGCGATGGCTCCTCGCCCGATCAAAGCATCCTGGGCAAGCTGTTCTCGGCTGGTACTCGGCTCATTACCGGTGAGAGTCTGTTTCTCACTCACTTCACGCACCGCGGCGGCTATGGTAAGAGTCGGGTAGCTTTCTCAGCGCCCTATCCCGGCACCATCATTCCGGTTGATTTAAGTACGTTGCCCCAGGGCCTGATTGTGCAGAAGGATGGCTTTCTGGCCGCCGCCCGGGGAACTCAAATCAGCCTGCATTTCAACCAAAAACTCGGGGCTGGCCTGTTTGGCGGCGAAGGCTTTATTCTGCAAAAGCTCACCGGCGACGGCAAGGCATTCATCCACGCCGGTGGCACTATCATCGAAAAACGCCTCAACAACGAACTGCTGCGCGTCGATACTGGTTGCATCGTAGCTTTCGAGCCGGGTATCGACTTTAGCGTGGCCCGCGCCGGGGGGCTCAAATCCATGATATTCGGGGGCGAAGGCCTGCTGCTGGCTACGCTGCGAGGTACCGGCCGCGTCTGGATTCAGTCCATGCCCGTCAAGAAACTCATTCAGGCGCTTGCTCCCTGGGGCGGCAATGCCAAAAAAGAGAGCGGCACGGCCCTCGGTGGTATCTTCGGCAGCCTGCTTGATGAATAGGGGGTAGCTTACTGTGCGCCGCCCGTCAGGTGGTAAGCTACTACGCCCAGGGTCACGACCAGCGCTACGACCAGTAGCCCTACCAAGGTAAGCGTGCGTCGCGAGGAAGCTCCAACTGCGTCCAGTTGCTTAGCGCCGTTGAATGACGAGCGGCGGTAGGAACGAGACGACGAGGATGAGCGACGCGAAGAGCTAAGGTGAGGTGAGGCCATCGGGCAGAAGCAAATTCTGAAGGAAAAGGGCAGAAACTCGGTGGAATGAATAGGCAAACTTACGGATTAACTACTTAAATAGATTCAAGATAAGTCGTAAGGCCTTGTTTACGCGCTCAGTATGCGTTTTTTGCGGGTGAGCAGTAAATAATCCTTAGAGTAGGTAGCACGTACTGATGAACGATCTGGACGCGCTGGTTGGTTCATCGCGGCTCATCTCCCACCTGTCGCATGCACATTGCTTTTGCGCCCAACTACCTTTTGCCCCTGCCCGAAGGCCACCGGTTTCCCATGCTGAAGTATGAGCTACTGCCCGAGCAGCTGCTTTATGAAGGTACCGCGACAGCCAGCGATTTTTTTGTGCCTACTCCACCGCCCCTGGCCGATGTCTTGCTTACGCACGAGGCCGACTATGTCTATCGCCTGCTCCACGGGCAGCTCACCCGCCAGGAGGAGCGGGCCAGCGGCTTCCCGTGGAGCCCCGCCCTGGCCGACCGCGAGCTGACGTTGCTCGGGGGCACCATCGGCTGCGCGCAGCGGGTGCTGGCCGGCGGGGGCGTGGCCCTCAACATCGCGGGTGGTACGCACCATGCCTTCGCCGGGCGGCCCGAGGGCTTTTGCCTGCTCAACGACCAGGCGGTGGCGGCCAACTGGCTGCTGGCCCACGAGCCGGCGCGGGTGCGTCAGATTCTCATCATCGACCTCGACGTGCACCAAGGCAACGGCACAGCGGCACTCTTTCAGCACGAGCCGCGCGTATTCACCTTCTCCATGCACGGCGCCCGCAATTTCCCCGGCCGTAAAGAAGCGTCGGACCTCGACCTGCCGCTGCCCGACGGCCTCGGCGATGCCGACTACCTGGCCCGGCTGACCGAGGTGCTGCCCCGCCTGCTGGATGGCGAGCTATGCCAGCCCGATTTCGTTTTCTACCTCAGCGGCGTGGATGTGCTGGCTACCGACAAGCTCGGCTACCTGGCCCTCACCCGCGAGGGCTGCCGCCGTCGCGACGAGCTGGTGCTCAGCGCCTGCCACCGGCGTGGCCTGCCCGTGGTAGTGTGCATGGGCGGCGGCTACTCCGAAAAAATCAGCGATATCGTAGAAGCCCACGCCAACACTTACCGCGTGGCCGCCGGCCTGTGGGACTAATGCAAACCGCCCCTCGCCAGGGTAGGCGAGGGGCGGTTTTGTAGAAGTCGGGTTGGTAGCACCGTGCTCTTTACTACGGTAGTAATAAGGAGCGCGGGCCGAGCGGTACCAGTTTCTGATAAGGCTTAGCTGGCTGCCAAGGCCACTAGTAAGTGGTGCGGTTCGAGGGGCGGTTCGGGTCGTCCGACGTGCCGCTGAAAGTCTTCGAGAACCAGTCCTTAATCTCGTCGATAGCGTGACCGGTTTTTTCCTGCAAGCGGCCAAACCACTCATCCTGCTTGCCTTCGTCGTAAGTCAGGTCGTCGTCGGTGAGCTGACCCCACTTCTGCTTGGCGGCTCCTTTAATTTGGTCCCAGTTGCCGCGAGCGCGCAGCTCGGTGCTGTCGTTGATGTGATCGTTGTTGAGGTCCATGAGTGAAAAAGCGTGAAAGGGTGGATTCTACTGGCTTGTACGGCAAGGATAAGCTGGAGGTTAGGACGGCTAAACTTTCATTTGTGGCCGGCGCGCCCGCAACTTCGCCTTGGGCTGGCCCACCCCGTATTATCCCACTCATGGACGACCTGCGCCTGACGCTCCAAACCTTATCGCCCGACGATCGCCGCGACCTGGCGCTGTTTATTCAGTGGCAGCGTCGCCGTGCCGCCGGCCGCCAGGATCTGCGCCTGCTGGAGCTGCTGTTGTGTTCTACGGAGTACAAGACCGAAGAGCTCATCGCCAAGCTCTACCCCGGCGAGCCCAACCCGGGGGCGTACTATACCCTGCGTAAGCGCCTGTTGCGGCAACTTGCTGATTTTCTGCTGCTGCGCCAGCGACAGCACGATGCCACGGCTGCCACGCCCGTGCGCGGGCAGCTCAGTCTGGCCCAGTATCTCTTCGACGCCGGGGTGCCGCGCCTGGCCTGGGCCATGCTGCGCAAGGCCGAAAAGCTGGCCCTCGACAACGAGCAGTATGAGCCACTGAATGCCGTCTACAACGTGCAGATTCAGTACGCCGGCTCGCCCTACGCCGAGCCGCTGGCCGCCATCATCGAGCGCCGCCACCGCAATAAGAAAGCTGCCGACGAGGAGGAGCGGGCCGGCATCGCCGATGCGCTGCTACGCGAGCGCCTGCGCCAGGCACGCTTGCACGGCCGGGGTGCCGTACCGGTCGATGAGCTGGTGCGCAACGTGCTCGCCGAGTACGATTTGCAGGAAGCCTTTGCCCGCTCGCCCTCGTTGCTGACGCGGCTGCTCAGCATCGCCCGCAGCGCCATGCTGGTGCGCGGCGACTTTGTTACGTTCGCGCCCTTTCTGGAGCGCTGCTACCGGCTCATGGAGCGCCGCCACGGCTTTGCGCCTGCCCACCGGGGCTATCAATTGCGGCTGCTTTACATGCTGGCCCACGCGCTGTACCGCGCCCGGCGCTTTACCGAGTCGGTGGGCTACCTCGAACAGGCGCAGGCCGTGCTGGCGGCTAGTCCGGGCCGGCAGCACGCCGAAGCCGGGCCGCGGCTCACGTTCCTGCTGGCCGCCGACTACTCCTTTCTCAACCGCAACCGCGACAGCATCCAACTACTGGAAAATGCTTTGCAGGCCCAGCCGCCGTTGCTGCCCATTGAGCAACTCACGGCTCGCTTGCAGCTTTCCTTCCACTATTTCGCCGAGGGAAATTTTACCAAGGCCAGCCAGACGCTCATTAGCCTCGACCGCTCCGATCACTGGCTGGAGCAGCATATGGGCCTGGAGTGGCTGCTCAACCACAACATTGGCGAGCTGCTTATTCAGCTGGAACTCGGCAATACTGACGTAGCCCTGGTGCGCCTGCGCACCATCGAGCGGCGGCTGCACGAGCAGTTTCCGGCTACCGAGGCCACGGCCGGGATGCCCGCCAGGCCGCTGGGTGGCCCCTACCACGCCGTGGTGCGCTATCTCGAACTGGTAGGAGAGATTATTGACGACCCGGCCGTAGCCACCACGCCGGCCTTTGCCCAGCGGGTAGCGACCATGCCGGCTTTCTTAAATCAGGAAAAAGAAGACTTGCAGATTATCAGCTTTTTCGCCTGGCTGCGGGCGCGGGTGCTGGGCCGGCCCTACTACGAGGTGCTGCTGCAAGTGGCGCGCTAGGGGCAGGGCAGGGTCAGCGGTGGTGGGTGAAAGCAATTCGCTACTAGCTGGTTTTTAAGATGCTAGCTGGTCTATACTTTGGCCCAACGTACGGTATACACCCAGCCAACACGGTCGCCTATAAACGGCGAACCCCCGGCTGCGACAACAACCGAGGGTTCAAGAAGTGGGTGCGCTAACACCCTCTCCTAACCATGCAAAGGGAACGTACGCTACGGCTACTCAAAGTGCTCGGCAAAACCATCTTGCTGGGCCTGGTGGGCGGAGCAGCGAAGGCCATTGGCCAGTTGTTGCTCACTCATTGGCTTGAGTAGTCGGCGGAGAGGTCGGGCCGGGAGGCCCGGCCTCTTTTTCGTAGCGCAAATATAACGCGCTGGTCAGCAGTTTGGTTATGGGTTGCGCGCAGGAAAATCTTACAGCTCCTTGCGCAGCCGGGCCACCGGAATGTTGAGTTGCTCGCGGTACTTGGCCACCGTGCGGCGGGCGATGTTGTAGCCGCGGGCATTGAGCATCTTTTCCAGCTTGTCGTCGCTCAGCGGGTGGTCCTTTTTCTCGTTGCCGATGAGGTCGCGCAGAATGCTTTTCACCTCGCGGCTGCTGGCATCCTCGCCCGAATCGGTGGCAATACCTTCGGAGAAGAAAAACTTGAGCGGGTAGATGCCGTGCTCGGTCTGGATGCTCTTGGAGTTAGCCACCCGGCTCACCGTGCTGATATCCATGCCAATGGCCTGGGCGATATCCTTGAGAATCATGGGCCGCAGCTTCGAGTCGTCGCCGGTGAGGAAGAATTCCCGCTGGCGCTCCACGATGGCCGACATGGTGCGCAGCAGCGTGTTTTGCCGCTGCCGGATGGCGTCGATAAACCACTTGGCCGAGTCAAGCTTCTGCTTCACGAAGCTCACGGCCTCCTTCATCTTCTGGTCTTTCTTGGCGGCCTTGTCGTAGGTCTGGAGCATCTCGCGGTAGTCGCGGCTCACGCGCAGCTCAGGGGCGTTGCGGGCGTTCAGGGTCAGGTTCAGCTCGCCGTTGTCGTTGGTGAGGATGAAGTCGGGCATGAGGTACTGCGCCCCGCCGGCGCTGCCCTTGCCGCCGCTCACCGGGCCGCTGCCGCCGGGCTTGGGGTTCAGCTTCAGAATAACGGCCACCGCTTCCTTCAGCTCGTCGTCCTCTAGGTCGAGCTTCTGCTGAATGCGCTGGTAGTGCTTCTTGGTAAATTCCTCGAACGTCTCGGTCAGAATGCGCTCGGCATTCTGGGTGGCCTCGTCCTGGGGGCGGCGCTCGAGTTGCAGCAGCAGGCACTCGGGCAGGTCGCGGGCGGCGATACCCGGCGGGTCGAACTGCTGAATGACGTGCAGCACCTGCTCAATCTCGGCCTCGCTCACCTCAATGTTCTGGCTGAAGGCCAGATCATTGGCAATGGCCGCCAAATCGCGCCGAATGTAGCCGTCGCCGTCAATCGAGCCGATAAGCTGCTCGCCGACGGCCTGCTGCCGCTCGTCGAGCTGGGCAAAGTGCAGCTGGTCGAGGAGCGAGTCTTGCAGCGAGCCGCTGGTGTCGGCCAGCGGCATGTCGCGCTCCTCTTCGTCGCCGGGGCCGTCGCCCTGCATTTTGTAGCCCGCAATCTCGTCGTCGTTGACGTACTCGCTGATGTCGATTTCGTGGTTGTCGTTGTCGATGCCCAGCGCCTCGGGCTCGGCCGGCTCGGGGCGCTCATCGGCGTACTCGTCGGGGCCGGCGCTGTCGTCGCTGGCCTCGGCGGGGCTAAAGTCCTCGTCCAGCGTGCTGTCGTCGCTGTCGAGCGAGTCGTTGGGGTCCTCGGCGTCGGGGGTGTCGTCGGCGCTGTCGTCGCGGTCGTCGGCCTCGTCGCTGTCGCCTTCTTCCAGGGCCGGGTTCACCTCCATCTCCTCCTTGATGCGCGTTTCGAGCTCGGCCGTCGGGATTTGCAGCAGCTTGATGAACTGAATCTGCTGGGGAGAAAGGCGCTGCGAAAGAAGCTGTTTTAAATCAAGGCGTTGCATAGGAGAGGACGAGATAAAGCGCGAGGTCGGGCGGCCAGCCAGGAAAACAATACGCAGCCAGCGCGGCGGCGGACGTAGCCTGATACTGGCAATTTCCGGCTGGGGTTAGTCGGGGCTAGCCCGGTAAGGGCTTTACCTTTACGCATTCAACTGCTTTTGCCCATTGCCTATGCCTGCCGACCAGCTCCGCCGCACCCGCATCCAAGACTTGCTGCAAAGTACCGACCTTAATCGCGAAGTTCTCGTCAAAGGCTGGGTCCGCACCCGCCGGGGCAACAAATACGTGCAGTTCATTGCGCTCAACGACGGCTCGGGTCTGGCTACGCTGCAAATAGTAGCCGACGCGGAGAAATTCCCCGAGGAAAGCCTGAAGGAAGTAACCACCGGCTCGTGCATCGCGGTGCGCGGCCAGCTGGTAGCCAGCCAGGGCAAGGGCCAGTCGGTCGAGGTGCAAGCCACGGAGATAGAAGTGCTCGGCACCGCTGATCCCGAAGCCTACCCGCTGCAAAAGAAAGCAACCTCGCTGGAGCATTTGCGCGAAATCGCTCACCTGCGCCCCCGCACCAACACCTTCGGGGCGGTGCTGCGCATCCGGCACGCGCTGGCCTTCGCCATCCACAATTACTTCAACAAGCACGGCTTCTACTACGTCCACACGCCCATCATCACCGGCTCCGACGCCGAGGGCGCGGGTCAGATGTTCCGCGTGACCACGCTGCCCCCCGAGCACCCGCCCCGCACCGAGGACGGCTCGGTGGATTTCGGCCAGGACTTCTTCGGCAAGCAAACCAACCTCACCGTGTCGGGCCAGCTCGAAGGCGAGCTGGCGGCAATGGCGTTGGGCAGCGTGTACACCTTCGGCCCCACTTTCCGGGCCGAAAACTCGAACACCGCCCGCCACCTGGCCGAGTTCTGGATGATCGAGCCCGAGGTGGCGTTCAACGACCTGGCCGACAACATGGACCTAGCCGAGGACTTCCTCCAGAGCCTGGTGCGCTACGCCATGGAGCACTGCGCCGCCGACCTGCAATTCCTCAACGATACCTACGACAAGGAGCTGCTGGAGCGCCTCAAGTTTGTGACCGCCAACGCGTTTCAGCGCCTCACCTACACCGAGGCCATCGACATCCTGAAGTCGGCCAAGAAGAAATTCGAGTTTCCCGTGGACTGGGGCACCGACTTGCAGAGCGAGCACGAGCGCTACCTGGTGGAGAAGCACTTCAAGAAGCCGGTTATCCTGACCAACTACCCCAAGGAAATCAAGGCGTTCTACATGAAGCTGGACGACGACGGCCGCACCGTGCGGGCGATGGATGTACTCTTCCCCGGCATCGGCGAAATCATCGGCGGCTCGCAGCGCGAAGAAGACCTGGCCAAGCTCGAAGCCCGCATGGCCGAGATGCACGTGCCCGCCGACGAGCTCTGGTGGTACCTCGACACCCGCCGCTTCGGCACCGCGCCGCACGCCGGCTTCGGCCTGGGCTTCGAGCGCCTGGTGCTGTTCGTGACGGGCATGACCAACATCCGCGACGTGATTCCCTTCCCGCGCTTCCCGAAGAACGCGGAGTTTTAATATCATTCAACCTTACCTCAAACAGCCAGAGCTGCCCAGCGCAACGTGGGAAGCTCTGGCTGTTCACTTTTAGAAGCAGTGTAAGTTAGGTAAGTTGTCGGCTTACGCTAACGGCAGCTTCCATTTTATCCGCTTCGGGGTCGTTAGTCCAAGCACCGACAAATGATAGTAGCGGCGCGAGGGTAGGCGGTGTAGCGCTGCTTTTCAGCGACTGCGCGAGGCGCGCGATAATTTCTAACCTATCATTAGCGCTGAGCCCGAGCAATTGAGGCATTAATTCTTCCAGCGCTGGAGCGAATACGCTATCGGTAACGGGGTTGATGCTAACAAGATACGAGTTTGGTAGCTGACACGGCCAACGTGCGCTGGGGTTCGCGCCAGAGTTAACCCTTGGCCTCCGCGTTACGTTGCTGACGGTATAACCTCCGCCGTACCGATGCTCCCCGAAATCGACCTCATCGACGCCGCCAGCCTGCCCGAAGGCGCGCTCAGAACTTTTCCGACTCCCAACGACGGCCCCAAGGTGCTGCTGACCCGGCAGCAGGGCCGGGTACACGCCTTCGCCCCCAACTGTCCGCACTACGGCGCGCCGTTGGAGAAGGGTAAGGTAGTGAATGGCAAACTTGTATGCCCCTGGCACCACGCCTGCTTTAAGGTTGAAAACGGCCACCTCTGCGCGCCGCCCGCCCTCGACGACCTGCCCGCCTACGCCGTGCGCGAGGCCGACGGGCGCATCCTGGTGCAAGTGCCCGAGAACCCACCCGCCAGCACCGACAAGCCCGAGGCCACGCCCACGGCGGAGGTCGGCGGTACGCCCCCGCCGCCCGTTGCCCCGCCCGCCGATACGCGCACTTTCGTCATCGTGGGCGGCGGGGCTGCCGGTGAGTTTGCGGCCCAAACCCTGCGCCGCGAGGGCTTCGCAGGGCGCGTGGTGCTGGTATCGGCCGAGGATAAGCTGCCGTATGACCGCACCAAGCTCAGCAAGGCCTACCTAGCTGGCAAAGCCAAGCCCGAAGCGCTCCCACTGCGCGAGCGCGATTTTTACACCCAGCAAAAGATTGAGCTGCTGACGGCGACCCGCGTCACTGGCGTCGATACCGCCAAGCGGGAAATCCAGCTTGAAGGCCAGCCGCCGCTGCCCTACGACCAGCTGCTGCTGGCTCCCGGCGGCATCCCCAACCTACTGCCCAAGCTGCCCGGTCACGACCTGGCCGGCGTGCTGCCCCTGCGTACTCAGGCCGATGCCGATGCGCTGCTCGCCGCGACCAAAGATGCGCAGCGGGTGGTCGTTATCGGTAGTAGCTTTATTGGGATGGAGGCGGCCAGCAGCCTCGTGGCGGAGGGCCGGCAGGTGACGGTTATCGCTCAAGAAAAAGTGCCCTTTGCGCGGGTGCTGGGACCGGAAATCGGAGCCATGTTCCAGAAGCTCCACGAAGAGAAGGGGGTAAAGTTTGAAACCGAGGCCGAGGTAACGGCCCTGGTGGGGGAGGGCGGCCACGTGACTGGCGTACAGCTTAAAACGGGCCAGACTTTGCCCGCGCAGGCCGTGGTGCTGGGCGTAGGCGTGCGCCCGGCCACCGAGTTTTTGCGGGCGGCTTTCTCCCTGGAAAAAGACGGCGGGCTGGCCGTAAACGAGTTTTTGCAGGCTACCGACAACGTGTATGCGGCCGGCGACATCGTCCGCTTTCCGCTGGCAGTGACTGGCCAGCCTACGCGCATCGAGCACTGGCGCGTGGCCCAGCAGCACGGCCAGGCGGCGGCCCGCAATATGCTGGGCCAGCGCGAGAAATTTACCGCCGTCCCCTTCTTCTGGACGCAGCAGTACGGCAAAAGCCTGCGCTACGCCGGCCACGCCGAGCATTGGGACGAGATTATCTACCAGGGCGATGTAGCCAAGCAAGACTTCCTGGCCTTCTACGTCCTCGACAACCGGATCATCGCCGCTGCTGGCATGAATCACGATGTCGAGATGATTTACATTACCGAACTACTGGAGCAGGACCGGCTGCCCGCCCCCGCCGCCGTGCGCGCCGGGGCAGATTGGGCTCAACTGGCGCAGTCTGCGAGCTAGGATCTAG
Organism: uncultured Hymenobacter sp.; assembly: GCA_913776615.1. Lineage (GTDB taxonomy): Bacteria > Bacteroidota > Bacteroidia > Cytophagales > Hymenobacteraceae > Hymenobacter. Next base: position 33,574 of record CAJYPK010000053.1, read on the forward strand.
CGTCCGGCAACGATTAAGCGCACAAAAAAGGCTGCCCATTACGGGCAGCCTTTTTTGTGCAGTAAAACAGACCGCTAGCGTCGGCCTCGCCCGCCCCCTGAGTAACCACCGTTGCCAAAGCCTCCCGGGCCGGGGCCGCCCGGTGCGGGTTGGCCCGGCTGACCGCCTCCGAAGTCGCGCCGCCCGGGGCCATTCGGGGCACCCGGTCCTGAACCTGGTTGAGTAGGGCGTCCACCGCCCCAACCACCCTGACCGGGGCCGCCCGGGGTCGGCGGACCGGGGCTCGGGCTCGGCTCGGGGCGCCAGTCGCCCCGCCCGGGGCCGCCCCGGCCGGGCGCGGGTGGGTTATCGTAGCGGTCGGGTCCACCGGGGCGGCCGCCCCAGCCGGGGCGATTGTTATAACCGTAGTTGCCCCGGTTATAGCCGTGGTCGTAGCCGTACACGCGGCCCGCGCCGTAGTCGTGACCGTAGTAGCGGCCCCCGCCGCCCCAGCCCCCGCGGTGGTAGACAGTCACGTACTGCGGGTAGCGCTGGCGGTAAGTATTGATGTACAGCCAAGGCTGCGCACCTACGTAGCTCACCGGCAGGGGGTGGAAATAATAGGGGTCGTAGCCGTCGAGGTAAGACATGGGCACCCATTGGTAGCCATCAAACACGATGTAGACCCCGTTGTAGATATCGTAGTAGCCGTCGATTTCCGGGATGTAGTAGTACTGCGTGCCCTGCGGCACGGGCGGCCCCCAGGCGGGCGGGCCGATGTTAACCCCTACGCTCACCTGCGCTTGGGCGGCAGTGGGGGTGGCGAGCGCCAGGCCAAGGCCAAGCGCGAAGGCAAGAAAAGGAAGGCGGGGTTGCATGGTTGCGGAGAAGCAAAAGGAATTACGCTTTGGCTAACTGCAAGTAAGATGCCGGATTTTAGCCCTGCTGCCTAGCCAAGGGAGTTGGGGCTATTTTTTACTTGCCAACGGCGCGGGGCAGTCGGGTTGCTAAGTAAAAAAGCGCCTTGACGGGCGCTTTTAATTACGAGTAGCTTAGTGGGGGCCGTGGCCGTGCCCGTGGCCGTGCTTGGGGCCGGGGCCGCCCGGACCGGGACCGTAGAGCTTTTTGGCCTGGCCGGGGGGCATGCCGTGGGGGTGGCCCTTGCCCTTCCAGAGCCAGGGCGAGTCGCCACGGTAGGCGATGTACTGCGGGTGGAAGTTGCGCGGGTCGTAGCCATCAAGGCGCTCGTAGCTCACCCACTGGCCATTGCGCTGCACGATGTAGCGGCGGGCCGGCACGTCGTAGTAGGCATTGGCCTCCGGGATGTAATAGTATTGGGCATCGGCCGGGGCGCCGACTACCACGGGCGGGGCCGTGTTGATATTGACGTTGATTTGGGCCTGGGCCGGGGCGGCGGCCAGGGCCAGCCCGGCGAAAGCGGCGAGGGCGGCGGTTTTTTGGAGGAAGTTCATGCGGAAAGAGCAGGGGGTGAGGCTTGCTCCGTGGCAAGGACAGTGCCAAGCGTCACCGGAGCAGAGCAGCTTATACGGAGCCCCTTAGCTTTTGGCTTTGCGCAGTAGATACCGGGTAAGGGTAGCCGTTGGCTGTAGCCCTGGCGGCTCGGCCCCGATCTCGGTTGCCTGCACGTTGATCAGCTCCCAGCCGGCGGCGGACAGCTCGCCCAGGGTGGTGTTAAGTAGGGCAGTATTGCGCTGCAAATTGGCCCGGTAGCGGTCGGAAGCGAGATTATACTCCTCGTCCAGCTTTACTTCAGCCTTACCCTGGAAGGCGGGCGTGAGGAGCATGTAGCAATCGTTTTTGTAGGGCGATTTCACAAGTGAAATCGTCATAAACTCGTACGTGACGGGTTGGCTGACCTGGGCCATCGCGTTCAGCGAGAAGACCAAAAGCAACAGTGCCCCGAGGCAGCAACTGCGCAAAAAATACGTGATGCGTTGCATAGGAGTTAAGGGGAGAATGAATGGCTGGCCAGTATTGGCTACTGATAAACCTACCGGCACTAATCGGGCCACGGGTATGTTGCGCACTATCGGCCTGGCTGCTGGCGAATAAAAACGACGTTTTTACCACCCCCGCCGGGCCATTCCCGTACCTTTGCTCGTTCCTCCGAATTTGCCCGCATGGCTAAAAAAACGGCTACCGCTCCTGCTGCCCCCGCTCCTAAAAAAACCAAAGCTGCGCCTAAAAAGGTAGCTAAGCCCGCCGCTGGCGCGGCCGAAATTCTGACCGCCGCTACCGAAGCCGAGCTAGTGGAAGTGGCCGAAAAGCAGGCTCCCGACCTGCGGCACGACCTGCCCGTGGGCCAACAGCCCGCGCCCGCCGGCCGGGCTACGGCCGAGGCGCACCAAACGCCCGCCCCGCTACCGCCCGTGACCAACGGGCAGCCGTACGGGGCCGCCGCCGAAGCTCCCTACATCGAAGTGTACGGGGCCCGCGAGCACAACCTCAAAAACGTGAGCGTGCAGATTCCGCGCGGTAAGCTGGTGGTATTTACGGGGATCTCGGGCTCGGGCAAGTCGTCGCTGGCCTTCGATACTATTTATGCCGAGGGGCAGCGGCGCTACATGGAGACGTTCTCGGCCTACGCCCGCTCCTTCATGGGCGGGCTGGAGCGGCCCAACGTGGATAAGATTGAGGGCTTGTCGCCGGTCATCAGCATTGAGCAGAAAACCACCTCGCGCAACCCGCGCTCGACGGTGGGTACGATTACCGAGATTTACGACTTCCTGCGCCTGCTCTACGCCCGCACGGCCGAGGCCTACAGCTACGCCACGGGCAAGAAGATGATCCGGCAGTCGGATGATCAGATTATCAACTACATCCTCAAGCACTACGATGGCAAGAAGCTCATCGTGCTGGCCCCGGTGGTGAAGGGCCGCAAGGGCCACTACCGCGAGGATTTCCAGAAAATTGCCAAGCTGGGCTTTACCAAGGTGCGCGTCGATGGCGAGCTACTCGACATCACGCCCAAGATGCAGGTCGACCGCTACAAGATTCACGACATCGAAATCGTGATCGACCGGCTGGTGGTGAAGGAGGAAGACCGCTTCCGCCTTTCGGGCTCGGTGCAGAACGCCATGACCCACGGCAAGGGCACGCTGCTGGTGCTCGATCCCGACGCCAAGAAAGCCGCGCCGCAGTTTTTCTCGCGCTTCCTGATGGATCCCGAAACGGGCATTGCCTACGATGACCCGGCGCCTAATACGTTCAGCTTCAACTCGCCCTACGGCGCGTGTCCGCACTGCGCGGGCCTGGGCGAGGTGCAGCAAATCACGGAAGAGACGGTGATGCCCGACCCCAAGCTGAGCATCAGCCGGGGCGGCATCGCGCCGCTGGGCGAGTACCGCGACATCTGGATTTTCCAGCAGCTCCAGATCATTCTTAAAAAGCACAAGGTCAGCCTCAACACGCCCATCGAAAAGCTGCCGGCCGAACTGGTGCAGCGCCTGCTGCACGGCATCAGCCAGGAAGAGGCCGACGATACGAAAGCGACTTACACCGAGCCGTTTGAGGGGATAATTCCCTTCCTGCGCCGGCAGATGGAATCGGACTCCGACAGCATCCGCGACTGGATTCAGCAGTACACCCAGGCCCAGCCCTGCCCGGTGTGCGAGGGCTACCGCCTGAAGAAAGAGAGCCTGCACTTCAAACTGGCCGACCGGCACATCGGCGAGCTGTCGGTGCTGGATATCAAGGAGCTGGCAGCGTGGTTCGTGGATCTGGAAGACCGCCTGAGCGAGCGCCAGAACCTCATTGCCCGCGAGCTGCTCAAGGAAATTCGCAAGCGCATTGGTTTCTTGCTCGAAGTGGGGCTGGACTACCTCAGCCTGCACCGTTCGGTGCGCACGCTGAGCGGCGGCGAAAGCCAGCGCATTCGCCTCGCTACCCAGATTGGCACCCAGCTCGTGGGCGTGCTCTACATCATGGACGAGCCGAGCATCGGCCTGCACCAGCGCGATAACGAGCGCCTGATCAAAGCCTTGCAGCACCTGCGCGACATCGGTAACTCGGTGATCGTGGTGGAGCACGACAAGGACATGATTCTGCACGCCGACCACGTGCTCGACATCGGTCCCGGCGCGGGCATCCACGGCGGGCACATCGTGGCCGAGGGTACGCCCGATGCCATTTTCAGCTCGGGCTCGCTTACCTCGCAGTACCTCAGCGGGCAGCGCCACGTGGAGGTGCGCAAGAAGAAGCGCGTCGGCGAGGGTAAGGAATTGGTACTGAAGGGCGCGAAGGGGCATAACCTCAAGAGCGTCACGGCCAAGTTCCCGCTGGGCAAGCTCATTGCCGTGACGGGCGTATCGGGCTCGGGCAAGTCGTCGCTCATCCACGACACCCTATACCCGATTCTCAACAAGCACTTCTTCAACGCCCACCGCGAGCCGCTGGCCTACGGGAGCATCGAAGGCCTGGAGCTGATTGACAAAGTGATTGAGGTGGACCAGTCGCCCATCGGCCGCACCCCGCGCTCAAACCCGGCCACGTACACCGGCGTGTTTACCGAAATCCGGCAGCTATTCGCCGAGATGGCCGAGGCCAAGATTCGGGGCTACGGGCCGGGGCGCTTCTCCTTCAACGTGAAGGGTGGGCGCTGCGAAACCTGCGAGGGCGCGGGCATCCGCACCATCGAGATGAACTTCCTGCCCGACGTGCACGTGCCCTGCGAAACCTGCAAGGGCCGCCGCTACAACCGCGAGACCCTGGAGGTGCGCTTCAAGGGTAAGTCCATCACCGACGTGCTCGACATGACGGTGGAAAAGGCGGTGGAATTCTTCGAGTTTCAGCCGCGCATCCTGCGTAAGATCAAGACCTTGGCCGACGTGGGCCTGGGCTACCTCACGCTGGGCCAGCAGGCGACCACGCTCTCGGGCGGCGAGGCCCAGCGCGTGAAGCTCGCCACCGAGCTCAGCAAGAAGGACACCGGCAAGACCTTTTACATCCTCGACGAACCGACCACCGGCCTGCACTTCGAGGACATCCGCCACCTGGCCGACGTGCTGCACAAGCTCGCCGACAAGGGCAACACCGTGCTCATCATCGAGCACAACCTGGACCTCATCAAAGTGGCCGACCACGTCATCGACATCGGCCCCGAGGGCGGGGCGGGCGGTGGCACCATCGTGGCCCAGGGCACGCCCGAGCAGGTAGCCAAGGCCGGCAAGGGCCACACCGGGCGGTTTTTGGCTGAGGAGCTGAAAACCAGTCAGTACGTGTAATCGAAGAAAGGTGGGCTGAATAGCCCGCCTTTCCTTATGTCGCTTGTGGGTACCTCCTACCGATAGTGCGTAGCGTATCGGGCACCCGGTCGGCCTCAGTTAGCCAAATAGGTAGCGCAGGGTCTAGCCAGCCCAGCAATTCCAGAATGGTAGTGTGTAACTGCTGTAGCTGGCTGAAACACAAAGCATTCTTAGAATGCTTTTGGAAGCATAGTGGCTCATAATGGTACACCCTGTTGCGGAAGGTTCGAATATCCTTCAGTTTGTTGTAAATCGTCTCACGCTCAGTACCATAAGGTCGATGCGGGAAGGCACGAAGCAGACGTTTTTGTAGTAGACCAAAATAAGTGCGGCTGAAAAGAGTTGTCCAAAAACCGAAATTCAGGTCGGCGATTAAAACTGAACCGCTAGTCGGCGGATAATTCCAACGTTCTTCAAAGTCGCGGATAGCAGTTTCCACCATGCGTAATATTTTATCATTAGTAGTTGTTTTGCCTGTTCGATAATCTTTGTTTGTCAAGCGGTTGTCTATCATAAAGCCTCGCCGCTGTTCTAGGAGCCAGTTGACAGAATTAAAATGCTGTTCTAGAACTTCATGTAAGGCATTGCGAAGCGATACTTCTAAAAAAGATAGAGGGATGTAAAAGCTTTGTGCAAGTCGTAAGTTATCAAGGTATAACAGCAGCGCCTTTTGCTCGTCGCCACCCGACGCCCTTAAGTAAGGAATAAGCCGAGGAGTAGATAAAAATTTTTGGGCGTTTTGAAACAACATTTCTTTTTAGTTCGTTACTTTGCAGCGTAATATTCGGTCACTCAGCTGGGCAGCCTGCGAAGGTAAGTCCTTGAAATCGGATGAAAGAAACGAGCGGACATCCTTCACCGGGTGCCCGCTCTCTTTTTTGGTATGGGCAGTACCGTCATATCTCAGGGTATGCTCGAGTAGATAATGGCTGGCAAGGGCCACACCGGGCGGTTTTTGGCTGAGGAGCTGAAAACCAGTCAGTACGTATAGTGTATTCGCCGTAATTTCGCTTCTCTAATTCCCCGTGCCATGACTACCGCCCAGATTCTGTTTGAGCAGTATAAAGTGTTGCCCAAGCGCATTCAGCAGCAATTCAAGAAGCTTATCGTGGAGGCTGACCGGCCGGCTGCTCGTCCGGCTACCCCAGCCACTGGCGACGAAGAGGACACGGATACCCACGTTAGTATTTCGTTGGAGGCGTTGCACAGTAGTATTGAGCAAGTAAAGCTGCTTAAAGCAGGTAAGCTGCAAACGCAGGATGCTCGTACTATGCTGGCCGAAGTGCAGGCAGAGCTTGATGCCGAAGATGTTGCTAAAGGCAAGTAAGTCAAGCAGGTAGCTTGAGTAGTATGCTGATTGACAGTGCCTTCAGGTCTCTGCCAGGGGAGATGGCGGCGCTATTCACTCGCCCGGAGGCCGACTCTACTCAAGTTCAAAGCTTGGGCGCGGGTCTTTATAAAATCCGCTTAGCCAGCGCTAGCAAGGGCGGTGGTAAAAGCGGTGTCTTCCGCGTTATCACTTACTACGTGGAGCAGACGGCCGACGGTGAAATAGTCTATCTGGTAACGATTTATGATAAATCGGAAGCCGCCAGCATCACTAAGGATGAACTGGTGAAGTTACTGCAACAGGAACTGCCACCCGCGTAAAAGACAGCGCCTGCCCTGCGTAGGGTAGGCGCTGTCTTTTACGCGGGTGGCTTGCTAAGCTCCCGTTGGCCCGAAGCGCTCGGTGAGAATCATTGCCGGTGCCAGCCCAGCGGCTTGTAAGCCGTTAGCCACGCTTTCGACCAGGCCCGTGGGGCCACACACGAAGGCTTGTGGCTTAGTCTCCCCAAACCTTGCCACCACTTCAGCCAGCATGGCTGCGTCGATGCGGCGGTGGTAGCCGGCCCAGCCGGGCGGGGTCTGGCGGGTATAGTCGAGCAGTAGCGTGAAGCCGTCGTCGGCCTGCGCCATTGCTTCTAATTCAGCGCGGTAAATAACTTCCTCGGGTGTGCGGACGCTGAACAGCAGCACAGCCGGCGGGCGCAGGCCCAGCCGCTGCCGGTGGCGCAGTATGGCCATGAGCGGCACCACGCCCGAGCCGCCGCCCACGAGCAGTAGGGGCGGCGCGCCGGGCTCGCCCCGCCACACGAAATAGCCGCCGATGGGGCCGCGTACCTCCAGCTGGTCGCCCACGGCCACGCCCTCGTCGAGGTAGCCCGACACCTCGCCGTCGGGGATGATTTCGACGGTCAACTCGATCTCGCCGGTTTGCTCGGGCGGGGAAGCGATGGAGTAGCTGCGCTCGGCCTGGTAGCCACCCTCGGCGGTGAGGCGCAGGTCGTAGTGCTGGCCGGCGAGGTGGGGCGTGAACTGCGGGAGGCTGAGAATGAAGGTTTTGACGTGCGGCGTCTCGGGCCGGATGGCCGTGACGGTGGCTAGTTGCCAGGTTACTTTACTCATAGCCGAATGCTGCTGGCGCTGGCCTGGTCGTCGTCATCGTCGCGGTAGCGCTGCTCTTTCCAGGGGTCGCCGTACATGCTGTAGCCGCCGCGCTCCCAGAAGCCGGGCTCGTCCTGGGCCGTGAAGCGCAGGCCCTGCACCCACTTGGCGCTTTTCCAGAAGTAGAGGTGGGGCACTACCAGGCGGGCGGGGCCGCCGTGCTCGGGGGTGAGGGGCTGGCCGTCGTAGACGAGGCCCACGAAGGCCTTGCCGTCGCGCAGGTCGGCCAGCGGTACGTTGGTGGTGTAGCCGCCGTAGCTGAACTCGGTGACGAACTGCGCCTCGGGCTTGAGCTTAACGTGCTCCAGCAGGGTATCCACGCTCACGCCGCGCCAGTGGGTGTCGAATTTGCTCCACTTCGTGACGCAGTGAATGTCGGGGTTGAAATCCTGCATGGGCAGCTTGTTGAATTCCTCCCAGCTCCACTTCACGGGTTCTTCGACCAGGCCTTCGAGGCGAAACTCCCAGGTGGCGAGGTTGATGCGGGGCGTGGGGCCGGCGGTGAGCACCGGAAAGTCGGTGGTTTCGTACTGGCCGGGCGGCAGCTTGTGATTGCTCTGGCGCTTGGGCTGAAAGCCCTTGTTGGTGAAAAAGCCCATGTGGAGTGGGGGAGGGAAAAGGCGGTTGGGAAGTGATTTAGGGGGTTACCAGAAAGTCCTTGGCTTTACTCTCTTGCTAGCACAACAGCTACGCGGTAAAACTTACCCGGTTAGGCGCCTTACCTAAGCGCTAGCGCGGTTTTCGGTAATAGCGCGGACGTTGTAGTCCGCATTTCGTCAGCCCACTAAACGCGGACTACAACGTCCACGCTACTACTCTGAATCCAGAGGCTCGCCGTCGTCTTCGGGCTCCTCCAGCTCGATTTCCACGCCGGCTACTACTACGAAGCGGCTTTTAAAGCGGGCGTAGAGCGCATTCATGCCCAGCAGTAGCAAGCCCATAAAGATGAAGACGATGGCCCGCGTAACGGTGCCACTGCGGCTGAGGTCGAAGAATACCAGCCGCACCAGGCTGGCCAGCATGCCGGCCAGGGCCACGTAGCGCAGGTCCTGGCGGCGCAGCAGCAGGCTGGCGCTGAAGATGGCTACCACCTCCAGCATAAGCAGCACGGTGAGCACCGAGCGGTCGAAAGACTGGATGAAGAACAAGGCCAGCGCTACCAGGGCGGGGTAGAGCAGCGCCGACTCCAACGGGCGGCGAGCCGGCTGGGCCAGCGCGCGCCAGGCGGGTGAGAGGCCGGCCAGGGGCGCGTTGCCGACTTGCAGCGCCAGGGCCACGTAGCCGAAGAGCAGCGCCACGGCGCTGGCCACGGCCCACCAGTCGGCGCTCAGGAGCTGGCCGGGATTCAGATAAAGCAAGCAGGTAGCGCTTACCGAGGCGGCCGCCAGCCAGTAATACAGGCGGCCGTACACCATCAGCCGCCGGAAGCGGAGCGGTAATTGCGCGGCCAGGGCGCAGGAGAGCAGCGCAAACATCACCCACGCCAGCGGCAGCCAGGGCGTGCGGACGTGGTGGGCCAGCGTCAGCGAGCCGAAGGCCAGCGCCGCCTCGGGCAGCCAGGGGTGCAGCACGCGCCAGGAGTGGTACACCGGGGCCGTGGCCGGCGGCCGGGCCACGGCCAGCGCCGCCAGCACCCCAAAGTAGGCCGCCGCCGTGAGATATTCGGCCGGTAAGTGCAGCAGGGTTTCGGCAGTGGCCAGCAGGCGCAGGTGCACCAGCAGGCCAGCCACCAGCAAGCCGTAGCACAGGTGCAGCAAGTAGCGGTCGGGCTGCCCGGCGCGGCGTACGGCCGCCGCATCGGGTAGGCTACGCCGCCAGACTTGCGCCGCCCCGAACGCCGCGCCCGCCAGGACCAGCAGCCCCAGGACCAAACAGGCGAGGTGCGCGGGGGGGACACTCGCCAGCAGCATCATTACCACTTGTGCCCCCAGGAAATACAGCCACGGCCAGCGTACGAAGCGTGCGCCGGGCACCCACCACGCAGTGAGCAGACCGCCCAGCGGCACCGCCACGGTGGGGAGCAGGTACAGCAGCACGGCACCCGCGGCCCAGGGTGCCCCGCCCGCCAGGTGCGCCGCCAGGGCGACCGGCAGCACGTGCGCCCATTGCAGCCCCACGTAGCCGAGTGCCGCCAGCAGTAGCCCCAGCCACAGCCCCGGCACCGCCCGGCGCTGGCGCAGGTAGAGCAGCGCGCCCAGCAGGCCGACCATCGCCCAGCCTGCCCAGGCGTGCGCGTATTGCCGCTCGCCCGCCCCCAGCAGCAGCCAGCCAATGGCTACTCCGAGCAGCGGCAGCTGGTAGCCGCCCGGCACGGGCAGGCGGGCATAATCGGCCGCCCCGGCCAGCAGTGCCCGCCGCTGCAGCTGATACCCCAGCGTGAGCAGGGCCGCACCCAGCAGCAAGCCAGCCTGCGTTAGCGGGGCCAACGTGCCCGGGGCCGAGCTGCGCACCAGTATCGGCAGCAGGGCCGCCAGTACTACCAGCAGGTAGGTTTGGACGTGCAGCAGGTCTTCTTCGTCGCGGCGGGCCAGGAGCAGGGCCGCGAGCAGGTTTTCGGCATACAAGACCGTCAGTACGGCGGGCCAGGTGAGGCCCAGCTTGTGCAATCCCACTACTGCCGCCAGCATGGCTAGCTGCGCCACTACCAGTTGCTGCCGCCGCACCCAGCGCGGCGCCCAGCCGCGGCGGTGCACCCAGTAACCCAGACCCAGGGCCGCCAGCGTCAGGACCGGTAGCAGCCCCAATGCCCGGGTATCGGCCCACTTGAACACCAGCGTTCCTAATAGCAAACCCGCCCCAGCTTGCAGGAAGCCCGCCAGGCCGGCATAGGTGCTCAGCCAGCCGCGTACGGTGGCGGCTGGCTCGCTGCTCTTGAGAGAAAGCTGCCGGAAAGAGAATTGCACGAAGGCCAGGCTGCCCCAGCCGGCCAGGGCCAGCAGCAAGGCATCGCGGTAGAGCAGGGGCGGGAGCTGCGTGCTGAACTGGCTGCCGGCCAGCAGCAATAGTGAGCTGCCCGTGAGCAGGGCCTCGGCCAGCGCGGCCTGGTGCAGGAGCGCGTCGCGGCGGGCGAGCAGCGTCGCTACCAGCAGGTTTTCGGCAAAAAGCAGGGCGAGGATAACCGACCAGCTCAGGTGAACCTCGTGCAGGCCGACTATCGCCAGCACCACGAAAAACTGCCCGATCACCAGTTGCTGCCGCCGCACCCAGCCGGGGGTCAGGCCGGTAGCCCGCACCCAGGCCGCCAGCGCCAGCGCGGCGAGAGCCAGCCCCAGCAGCGCCGCCAGCAGCAGTCCCACCGGTGCTTGTGCCCAGCCAAACAGTACCCGTGCCAGCAGCAGGCCCGTGCCCACTTGCAGCAGCCCGGCCAGCCCGGCAAAGCTGTGCAGCAAATAACTCATCTGCGCGGAAAGCAAACTAGATAAATCGGCCGCAACGCGGTGCCAGCCCGCAGGGAGTAGTTGCTTGTAAGTAGCTTGCACGAAGGCCAGGCTGATGCCGCCCGCCAGGGCCAGCAGCAGGGCATCGCGGTAGAGCAGCGCGGGCGGGCTGTTGTCGAGGTGGGTAGCGGCCAGCAGCAGTAGACTGCCGCCCGCGGCCAGGGCACCCAGCATGGCTGCGCGGTGAAGCAGGCCATCGCGGCGGGCCAGCAGCAGCACGGCCACCAGGGTTTCGAGGTAGAGCACGAGCAAGACGGTTGGCCAGCTCACGCCCCACTCGTGCAGCCCGCCGATGGCAAGTACGATGAAGACCTGGCCCAGCACTACCTGCTGCCGGCGTACCCAAACGGGCGCCCGGCCCGCCGCCCGCACCCAGGCGGCCAGCCCCAGCGCGGCTGCGGCCAGGACCAGGAGAGCGGTGAGGAGCAGCCCCACCGGTGCGGGGTGCCAGCCGGTCAGGGCCTTAGCCAGCAGGCCGCCCGTACCTAGTTGCAGCAGGCCCGCCAAGCCCGCCAGGTAGCCCAGCCAGGTGGGGTTTGCTTCGGGATTGGAGGCTATAGTGGCCGCGGGCTCCCCGGCCCGGCGGGCGGCGGGCTTCACGCCGAGGAGTAGCGGAAACCTCAGGGACCATTGCACAAGGGCCAGGGCCAGCCAGCCGGCCAGGGCCAGCAGCAGCGCCTCGCGGTAGAGGGCCGTGGGCTGGCTGTCGTCGAGGTGGCGAAGGGCGGTCAGGAGCAGGTTGGAGCCGGTGAGCAGCGCCGTAGCTACGACGGCGCGGTACGCCAGGGGGTGGAGCGGGTCGGCCTCGTCGTGGCCGGCCAGCAGGAAGGCTACCAGCAAGTTCTCGGCAAAAAGAATGAGTAGCAGCACCGACCAGATAAGACCCAGTTCGTGCAGCCCGAAGATGGCCGTTAGCACCGCCGCCTGCGCCAGCCCCAGCTGTTGCCAGCGCACCCAGCCGGGCGCCACGGTACCCCGCCGCACCCAGGCGGCCAGTACGATGGCCGCACCCGCCAGCCCCAGCAGCGCCCCTAGGAGGAGCCCCGTCGGGGCAGGCATTGCACCAAACAGCACCCGCGCTACCAGCAGCCCGGCCCCGAGCTGGAGCAGCCCGCCCAGCCCGGCAAAGGCACTCAGCCAGCGACGGTAATGGTCGGCCGGGGCATTGTTGGTCAATGGGTTGGTTGATTCAAATGCGACCGTGAGAAATCGTCGGAAGGCGAGCTGCGCAAAAGCCACGCTCCCCCAGCCGGTCAGGCTCAACAGCAAGGCGTGGCGATAAAGCAGCACGCGGGGCGCATCGACCTGCCCGAAGACTACCAGCAGCAAACTCAGGCCGGTGAGCAGCGTTCCCAGCATGGCGGCGCGATGCAGGAGCAAGTCGCGCCGGGCCAGCAGCAGTACCGCGCCCAGGTGTTCAGCAAAAAGCAGCGTGCAAACGACCGGCCAGCTCAAGTGGGCTTCGTGTAGGCCAGCGACGGCCAACACGGCAAACAGCTGGGCCAGCCCCAGCTGCTGCCGTCGCACCCAGTCGGGCGTGCGGGGGGCCGCCTGTACCCAGGCCGCCAGCCCCACCGAGATGCCCGCCAGCGCGGCCAGGCTCGCGAGCAGTCCCGCTACGGGTACGTTTGGCCAGGCAAATAGCGCCCGCGCCAGCAGCAGGCCCGCAACCGCCTGCGCCGCGCCCATCAGTCCCGCTAGCAGGCCGGGCAAGAGGCGGTGCGTCCGCTGGCCGGGAGCGTACTGCGTCGATTGGGTGAGATTGTCGAAGGTAGAATCTTGACTAGAAGCAGCTTGCCCAGCCAACAGCAGGGGCTGCCTGAAAAGGGATTGCCCGAACGCCAGCCCGGCCCAGCCGGCCAGGACCAGCACCAGCGCGTCGCGGTAGAGCGTGGCGGGCGGCGCATCGAGCGCCCGGCCGCCGGCTACCAGCAGTAGAATCGCGCTGGCCAGCAGCGCGCCGCTCATGGCCACGCGGTATACCAGGGCTTCGCGCTGCCGGGCCATGATGAGGGCCACCAGCAGCGTTTCGAGTAGCATGAAGAGCAGGATAACCGGCGGCGTAGCGTGCCAGCCTTGCAGCGACAGCGCCGTGGCCAGCCCCAGAATGAGCGAGAGAATGGTGTCGGTCTGAAACAGCCAGCCGATGCCCAGCCGCCGGGCCTGCCGCCCGGCCCAGAACGTGAGCGCGGCCCCCAGCGCCAGCGGCACCGTTTTCCAAATCGAGCCCGTGCTGTAGAGGTAGAGGTTGACGCCCAGGCAGGTCCAGTTGAGCAGGTGCGAGGCGAAGAGCAGCGGCTCAAACCGGCGCTCGGCGTACACGCGGCGGTACTGCACTACGGCCGCCGCCCCGCCCACCAGCAACACCAGGGCCATTGCTATCAGGCGCGTACTGCCCGCCACGGCGGCCAGCTGTTGATGCCAGTAAAGGTGAAACGCAAAGAAGCTGACGATGCTGAGTAGCAGCTGATATTTCCACTGCTGGCGGTAGGTAATGGCGATGCTGAAGGCCGTGACCCCGGCCGCCGCGCCCAGCGTGAGGGGCGTGGGCGGCAGCACCGCCAGCGCCACCAGGCTCAGCACGCCGTGCAGGGTAGCGATTTCCTGGCGGCTGGCCCGCCAGGCCAGGTAGAGATTGGCGCTCACGCCAGCCAGCAGCAACAAGTAGTCGAAGGGCGCAGTAGCCCAGCGCAGGCCCGGAATACTCACCGCCCCCACGCAGGCAAATAGGAAAATAGCCGCCGCGCTGCTCAGCAGCCAGGCATTCAGCTTGCGGGCGAAGTCCTTGCGGCGCAGCGCAAACCGCGCCCCCAGCAGCACGCCCGCGAAGGCGCAAATCAACAAAAAGCGCAGCTGCGGCGACACCCGCAGCGCCGCGTAGATTCCCAGGAATCCGACGCCCGTTACGAGCACCACGGCCCCCAGGATACCGGTCCAGTTTTCGAGCAGGATGGTAGAAGCGCGCTCCCAAAAGGTGGGGCCGCTGGGCACCGGCTTGGGGCGAAGCACCGGGCGAGCGGGCGGTAGCGGCGGCCGGGGTGCGGCCGGGCGCGGCCGGGGCATAGGGGGTGGCGTTGGCGCGGCCAGGGGCTCCGGTGCAGGTGCGGAAGGCGCGTCGGGTTCTGCCGTGGCGGCCTCAGCCGCCGGGGTGGGTTCGGCTTCTACGTCCGGCGTGGGCGCTGCCGTTTCCGCAGCTGGCCCGGTCTCGGCCGTGGGCTGTGGTTCGGTCGCCGGGCTGGCGTCGGTCACGTCGATGGGCTCCGTTGCTACTGCCCGGGCCGGCTCTTCTTCGGTAATTGGCTCGGCGTCCGCCAGCGCTCTTGCTTCCGTTTCGGGGTGGATTTCGGCAGTCAGCGCTGGGGTGGGAGTGGCTGCGAATTCTTCCTCCGGCACCGTTACTTCAGGTTCTGGGGGCGTCGGGGCTGGGGTTGGCTCGGCGGCGGGTGCGAGCTCTGCCGGGCTTTCCGGCTCGGGCAAGGTCGGCACCGGGGGAAAGGCTTCGGAAAGTAGCGGGGCGCTACCTGCCGGTGCTTCGAGCGAGAACGCCTGCCCGGTCTCGGCGGGCTGCGTTTCGGCGGCTTCTTCCTGGGCTTCCTGAGCGGGGGCTAGCGGTAGCTCGGCAGGGGTGCCCAGCGCCTCATCAGCCGGCTCGGGCGTAGTGACCGCAGCGACCGCGGTGGCCGGGGCAACGGCTGCGTCAGGTTCCGCAACGGGTGCGGAATCCGCCCAGGCAGTTGAGTAGCCGGCCCATTGCGCGGGTGCCGGCATAGCGGGTACCGCCTGGAGCTGGGCAAGCTCCTGACGCAGGGCGGCGAGCTGGTTGCGCAGGTCCAGCAGCTCGCCCTGCAGCTGGCGCTGCCGGGCCGATTGGCCACCCAGATCAGCTTCTAAGTCGCTGACGCGCCGGGGTACTTCCCAACTTCGCGCGATGAAAACGAGGGCAACAAAGAGCCCTACCACGATAAGAACCATGGGCAGTGGGGGTAAAGGTGAAAAAATTGGCCAAAACGGCCACGAAATCAGCCCGGTACCACCCAGGTTCGGATAGCAAATGTAAAAGAAAAGCCGGAATTATGTACGAAACCCGAATTTTATACCAAAAAAAAGTCGTCTCAGTGGTATTGAGACGACTTTTTGCAACTGTAAAAAACGCTTTGGCGGGTGTGCAGGCCGGTTTTCCACCGGTAGAGAACCAGCTTACTCAGCCCGGCTCCCTCCTTGTAACCCCAAGCTCCAGCTTGGAGCGCCGTCGAAGTGCGCTCGCTGGGCGCCCTCCCAAGCCGGAACTTGGTGTTACATCTGCTAGATTAATTGGTAGTTTTTTGTAGTAATATTCTGACTGTAAATATTTTGCGCCAGGATATGCGCTAAGCTTACTGCACCACCACGCGGCGCACCAGCGGCGCATCGGTCACGCGCAGATGCAGTTGGTACACGCCCGGGGCCAAGCCCCGCACGTCGGCTTCGCCCACTGCCGTTTGGCCCGGGCCGGCCTTCATGGTTACGCGGCCTACGGTCTGGCCCAGCGCGTTGGTCAGCTCGGCCGTGGCTGGGACGGTGGTACCGGCTGGTAGCGGTAGTACCACGCGGAAACTGCCCGAGGCCGGGTTGGGGAATACCTGGAGCTGGGCACCCAGCGTTTGGGCGGGAGCGGTAGCCAGCGTTCCGGAAGTACCCAGTTCCAGCGCGAAGCGGCCCGGGGCGGTAGTACCCGCCAGGGTGAAGGCGTAGCGAGTGCCAGCGGCCAGCGGCGTGCGGGTGCCCGTCAGGGCATCGGTGAGGGTAAGAGCGCCGGGGGCGAAATTAGCCAATTGGGCGGCGGTGAGTACGTAGCTACCCGCCGCGGGCACGGTGAGGGCCAGCGGCACGCTGGCGGGGGCGCCTACTACGGGCAAGCCATTGATAGCCAGCTGCTGGCCGTTGGCAACCGTGGCCAGGTTCAGGCCGCTGGGATTGGGAAGCTTGGTGGCGTCGAAGGCGGCATCGATAGCGGTGGTGGCCCCGGCCTGCTGGTAGAGGTAGGTCTCGTCGGTGAGGCTGGCCGTGGCGGTGGCCAGCGTGAGGCGCAGCAGCGGCCGGGCGTCGGTGGTGGTGCGCTGCACGGTGGCGGAATTAGCCGTGGTAAAATCGCTGATGCGAGCCCCCACGGGCATGGTGAGCGTAACGGGGATGCTATTCAGCGAGCGCACAAAAAAGGCCTGTCCCAGCGGAATGGTGCTGCCCGCCCCGCCCACGCCGTTGACGTACGCACGGTAGTTGCCCGCGTACTGGCTGGTGCTCACGTAGATGTACATGGCCCCGCTCAGGCCCGTCGGAATGTTGACGGCGTCCCAGTTCAGGGCCGAGGCGAAGGGGTTGCCCAGTAGGTGCCAGCCAGCGGTGGCCGTGGCCGTAGCGGGCAGGATTACGGCAATGTCCTCGTTGTTGCGCGTGAGCGGGCCGCTGAGGGCCAGCGTTTGGCCCGCCGACAGGTTCACGGCGTAGCCCAGGCCGCGGCGCGAGGGCTGGCCGGCGACGGTCGGGTCGGCGGGTACCACCCAGCCTTTATCAAACTCGCTGTAGCTAGTGGCCGGTGAGGTAGTGGCCCGCGCTTGGTCGTAGGCAAACACGGTTGGGAAGGGTGTTACCAAATCGGGCCGGGCGCTGGCGTTGTAGGTCGCGTTGAATACGGGCGCGTAAGCCGGGCCCGCCACGCCCGCGAAGGTGCCGTAGTCGAAGGGCAGGCTAAGGTGGCGGTAGCCCGCGCCGGCGTTCACGCTGGGATCGAGGTAGCGTTGCAGCGTAAAGGTGCTGCTAAGCGTGCCCGCACCGGGGGCCACCAGGGCCGTGCCGCTCGCGTCGGAAAGCAGCGTCAGGGTCTGGGTGCTGTTGTTGAGGGTGCCGCTGGTGGGGGTGAATTTCTGCTTGATGCTTAAGGCATTGGTTAGGGTCAACGCATTGGCAGTAGGCCCGGCAATTTCCAGCTCGCGCACGGTGCCGGGCAGGCCCGAGCCGGTAGCCTGGTCGCCGGTGCCCTCGTAGGCGTAGCCCGCGTCGGTGCTGAACGTGCGGCTGCCGGAGTTGCGAATGGCACCCGTGGCCCCGCTGGCACTGATGCCGGCCGCGTCGCAAATGCGCAGCGTAGCCCCGGCCTGGAGCTCGAAGCTACCCGGGCCGTCTAGTAGGAAGCAATTGGTTTTAAGCGCGCTGGCTGACTGGCCACCCGGGCTTTTCACAATGAGTGCCCCGTACACCGTTACGTTGCCGCCGAGCGTGGCTACGCCGCTGTTGATGGTAATATCTTGGTACGAGCCGGCCGGTACGGTGGTATTCGTATTGATAACCAGGCTAGGGTAGGTGGTCGCCGCGAACGGGGCCAGCAGGGGCCGCAAAAAGCTGCGCACGTCGCGGTACACCGTATCGGCGTAAGCCAGCCCGGCGGCGCTGGTGCTTTCGAAGGGCACGTGCCCGGCCCGGCTGAAGCGGCGCAATTGGTTGGTCACCCCCACGGCGCTGGCGTAGGGGTTGAGCCGGCCGCTGCCGTATACGTACTTGGGGGGCAGGATGGAGCCCACCTTGCCTTGCAGGTAGGGCACGGTAGCGTCGGCCGTGCCGTGGGCGCTGTACAGGGGCGCGTTGCCGGCCTCAATGACGCTGGGCTGCTCGGTGGCCCCGCTCAGGTTGAGCACGGCCAGCGGGAAGCTGTTGTAGCCCGCGTTGCCACTGTTGCCCTCAATGCCGCCCAGGGCGGCCAGGCCCACGTAGGCGGGTACTTCGCTGGCTTTGTCGAGGTAGCCCGTTTGCAGGGCCGCGAAGGCGCCGGCCGACGAGCCACCCACCACGATGCGGCTGGCGCTGGCCCGGTACACGTTGGCCCCGGCCGCGTCGGCCCGGAAAAACCGCACCGCCGCCCGCATATCCTGCATCCCCCGGATGGCCGCCCGGGCCACCTGCGGCGTATCGGCCGGCGCCCGGAAGCCGGTGAGCACAAAGCCCAGGCGGTAGTCAATGCTGGCCGTCACGTAGCCCAGTTTGGCAAACTGGGTGCACACCTTCACCATGTAGGCATCGGTGCGCGAGCCGGAAAGGAAGCCGCCCTGGTGGGCAAAAATGATCACCGGACGCTCGGTACTCGCGTCGCCGGTGGGCTCGTAGATATCCATGCGCAGGGTTTGGGTAGCACCCGCGTAGTCCACGGCCGAGCCAAATACCACGCCCGAAGTCACGGTCACGTTCGGAAATACGGGTTGGAAGTAGCGCCCGGCAGTGGTGTCGATGGGGGTTTGGGCCAGCGCCGCGCGCCAGGTGCCCAGCACCAGCAGCCACGCCATCAGTAAAGAAGCTTTCATAAGGAACCAGTTTAGGAAAAAAAGAAATAAACCAATGCCTGGACGCAGAACCAGGCCGCCGGGTTGGGCGATACGCTGAATATCAAGCTAAAACTCAGTAATCGGCCCGCCGGGTGATGGCGATGGGCAACTACCAAAACGGCTAGTACCTAAGCCGCTGCCCCAGTAATCGGCCGGGGCGGCGCTCAGATACTAGCCGTTGCGTGGTCGGAAACGACCGGGCTACTCGTACACGAACCGAACCTCTTGCTTGATTTCCGGGTTCAGGCTCAGGGCCACCGGGCAGGTGTGCGCGGTGCGTTCCATCAGGGCGCGGTCGTGCTCGCTGAGGCTGGCGGGCAGGTGCAGCTCTACGTTGAGCTGGGCAATGCGCCGCGGGGGCTCCTGGCTCATGATTTTTTCCATCTTGAACGAAGCGCCCACCAGGTTCAGCTGGTGGCGCTCGGCCACGATGGCCATGGTCGTCAGAATGCAGGTGCCGAGGGCGGTGCCCACGAGGTCGGTCGGCGAAAACGCTTCGCCGCGGCCGTGGTTATCGACCGGGGCATCGGTCTGGATGACAGTACCCGAAGCCGTGTGCGTAGCTTCGGTGCGCAGGTGGCCCTCGTAGCGGGCGGTGGCGGTGGTATGGGGCGTGCTCATACCACAAAGCTACCCCGGCCGCGTTGGCAAAATACCGGGTGGTAAAAGTCACCCCGGCAGGTATTTTTGATTTCTATTATGAACAAAACGTACGCCCTCGCCGCCGGCGGCCTGGCCCTGGCCCTGGCTGCGGCCCGCCCCGCGCTGGCCCAGGCCCCCAGTCCCACGCCCGCCCCGGTAGGCCCCACCCTCGAAGTGGCGCCGCAGCCCATGCCGTCCGACGAGCAGTCGTACCGCCGCGAAACGGTGTTCGGCATCAATTTCAACACCCAGGGCGGCCTCATCGGGGGTGTCAACGTGCGCGTGGCGAAGGTGCTCGACGAGCGCTGGCTGCGTTTCTGGAGTATCGAGGGCGTTTCCTACAAAAATGCCAAGGAGGAGAGTTTCACCAACATAGCCACGGGCGGCACCTTCAAGGCGTTCAAGACCAACTACGGCTTTGGGCTGCGGCCATCCATCGGCGTGCAGCGCGTCTTGTTTCGCAAGGCGGCCGACGCGGGCGTGCAAGTGAATGGCCTGGTAAGTGCGGGGCCGTCCCTGGCGTTTTTAATGCCCTATTACATTAGCTTCGACCAAACGGCGGCGGCTACGGGCGGTAATTTCAATCCCAACGACGTCATTATCGACGAGCAGTTTAGCCTGGAAAAACACGTTGTCAACGGTAATATCAGCGGGGCCGTCGTGGACCGGGGGCCGCTGTTTGCGGGCATAAGTGGCACCAAGGTGGTGCCGGGCGCCCACCTGCGCGGAGCCCTGAGCTTCGAGTACGGGCGCTACCGCGATGCCGTGGCGGGGGCCGAAGTGGGCTTTTTATTGGAAGTCTACACCCGCCGCCTGAACATCATGGCCCCGCCGGCTACGGTCGATTACAATTCCATCAACAAGCAATTCTTGCCCGCGGTGTATCTGACGCTATACATCGGCCACCGGAGTTAACTTTGAGTAAATTATGGGGTGCGAAGAATTCATTACGAATTGCCCCGCCCTCGGCTCCCGGCGGAGCGGGCCAGCCAGCCTCAATGCATAACTCATAATTTATAATTCATAAGTAAGAAAGATGGATAACCTGCTGCTAACTCTCCCCATTATCCAGGCCGAGCCGATTGCGCCCGCCGCGCCGGCCCGTCCCCGCAAGCCCGACTGGCTGCGCGTGAAGCTGCCCATCGGCCCCGACTACGCGGCCGTGCGCAAGCTCGTGGACGAGCACAAGCTGCACACCATCTGCGAAAGCGGCAACTGCCCCAACATGGGCGAGTGCTGGGGTGCCGGCACGGCGACTTTCATGATTCTGGGCAACGTGTGCACCCGCTCGTGCTCATTCTGCGCCGTGGCCACCGGCCGCCCCTCGGAGCTCGACCTCGACGAGCCGCGTCGCGTGGCCGAGGCTATCGCTACCATGAAAGTGAAGCACGCCGTCATCACCTCCGTCAACCGCGACGAGCTGAAAGACCGCGGGGCCAGCGTGTGGCGCGATACGGTGGTACTCACCAAGCAGCTCAGCCCCGAGACGACCATCGAAACGCTCATCCCCGACGTGAAAGCCAACTGGGAAGCCCTCGAAACCATGATTTCAGGCGGCCAGGAAGTGATTTCGCACAATATGGAAACCGTGGGCAGCCTCTACCGTCTCGTGCGCCCGCAGGCCAAGTACGACCGCTCGCTGGAGCAGATCCGCCGCACCAAGCTGGCGGGCCACCGCACCAAGTCGGGTATCATGCTGGGCCTGGGCGAGAAGCAGGACGAGGTGCACCAGGCCATGGACGACCTCGTGGCCAACGGCCTCGACATCCTCACCCTGGGCCAGTACCTCCAGCCCACCAAGCGCCACCTCGAAGTAGCGGAGTTCATTCACCCCGAAATATTTGCCGCCTACCGCGAGGAAGGTCTGCGCCGCGGCCTCAAGTACGTGGAAAGCGGCCCGCTGGTGCGCTCCTCGTACCACGCCGAGCGCCACGTCAACGTGCCGGTGTAGCTGAGTAGCCCCGCTGCTTGAAAAAAGAAAAGCCCCGCCAAATCGGCGGGGCTTTTTGCTGATTCCGGCAAGCGGCTAGCGGATGGCCTGGCGGCGCTGATCGGTGGGCGGGTAGTTGCCCATCACCGAGTTCACGATGCGGTAGGTTTCTTCCTCCGAAATGCTGTTGTTGTCGAGCTGGGCCTGGCCCGTGCCCCGCCAGGCGAGCTCCTTGCGCTTGGCGTCCACGATGTCGATGATGACCGTGCCGGCCTTGTAGTTGTACGCCCGGGCACCGTAGGGGTAGCCCCCGAAGCCATAGCCGTAGCCGTAGTAGGGGTAGCCCCCGTAGGGATAGCCGCCGGCAATCTGCTGCTTGTTTTCCACGCGCACGCTGTAGGCCACGTACACGTCGGGGCTGGCGTTGTTGGCAACCTCGGTCAGGCCCTTAGCGGTCAAGTCTTTGGTCACGGCATCGCGGATGCGCTGGTCGGTAAACGACTCGTAGCCGCGGGCCGGGCCGCCTTCGGTGTCGTTGGCTTGCTTGGGGTACCAGGCCCAGGTTTTGTAAGCGCGGAAGTTGACGGCGTGGTCGAAGTCGCTGGTCGCGGCGACGTTGGCCGAAGTGGCGCAGGAGGTGGCCCCGAGGGCCAGCGTCAGGCCCATGACCGCCAGGGCGGCCGGGCGGGCCAGAAAACGAGTGATGCGGTTCATAAGGCTAGAAATTAAGGGAATAATTCGCCGGAGCGAAGCTGCTGACTTAACGCTGGCGGCTGGGCCAATGTTCCAAAAAAAGTAGGCAAGCCGACTAGTTTCCTTAGCCAAAGGACCAAACGCCAACACGCCAGACCAAGCGCAGCTACGGGCTCAATCTGGCGTGTGTTGGATGGTGGCCGCCCGCGCAGGTTTAACGCAGAACGGGGCGTTGTATTGTTGCGCGGACTTTGTAGTCCGCGGCCGATTGAATACTCACCAACGGCCGCCGACTGTAAAGTCCGCGCAACGATTAGAACGATTAGTACGACGGGCCTTTATCGGTCGAAACCAGGTGCTCGGGCTCGTCGGCGTAGGCTTCCAGCGGGGTGCAGGAGCAGATGAGGTTGCGGTCGCCGTAGGCCGAGTCGATGCGGCTCACGGTGGGCCAGAACTTGGCGGCGCGCACGTAGGGCAGCGGGTACACGGCCTGCTCGCGGGTGTAGGGGCGGGTCCACTCCGCGGCCAGCACCACGGCGGCGGTGTGCGGGGCGTGCTTGAGGATGTTATCCTTGGCATCGGCGCGGCCGCCTTCCACCTCGGCAATTTCCTGGCGGATGGCAATCATGGCGTCGCAGAAGCGGTCGAGCTCCTCCTTGCTTTCGCTTTCGGTGGGCTCCACCATCAGCGTGCCCGCCACCGGGAAGCTCACCGTGGGCGCGTGGAAACCGTAGTCCATCAGGCGCTTGGCGATGTCTTCCACCTCAATGCCGGCCTTTTTGAAGTGGCGGCAGTCGAGAATCATCTCGTGGGCGCAGCGGCCCTGCGCGCCGGTATAAAGTACCGGGTAGTGCGCTTCGAGGCGGGCCTTGATGTAATTGGCATTCAAGATGGCCAGCTCGGTAGCGCGGGTGATGCCCGCGCCGCCCATCATCGAAATGTAGGCGTAGCTGATGGGCAGGATGCTGGCTGAGCCGTAGGGCGCGGCCGATACGGCCCCGCTCGTGCGGCCCTCTACCGGTACCACGGCGTGGCCGGGCAGGTAGGGGATGAGGTCTTCGACCACGCCGATGGGGCCTACGCCGGGGCCGCCGCCGCCGTGCGGGATGCAGAAGGTCTTGTGCAGGTTGAGGTGGCACACGTCGGCCCCGATGCTGGCGGGCGAGGTGAGGCCCACCTGGGCGTTCATGTTGGCGCCGTCCATGTACACCCGGCCGCCGGCCTGGTGAATGAGCTCGCAGATTTCGATGATGGTTTCCTCGTACACGCCGTGCGTGCTGGGGTAGGTCACCATGAGGCAGCTCAGGCGGTCGGCGTGCTGGGCAATTTTGGCGCGCAGGTCGTCCATGTCCACGTTGCCTTCGTCGGTGCTCTTCACCACCACTACCTGCATGCCAGCCATCACGGCCGAAGCGGGGTTGGTGCCGTGGGCCGAGGCTGGGATGAGGGCGACCGTGCGGTGGCCTTCGCCGCGCCCTTCGTGGTAGCCGCGGATGGCCAGCAGGCCGGCGTACTCGCCATTAGCGCCCGAGTTGGGCTGGAGGCTCACGGCTGCGAAGCCAGTCACCTCGCACAGCCAGGCTTGCAGGTCGCGGATGATTTGCTGGTAGCCCACCGTCTGGTCGGCCGGGGCGAAGGGGTGCAGCTGGCCGATTTCGGGCCAGGTCACCGGAATCATCTCGGCCGTGGCGTTGAGCTTCATGGTGCACGAGCCCAGCGGGATCATGCTGTGGGCGAGGCTCAAATCCTTGTTTTCGAGCTGCTTCATGTAGCGCAGCAGCTCGTGCTCGGCGTGGTGGGTGTTGAAGACGGGGTGCGTGAGGTACTCGCTGCTGCGTTGCAGGCTGGCGGGCCAGCTCAGCGTCAGCTCGGCCTCGGCGGTGGGGGCGGCCGTAGTGGCTACCTCCTTGCCCAGCACCTTGGCGAAGATGTCCACGATGTCGCGCACGTCGTCAAACTCCACGTTCTGGTGCAGGCTGATGCCCACCAAGGTCTCCTCGTAGTAACGGAAGTTGATGCCCGCCGCTTCGGCCTCTTTTTTCAGGGCCTGCTGCATCTCGTGGCTTTCGAGGCGCAGGCTCAGGGTGTCGAAATAGTGGCTGTTGAGCTGCTCCACGCCCAGGGCCTTCAGCTCGGCTTCCAGAATTTGGGCAAACAGGTGGGTGTTCACCGCAAACTGCCGGATGCCCTTGGGGCCGTGGTACACGGCATACATGCCCGCCAGCACGCTCAGCAGCACCTGCGCGGTGCAGATGTTGGAGGTGGCCTTTTCGCGGCGGATGTGCTGCTCGCGGGTTTGCAGGGCCATGCGGTAGGCCTTGTTGCCGGCCGCGTCCACGCTCTGCCCGATAATGCGGCCCGGGATGACGCGCTTAAACTGGTCTTTGCACGAGAAGAAGCCCGCGTGCGGCCCGCCAAAGCCCATCGGCACGCCGAAGCGTTGCGACGAACCCACGCAAATGTCGGCACCCAGCTCGCCGGGCGAGGTGAGCAGGGTGAGGGCCAGCAGGTCGGCGGCCATCACCACGAACAGGTTGTTGGCGTGCGCGTTGTCGATAAATTCCTGGTAGTCGAACACCGTGCCGTTGGCGCCGGGGTACTGCACGATGGCCCCGAACAGCGCCTCGTCGGTGAGGTCGGCCGTGCGGTGGTCGCCGATTACCAGTTCAATACCCAGCGGCGTGGCGCGGGTGCGCAGTACGTCGATGGTCTGGGGCAGTACCTGCTCCGATACGAAAAACTTGGTGGCGTTTTTCTTCTTGGTTTGCGAGTGCAGCAGGTGCAGGGCCTCGGCGGCGGCGGTGGCCTCGTCGAGCAGGCTGGCGTTGGCGATGGGCAGGCCGGTGAGGTCAATCACCATCGTCTGATAATTGATGAGCGCCTCCAGGCGACCCTGGGCAATCTCGGCCTGGTAGGGGGTGTAGGCCGTGTACCAGCCCGGGTTTTCCAGAATGTTGCGCTGAATAACCGGCGGCAGCGTGGTGTCGTGGTAGCCCAGGCCGATGTAGCTCTTGTACACCTTGTTCTGGCTGGCAATCTGCTTGAACCGTTTCAAAAACTGCCGCTCGCTGAGGGCGGGCGGCAGTGCGAGGGCCTCGGGCAGGCGAATGGCGGCGGGCACCGTTTCGGCGATGAGCTGAGCCAGGTCGGCCGCACCCACCGCTTGCAGCATGGCTTGCTGGCTGGCGGGGTCGGGCGCGTTGTGGCGGGTTTCAAACACGTCGGCGGGCTTGAATCTAAACGACATAAACGTGGGCTGGAGGAGGAGAGAAGGGGGCAACTTTTTCCGTAACAAAGGTACGCCCGGTTTAATGCGGCGCTGGCAGGCTAGCGGGGGATAATTCGGGTATTGCGCTAAAAGAAGGGGCGGGGCCGGGATCGCCAGTTGCTATGCTAGTTTAGCGCTAGGTACTGTTAAGGAGTAAATTAGCTCGCTATTTTCGCAGTGAGCGGCCCGCTCGCCCGCGGCTGGCCCCGGTGGGGGGCCGGCGCTGCGCTTGGGGGCGGGGGCGGGCGTCCGGAGTTGCTGACGCCGGGCCACCGGCCAGCCGGAGGCTGGGCCGGGGCGGGGCGCTCATGCCGGTGCCCAGGAAAAAGCTGGGGTGCGGCGGCTGGTTGTAGGCCGAGTTTTGCTGGGCGATGGCCAGCCGGTACTGCGCGTCGTGCATGAGCGTGCAGAGGCGCTCGGTGGTGGGAATGGTAGTGGTAAACAGAATCAGCCGGGTGTTGTCGGCGGTGCGAAACAGCAGCTCCTCGCGCCAGTCGCCGAGCAGGTCGGCCGTGAGGCAGGGGTTGGCCTTGGTTGAGTTGTTGGCCGCCACCGGGGCGAGTTCGTGCAGCGACAAGAGCCGGCTGGTCGCCCCGGTGGCGGGGTTCCACTTATCGAGCTTGGTGCCGTCGAGCAGCTCGCGGCTGAGGTCGCCGTCCCACCACACGGCGAAATTGACCGTGGGCCGGTTGGGGCTGATTTGCAGGCCCTGGCAGGTATAGAGGCCGCCCGTGCTGCCCCAGCACTCGCAGCCGGGGTAGCGCGGGTCGATGTCGGCGGTCAGGGCGCGGCCCACGTCGCCGCTGCCCGGCACGCCCCAGAGCGGCCGGCCGGTGCGGGCGTCCCGAAATTCGAGGCCGTACGGGCCGTAGGCTTTGGGGTCTTCGTGGCACTGCCACACTTCCTGGCCGGGGCGGCTGGGGTCGAGGTCGCTCAGGTGCAGGGCATCGCCGTGGCCCAGGCCGTTGGCGTAGAGGCCGGTGCCGTCGTCGTCGAGGGCGCTGGCCCCGTTTACTACCTCGTCGCGGCCGTCGCCGTCCACGTCGCCCACCGTCAGCTGGTGGTTGCCCTGGCCGGCGTAGGCTCCGTTGCCGGGGGCGTCGCTGTCAAACGTCCAGCGGCGGGTGAGGCGGCCGCCGCGCCAGTCCCAGGCTGTGCGCACCAGCCGGGTGTAGTAGCCCCGGCCCATGATGAGGCTGGGCCGCTGGCCGTCGAGGTAGGCTACCGTAGCCACGAAGCGGTCGACGCGGTTGCCGTAGGTATCGCCCCAACTCGCCACCGTGCCCCGGGCAGGTACGAAGTCGGTGCTGGCCAGCGCGGCCCCGGTCTGGCCGTCGAAGATGGTCAGGAACTCCGGCCCGCTCAGGACGTAGCCGTTGGTGGTGCGGTAGTCGGCCGTGGCGCTCCCGATTATCTTCCGCTGGCCGTCCACGGTGCCGTCGGCAGTTTTGCAGGCTACCTCGGCCTTGCCGTCGTTGTCGAGGTCGTACACCATAAACTGCGTGTAGTGCGCCCCGGCCCGGATGTTCCGCCCCAGGTCGATGCGCCAGAGCCGGGTGCCGTCGAGCCGGTAGGCGTCGAGGTACACGTTGCCGGTGTAGCCGCTCTGCGAGTTGTCCTTGGCGTTGGAGGGGTTCCACTTGAGAATAATATCGTACTGGCCGTCGCCGTCCACGTCGCCCACGCTGGCGTCGTTGGGCGAGTAGGTGTAGGTTTCGCCGCTGGGCGTAGTGCCGCCGGCCGGCACTTGCAGCCCGATGCTCAGGTACGGCTGCGCCCACACGCTGGCTTTCTCGGAAGCGGCTTGCTCCACGCCGTTGAGCACCGGCCGCACCGTGTAAATGGCATCGGTAGCAGTATGGTCGGTGAGGTTGGTAGCCCCGGTAATGAGTGCGGCGTTCACCTTAGTCGAGCCCCGGTAGACATTGAAGGCCAGTCCGCTGGGGTCGGTGCCCAGCACGCGCCAGCCCACGTACACCGCGTCGGGGCCAGTGCGCACGGCCACCACACCCCGGTTCAGGGCTTCGAGGTAGCGTTGGGCGTGGGCGGCTTGCGGGAAGAGGAGCGGGCCAGTAAGCGCCGCCCAGCCCAGCCAGCCGGCCCGTGCTAAGCGCTGGGGTGAGAACTTGGGAAAAAGAAGGTTTTTAGGCATGGATGGAAAACGGTCGAGCGAAGTACCCAGGCCTTGCCACACTGTTCAGCAGCCTGCGTTGTGCGTTAGTATTCGGTGAACTAGATATGATAGGGGCTAACTAGCGGGCGGAGCCAGCCAGGGCAGAGGTTAAAACCAATAGCTTTGCCCGTCATCTTCCCCCCAGCGCGCTTTATGTCTCTCCTCATCGGCCTTATCCGCGAAGGTAAAACCCCGCCCGACCGCCGCGTGGCCCTCACGCCCAAGAAGTGCGTCGAGCTGCAAGAAACCTACCCCGACGTGCGCGTGCGGGTGCAGCCCAGCCCGCACCGGGCCTTCAGCGACCAGGAATACCGCGACCTCGGCCTGGAGGTGAGCGACGATATGGCGGCCTGCGACGTGCTGCTGGGCGTGAAGGAAGTGCCCGTGGCCGAGCTGCTGCCCGGCAAAACCTACTGCTTTTTCTCGCACACCATCAAGCAGCAGCCCGCCAACCGCGAGCTGCTGCGCACCGTGCTGCGCGAGAAAATCACCCTCATCGACTACGAACTGCTGACCAACGCGGCGGGCGAGCGGGTAGTGGCCTTCGGGCACTGGGCCGGCATCGTCGGAGCTTACAACGGCCTGCTCACCTATGGCCGTAAGCACGGGCTGTTCCGACTCAAGCCGGCCTGGCAGTGCGTGGACATGGAGGATATGCAGGAGGAGTTTTTCAAAGTCAAGCGCCTGCCGCCCATTAAGATAGCCGTGACGGGCTCGGGCCGGGTGGCCCAGGGCGCGGTGGAGGTACTGGGCCGCATGGGCATCCGGCGGGTGAGTGTGTATGACTACCTCTACCTCGATTTCAACGAGCCGGTGTACGCCCAGCTGCGCAGCTCCGACTACAACCGCCGCCGCGACGGCCGGGTGTGGGATACGCCCAATTTTCACCAGGAGCCCCGGGCCTACGAGTCCACGTTCGGCAATTTTCTGCCCGTCACCGATCTGCTCATCGCCTGCGCCTACTGGGATCCCGCCGCCCCGCGCCTGTTCGCCGAGGCCGATACCCAGCGGGCTGATTTTAGGCTGACGACCATCGCCGACGTCACCTGCGACGTGGACGGCTCCATCCCGCTCACCCGGCGCAGCACCACGATCGAAGCGCCGGCCTTCGATTACAACCCCGCCACCGGCACACTGGAGCCACCCTACGCCCGCCCCGAAAACATCACCGTGATGGCCGTGGACAACCTGCCCTGCGAGCTGCCGCGCAACGCCAGCCGCGACTTCGGCCGCCAGCTGCTCGACCAGTTTTTTCCGCACCTGCTCGGCGGCGACCCGGCCGGCGTGCTGGCCCGTGCCACCATTGCCCAGGATGGCCACTTGCAGCCGCGCTACGCCTACCTGGCCGACTACGTCGCTTAGCAGTAGCGCGGACGTTGTAGTCCGCGTTTCGTCATCCTGCGCGGACTACAACATCCGCGCTACAACCACCCGCTACTGCTTGGGCGCGGCCAGTTGGCTGGCCGCCGAGCCCGTAGGCAGCGGCGCGGGCACCATGCCCCCGGCCAGCGTCGATACCTGCCCGTCGAGGCCGATTTTGCGCAGCGAGCCCGAGCCGGTATCGGTTACGTACACGCTGCCCGCCGCGTCGGTCGCCACGGCCGCCGGGTATTTAAAGCCCTCGGCCAGCAGCGACACCTGCCCGCTGGGGCTGATGCGCCGGATGTTATTGTCGTAAGTATTGGCCACCAACAGGTTGCCATCGGTATCCAGGGCCAGGCCCCGGGGGCGGTTGAGGGAGGCGGTCAGGACGGTCGCCTGCCCGTCGGGGCCGAGCTGCCGCACGCTGTTGTTGTCGGTATCGGCCACGTACACGATACCCTGCTTGCTCACGGCCAGGCCCGCGGGCTTGTTGAGGCCCCTGGCCAGCACGGTGAGGCCGCCGTGCGGGCCGACCTTCTGCACGGTGCCGGTGTTGGGCTCGGTACCGGCGTCGGCGACGTACACCTCGCCGGCCGCATCGACGGCCACGGCCGTGGGGTAGGTCAGGCTGCGGCCGTGGGCCAGGGTACTCACCTCGCCAGCCGGGCTCACCTGCACGATGCGGTGGGTACCGGCATCGGCCACGTAGAGGGTACCCGTAACGGCATCCACGGCCGCGCCGGTGGGGTAGCTCAGGCCCGCGATGGCCAGCGGGGCGAGGTCGCCGGTGGGGCTCACCTTTTGCACCGAGCTATTGTCGGAGTCTACCACGTACACGTAGCCGGCTGCGTTCACGGCCACTCCGTCGGGGTAGCCAAACGGAGTCGGCGGAGTAGTTGGTGGGCCGGCCGCCAACAGGGCAGCTAGCCCGCTGCTTAGTAGAAGTGTTTTCATGGCTGAGAAAGGAGTGCGCGAGTAACTATTTCAAAGGTACCAATTGTTCCTGATAATCTGCTATTATTTACCGTTTTAATCCCAGCGTCGGGCTTGCCCTACTTACTGTTTCTCCTTTGCCGCACATGAACTTAGCTACCCGCGCTACTGCGCCCGAACTCATGGATGACCTCACCCTGGCGTCGGATGAGCTGCGGCAAAACCTCGATGAGCTCGAAACGATTAACACCTGGCTGGGCGGCTATCGGCCGGTGCTGGCGGCGCTGGTCCGGCTGCGGCCGCGCTTCCCCGCCGGCCGCCCCCTGCGCCTGGCCGACCTGGGCAGCGGCGGCGGCGACACCCTGCGCCACGTCGCCGCCTGGGCGCGGCGCCTCGGCGTGCCGGTGGCCCTCACCGGCATCGACGCCAACGAGTTCATGCTCACCTACGCCCGGGCCAAGAGCCAGCGCTACCCCGAAATCAGCTACCGGCAGGTCGATATTTTTTCCCCCGAGTTTGTAGCGCAGCCCTACGACGTTCTCACTGCCAGTCTCTTTTGCCACCACTTCACCGATGCCGAGCTGGTAAACCTGCTACACCGCTGGCACCGGCAGGCGCAAGTGGCCGTGGTCATCAACGACCTGCACCGCCATCCGCTGGCCTATTACAGCATCAAGTACCTGACGCGGCTGCTGGGCGGCTCGCGGCTGGTGCAGCACGATGCGCCGCTCTCGGTGGCCCGCGCCTTCTCGCGGGCCGACTGGGTGCGGCTGCTGGCCCGGGCGGGTATCACGCGGTACGAGCTGCGCTGGTGCTGGGCGTTTCGGTGGCAGGTGGTTATTTACGCCGCAGCGGAGGCTGTTTAAATACTAATGAGAAGCATATTACCTATCGCTTGGGGAGTTGTATTGGGGATAACGGCTTGCGGGCAACGTCAGCCGACGGCTGCTGTGCCATCGGTTCCCCCGGCCGCTACGCTGCCTGTATCGATTCCCAAGCCCCCGGCTCAACTAACGGCTAGTCAACTCTACGGAATATTTACGGCCGCTGCCGATACAACGCTACAGGTATCGGGACGCACCTATCGGCTTAGCTGGCAAGTGCATCTTGATACATTGCAGCCTCGCACGCACATCACGCTTCCGGATCCAGCTACGTACTTTCCGGGCGATACTAGCCGAGGCTTTCAAGGATACTATAAATTTGAGGTAAGCGACTCGCTGGGGCATCGCGTAGGTGCCCATACCTTTACGAAAGCCGATTTTTATCCGGCTGTGGGGCCAGAGCTGGCCATTAGTAGCGAAGTGGAGTTGCCCCACTTATTAGGTTATAGTGAGCCGCTTGGAGGGCTAGTATTCACGGTTACTTTCAATGCACCGGGTACCGACTGGTATGGCCAAGCCGTGCTGATACTTACGCTCAGTGGGCAGGTGCGCTATCTGGGGCTCGGTGCCGAAAGCGATGGCCCCGAGATAACGGTAGCCTTGGCTTCGAACGGCCAGACGTTACTGACTAAAAAAGAAATAAAGCGGGCTGGTCAAGTACCCATCCCGTTGCGGCGGATGGGGGCTGAGTTGCGCGGGGCCACGCTGCTCAACGATACACTAGCGCTGCTTATCTACGAGCCGGGCATATTACGCACTCCGCCAAGTGAAATGCCCTATGTCGAAGCAACGGCGACCCAGTTACGTCAGCCCAATGCTTTTGTACTCGACGTGCGTAGCAACCAAGAAATAAGTCACTTTCGTTACGATGGCTTTCAATATGTGATAGGGTACATTATACCCATGCAACTAGTACCGCAGACCCAAGCTGTTTACTTGACCGACGACGATAAGGGGCTGTATGTGCTACCACTTCGTAAGCCCGCTACCGGCCGATGGTTGTCCCTTGCTTTTATGCACGGTACCTCCAGCCCACCCACTGCGAATGAAGTGAGCCTTAATCTATCGGTACCAGGCGTAACCGAATCGTCGCAAGAACGCCGATTTCTGGTCGATACAGTTCACGCCACCCGGGTGCGAATACAGTTGCTAAAGAAATAAGAATTCGCTTCTTATGTAGCCGCTTATCTTATTTCAGCTCAATTTCCAGCAGCATTGCCTCCATCGTCAGCCCCGGTCCGAAGGCGCAGCTGAGTACTGGCGCCCCAGTATCGGCAGGAGTGGCGGCGGCCAGCAGCTCGCGCAGCACGAATAGCACCGTGGCCGACGACATATTACCGTAGTTGCGCAGCACCTGGTAGGCGTAACGGTTGTCGTCCTTGCTCAGCCCTAGCGCCTGCTCAATGGCTTCCAGAATTTTACGGCCGCCGGGGTGCAGGGCAAAATGGCGAATATCCTCGCGGCGTACGGGCAGCCCGTGCAGCAATTCAGCCGTGAGCTGCCCGATGCCCCGCTCAATAAGCGCCGGCACGTAGCCCGAGAGCGTCATCTCGAAGCCGAAGTCGCCGATGTGCCAGGCCATGTCTTGCACGCCCTCAGGAGCCAGGCCGCAGTGAAAGGCCCGTAGCGCCAGACTGGGGCCAGCGGCCAGCGGCTGGCCGAGCACCAGGCAGGCCGCTGCCCCATCGCCAAACAGCGCGTTGCTCACCAGGTGATCGGGGTCGTGGCTTTTCTGGAAATGCAGCGTGCACAGCTCCACGCTCACGATGAGCACCCGGGCGGCGGGGTCGGCCCGCACCATGCCATCGGCCAGCCGCAGGGCATTCACGGCCGCGTAGCAGCCCATAAAATTGACGCAGGTGCGGCGCACCGACGGGGCCAGGCCCAGCGCCGTGACCAGCTCGATATCCAGCCCCGGCGCGTACATACCCGTGCAGCTCACCGTGATCAGGTGGGTGATGCTGGCGGGCACCACGTCCGGCGCTTGGCTCAAGGCTTCCCGGATGGCCGCCAACGCCAGCGGCAGCGCCTCGCGCCGGTAAGCGGCCATGCGCTGGCTTACCCGGGGAAAAGGCTCCAAGCCGGGAGTATTAGGAAAGAAGTCAAACGCCCCGTGCTCGCGGCCGTAGTCGGCCAGCACCGAGTGGCGATGCTCGATGCCCGATACCCGGTACAGCGCCCGCAGCTTGCGCGTGTCGTTGGCATCCAGCTCCAGCGCCTCGGCCATGAAGCCAGCAATGGTAGGTTGGGCAATACGATGGGGAGGGGTAGCGGTGCCAATGGCACTCAAATAGCTGGGCATTAAGAAAGGCGTAGAGGTAAGGGATGGCCCAGCTTAGGAAGCGAAAGCGCCTGCCGTGGTGCAATACAACCGTCGGCCCGGCTTTACGGCCGGGCCGGCGATGGGTTTTTTACGAAAATTCGGCGCCGTGCGTCTGGCGCATCAGGGTGCGTACGGCGGCTGGCCAGTGGCGCAGGCCGCCCACCACCAGCTCGCTCAGTACCGGTCCGCCAAACAGCCGCTGCACGGCCCGGCCCACCCGCAGCCGCGCTCCAAACTGCCGCTGCCACGCGTGGGCGTACGCTGCTTCCAGGGCCGGGCGTGCCAGCTCGCCGCGCAAAAAGCGGCTGGCCAGCGGAACTGCCAGCGCGGCCCCGTGCAGTGCCATCGCCATGCCGTTGCCGCAGAGGGGCGTGATGAGGCCGGCGGCATCACCCACCATCAGCAAGTGCTGCTCCACGGGCTGTTTGGGAGCAAAAGAAATCTCGTTGATCACCTCGGGCTGGGCGTAAAGCTGCTCGGCCGCGCTGAGGATGGTTGCCAGGCGCGGATTGCGGGCCAGCACCTCGCCTTCCAAAGCCGCAATGGTGCCGCCGCCCGCCTTGAGGTTGGCACGGGTGGTGAGGTAGCAGAAGCACAGCTTGTCTTCTTCAATGGCCGAAATGCCAGCGTAGCCATCCCGAAAATTATGAAGCTCAATCACGTCGCGGGCGAAGCCCGGTAGCCGCAAGTGGTACTTCACGCCGAGGTAGGGCGAGCGCTGCCCAAAAAAGGCTCGTCCCAACTGGCGGTCGAGCGCGCTGCGCTTGCCGTAAGTCCCCAGCACGAGGCGCGCCGTGAGCTGGCGGCCGTCGGCCAGGCGTACGGTGTGCCGATCGGCGGCGGGGTCGAACGCCACGTCGGCCACCGTGGCAAAGACGAACTCGACGCCCTGCGCCACGGCGCGCTGGTACAGAAAATCGTCGAGCAGGTAGCGGCTCACGCCGAAGCCGCCCAGGTCGAGCGGGCTGGCCAGCGTACGCCCGGCCGGCGACGACAATCTGAACTGCCGAATGGCCGCCGGCCCCAGCGTCGCCGGGTCGGCCCCGAGGCGCCGTAGGTAGGGCAGCACTTCGTTGCTCACGTATTCGCCGCATACCCGGTGAAACGGGTAGCGCCGCCGTTCTACTACCACCACGCGGTGGCCGCGCCCCGCCAGGTCGAGCGCCGCCGCCAAGCCGGCCAGGCCACCCCCCAAAATCAGGGTTCCCGGAAAAATGCTACCGAATAAACTCACCTATTGGGCGTAAAAAACTGGGTTTGTACAATTATAGAGTATATTAACAAGCTGGCGGTCGTACTTTTGCGAAACCAAAAAACTAGTTGGTCGTTAACTTTCATCCCACCCAGCTACCGTATTCTGGTTGACTAGATTATGAAACAACACTTACTCCTGGTATTCTTGTGGCTGGCTAGTGTCGGTGCGTGTCTCGGCGATTCGTCGCCGGCCAAAGCTGCGACTACGCACGGTAGCCACCAAACTATTATTCGTCCTACCCTCGACGACAAGACGCTGGTCGTTTATCCCAATCCCAGCACTGGCATTGTCCACCTCACCATCAGTGGCCTCGAGGGACGCAAGGTAGAAGTGAGCGTGCTCAACGTAATCGGCACCGTACTCTACCGCGAAACCTTGAGCGAGCTCAATGAGCGTTACACTAAAACGCTGGATTTAAGCCGCTTTGCTAACGGCCTCTATTACGTAAAGCTGGAAGCTGATAATTCGAGCCAGCTCTGTAAGCTTGTTATCCGTTAGGCTATTGCAGTATTTGCCGGGCTTCGTTGCCCGCAACAGAAAAAGCAGCCGTGTGGCTGCTTTTTCTGTTTTAAGGTGTCGGCCCAAAGCCTAGCGGGCGGCTACGGGGCTTACCATGTTGCGTACGCGGCGGGCGGTGTCCATCGCCAAAAGAGCGGTGGCGGCTACGAGGGCTAAAAAGAGGAAAAACATGACGCGAAAGAAGACAAGTGAAAGGAAAAACCTATTAGCCCCCAAGCGGCGGCCACTTGTCGTTTAACCCCGGCCAGCCAGCCAGGGTTACAGTAAAATTCGGGCATTTCAGGCTGGGCTAGGGGAGGACCAGGTGGCCACTCTGAATGAGGCGGTAGAGCGTGGAGCGCCCTACGCGCAGGCGGTTGGCGGCGGCTACCACGTCGCCGTTGGTTAGCAGCAGGCTGTCTTGCATAATGGCCAGGGTCTGTTCGCGTAGCGAGGGAAAAACCAGGGTGGTGCTGCCCGGCGGTATGGTTGGCGCTTCGGTCGGGTGCGGGGCGGTGCGAAACGGAATGTCCTGGGGCTCGATCTGCGGGCCGTCGGCCAAGACGGCAGCCAGCTCTACCACGGCCTTGAGCTCGCGCACGTTGCCCGGAAACTGGTGCGCCAGCAGCCGCTGGCGCGCCGCCGGGCTAAAGGGCCGCGGGGGCAGTTGATTGAGCTTGCTGAAACTACTCACGAAGTGTTCGGCCAGTAGCATGATGTCTTGGCCGCGCTGGCGCAGCGGGGGCAGCTCGATGGGCAGCCCCAGTAAGCGGTAGTACAGATCTTCGCGGAAGCGCCCCGCGGCTACTTCGGCGGCCAGGTTGCGGTGAGTGGCCACCACCAGCCGCACGTCGAAGGGTACCGGCTGGGTGCCGCCCAGGCGCGTCACGGCGCGCTCCTGGAGTACGCGCAGCAGCTTGGCTTGCAGTACCAGCTCCAGGTCGGCCACTTCGTCTAGAAACAGCGTGCCCCCGTTGGCTTCCTCGAAGCGCCCGATGCGCCGGGCCACCGCCCCGGTAAAGGCCCCCTTCTCGTGGCCAAACAGTTCGCTTTCCAGCAGCTCGCGCGGGATGGCCGCCATGTTGATGGCTACGAAGGGCTGGCCTGCCCGCGCCGACTGCGCATGAATGGCCTGCGCGACCAGTTCCTTACCGGTGCCGGTCTCGCCGCTTACCGATACCGTGATGTTGGTACGGGCTGCTTTGGCAATCAGCTCGTGCACGTGCTGCATGCTGGTGTGCTGGCCCAGCAGCATGCCCGCCGCTGTTTCGGAGTGGGCGGGGGCGGCCGGGGTAGGGGTGGGCTGGCGGGCGTCGGTCAGGGCCTGCCACAGGCGCTCGGGGCTTTGTAGATCTTTTACGATAAACTGACTGATGCCCTGACTGAGCAGGGCGGTTTCTAAGCTGGCATCGGGCTCATTGGCCAGTACAAACATGGGGGCGGCGGGCAGGCGTTCGCGCAGCTTGCGCAGCAGGCGCGGCGGCAGGCCCTCCTGCCCATCGCTGTCTAGGATGAGTGCATTGGGGGCTGCGGCAGCGGTAGCGCGGTGGGCCAGGGCCAGGGCAATGGTGGCAAACCGCCGCACCAGGTAGTCGGGATTGAGGCTAAGCCGGTGGCAAAGCCGCATCATGTAGTTGCTGTCGGGGCCGATAAGCCAAATGTGGTAGTAGCCAGACGTTTTCATGAGGGGGTGGGCCGACATCTAAACCCGGAGGAATAGACGAAAAGAAGCAAATTTTTATCGGTAAAATTATAAAAGTACTCGATGAATGAGGGTTGAATGAATTGTGTAAAATTCCGGGATAAAACTGACAGTTATACTACTTACGCGTCAAAAAGATAGGTCAGATTCCTGTTTTCGAGAACATTCCGTTCCTTTTTGAGATAAAAAGGAAAAATTTAATTTTATCTATTAACTTGAAGAATAAGCTCTTGCAAGGTTGGCAAACTCGTTGGATACAGTCAGATATGTCAAACGTTTAATCGCCGAAATCATGCAAGTTCTTGAAAAAGTTAAATCCCACCGCTCTGCGGGCCGGATTTCTGGTAGAGTATTCGCTTCAGTACTTGTATTGCTGCTCTTGTGGGGACACGTAAGAGTGCGGGCGGCAGCATTTTATTCAAGTGGGGCACCAGTCAATACTTCTTCCAAGCAAGTGTGCGTGCTGAATAGCTGCACAACTATTATCGATACCAACGTAAGCGCGTCGGCGGGGGGCGTGAGCATCTCGGCGGCGGTAAACCTGCCTACGTCGGGGGCTACGCGGTTGCGCTACCAGCTACTCAGTGTCAACGGCACCGACCTGACGGGCTACCGGGCTGGTATCCTGCTCTCTACTAATAGCACGCTGGTGGGAGGCAATGCGCTGAGCTCAGTAACCATCCGCACCTACCTCAGCACCGGCCCGACGCCCAGCGTAGCCCAGCAAGACTCCACCATTAGCGGTACGGCCGCCGGGGCGCGCTTGCTGGCGGGCAAAGGCCAGCCCAGCCAGTTTGAGATTGTATCGACCAAGCCCTTCGACCAGGTTGAGGTAGAATTCGGGGCCGTGCTCAGCACGGGTACTACCGTGAACGTGCACTATGCCTACGCCGTAGGCCGTAATAAAGCCGCCCAGATCACCGGTCTCACTTCCAACTCAAGCTCTAGTACGCCGGGTCAGTACAGCACCAGCGGGGACTGCGCCGATAAAGTAGCAAATCCCGGTAATGCCGTCGATAACGACCAAACCAACTACGCTTCGTTCAGCAGCCTGGCTTCAGTGTTTTGCACGGCCCGTCTTACGGTGGGACTGAATGGCACCGCGCCGGCCAATTATAAAGCGGGCTTCGTGATTGGGCAAGCCAATAACCTGCTCGATGCCAGCGTGCTGAGTTCGCTGGTAATCAGAACTTACAAAAATGGCGTGTTGCAGGAGTCGGGTTCGGGCTCGTCGTTGCTGGGCCTGAGCGTGCTGCCCGATAATAAGTCGCTGGTGACGTTCCAGGCTACCAAGCAGTTCGATGCCGTGTCTATCGAGCGTAGTGATGCCGTGGCGGCCCTCGACAACCTGCGCCTCTACTACGGTGTGGGAGTGGCCTCGACTTCGCCGCAGCAAACCATTTCCAGCTTCCCGGCTTCCGAAAGCTCGCAGCACGCCGTAGCGTCCTCCAACGGGACGGCCTGCGTAGGCTGCTCGGTAACCAATCCCAGCAGCGCCGCTGGTGATCCCAATTCGGCGGCTACCATCAACGTCGGGGTAGGGGTGAACAACTGGTCGGGCCTGCGTCTCGACCTCAACGGTACCGGCCAGGCTGGCAACCGCGCCGGTATGGTGCTAGGCAACAACAGCCTGCTCGACCTAGCCGCCCTCAGCCGCGTAACGCTGGTAACGTACGACGCGGCCGGCAACGTACTGGAAACTGCCAACGGCTCGTCGCTCATCAAGCTGAACGTGCTGCCCGATGGCCGCCAAACGGTAAGCTTCAACACGACCAAGGATTTTGCCAAAGTTGGTATTCAAATCAGCGGCCTGGTTAATGCCGTGAGCAACACCAGCGTATACTACGCCTTCTCCGACAGCTCCAACGGGTCGCTGAGCATTGTCGCGCCCACCAACCCGCTGCCCGTTACCCTCACTGCCTTCTCGGTGCGCCGGGCACCCGGGACCGGCATCGCCCTCCTCACCTGGACTACGGCTTCGGAGCTGAACAGCGCCAGCTTTGTGGTGGAGCGCTCTACCAACCCCAACACGGGCTTTGTAGCCGTAGGGCAGGTAGCAGCGGCTGGCAACAGCACGATGACCCGTACCTACGCCCTGCAAGACGCCGAGGCGGCCACCTTTACAACTACTGCCTACTACCGTCTGCGCCAGGTAGATCAGGATGGTAGCGCTCACTTCTCGGCCGTGGTCGTACTCAACGTCGGCGCTGCTCCGACGAGCCTCACGCTCTACCCCAACCCTGCCGCGGCCGGTACGTCGCAGGTGACCGTTAGCGCGGCAGTGGCCCCG
Organism: uncultured Hymenobacter sp.; assembly: GCA_913776615.1. Taxonomy (GTDB): domain Bacteria; phylum Bacteroidota; class Bacteroidia; order Cytophagales; family Hymenobacteraceae; genus Hymenobacter. The sequence continues at coordinate 72,043 of CAJYPK010000053.1, forward strand.
GGTTACTCCATCAACCTGTACTCTACGATGGGCCAGTTGCTGAGCACCCGCACGATCAGCAGCGAGGGTCTTGCGGCCCCGCTGTCGGTATCGACTACTGGCTTGGCGGCCGGGATCTACCACGTCGTGTTGCGCAATGCCAATGGCCAGCCCGTCGGCTCGCAACGCTTGCTGGTGGCCGGCCAGTAAGAGCTTCCCGAGTGCTTATTTGATCAGCGCAAAACAAACTGCCCCGTGGTGCTCGGCGCCACGGGGCAGTTACGTATTGGGCAATTAAAGGAAATTGATAGCTACCAGATTTCCCGTAGCGATAAACTAAAGCAGCCGCTAAGGAGCCAATTCAACCCAGGCGGGGCAGTGGTCGGAATGCACGGCATCGGGCCAGAGGCCGGCTGCCGCCAGGCGCGGCAGCAGGGCCTGGTCGAGCAGCAGGTGATCGAGGCGCCAGCCTACGTTGCGCGCCCGCGAGCCAGCCCGGTAGCTCCACCACGAATAATGGCCCGTCGCCTCGGGGTGCAGCTGTCGGAAAGAGTCGACGAAGCCGTCGGCCAGCAAATCCTTAAACCACTGCCGCTCTTCGGGCGTGTAGCCGGGGCTTTGCTGGTTGGCCTTGGGATTGTGCAGGTCGATGGCCGTCTGGCAGCAGTTAAAATCGCCGCCAATGACGAGCGGCGGCACGGCTGCATCTTGCCGCAGCCGCGCCACGTAGGCGCGAAACCAATGCAGCCACTGTACCTTAAATGCCTGCCGCTCCGGCCCGCTCGTACCCGAGGGCATGTAGGTGTTCAGCACCGACACCCCCGCAAAATCGAGGCGCAGCACCCGGCCCTCGTCATCGTAAAGCGGCTCGCCGCAGCCCGTGACAACCGCCAGCGGCTCCACCCGGCTAAAGGTGGCTACGCCGCTGTAGCCCGGCTTCTGGGCGGGGTGCAGGTAGGCGCGGTAGCCCAGCGCCGCGAGGCCACTCACGTCGAGCGGAGCCGTACCGGCTTTAATCTCCTGCACGCACAACACGTCGGGCTGGGTGGCGGCCACCCAATCGAGTAGCCCCTTGCTCAGCGCCGAGCGCAGGCCATTGAGGTTATAAGAAACTATTTTCAAAATAGATAGGCAATCTTACTGCTCGTCGTCGAGCGCGTCGAAATACTCCAGGATGTGCCATTTCAGCATCCGCTCCTGCTCCTTGAGGTTGGCAAAGGGTACGGGCACCAGCAGCCGGTAGTGCGGCCAGCCTTCGGCATCGACCCGCTCCAGCTCGTAGTGGCCACTGATACTGAAAAGCTTGCAAGTGGCAATGTGCATGAGATCCTGCTTCTGCTCCTTGGTAAAATCGGCCACGCCCTGCCCCAATTCCTGCACCCCGATGAGCAGCAGCAGCGCGTTGAGGTCGGGCCGCCGGCCAAAGCGCTCCTGCATAGTCGCGAGCAACCCGGCCCAGCGTTCGTTGAACTCGGCCTCGCTCTCCCCGTGGCTGGCCGCGTCGGGCCGGAGGCTAGTGCTCATGCGGCGGCTGGCTGGCCGTTTTAATTGCGTGCGGCGCGGCCAAGGCCGCTTCGGCGCGCAGCACCTCCCAGTACTCCACGGCGCGGCGGAAATGCGGTATCACGATGCTTCCGCCGATGAGGTTGGCAATGGAAAATACCTCAAACACTTCTTCGTCGGTAAGCCCTTCCTCGTGGCATTTGCCGAGGTGATACTTCACGCAGTCGTCGCAGCGTAGCACCAGCGAGCAGGCCAGGCCCAGCATTTCCTTGGTCTTTACATCGAGCGCTCCCGCCGCGTAAGTATTGGTGTCCAGGTTGAAAAACCGCTTGATAACCTTGTTATCGTACGACAGCACGCGCTCATTCATGCGCTGCCGATAGTCATTAAAATCAGTGGTAAGGGACATAAAAAAGGTAGGGTAAGCTTTAGCTTGCCAACGCCGGCAATAAGTCAACAACGCAATTGGGTAATTGCTTCCACAAAGAACGCGCTGCCAGCCTCAGCGTGCCCTTACCTTTCGGCAAGCAAAAGCTGTCCCATTGCCTCATGCTCCGTCCTCTGCTGGCCGATTTCTGGGCCCTGTTTTTTCCTCGGCCGTGCCTGGCTTGTCGCGAGCCCTTGCTGGCGGGGGAAACCCACCTCTGCACCACCTGCCGCACCGAATTGCCTTACACCGATTATCACCTGCTGCCGCCCGCGCAAAACCCGCTGGCTCGCCGCTTCTGGGGTAAGCTGCCCATTCATCATACGCTGAGCTACTTGCGCTTCTTACGCCACGGCCGGGTCCAGGAGCTGCTGCACCAGCTCAAATACCGAGGCCAAAGCCAAGTCGGAACCGCGCTCGGGCAGCTCTACGGGGCTGAGCTAGCTTCCGCCGGGCTGGCGCAGGAGTTTGACCTCATCATTCCTGTACCACTGCACCGCCGCAAATTGGCGCGCCGGGGCTACAATCAAGCCGAAGCCTTCGCTACGGGCCTGGCACTGGCGCTGCCGTGCTCCAGCGCCGCTCACGCGCTACGCCGCACCGAGCATACGGCTTCCCAAACCCGCAAGAGCCGCGCTGCCCGCTGGCAAAACGTCGCCACAGTATTTGAAGTGACCAAGCCCGAAGACGTTACCGGCCGGCGCATCCTGCTGGTCGATGACGTACTCACCACCGGCGCTACCCTGGAAGCCTGCGGCGCAGCCCTGCTAGCCGCCGGTGCCCAAGCCATAAGCATCGCCACCATTGCCTGCGCCGAATGACCGCAGATTTAACGGATTCAACGGATTGCGCAGATACGCCCGCCAGCCTGCGGCGGCGGGCTGACTACTCGGGTCGGCTGTTAGCGTATTCGCTAGCAGCTAGTGATGCGTAAAAAGTCAGCACCTACAATCAACGTAAAAAAAGAAGGGCCACCCGCAAGGGTGGCCCTTCTTTTCAACCTCTGGGTAGTCAGCCCGCCGCCGGAGGCTGGCGGGCGTATCCCCTAAATCCGTTGAATCCGTTAAATCTGCGGTCTATTTGTTAGCCCCGGCGTTGATCATTGCGCACCGGAAGCCGATAGTCGAAGTAGCCGAATCCTCGGCCATAAAGCGACGCGTACCCGGCGAGAGGTAATAGGCTACGTCGCGCCACGAGCCACCTTTGTACACGCGCACGTGGTCGTCGATGAGGCTCTGGTAGCCCTTGCGGTCGTAGTATTTCGACTCGTCGCTCACCCCGTTGCGGCGGAAGGGGTTCAGGTCTTCCACATCCTGGAACGACAGCGGGCGGTACACGTCCTGCACCCACTCGTTCACGTTGCCAGCCATGTTGTACAGGCCGTAGTCGTTCGGCGGGTAAGCGTATACGTACTCCGTAATCATGGCACCATCGTTCAGGCTGCCCGCGATACCGGCGTAGTCACCGCGACCGCGCTTAAAGTTAGCCAGGAACTGGCCCTGGCCTTTGCCGTACGGGTTGCGGGTCGAGCGACCATCCCAAGGATAGATGCGCTTTTCCTCCTGGTTTTCGTTGCCGACTTCCTGCGTGCCTACGAGGGCTTGGGCGGCGTATTCCCACTCAGCCTCGGTGGGGAGGCGGTAGTTGGGCACCGTGTTACCGTTTTCGATCGAAGCGCTACCCTTGCCATCGGCCAGAGCGCCGGCGGCACCCACCGTTGCGCCGCCTTCGGCCGACGTACCGGTGTCACCTTTTTTCTTCTTGCGGCCAAACAGGCCACCGCCCTTGCTGCTGCCGCCCTTGGCCAGGTTTTCGTTTACCTTAGCCGTACGCCACGCGCAGTAGCTATCGGCTTGCAGCCAGTTTACGCCCACCACGGGGAAGTAGCGGAAGCCGGGGTAACGCAGGTAATACGTCACGTACGGGTCGTTGAACGACAAGTCGCGAGCCCATACCGTAGTATCGGGCAGAGCGGCCTTGTACTTCTCCTCCGACGAGTCTTTGCGGATAAAGTGCAGATATTCGAGCCAGTGGATGTTGGCCACCTCTGCTTCGTCCATGTAGAACGAGGCAATGGTCACCGTGCGCTCCATGTTGTCGTGGTTGTTGGTCACGTCCTCTTCCTGCGAGCCCAGTACCGTACGGCCACCCTCGATGTACACGAGGCCCGGCCCGGTCGGGATCTTCTTGAAGTCCGTCACCTTCATGCCCTCATCGGTATTGTACTCGATGCCGGTGGTGGAGGAGGCTTTGCCAGGGTTGGTAGCCGTAGGCGCGCCCTTCTTGCCGCAGCTCGCCAAGGCCAGCGAACCCGCGGCCAGCAGGCTCAAATAGTTAGTGAATTTCATAACGAGAGAATTTGCCGAGGGCACTTATAGATTATGACGAGCAATTTGGTTGCAATATTACGAAGAATCAGAAGTTGGGGCAAGGAGAAATTGGATAATCGCGGCGTCTGAGCCGGCGAAAGGCGCTTTCTAGTTTGTCAAACGCGCGCAGCGTTAAAGTTATTTCGTGGGCGCCACCCAATTCGCTGGCTAACTGGCTCACTCCTACGTCGTAGCTGTAACCGACGCGCAGGTCGCCGTAGGCAATGCCCGCTACCACGGCTACTACGTGTTGAGTGGCCTGGTCGGGGCTGGTCAGGTTGCGGTATATCGCTCCGACCGTCACCGGGTCGGCCGAAAAATAAGCGCCTGCTTCCGAGCGCTGCGAGCCGCCCTGGCGGGTATAGCCCAGGGTGGGAGTGAGGCTGATTTCACGCTGCTCTCCCTTGCCGTAGCCCGCTGGCTTCTGAATAAAGAGCTTATAGCCAGTGTTTACTGATAAGCGCAACGGTAAGCTAGCCTGCTGCTTGAAACCCAGTGCGGGCCGGTTCAGGTGCTGGCCCGCTAAGCTCACCCAGAGCTGCTCGGTGTAAAGCACGCCCCCCACGCCCACCGTGAAATAATTAGTGGGCGGAAAGCCAGCTAAGTTTTCGGCCGTAGTGCCGAGGTAGGTACCGTCGGCCCCGTACTGGTCGCCAAAGGTGAGGTTGTCGTAGCCTACCCGCTGGCGGCCGTAGCCCAATTGCGCCCCGCCACTGAGGGCCAGGGTGCGAGTAAGGCGCGTGTGATAAGCGTACTGGGCGGCTATTCCAAAGCGCGTATAGCCCACAGTGCCAGCACGATCTTGGTTTATAACGAGGCCCAGTGCGTGGTGCAGGCCCGGCTTGGGCAGGCGCCAGTCGGCGGCGAGCTGCGCCGTTTCAAAAGACCCGGCTAGCTGCGGAAACTGATTGCGATAGCTCAGCGTGGCGCTGTAATCGTCTTTCAAACCTACCCAAGCGGGGTTGTCGGCCTGCCGATTGGCATAAGCTTGGGAAAAATAGACGTCCTGCGCCCGGGCTGTCCCCGCCGCTAGCAGCACCAAGCCGAGCAGGCTCGTTTGCCGACGCCCGGCCGACCAGTCGGGGGGAGAAAAACTGTTTAGTACGCGGAGTTTGCGAAGCATCTTAACCGAGTGAACGAAGCGTTGGCTGAAAAAGTCTAACGGGGCGTACGGGAAAAGACGCTTCGCAAGCGCGGCGCGGCAACAATTTGCTAATGAATAGTTAACAGCAGCCTACTTCTTCGTAATCGTGAATTCTACCCGGCGGTTGAAGCGGCGGGTTTCTTCCTGCTCGTTGTTGGCGATGGGCTGCGTGCCGCCGAAACCCTGGGTAGTCAGGCGCTTGGCGTCAATACCCTTGCTAACTAAGTATTTCTTTACTTCGTTCACGCGGTCTTCGCTCAGCTTGAGGTTCAGCGCCGGGTCACCCTGGTTGTCGGTGTGGCCGCCGATGAGGATTTCCACGCTCGGGTAATCGCGCAGGATGCGCACCAAACGCAACAACTCGGGGAAAGAGCTAGGCTGCAGGTAGTACTTACTCTGCGGGAAGAAGATGTTGTTGAGACGCACCTTCTGGCCCACTTTGAAGGGCACCATGAATAAATCCTGCTGCTTTTCCGAGTACTTGTCCGACGCTGTAGCGTCGAGGTTGGCGTTCTCGGCGATATAGTCGGTGGCCTCGGCGCGGTAGCCGTACTGTACCCCGGCGGGCAGCACGATGGTGTAAGAGCCGTCGATGGGCGACGATTCAGCCACGCCGATCTCTTCGCCCGTCACCAGGTTTTCGTAGTGAATGATGGCGCGTATCGGCTTCTTGGTCACGGCATCCAACACCTTGCCCTGCACCAACGTTACCACCTCGGGCTTAAAGGCCGGGGCCAGGGCGATGCGGAAAATGTCCTTCGAGCCATCGGTTCCGTTGCGCGCGGATACCAGGTAGGCATTGTCGCCGGCGGCCGATAGCGTATAGTAGGCGTCAAAATCGGGCGAGTTGACCACCGGGCCGAGGTTACGCGGTACGCTCCAGTGCGTCCAGGTACTATCCAGACGCTTCGAATAAAAAATATCACTTTTCCCATACCCACCGTGCCCATCGGAGGCGAAGTATAGCGTTTTATCGTCCGAAGCCAGGAAGGGCGCGAAGTCGTCGCCGGGCGTGTTGATGTTCGGCCCTAGGTTGATGGGCTTACCCCACTGGGTGGGGCGCTTGGGATCGGGCTGCTCGCCCACCGGCACGGGCTTGGGAAAGCTTACGAAGATATCCTGCCCGCCCTTGCCCTCGGGGCGCTGCACGGCCATGAGCAGTGCCTTGCCCGAAGTAGCCAGGAAGCCATCGAGGTGCTCCTTGTCGTCGTTGCGGTAATTATCAATCTGTACCTTCTGCGGGGGGCTCCAGCCACCCGGCGAGCGGCGGCTCGTACTGAAGCCCTTAGGCTCCATGAAGCCATCGACGTACACGCCGATGAGCAAGGCTACCTGTCCATTAGCCGACACGGAAGCCAAGCCATTGGGGTCTTCGGGGCCGTTGGGCGGGGTGCCCAGGTTTTTAGCCGGTCCCCAGGTCTGATTTTTACCGCTCGTGATTTTCGAGTACCAGATGTCCTGCGGGTCGCGGCTGCCGCCCACGTTGCCGGGGTGATTCTGGCGGGCAAAGAACATGGTGCGGCCGTCGGGCGAGATAACCGGATGCGTATCAACGTACTTACTGTTGATATTCGGCCCTAGGTTCTTCAGGGTAGAATCCATCTGCACAGTTTCTACCTCGGTGGTGGTGGGGTTCTTAAAATCCTGCTTCACCATCTGCACGTCCACGTTGGCCACGCCGATGGCGTCAATCTGGTTGACGCCCGCCACCTTGGCCGTATTCATGGTTACACGTGCGCCGATAGTGCGGTACTTCTCGGGCTTAAACGTAACCTGAAGCGTGCGGTACGCCTCGGGCAGCGGGCCAGGATTCTTATTAGTGTACACCTCGTGGCGCTCGCCCTTGGTATCAATCAGCTCGATTTTAGTAATGGAGCCGGGGTTGAAGTTTTCAATAACCGTGACCTGCTGGGCCAGCACCGACTTAGCGAAGCGCACCTCAATAAATTCGTTGGACCCGTCTTTGGCCGGAATCCAAGCCTCGTTACTAATTTGGCCGAGTGGTTGGGCATTGGGCTCGCCCAGTACTTTTTCGGGGGCAAAGGGCTCCTTGCCTTTCGCTTTCTGAGAAGAAACGTCTTCTACCTTCGCGGCCCAAAGCACGGTTTGGGCCTGGGCGGTCGGGGCGGCCAGCAGGCCTGCCCCAAGAGCCGGCATAATAAGTAGCGCCGAATGCAGGTTCATAGCGTAAAAGAAGGCCAGTCGCGATAAAGCGCCGGGAAATACTAGGAAAAATACCAGGCTGTAGCATAGCCTGGGCTTATAACTACGAACCTAACACCAAATCGGCAAAGGTGTTGCGGCCCCATCTTTGCGCCATGCCATCACCTTCCGATTCTGCGTCTGCCTACGATTACGTATTAGTAGGGGGCGGGGCTGCCGGTCTCAGCCTAGCGTATCACCTGGCCCTGGAGCCGCGCCTGGCTACTCAGCGGGTACTACTCATCGAGCCCGAGGCCAAGGACCGGAACGACCGCACCTGGTCGTTTTGGGCTGACGAGCCCACGCCGTTCGACGGGCTAGCGGTGGGGGAGTGGAATAAAATCGCCTTCCGCAGCTCTGGCTTCGAGCGGGTGTTTGACTTGGGCGAGTATCGCTACCGTACTATTCGGGGCTTGGATTATTATCAATTTGTGCACCAAGCGCTAGCGGCGCGCCCAGCTCAGTTTACAGTGCTGCGCGGCCGGGTGATGGCCCTGCACAACACCGCCTCCGGCGTGCAAGTGCGTACCGAGGCGGGGGAAGAGTTTACCGCCCGCTACGCCTTCGATAGCCGCCCACCTGCCATCGTGCCCCAGCCTGCTAAGCACCGGTACTTGCTCCAGCATTTTCTCGGCTGGGAAATCGAAACCACCCGCGACGTTTTCGATCCTGCAGTGGTGGAATTCATGGATTTCCGGGGGCCGCAGCAGCGCGAGGCCCGGTTCATCTACGTGCTGCCCTTCGGCTCACGCTGGGCGCTGGTTGAATACACGCTGTTTTCGGCGAAGGTCTTGAATAGAGCAGAGTATGAGGCGCAGGTAATCAACTACCTGCATAACGAGCTTGGGCTAACAGATGCCGAATACCGTATCGTAGACCGTGAGGAGGGGGCTATTCCAATGACTGACTACCCGCTCCCGGCTCGTGTAGAGTCGCATATTATTAACCTGGGCACCCGCGCCGGGCGGGCCAAGCCTAGCACTGGCTACGCGTTTCGGCGCATCCAGGCACAGTCGGCGCGACTGACGGCCGCCCTGGCGGCTACCGGCCAGCCCCCGGCCGATGTTACTGGCGACCGCTGGCAGTTTCACTTCTTCGATACGCTGCTGCTCGACATTATGCAGAGGCGGGGCGAACTAACCCGCGACTTGTTCGCGCAGCTTTTCGCCCGCAATCCAGTAACGCGCGTCCTGCGCTTTCTGGATGAGAAAACAAACTGGGCTGACAACTTGCGCATTATGAACTCGGTGAGTGCGGGGCCTTTTCTGCGCTCCATCGGGCACGTGCTACGCGGTCGCCCGGGGCAGCGCTAGCTACCACAGCCCCCGCAGCCGCCACAGCCCCCGCCTCCGCAGCCGCTTCCCCCACCGTCGCCCGAGCTGCAGCCGCTACTCCCACCGTCGCTGCTCCAGCTACTGCCCCCATCGCCACTGCTACCGCCGAAGGGCGCGAGGTGGTCGGCCAACAGCCCCAGGCCCAGCGAGTGTAGGCTGCTTACCCCCAGCACAGCCACGGCCATGATGATTACCGCCGGCCCATCAGCGCGGCCCCGCTGCCGGGCCAGGCGCCCTTCGATGTCGTGCAGCACGGCGGCCCCGCGGCCAGTAGCCCAGGCGCGGTAGCGCACGATAACGCCCGTTGCAAAGGCCAGTGCAACGAGCGAAAGAATTAGAAAGCCCACTGGCCGGCCGCGGCTTAACCCTACTGCCAGCTTGATCGCCCCCAGCAGGGCCAGCGCGGCGGCCGTAGCCAGCGGCTGCCGGTCGAGGCGGCGGCGCTGGGCGGCTGGCAGTTGGAGGCCCGCGGCGAGCAATTCCTCATCGAGAGCTCGCAGGGCCGGGTTATTGGGGCTCAGTCCCCAGCTTCGGATTTCGAACAGAGGGGTGCCGCTCGTGGCAATGCGGTTCCAGAGACTCAGCTCGTAGGCGTCGGTGGGTGGCGCGTGCGTGGTGCGCCTCAGCAGGTTGGGAGCTGAAAAGGAGATATTTTCCTTGTAGGCCAAAGCGGCGAGGGCGCTATCGGCGACCAGCCGGCCGCGCTGGGCCAGCCGGGCCAGCGCGTAGGAGCTGGGCCAGTCGGCCGCGGAATCTTCCAACGGCCCCCGGCCCCGGTAGCGCCACCAGCAGGCCAGCGGCAATAGCGTGACGCTTAACGTCCAGAACAAAAATAAAAACTCGGAGCCGTGCCAGTTAAACGGGTTGAGTGGTAGGTGAGCCGTGCAGCCGGCCAACGTCAGCAGGGCAGCCAAGGCTATCCCCAGCCGGTAGTTGGCCGTGAGCCGGGGCCACTGCCAGCGCGGCAGCCGGGGCTTGGGCAGTAGCCACTTGCCGCGCATATTGACTCGCCGAAAATGGGGAGCTTCGCCAAAGCGCACGGCGGCTGGGGGCCAAATGTCGAGGGGCGGTGCCTCACCAAACGCCGCTTCGTAGGAGCGCCGCGTGGCCGCGTACCAATCCTGAAACTTGCGGCCCTCGGCCGGGCCACCCTGGGTGGGGCCGTGGTGCAGGGCAAACCCCAACACCTGCCCGCATAGCTCGTCCCAGTACGAGCGAGTGTACACCAAATGCAGGTGCCAGGCCTGGTCTACCTCGTCGGAAGGCGTAACCGGGTGCCCGCAGGTAGCGGCTAGGTACACGAACTTCTTGTATTCCAGCACTACGCGCTGGGCGAAGGGCAGAGGCCAGCCGTTATCGCGGGCCAACCGTTGGGAAAAAGACAACGTAGCTCCACCATCGAGGTCGAGCGCAAAGAGCCGGTGCCATAGGTTGGTATCAGGGGCGTGGAGCGGGGTAGCAGCCATGCAGCTAGTGAAGCCAGCCTGGTAGCTTACCTCACGCGGCCAAATTACACCGCATAAGCTATTTATGCCCTCCCAATAAAAAATCGCGGAGCCCCCCTGGCTGGGGGGCTCCGCGATCAGGCATTATACCTTATGGTGGTTAGTGAATCGTGGCTGGCTTGTACCGGCCAGCCGTCGCTCACCGGTGAGCTGGTACTAGTTTAGTACTCGTCCTCGTTAAACATGAAGTCCTCCTTGGTCGGGTAGTCGGGCCATACCTCTTCGATGTTCTCGTAGGGCTGGCCATCATCTTCCAGGCCTTGCAGATTTTCAACCACCTCCATCGGGGCACCCGAGCGGATAGAGAAGTCAATGAGTTCGTCTTTGGTGGCGGGCCAAGGCGCATCTTCCAGATAGGAGGCAAGTTCGAGAGTCCAGTACATAGTAAAAAGAAAAAAGGTAGACTTTAAAAAACGTTGCTAAATGTAGCTAACTCCGGCGCAACGTAACCCAGCCGGTAAAGGTTAGCTGCCGGTTGGCAACTGGAAGAGGGCAATAAGCTCAGTTTTGGTTTGAATTTTACGCTCAAAAGTGCGGATTTTACCCTGCAACAGTTGCCGAAACTGGTCGTTGGCCGTCGAAGCGTTGAGCTTACCGAGGTTTTCCTTCAGTGTGGCCAACTCTTGGCGGTCACTCTCGATAAATTTACGCAGTGCCACCGTAGCGGCCTGGGCTCGCTCGGCGGGGTTGAGCTGGGCGGCACCTTCGGTCTGACGCTTGCGGAGGTAATAATCAAGAGCGCTCATTTCGAACACCTTATCGCAGGCCAGCATGAAGCGCTGCCACAATTGGTCGCTTTCGGGTCCGCGCACGGCCCCGCTTTGCTTCCACTCGGCTTGCAGATTTTTTGCCTGGGTTACGCCTTGGTTGGGCGGCAGCGCAATAAGCGCTTCGGCCCGCTTGGCTAGCTCGCGCTTGCGCACCAAGCTTTCCTCGGGCGAATTGGGCGTGCCGCCCGGCCGAGTCTCCACTGGCCGTTGCGACTCAATGTGCTTTTTGAGCCGCTCGAAGAAGTGATTATTGGCCGCCCGAAACTTGGTCCACAATTCGGCGGCTTGCTTTTTGGGCAGCGTGCCGTTGACTTCGCGCCAAGCCGTTTGCAATTGCTTGAGTTGGCGTGAAGTAGCTTCAAATTGGTCGGAATTCTTCAGGGCCTCGGCCTGGTTTACCAGCTCGCGGTAACGCTCCACCGTACGGCGGGCCAGCGCCTTGCGGTCGGTCTGGAAGGCCTTGCGCCGGTCGAAGAAATTCTGCACGGCCCCGTGAAAGCGGCCTTCCAGTTCTTCCGTCAGGGCCTTGTCTACCGGACCGGTTTTAAGCCAGGCCTGGCGTAGCTCTTTCACCGTTTCGCTGGCCGAAATCCACTCCACAGTATCCCGGAGCGCATCGGCCTGACTGATCAGGCCCAATTTGGTGGCCAGGTTTTTCTCTCGGTTGCGGGCTACCGATACGTTGAGCTGTTCCTCGGCTTCTTTGAGGCGGCGGTATAGGCTCTCGTAATCACCGAGGCCGTCGTGCTGCTTGGTTTGCTCTTGCAAATGCAACAGCTTCATCAAAAAAGATCCTTGGTTGTCAGCGGCTTGTAAGCGCTGCAACAGCTCGTCGATCTTGGCCCGGAAGGCCTCGTAACGATTCGCAAAGTAGCGAAGCGCATCGTCTTCGGTGTCTTTTACTTGGCCGATGCGGCGGGCTGGCTGGCCCAAAGTTGGGCGTAGCCACACGCCCCCGTCCTCCACGTAGCCATAGCGGCGGGCTTCCGTGAGCGGGTGGTCGGGGAGTTCCATTTGGAAATGGGAAAGATAGAGTGAGGCAAAACTGTCGGCTGGCCGGGCAGTCGGAGCCGAGTTAAGAAAGAATGAGCTACAAGTTTACGCGGAAAATTGATTGCGTCCACGTTGCAGGACGGGATTGCATGGTTTAAGTTTTCCCGGTGAAGCCAGTGGTCTGGGTCGTAGCTACTCTAAAATAATTATTTTCGTTGGGCTACTACGCCATTTTCTGGCTCCTCCCGCCTGCCTGAGCTATGGCTGCACGGTAGCTTTGCGGTAGCTGCCCATATCTCCCAGCTCTTAGTCTCATGTCCGATCAGCCCACCATCATCTTTAGCATGGCCGGGGTAAGCAAGATTTACCCGCCGCAAAAGCAAGTCCTCAAAAATATTTACCTCTCATTTTTCTACGGGGCCAAAATCGGCGTACTCGGTCTCAACGGCTCGGGTAAGTCGAGTCTGCTGAAAATTATTGCTGGTGTCGACAAGCAATTCCAAGGCGAAGTAGTGTGGTCACCCGGCTACTCTGTGGGCTATCTGGAGCAGGAGCCTCAACTCGACCCTACTAAAACCGTGCGTGAGGTGGTAGAGGAAGGCGTAGCCGAAACGGTCGCGCTGCTCAAGGAATTTGACGAAATCAACGAGGCCTTCGGGGCCGAAGATGCCGACTTCGACAAGCTGCTTGAACGCCAGGGTACCGTTCAGGAGCGACTGGACCAACTCGACGCCTGGAACCTCGATTCCAAACTAGAACGCGCTATGGACGCCTTGCGCACGCCGCCCCAGGAAGCCGTCATCGGCAATCTCTCGGGCGGTGAAAAGCGCCGGGTAGCCCTGTGCCGCCTGCTGCTGCAAGAGCCCGATGTGTTGCTGCTCGACGAACCCACCAACCACCTCGATGCGGAAAGCGTGCTGTGGCTGGAACAGCACCTGCAACAGTATAAGGGCACGGTCATCGCCGTTACCCACGACCGCTACTTCCTCGACAACGTGGCGGGCTGGATTCTGGAACTCGACCGTGGCAGCGGCATTCCATGGAAAGGCAATTACAGCTCGTGGCTGGAGCAGAAAACCGAGCGCCTGGCCCGCGAAGAAAATGCCGAAAGCAAGCGGGCTAAGACCTTGCAGCGCGAGCTCGATTGGGTGCGCATGTCACCCAAGGCCCGCCAGAGCAAAGGCAAAGCCCGTCTCGCTAACTACGATAAACTGGCCAGCGAAGAAGCCAAGGATAAGGAGCAAAAGCTGGAGTTGTTTATCCCCGATGGCCCTCGCCTCGGTGCCCAGGTCATTGAGGCCGAGGGCCTGCGCAAAGCATTTGGTGACAAGCTGCTATTTGACAACCTGAGCTTCGCCCTGCCACAAGGTGGTATCGTAGGCATCATCGGGCCCAACGGCGCGGGCAAAACCACGCTCTTCCGCCTGATAACCGACCAGATGCAGCCTGATGCGGGTACCTTCATTGTCGGCCCCACAGTGCAGACGGCCTACATCGACCAGCAGCACGACACGCTCGACCCCGTCAAATCGGTATTTGATACCATCACCGGTGGCACCGAAACCATGCTGTTGGCTGGCCGCCCCGTCAACTCGCGGGCTTACGTGAGCAAATTCAACTTCGGCGGTGGTGACCAAGAAAAGAAAGTCGGTACCCTCTCGGGCGGTGAGAAAAACCGTGTGCACTTGGCCATGACGCTCAAGCAAGGAGCCAACCTGCTGCTGCTCGACGAGCCCACCAACGACTTGGACGTAAATGCCATCCGAGCTCTCGAAGACGCCCTCGAAAACTTTGCCGGCTGCGCCGTAATCATCAGCCACGACCGCTGGTTCCTCGACCGTCTGGCCACCCATATCCTGGCCTTCGAAGGCGACTCCGAAGTGGTATGGTTCGAAGGCAACTTCTCTGACTACGAAGAAGCTAAGCGCAAGCGCCTCGGTGACGTAGAGCCCAAGCGCGTGCGTTATAAGAAGTTAGGTTAGCATAATAGAGTCAGGTAGTGACTTTAACGCGACGTCGAGAGCAGTAGACAATATGTCGCTGAGCTCGACGTCGTTTTGTTAGAGGGGCTACTCCAACTCAAGCGATACTCCGCACCCGAGCGGAGACTGCCACAGGACAGCTTTGAAGCCGGTGGGCAGTAAGTTACGATTCTGGGAGTTGACAACCTATAGTAAGTACAGACCACATTCAGGCGTTGTGTCCAAACTCGCTCCTAGCTCACTGTAGTCAATCGCACTGAGCATACAGTACAGTACGGAAGCACCGTGTAATCACCGTTTGAGAACGTGCTCCGAGTAAGGAGCTAGCGACGTATCGAAAAAAAAGAGGCCAAAATTTGGAAAGTTAAAAATTCTCCGTACTTTTGCACTCCCAATCGCGACCGGCGGTTGAGCAGAACTACAAGTAAGGGGTGAGACTGAAGGATTTGCTGCGCGGTAATCGCGCCGGGTTCGCCCCCAGCCTCCCCGGCAGGAGAAAAAAACTTTCGCTTTTTGCTTGCCAGTTGAAAAGAAAGTAGTACCTTTGCAGCCCGCTTCAACCGGAGGCGGTCACCGACCCACCAGCCAAACGAAAAACATAAAAATTTTTCGCTTCGGATTTGGAAAGTCAAAAAAGTTGCTTACCTTTGCACTCCCAAACGAAAACAGGGCTTGCAACCGGCAGCCACCCGGGTCGCTCAGCTGACCCACCACGTTACGCTAACTGAGTGTAACAGACGTTCTTTGAATGACGGAAACAGACAAAATAGGAAGTAGCTGTTCAGCTTTAGCTGGGCAGCAACAAGCGACATCGAACTAGACGACCAATCGTCAAACGACGAGCGAGGACAAGCACTCGACATCAGCCACAGTTCGCTGTGGTGTAGGAATAATTTTACAATGGAGAGTTTGATCCTGGCTCAGGATGAACGCTAGCGGCAGGCCTAATACATGCAAGTCG
>CAJYPK010000054.1 GCA_913776615.1 uncultured Hymenobacter sp.
GAACAGAGCCGTTAAGCCCCGGTGCGCCTATGGTACTGCCTTCACCGGTGGGAGAGTCGGTCGCCGCCAACCTTACAGGAACTCCCCCTGCTTCGCTTTCACCAGCGACCAGCAGGGGGAGTTTTGCGTTGGGGGAGATGGATGAGTCCATCTACGATTAAGGAAGCTTCTTAAGTCTTAAGCGGCTCTCCGGCCATTGTGATTATTTGATAGTTAGTTAGCGATGCAGCCCCAGGTTTCAGCTTGGTGAAGCGGCAAGGTGTACGTGAGTGAATCACCAAGCTGGAGCTTGGTATTACATACTTGGTGAATCAATCAAAGAAGGGGTTCATCTTTTAGTGAGGTAGTCCCAGTAGTTGGGCGACCGGAGTTTAGTTTTTGCAGGGGCGGTTGAATAAAAAGGGTAGCTTTGCAGTTCTCACTAGAAACCCGTTTTGGGGTGAGTTCGCAACCTGATGCAGTTAGTCTATCCGAGTTTTTTATGGGGATTGTTGGCAATCGGCATTCCCATTGCCATTCACTTGCTGCAATTGCGGCGCCCCCAGCGAGTGTTGTTTACGAATACCGGGTTTATTCGGGAGGTGGAACTGACGACTATGCGTCGGCGCCGACTGCAGGAGATACTCGTGCTGCTGGCGCGGGTACTAGCCGTGATTTTTATCGTATTGCTTTTCTGCCAGCCGTTTATTCCGGTTGCAACTAGTGCTGCGCCCACCGCTGTGGGTACGGTCGGGGTATTAGTTGATAATTCGGGCAGCATGCAGGCCCCCGGGACCGCCCAAGCCCAGGTGAGGCAGGAGGCGGTGAATGGTGCCCGGGCCTTGGGTAGAAGCTACGGCGCGGGTACGCACTTCAAGCTGTTGGGGCAGCGGGCGGGGAGCTTGACCGGAGCCACTTACGAGGCCGCCGTGAATACGCAATCCAGCACTGGTCCGCAGCGCGGCTGGGGGGCGGCAGCCGTGCGCGATGCGGTGCAGGATGAGCAGGCGGGGCCGCTTTATTTATTCAGCGATTTTCAGAAAAATGAAATCGGACCGGACTTTTGGCAAAAGCTACGTCGCACCGGGGAAATAGTACTCGTGCCACAGGCGGCCCGGCCAGCTGGTAGTATTTACGTGGACAGCGTATGGCTGAATGATGCATTTGTACGGGTGCGGACGAACGTGGGACTACACATCAGGCTGCGTAACGGGGGGAGTGAAGCCGTGACCGATTGCCCCGTTAAAGTGCTGCTGGGCGGGCGGCAGGTAGCTACTTTCCGGGTGGCGGTGGGAGCCGGTCAGGCGAGCGAAACCGTGACCCAGGTACAGGTAACGGATGATAAATTGGTGCCGGGGCAGGTAATTACGGGCGATGCGCCGGTGACTTTCGATAATACCTACTATTTCACCCTGCAGCCAGCGGCCCCTATTCGCATTCTGGAAATAGGGCAGGAGCCAGCTACGCAGCGGGCTTACGCGCGCGAGTCGCTCTTTACCTACTTGTTTTCGAAGCCGCAGACAGTAGACTACGGGGAACTGCGGCGAGCCAACTTGGTGCTTTTGCACGAAGTGCCGCAGGTAGATGCCGGGCTGCGCGAGGCGTTGGTCGGCGTGGTGCGGCGGGGGGGAAGTGTGGTGGTAGTACCGACGGCCAGCCCGGCGGCTCACGCTTCGTATCACGAATTATTTCGAGCGCTGGGAGTCGGCGGCGAGCAGTGGCAGGCATCGGCTAGGGAGCCGGTGCGGCAGGAGGTGGTGATGCCCAGCTTGCGTAATCCGTTTTTCAAGGACGTATTTGGCGCGCAGCCCCGGCAAGTGACCATGCCGCAGGTGGCCCCGGTACTGCGGCTGGGGCAGGCGGGAACGGATATTCTACGCCTGCGCGACGGCGACGCATACCTCACGGAAGTCGAAAATGGCGTGGGCCGAGTTTACGTGTTTGCGGCACCATTCGCGGGCGAATATTCTGATTTCGCGCAGCACGCCCTGTTCGTGCCGGTGTTGTACCGGCTGGCCATGATAAGTTACCATACTGACCAACCACTGGCTTATCGGCTGCCCGCGCCGGCGCTGACTTTAACAGTCCCCGCTGCCAGTAGTGCCAGCCAAGGCGCTCGTGATGAGGCGAGCTACCGCTTGGTGCGCGACAGCCTCACGTACATTCCGGCGCAACGAGTTCAGAATGGCCAGCTGCGCCTCGACGTGCCTACCGACTTGCGAGCGCCGGGCTTTTACAAGCTGATAAAGCAGGGGAAAGTGGTGACTACGCTGGCTTTTAACCCGGACAAGCGGGAGTCGGAGCTGGCTGCTTATTCGGCGGCGGAACTGCGGCAGCTGCTCGGCGATAATCATCCCAACGTGCGCGTGCTGGACGATGGCGCGCAGCCCGAGGCCATTGCCCGCTACCGGGCCGAGCAGGCAGGGCAGCCCTTGTGGCGCTACTGCCTGCTGGCCGCCTTGGCCTGCCTGCTGGCGGAGGCGCTACTGCTACGCTTCGGGCGGCCCCGCGCCGGGGCTGGCCCGGCCCTGGCCTAGCGGGCGCGGCCACGGGTGGCCCATACGGCGGGCCGTATCTTGCAGCCGATTAGTAGTAGTATGCAGCCAGTAGATTTTAGAAATAATTCGCGCGGGGCCGCGCTTCCGGCTTCCAACTTGATAGTACGCCTAGCGCTGCGCTTCGGCGTGGGGGCGGGCCTGGTCTGTGCCGCCTGGCTGTTATTCTTGCAGTGGTCGGGTAATAATCCGTTTAGTCCCAAGCAGATAATGGGATTGCTGGTGGTGCCCTTCGTAGCGGCAGGAAGCCAGTGGTGGCTGCGCCGCAAGCTGGCGCCCGTGCGGCCCGGCGTGGGGCGTACCCTGGCCGTGGGCGGGCTGACGGTGCTGATTGCCGCCGTGCTGGCGGCCGTCAGCGTGTGGGGACTGGCGCAGGTAGTAGGCGAGCCCGCGCTGGCCCAAAACCGTCGCGAGCTCGTGGAGATAACGCGGGTGCAGCAGCGCCTCCGCGATAAGGCCAAGCGCAACGCCGCGTTTGAGCAGCAGGAGCTGGAGCGGGCCGCCGCCGTTTCGGTCGGTGATTTGGCTTTGCAAACATTTAAGCTGACGCTGGTGCTAGGCTTGTTTTTGGCGGTGCCCAGCGGCATATTTTTGCGCAAATAAATCTTTCACCTGCCATTACCTTTTCTCTCATGCAAACTGCCACCCCATCTACTTCGACTGCCGCCGTGGGCGTGCGATACGGCCTGCTCACCGGCCTGATAAGCATTATCATCTCATTTGGCACTTACGCGCTGGAGCTAGAGCAAAATAGCGCCGTGCGCTTTCTCTCCATTGCACTGCTTATCGGGGGAATTGCGATGGCAATGCGGAGTTTCAAGGAGCAGAATGCGGGCTCTATGAGCTACGGCCAGGGACTGAGCGTGGGTATGGTTGTATCGGCTTTGGTAGGCTTACTGAGCGGAATTTTCGCCTACGTGTATACAGTTTTAATCGACCCCAGCGTAGTAACACGCCTTTTAGAAAAGGGACGGGCTGATTTAGAAGCTAAGGGCACAATGTCTGACGCGCAAATTGACCAGGCTATGGCTTTTTCGGCTAAATTCACTACCGGGCCTGCTATGTTGATTTTTAGCATACTATTTACACTTATCCTGGGGTTGTTTATTAGTCTGATAGCCGCTGCATTTATTAAAAATCCCAAGCCTGAGTTTGAATAAGCCCACTGCCAGCTTTCCGGTGGAGTTGTCCATCGTAGTTCCTTTGCTCAACGAGGCCGAGTCGCTACCCGAGCTCACGCGCTGGATAGCGCGGGTGCTCACGGCGCGGGGGCTCTCGTACGAGGTATTGCTCATTGACGACGGCTCGACCGATGACTCGTGGGCGGTGATTGAGGCGCTGGCTGGCCAGGATATGGCCCTGCGCGGCATCCGCTTCAATCTCAACTACGGTAAGTCGGCGGCGCTCAACGTGGGTTTCGCCGCGGCGCGGGGCCGGGTGGTATGCACCATGGATGCCGACCTGCAAGACTCGCCGGAGGAACTGCCCGAGCTTTACCGCATGATAACCGAGGACGGCTACGACCTGGTGAGCGGCTGGAAACAGAAGCGCTACGACCCACTGTCGAAAACCATCCCGACCAAGCTATTCAACGGGGCGACGCGGGCGATTTCGGGCATTCAGCTGCACGATTTCAACTGTGGCCTGAAGGCGTACAATCAGCGCGTAGTAAAGTCCATCGAGGTGTACGGCGAGATGCACCGATACATTCCGGTCATTGCTAAATGGGCGGGTTTCAAAAAGATAGGGGAGAAAGTAGTGCAGCACCAGGAGCGCAAGTACGGCGTAACCAAGTTTGGGCTGGAGCGCTTTATCTACGGCTTCCTCGACCTGGCTAGTATCACGTTCGTGAGCCGGTTTCGGCGGCGGCCCATGCACTTTTTTGGAACGCTGGGGACGCTCTCCTTCTTTATCGGCATGGTGCTGACGGTGTGGCTGACGGGGGAAAAGTGGTGGCTTTCACTGCACAACATGAAGGCGCGGGGCGTAACCCAGCAGCCGTTGTTTTTCCTGTCGCTGGTGGCCGTCATCATCGGGGTGCAGCTGTTTCTGGCGGGTTTCCTGGCCGAGATGGTGCAGCTCAACGGGCCGCGCCGCAACGATTACCTCATTCGCGACACCCTACGGTGAAATCATTTAACATGTAGCAAGTAACATGTAACCGGCTTTATTTTAGAGCGCTACTGTCAAATACTACTTGTTAAATGTTACTTGCTACATGCTAAATGAAAGTTGTTATCATCGGGCCGGCTTATCCGCTGCGCGGGGGGCTGGCTACCTACAACGAGCGGCTGGCCCGCGCCTTGCAGGCGACGGGCGACGAGGTGCGGCTCGTGACGTTCTCGTTGCAATACCCTGATTTTCTCTTTCCCGGGCAAACGCAGTTCAGTACCGAGGCCGGGCCGACCGATTTGCAAATTGAGGTCAGCCTGAACTCGGTGAACCCGCTGTCGTGGCTGGCGGTGGGGCGGCGGCTGCGCCGCGAGCGGCCAGATTTAGTCATTTTCCGGTTTTGGCTGCCGTTTATGGGGCCGGCGCTGGGTACGGTGGCGCGGCTGGTGCGCGGCAACGGTCACACCCGCGTGGTAGCCATCACCGACAACGTAATTCCGCACGAGAAGCGGCCCGGTGACGGGCCGCTCACGCGCTATTTTCTGAGCGCCTGCGATGGTTTCGTGACCATGAGCCGCAGCGTACTGGCTGACTTACAGCGGCTGGGCTTTCGGCGGCAGCCGGCGCTGTACCGGCCGCATCCACTCTACGACAATTTTGGCCCCGCCAAGCCCAAGGCTACGGCGCTGGCCGCGCTGGGGCTCGACCCCGCGTTTCGGTACGTGCTGTTTTTTGGGTTTATCCGCGCTTATAAGGGGCTGGATATCTTGCTCGAAGCAATAGCCGACGCCCGCGTGGCCGCGTTACCCGTGAAGCTGCTCATAGCCGGCGAATTTTACGAAGACGCCGCCCCTTACGAGGCATTGATTCAGCGCTATCAACTGGAAGACCGGCTGGTGCGGGCTACGGATTTCATTCCCAACGAGCGGGTGGCCGACTATTTCAGCGCGGCCGATTTGGTGGTGCAGCCCTATAAAAATGCCACGCAGAGCGGCGTCTCGCAGGTGGCGTACCACTTTGGCCGGCCTATGCTGGTGACCGACGTGGGCGGGCTGGCCGAGCTGATTCCGGCGGGGGTGGTGGGGTACGTGGTGCCGCCCACGGCCCCGGCGATTGCCGAGGCGCTGGTTGATTTTTACGCCAACAACCGGGAGGAGGCTTTCGCCGCCGGCGTGCGGCAGGAGGCCAAGAAATTCTCGTGGGAGGTGATGGTAGCGGCGCTGAAGGAGGTGGCAGGGTTGGGAGCGGCTAAATAGCCTCACTACCTACAGGGCTAACGTGGCGTCTCACCCCCTGCCCCCTCTCCAAAAAGGAGAGGGGGAGCCGTAGCGTAGTTCCGCTACGAGTTATTGATGGACTGTTACTTGCACGAGACGGCGAGCGGGGAAGCCAGGCGCTGGGCAAATTCGGCCAGGTAGGCATCCCAGGCGGCGGCATCGGCAAACTGCCCGCTTTTCTGCCAGCCGAAGCCGGCGTAGAAGACGACGGTATTTTGCTTGGGCTTGGTGATCATGTAGAGCTGGCTGCGGTCTTTTTCGGCGCTGCGATTCTCTTGGTAATCGGTGAGGTAGCTCGTGGGCACTACCACGCCGGTGCCCAGGTACGAATCGTCGATTTTCTCCCAATAGCGGCACCAGCCAGCGGGGCGGTCAGCTTTGACTTCGCCCTTTTGCTCGTGCAGCGTCAGGCCGACGGTGCAATTGGGCAGCGGCTTGTCGGCGCTGATGTGCTCTTCGTAGCGAGTCAGGTTGGAGCCCAGGTCGAGGCTGATGATTTTCTTTTCCGTCACGGTGCGGCCGTTGGCGTCCCAAGGCGCGTAGGTGAGCTCGAACACCGTGCGAATGGGGCCGGTAGCCAATACTTTATAGGTGGCGAAGTTCTTGGAAACGTAGAGCTTGCCGCCGTCGAGTACACCAGTGCCACCCACGCCGCGGCTGCTGCCCACGTGGTAGGGGTCGTAGCCCTCGCCGGTATCGGTGTGGTAGGCAAACGGTTTTTCGTGCACGTGGCGGCCGTACCACTTGTCGATGATGGGGTAGCTCACGCGCTTGAGCCAGCAGTCCATGCCGCTGCTGAGCGTGCCGTTGGGGTCTTTCTTATCGTAGAGCTGCTCGGCGTTGGGGCCGTAGGTGCGAAAAGCCACCCGGTCGTTTTCCCAGGCGAAGTCGTCGGTGCGCTCGGGTACGAAGCGGGCAAACGTGGTGAGCGGGCTGCTGGGCAGCGCCTCGCCGGTGGCGGCTACGGTGAAGGTCTGGGTGCCCTTGGCTGGTACGTCGGTTTGAAATAGCAGCTCGTCGGGCTTGCCATCGCCGTCCTTATCGAGCAGCTGGCTGACCAGCAACGTATTGCCCGGCAGCGCGTGGACGCGCAGGCTGGCGGCGTCGAGGCGGCGCACGGTGGCCGGCAACTGGCTCAGCGGCAGGCTGATGGTTTCGGCGCGCCGCGCCCGGGCCAGTGAGTTGCGCACGGTGACCGTGGCGGTGGGCACCGGGGCCACGGCGCTGCCCAGCCCCAGCGCGGCCAGCGGCAGGGCTACTACAACATATTTCATAGCCAATGTCTTAGCGCAGGTCGTTGAGGGCGACGGGGTCCATGTCGGTGTACTCCAGGTTTTCGCCGGCCATGCCCCAGATGAAGGCGTAGGCCGCCGAGCCGCAACCCGTGTGGATAGACCACGGCGGCGAGAGGATGGCCTGCTCGTTGCTCACCCACAGCGGGCGCGTTTCGCTGGGCTCGCCCAGCATGTGCAGCACGCGCTGGCCCTGGGGCAGGTTGAAATAGAGATAGGCCTCCATGCGGCGGTCGTGCACGTGGCTGGGCATGGTATTCCACACCGAGCCGGGCTTGAGCTGGGTGAGGCCCATCACGAGTTGGCAGCTGGCGATGCCCTCGTTGAAAATGTACTTGTAGATGGTGCGCTGGTTGGCGGTTTCGAGGGCGCCCATTTCCACGGGCGTGGCCTCGGCCTGGGTGCGGCGGGTGGTGGGATACTCCTTGTGGGCGGGGGCCGAGAGCAGGTAGAATTTGGCCGGCTCGGCCGGGTTTACGCTGCGAAATTCGACCTGCTGGCTGCCCTTGCCCACGTAGAGGCAATCTTGGTTGCCCAGGTCGTAGGTGGTGCCATCGACCACGATTTGGCCCGCGCCGCCCACGTTGAGGGCGCCCAGCTCGCGGCGCTCCAGGAAGTAGTTGGCTTTGAGGTTGCCCGGGTTGGGCAGGGCCAGGCCGGCTTCGGTGGGCTGCGCCCCGCCCACGATCATGCGGTCGTAGTGCGTGTACGTCAGCTCGATAGCGCCGGGGGTGAAGATATTTTCAATGAGAAAATGCTCGCGCAGGCCAGCCGTGTTGAGGCTGGCCGTTTCGCGCGGGCCGATAGCAAAGCGAGTAGTCATTTTAGAGAGTTAGGAGTGTTGAATTAGGAGTTATGAGTTGAGCTGAGAGACGGTGCCGAATGCAATTGCTTCAGCAACAGCGCCTCAACTCATAATTCATAACTTATAACTCATAATTAAATTTATCGTCCCATCCAGCCGCCGTCGACGGTGAGGATGGTGCCGTGGACGTAGGCGCCGGCTTCGGAGGCCAGGAACACGACCGGGCCTTTGAAGTCGGCGGGGTCGCCCCAGCGGCCGGCGGGGATGCGGCTCAGGATGCTGGCCGAGCGGTCGGCGTCCTGGCGCAGGGCTTCGGTGTTGTCGGTGGCGATGTAGCCGGGCGCGATGCCGTTGACGTTGACGCCGCGGCCGGCCCACTCGTTGGCCAACGCTTTGACTACCGAGCCGATAGCGCCCTTGCTGGCCGCGTAGCCCGGCACGTTGATACCGCCCTGGAAGGTGAGCAGCGAGGCCGTGAAGATGATTTTGCCGTGGCCCTGGGCCAGCATCCGGCCGCCGATGGCGCGGGCCAGCCGGAAGGGCGAGTCGAGGTTGATGGCCAGCACGTTGTCCCAATCCTCGTCGGAGTGCTCGGCGGCGGGAGCGCGGCGGATGGTGCCGGCATTATTGACTAGAATATCAATGCGCTCGAAATCGGCCAATACTTGGGTAGTGAAGGCGTCGGCGCTGGCGCGCTGGCTGAAATCGGCCTGGTAGGCGTGAAACTGCCGGCCCAGCGCCCGCACCTGGCGGCCGGTGTCGCCCCCGTCGGCGGCCATCGTGGCCGATACGCCGATGATGTCGGCCCCGGCCTCGGCCAGGCCGAGGGCCATGCCCTGGCCAATGCCCCGGTTGCAGCCCGTGACGAGCGCCACCTGGCCCGTTAAGTCAAATAATGCGGCCATGTTTGCCAAAAGAAAATAAAGTGAAAGCGCAAAGGTGCGCCCGGTGGAGGGGTTTTATTCAGAAGTCAGAGCTTAGAACTGAGAACTGAGCCAGTACATCTAACTTCTGAAAAAAATAGTATTTATTTAGCCCTTAAGCATTTTATCTCAGCTCTAAGTTCTCAGCTCTCAGCTATAACATTCTCTTTACAGCGCGTGGTCGAGGTGTATATCCTGGCCCGACCAGATGCGCTTGGCGGTCCAGTCCTGGGCCGGGCTGGCCCAGAAGGCATCGGCGGCCGGCAGGCCCAGCGGGAGGAAAGCCGTGGTGCAGAGGTAGAGGCTGCCCGTTGAGATATATCCCTCGCCGATGCCCGGCTGGTGCCCGCACAGGCCAATCTGCAGCCAGCCCTGGGCGTCGAAGGTGCCCTTGGGCTCCATCGTGCGCCGGATAACGGCCGTGAGGGCGCTGCGCGCCTGCCCGGCCGGCAGCTCGGCTGGCAGGAAGCCTTGCAGGCTGGCCTGGGCCAGGTGCTGAAACGCCCCGCAGCGGTAAGCCAGCGAGCGCCCGAAGGCGGCAAACGAGCCATCGGGGCCGATGAGGCGCTCCTGCACGGCGGCGTAGCGACGGGCGCGGGTGCGCAGCGTTTCGAATAGCTCCTTGCGCTCCTTGCCCGCGGCCACGAGGGTGCCGACCACGTCGAGCAGCATGGGCTGAATCACGTAGCTGTTATAATAGTCCCAGTGAAAATCAGGCCCGTCGCCGTAGGTGCCGTCGCCCTTGTACCAGGTTTGGTGCTCCTTGATGGCGTAATCCATCCGCATGAGGTCGCCGCTGCCGGTAAATTTGAGCAGCGCGGCCTCAATAATGGCGCTGAATAAGAGCCAGTTACTATATACGGGCTTAATCACCCGGGAGCTTTGCAGCGCCTGCACCAGCTGCGCCTGGGTGGGAGCGGGCAGCTTTTCCCACAGTTGGGTGGGGGCGCGTAGCAGGGCGTGGGCCAGGAACGCGGTATCGACCACCGGCTGGCCGCCCTGGTTGAAATTCAAAAAATCAGTGTCCTGGGGGTTGACGGCGTGCGCGATGGCCTGGCGGGCCTGCTCGGCGGCGCGCTGCTGGCGGGCGGCTTCGTCGGCGGGCACGTCTTTGAGCTCCAGCCAGGGGGCGAGGCCCGCCAGGGTGCGGCCCAGCGCTTCGAGGTGGGTTACGTTGCGGCGGCCTTCCTGCTGGCCGGCGGCGGCCTCCACGGGCAGCGCGGTTTTGAGGCGGCCGGCGGCGGCGGCGGCGAGGATAGGGTCGGCCACGCGCAGCAGGGTGGCCAGCCAGTAGGCGCGGTCGGTGACGGGGGCGGGGCGGCGGGCGGCGGGTAAACTCGCCGGCGGACTGGCCAGGGTGGTTCCCAGGGCCGGCAGCGCGAGTGCCGACAGGCCGGCCGTGGCTTGACCCAGGAAAAAGCGACGTTTCATACGGGCTTGCTAGTTGAGCTTGATAACTTCGGAGCCGGCGAGCAGGTAGGCCCCGGTGCCGTAGACCTCCCAGCTCTCGGCCGAGAAATCGCGGCGCGGGTCGGCCCCGATGGGCTGCACCCAGCCCACGCGGCCTTCGTCCGATACGCACTTAGTCAGGGCCACCCAGGCTTTTTGCACGGGGGCCAGGTAGGTCGCTTTATCCAGCACCCCCTGATTGATACCCCAGGCCAGGGCGTAGCAGTCGAAGCCCGAGCCGGAGGCCTCGCCGCCGGGGTAGGCGGCGGGGTCGAGCAGGCTGGAGCGCCACAGGCCGTCGGGCTGCTGCAACTGGACGAGCCGGGCGCTCATTTCCTTGAACAGGCCGAGGTAGAACGGCCGCGTGGGATGGTCGGCGGGTAGCTCCTGTAAAATTTGTACGAGGCCGCCCATCACCCAGCCGTTGCCCCGGCTCCAGAAAATGGGCTGGCCGTTGCTTTCCTTTTTACCCTCGCCCTGGGCGTTCCACAGGTAGGAGGCATCGCGGGAAAAAAGGTGTTGCTGGTGGTTGAAAAGGCGCTTGTACGTTTGCTGGTACAGCGTATCGTTGAGAGCTAAATACTTGGGCTGCTTTTCGATGACGCCCACCTTCACGAGCACGGGCGGCCCCATAAACAAGGCATCGCACCACCACCAGGCAATGCCGTTATGGCGCGCCTCGGGGCCAGGCTCGGTGCGGAATTTCTCCACCACCGCCAGGGTGGGCTCAATCATGCGCCGGTCCTTTTTGAGGCGATACAGGTTGAGGTAGGTTTGGCAGATGGCAATGTCGTCGGCGTGGTCGTAGCGGCGGTCGGGCTGCCAGTGAGTGCGCTCGCCCATCGCCAGGAGCGAATCGAGAATGAGCTTGGATTTGGTGGTCTGGTACGCGGCGAAGACGCCCGCATAAAACGCGCCGTTGGTCCAGTCGGTGAGCTTGTGGCGGGGGTGGGCCAGTTGCCAGCGGGTGGCTTTCAGCAACTGGCTCTTGATGAATTTAGGCTTGAAATAAGCGGCCTCGGCCGGGGCCGATTGAGCGTGGGCAGCGGGGGCCAAGCCCGCCGCGAGCAGCAGGCCGCCGAGCAGCCACGTAGTCCGGAAGGAGCGGAGCATACCTGCGGGATTGGGTGGAGAGAGAAGCCAAAGCCAGCTAGCGAAAAGCGACCAGCTTCGGTAAACCTACCGCAATAGTAGCAGGCCCCGTCGCTTTGGGCCGGGGGTATTTCCGCAGAAAAAGAGGGTTTTTTCACCCCTGCTACCGGCCAGCCGCAGTGCCTAAGCTGCTAAGCGGCTGGCCGGTAGTGAGTAGAAGCGCGGGTTGCGCCGGTCGCTAGGCATCGACGGCGCGGGCCTCGCCCGCAGCGGCGGGCGCCGCGCCCGCGCCGGCCCGGTGCTGCCGGGCGTAGTCGGAGGGCGTGAGGCTGTAGAGCTTCTGGAAGGCTTTGCGGAAATACTTGGCATCCTCAATGCCCACCTCGAAGGCGATTTCCGACACCCGCATGGTGGTCTGGGCCAGCAGCTGAGCGGCGCGCTTGAGGCGCACGTCGCGGATGAACTCCACGGCCGTCTGCCCGGTGATGCTCTTGATGCGGCGGTAGAATACCGACTGGCTCATGGCCATTTCCTTCACCAGCACCTGCACGCTGAACTCGGAGTCGCCGAGGTGCTTCTCGACCACGCCCATCGCCTGCTCCAGGAACTCGCGGTCGGCATCGGCCACCACGATCTCGGTGGGCTGGAGCAGGATTTGGCGCTGGTAGAATTCGTGCAGCTTGCGCCGGTTGCGCAGCAGGCCCTCGGCCTTGGCGTGGAGCAAGGTTGGGTTGAAGGGTTTGCTCATGTACTCGTCGGCCCCCATGCCGACGCCTTCCAGCTCGTGGGTTTCGGCGGTGCGGGCGGTGAGCAGCAGCACCGGGATGTGGGCCGTTTTGGGGTGCTGCTTGAGCTTGCGGCAGAGCTCCAGGCCGTCGCTGCGCGGCATCATCACGTCGGAAATGACGAGGTCGGGTAGTTGGGCCAGGGCCTTTTCCCAGCCCACCAGGCCATCCTCGGCAACGAGCACTTCGTAGTCGGCCTCGAAAATCTGGATAAGGTACTGCCGCAGTTCGTCGTTGTCTTCCACCACCAGCAGCCGCGGCGGGCCAGCCGGGGCCGGGCTGGCGGGCAGTTCCAGTATTTCGACCGGTGGCGCAACCTCGGCAGCCGGTAGGCTAGCCTCCGGCTCGGCGCTGGGGTCGGCGGGCTGCATATCCTCGGGCTGCATGTCTTCGGGCTGCAAGTGCTGCTGGCCGAAGGGCAGGCGCAGCTCAAACGTAGTGCCCACGCCCGGCGCGCTCACCACCGTGAGCTGCCCGCCGTGGCGCTGGGCAAATTGCCGGGCCAGCGCCAGGCCGATGCCGGTGCCCGTCATGCGCAGCGTATTGGTGTGCGAGGCTTGGTAGTACGGGTCGAAAATGCGCTCCAGCTCACTGGGCTGAATACCCACGCCGGTATCGCTGACGCTGACTTTCAAATAATTGCCAGCGAGCTGGCCACCCTGGTACACGGCCTCGCCGCTGGGGTCGCCGATGGGCGTGGCGGTAAGCTCGACGCGGCCCTTGTCGCGGGTGTACTTGAAGGCATTAGATAGCAAGTTGGTCAGAATAATTTCGAGCTTGCTGCGGTCGAAATATAGCCGCACCGGTTCGGCGGGTACGTCGAGCACGTAATCCACGGCCCGCTCCTGGGCCTTGAGCTGGAACGTGGCGTACACCTCGGCCAGAAAGCGCCCGGCATCGCCGAGGCCGGCCCGCAGCGGCACGTGGCCCGATTCGACCTTGCGGAAATCGAGCAGTTGGTTGACTAGCTCCAGCAGCTTGCGGGCCTGCTGGTGCATGAGCAGCACCTTGCCGCGCAGGTCGGCCACGGGGCCGGGGCTGCGCATAATGTCCTCCATCGGCCCCAGGATGAGGGTGAGCGGGGTGCGCAGCTCGTGGCTCACGTTGGTGAAGAAGCCCAGCTTGAGGCTGGTCAGCTCCTTTTCCTTTTCGGTTTGAAATTGCTCCAGCACCAGCTTGCTTTGCAGCTCCTGCTGGGCCATCTCGAAGCGCCGGTACAGGATGATGCCCCCGGCCAGCACGGCAACGTAGAGCAGGTAGGCCCACCAGGTTTTGTACCACGGGGCCAGCACCTCGAAGGCGATGCTGGCCGGCTGGGCCGACCATACGCCCTCGCCGTTGCTGGCCTTTACGCGCAGGGTGTAGTGGCCGGGCGGCAGGTTGGCGAAGCTGGCGGTGCGCTGGCCGGGGGCGGGGTAAACCCAGCCGGCGTTGTAGCCTTCGAGGCGGTAGGCGTAGCGGTTTTTCTGCGGGTTGGCGTAGTTGAGGCCCACGAACTCCACCGAGAAATCATTTTCCCCGGGTTTGATCGTGACGGTTTGCATCTCCGACAGCGGCTTGCTCAGCAGCACGCGGCCCCCGAAAGTCTGCCCCACGGCCACGGGCTGGTTGGCGATGCGCAGGCCCGTAAACTGCACTACCGGCGGGTAGGGGTTGGGCCGGATGGCCGAGGGCTGGAAGTAGCTGACGCCGTTGATCCCCCCGAAGTACAGCGTGCCGTCGGCCCCTCGGTCGGCCGCCCCGATTTTGAAGGCGTTGCTTTGCAGACCGTCGGCCACGTCGTAGCGCACGTACTGGTGGGTGCGCGGCGTAAAGCGGTAGAGGCCGGTGCCGCCAATCCAGATGTTGCCGGCGTCGTCGGCCAGCAGGCTTTCGGCGTCGCTCTCGGGCAGGTACTGGTTGAAGGCGCGAATAGTCTCGCGGCCCTGGGCATCGGTGCTAAGCTGGTGCAGGCCCCCGCCGATGGTGCCGATCCAAAGATTATGCTGGCGGTCGAGCAGCAGCGGCCACACGTAGTTGACGCGCAGGCCGGTAGCCGCCCCCGGCTCGAAGCGAAACTGCTTGAGCAGCTGCAGCGAATCGGGCGTGACGCGCAGCTTGAGCAGGCCCGACTCGCGGGTGCTGGCCCACAGCACGTCGCGCTGCGGGTCGAAGAGCAGAAAGGTAAAGCTTTTGGTAGGCAGCCCGGTTTGCGGACCGTAAGAACCCAAAAACTTGCCCTCGCCGGTAAAACGCAACAGCCCCTGATCGAAAGTAGCTACCCACAGCGTACCGTAGCGGTCCTCCACCATGCGCTCGATGCTGGCCCCGTTCATGCGCCGGCCATCGGGTAGCTCATAAATACTAGTCAGCTCCTCGTGCCCCCCGCGCCGCGTCAGGCGCACCAAGCCCCGCGACCGGGTGCCGAACCACAGCGTACCGTTGCGCATCTGGCAGATGGCCGACACGTCGACCCCGCGTACCGCGCCGGCCCGATTCTGGTTGAAGTAAGAGCGAAAGGTGTGGCGCGCCAGGTCGTAGGCTACCGCGCCGTTGCGGGTGCCCAGCCACAGGGTATTGGTGGCGTCTTCCTTATATACCGCGTTGATGTAGTTGTTGGGCAGCGTAGCCTGGTCGGCTTGCTGGCGGCGCAGCTGGCCGAAGGGCTTCTGGCGCAGGTCTACCTTGTTGAGGCCGCCGGCCGAGGCGCACAGCCACATTACCTGGGTGCGGTCCTCGAAGATCTCGTGAATGCGCTCCGAGTTGATGCTGAAGGGCTCGCCATCCTGGGGGAGCAGCAGGGTAGGGGTGGGGCGTAGCGGCGGCGCCGTACCCGTGACGGCCCCCGCCTCCCACACGTAGAGGCCGTAAATGGTACCCACCCACAGCCGGCCAAACGAGTCGAGCTGAATAGCCTGCAACTGCGGATAAGTCTGGGGCTGGGGGTGCGCCATAAGCTCGCGCACGGTGCGCCGGTTGGCGGCGCTCACCCACAGCACCTGGTTTTCGGTGCCCACCCACAGGTCGCCGCGCCGGTCGAGGCACAGGGCGCGCACGGCGTCGGTGAAGGCCGTCGGCTCGGCCGTGCGGGCATCGGGGCGCACGATGCTCAGGCCGTAGTCGAAGGTGCCCACCCACACGTTGCCTTCGGGGTCGGCCACCAGCTTCGATACGTAGAAGCCGTCGGCCGGGGCGCCCGTCAGCGGCACCGGGCGCAGGCCCGTTAGTTGGCCTTCCTTATTAAGCGTCAGTACAAAAAGCCCCGCCTGCGTGGTACCCACCCACAAGTGGCCCTGCGGGTCGGTGGCCAGGCTCGTCACGGTCTGGATGCTCAGCGAGCGCAGGGCGGCGGCGAGGTGGGTTACGCCCGGCGGCTCGGCCAGCGGGGCCAGCCGGTCGGTGGTTGGGTCGTAGAAGCTGAGGCCGCTGCGCTCGGTGCCTACCCACAGGCGGCCGTTGGGGGCGGTGTGCAGCACCTTAATGCGATTGCCCGAAGTGCCGCTGCTATTGATCGGTAGCCAGTACTGCTTAAGCTCGTAGCCGTCGTAGCGATTCAGGCCGTGGTTGGTACCCACCCAAATAAAGCCGGCGCGGTCCTGGGCCACGGCCATGGCGTCGCTGTGCGAAAGACCCTGATCCACGGTCAGGTGCTCGAAGCGAAACTCGCCGGGAGCTGTGTCCTGGGCACGGGTTGCCAGGGCCAGCAGTACCAGGAGCGGGGCTGCCAGCAGGCGAAAATAATGGGAAAGCATAAGCGTAGCGGGTAGGGCAGCGGCAGGAGTACTAAGGGGGAAAGGGAGGGCTTAATCCAATAAAATAATGCTGGATATGCAGCAATGCAGCGCATTGCAAGTCCAATCTCACCAAGTTGCAAAATAAGCCCGGCGGGCCATCCGTCCAATAGCGCCAGCTCCTGCGAGAGGGCCTGCGCAATGACTGGCAGGGGGCGCGGGCAACGTTTGGGCTGGTAAGCGATTAAGCCGGGTTGGTAGGTGCCTAAGTTACCAAATAGTTAGCAGGGTTCGGTTAGGATTTGATGAATTTAACCCCCGCTTTTTGGTGAAAATCCCCCCGCAGGGCTGTAAAAGCTCCGGCTACTTTTGTCGCATTCCAGCACATAGATGGTTGATTTACCGACCAGTAAGTGTTGATTTCCGGTCCGGGCCCAGCGCCGGCTACTCCGGATTCTCCCACCCAGCGCATCCCGCTACCTCCCCCTCTCTATGAATAAACCATTACCCTCAAGGGCGCTTTGTCGGCTACTGTTTTTGGCAGCGGCGGGCGTGGCCGGTACTACGGCTGCCCGGGCGCAGGTACTCAACATACCCCAGCCAGTCCAACGAGCCGTAGTAGAAACCGACACGGCCAAAACCTCTGGTACTCCACCCGATCAGAACCGCGCCCCGGTGCCGACGGTCTTTACGCCCTCCATTACGGATGAGAACGGCGAACCCCTGCGCGGGGTGAAGCTGGCCAATGAGAGCGGCACGTACGCGGCCGTGACCGACTCGGTGGGCCAGGCCAAGCTGCCCGAGATCAAAGCCGGCGAAACGGTGGTAGTGAGTATTGCGGGCTCGGTGATCCGGCGCTTTACGGCCAGCGAGGACCTCACGCCCATCGTTATGCTCGATACCAAAAACCCGGCCGTCGCCCGTCTCAAGCCGGTGCGGCTGCTATTTGGCACGAGCCTGCGCCCCGACCTGACGGCGGCTTCGACCCAGACCGTGTATAACAATGCCCTGCTGCGGATGCCGGTTACCTCGTTTATGACGGCGCTGACCGGCCAGGGCGCGGGCTTGCAGGTGTACCAGTTTTCGGGGCAGCCCGGCAACGACCTGGCCATTGCCTCGCTGCTGGGCCGGAACGCGATAGTGGTGATTGATGGCATTGTGCGGCCCATCTACAACTTTGATCTGGAAGAGATTGAGTCGGTGACGCTGCTCAAGGATGCGCTGAGCACCTCCATGCTGGGCGTGCGCAATACCAATGCGGGGATTCTGAACGTGACGACCCGGCGCGGGACCCCCGGCCAGCCGCGAATTTCGCTCACGGTGCAGTCGGCCATTCAGTCGCCCATCAAGTTTCCCAAGCCCCTCGACGCGTACAATTACGCCCTGCTCAACAACGAGGCGCGCCAAAACGACGGCCTGGCCCCGGCCTACTCGGCCCAGGACCTGGAGCTGTATCGCAACGGGCAGGACCCCATCGGACACCCCAACGTGGACTGGAACGACCAGCTGCTGAAAAAAAGCTCGCAGCTCGACCGCTACACGTTTTCGGCCAGCGGCGGCAACGCGTTCTCCAAGTACTTCGTGAGCCTGGAGCACCTCAAGCAATCGGGCCTGCTCAAAACCAGCGACATCAATAAGTACAATACCAGCAACGACTACAAAGCCTACACGCTGCGCTCAAATATCGATTTGCAGCTGAGCAAAAAGCTGACGGGGGGCATTCAGCTGCTGGGTCGCATCCTGAACAACAACGACACCGGGGCCAACTTCGGGCAGGGCCTGCCGGCTATTCTGACCAACATCATCAATACCCCGGCCCTGGCTTACCCGGTGTATAATGATAATGGTACGTACGGCGGCAACCAGCAGTACCAGAATAACTTGTGGGCGCAGGCCATCGGTTCGGGCTATCGCGAAACGTACACCCGCGACGTTATCGCCGACTTCTACCTGCGCCGCTCGCTCAACGAAGTAACGCCGGGCCTGTGGGTGCGGGCGCTGGGCTCGTACTACGCCAGCCTGTCGGAAATCTACTACCGCGACAAGCAGTTTGCGGTGTTCCAGCAGGGCGTGGGGGCCAGCGGCCAGCCCACCTACACGCAGTTTGGCACCAACGGCGAGCAGCAAAACAACCAGGGTCTTATCTACCAAAACAATACGACCTACCTCGAAGCCGATTTGGGCTACGACCGCCAGGGCGAAGTGCACGGCCTGCACGCCATCGTGCTGGGTTCGCGCAACGCCTTCACGGTCGATTCGGACCTGCCCTACACGGTGCAGGGGTTGTCGGGCCGGGGCTCTTACGACTACAAAGGCAAGTACGTGGCCGAGTTTGCCTTCGGGCTCAACGGCTCAAACCGCTACCCCGCGTCCAAGTCCGGCTTCTTACCGGCCCTGTTCGACGGCTATGGTAAGAGCTACGGCGACGCGGCGTTTAGGTACGGCTTCTTTCCGGCCGGCGGCCTGGCCTGGAACATTTCCCGCGAGAGCTTTTTGCAGGGTACCCAGAGCTGGCTGTCGTACCTGAAGCTTTACACCTCACTGGGCCTCACCGGCAACGACGTGCCGGGTTACTTCAGCTACATTCAAACGTACTTCGATACCTCCCAGCCGGTATTCGGCACCGGCGCGGGCAGCACCTTCACCAACAGCGAGCAGACTCTGGCTTCCCGCAATCGCACCTGGGAAAAGGGCCGCAAGTTTGTAGTGGGCGCGCAGGGCGCGGTGCTGGATAACCACCTGGGCATCACGGTTGAGTACTACAATACGCTGTACTACGACCTGTTGCAGCAGCGGGGGCGTAGTACTACGCTCATTGGCCAGCTGTATCCCGACGAAAACATCGGGCGCAACCAATACTACGGCGTTACAACGCAAGTCAACTACCAGCAAAACTTCGGGAGCCTGAGCCTGCTGGCGGCCCTGAACCTGGGCGTGCAGTACAACCGCGTACTAACCCAGGACGAGGTTTTCCGCCCCTACGACTACATGCGCCGCACCGGGCAGCCGGTGGGCCAGCTCTTCGGCTACGTGGCCGACGGACTGTTTCAGAACGCGGCCGAGATTCAGGGGGCGCCCACGCTGGTGGGCTACACCCCGCAGCCCGGCGACGTGCGCTACAAAGACCTCAACGGGGATGGCGTCATCAACCAGTTCGACATCGCGCCCATCGGGGTTAATAATCCCACCATCCCCTTCGGGGTGACGCTGGGCGCGCGCTGGAAGGGCTTTGACGTCACCCTGCTGCTGCAAGGCATTCTCAACCGCACCATCTACCTGTCCGGCAACAGCGAATACGCCTTCCAGAACAACGGCTTCGGCAACGCCTTCGTGCAGCACCTCGACCGCTGGACGCCCCAGAACCCCGATGCCAGCTACCCGCGCCTGGGCATCGGCAACAACTTCAACAACTTCGCCACCAGCAGCTACTGGCTGCGCGACAACAGCTACATGCGCCTCAAGAACATTGAGGTGGGCTACACCCTGCCGCTCAACTTCAGCAAGCGCGTGCGGCTGCAAGGAGTGCGCTTCTTCTTCAACGGCACCAACCTGCTCTCATTTAGCCAGTTCGACCGCATCGACCCGGAAGTGTTCAACGCTTCCTACCCGCAGCAGCGCCTGCTCAACTTCGGCTTCAACATCAAACTCTAATTCGCGCTCCACCCGTGTACATCCCTAAAAAAGTTTACGTGCCGGCGCTGGTCGCCCTGTTAGCACTGGGCAGCACTGCCTGCCAGAAAGACCCCGAAACCGAGCCGCGCTACTTCATTCGCGACAACTTGGAGTGGGATGAGCAAGACCGCAACGCTACCCTGGCGCTGTACTTCTTCAACGACCTGTTCAACTACCTGCCCAGCGGCTTCAATCGCCTTAGCGATGGCTTTAGCGTGGGCGACTTCCTGGCCGCCGGTACCGACGACGCCATT
Source organism: uncultured Hymenobacter sp. (assembly GCA_913776615.1). Taxonomy (GTDB): domain Bacteria; phylum Bacteroidota; class Bacteroidia; order Cytophagales; family Hymenobacteraceae; genus Hymenobacter. Next base: position 19,906 of record CAJYPK010000054.1, read on the forward strand.
CCCTCGCGCCTCAACCGCCCGGCGCAGTATTTCACCAACGGGGCCATCAGCGTGGTCAACAGCCCCGATCAGTACTGGGGCACGGCCTACGCCGGCATCCGGCGGGTGAACATTTTCCTGGCCAACATCGACCGGGTGCCCGCGCTGGCCAGCAACATTACCCTCTGGAAAGCCGAGGCGCGCTTCATCCGGGCCATGCTCACCTGGGAATTGGTGAAGCGCTACGGGGGCGTGCCGCTGGTGCGCGACCGTCTCTTCACCCTCGACGACGACCTGTCGCTGCCGCGCGATAGCTACGCCGACTGCGTGAGCTACATCGTGAACGAATGCGATGCCATTAAAAACGACCTGCGCCTGCCCGGTAGCATCCCCGACGGGGAGTGGGGCCGCATTCCGCGCACGGCGGCGCTGGCCCTCAAGAGCCGCGTGCTGCTGTACGCCGCCAGCCCGCTCTACAACGGTGGGCAGGTAAACGGGGCCAACCAGCTGCAAGGCTACCCCAGCTACGACGCGGGCCGCTGGCAGCTGGCCCTGAACGCGGCCCAGGACCTGATGACCGCGCCCAACAACGTGCACAGCCTGCTGACGACGCCAGCCGGCACGGCCTTCGCCAGCGTGTTCACGACCAAGAAGAACGCCGAGATTATCCTGGCCAAGCAGAGCCCCAACAGCTTCACCCTCGAAAGCTGGAACGCCCCGATGGGCTACGGCACGCCGGCCGCCAGCCAGGGCCTCACCAGCCCCAGCCAGAACTTCGTGGATGCCTTCCCGATGCTCAACGGCCTGCCCATTACGGCCAGCAATTCGGGCTACAACCCCCAGAGCCCCTACGCCAACCGCGATCCGCGCCTGCTGCTGTCGGTATTTGCCAACGGCGTGACGACCGGCTCGACCACCACCGGCAGCCGCTGGCTGGGCCGCAACGTGGAAACCTTCGACGGCGGCCGCGACCGGCCGGGCGGAGCTTCGACCCAGACGCGCACGGGCTACTACCTGCGCAAGTTTTTGGGTGATTTCACCACCGGCTCGACCTATACCAACCAGAGCCACAACTTCCCGCTGTTTCGCTACGCCGAAATTCTGCTCAACTATGCCGAGGCCCTCAATGAGTTGGGCCGCACCGAAGACGCCGTAACCCAGCTCGTGGCCCTGCGGCGGCGGGCGGGCCTCACGGCGGGCAGCAACAACCGCTTCGGCATCCCGGCGGGCATCAGCCAGGGCGAGGCGCGCACGCTCATCCGCAACGAGCGCCGCATCGAGCTGGGCTTCGAGGAGCACCGCTTCTGGGACGTGCGCCGCTGGAAAACGGCCGAAACCGTCCTGAGCGGCCCGCTCTACGGGGTGCAAATAACCCGCGGCGGCGCGGGTACGACGGCCTCGCCCTACACCTACACCTACAACACGGGGGTTACTGCCGCGACGCTCTTGTGGCAGAGCCGCCTGTACTACCTGCCGCTGCCCTACGACGAAACTACTAAAAATCAGAACTTGACGCAAAACCCTGGCTGGTGAATGGTGAGCAGGTGAGCTGGTGAAGTGGTGAGTTAGCGGATAAAGAAGGGAGTGGGCCATCGGCCCGGTCCCACCTTTTTCTGGCCCCTGCTTTCACGGCCCCGAGCCAGCGGCGCGCCCGGCATCCGTCAACTCACCACCTCACCATTTTACCACTTCACCGCAACCCCCCACCCGTTATTATGAAGCATTTTTTATTCATTATGGTGCTGGTGCTAAGTGCGCTGGCTCATCAAGCCTTGGCCCAGGGGCGCGTAGTGCAAGGCACTGTGACCGACCTTCTGGGGGCCGTGCCGGGCGTGGCCGTGTACGAGAAAGACATGACCTCGAACGGCACGACGACCGACGTAGAAGGTAATTACCGCCTCCCGCTCAAGGGAAAAAGCGGCGTGCTTATTTTTCGCTCGGTAAACTACAAGCTGAGCGAAGTGCTGGTTGGCAGCCGTACCACCGTCAACGTGCGGCTGGAATCGACCGACCAGAAGCTCGAAGAAGTAACGGTAGTAGGCTTTGGCGAGCAGCAGAAAGTAACCCAGACCGGCTCGGTAAGCCAGATCAGCGGCAAGGAGATCCGGGAAAACCCGGCCGCCAGCTTGCAGAATACGCTGGTGGGCAAGCTGCCCGGCTTTTTCTCGCAACAGTCGTCGGGCCGGCCCGGGGCCGACGGGGCCGCCTTCTTCATCCGGGGCATCAGCTCCTACAACAACAACAACCAGCCGCTGATTATCGTGGACGATATTCAGTACAGCTACGACCAGTTTCAGCGCCTCGACCCCAACGAAATTGAGAGCCTTTCCATTTTGAAGGATGCCGCCACTACCGCCATCTACGGGGTGCGCGGGGCCAACGGGGTAGTCGTGATTACGACCCGCCGGGGTAAGGACGGCCCGCCCCAGATTTCGGGACGCGTCGAAGTGGGCTTTGCCCAGCCCACCAAAATTACCAACTACCTCGGGTCGGCCGATGTGGCCCGCCTCTACAACCAGGCGCAGTTTAACGACAACCCGAGTCAGGCCCCGACTTTTTCGGCCCGCGATATTGAGCTGTACGCCAACGGCCAGGACCCCTACGGCCACCCGAACGTGAACTGGCGCAAAGAGCTGTTTCGCGACTGGACGCAGCAGTACCGCGGCAACATCGACATGAGCGGCGGTTCGCAGCGGGTGAAGTACTTCGTGTCGGTCGGCTACCTCTACCAGAACGGTATTCTCAAGGACTTTGGTAGCTCGGAGGGGATAAACAGCAACTACTACCAGCAGCGCTACAACTACCGCTCCAACCTGGACATCAACGTAACCAAGGGCCTCGACGCCCGCGTGGACCTCTACGGCAACTTTGCCCAGGTAAACGTCCCCAACGTGGGCAGCCCCTTCGGCTACAACGACTTGTTTTACGACTACAGCTCGTTTGGTACACTGGCCCCGCTGGCTTACCCCATCACCAACCCCGATGGTACGTGGGGCTACAGCAAGTGGTCGCGCAATACCTATAGCAACTTCAACGTCAACAACGTAATCGGCCGCCTCAACAATTACGGCTACGCCCGCGACAACGAGAACAACATCAACACGGTACTCTCGCTAAAAGAAGACTTCGGGGTATTCGGTGAGGCGCTGAAGGGCCTGACGGCCACCGCCCGGGTGGCGTACACCAGCAACTACGTGTACACGCGCTTCATGACGCGCGACGCCTTTGCCTCGTACATCTTCACGCCCGACCCGGCCGCCCTGGCCCAGGACCCCGTGCCGAACCCGCCGCCCGGCACCTACGAGCCGCGTGATGCCAACTCGCTGCGCACCCGGCGCTTTTCGCTGGGCTACACCGGGGGCAATACTACCCGCGTGCTCAACCTCCAGGGTATCATCAATTACGACCGCACGTTTGCCGAGGCGCACCACGTGTACGGCCTGGCCCTCTACAACCGGAACTCGAATACGGCTTACAACCGGGATATTACTTACCGCTTCATTCCCAGTAACTTCCTCGGCTACTCGCTGCGGGTAGGCTACGACTACAAAAACCGTTACCTATTCCAGTTCAACGCCGGCTACAACGGCTCCGACCGCTTCAGCGAGAACAACCGCTACGGCTTGTTCCCGGCCGTATCACTGGGCTGGAACATCGCCGAAGAAACATTCTTCAGAAATAGCGTGCCGGTGGTGGACTACCTCAAGGTGCGCGGTAGCTACGGGCTGGTGGGCAACGACGCCATCGGCGACTTCAGCTACTACTACCAGCAGAACTACACGAGCGGGGGCGGCTACGACTTCGGTCAGAGCAGCACCTCCTACGGGGGCATTTCGGAAGGCCGCCTGGCCAACAACAACGTAACCTGGGAAACGGAAAAGAAGCTGGACGTGGCCGTGGAATTCCGCTTGCTGAAAAACCAGTTGTTTGGTAGCGTCGACTTCTTCAACAACGACCGCTATGACATTCTGACCAACCGCGGTACGGTATCGACCATCTTCGGCCAGTCGCTGCCGCCCGTCAACCTGGGCCGGGTCAACAACCGGGGCTTCGAAGTAGAGCTGGGCTACCAAAGCCCGCTCTCGCGGGACTTCTCGTGGAACATCAAAGGCAACTACTCCTTTGCCAAGAACAAGATTCTGTTCCGGGACGAAGCCACCCCGCAGTACGACTACCAGCGCTTCACGGGCAACAGCATCGGCATGCAGCGCATTTACTTATTCCAGGGCTTCTACAGCCAGGCGGATATCAACAACCGCGACGTAGCCAAGCCCGTGACGCTGGTGCGCGCCGGCGACCTGAAGTACCAGGATCTGAACGGGGACGGCTTCATCACGGACGCCGACCGCATCGTAACGGGCCTGCCCAGCCTGCCCAATACCACCTACGGCGTAACGCTGGGGGCTCGCTATAAGAATCTGAGCTTCAGCGTGCTGTTTCAGGGAGCCAGTAATTTCAACGTGAGCGCGGCCGCCGAGGCAATCAAGGCCTTCACCGCCAACCTGACGGAAGTGCACACCCAGGCCTGGACGCCCGAGCTGGGCGATAATGCTCGCTACCCGCTCATGACGCTGCTCAACGGCACCATCAGCGACCCGACCACTAACCAGTCGTCGTTCTGGCAGATTCGTGGCGACTATGTCCGCCTCAAAACGGCGCAAATCAACTTCGACCTGCCCACCAACTGGCTGCGCCGCGTGGGTATTCCGGGGGCCCGCATCTACGCCAACGGCACCAACCTGTTTACCTGGACCGTGATGGACAAGCTCTACGACTTCGACCCCGAGATCTCGTTCGCCACTTCGCGCACGCTGTACCCCCCGCAGCGACTGCTCAACGCCGGCTTGAGCATCACCTTCTAATTAGCTCCTCATTCCTTCGCCATGAAAAAGAATCTCGCTCTGCTGCTGGCTGGCCTCGCGGCCACCTCGGCCTGCAAGAAGGATACCTTCCTGGAGTCGCGCACCAGTGCCCTCACCGAAGAATCGGTATTTTCGGACAGTGCGCGCACCATCGCGTTTCAAACCCGGATTTACAACGAAGTCGGCTTTAGCTTTAACAAGGGCCGGTGGTCGTCGCACGGGAATACGGAGGTGGACACCGACGACGCCGAGTATCGCTACTCGGGCGGCGGCCAGATGGCCGTCATCCTCTACAGTGGTACGCACTCGCCCCTCAACCTGCCGAACCCGGGGCTGAATGATTTTTACGATACACCCTGGTACAATATCCGGCGCTGCAACCTGCTCCTGAGCAAGCTGCCCACGGCCCCGCTCAGCGCCACTACCCGCACCCGCATCGCCTTCGAAACCCGTTTCCTGCGGGCCTGGTACTACAATCAACTATTGATTGCCCACGGCGGGATTCCCATCATCAAGGATAAGGTATATGGCCTGGAAGACTTTATCACCGAGCCCCGTACCTCCTACGCCGACTGCGTAAAATACCTCAGTGACGAGCTCGATGCCTGCGCCGCCGGCCTCGTGAGTGCCCCCGCCCAGGCCGCCGCCGACTACGGCCGCGTCACCAGCGGCGCGTGCCTGGCCCTGAAAAGCCGCATCTTATTGTACGCGGCCAGCCCGCTCTTCAACGGCGGGGCCGAAACGACCGACGCCGGCCTGGCGGCGCTGGTCAGCTACCCGACCTACAGCGTGAGCTACTGGCAGGCCGCGGCCGACGCGGCGAATGCCGTCATCAACAGCGGGCAGTATAGCCTGGTGGAAGACAATACTACGGCTCCCGGCTACGGTTTCTACTCGCTGTTTTTACAGCGCTACAACCCCGAGTACATCTTCTTCTACAATCGGGGCGGCAACCGCGACTTCGAAGGCTACTACGCCCCGGCCACCCGGGGTGGGGGGGGGGCCTACAACTCGATGCCCACGCAGAATATAGTGGATGCCTTCCCCATGAAAAACGGGAAGCCCATTACCGACGCTACCTCGGGCTACGTGGCTACCAACCCCTACGTCAACCGCGACCCGCGCTTCTACAACACCATCATTTACAATCACACGGCCCAAAACCCCAGCTTGCTGTACTTAGCGGCGTCTGGTGGCCCGGCGCCGGTCAACACCTACGAGGGGGCTCCCACCGATGGCTTTGATCTTAACACCTCGACGACCGGCTACTACACGCGCAAGATGTGCGACGTCCTCACCGGGGCCAATGGCCAGCGCGGCTGGCCGCTGCTGCGCTACGCCGAAGTGCTGCTCAACTACGCGGAAGCCATCAACGAAACCGGGCAAACCGAGCTAGCCGTGCCCAAGCTGGTGCAGCTACGTCGCCGGGCCGGCATCGAGGCTGGTGCCAACGGGCGCTATGGTATTCCGACGGGGCTGACCAAGGAGCAGATGCGTACTTTTATCCAGAATGAGCGCCGCATTGAGCTGGCCTTTGAGGATCACCGCTGGCACGACATCCGCCGCTGGAAAATCGCCATGACCGTGGCCAACGGCTTCAACAACCGGATGCAGATCAAGCGGTCGGGTAACTCGCCTAATTTCACGTACTCTTACAACGTCGTTCCCACGATCCGGCGCCACAATTTCCGGCCCGAAATGTACCTCATGCCCCTGCCCGACGGCGAAATCCGCAAAATTCCCGGCTTCCGCCAAAACCCCGGCTGGTAGGCTGGCCCCTGCCCGGGGCGCAAGTGGCCCCGGGCAGGGGAGTGAGGGAGAATAGATTTAAAAATATACTACTTACTGCTTTATCGCGGTTGGCTAACCGCTTGGTGCGCTCGTTCGTCGGCCCTATTTTAGCCTGTATAGCATGAGAAAACTACTGCTGCTCGGCCCCCTGCTGGTGCTGGCTGGCGCTGCCTCGGCGCAAAAACGCACGGCCTTCGAGCCCGGCAAAACGTGGCCCGATAATAAGGGCACCCACCTCAACGCTCACGGGGCCGGGTTACTCTACGATAAGGGTCGCTACTATATGTTTGGCGAGCATAAGATTGCCGGCCCAGGCGGCAACGCCGCCCAGGTGGGCGTGCATTGCTACTCGTCCAAGGACCTCTACAACTGGAAAGACGAGGGCATTGCCTTCGCCGTGGACCCCGACGGCGCGGGCTCCGAGGTTGAAAAGGGCTGCGTGCTGGAGCGCCCCAAGGTGGTGTACAACAAGCAGACTGGCAAGTACGTGATGTGGTTTCACCTAGAGCTCAAGGGCAAGGGCTACGAGGCCGCCCGCACGGCCGTGGCCGTGAGCGACAAGGCTACCGGCCCGTACAAGTACGTGCGCTCGTACCGGCCCGGGGCCGGGCAGTGGCCGCAGGGCTTCGAGGCGGCGTGGCAGCAGCCCGTGCCCGGCGAAGGCGACCTGAAATGGTGGTCGCCCGACTGGTACAAGGCCGTGGCCCAGGGGCTGTACGTGCGGCGCGATTTCGCCCCCGGCCAGATGGCCCGCGACATGACCATCTTCGTCGATGATGACGGCAAGGCTTACAACATCCATTCCTCCGAGGAAAACCTGACGCTGCACGTCGCCGAGCTCACGCCCGACTACCAGGGCTTTACCGGTAAGTGGAACGTTATCGCGCCGGCTGGCCACAACGAGGCCCCCGCCCTCTGCAAAAAGGACGGTAAGTACTACCTCATCACCTCGGGCTGCACCGGCTGGGAGCCCAACGCCGCCCGCTCGTTCGTCGCCAGCTCCATCTGGGGGCCGTGGCAGCCGCTGGCCAATCCGGCCACCGGGCCGCAGGCTAACATTACCTACAATTCGCAGAGCACCTACATCCTGCCAGTAGCCGGCAAGAAGGACGCCTTCATCTTCATGGCCGACCGCTGGACGCCCAAGAATCCCATCGACGGCGGCTACGTGTGGCTGCCCCTGCGCTTCGAGGGCGACCAGCCCCGCCTCACCTGGGCCGACCGCTGGGACCTGAGCGTATTTGATCAGCCCCAGGCTAAAGCTACGGCTACCACGCCCTAGCCTTCACCCACCGTAGTTACCGACCGCTAGCCCGGCGGCGGCGCTCCTTCCC
>CAJYPK010000055.1 GCA_913776615.1 uncultured Hymenobacter sp.
GAGGTAGTCGCCCATGCGGTCGAGTAAGGCCCCGGCCGTGTCGGCCTGCGCGTCGATGCCCCAGACGATGTCGCGCATGGTGCCGGCCGCCGCGCGGGCGTTGGTTTGCAGCCGCGCCAGCTCGGCGGGCGGGCTGGCCTGGCTGTAGGAGAGCATGTCAGCCTGCAGGCTCACCCGCGCCAGCAGCGTGCCCACCTCGTCGTGCAGGTCCGTCGCAATCCGAGTCCGCAACGCCTCCTCCCGTTGGGCACGGGCCAAGCGGCGCCGGCGGCTGACGTACAGCAAGACGCCGCTGCCCAGCAAAGCGGCCACCGCTAGTAGTGCGTATTGCCGACGGGCATCGAGCGTGTGCTGCCGAGCTTGGGCTCGCAAGGCGGCAACACGGCGGCGTTCCTGTTCCTGCTCCTGCTCCTGGGCCCGGGTGTGGTAAATGGTTTGCAGCTCTTGAGCTTGGCGACTGATTATAGTATCCGTAGCTTTCTCTTTCAAAGCGGTCAACTGCTGCTGATACAGCAGCGCCTCCCGGTAGTCGCCCAACTGCTGCAGCGCTTGCACTAGCGCAGGCAACAGGCTCTTCTCGTCGCTTAAGCTCTTAAGTCGTCGCACATTGATCAGCGAGGCCAGCAGTAGGCGACGAGCGCGATCGGGTTTGTGCTGGTGCAGCGCCAAGCGGGCTTCAAACAAGGGCATACCGGCCCGTAGTTCGGGCGGCAGCACCTGATTGATAGCTTTGGCTGAGTCGAGGTAACGGGCAGCTAAGTCGTAGCGGCCCGCGTCCATGCTAGTACCCACTAGATTTTGCATGGACAAGGCCACGTTAGGCGGGAAGTGACTGAGCCGACTCATGCGCAGCACTTGTTGAGCGCTACGCAGTTGCAGCTGATAATCCTTGAGATAGCTGGCTGCCTGACTCAGCATGCTGTAGCCCCGCGTCAACTGCCGATATCGAAGCGGGCCACTGGCGTAAGCAATAGCTTCTTTGGCGTAGAACAGGGACTGCTGATAATCGTCCAATACCCCGTAGGCGTAGCTAAGCTGCGAGCTCAGATGGCTACGCAGGGCTGAATCACGCCCGGCAATGGCTAGTTGCCGACCGGTCTGCGCCCGAAGTACTGCCACACTAGACTGCCGCCGCAATTGGTAGTAATCGGCCAGGTGGATGTACAGGCAAATCTGAGGCTTTTGCGCCAGCCGGCGCGGCCACCGCCACGCCTCCACCAAAGGACCGGTTTGCAGGGTGGCACGCCGCCTCAGCAAGCTTATCTGGGCTGCGACTGGCAAGCGCCCCAGCTGCCGCAGGCTATCGAGGGTGGAGGCTGAGTAACGTGTCTTTAATAGCTGCCCATAGCTCGGCCGGCAGGTCAGCATGAGCACCAGAGTTAGAAGCAGGTAAATACTCCGAACGTACAAAATCAGGTAGGTTGCCAATTGGTTAACAAATATACCATCGGGCTGCCCCCATCTGGATACGCGGGCAGACAAATCGGCGCGCTAGTAGTTATACCCCATATTTTCACCCCCATTTGCCATGTCTGAACTTCGTGAACTCGGCCGCTCCGGCCTGCGCATCGCCCCGCTCGTGCTGGGCGGCAACGTCTTCGGCTGGACGGCCGACGAACCCACCTCTTTCGCCGTGCTCGATGCCTTCGTGGCGGGCGGCGGCAACGCCATCGACACGGCCGACGTGTACTCGGCCTGGGTGCCCGGCCACGCGGGCGGCGGGCAGTCCGAAACCGTCATCGGCAAGTGGCTGGCCCGGCGCGGCCGGCGCGACGATGTGCTCATTTTCACCAAAGTGGGCATGGAGCTGGCCCCCGACAAAAAGGGCTTGTCGAAAGCCTACATCAAGCGGGCCGTCGAAGACTCGCTGCGCCGCCTGCAAACCGACTACATCGACCTCTACCAGAGCCACAAGGACGACGAGAGCCTACCCGTTACCGAGCCGCTCGAAGCCTACGCCGAGCTGCTCAAGGAAGGCAAAATCCGCGCCATCGGGGCCAGCAACTTCAGTCCCGAGCGTCTGCAAGCAGCCCTCGACGCGACTAAGGATGGCCTCCCCCGCTACGAAAGCCTCCAGCCCGAGTACAACCTCTACGACCGCGAGGAATTTGAGAAAAACGACCTGCCCATCGTGCAGGCCAGCGGCATTGGGGTAATCCCCTACTTCGGCCTGGCGGCCGGCTTTCTCACTGGCAAGTACCGCAGCGAGGCCGACCTCAGCAAGAGCCAGCGCGGCACCGGCATCGGTAAAAAATACTTGAACGACAAGGGCTTTAACATCCTCAAGGCCCTCGACGCCGTGGCCGACCGCCACGGCATCTCGCAGGCGCAGGTGGCGCTGGCCTGGCTCATGCAGGCGCCCGGCATTACGGCCCCCATCGCCAGCGGCACCAGCCCCGAGCAGGTGCAGGAGCTGACCAAAGCCATGAGCGTGCAGCTCACCCCGGAAGACGTGGCCGAGCTGCAAGCTTCGTAAGCTGCCGGGGAGCGGCGTAGCGAGTAGCAAACTCCTTTTCTCCCACCCACGCTGAAAAGCTGGGGAAGCTGAGTACCCATTTGTCATTGCGAGCAACGCGAAGCAATCGCACTCGAACGGCGCGGCCGAACAGGTGCGATTGCTTCGCGTTGCTCGCAATGACAAGTAATTGTAAGCTCGTTGACAATTACTTAAACAGCTTTTACTGAAAATCGTCCGTCACGCTTCGGTAAACCGTAGGCGACGGACGATTTCTAGTAGTGAGGGTGGCACCGCCAGCTCGTAGCCAGCCAAGCCTTAAATTATTTCAGCTTGATACCCTGGGCGGCCATCTGCTTTTCGGTTTCGGCGTGCTTGGCCAGGAATTCTTTGTGCTGCTCCTCGGTACGCTCGTGGCCGAGGCTACGCAGGTGCTCGCGCAGCTTGGGGGCGGGCCAGTCGGCCCCGTAGGAGGGCGTGCCGGGCTGCTGGCGCCACGACTCGTGCAGGCTGCCGTCGTCCACGGCGTCGAAGCCCAGTTCTTCGACCAGGTCCATTACCTTGCGCTTGGCGGCTTCGTCGTCGCCGGCCACGGGCAGGGCGATGCGGCCGGGCGCGCCCACGGGCAGGCCCTTATTCTGAAGGTGGTCGGCGTAGATATTGTTGAACACCTTGATTACCGGGCGGCCGAGGTGCTGCTGTACCCATTCGCTTTCGGTGAGCGAGCCGGTTTCGAGCTCGCGCAGGTGGCCGTCGCGCAGCAGCGGGTAGTAGTTGCTGGTGTCGATCACCGGCACGCTGGCCGGTACGCCGTCGAACAGGTCTTTGGGTAGATCGGGGATGTTAATCAGCGGGATGGTCACCACGATAATTTCGCCGTGCTGGGCGGCCTCCTTGGCCGTGGCGGGGGTAGCGCCGGTTTTCTGGGCTACGTCGCCCAGGGTTTCGGGGCCGCGCGAGTTGGCGATTTTTACCGAGTGACCGAGGCTGACGAGCCGCACGGCCAAGGCGCTGCCGATGTGGCCGGCGCCGATGATTCCGATGTTCATAAGGTTGTGCTTGGGGAAAAGGATAAGGGCGGCCGGATGCCGCCGCGTGCTTCCTAAGACTACCCAGCGGGCCGATTGTTTTGGTGCTACTAGCAGACGTAACACCAAGCTCCGGCTTGGTACCGCGTCTGGGCGCGCTCACCAGGCGTAACACCAAGCTGGAGCTTGGTGTTACATCTTCGGCCAAACCGGCACTAGCTACTGAGGCTGACTCATGCAGCGTTGACAGCCATCCCACGATAGCCTCTGCCAGGTACTCACACGGTCATTTCCCACCCGTCAAATCCTCGAAGGTGTAGGTACGGGTCACGTCCTCCACCGGCTGGCCATCGGCCTCGGCGTAGGGATACACGAAGTAATTGAGCGGCGGACCGGCCTGCCGGGGCGTAAGCGTCAGGTCGCGGCCCCGGGTAAACTCCACGCGGTTTTCATCGTGCGCCCCGAAGAAGTAGTTGCGCTTGGCGGGGTTCTTGGCGGCTTCCGAGGCATCGATGGGCACCCAGCCGGTTTGCTTGGTAAAGAACTCGGCCCAGCAGTGGTAGCCCTTAATCTCGCCCCGGCCGCGCTCGGGCGGCAGCGGCAGCCCGATGCTGAAGCGCGCCGGAATGCCCAGCGCCCGGCAGTAGCCAATGAAAATGGCGTGGAAGTCGGTGCAGTTGCCGCGCCGCGCATCGCAGGCGTAGTAGATGTCGCCCCGGCCCCAGCCCTGGCCGGTTTTGTCGTAGGTCACGGTGCTCACCACGTGCTCGTAGATGGCACGGGCTTTTTGCAGGTCGGTTTTGGCCCCGGCTTTATCCACCACTTCCTGGGCCTGGGCCTTGATTTTAAAATCGAGGGGCACCAGCCGGTCGGGGGCCAGCCAGCGGCTGAGGTTGGGGTCGCGCACTTCGGCTTCGACGGGGGCGTGGTCGTCGGTAGCGCGCAGGTTGAGATGCTCGCGGCGCGTGATCTGGGCCGTGAGCGTCACGGTAAGCGGAACCGTGGGCACGGTGGCCGGCCGAAGGTGCAGCATCTGGTTGCCGTACTGGTCGGTCGCCACGGTGTAGGGCGCGCTGGCTTCTATTTTGAGCTGCTGCACGTCCTGGTTTTTATCGGCGTGCGGCACGGGCATCCACAGCTCCAGGATCTTGGTACCGGCGGCGGGCACGGGCACCGAGGCCTGGCACTTGAGCAAAAAGATCCGGCTGCGCGGGGCCAGCACCGAGGTGGCCGGGGCAGCGGCGGCGAGCAGCAGGGCGGTGGCGGCGAGCAGCGGTAGTTTCATATAATTAGCGGGTTGCGCACAAAAGTACGCCGGGGCCGGGCCGCGAGTTGGCCCGGCCCCGGCGGCCACAAGGCAAGAGGAGCGGCGCAGCCGGGCTGCGCCGCTCCTCCGGCGGAACGGGTCTATTCCCCGCGCTACTAGTTAGCGTTGATAGCTTCTTAGATTTTCACCGTCTTGCGCGATACTACCTGGCCATTGATCGTAACGGCGGCCACGTAGAACCCGGCGCGCAGGCCCGTACCATCTACGGCGACGGTGTGCGGGCCGGCGGGCAGCACCTGGTCGGCCAGCGGGGTGCGCACGCGCTGGCCGATCTCGTTGAGCAACTCCACGCGCACGCTGGCCGTGGTCGGCACGTCAAACCGCACCTGGAACTGGTCGTCGAACGGAACTGGGCTCAGCTGCACCTCGCCGATGATCGGCGTGGTCGGCGCGACCGTGCGCAGCACCTGGGCGTTTTGCTCGAAGGTGGTCAGCCCCAGAAAATTGGCCATGATGGGCGTGAGCGAGGTGTTATCGAGCAGGCCCTTGCCTACCAGCTGGCTGGCGTGGGTGCCGGTGTTGTCGTCGGCGCCCACCCACACGTCCTGCGGGGTGTGGTTACCGGCCGTGCCCGATTGGTTGGTGCTGTTGCCGTTGGTGAGCGGGTTGCTGGCGTAGGCCACTACCAGGCGCTTGCCGGTGGCCGAGGTCGGCACCGGGTAGTCCTTGCCCTGGAAGTTGGTCAGCGTGTAGTCGGGAAACCAGCCGTTGTTGCCGCCGTCGCCGCGCACCAGGTTGGTGGGGGTAGCGTAGCCCGCCTCGCCACTTACCGACTTGGTAATCTGACCGGCGTAGGTGCGAATCTTGGTGCCGTTGCCGCTGGCGTTGGCCTCATCGTGCAGGCCCGTCACGGCGAAGCCGCCGCACTCGTGGTCCGACGAGGAGAAGAGCAGGGTCCGGCCGGCGTTGGCGTTGGCCAGCAGGGCGCGGCCCTCGGCCACGGCGTAGTCGAAGGCCAGCACTTCCTTGATCATGTAATCAGAACCGTACACGTTGCTCGTGCGCGTCGAGGTGGGTGTAGCACTCACGCCGGCGTCGCCGGTGCCCACGTAGGTCGGCTTGTCGGCATCGACCACAAACTGGTTGGTGCTGCCCGAGCCGGCCACCACCGAGATGCCGCCCGTGTTAGAGTGCTCCAGGTGGTCGATGCGGCCAGCCTCCACCATCAGGAAAAAGCCTTTGCCGTTGCTCTTGGCCCGCAGCACCTCGATGGCGATGCGCGTCATGTCGGACAGCGACGGTTCCCAGGTGTTGGTCGTCTGGCGGTCTTGCTCGTAGCTGGCGTGCGAGGCGTTGAACAGGCCGAGCAGCTTCTTGCCCCCCACCCCGTACTGGCTGATGTTGCTGCTGACGGCCAGCAGGGCATCGCGGCTGTTGACGTAGTTATAGTTGCGCTGCGTCACGGCGTAGTTCACCAGGTCCACGTCGTCGTTGCGGCTGCCGCTCAGGTTCACGGCCGCGCCGCTGGCGTTGGTAATGGCATTGCCCGAGGCATCCTTCACGGCCTTGTACTGGCTGGCCACGTTTTTGGGCAGGAAGTGACGGGCACCGCCGCCCAGCACTACGTCCAGCTCCACGCCGACCTTGGGGGTGGGCAGCACCCAGTCGCGGTTGCTTTGGTAGCGGTAGCTGGCGGTGGGGCTGCTGTTAAAAATCGCCTCGTACTGCGTCTGCGTCGAGGCGATGTACTGGGCCGCAATGTAGTCCTCCAGATCGCGGTACCAGATGTGGCTGGCAAAGGCGGCCGGGGTGGCGTGGGTGATGCGGGCAGTGCTCACCAGACCCACGGCGTAGCCCTGCTTCTTGGCCGCTTCCAAGATGGTTTCGATGGCCGTCCCATTGGCCGCGTTGAGCGAAATTACTTCGTTATCCTGCTTGCCGGGCTTGCCGCAGGCGTACACCGAGGCCCCGGGAGCCGAGTCGGTAATCCAGGAGTTGAGCGAGTGGGTGGTGACGGTGGCATTATAGCGCAGCTTGTCCAGGCTGAGCACCTGAAAATTGGCGTCGGAGGCGTAGCGCTTGGTGTCGCGGCCCTGGCCCAGGGCCATGCGGGTGGCCGTTTTGGGCGCCAGCCCGAAGCCGTCGCCGATGTACATAATGACGTTGCTGGGCTGATTCTGCGCCACGGCAACCGGGGCGGCGGCGGCCAGCAGACTGCACCCGGCCAGTAGGGTAACGGTTAGTTTCATACGCGTTGCGGGGTAGAAAAAAGGGAAGGTTTTTCAAGTCGCAAAGGTGACCGGCAGGTATGAGGTCAATGTGTCCGGCAGAAGACAGTATTGTGAAGTTGCGCGCACGTAACAAAGTCGTAACTATTTGGCAAGAAGCAGGATATTCTACCCCGCTAGCTTTGTGGCGGGCACTACCACGCCGTAGCGCGGCGCACGTTGGTGACCGGTCTTATCCAGCCCTATGCCTTGGCCAGCAACTGTCGCTGAGCGCTGGTAGCCCCTCATTCACTGCAACATCCTGACCCGTGTCCTTTCGCAAGTTTTTACTGCTCATTCTTCTCCTGCTAGCGGCTCGCTTCGTGCCGGCCCAGGTGCCGCACTACGCCCTGCCCGCCCCCGAAACGCCGGTGGCACTGCTGCCCGACGGTGCCCATCCTTATCTCGTGACGCAGCAGGGCGTGTGGGAGTGCCAGGGTCACCGCCTGCGGCTGCGCTACCGCAGCCCGCTACCCCTCACGGCCGCCCTGCTCGCCGGCCCCGACGAGCTGTGGCTGGGCACCACCCAGGGGCCGCGCCGCCTGAGCCTGCGCAGCGGGCAGGCCCAGCCGCTGCCCGCCGCGCCGGCGGCCCCCGTCACGGCGCTGCTGCGCGATGCGGCGGGCCACCTCTGGCTGGGGCTGGCCGGCCACGGGGCTTATGAAGTAGCCGGCGATAGCCTGGTGATGCGCCTGCGCATCCCGGGCATCAGCGCCGGGCTGGCCACGGCCGATGGCGCGGTGTGGCTGGGCACCAACCTGGGCCTGCACCGCTACCAGGCCGGCCAGTGGACGCGCTACAACGAGGAAGGCGTCGCCAACCACGAAATCCCCGACAACCTGGTAGAAAAGCTGCTGCCCGACGGAGCCGGCCGCGTGTGGGTGGTGATGTCGGAGGCCATTTGCCTGCTCGATACCAACCCGGCTCCCGCCGCAGGGGCCAGCCCCGACGAGCTGCCCACCGCCCGCTTCGTGGGCCAGCCCGGCAACGCCGTGCGCAGCGTGACCTACGCGCCCGGCCAGGGCTGGGTACTGGCTACCGACCTCGGCCTGCTGCTGCTGCCCGGCCGCCAGCCCCAGGCCGAACCGGCGGGCTTCACCGCCACCACGGCTACCGATGAAATCGTGCCGCAACGCTTGCTGCGCCCCTTGCCCACCGGCCCCGGCCCCCACCCCGCGCTGGTGCAGCGCGACCCGCGCGGCCGCCTGTGGCTGGCCTCCGAAGCCGGCCTTACGGTGTGGCCCGCCCGCACCCTACGCCAGTTGGCCGCGGCCCCTGCTCCGGCCGCTGGCATCAGCGCCCGGTAGCCGGGTTACCGTCAAGGTCTGCTTGATCAAGCTGCCCGCCCTGCGCGCCGTTGGCGAGGACGGGCAGCTTTTAGCTTGCTCTCTGATCAGTCTGCCGTGGCTTCCAGATCGATATATCTAGTGGATGTAACACCAAGCTCTAGCTTGGTGATGCGGTAGGACGCGCTCGCCGAGCAATCACCAAGCTGGAGCTTGGTGTTACATCCCTACCCAGGCTCACCTCCCGCATTAGCTGGCAGTCGGACTATCCCCCAAAAATTACACGGCGGCTAGCCGCCCTTTATCGTATTACCTCCGCTATACCGCGGCCCGGCCGCTCTTTTTCCTTTTCCATCCTACCATGAGTTCTTCCTCCCAACCCACCGCCAAAAAGCGCGTGGCCGTAACCGGCGGCACCGGCAAGCTCGGCAAAGCCTGCGTGCAAGACCTGCTGGCCCACGGCTACGACGTATTTGTAATCGATACCGTCGCGCCCGATAAGAATATTCCCAGCATCATCGCCGACCTCAGCGACTTCGGCCAGACGCTCGACGCCCTCTCCTCAACGGGCAAGGAAATCCACGCCGGCGTGGCCAACAACGCCTTCGACGCCGTGGTGCACCTGGCAGCCTTCCCCACCCCGCGCCAGTATCCCGATGCCCATCTGTTTCAGAATAACATCATGGGTACTTACAACGTGTTCGAGGCCTCGCGGCGGCTGGGCATTCGCAACGTCATCTGGGCCAGCTCCGAAACGACGCTGGGCGAGCCCTTCGAGGGCGACGAGCCCTACGCGCCCGTCGATGAGGACTACCCGCTGCGCGCCAAGAGCGCCTACGCCCTGGCTAAGGTGCTAATGGAAGACATGGCCCGCCAGTTCTGCCTGCAAACACCCGATTTCAAGCTCGTTGGCCTGCGCTTCTCCAACGTGATGGAACCCCAGGACTACGCCAAGTTTCCGGCCTACGACAAGGACCCCGAGGAGCGCAAGTGGAACATGTGGGCCTACATCGACGCCCGCGATGGCTCGCAGGCCATTCGCAAGGCCATTGAGTGGAAAGCCACCGGCATGCACCCCTTCATCATCGCCAACGCCGACACGGTAATGTCGAAGTCTTCGGCTGAGCTGATGAAAAACTACCTGCCGCAGGTACCGGTGAAAAAAGAACTGGGCGAGCACGAAACGCTGCTTTCCATCGACAAGGCGCGCCGCGTGCTGGGCTACGAGCCTACTCACTCGTGGCGCGACAAGAAAAACTGGCAGTAATGCCCACCCTACCCTAGCGTCCGCGAGCCGGGGGCCGGCCCGCCGCGGTTTGGCCCCCGGCTTTTTTGCTTATTCCGCTGCTTCCTGTTGCCATGCTACTTGCCATTCCACTCGTGCCCTTCGACTGGCACCGCATTATCTGGACGCCCCGCACGCCGCCCGCTTACGTGGGCGAAATCGTGTTTCGCTGCGTGGTGATGTACCTCATTATCATTGTGGCGCTGCGCGTAACGGGCCGCCGCGGCGTGCGGCAGCTTTCCATCTTTGAGATTAGCCTGGTGCTGGCGCTGGGCTCGGCGGCAGGCGATACGATGTTTTACGGCACCACGTCCATTCTCTACGCGGCGGTGGTGTTTGTGATAGTCACGGGCCTGTACTGGGCCTTCAATTACCTGGCCCGCGCCTATCCCCGCTTCAGCGACTGGATAGAAGGGGAGCCGGTACTGGTAGTGGAGGAAGGCCGGATTTTGCTCGCTAATTTTCACCAGTTGCGGCTTACTCAGAAAGAGCTGTTTGGCGAGCTACGCCAGCAGCAAGTCGAGCACCTGGGCCAGGTGCGCCTGGCTTACATGGAAGCTTCCGGCAACCTGAGCGTGTATTTCTACCCCAGCACCGAGCCGGTGCGGGGTGGCCTACCCATTCGCCCCGAGCGGTGCGCCCGCCGCCTGCGCCGCGCCGAAGCCGCTGGCCCCCACGCCTGCTTCTGCTGCGGCAGCGTGCAATTGCTGGAAACCGCCGCCACCGCCACCTGCCCCACCTGCCAAAAAGACGAGTGGCTGCCCGTGAGCACCGACGAGCGGGCTGGCTAGGCCCCGGCGTATTTGCCGGGAGCAAGCTGCCAAAAGACTACGAGCGGCGGCAGCTACCTGAATTGGTAGCTGCCGCCGCGCGGAGTCTTTTGGCGATAGCCAAGCATCGTAACACCAAGCTCCAG
>CAJYPK010000056.1 GCA_913776615.1 uncultured Hymenobacter sp.
GAACAGAGCCGTTAAGCCCCGGTGCGCCTATGGTACTGCCTTCACCGGTGGGAGAGTCGGTCGCCGCCAACCTTACAGGAACTCCCCCTGCTTCGCTTTCACCAGCGACCAGCAGGGGGAGTTTTGCATTGGGGAGGTTTTGTCTAAATGTTGCTACGGCACACAATCACAAAGAACTTCTCGCGTGATGTTGGGTACTTGGTAATTAGGGAGTGAGACCTCTTTCATATAAACTACTGTGAGGCGAGTGAGTGGTTGGTGCTGGGCTTGGTGCCAGACTCGTAGCCAATAGTTGCAGTAATAAGGTCGCATCCAGGTATGGTCGATGAATAGATAATTCTCGGAGTACTTGCGCCAGCGATCATTCTTAAAGAGCTTGACGATAGCGTGAGGTTTGCCGTAAGCCACGGGGGCACCATTGCGGTTGAGGTCGAGTACGGTACCGTTTTTAGTAGTACCTTCTAGGATAAACCACCCGTCATCTTTAAACACGGTGGGAGCAAACATGCCCCAATGCTGGTCGATACGAAAGAGGTAGCCCAGCCAGCGCGTAGATTCCGCCATCCAGCGGCCCGGCTTACTGACATCGTCGATATTCCACCAGCAGACATAAAATAGGGCACCTAGTACTGCTGCCTCTTTGACGGTATGAGCGATGCGCAGGCTGCCAAGCGAAAATGGTCGCGCCTGCTCGACGCGCACGCGCCACGGAAACTGCCAGGTCGGGATGCGCAGGTACCAATTCTTCGTTCGCTGCCCGTGTCGGCCGAGTCGCGGGGCCAGCCAGTCGAGGGCAGCGGGCGGTAGGAGCCCGAGCAAGGAGACGAAATTTATAATAAAAAACAGCCCTACAAATAGCGTGAGGCTAATGCCGAGGTGAAAAACAGCTAGCGTACCGATCACCAACGTGCGCCACCATGAGACTTTGACGGGGATAAATAGCGCGAAGGGCAACAGCAGTTCAACATACCACGTGGCGAAGGTGAGGAACTGAAGCAGCTTGGGGTGCGGATACAGGAGGCGGCCACCCGGTAGTAGTAGCTGATCCAAGCTGAGAGCATAATAAAGTGCCGTACCGTCGTGGGTCCATTCGCGGCCATTTTTGAGGATGGCAGTGCACCAATAAAGCAAGGCGAGCTGCACTATGTAGGCCACGGTGGCCGCGCTGCAATAGGCGTAGCTAGTGGGAGGAGACAACCGTTGAGCATCGTGCGACCATACGCGCCCCCAAGGCAAGAAGAAGCCCCAGAACAAGAGCATGCGTAGCAAATCATCTCCCCCCTGCCCTATCAGCGGATTGCGGTTTTGGAGAGAAATAAGCAATATCCACGAGGCTAGGGTAGCTAGGCGGGTGTGATATCCCACCAACAAGGCCACGGCGGCCCAGGCGGCGATAAGGAATAAAACAGCCTGTGTTTGCCACAGGCCGCTGCTAGCGTGCAAGGAAAATTGGTAAAGTGTCCAGGCGTGTTCGACCAACGCGCCCACCGGTAGCACCCCTAGATTGGAATAATGCGCCTCGAGGTCGGTACTGCGAACAGCTAAATCGAGGAGAATAACGGCAGCTACCCCAATGCGAAGCAAGGCAAGCGCCCGGAGGTCGAGCACAAATGGCCGACGAGCAACCATCCAAAAACGGTGTAGCATAGAGAACAACTAGCCTTGGACGATATGCCAACGGGGCGAAAGAACGGCCAGCCTTGGCCTGTTCCTTCGCCCCGTGACAATACTTGATTTAAAAAACAACAGGTCTAGCGCTGGCTACCCGACGTGCTGCCACTAGTGCTACCCGAGGTACTACCAGTATTTTTAGAGCCGCGCATTTTACCGTTTCTGCGGCGGTCGCCCGAGGTAGAGCTTCCACTGGTGGAACCGGAAGTACTGCCCATCGAGCCCGAGGTACTACCCATCGAGCCCGAAGTACTACCCATAGAACCGGAAGTAGTGCCCATCGAACCGGAAGTAGTACCGCTCGTGGTACCCACCGTAGTGGAACCGGATGTAGTGCCGCTAGTAGAGCCCATCGTGGTACCGGTGGTCGACCCAGTAGTACCCGTGGTAGTTTGGCCATAAGCAGTGCCAGCGCTAAGCGCAAAAGCAGCGGCCAGGACGAGGGTGCCGGTAGCAGCCCGGAGCGGAAGCAAAATTTGCTTTTTCATAGGAAAAGGAAAAAAATGGTGAGGAGTGATGTTTACTGACCGCCAGCGGTGGAGCCACCAGTGGTAGCGCCACCCGTCGCGCCACCAGTGCTACCGGCTGTAGAGCCACTACCTGTAGTGCTCCCGGCCGTAGTGCCAGCATCGCCGCCAGTCATGGAGCCACCGGTACTACCTGACGTAGAGCCGGTGGTTGAGCTACCGCTCATGCCACCCGTGGCTGACGAATCGGTACCCATGCTGGTATCAGCGCCGCTACCAGTGCCCGTGCCGCTATTACTGGAAGTGCCGGAACCAGACTCGTTGCCTTGGTTGCTACTGCAGCTGCCAAGTAGGGCAGCACTGAGTGCCAGCGCGGCCAATGCCAATGGAGGTTTTAAGTTGAACATGGTGTGTTAAAAATGTAGGGGAAGGCTTGTGCTGGGTATACGCGCCTACAGATGGGACAATGGCGGGATAAATGCGTATTCTGGGGAGATTACTACGCAGGGATAAACACGTAATTTGTTCATTATGGCCTGCTTACTCTCGCAGCAGCCATTTGTCCCAGCGTGCAGCGCGGCACGTTTGCTCATCGACAGAAGTAGGCACAGCAAAGCTGCTCATGATCCACTTGGCAATAGCCTGAGTGGAGAGCATTTTAACTGAGCCTCGCTCCTCTCCTACCCTTCATTCGCCCCACTATGTGGCAGCAGCTATTTTTTCGCTACCAATACCTCTCGGAGAGTAGAAGCAGAATGGCCCGTAAGCGCTTCACCAGCGCGCTTTCAGCACTCATGTATCAATTTCCGGCAGCTTCTATTTTGCCGGGCTGGTCCATTTGCTATCCCGCACGCGAAAGCGCCAAGGCAATTCTACGGCTTCTGGCCCGGCGTACTCCAGACCCACGCGGGAGCTAGCCAGCACGTTTGTGGGCTCAATATTTTCGCCAACATCTTCAAGCCAAATGTGAGGGCCGGTTAGTGGCTCACCGTTGAGGGCAGGCGTAAGCCCCAGCGCCTGGCTAAGCACGCCGGGGCCCGCCGTGAGATTGCGCGCTACTTTGGCTAGCCCCCGGCGGCGTAGCATCGTATCGAGCCCCACCAGTGGCTCGATAGCCCGAATGAGCACCGCGTCGGGATGCGCCGCGTCGTTGGCGGTGATGTTGAAAAGCGTATGGACCCGGTACACCGTATATAAATAGGCGTGGCCACCCGGCTGATACAATGCTTGAGCCTGCCGACGCTTACGCTGCAAGTGGAGCGTAATACTGGGGTCGCCTTCGTGTCGGTAGGCTTCGGTTTCGACAATGCGGCCCCCCGTGAGCTCGCCGTCAATACAGGTGAATACGTGCTTGCCTAGTAGCTCGCGGGCAATTGTCAACACGTCGGCGCGCTCAAAAAATCGCAGATTTAACGGATTCAACGGATTTCGGGGATGCGCTCGCGGGGGCGAGCTGGCTGGATGGTTGAGTGGTGACGGTTGCTTGGCTAAGCTGTTTCACCGACCTGTTGGGCTGGCTTACTCACTTGGTCTTTTGCGACTATTTATTTCCGCTTGCACCATATAAAAAAGGCCAGCCTATGGCGGGGCTGGCCTTTCGTTCGCAGTGTTTTTTTAGTCGGCGATGCCGTCGTGGTTGCGGTCTACGGCACGGTCGGCGGCTTTGTAAATCTGCTTACCGGTGGGGCGGCGAGCTGTGTCGCGCGAGAGGCCAGCGGCCAGCGAATCGCCGTTGCTGGTAGCGGGGCCGGTGGGGTCGCCGCTCTCGTGGCTTACGCGTGAGGGCTCGCTGTCGGATTCGCGGGCTTTAGCAGAATCTTTTTCAACGTTGGTATCACCGTCTTTGGTACCGGAGCTGCAAGAGGCAAGGGGCAGCGCCAGCACGGCGAGCAGCCCGAGGAGGCGTAGGGAGCGAGTCATGGGGAGAAAAAAGTGAGCGCCGCACGAGCGGCCGGTGAAAGAATATAGCCGGGTGAAAGGATGCTGACGGACGCCATGATCCTGGGCCTAGTACCGCAAAACCCGGTCGCAGGTTACTAGTGAGCTCAGTTGCGGCGCGGGCGGTAAATTTGCCCGATGGCCCGCTCCTCCCCCACTGCTTCCGCGTCTACCCTGCGCCACCGTTTGGTGGCTTATCCCTGGCGTCGGGTAGCTATTCTGGCCGGGATAAGCTTCGTGCTCAGCCTAAGCCTAATAGGATATTTATTTGGGGTAAGCGACCGATTTTTTGGGCGGTTCAGCGCTGCCTTTTTCCTAGGATTTTGCTTATTATCCGTTACTTTTCTGGCCATAATCCCGTTTATTGGCTGGGCTACCACCCACTGGTTCGGGAAGGGCTGGTCGGGAGGCGCTACGCCAGCCCCGGCACGGGCGCCCCGCCCGGCCGCTAGCCGCCCGGCTTCCGCACGTCGTTCCACCACTTCATCTTAGTTACTATTCCGTGAAAACCAATCTGCTGCACATCAAAAACATGGTTTGCCCGCGCTGCGTCGAGGCGGTTCAGAACTTGCTGGTGAAGGCTGGCTACGAGCCCACGAAAGTGACGCTGGGCCAAGCCCAGCTCGCACCCGGTACGCCCGTAGATCCCCGCGTGGTAGCTCCGCTACTGCGCGAAGCCGGCTTCGACGTACTACTTGACCGCGCCGAACAGCTTACCGAGCAAATCAAGGCTGTGCTGCAAGAATACCTCGAGCACCTGCGCACCGCGCCGGCGCCGCTTACTACGTCGGCTTTCCTGGCGGATCGCTTTGCCACTACCTACTCGCACCTGAGCAAGGTATTTTCGCGCACGGCTAACCTCACCATTGAGAAGTACCTCATACGCATGAAGATAGAGCGCGTGAAAGAGCTGCTCAGCTACGGTGAAATGACCCTGGTGCAGATTGCTGACCAATTGCGCTACAGCTCGGGCCAGCACCTGAGCAACCAGTTCCGGCAAGTAACCGGCCGCTCGGTCAGTGAATTTCGCCGCCTGATGCAGCCCCAGCGCCTTTCGCTCGACTCGCTCAATTAGAGGTGAAATGGTGAACTAGTGAAAAGGCGAGTTGCGCCGGAGAAAAACCGCCAATAATCTGGCTGATTTTCATCCGGCGCAACTCGCCTTTTTACTAGTTCACCATTTCACTGTAAGCTCGGCACGCTTCCAGGCATTCCTGGCAGGCCTGGGCGCACTGCTGGCAATGGTCGTGCTGGTGCTTGGCGCATTCGTCGTGGCACTTCTGACAGAGCTCGATGCACTCTTTCATTACGTGCGGGGCGTGGGGCGAATTGCGGGCGACAAAGGCGGCCGTGAGCCGGCAGATATCGGCGCAATCGCGGTCGAGGCGGATGCAGGGCACCATCATGTTCACGTTGTCCTCGTGGAGGCAGGCATCGGCGCAGTATTCGCAGGCGGCCACGCAGCGGGCCAGGGCGTCGAGCAGGGAGCGGTTGTCGGCGGGGGCGTTTTTCATAAGATGAAGTATAATAAGAGCTTGCCAATGAGTGGCAGGCTCTTTTTGCTTTACGCACTTAGCCACGAGAACGGCGGTGTAAAGTGCGGGCTCCCGACGTATAAAATATGGGGGCGCGCTGCTTGCTCCCCGAATTGTGTACGTCCCCAACCCGAAACTTACCGGCTGCGCGCATCGCTGGCGGCGGGCTTTTCTCGTTTAATGAGCAGTTAATTAACTGCCCCTTTTCGTGAGAGAAACTATTTACCTGCTCGCCTTGGCGGCACTGGCTACGTCACCAGCCTTAGCCCAGCACAATCGTCCCATGCCCGGTATGGCCGCGCCGGCCGATACTGCACACCACCGCCACGCCCACCACACGCCCGGCATGGCGATGGATAGCACGGGCGGCATGCACATGGGTAGCATGAGCCACGCTTATTCGCGCCACCTACCCATGAGCCGCAATGGCTCGGGCACGGCCTGGAACCCCGACCAAACGCCGATGTACATGTGGATGCAGCACAAAGGCCCCTGGATGCTGATGTACCACGGCAGCGCCTTCGGCCGCTACACCAGCCAGAATTTCAACCACGCCAACGGGCGCGGCAACGCCCGCGCCGTCGATGGCCCCAACTGGTTGATGACCATGGCCCAGCGTACCGTGGGCGAGCGCGGCCTGCTCAACCTCACCCTCATGGTGAGCCTCGATCCGCTCACCGAAACGCGGGGCGGCTACCCGCTGCTGTTTCAAACCGGGGAGAGCTACAAAGGCCAGCCGCTCATCGACAAGCAGCATCCGCACGACCTGATTTCGGGGCTTAGCGTAGGCTACACGCACGCTTTTTCGGAAGATGTAGACCTCACGGCCTACCTGGGCTACCCCGGCGAGCCAGCGGTAGGGCCGGTGGCGTTTATGCACCGCATTTCGGCCATGCCCAACCCCGACGCGCCGCTGGCCCACCACTGGACCGATGCCACGCACATCACCTTTGGCGTGGCCACGCTGGGGCTGCGCTACAAGCAGTTCAAGTTGGAAGGCAGCAACTTCACCGGCCGCGAGCCCAATCAGTACCGCTACGATTTCGACCGGCCCCGCGCCGACTCCTGGGCAGCGCGCCTCAACTGGAACCCTACCAGTGAGCTGGCCCTGCAAGTGAGCCGGGCTTTCATTAAAAGCCCCGAAGACCTGCACCCCGACGACAACGTGACCCGCACCACGGCCTCGGTGCTGCACAGCCGCAGTTGGGGCGAGCGCCGGTATATCGCCTCCTCCCTGGTCTGGGGCCTGAACGAAGGCCACGGAGCCCACGCCGAGCACGCCGTACTGGCCGAAACCAATCTCACGCTGGGCCGCCCTACCTTCTACGGCCGCTACGAATTTGTGCAGAAAGACAGTGAAGAGCTGAGCTTTTACCCCTCCGCCGCGGCCGGGACGCCACTGGAGGAGCAGGTCTTCAACATCAACGCCCTCACGCTGGGCGCGAGCTACCGGCTAACCAGCCTCGGCGGCCCACGCGGCCCCGAGCTGAGTGTGGGCGGGCAACTCACGGGCTATTTTATTCCGCAGGGCTTGCAGGCCGACCGCTACTACGGCGTGGCTGGCTACGTGGGGCCGGGCTACGGCCAGCTGCCGCTCTCGGCCTCAGTGTACGTGCGCCTCAATGCACCCTGGATGACGATGGGCCGGATGTAGCGCGGGCTGCTGCCACTAACTACGGCCCGGGCTATTGCTCACCTCACGCGGCACCCTCGCCTGCTCATGCAGCACGCAACAGCCGGTAGATAGCCAGCTGGCTAGCCTCGACAGTTTTTTTAGCGCAGCTTGCTACTTTGGTGGGCCTTTTCGGCTCTGCCAATTAATGAAGCATCCTTTTCTATTGCTACTAGGCGGGCTCGGGCTGCCTACCCTGGCCGCCGCCCAACTGCCAGCCGTTCCGCTCAACCTGGACATGGAGCAGGTAAGTGCCCACGCGCCGCTTCCTACCGGGTGGGCACCGAGTTATTTCAGGCGCGCGCCGGCCCCTTTTACCAAGGGCTACCAGGTGGCCATCGATTCGGTAGTGCGCCACGGGGGGCGCTACGCGTTGCGCATTCAGGCTACAGGGCAGCCGCGCACGCCGGGTGAATACGGCATCGCCGGCTTCGGTCTCCCGACCGCATTTAAGGGCAAGACCATCAAGCTAACGGGCTTTCTCAAAACCGACCAGGTGCCGCGCGGGACGGCGGGCCTGTGGATGCGCGTCGATGGCTCGGACGGGCCGCTGGCTTTCGACCGGATGGAACGGCAGCCGCTGGCCGGTACTATTGACTGGCAGGAATTCAGCATCACGCTGCCGCTGGAGGACGACGCCCGCGCCGTCTACTTCGGCGGGTTGCTATTTGACAAGGGCACAATCTGGCTCGACGACCTGACGCTGACCGTGGACGATAAGCCGCTGGCACAGGCCCCGCCCAAGGCGATTCGCTATTACAAGGCCGAGCAGGATACGGCCTTCCGCCGCGGCTCGGGCCTGGTGCTCGACCAACTCAGCCCGCAGCAGCTCGACAACCTGGCCTTGCTGGGCCGGGTCTGGGGCTTCGTGAAATACTACCACCCCGCCGTGGCGCGCGGCGACTACAACTTCGACGCCGAGCTGTTGCGTCTGCTACCCAAGGCCCTGGCGGCCAGAGACCGGGACGCCCGCAGCCAGGTATTGAGTGACTGGCTCACGAGCCTGGGCCCCGTACCGGCCTGCCCCACCTGCCGCGAGCCCGCCGCCGACACGGTGCGCCTGCTACCCGACCTGGCCTGGCTCACCGACAGCCGCCAGCTCAGCCCCGCCCTCAGCCAGCAGCTGGTATACCTACGCCACAACCGCAACCAGCAGGAGCACTACTACGTGCGGCTCACGCCCGGCATTAGCAACCCGCAGTTTTGGCACGAGGCCACCTACCCCAGCCCGGCCACGCCCGATGCGGGCCTGCGCGTGCTGGCCCTGTTCCGGTACTGGAACATGATCGCTTATTACTTCCCCTACCGCTACGCCATCGGCGAAGACTGGCAGGGCGTGCTGCCCGAATTTTTGCCGCAGTTTGTGGCTGCCCGCACCCCCGAGCAGTACCGCCTGGCGGCGCTGGCCCTCATCGCCCGCATCCACGACTCGCACGCTGAAATCTCTAATGATAAAATCCTTAACGACTACTGGGGCACCTACCAAGCCCCGCTGTGGCTGCGCTTCGTGGAGGGCCAGGCCACGGTAGCGGGCTACTATGAAGCGACCCTGGGGGCCGCCACTACCCTCAAGCCGGGCGATGTTATCGTGCAGGTGGATGGCCGGCCGGTAGCCAACTTAGTAAAGGCGGCCCGCCCTCTCACCCCGGCCTCCAACGAAGCGGCTCAGCTGCGCGACATCGCCCGCAGGCTACTGCGCGGAGCTACGCCACAGGTGGCCCTAGTGGTGCGCCGCGGCGGCCGGGAGTTTCCGGTCACGGTGGGCCGCGTGCCCCTCGGCCGGCTCAATCTGGGTGTGGCCAATGGTACCCCCGACTTCAAGGCCCCGGCCTGGAAGCTCCTGCCCGGCAACATCGGCTACCTGGCGCTGGGCACCGTCCGCAACGCCGAATTGCCGGATATCATGGCCAAGGCGCAGGGTACCAAGGGCCTGATAATCGACATTCGCAACTACCCGGCCGCGTACGTGGTGCCCATCCTCAGCAAGTACCTATTCACTAAGCCGACGGCTTTTGCCCGCTTTAGCGCGATGGCTCCCGCGTACCCCGGCGTGTTCAGGTACAGCCCCCTGCTGCAAGTAGACGCGGCGTTGGCTGCTGCCCCTGCTTATCCCGGCAAGGTTATGATTCTGGTCGATGAAATTTCGCAAAGTCAGGCTGAATTTACTACAATGGCCCTGCGCACCGCGCCCCGGGCCACAGTGGTGGGCAGCCCCACGGCCGGGGCCGACGGCGACGTGAGTGACATCGTGCTGCCCGGCAACCTCCGCACCCGCATCAGCGGGCTGGGAGTGTACTACCCTGATGGCCGCGAAACGCAACGCGTAGGCATCGTGCCCGATGTCGAGGTAAAGCCAACCATCGAGGGCCTCAGCAAAGGGCGCGACGAGGTATTGGAGAAGGCCGTGCAGCTGATTGAGGCAAAGTAGCGTAGTCCCCCAGCCCTACGGCTGGCCGGGTACGTCGGCCCACAGCAGCAGCGCTTCCGAAAGCGGATTCACGTCGAGGCTCACCAGGCGCACGCCGTAGCGCAGCTCGTCGCCCTCCCGAATGTCGCGGCTGCCCAGGCTAATAACGCGTCGCAGCCGGCCGGCATTGCGGTAGTCGCGCAGGGCCACCGCGTCGGCAAAGGCGAAGGCCGTGGCCGGAATGCCGTAGCCCAGGATGAGCGGGCCACTATCGACGTTGCCCGCCTCGGTACCGTACCGGCTGGCAAACTCGCGGTACAGCCGCAGCACGCCCAGGTTGGTACTGTGGTGCTGCTGATACTGCGCGTATTGCTGCCGGGCGAAGGTCGAATCAACCTGCCCCAAAAACCAGATGCTCCAGCCGAGGTGCGAGCCCCGGGGCTCTTCACGGGGACGGCCAGTGGTATCGACCATTGAGACTAACAGACCGGTGGAAGAATCAAGCCACTCGCGCCGAGCGCGGGCCACCCAGCGGGGGCCCGCGGCGGCGTACGTGCTGCCGGTGAGGCGGCTGTGCAGGGCCAGCGAGGCCAGGGCCACGGTGTTATCGGGCAGCCAGCGCAGGTTTGGATAAGAAGGCAAGTTGCCGCTGGTCGCCTGCCGGTAGCGGGTGGCCAGTGCGGCCGAAAGGCTGTCGTGCAGGTCCCGGTAGGGCGAGTTGGGCACCAATTGCCGGTGGTAGCCCAGCATCAAATTGAGGTGGCCCAGGTACAGCACCGAGCCGGGCAGCGCGGGCGGCGACTCGGCAAACGGCTGCCGAATCGGGTCGGTAAGCGCTACCTGGATGGCCCGACCGATGGTGGCTGCCGCCTCGGCCCGTAAATCGGGCTGCCGGGCCGCCAGATTGGCCAGCCCGTAGGTCGTGAACGAGAGCGTAAACAGGCCCCACTCGGGATTCTGCGCCGTCAGCTTACCGAGAGCAGTGGCCGGGGCTGCTCCTTCCTGAATTACCCGCTCCAGGTAGTTGAGCCGCAGCCGTAGCTCGGGCCGGCCGGGGGGCTGGTAGGTGGGCCAGCTGGTGCTTACCCACAGCAACAACGCCAGCAATACAAGCAGCCGGCCCCAGCGTATCCGCCTACTCCAATGTCGATTTCGTTGCATAGATAGTGCGGTTTCCGAGGGTTGAATTAAGAATTAAAAATGATCAAAATCAATAACTTGTCCATTTTTAATTTTTCATTTTTAATCTTTAATTCCCCCCCGGCAACCGATTCATTTAACGCGAAAAGCCCCTGCGCTTCCAAAAAACGCAGGGGCCGAAAGTAACGCTGCTGGCGAAGCTTACGCTCCGCACTTTTTGCGGCTTACACCAGGCCTTTGGCCGTCAGGTATTCGGCAATCTGCACGGCGTTGGTCGCGGCGCCTTTGCGCAGGTTGTCGGCCACTATCCACATGTTGAGGGTGTTGGGCTGGGTGTCGTCGCGGCGGAGGCGGCCCACCAGCACGGCATCGCGGCCGTGGCTGTCCTTGGGCATGGGGTAGTGGTTGTTCTGCACATCGTCGACCAGTTCCACGCCCTCGGTGTGGCGCAGCACATCGCGCACCTCGTCGAGGTCGAAATCCTGGGCAAACTCCACGTTGACCGATTCGGAGTGGCCGCCCATCACGGGCACGCGCACGCAGGTAGCCGTAACGCGGATGCTGTCGTCGCCCATGATCTTCTTGGTCTCGTTCACCATCTTCAGCTCCTCCTTGGTGTAGCCGTTGGGCTGAAATACGTCGATGTGGGGCAGCACGTTGAGGTCGATGGGGTGCGCGTAGGCGGGGTTGCTGGCAGTGTGGCCGGCGCGCTCCTCCATGAGCTGGTCCACGGCCTTTTTACCGGTGCCGGTGACGCTCTGGTAGGTGCTCACGACGATGCGCTCGGCCTTGTATTTCTTGTGCAAATCGTTCAGCGCCACTACCATCTGGATGGTCGAGCAGTTGGGATTGGCAATGATTTTATCGTCTTTCGTGAGCACGTCGGCGTTCACTTCGGGCACCACCAGCTTCTTGCTGGGGTCCATGCGCCAGGCCGACGAGTTATCGACGACCACCGTGCCCACCTCGGCAAACTTGGGCGCGAACTCCAGCGACACGCCGCCGCCGGCCGAGAAGATGGCAATGGCCGGCCGGGCCGCGATGGCGTCTTCCATGCTCACCACCGGGTAGTCTTTTCCTTGAAAATGAACCAGCTGGCCCACCGATTTGGCCGAGGCCACGGGTAGCAGCTCCGTAACGGGAAACTGGCGCTCGGCCAGCACTTTCAGCATCTCGGTGCCCACCAGGCCGGTGGCACCCACTACAGCAATCTTCATGAGGGTAGCAGTTAATCAGCTCGTTAGGCGGGCGGCTTCGCGCCGGCCGCCAACGGGCAAATGTCGGTAAAAATTCGTTACTTGGCGACAAAAAGCAACAACCCTATTATTTAATGAAGCAGCTTTACGCCCTAGTACTTTGGCTATCTCTTAGTTGGCCGCTGGCCGGCCACGCCCAGCTCACCGACTCCTTCGCCGACGGCAACTTCACCACTAACCCTACCTGGACCGGCGATGTGGCTAGCTTTCAAGTGGCCAGCCAAGTACTGCAAAGCAACGGCCCGGCCACCACGGGCACCCAGCTACAGCTCGTGACGCCCTGCCAGGCCAGCACCGGCACCACTTGGGAGTTTTGGGCCAATCTGCGGCTGGCCACCTCGGCCGGCAACCTGGCCGACGTGTGGCTGCTAGCCTCGCAGGCCGACCTGCGCAGCCCCGCCACCAAGGGCTATTTTGTGCGCCTAGGCGGCACCGACGACGAGGTAAGCCTCTTCCGCAAAGACTCGGCCCGCAGCGCCACCATCCTCATCGACGGCCAGAACGGCACGCTGGCCTCCACGACCAACAATTTGGTGCGCGTGCGCGTAACCCACTCGCTACAAGGCGAGTGGACGCTAGCTCGCGACCTCACCGGCGGGCGCAACTTCGTAGCTGAGGCCAGCCAGCCCACCGACAATACCCACCAGCGCAGCGCCGTGGTGGGCGTATCGCTGCTTTATTCCTCGGCCAATAATCGAAATTTTTATTTCGACGATTTTAGGGTGAATGACGCCACCGCGCCCCTGCTCAGCCGGGTCGCGTCCGTGGATGCGCGCACGCTCGACGTACTATTTAACGAAGCGGTGGACCCGGTCACCGCCGCCCAGCCCAGCCGCTACCAGCTGGCCACGGGAGCGGTACCCGCTTCGGCCGTAGTTTCGACGCTCAACCCGGCCGTAGTGCGGCTCACATTCAGGCAGGACTTTGGCGCGACCAATACCTTGGAAATAAGGCAACTGTCCGACCCTTACGGCAACGTGGCGACCGGGCCGCTTACGGCCAGCTTCGGCGGGGTACCGGTGCTGCCCCGGGTGGGCGAGCTACTTATCACCGAGCTGATGGCCGACGAAACGCCGGTGGTAGGTTTGCCCGCCGCCGAGTTTGTGGAATTGTACAACAGTAGCCCCACCAAGATATTGAGCTTACGCGGGGTGCGCCTCTTGAAGCCCGGCAGCCCCGCCGCGGTGCTGCCCGATACCGCCCGCCTGCTGCCCGGCCAGTACGCCGTGGTATGCGGCACCACCCGCACCGGGCTCTTTACTTCTTACGGGAAGGTGTACGGCCTCAGCAATTTCCCGGCGCTCAGCAACGGCGGTGACCAAGTAGTGCTGCGCGGGCGCGACGGCACGACTCTCTTTGAAATAACCTATGCCGATACCTGGTACCGCGACTCGCGCAAGCAAGCGGGCGGCTGGACCCTCGAAATGCTGGACCCTGCCAATTACTGCGCCGGAGCCAGCAACTGGCAGGCTAGCCAGGATGCCAGCGGCGGCACCCCCGGCCGCCGCAACAGCCGCGCCACCACCAATCCCGACCGCGTCGCCCCTGCCCTACTTGGCGCAGTGGCCCTCACGCCCGGCCGCATTCGCCTGAACTTTGGGGAGAAGCTGGACAGCGTAGCGGCGGCCAATCCGGCGCTTTACTCCTTGCAAAGCAGTACCGGCTCCGCGCCCGCCATCCGCCAAGCCACGCCCGTGGGGCCGGATTTCCGGGCCGTGGACTTAACGGTGAATCAGGCGCTGCTACCCAGCCAGCCGCTCACAGTGGCCGTCGCCCGCGCTACCGACTGCGCGGGCAATGCCAGCGGGGCGCTCAGCGTGGCGGGCGTCGCCCTGCCCGAGGCTGCCCAGCCCGGCGATGTCGTGGTGAATGAGGTATTGTTCAACCACGCACCGGGCGGCGTCTATTTTGTGGAGCTGCTAAACCGCTCGCTGCGCTACGTCAATTTGCAGGGCTATCAGCTTGCGGCGCAGAAGGCCAGCGGCACAAATACGGCTAGCATCAGCCCCGATGCGCCCTACGTACTGGCCCCCGGCCAGGTAGTGGCGCTGACTTCGGATGCGGGCATTTTGCAGGCCCAGTACCCTACCAGCAGCGACCCGGCCGCGCTATTGGCCGTGAGTGGCTTTCCGGCGTTCGACAACAGCGCGGGCACGGTGGCACTTTATAATGCAACCAGCAACCAGATAGATCATTACGAATACAACAAAAGCCAGCAGCTAGCTTTGCTAAGCACCCAGGATGGCGTATCGCTGGAACGCATCCGGGCCAGCGGGCCGAGCGCGGCCGGCAACTTTCACTCGGCGGCGGGTACGGTGGGCTACGCCACGCCCGGTCGCCCCAATTCCCAGACCCAGGATGCGACGGGCGGCGGTCAGGAGCTGGCCGTGGTGCCCGAGCTGTTCACCCCCGACGACGACGGCCAGCAGGATTTTACCACCCTCAACTACCAGCTCGACCAGCCCGGCTACGTGGGCTCGGTGACGGTGTACGATGCCCTGGGGCAGCTTACGCGCCGACTGCTGCGCAATGAGAGTTTACCCACCACCGGCTTCGTGCAGTGGGATGGCCTGGACGAGCACGGCCGCAAGGCCGCCGTGGGCTACTACCTCGTGCACGTGGAGCTTTTCCGCCCCAGCGGCGGCGAGCGGCGCGAGTATAAGAAGACCGTAGTAGTAGGTGCCCGCCTGTAAAACGGAGTGCCACTCCGTTTTACATTTATACTGGCGCATTAAACCTTTATCTGGGCCGGCCATCCAACTGCCATGAACGTGCAACAGCTTCAGCATCTGTACTGGCGGGCCGGTTTTGGGCCGCGCCCCCAAGACGTGGCGGCGGGCCTCAGCCCCGCGAAGGCCCTGCGTCAGCTCTTACACGACGCCCGGGCCTACGAACCCATTCCGAGCGCGACGCTGGTAGCCTTCAGCGATCCGCTGGGGGCCGTGATGGCCGTGCCGCCCGGCACACCCGCCGTACCCGCGGCGGCTGGCCCGGCCGCCGCGCCGCCGGCCCCCGCCAGCGCGGCGCAGCCGGGCACGCTGAACCCCATCGAGACGGTCGCCCCACCGCTGACGGCCGTTGACCCGCTGCGCCCGCGCTCGGCGCTGGCCGTGCGCCGCCAGGGCCTACCCCAGCTGCGCCGCGCCGACCTCACGCCCGAGCAGCGCAAGCGGCAGAACGATGGTATTCGCGACGCCTTCCAAGCCATGAGCACGGCTTGGATGGACAAGATGGCCAAATCGCCCGGGCAGCTGCGGGAGAAGGTAGCGCTGTTCTGGCACGGGCACTTTGCCTGCCGCACCCGCCGCCCCGACGACTCGCTGGCCCTGCTAAATACCATTCGGGAAAAGGCGCTGGGTAAGTTTCCCGACCTGCTGCTGGCCGTGAGCCAGGAGCCGGCCATGTTGCAGTTTCTTAATAATCAGCAAAATAAAAAACAGCATCCCAACGAGAACTTCGCCCGCGAAGTAATGGAGCTGTTTACCCTGGGCCGGGGCAACTACACCGAGACCGACGTGAAGGAAGCCGCCCGCGCCTTCACCGGCTGGGGCTACGACGGGCAGAGCAACTTCCGCTTTCGGGAGCGCGACCACGACGACGGCACCAAAACCGTGCTGGGCCAGACCGGCAACTGGGGCGGGGAGGACGTTTTGCGCATTATCATGCAGCAGCCAGCGGCGGCTACCTTCCTGGTGACGAAGATGTACCGCTTTTTCGTCAACGACGTGCCCGACCCGGACCGCATCGCGCCGCTGGCCGCCGCTTTCCGCCAGGGCGGCTACGACGTGAGTGACTTGTTGGAGCGGATATTCTCGGCCGATTGGTTTTACGCGCCCAACAATACGGGCAGCCTCATCAAGTCGCCGGTGGCCCTGGTGGCCGGCCTGCGCCGCACCCTCAACCTGACCGTGGACAACGATAAGCAGCTCCTGGGCTATCAGCGGGCGCTGGGGCAGGCACTTTTCATGCCGCCCAACGTGGCCGGCTGGCCCGGCGGCCGGGCCTGGATCGACTCGTCGTCGCTGCTGCTGCGCCTGCAACTGCCCAGCATTCTGTTCAAAAACGCCGAGTTTGCGGTGCGCCTCAAAGACGACGAAAACGACATTACCCCCCAAACTACCGGCAAGGAGCGGCTGCTCAAAAACACCGACGCTACCCACCTGCCGCTGGCTCCCATGCAGCTGCTGCTAGGTGCCACCCCGACCGCCGAGCAACCGCGAGCACTAGCTAATTTCCTGCTGCAAGCCCCCTTGCGGCCCGAAAACCTGGCCTTAGTGCAACAAGCCGCCAACAAGGCCGCCACGCCCGAAGAGCGCCTGCGCACCACGCTGGTGAGCATTCTCAGCCTGCCCGAATATCAGCTGGCGTAGCCGGGCGGGCACGTAGCCGGAGCATTCTAATTTCCTAGACAAGTAGCATTTCAAGCCATTCCTATGCAACGCCGCCACTTTCTGCAATCGTCTGCCCTGGCTAGCACGCTGCTGCTGGTACCCAAGTTTTTGCACGCCCTCGACCGGCCCGAGAGCCGCCTGGCGGCCCGGCTGCGCGATGCGCCGAGTAGCGCGGCGCGGCGGCTTATCGTGGTGCAGCTGGGCGGCGGCAACGATGGCCTGAATACCATCGTGCCCTTCCGCAACGACTTGTACTACAAGGCCCGGCCCACGCTGGCGCTGAAAGAAAGCGAGGGCCTGCTGCCGATAAGCGACGAGCTGGCCCTGCACCCGGCCATGAAGGGGCTGAAAGGCTTATTCGACCAGGGGCAGGTAGCCATCTGCAACGCCGTGGGCTACCCCAACCCCGACCGCTCGCACTTCCGCTCGATGGACATCTGGCAAACCGGCTCGGGCTCGGAGCAGCTGCTAAGCACCGGCTGGCTGGGCCGCTACCTCGACAGCAGCTGCGCCGCCGGGGCCCCGGCCTACCAGGCCCTCGAAATCGACGACACCCTGAGCCTGGCCCTCAAAGGAGCGCAGCACAACGGGCTGGCCCTCAAGAACCCCGGCAAGTTTCACCAACTCACCCAGAGCCGCTACCTCAATCGCCTGAGCCAGGAAAAGGCCGCCGCCCCCGCCAGCTCGGAGCTCGACTACTTGTACAAGACGCTGGCCGAAACAGCGTCTTCGGCCGACTACCTCTACGAGAAATCGAAAATTCACAACAGCACCGCCACTTATCCGAATACGGAATTTGGTAAAAACCTGAAAACCACTGCCGAGCTCATCAATTCGGGCGTGGAATCGCGGGTGTACTACCTGGCCCTGTCGGGCTTCGATACCCACGTGCGGCAGCACGAGCAGCAGGGCCGCCTGCTGGGCGAGCTTTCCGACGGCCTGGCCGCGCTGGCTGCCGACCTGCAAAAAAGCAACGAGTGGAATAATACGTTGGTAATGGTATTCAGCGAATTTGGTCGCCGCGTAAGCCAGAATGCCAGCAACGGCACCGACCATGGCACCGCCAACAACGTGTTTCTACTCAGCGGGGCGCTGCGCAAGGCGGGCCTGCTCAATCAAACCGCCAGCCTCGCCGACCTCGACCAGGGCGACCTGCGCTACCAGCTCGATTTTCGCAGCCTTTACGCCAGCATTCTCACCGACTGGCTCGGGGCCGACGACCAGCTCGTACTCGGCCCCGGCATCGAGCGCCTGACGGGCATCCTGGGCTAGCCAACTAGCTGAAGTAAAGCCTACTATTAGCTGCACAGCAAGGGCAGAAATCGTGAGCTCGGCTATATCAAAGCCGTTTGGCCGCTCGTAAGCACGGGCAGCCAAACGGCTTTGTCATTGGCTGATTCTCCACCATTCTTATCCTTTCTGAGCTATGAAAATCATCTCGCCCACGCTGCACGGCGTACTCGACTACCTCACCTGCGGCCTGTTTTTTACCGCGCCCAGCATATTCGACTTCACGGGCACCTACGCGACCGTGTGCTACGTGCTGGCGGGGGGCTATCTGCTCATTACCCTGCTGACCAATATGCCGCTGGGGGCCTTTAGAGTATTGCCCTTCTGGCTGCACGGCCGGCTGGAACTGGTGAGCGGGGCCGTGTTCATCGCCTCGCCCTGGCTGTTTGACTTCGCCACCGAAAACGGCGTAGCCCGCAATTTCTTCGTGGCGATGGGGGCGGTGTTTCTAGTGGTCTTCTTGTGCACGCAGTGGCGCGCGCAGGCCGAGCCTCGCCCGGCCATGCTGCCCTAGCCGCCGGGGTTTATCACGCTTACAACCCGTACGTTACCGACAAATAGTAAAGACCGCCCACGCTCGGCCCACCCAGGTAGCTGACGTAGTAGCGATTGAGCACGTTGCTGGCCCCCAGCTTGAGGCGCACCTGCTCGGCGGGCAGGTAGTAGCTCACCTGGGCATCGAGCGAGCTGTAGGCCGGCACGGTACCATTGACCAGGAAAGTCTGGGAATAATAGCTCACCTGATGGCGAAAATTCAAGCCGAAGCCCAGGTTGCGATAGGCGTTTTCGTTGGCCAGGCTGAGGTTGTAGGCCCAGCGCGGGGTGTTGAAGCCGTCTTCGAGCCCGTCGCCGTTTTCGGTGCGGTCGAGGCGGGTGTAGGTGACGTTGCCGCCGGCCAGGTAGCCGCGGCCCGCCTCGTAGCGCAGGCCCGCCGAGCCGCCGTAGTTGTACACCTGGCTCTGCGAGTTGGTCCAGAGGCGGTAGCGGGCCTGGCCGCTGCGGGCGTTGAGCGCGGTGGCGATGACGTTGAGGTCGGTACCGGTGTTGAGAGCGACGCCAGCCGCCGTCTGGGGCACGTAGGCTTCAACCTGCGCGATAAAGTCGCGGTACGAGTTGTAGTAAAAATCGGCATCGACCAGCAGCCGCCCGCCCGGCCCCAGGCCCGCCTTGTAGCCGACTTCGAGCGAGCGGATGTATTCGGGCCGGAGGTAGGTGTACGGGTTTTTGACGAGCGTCCCCTGATTGGCCAGGATGGCCGCCTGGCGCTTCTGGGCCGTGGTTTGGGCGGAGGTATTGGCGTTGATGGCCGCCGTTACCTGGGCGTTGAAGGCGTCGATGCTGGCCCGGGTGTAGCTGTTTTCGAAGATGCCGTCGCTCATCACCCGCAGCCCGCCGATGCGCTTCACCTGGCCGCTGTTCACGTTGGAAAACCCTTCGAACAAGCTCGGGAAGCGGTAGCCGCTCTGGTAGCTCAGCCGAAAATTCTGGCGCTGGGTGGGCGAGTACACCGCCGTGAAGCGCGGGTTGAACTTCACGCTGAAATAGTCGTTTTTATCGACCCGCAGCGTGGCCGTGAGCCGCAGCCGCTCGGCCAGCAGCCGCCCGCCGGCCTGCACGAAGCCGCCGGTTTTGGCATACGTGAGGTTGTCGGCCAGCGGGTCTTTGCCGGGGTTGGGGTTGATGAAATAATTGCCGTCGGGCACCACAAAGTAGGTGCGGTGGTCGGCCCCGGCCAGCAGGTCGAGGGCGGCGGGCAAGGCGTGGCCGCCGCGTCGCAGGGCCTCGGCTACGTTTACCTGGGCCTCGGCGTGGGCCAAGCTGGCCCGCACACGCAGGGCGGCCCCCACATCCCAATTGTTGACGGCTTGCAGCTGGCTCAGGCGCTGGTTGAAGGCCTCGGTACCGGGCTGGAGACGGCCGGCATCGGCGGCGGCGCGGGCGGTAGCCAGGGCGCTGGCTACGCCCTGGCCGGCGGCCGTGGCGGCGTTCCAAGCATTGGTAAAGTCAGCGTTCCAGGTAGCATCGGGCTTGTAGCTGCGGTCGATATTCTCGCCCATCGAGCGTAGATTGTAGCTCTGGCCGGTATTCTCCTGGGTCAGGTAGGCGCGGGCCTGCACCACGGGCGTGGTGAGCGTAAGGGCGTGCTGCTGCAAGCGGTAGCCTTGCAGCCGGAAACGGTTGGAACGCTGGTACACGTTGTCGAAGCCAGCCACGCGGTAGGTGTAGGCCAGCTCTACGCCCGGCCGAAAGCGGTAGTGCAGGGCGGCATCGGCCTTGAGCGTCCGCACGTTGTAATCCACGAGGTCGCGCTCGTCGTAGCCGGTGCGGGCCACCGAGTACTGCTTGCCGCCTAAGGTGAGCGTCGTACGGTCCGACGATTCGTTGCCGTAGCGGTTCACCTGGTCCTGGGCCGGGTTATCGGCCCCGAACAGGCCCGTGGTGGCGTTGCCGTTGGGGTTGATGTCGGTCTGGTCGTTAGCCACCCAGTCGTAGGCGCGCAGGTAGGAAGCATTTACCTTGAAGGCCAGCTTATCGGCCACGAGTACCTTGGCGTAGCGCAGGCTGGTTTCGGAATAGCTCTTGGTCGGCGAGCCATTCTCCCCAAACGTCTTCACGCTGGGGTCGTGCAGGTGGTTAAGACCCGTGAGCTGACGCACGCTCAGGCCCTCGTACGCAAACGGGTTTTTAGTTTGGAAATTAGCCAGCCCGTTGATGGCGTTGAGGCCGTAGAGCGCGGCGGCGGTACCGGGCACCACCTCCACCGAGTTGATGTCGAGGTCGCTCGGCCCCAGCACGTTGCCGATGGGCCCGCCGATGTGCGGCGCCTGGTTGTCCACGCCGTCCACGAGCTGGGCAAAGCGCACGTTGGTCGTGTTCGTGAAGCCCCGGGCATTTATCACCTTAAAAGCAATGCTGGGAGTGATGACCTGCACCCCTTTTAAGCCCTCAATGGCATCGAAAAACGAGGGCGTCGGGGCCAGCCGAATGGTCCGCGCGTTGAGCTTCTCCACCGTCACCGGCGACTGCAAAAAGCTTTCTTCCACCCGCGATGCTGCCACTACCACTTCGCTCAGCGCCGAATGCAGCGTGTCGACGGGGGCGGGGCGCCGGGGGGTAGCCGCCGGGCGGGGACGCGGCGCTTGGGCCAGCGCGGAGCTAGCCAGCGCCAAGGCCGAGGCGCAGGTCAGCGAGCCGCGCAACAGGCGTAGCTTGTTCTTCACACGAAAAGGAGTTAAGAGTAGTGGACGGAGCTATTGCACTTTTACCACGCGCAGACTGGTAAGCTGCCGCACCCAGCGGGCCGGCTTTTTTTCGAGGGGCACCACTAATTGGTACGGCCCGTCGTGGGTGGGCAGGGGCTGCCCATCGCGGTGGTCGGCCAGCAGAATGGTCTGGGGCGAGAACTCGGCGTCGATTTCGGGCAGCGCGAATACGACCTGGTAGCCGTCGGCGGCCGTGGCCAGCACGGCCTGCGCCAGTACTGGCCCGTGAATGGCCTTGCCCTCCGGCGCACCGGCCAGGTGCAGCACGTCGCGCAGGGCTACGCCGCGGTACACGTGTAGCCTGCCTTCCTTGTCGGTAGTTTGCTGCTCGTGGTGGGGCAGCGCTGCCAGTTGCGCCGCCGTGAGGGTACGCGGGCTAGCGACCAGCCCCTCAACGCGCAACGCTACATCGGCGGCAGGCTGCTGGGCCTGGGCGACGGGCAGCACCCCGACAGCACTGATAATCAAGACACTGACAGCCAGTAGCAATTCCGTTCTGAAGAGATAAAGTAGGCGTGTTGGCATCGCGACGGGCGTTATATTTTTTATAATATAACGGTAGTCGCGACCGAATGTTCGGCTTGCCCACGAATTCTACTGGTAAAGCCGGGCCGTTTCGTCGGCCAGAAACTGCGCAAACCGCTCCTGCATGGCTTGAAACTCGGCCACGGCCTGCGCCCCGGCCGGGGTGAGAGCCGCGCCCCCGCCGTGTGCTCCTCCCACTTGCGCGCCCACCAGCGGCTGCCGGGCCTGCGAGTTCATCGAGCTCACCAGGTCCCACGCTTTCTTGTACGACATCCCCATTGCCTTGGCGGCCTTGGAAATGGAGCCGGTAGCCTGAATCTGCTCCAGCAGTTCGAGGCGGCCGATGCCGAGGAAGCGGTCGGCCGGGCCTTCTATCCAGAGGCGGCCATTGGCGCGAAAAGCCTGGTTTTCGGCAAAAAGCTCGTGCATGAGATTAGCTAAAAATAAGGTAGTACGGAGCTAGGCTACCAAACGTCAAAAATAACCGGCGGGCCAGCGGAACGGGAAATTTTGGCCATTCTCCTGAAGGCGTAGCACAACCTTCTGCCTGCTTCCGCCAGTATAGCGGGCAATTAGTACAACTGAGCGGCCCGCCTCGACCGGCCTGAAAAAGCTATGGATTATGACGTTATCGTAGTAGGCGCAGGTAGCGCGGGCCTTAGTGCGGCCCTCACGCTGGGGCGCTGCCGCCGCCGCGTGCTGCTGGCCGACGGCGGCGCGCCGCGCAATGCCCCCTCGCCGGCCGTGCACGGCTTTCTCACCCGCGACGGCCTACGCCCGGCCCGGCTGCTGGCCCTGGGCCGCGAGCAATTGGCGCCCTACCCCACCGTAGACGTGCGGGAATTAAAAATCACGAAGCTGCACCGGCTGGCCCGGGGCTTCCGGGCTGAGGGTACCACCGGCCAGGGTCACGCTTGGGCCGGCACCGCGCACCGGGTGCTGCTGGCCACCGGGGTCGAAGATGTGTTGCCCGCCCTACCGGGCTTCCGCGAGCTGTGGGGCACGGGCGTGCTGCACTGCCCTTACTGCCACGGCTACGAGGTGCGCGACCAGCCGCTAGCCATTTACGGCCGGGGGAAGGCCGCCGTGGGGCTGGCCCTGCTGCTCACCAACTGGAGCAAAGACCTCGTGGTAGTGACCGATGGCCCCGGCCACCTCACCGCCTACGGTCGCCAGCGCCTGCGCCAGCATGGTATCGGCCTGCGCCAAGAGAAGGTGGCGCGCCTAGTGGGCAGCCCCGGGGGCCTGCTCCGCTGCGTCGAGTTTGAGGACGGCTCTTACCTGGAGCGTAAGGCCTTGTTTCTGCACGCCCCGCAGGAGCAGCGCAGCGCACTGGCCGCCGACCTCGGGGCCACCATCACGAGCAAGGGAGCGGTGTGGGTCGATAAGCACGCGCAAACCAGCATCGCCGGCCTCTACGCCGCCGGCGACACCACGCCTGGCCAGCAGCAAGCGCTTATTGCCGCCGCCGAAGGTAGTAAGGCCGCCATCTGTCTCAACGAGGCGCTGACCAAGGAGCAGTGCGCGTGAACTTGACGTGGATGGGGTCGGCTAGGCTGTATGGTATTTAGCAATTTTAGAGCGGCGGGCCAGCCCCAAGGTGCTAGATAGTTGCTAGATCAAGGGAGTAGCCGTTCGGCCCGGCAGGCCCTACTGTAACACGTTCAAATCACGTGTAATATGCGCGAATACATGGGCATCCTGCCAACGCGTCCACTGCTGCTAAATCTTCGCCCAGGGCGTTACATACGTCACGCAAGGCATAGTTGGCGCTTCTCAACGCAGCATGCTCAGATAAGGGGCCACAAAGACTCATTCTTTGTCCTTTACAATGCTCGGTTAGGCCATCCATCGAAGTTTATCAGAAGTGCATAACGGGCTTTAGCTAACTTCTTACAATCATCGCGTATAAATTACATTAGTATAGTACTTCTTTTTTCCACCGCATAGTAAACACACACACTACAGAATCCTTCTCTCTTACCGTTATCTTTTTAGTACAAGCCCAGTAAAAAATACTTTTCGCGGCTACTTTATATTTACGCAAATTTCTACTACGTGAGTACGAGCTTACCTTCACACAAACTTTGCCTTGCTCATCAGCAAATGTAATTACACCATTAATATCCAACGCACCACCAGCAAGCGGCTTTCCAGTAGCACTATCTTTCAAAAAAGCAGTAATACTTGGTATAATACCACGCTTTTGCTTATAATATTTTATTTCACAATCGCAAGGCGAAGTAGTATACTTAGTAAAGCTTGAAAGCAAAAATAAAAAGCAAAA
Source organism: uncultured Hymenobacter sp. (assembly GCA_913776615.1). Taxonomy (GTDB): domain Bacteria; phylum Bacteroidota; class Bacteroidia; order Cytophagales; family Hymenobacteraceae; genus Hymenobacter. The sequence continues at coordinate 23,843 of CAJYPK010000056.1, forward strand.
TAAAATAAATACATGAACTGATTTCATAAACCAAAAATTAACATCCAGTAGTTTTAGTGCCTTTAGCATTTATACCGGTAAACTCTCTATTAGCAGCTGAGAAAATTCGATTTTTCTCTTGCTGCGAGAGATTCTGATAAGCGGCAGTGCGCTCCAGTCCGCTCCAAGCTAAATCTTGACAGTATTGCAAATCGACATCATAGCCTAGCTGCTTAGAATAGACAAAAAGAATATCTGCAATATCATTCTTAAAACTAATTACCATCTGTGTATGTTGGGCATTATTTTGCCCAGAAGGTGAGCGATTGTCAAAAGATTCTAACAAGTCAGGATAATCACTACCGAACTTAGTACGGTCATTTACGAAATATGCTACTAGATACGCATGCACTGACTCGTGCAACATAGTTTTCATAATACTTAAATCAGTTGCATCTTTCAGCTGCTGGTCATCAAATGTTGTTTTTATTATATGGTCAGAATAATCTGAAATTGTACTACCTGTATTACTCGATGGTAGCGAACCAGACCCAATCTGCCAATTATTTGTTTGATTAGAAAAATAACTAATCGGGAGGAAAGTAGAATTGCTTCCATTCGCAGCCATCTGCGTGCTGTACAAGTCGATTGCTCCTTTCAACGAGTTATATACCTGGTCCAGACACGGAGGCAAGTTATTGATAATTGTGTTAGTCTGGTTAGGCCCAGGGGAAGAGGTAACACCACCGCCGCCACCGTGGCCGCCTGGCCCGGCTCCGCTATCACCGTCGCCGTAGCCACCACTATCGCCGCCACCACCGCCGTAGCTATATCCACCGCTGCCACCATCATCCTCACCTGGTCCGCTGCAGTCACCAGTGGTAGTGATATACTCGCCTGAATCCGCATTGTACCAATCTAGGCACGGGCCGCTATCAGGGGCTTCGAAGTTAGTCCGAGCGCCCGAAGCAGGGCTTTTAGCTGAGCGGCTGCCGTGGGGCCGGAAGGCCAATCGAGCCGTCTTCGGCAATAGCCGCCCCTGCTGAAAAGGCCGCCCGCTTAGATAACGGTAGTCAGCTGAGTAGAAGAACACATACCCTTCTCCCTGAGCGGGCGCGACCAATTGCCCCTTGCGGTAGCTGCGGTAGAGCTGCGTAAACAAGGCTAACGTATCCATCGGCTGATTGCCTCGGCGCAATAACACTTCTACGATATTACCCGCAATAGCGCGATGTCCCTGTTTCGTTACGAGCAAGTAACGTGGTCCATGCCAGGAAGTGCGGGCGAACAAGGCATTATCCCCAGCCAGCGGCACGAGTACCAGCGACTGCGCCCCCGCCCCTACCGTAATGGCACGCGCCCAAACGAGCCGAGCCATTTGGGCACTGCTTTTCGTTTTTTTCAGCTTATCAGCAGGCGCTTCGGCTGCCAAGGGGTAAGTCTGCTGAAACCAAGTATATGCCTCACTCACCGAAAGGTCAGCGGCTGCTTGTGTAGTAGCGGGTGTGGGTAAGTCAGTAGAGTGATGGGAGCAGGCCTGAATTAGCAGTAAGCCACAAGTCATCCACAGACGGTATACATTAGTAAGTATTTTTTTCATAGCGCATTACGCGTTTTTTCCACAAGAAAACGAAATCCATTAACTGGTTTACAATGGCTTAATTTCCATTTATAGTCCAGCTAAACAGCGCTCAAAATAGGGTAACAAATCATGAGTTTTCAATGAGCACCGGGTTACTAATTTTCTTCTATCTGATTTATAATTTTTAATACTAAATCCTTCTTCTTAAAAACCTCACTGAACCATGTGGATAGTGGCTGAAAGCAGCTCCATCAGGTAGCGCTAGCAGAGTTTTAGCGGGCTTCTCCCAACTCATTGCGCTTGGTGCCAACCGGTGATTATCACTTGCGAACCATACCAGTACAGTAAGCCAAAGCCGTGGTTATGCATGCACGGAGGCAACAAACCACGGCTGAGCGCAAGGCAAATTATCTCCGTTGCGGTGGGAGGCGGGCATACTTTTACGCCGCTGGGTAGTTAGTGAATTTTACCACCTGCGCCTGTTGCCCATGCCTGCACCCGAGACCCCAGCCGCTCCCCACGACCCCTACGCCGCCCTGCGCCTGCCCGACTTTCGCCGCTTCATCCTGGCGCGGGTACTGTTTACCGTTGCCACCCAGATCCAGGGGGTGGTTGTGGCCTGGCAGATTTTCAAGCTTACCAATGATCCGCTGGCCCTGGGTCTCATCGGGCTGGCCGAGGCTATTCCGAGCATTACCGTGTCGCTCTACGCCGGGCACGTGGCCGACTCGGTGCGGCGCAAGCGCATTATCGTGCCGGCCGTGCTGGTGCTATTCTTGTGCGCCGTGGTGCTGTATTGGCTTTCGCACCCCAGCCAGGCGCAAGTGCTGGCCGCGGGCAAGGTGCATTTGAGTGCCTTCAACGCCACGGTAGTATGGCCGCTCTACCTGGTCATTTTCGTGAGCGGCATCGCCCGGGGCTTCCTGAGCCCGGCCGTGTTTTCCTTCATGCCGCAATTGCTGCCCGACCGCAGCCTGTTACCCAATGCCATCACCTGGAACTCTACTACCTGGCAGGGCGGCGCGGTGCTGGGGCCAGCCATCGGCGGGCTGCTATTCGCGCACCTGGGGATTGAGTTTGCCTACGGCGTCGATGTCGTAATGGAAGGGCTGGCGCTGCTGCTCTTCATCAGCATTGCCAGCCGCGAGCTACCGGCCATCGAGGGCGAGAAGCTGGGCTTGGGCGAGAGCATTCTGAGCGGGGTAAAATTCATCTTCGGCAACCAGATCGTATTGGCCGCCTTGTCGCTGGATATGTTCGCGGTACTCTTCGGCGGGGCCATTGCGCTGCTGCCCATTTTCGCGGCCGACATCCTCAAAGCAGGCCCCGATGCGCTGGGCTACCTGCGTGCCGCCCCCGCCGTGGGCTCCGTGATGATGGCCGTCTTCCTTACCTTCTCGCCCTTGCGGCGCGGGGCCGGCCGTAAGATGCTGTGGGCCGTCGCGGGCTTTGGGCTGGCTACCATTGGCTTCGCGCTGTCGCGCAACGTGTACTTATCGTTTTTCCTCTTGTTTTTGACGGGCGTTTTCGACTCGGTATCCGTCATCGTGCGTCAGACGCTGGTGCACACCTTCACCCCCGAATACATGAAGGGCCGCGTATCGGCCGTGAACAGCATTTTCGTCGGCTCCAGCAACGAGATTGGCAGCTTCGAGAGCGGCGCGGCAGCCAAGCTCATCGGCACCGTGCCAAGCGTAGTCTTCGGGGGGCTGATGACCGTGGCCATCGTAGCCTTCACCGCCTGGCGCGCCGACAAGCTGCGCACCCTGGAAATGGGCGCGGGCAAGAAGTAGCCAGTTAGCCCTACTAAAAAAGGCCGGGGCCGCAGTAGGTAAAGCACCTCTGCGGCCCCGGCCTTTTACGCACATTTACTAGCTAGCCCGCCACCGGCTGCGCCACGAGGGGCACCCCGGCCCGCTTATTTTTTTTGCGCGTGCGATTCAGCCACATGAGTACGCCGGTGACGGGGAACGTAAGACTAACTAATGTGACGACGAAAGCTATAATCTTCGTCCACAGCCCCCCGATTTCGCCGGTGTGCAGGGGTTTGGCCATGCGGCGCAGCTGGGCGCCCGCCGTTTGGCGGGCGTAGAGGTGCTGGCCCAGGGCCGCGCCGGTACTGCGGTCTACAAACAGCGTATCGAGCCCCATGTGGCGCAACGGCAGCGGGCTCGGCGCGCTCACCGCCACGGCGGCGGCCGAGTCCTTGGGCACGCTCACGCGCCAGTAGTCGGCAGCGCGGTACGTGGCTTGGCCGGTGCGCAGGGCCGCGTCGTAGGCCACGGCGCGCGGGCTGCCCGGCGCGGCCGACTTGGGGGCCGGCAGGGCAGTGGTAGGTTGGGAGTTGGTCAGCCAGAATAATCCTTTAGTAGCCCACTGGTACGACATGATAAGCCCCGTAAGTGCCAGCCCAAGCAGGAAAAGCGAGGTGTAAAAGCCCAGCACCACGTGTAAATCGTGCGTGAGGCGCTTGCCGCTGGCTCCCCACTTCACGCGCAGCCGGTCCGTGAGCATGGCTCGCGTTTTGGGCCACCACAGCACAATGCCCGTAGCTGTGATAATCACAATAAAAATCGCCGCGATACCCGTAAGCGCCTTACCCACCTCGCCGGCCAACAGGCGGCGGTGCAGGTCCTCAGCCACTTTGAAAACCGGGAGCTGTTTGTCTTTTTGCAGCGCCGTTATCTGGCCCGTGTAGGGGTTGAGGTAGGCGGTGCTGCCGCGCTCGGGGCGGCCCTTGCCCCCCTTACCCGGCTCGCCGCCGCGCCCGTCGGCCTTGCCACCGGCGCGCCGACCCTCGCCGCGCTGGCCGGCACCCATCTCGCCCCGGGGCGGGCCGCCCTCGCCCTGCGGGCCGCCCGGCTTGGCCTTACTATCGCGATAAGTAAGCTCCACCGTACGCGCCTGGTCGGCGTATACTTTAAAACCCAATATTTTATCCTTGGGATGCTCTTGACTGAATTGACTGGCTAACTGCGCCAGCGACAGCCGGGGCTGGCCAACGGGCACGCTCACCGTATAGCGCTCGGGCCGCAGCGCGTGGGTTATCTCCTCTTCAAAAACCAGTACCGTACCGCTAAGGCACTGGATGAAAAAAACCAGGCCGGCGGCCAGGGCCAAGTAGAGGTGAATGCGGCGAAAAAATACTTTCATAAGGCGGGCGAAGCGAATCGACCGCAATTTAGAACTGTTTTAAATAAAAATCCTAGTTCATCGACCAATGCCTACTCGCACCGTACGTAGGGGCGTAATTTATCGAAGTTCTCTTCTTTCAGAAGCTTGAGCGGCCGCAGATCGTCGGGCGAGGTGAAGGGACCGTGCTGCTTGCGATATGCCACGATAAGGCGGGCCAGCGGCTTACCCACGTAGGGGTGCGGCCACAGCTCGTCGAAGCTGGCGGAGTTAATCAGCACCGGCCGGGGCGCGTAGTCCTTGGCTACGAACGTGTATTTGCGCAGGCTATCTACCAGGTCGGGCGCATCGCGTAGCACAAATACTTCTTCCAGCTGGCTTTCCGATAAATACCCACCCAGTTCGGCGCGGCGCTTCACTATCCACTTGGCCCGGCCCCGGCCGATACCCTTAATCTGCATCAGCTGCGTAGTATCGGCCAGGTTGAGGTCGAAGGGCCGCAGATGCGCCGGCTTGCGGGGGAAGCGGCCCGGCAGGGACTCTTTTTCGCCCAAAGCCAGTCGATCGGTGGCGTATTTATCGCCGCGTCCGGGCAGCGTTTCGGGTAGCTGCATGAACGGCGCCAGCCGCTGATACACAGAGTCGGGCAAACCATAGATGCGCTGCACCTGGCTCTTGGCGCGGAAGCCACCGGCTTTTTGCCCATAATTAACGATGCGGCCGGCTACGAAGTGCGGCACGCCGCGCGCCTCCCAGCCCTCGGCCGTGAGGGCGTTGGGATCGAAAGGAGCCAGTGGTACCTGCGGCACGGTGGGGTACCGGCTGGCCCTCCGGCCTTCCCGTGCCGGGTAGCGCCCGGCGTAGGCCCGGGCGCTGGCAGCCCGGCCCGAATCGAGCTGCGCGGCTAAGTCGCGGCCCCAGGCGTCGAGTCGGCGCTGATCGGCGGCGGGCAGGTACTCCGGGTCGGTGGGGCGCAGCAGCACGGGCAGCACCGCAATGGCCAGCGCCCCCAGCAGCAAGAGCACGAAGCCCCGCGTTTCAACCCGCGAAAAGCCGAAATAGCGCCGCACCCAGCGGCTGGCTAGCCAGCGGTTGCGAGGTGGTCGGGGCGGCGGCGAAGACGTAACGGACATAAAAAAGCGGCCAGATTACTACAAGTAAATCTGGCCGCCCAAAAGTATAGCGCAAATAGAAGGTTTTCAGCACGACTAAGCTCAACCGTACTCGCCGCCTAGGCCCGCGCCGCTACCGGTTCGTAGAGTTTGATGAGCTGCGCGGCAGCGTAATCTACCTCGGCCTCCGTGTTGAGCTTGCTCATGGATAGGCGCACGGTGGGGCGGTTGGGATCAGCACCCAAGGCTTCGAGTACGTGCGAGCCCAGCTGCGCGCCGCTGGTACAGGCTGAGCCACCCGAAGCCGCCACCTTGTTGATATCTAGGCTAAAAAGCAGCATTTCGCTAATGCTCGACGGCGGCAGGCTCACGCTGAGCACGGTGTAGAGGCTCTGGTCGGCCTCGGCCGAAAGCCCATTGAATTGCACACCCTCGATGCCCGCTTGCAGTTGCGCGATAAAGCGGTTTTTCAGGCGTTGCACGTGGCGCTGGTGGTCGTCCAAATCGCGGCAGGCGATTTCGAGCGCCTTGGCCAGCCCTACAATGCCGTACACATTTTCGGTGCCCGAGCGCACGTTGCGCTCCTGCGAGCCCCCGTGGATGAGCGGCTCCACTTCTACCCCACCCCGCCGGTACAGGAAGCCCACGCCCTTCGGTCCGTGGAACTTGTGCGCCGAGCCCACCAAGAAATGGTTTTGCAGCTGCTGCACGTCGTGGCGGTAGTGTCCCATCGTCTGCACCGTATCGGTGTGAAATATGGCGTCGTAGCGGGCACAGATTTCGCCGATGGCAACGATGTCGTTGAGGTTACCGATTTCGTTGTTGCCGTGCATCAGGCTCACAAAGCTGCGCGGGTGGCTGGCCAGCAGCTCGTCGAGGTGCCCCAGGTCGAGGCGTCCCTGGGCATCGTGGCGCAGGTAGCTCAGCTCCGTTTCGCCGCCCTTGGCCAAGGCTTGCAGCGGGTGCAGCACGGCATGGTGCTCCAGCGGCGAGGTTACCGCGTGCTTCAGCCCCAGCGTGCGCACGCTGCCGAAGATGGCGTAATTATCGGCCTCTGTGCCGCCCGAAGTGAAGGTAATTTCGCTCGGAGCGGCATTGAGGAGCTGCGCCACCATCTTGCGCGCCTGCTCGATAGCCGACCGCACCTGTCGCCCCGGCCCGTGCAAGGAGCTGGGGTTGCCATAATGCTGCGCCAGGTAAGGCAGCATGGCATCCAGCACTTCGGGGTCGAGAGGCGTGGTGGCGGCGTTATCGAAATAAGCGTGCATAAAAGTAGGGTAAGCTTTAGCCTGCCTTGCGTAAGGCAAGCCAAAGCTTACCCTACCAGCAGTTTATTTTACCGAGATAATCTCCTTGATGTCGGCAATAATCTTCTGCGCCAGGTGATCGGCCGTAGCATTAGAATCCGACTCGGCGTAAATGCGGATAATGGGTTCCGTATTCGACTTGCGCAGGTGCACCCACTCCTTACCAAACTCAATTTTCACGCCATCAATGGTATTCACCGGCTGCTTGGCGTAGCGCTGCTCCATCTGCACCAGCACCTTGTCGGTGTCGATGTCGGGCGTCAGCTCAATCTTGTTTTTCGAGATAAAATAGTTGGGGTACGAGTTGCGCAGCCGGCTCATTTTGAGGCCCGACTTGGCCAGGTGCGTCAGAAACAAGGCAATGCCTACCAGCGCGTCGCGGCCGTAGTGCAACTCGGGGAAAATAATACCCCCGTTGCCCTCGCCACCGATAACGGCGTTGGTTTCCTTCATCTTGGTTACTACGTTGACTTCGCCTACGGCGGCGGCGGTGTAGGTGCCCCCGTGCTTCTCGGTTACATCGCGCAGGGCGCGGGTACTGCTGAGGTTGCTCACGGTATTGCCCCCGCCGTGGTAGCCCAGCACGTAGTCGGCCACGGCCACCAAGGTGTATTCTTCACCAAACATCTCCCCGTTTTCACTTACCAGGGCCAGCCGGTCCACGTCGGGGTCTACCACGATGCCGAGGTCGAAGCCACCGCGCTCCAGCACCTTGGCAATGTCACGCAGGTGCTCAGGCAGCGGCTCGGGGTTGTGCGCAAAATCGCCGGTGGGCTCGCAGTGGATTTTCTCCACGGTTTCGACTCCCAGTGCCGTCAGCAATTGCGGCACGGCAAAGCCGCCGCTGCTGTTCACGGCATCGACTACCACCCGGAAATTTTTAGCCTTAATAGCTTCCGCATCGACCAGCGGCGAGGCCAGGATGGCGGCAATGTGCTCGGCCAGAAATTTATCGTCGGTTGTATACTTGCCTAACTTGTTTACCGGGGCAAAATCAGCGCTTTCGCTCTCAGCCAGCGCCAGCACGCGCTCACCGGCCTCGGCCGATAAAAACTCGCCGCGGGCATCGAGCAGTTTCAGTGCATTCCACTGCTTCGGGTTGTGCGAGGCAGTAAGAATAATCCCCCCGGCCGCCTGCTTGGCGGGCACGGCCATTTCCACGGTGGGCGTAGTGCTCAGCCCCAGGTCGAGCACATCGAAGCCCAGCCCTTGCAGAGTACCCGCTACGAGGCGGCTCACCATCTCGCCCGACAGGCGAGCGTCGCGGCCGATGACAATCAGCTTGCTGGCAGTACCTTGGCTCGCGGCCCAGGCGCCATAGGCCGCCGTATACTTCACCACGTCGAGGGGCGTTAGCCCTTGGCCGGCAGGCCCACCAATGGTGCCGCGAATGCCGGAAATAGATTTTATCAGGGTCACAGTTTGTCTCTTTAGCTTTGCAAAAGTAGGCATCTGACCCGGTTGTTTGCCCGTTATCTGCACACTGCTACGCGTGGTCTTCGGGCAGCCCTAGCACGCAAAACCGGCTATTCCGCCGCTTTAGCCAACGTATCGTTTTCATTTCAGGCGGATAACTTTTTCCGTCTCCCCGATTTTTTATGGAAAATCCGCTGCTTGCCCCTTCGCGCCGTCCGGCGCAGCTCGAAGCTTTCGGTCGCCTACTCGACGTGCTCGACCGCCTGCGCCAAGAATGCCCTTGGGATAAAAAACAAACGCTGGACAGCCTGCGTCATCTCACCATCGAGGAAACGTACGAGCTCAGCGACGCGATTTTGCGCCACGACTTACCCGACCTCAAAAAAGAGCTGGGCGATGTGATGCTGCATCTCATCTTCTACGCCCGCATTGCAGCTGAGCAGGAGGCCTTCGACATCGCCGATGCCCTCAACGCGCAGTGCGAGAAGCTCATCTACCGCCACCCGCACATCTACGGCGACGTGCAAGCCGACGACGAGGCCGCCGTAAAGCGCAATTGGGAACAGCTCAAACTAAAAGAAAAAGGCAACACGGGCGGCGTACTCGGCGGCGTTCCAACTTCTCTACCCGCCCTGGTGAAAGCCATGCGCATTCAGGAAAAGGCACGCGGCGCGGGCTTTGACTGGGAAGACCCCACCCAGGTATGGCTGAAGGTGCAGGAGGAACTGGCGGAGTTTGGGGCCGAGTACGGCCACGGCCAGCCGCCTACCGACGCTGCTCAGGCTGAGCGCGCCACCCAGGAATTCGGCGATCTGCTGTTTTCTCTGGTCAATTTTGCCCGCTTCGCCGGCATCAACCCCGAAGAAGCACTCGAGCGAACCAACCGCAAATTCATCAGTCGCTTCCAGTATCTCGAAGCCGCCGCTGCCCGGGCTGGCCAGGCGCTACCCGACCTGTCTCTGGCCCAGATGGATGCTTACTGGAACGAAGCCAAACAAGCCGGACGCGCCTAAAACGATACAGCTAGCGCACATTACCAAATAATGAACATTTATTCACCGACCTCGGCTATTCCCCCTCCCTTGGACACTCATACATAATTCAGGCAATGCTTTGTACAGCCGCCTGCGTCCTTTTTTTACCCCTACTCTCAAGTTTCGTAGCCAAAAAAAACTCCGCCGAGTCCGGTATTTTACTAGTTACGGCGTAGATTCGGCCCCGAAACGCCTGTTTGCCTAGTTATCGACTGACCACTTCGGTCAGTAGGCACTCACTTATCGCCTTCTTTTTTACCCTCAACCAACCCCCCACCTCCTACACTTAACTGGACAATGGAACAGAAAAATGCAGTAAACCCAGCCGCTCGGCCTGCCGCGCCGGCTGCCCCCAAGGCCGCACCCGCCAAGAGCAGCGGGGGTGCCTCGTTATTTTCGGTTATCGTTATCGTTCTTGCTTTTGTAGTTAGCTACGTTCTCTACAAGTTTGTTCTCGGCGAGCCCAGCCACTTCTTGGGCAACAACCCCGAGAACAACCCCAAGCCGGGTGACTACCTCGGCATTGTATACAAAGGGGGGGTTATCGTACCGATTCTGCTGACGATGTTGCTTTGCGTTATCACCTTCTCGATTGAGCGCGCACTCACTATCTCGAAAGCCAAAGGCAGCAAGAGCATCGAAGCGTTCGTTCGCTCGGTACGTCAAAAGCTGAACACCAACGACATCAACGGTGCCATCGCCATCTGCGACCAGCAGAAGGGCTCGGTAGCCAACGTAGTACGCGCCGGCTTGAAAAAGTACCAGGAAATGGGCCGTGAGACCACGATGAACACCGACCAGCGCGTACTGGCCATCCAGAAAGAAATCGAAGAAAGCACCGCCCTGGAGCTGCCGATGCTGGAAAAGAACCTCGTTATCATCTCGACCATCGCCTCGGTAGCTACCCTGACCGGTCTGCTCGGCACGGTATTCGGTATGATCAAGGCCTTCTCGGCACTGGCCCAAGCTGGTAACCCCGACGCCACCGCCCTGGCAACGGGTATCTCGGAAGCTCTTATCAACACGGCTCTCGGTATCGGTACGTCGGCCCTAGCCATCGTAGCCTACAACTTCTTCACCAGCAAGATCGACGAGCTGACCTACAGCATCGACGAGGCTGGCTTCAGCATCATTCAGACCTTCGCGGCCCAGCACGGCTCGAAAGGTCAGGAGTCGTAAGCTACTGGCACGAAAAGAGGGGCGGAGGCGTTTTGCCGTCCCCGCCCCAACTTTTTTTTCTGGGGGCGTGTGCAATCAGCTCGCAGTCGGCATCAGTAGCACTGAGCGGCTCCCGCCGAGCGGCCCGCTGAACGTCTCACCGCTAGCTTTTGTACATCCCCCGTCCAGTTATTTTAACCTCTCCCGGCAATGCCTAAAGTAAAACCGCATCGCACCTCGCCGTCGCTCGACATGACGCCGATGGTTGACCTGGCGTTTCTGCTGGTAACATTCTTCATGTTGACCACGCAGTTCCGGCCCGATGAAGCTGTGGTAGTGGACCCGCCGTCCTCGACGTCGGACCTCCAGGCTCCCGACAGCGACATCCTGACGCTGACGATTGACAACAAAAAGCGCGTGTTCTTCGGCTATGACAAAGCTCCCGTGAAGGAAGCCGCCCTCAAAGCAGTAGGTGCGAAATATGGTGTCTCGTTCACCCCTACCCAAATAAAGCAGTTCTCGCTGCTCCCCAACTTCGGGGTGCCGATTACGCAGCTGGGTAGCTACCTCGACAAAGACACGGAAGACCGCAAGGCGCTCAACAAGACCCTGCCTGGCATTCCGTACGATTCGCTCAACAACCAGATGATGGATTGGGTGATTGAAGCTCGTAAAGCCAACGCCTCGCTGTTCAAGAAGCCGACCTTCCTCGTTATCCGGGGCGATGGCAACGCTGACGTGCAGACGGTGCAGAAGGTGATTAAGGAGCTCCAGGAAAAAGACATCAACCGCTTCAACCTGCTCACGAGCCTGGAAATGAAGCCTTCTTTCGTAGGCCAATAACCTTTCCGATACCATGGCAGAAATCCAACAAAAAGGCGGCGACTCCGGTAAGGGAGGCAAGAAACGGGCGAAGAAAGCGTCGACTAAAATCGACATGACGCCCATGGTTGACTTGGCCTTCCTCCTGCTGACCTTCTTCATGCTCACCACCACCTTCGCCAAGCCCAACGTGATGCAGCTCACGATGCCGGTGAAGGAGAAGAACCCCAACCCCGAGGAGCAAACCAAAATCAAAGCGTCGCAGGCCGTGACGGTTATCCTGGCCCCCGACGATAAGGTTTTCTACTATTTCGGCCTCAACGAGCCCACTGACCCCAGCGTACCCGTTCCCGAAATCAAGGTAACTGACTTCTCGGCCAACGGCATCCGCAAAGTGCTGCTCGACCGCAAGCGGCAGCAGCCCGAGCCCATCATTCTTATCGAGCCCTACGTTTACGACGGCAAGGAGGCGAAGTACAAGAATATGGTAGATATGCTGGATGAGATGAACATCACCGACCAGAAAAAGTACGCGCTGGTTGACATCTCGAAGAAAGACATCGACCTCATTAAAAAACAGAACCTGCTATGATGGATAACGCGCAGCTAGCCACGGCTAGCTTGAACGACATCGTATTCGAGGGTCGCAACAAGAACTACGGAGCTTTCGAGCTGCGGCGCATCTACGGGCGCAACGTAACGCGGGCCCTCATCATCGGGGCGGCTTTGCTGGCGCTGCTAGTCTTTATTCCGGCTATCGCCAAGATGCTGGAAGACAAGAAGCCCAAGGAAGTGCTCAACCTGAAGGAAAACGTGCTCATGGACGCGCCGCCTTTGGACGAGACCAAGCCGCCACCCCCTCCGCCTCCTCCCGAGGCACCGCCACCCCCGCCCCCCAAGCTGACGACGGTAAAATTCACGCCGCCGGTAGTTAAGAAGGACGAGGAAGTAAAGAAGGAGGAAGTACCCGACCAGGAAGAGCTGAAGGACAAAACGGTAGCTACCGTAACCGTAAAAGGTAACACGGATACTCCCGACCTAAGCGACCTGAGCGGTGAAGGCAACAAGGTGGTGGAAGAGGTAGTAGAAACCAAAGTCTACACCTACGTAGAGCAGATGCCTGCTCTGCCCGGCGGCGGCGGCATGGCAGCCATCGTGGCAGCCATCCAGAAAAACGTCCGCTACCCCGCCGTTGACTTGCGCAACCAGGTAGAAGGCCGCGTTTTCGCCAGCTTTACCGTTGATGAAAATGGCGACGTTTCGGACGTAAAAATCGTGAAAGGCCTTAGCAGCACGATTGACGCTGAAACCATCCGCTCTATCAAATCGCTGCCGAAATTCATCCCCGGCAAGCAGAACGGCCGCTCGGTGAAGGTATCCTTTACCGTACCCGTTACCTACAAGATTCAGTAGCGCCTAGCGTTGCCAGTGAAGCCCTGACTAACTCTTAGTCAGGGCTTTTTTGTTGCTATATGGATTAAACTTTTCTGAATAAAACCTTGGGCTACAGTGTGGAAAAAGTGAGCCGTCAGCATCTGTCTGATACTGGTGGCCACCGGTAGAATGCTTCTCTCATCTTTTCTACCCCTTACTCATGTCTTTGCTCCCCGCATTTCTGACTGACAGCCTCGACGAGGTAGTTTTTGAAGGCCGCAACCGTGCATACGGTGCCTACCAGCTCCGGCAGGATTACCAACAGAACCTAGCCTCGGCCGGGGGAATTACGCTGACCATCTGCGCGGCCCTGCTGCTGGGCTGGGTCGGCTGGAAGCGTTTGGCCCCAGTGGCACCCCCGATTATTCACACCACAGGTACGGTGACACTGACGGATGTCACACCGCCTAAGCCAACGGTAGTTGAGCAACCTAAAAAGGCAGTGTTGGCTCCACCTCGCGCCCGACCGGTTGCTACCCATGTGGCCCCTCCTATCCCAACGGAAGTAGCTAAGGACAACGTGCAGCAGCCGCGCCTTGCGCCCGTTACCCCCAGCGAGATAGTAGATGGTCCCGTCGGCCTGACTAATTCCGGCGACCCAAACGCTACAGCCACCACCGGTCCTGCTGGGCCAGCTACCGGCCCAGCCGAGGGTACGGATACCCCTCCTACTACCAATGAGCCTTTCATTGTGGTGGAGAAGATGCCGGAATTTACCGGTGGGCAGGCGGCCCTGCTGCGTTACCTGCAAAAGAATCTGCGCTACCCCAGCTCGGCGCTGGCGGCGGGCGTAGGAGGGCGGGTTTTTCTTAGCTTCGTAGTGGGGGCCGATGGCCGCATCTCGGAGGTAACCATTTTAAAGGGCCTCGGCTACGGCCTGGACGAGGAAGCCCAGCGCGTAGTGCGCCAGATGCCCTCCTGGGTGCCCGGCTACCAGAGTAAGCACCCGGTACCGGTACGCTTTACCCTACCTATCACCTTCAGCATCCAATAGCGGCGGATAGTAGGAACACTCGGGTTTTCTACCCGTACTTGCAGCCGGATTATTCACCCGCGCCAGGCCCGAACAATTTGGGGTCCGGCGCGGGTTATGGGTTTTCCACCTCTATTTCATACTAATGCCTCTTCCTAACACCAAAGAGCGGCTGGGCTCCCCGCTCTCCATGGCGCGCTTGTTCGCGCTAGTGCGTTCGGTACTACCAATTGGCCTGGGCATTTTTTTGTGGCTTACGCCAGCCCAGCCGGGCGCGCTTTTGCAGCTAGGGCCGCGGATGCGGTTAGTGCTAGCCGCCATTTTTGTGCTGTACGGCCTGTATCGGCTCGTGCGCACCATCCGTACCCAGTTTCTAGCTCCTCCTTCCGATGAACTTGACTAATTTATTAGCCGGCTTCTCGCCGCGTGCCCTGGGCCGGCCCACGATGGGCACCCTGCTCCTGGTGGCCTGCCTGCTCCCGGCCTGCCACCCCGATCGCTCGGCAGGTACCAGCGAAGACGCTACCGATACGCCTACCAGTGGTCACGTAGGTATTAGCGTGGATGAAACGTTCGCGCCCATCCTCGAATCGCAGGTTGATACCTTTCAGAAGCTGTATCCCGATGCTCACCTTAAAGTATCGTACCAGCCGGAAGACAACGTATTCCTAGACCTACTCAACGACAAGGTGAAGGCCATCGTAGTGGCCCGCGAGTTGAACGCCGAAGAGCAAGCCACGCTGAAAAAGCAGGATATGCTACCCATCACCACGCGCGTGGGCATTGATGGGCTGGCCATCGTCCTGCACCCGTCCAACCCTGATACGCTGCTGACGGTGGCGCAGCTGCGCAGTATTTTCAGCGGCCAGATGGCCCAGTGGAATCAGGTAAGCGGCCAGAAAAAGCTCGGGGCCATCAACGTGGTGTTTGACGCCAACCGCAGCAGCACCAGCCGCTTCGTGCGCGACTCAGTACTGCGCGGCGACAAACTCACGCCCAAAGCCTTCGCGGCGGAGTCGAATCCTAAGCTACTCGACTACGTCGCCAGTCACCCCGACGCAATTGGCGTGGTGGGCGTCAACTGGATTTCGGACGCCGACGACCCCAACGTACGCAAGTTCCGGCGCAATGTACGGGTGGCGAGCATCACGAGCCGACCTAACCCAAAGAAGGATGACTACATCCAGCCCGACCAAGTATATCTGGCCCCAAAATCGCAAGAGATACTTAAGAAGTATCCAGAGCTACAGAATTATCCGCTCCAGCGCACGTTGTACTGCATCAACCGGGAAGCTCGCCCGGGCCTGGGATCCGGTTTCGTTTCGTTTGTAGCAGGCCAGAAGGGCCAGCTCATCTTCCAGAAATCGGGATTGATGCCCGCCAATATGCCAGCCCGCATCGTAACTACCAACAAGCGCCAGTGAACTACCTTGCGCGCTGTAGCGTAGTAGTAATACCAATCTTTCACCAAAAGTTTACTTTTTCCTTCCTCTTATGCCTTACAAGCCCTGGAAACCGCTGCTGCTGACCGCCCTCACCGTAGGGGCCGGCACCACGGCCGCCACCGCCCAAAGCGTAGCTTCTGCTCAAAAAGCCATTGAACTAGGCCGTTATAACGAAGCCCGCGCCCTGTTGCGCGGCAATAACACTCCCGAAGCTAATTTCGAACTGGGTCGCCTCTACCAGATGCGCGAAAAACCCGACTCGGCCAGCTATTACTTCAACCGGGCTGGAGGCGCTACGCCCTTTGGTATGGTAGCCGAAGGCCGCGCGCTACTGGCCCAAGGCAAAGCCAGCGAGGCCGATGCTAAATTTGACGCCGCTGCCAAGGCTACTAAGAACAAGGACGTGAAAGTCCTGACGATGATTGCGCAGGCCTACGGCGAATCAGACGTAAAAGACATCACCAAGCCGCTCACGTACGTGAAGACGGCCGAGGCTCTTGGCAAAGGCAAGGATGATCCTTCGCTGATGGTAGCTCGCGGTGATATTTATCTCCTCACCGATCAGGGTGGTGGTGAAGCCATGAGCAGCTTCGACCGCGCCATCGCGGCCAATCCCAACGACGTAGAAGCTTACTACAAGCGGGGGGTGCTGAGTGTGCGCAGCCGCAACGGGGCCGCCGCTAAGGAAAACCTGGACAAAGCGATTGCCCTCAACCCGCAGTACGCCCCGGCCTACAAAGAACTAGCCGAAATGTATTACTCGGCTGGTCAGTATGAGAAGGCCGTGAACACGTTCAAGCAGTACACGGACATGGCTGAGAAATCGGCTAATACCGACGCGGAATACGCTTCGTTCCTCTTTCTCAGCAAGAAGTACCCCGAGTCGCTGGCCGAGGTAAACAAGGTGCTGGCCGTAGAGCCCAACAACTTGACGATGAATCGTCTCAAGGCTTACGACTTGTACGAAACAGGCGATTATGCCAATGCGGCCACCGCCATGGATCAGTACATGAAAATTGCGCCGGCTGAGAAGATTATCCCCGAGGATTACTCTTACCAGAGCAAAATTCTGTTGCGCGCCAACCGGGGCGACGAGGCCATCGCAGTATTGCAAAAGGCTATTGCCGCCACTACCGATCCGGCTAAGAAAGCTGACCTGCAAAACGACTTAGCCAGTGCGTACATGACTAAGAAGGACTATGCTTCGGCGCTGAAAGTGTACAAGAGCAAAGGCAACCCTGACCTGGCTGACCAGTTCCGCATTGGTAGTGCCTTCTCTGGCAACAAGCAGTACACCCAGGCTGATAGCGTGTACAACATTATCACGACGGCCAAACCGACCTACGCTCCGGCTTACCAGGCCCGTGCTCAAGCCAACTTCAACCTCGATCCTGACTCCAAGAAAGGCTTGGCCAAGCCGTACTACGAGAAGTACATCGAACTGACTAGCGGCGACCCCACTAAGTACAGCCGCGGTCTGATCGAGGCTAACAACTATCTCGGCTACTACAATCTGCAGGCTGGCCGCAGGGCTGAAGCTACCCCGTACTATCAGAAAGTACTGGAGCTTGACCCCAACAACGCGGACGCGACCAATGCCATGAAGATTATCAAAGGCACCCCGGCCCGTACTACTACTACGGTTAAGAAAACGACTACCGTTAAAAAGTAACGTTGGGAATCTTATAGAAAAAGCCCCGCTGCTAGATTAGCAGTGGGGCTTTTTCTATTTTATTGGGTCGCGGCCCAGCCTTCCCACTTGGCGAGCACAGCGGTAAAGTCCTCGGGTAATTCGGCCTCAAAGTACAGGCGCTCACCCGTAGTAGGATGTACGAAACCCAATGAGCGGGCGTGAAGCGCTTGCCGAGGCATTAGGGTAAAGCAGTTTTCTACGAACGCTTTGTAGGCCCCGGTAGCCTGCCCGTGGCGGATACGGTCGCCGCCGTAGGTCGCGTCGCTGAACAGCGGATGGCCGATGTGCTGCATATGCGCCCGAATCTGGTGGGTGCGTCCAGTTTCGAGGCGGCATTCCAATAGCGTGACGGGACCGTAGCGCTGAAGCACGCGGTAGTGCGTAACGGCGTGCTTACCCTGCTCACCGTCGGGGTACACCGCCTGCACCTTGCGGTCGCGTAAGCTGCGGCCAATGTGGCCGCGCACCGTTCCCTCGTCTTCCTCAAACTTACCCCAGGCCAGCGCCAAGTAGCTACGCTCGATGGTATGGTGAAAAAACTGCTGCGAGAGGTGCGTCATAGCCCACTCTGTTTTACCGATAACCAGCAGGCCCGAGGTATCCTTATCGATGCGATGCACGAGGCCGGGGCGAATTTCGCCGTTGCGGCCCGTGGGCAGGTTGGCGAGGTGAAAGGCCAGCCCATTCACGAGCGTACCCTCCCAGTTGCCGTAGGCGGGGTGGACCACCATACCAGCCGGCTTGTTCACGATGAGCAGTTCGGCGTCTTCGTATCGGATGTCCAAGTCCATTTGCTGCGGTTCCACCTTACCGGTGCGCGGCGGCTCGGGCAGCGTAATGGTGATGACATCGCCCGGCCGCACGCGGTAACTTGATTTGCTGACGCGCCCATTCACCTGCACGGCCTCCACCTCAATGGCATCCTGAATTTTGGTGCGTGAGGCGTTAGCCAGCCGGTTCAGCAGGAATTTATCGAGGCGCAACAGTTCCTGGCCCCGGTCGGCTACGATGCGGTGGTGCTCGTATAGCTCGTCGCCCTCACTGCCATCCTCGTCGGGCTCTGGTGTGGCAGAGCTTCGCAAGCCGGCCGGGGTAGCATCGGAAGGAGCGGGCATATCGGAGGAGCCAGAGTGGGCGAGAAAAGGAAGTTTCATTACGAAAACGCTTTTACCAAATAGGCGATACGAAAAAAGCCGGAGCCACTTGGCTCCGGCTTTTTGGCCTTTACTAGGCGCTACTTATTTAGACTTGGTTTTGGTCTTGCCAGCGGGAGCCGGGGGTACGATGGGAGCATTGGCCTTGGGAGCCTGCACCGTGGGCGCGTTGGAAGGAGCCGTGGGCGTAATACCCATTTTCTTCAGAATCACGTCCGACACGTCGCCGTCTTTCGGGCCGTGCAACAAGATGGGGTTGCTACCCGAGTCCGAGTTCAGGATATAAGTGTAGCCTTGCTCGTCGGCCACGGCATCAATGTTTTTCTGAATCTTGTCGAGCACCGGGCGCAGCAGCGTCTGCTGCTTTTGCTGCATCGACTGCTGAGCCGTCTGCTGAAACTCCTGGATGCTCTGGCCCAGACGGGTCAGCTCCTTCTCGGTGTCAGCCTTCACTACGGGAGTCATCGACTGGGCACCTTTCTGATAGGCATCCAGCTTGGTTTGGTACTCGTTGGTCTTCGTTTTCAGCTGCGCCTCCAGCTGGGAGCCGTAAGCTTTCAGGTCCGACTCTATCTGCTTGCTTTCGGGCATCTGGCTCAACACGTACTCTACGCTGGTAAAGCCAATCTTAAGGGGAGCCTGCGCCTGGGCGCTCGAAGCAAAGAACGAAGAGGCGACGAGCAGCGCGGCGGCGAAGGTCAGGTGAAGTTTTTTCACGCGGTTTACGAAGGAGGTCAAGGGTCTAAAAAAATTCGGTTGCAAAGGTAAGGATATTAGGGTCTTTCGCCCGATACAGCTTTGTTTGCCCGCGTGGGCTTAGCCTTGGTGCCTTTATCGGCGGCGGGTGTACCCACGGCGGGCGTCGGCGTACCCGAGTCCGACTCAAAAGCCGGATCGGTACTGGCCGTCGGAGTTTTGGGCGGCTTTACGGTTTTAATTGGACCTTTAGAACCGGGCTGGTTGCGAGTGGGCGAACCGAGTCCCAATTCCTCTAACACAAATTCGGTATAATCGTGCGTCGGATTGGCATAAAGCATAGTCAGGTCGCCGTTGCGGTCGAACATAAAGTCCAGCTTGCGGGCCTTCACCACTTTTTCCACCGCGTCAAATATTTTGTCCTGGGCGGGTTTATTCAGCTCAATCCGTTTTTTAAAGAGCTGGCCTTCGTAGCCGAATTGCTTCGTTTCGTAAGCTTTAATGTCTTGCTCTTTCTTCAGAATTTCATCCTGGCGCTTCTTTTTCATGGCCTCGGTAAGCACTACTTCCTCCGCTTGGTACGTGCGGTAGAGCTTATCAAGATCCTTTTTCTGCGCTTCGATTTCCTTTTGCCAAGTATCGGTTAGCTTAGCCAGCTCGGCCTGGGCCTGGGTATACTCAGGTAGCTTGCCCATGATAAACTCGGTATCAATGTAGCCGAATTTCTGGCCCCAGGCCGGGGCACAGGCTACTAGCAGCAGCACCGCCAGCACAAAACGAGCAACGTGGGTCATGCGAAAGAAAGAAGCAAGCAATCCGAAATCAGCTCCGGGGCACCTGTTACAACGACCGAGCCAAGTTCTTTAGTCTAAGCGTCAACTAGCTCAGTCGCTCTTAAACCGTAAGTACGGCCCAAAACGTTCGGCTAGTGGCTTCGCTAGCGAATCTGCTGGCCAATGATAAAGTGGAAGTGGTTGAAGTCTTGGGCAGAGGTAGTTCCAGCCGGCGGAGTCACCGTATCGAATGCGCGGCCATAGTCGAAGCCCAGCAGACCGAAGGCCGACATAAAGATGCGCGCTCCAAAGCCAGCTGAACGGTAGAGCTTGTACGGATTGTACTGACTATACACATCCACCGCATTGCCGGCCTCGGCGAAGCCCAGCACGTACACCGTGGCAGCCGGGTTGAGGCTCACCGGGTAGCGCAGTTCGGCCACGTATTTATTGTAGGCGATACCGCCACTCTTACCCGTTTGAGCAGTTGGAATGGCGAAGGCCCCGTTGGGGTCGTCGTAGCCCCGCAGACCGATGTAGTCGGTACCCACGAGGAATGAGCCGCCACCACCGTAACCCAAGCCCGCACCGCCCATTTTAAAGCGCTCAAACGGTCCCGGCGTACGGTCCTTGGTGTAGGTACCAATGAAACCGAAGTGCGCACGCGTGTTCAGCACCAGCTTGCCCACGATAGGTGTAAACCACGAGGCATCAAACATCCACTTGTGAAACTCTACCCACTCGTACACATTGGGATGCGCCCCGAAAGCGGAGTAAGGCGGCGTCAGGCTCAGGCTCAAGCTGATCGACGAGCCACGACGAGTATACGTCGGGTTATCGATGCTATTGCGCGAAAGCGTGGTGTTGAGGGTGATGTTGTTGGCGCGCCCCGTGCTGAAGTCGGAGAAAATCTGATAGTTCTGTAACTGATACTGGCTAAACGACAACGAGTTGCTCAGCGAGAAATAGTCGTCGGGTACGCGCAGTTGGCGGCCGAGGCCTACCGTCACGCTGTTAACTTTAATAAACTGGTCAGCACCGGTTTCAAAGCGCGTGACACCGAAGCGCGATACGCTGCGATTGAGGCTCACAGAAAGCGAGTTGGGCTTGCGGCCACCCAGCCAGGGCTCGGTAAAGCTCAACGAGTACGCCTGGTACTGCAGACCATTGGCCTGCACGTTCAGCGCCACGCGTTGGCCATCGCCCGAGGGTACGGGCGTCCAGTTGCGGAAGTCGCTGGCCTTGCGCATCGAGAAGTTGTTGAACACCAAGCCCACTGTGCCAATAAAGCCAGCGTAGCCACCCCAGCCCCCCGACAAGGTGATCTGGTCCGAGGGCTTCTCCACCACGGTATAGTTGATGTCCACGGTCCCGTCGGCCTGGTTGGGCACGGGGTTGATACCAATTTTCTCCGGGTCGAAGTAGCCAAGGGTAGCAATCTCCCGCTGCGAACGGATGAGCAACTCACGGTTGAACTTATCGCCGGGCAGCGTACGCAGCGTACGACGCAACACGTGGTCGCTGGTCTTGGTATTGCCGGCGATATTGATGTCCTTCACCCGTGCCTGCACCCCCTCGCTGATGCGCATCTCAATGTCGATGGAGTCGCCCTCCACCTTCGTTTCGACGGGGTCGAGTTGGAAGAACAGGTAGCCGTCGTTCATGTACAGCGATTCTACATCTTGGCCCGTGGGGTTGTAATGCAGGCGCTTGTCGAGGCTTTCCTTGCTAAATGGGCTGCCACGCTTGATACCGAGCACCGACGACAGCGTTTTGCTATCGTAGAGGTAATTGCCCGTCCAGGTGATGTTGCGGAAATAATACTTCCGCCCCTCGTTCACCTTTACCTTCACAATCAGACCTTTCTCGTCGCGCTCAATCGTGTCCGATACAACGGCCGCATCACGGTAGCCTTGGTCGTTGTAAAAATCAACCAGCTTCTTCTTATCGTCCTCAAACTCCGAGCGCTGGAACTTACCCGGGGTCAAAAACTTATACGATTTACGGGCTTTCGTTTTCTTGAACTGCTTGGCCAGCTTACCATCTTTGAAAGCGGCATTGCCCTCAAACTCGATATCGTGGATGCGCACTTTCTGCCCTTTATCCACCTCAATCTTAAGCGCTACGCTATTAGAAAGCGCCGAGTCGGCTACCTGGCGAATATTGACCTTAGTATCCAGGAAGCCCTTGTTGGTGTAGAACTTACGGACCTGAGTCCGGGTGTTCGACAGTAGCGCGTCGGTCACTACTTTACCCCGGATGAGCTTGATTTTCTTTTCGATCTCGGTCGCTTGGCCCTTGCTGATGCCCTCGAAGGTAAAGCGCGACAAGCGGGGGCGTTCCCGCACGTTGAAATCTAGAAATACCTTGTTGCCCTCCGTGCGCGCAATGCTCACCGAAATATCGGCCAGGATGCCTTGTGCCCAGATTTTACGAATTGCCCGGGCCAGGTCGTCGCCGGGTACGTTCACCGCATCGCCGATGCGCAAACCCGACAACCCAATCAGCGTATTAGGATCCAGATAGCGGGCACCACTCACCGTGATGCCCCCCAGCTCGTATTTACGAGGCTCTTCGGCAGCAGAGCCAATTTGCTGGGCATGAGTAGGCTTGGCAGCTAATGCGCTGGCCAGCAATACGGCACTTAATAATCCACTACGTAAGTAGGTACGCATCATTCTACTAAATAAAATCAGGACGCCGACAGCTGTTCGCTGGTTTTGCCAAAGCGACGCTCCCGGCCTTGGTAAGCCTTCAGGGCATCGCGGAAGTGACTGCGCCGAAAATCAGGCCACAGAACGGGAGTGATGTATAATTCCGTATAAGCTAGCTGCCAGAGCAAAAAATTACTGATGCGCTGCTCGCCGCTTGTGCGGATAAGTAACTCGGGATCGGGCATACCAGCAGTAGCTAAGTAGCCAGTAATAGTCTTTTCTTGCACGTCGGCAGGCTGCACGCGGCCGGCGGCCACGTCGGCCGCCAGGCGCTTAGCTGCTTGCGTAAGGTCCCAGCGACCACTGTAGCTCAGGGCAAGCACCAGGGTCATGCGGGTTCCTTGCTTCGTCAGCTCAATGGCTTCGGCTAGCTCACGCTGGCAATTGCTGGGCAGGTTACTCGTTTCACCAATGGCCTGGAGCCGCACGCTATTTTTCAACAGCGTGGGGGTTTCCTGCCGAATGGTGTGCACGAGCAACTGCATAAGCGCGGTCACTTCGAAAGCCGGCCGGTTCCAGTTTTCGGTCGAGAACGCATACAGCGTCAAGTACTGTACTCCCAGCTCAGCGGCTTCCTCGACCGTGTCGCGCACCGCCGTGATGGCGCTTTGGTGCCCAAACACGCGCAGGCCGCCGCGTTGCTTAGCCCAGCGCCCGTTACCATCCATGATAACAGCCACATGGGCAGGAATATTAGAGAGGTCTATTTCGGACCGTTCGGTCATCGTTGCGGTTTGCGTATAAGAGGCCGCAAGTTACGCAAAGGGTTGCAGTATGACGGTGCATCGGCTCACCGCACAACTAGTTAGCTAAGCCGCTCACTTCACAAAAAACTAACTTTCAAATAATTAACTCAATTACCAGAACTTGTAATCGCCTATTTGAGCAGCCGCTTGTTTTTATTGTATGGGGTTGGGCACAGGATTTTATAAAAGGTATACGACAGGCTCACCCCAGAATAGTAATACCAATCCTGATCATGACTATTCACCAGCAACGGCGTCTGATCACTGGTATGATCCAATTGGTCGGTAAAGGTTTTGCGTACACCTGCTTCCAAGCCCAGGTTAAAATACTCGTTGAGCGCGAATTTCAAGCCCGCACCCGCCGGGATAGCGATTCCTACCCTCGCACCGTTACGATTGAAGTCTGCCTGTAGCGCCGCGTTATCACTCGTGACCGTGGTGCTGACGTAGTACAACCCTAGTCCGGCAAATAAATAGGGGGAAAAGTGAAAGCGGTGCTGGTCTTTACGAGCGTGATAATCTAAGAAGTTATATTCTACTACGCCAGCGGCTTCTACCAGCCCCCCCGATAAGTGCAACTGCCGGTAGCTTGGCAAAGGCGCAATGCCCCCATTCACTCCCTCTACATTAGCATCGGTAGCGCGCAGAAAACCGGTGGTTAAGCTAGCGCGCAGGGTTACGGGCACTGATACATCGCGACGATAGAAGATCGTGAGCGCGGGACGGCTATTACGCCACTGCAACTGCGGCGATATCTCGCCCTTATAATTAGTAGCGCCCACTCCTACTCCTATTTCACTGGTGTGTTGAGCCAGAGCGGAAGTGGCGAAAAAAGACGCGCTCCCCACCAGTATTAAACCAGTGGGGAGCGCGCAGAAGAACCGAGAAACGAGCATGTAGCAGGCTGTGTGATGGTAACGTTCAGCCAGCTAGCAAGAGCTTAGCGGAACTTGGGGTTTTTGATTTTCGGATTCAGGATGTAGTTGAGCGAAAAACCGGTAACGGTGTACCAGTCATTCTTATTTTGGCCGCGCTTAGCACCGGGGACGAAAGTACCTGCAACGCCAGTAGAAGTATTGGTGATACCCTTACCGCCGCTACCGCCGCTAAACCCACCGAAGTACTTGGCAACATCTGTGGATTGCGACAGGTCAACGTACGTATTGTTAACGTCGTCCAGATATCCGGTGAACGTTTTACGGAATCCAATCTCAAACGAAGCGTCGAGGTTACGGTTGATGCGGTAGCGCACCCCAGCACCGAAGGGCAGTGAGAATTGGAATTTGCTGTAATCAACCCCCTCCGTTTTCAACGGCTGCAGATCTACATAGTTGCCGCTCTGGTCCTTGCCTTGGGGATTGTGATAGAAGCCAGCTACCCCACCGAACAGGTACGGTACGAAGTCAGGGCGCTTGAGGTAGTTATTACGGTTTTCAATAAGATCGACAACAACAACGGCCGAAACCTCCGCTATATCATTACGGAAATTCGCGTTGCGGGTGTAGCGGTAACGAGCATTAGCGTCGTCGCGGTTAGCGTTATCCGCATCTTCAGCCGTAATACGGCCATATGCCAAGCCTAAGCGGCCCGACACACGCGGGAAGAAACGCCGCGTAATGCTTATGCCGAGATTGGGCCGGGTATCACCGAGGTGGAACGAGGCGAAATTGGTAGCCGGGTTGAGGTCACCAAAGTAGTTCATCGCGTTCAGGTTCACCCCAACAGAGGTATACTGCTTACGCTTACTGAACTGTTGAGCTTCGGCGTGCTGCGTCGAGCCTAGCAGTGCCAGGCCGGCAAACAAGGCCGTTGAGTACGTGAAAAACTTAGTCATAAGGCGCAGAGTAGATAGTTTGTCGAGCAAATGGAGGTGCAAACCGCACAGGGCGTGGTTTGCAGCGAGTGCAAAAGTAAGAGGCAAAGGGAACTAAAAAAATTTATGCTGCTTTTTAGTAGGCTTGTAGCTGGTCACTTTAGTTGGGGAGCAGTGGCTGGGTTGCGTCTATCAAGGCCCCAATTAAGCTTATTGCGCAAAGTACTTAAGAAATTGACGTGATTCAATTTAACTAGCCGAGCGTTAAAATTTTCGCGCCGAACGGCCATTTGTACGCTCGCTTCGACGGGCAGGGAACGCGAATCGAGGGCGAGCAGGTAGCTGGTGGCGCGACCTTCTATCTCAAATGAAATAACGCTTTGATCGGATACGATAAGTGGACGGACGTTTAAATTGTGGGGGCATACGGGAGCAATGATAAAATTGTTGGTTTGCGGAAGCATTACCGGCCCACCACAACTGAGCGAATAGCCCGTAGAGCCCGTAGGCGTAGAAACTACTAGGCCGTCAGCCCAGTAAGAATTTAAGTATTCGCCGTTGATGTAGGTATGCACTACGATCATGGCGGAGGTATCACGCTTCAGGATACTGAATTCGTTGAGGCCAAAGTTGAGCGCTCCGAACACATCAGGATCAGTATCGACGCGCAGCAAACTGCGGTCTTCAAGGGTGAAGTGGCCCTTAAACAGGGCGTCGATAGCCTGCGGGATATAATCGGGGTTGATGGGAGCCAGGAAGCCTAGCCGGCCGGTATTGATGCCGAGAATGGGAATCTGGAGTGCCCCCACGTAGGTGACGGTATCGAGCAGCGTACCATCGCCGCCGATACTAAGCACAAACTGAACGCCGCGCAATGAATCGCCGCGCCGAAAGCTACCCGTATTGGGTGGTAGCCGCAGGTGGCCTTCCATGTAGGCCCGGAACGCCTCCACAATAATGACCTCAGCGTTGCGGGCGGCCAATTCGTCGAGCAGCGTTTGTAGAAAGGGGGCTACTGACTCGTCGAATGGTTTGCCCAGAATCGCAATTTTCATAACAAAATCTTAATAATCAACCTACTCAGATGGGAAAGGCCGTGCGCAAAAAGAAGCCGGTGCTGGGGTATACCGTGAGGGTGCGAGTTAGTTCGAAGCAAAATACCCGGTCGTAGTACGTAACCAGGTGCAGGCCCAGCCCAACCGAGGCCAGCAACTGCCCGGGTAGTTGATTGGTAGGCGACTGAAAGCGCCCCAAGCCCCCGCCAGCCAACCCAGCATCGACAAAACCATTGAGGTATACGGCCAGCGGCAGGGTATTGACTTTGGGATCGTGAACAAACGGGAGGCGCAATGGCGGCGGCGCCCAGGCCCGCCAGCTGAGCCCCTGCTGAACCAAGGCGTAGGCCCGGCCCTCTACCACGTAGTAGTCGTAGCCACGCACCAAGGCCTCGTAGCCGAGGCTGCGGGCGTCGGCATAGCCGAGCCGGGAGGCCAGCAGGCGAGCCTGGGCCCCTACCCCACCGGCATAGTAAAACTGGTGCCCTAGCTTGAGGTAGCGGGCGTAGCGCAGCCGCACCGTGCCGTAGGAGGGCGAGCGCTCGGCACCTACAAACTGGCGCAGCGAAAGGCTAGCCTGAAAAAACTGCCCGGTGAGCGGGTAGGCGAAGGTATTGCGCTGGTTGTTGGTAGTGACGAGCGTCGCTTCTACGTACTGACGCTGCACCTGCCCGAGCAGGTAGTCGGGATTGAGCTGGTAGATGCGGTCGCTGATCTGCTCGCGGCGATACGAGACGTCGAAGGCAGAATTCAGCTGCACGGTATGACGCAGCCGCAAGCCACCCGATACGTAGAACCGCTGAAAGGGAAAGGTATCGGGGTCGGCCTCGGGGAGGCTGCGCAGCCGGTCGTAGAGGGTAGTGTAGTCGAGGTTACGACTCTGGTAATACGAGATCCCGAAACCCACCCCCACCCGGCGGCGACGACCAAAGCCGGGCACCTCGTAGAACAACTCGTATTTGCGGTTGAAGCCTAGTTGGAGGTTGGCGGTAAGCTGCTCCGCCCGGCCCCGAAAATTGGTATCAACCAGATGCAGACCGTAGTCGATGCGCTGCCAGCGGTCGGGGCGCGTGCGCCAGCGATTGAAGTCGTCGGCCAGCGACAGGATGGGGATGGGCAGCAGGTACCAACGCTCCTGCACGCTAAAGAGCACCGTGAGCTGCCCGGTACCACCGCAGCTGGCCTGAACTAGCACAGCGTGGAACAGCTGCAAATTATACACCCGGCGACGATTAGCTTCGAGCCGCTGGGCTAGGTCGGCCACGGTGAGCGAGTCACCCTCGCGGAAATCAAGCTCGGCCCGCAGGATACGCTCGCGGGTGCGATTATTACCCACGAATAAGATCCCCGATACCCGAACCTTGGCACCGGGGCAAGCGCCCACACGCACCAGCGTGTCGGTAGGTACGACTACTGGCGGCAGCGCGGCCGGGCGGCCTTCGCGGCTCAACTCGCGCAGGCTATCGGGAGTTGCCGGAGGAAGTGTCGTAGTCTGAGCTGCGCTGATGGTTACTTGCCAAAACAACCCGAAGGCCAGCAGCCAGCTTACGACGGTGCTATAAGAAAGCCGGCGGCAGTGGTTCACCCGGCAAAGCTACGCTAGATGCTGAGGTAGCGCAGCAGCGCGTCGAAGCGCTCCTGCTCGTCTTCGCCCACGGCGGCCGTACCACTGAACTGGGCCGATACGACGTAGCCAAACCGTTCCAGCGTCGCCGTTATGCGCGCCAGGTTATCGGTATTGAGACGCAGGGTGAGGCGGATGCGGTAAGGGTCGTGCTCGTCAGCAATGACGTGGGCCGACAGAATCTTGGCGTTGTTTTCTTCGATGTAGCGACTGATTTGGGAAAGCGAATAATCCCGCTCCTCCATTGTGAGCACCAGGATGCTACCCTGACCCGCTACGCCGGGCACGGGCCCGAAGGCCGCCAGCGCGTCGCTCACCGTGACGACGCCCGCGTATTCCTGCTGCTCGTCGAGCACGGGTACGAGCTGAATTTTCTGCTCGATGGCCAATTCCATCACGCGGTAGAAGTGCTGATCGTGCTGCACGTGCACGTTGGCGTAGCGCAGCGGCAGCTCGGCCAGTTGCGTGTCAGGATTTTCGTAGTCGGCCAAGTCGTGCTCGGTAATAAGCCCCCGGTAATGCCGGCCCGCCAGAACGGGTAACTGGCCCACGTGAAATTCCTCCAGCCACCGGGCGGCCTTGGCGGTCGTATCGGTAGCCTTGAGGGGCGGAATCATTTGATTGAGAAGGTCTTCGGCGAGTAGAGCAGGCATAGATACACAAGCTAAATAGCGGGTAATAAACGAACTACCAGCCAATCCGAGACAAGCTACCGGCAACGCTACACGCAGACGGCACCAACGGGTCCGGGCCGGCCGCTACGCGGCCGGGCACGGCCCCTTGCGCGGGGATGCACGGATAGGACTACTAACGGGGGGGAAAGGTTGCCCACTACGTGCAAAAACCAAGCCGCCCCACGCCCAATATACCCGCTAACTCGCTGAACTAGCGGCTGCCAGCGCTGAAGTCGCGGCGGCCGTGCGCCGCAGAAACGGCGCCAGGGCCCGATTGAACCCTGCGGGGCGCTCCATCATGGGGGCGTGACCGCAATGGTCGAGGAAGCGCAGCTCGGCCTGGGGCAGCAGGCGGGCGAAATCGTGGGCCACCGAAGGCGGCGTAATGGTGTCGTTGAGCCCCCACACCAGTAGCACGGGCACCGCAATGCGGTGCAGGTCGCCAGCCAGGTTGTGGTGCTGGGCCGAGCGCGCGATGCTGATCATGCGCAGGCACTTGGCGTTGGAATTGGTAACGGCGAATACCTCATCGACCAGCTCCTTGGTGGCGACGTTGGGGTCGTAGAAGGTGTAGCCGACTCGCTCGCGCACAAAATTGTAGTCGCCACGCTTGGGAAACGAGCCTCCCATACCGTCCTCAAACAAGCCGCTGCTGCCGGTGAGTACCAGGCTGCGCACGCGGCCGGGACTTTTGAGCGTGTACACCAAGGCGACGTGGCCGCCCAGAGAATTGCCCAACAAGGTGAATTGCGTGGATAACTGCAACTTATCCACAAACTTTTCCACATAGCTGACCAAGCCGGGTACGGAAGCTTGCAGCAGCGGCATGTCGTAGACGGGCAGTACCGGAATAATAACCCGGTAGTGCGGCGAAAATTCTTCGACTACGGCCTGCCAATTGCTGAGCGCGCCAAACAAGCCGTGCAACAAAAGCAGCACCGGCCCCTGGCCTTCATCGACGTAGTCAAACCCGTGCTGCTGCTGGCGGCGAAGCTCCATATCGGCTATGTTCTTAGTAGCTAGTGGCTGGCGCGGACGAGCGGCGCGGGCAGGCACCGAGCGCCCCGCGGACGGTTGAAAACCGGTAGCCAGTCACTAAAAATCAACTTATGCAATGTTACAACAGGCTATCCAATTTGCCAGCCATTGCAGGCCGTGCGGGGTCAGCAGGGCCTCGGGATGAAACTGCACGCCGTAGAGTGGCAACGTAGCGTGGCGCAGGGCCATGAGCTCGCAGTCGGTATCGGCCGTGACGGCCAGCGGCCGCAAACAGGCGGGTAGCGTACTCGCTTCCAGCGCCAGCGAGTGGTAGCGCGTAACGGGCTGGCGGCGCGGCAGCCCAGCCAGCCAGGCATCGTCGCCCAGCAATTCAATCTCGGATACCTTACCGTGCCAGGGGCGGGCAGCCCGGCGCAGCTTAGCTCCAAAAAACTGGCCCAGCGCCTGCTGGCCCAGGCACACTCCTAGCATGGGCAGATGCTGGTGGTACGCCTCAATTACGGCCAGCAGATTGCCAGCCGTGGCGGGCGAGCCCGGCCCCGGTGACAGCACGATGCCGGCGAACTCCAACGCCCGTAACTCATCCAGCGACACGTCGTTGCGACGCACCAGTACCTCGGCCCCCAGTTGGCGCAGGTAGTCGGCCAGGGTGTGGGTAAAGGAGTCGAAGCTATCGAGCAGCAGCAGGGTCATGGAGCGGGATCGGAAAGCTTACATCGCCCGTTGGAGGCGGGCGAGCAAATCGTGCGCGAAGGGCAGCACGTAGCCGGTGATTTGTAACGCCAGCGGGGTGGCCTGCCGCACCCAGGGTAGCACCACCGACCCCGTGGTGAGGCTGGGAGCCAGCAGCGACAACCCGGCCAGCGCCGTGCCGTGCAGCAGCAGGCTCAGGCCCAACAGCCATTTAAGGCCACCGGCGGCCGCTCCCGCCAGGTGGTCGAGCACGCCGAGGGGCGTGAGGTGCACGGCCGTTCTGACCATGCCACCCAGCAGGTGCACTCCCCACATAATGCCTACCAGCACCAGTAGAAAAGACACCAGCGGTAGTAAGCCAAACAATTCGCCCAAGTAAGAACGAACTACCGGGATGGCGGCACTCAGCAAATACAACCCACCCGCTACGCCCAGCACAAAGGCCAGCAGCGACGCCGCCTCCAGCACCAGCCCGCGCCGGTACCCCTTGACGGTGCCCACTACCAACGGGAGCAGGAGCAGCAAGTCGAGCGGGTTCATTGGCAATTGTTATTTGTTAGTGGTTAATTGTTAATACCTGGTAAGTACCGGCTGGGGCAGTTGTGAAACCCGCCGTTGCGCACTAACAATTAACCACTAACAACGGACAATTAAAAATTCGTATTGTTCAGCAGGTTGCTAACGGTTTGCGAGATGGCCTTGCCGTCGGCTTGGCCAGCCAGCTCCCGGGCGGCCACGCCCATTACTTTACCCAGGTCGGAAGGACCGGTGGCACCCACGCGCTGAATGATACCTACGAGCTTTTCTACGAGGTCGGCTTCGGAAAGCTGTTTGGGTAAAAACTCCTCGATGATGGCCAGCTCGGCCAGCTCGGTTTCTTCGAGGTCGGAGCGGGATTGCTCCTTGTACGTAGCGGCGGAATCGCGGCGCTGTTTGGCTGCTTTGATGAGCAGCTTCTGCTCCTGGTCGGGGTTGAGACCGGTAGCGCTGGCACCCTCGGCGGTTTCGGCCAGCAGAATCTGGGACTTAATGGATCGCAGCGCCGTGAGGCGAACTTTGTCTTTGGCCAGCATGGCTTGTTTGATGCCGGCGTCGATGGTTTCTTTAAGAGCCATTGAAGAAGGTTGGGGGAAGGAAATAGAACGAGCTGCCTGGTCGGCAGCAAAACAATCAGCTGCTACTTGAGCCGACGCTCAACTGCTGCACCAAGCCGGCTGGGTCGTCTACGTAAATAGCCAGGTGGCGCACGGTGCGGTGCAAGCCATAGGGTCCGTGCACGCGCTGCGGCTCGGCCAGGGTGAGCAGTAGATTGGGCGGTGTAAACAGCAGTCGGGCAGTATTCAGGGTGTCGGGCGCGGCGGCGGGCACCTCCGTTATCGCCTGGACGCTAGCCAGCTGTTTCTTCACTATAGCTACCCGCCATACCAGCCCGACGCGCACCACCAACGCAGTGCCGGTAAGCAGCACCGGTCGGCAGCGCACGGCCTGCCCATGCGCCAACAGCCATAGTACCGAATAGATACTGAGCCCCGTGAGCACCCAGGCCCCGCGCGGCCACCAGTGGCTGGCCACTAAGTGGGCCGCGGCGGCTTCCAGCAAGCTTAGCCCGGCGAAGGTGGCGAGCACAGCCACAAACCCCGACTTGTGATGGCTAGAAAAAGCTTGCTCGGTCGCACCAGCTTCGGGCGGAGCCCAGGCACCGAGGCAGGCGTAGCGGAACACGGCTAGCTCGGTAACCACGGCCCCGGTAAGGCGGCCCAGTACCGGCTGGCAGGCGGCGTGGAGGTTATCGATAAAATCGGCGGAATGGTACCGGGCAGCGCGATAGCCCTGCCGCACGCGCCGCAGCCGCACCAGGCCGTAGCTCACGACCGCAATTTCCCCTACCGCCGCCAGTCGGCCGGCCCAGGCCAGCACCGGCAGCTCAACACTGGGTAATAGCCAGTGGCTAAACGCCAGCCCGGCTCCAAACGCGGCCGCTACCGTACTCACTGGCAAGCGGTAGCGCCGCACCACACACAGATAAAATAACGTCGGCAGCCCCACCAGCAGGTCGAAAGCCACGGCAGTGGGTAACACTGGGTGCAGGCCAAAATCGGCCCGGTGCACCACGGCACGCTCGATGCCCACCAGCAGCACAACCAACAGCCCAAAAAGGAGCAGTGGTCCCAGCCGCGCAGGCAGTCGAAGCGAACTAGTCATAAGCGGAAAGGTTGAACAAGCGAGGACCGCGCGGCACCCAGCCGCCCGGCAAATGTACCTTGCACCACCGGCACCCCGCCGCTTTCCCGTTATCCCCAGCCCGCCAACTGCCAACGGGTGCATCCCCGAAATCCGCTAAATCCGTTAGATCCGTGGTCAAACTAAGCGTCAACATCAATAAAATTGCTACCCTGCGCAATGCCCGGGGCTTGCACGCCCGCCCCGACCTACTGCAAGCCGCCCGCGACATCGAGCGCTTCGGGGCCGAGGGCATCACGGTGCACCCGCGCCCCGACGAGCGGCACATCCGCTACCAGGACGTGCGCGACCTGAAGAGCATCGTCACGACCGAACTCAACGTGGAGGGCAACCCCACGCCCGATTTCCTGGCTTTGTGCCGCGAGGTGCGCCCCGAGCAAGTAACGCTGGTGCCCGACGCTCCCGATGCCATCACCTCCAACGCGGGCTGGGACGTGGTGCAGCACCAGGCGTATCTACGCGGCGTCGTAGCCGAGTTGAAAAGCTACGGTGCCCGCGTGAGCATCTTCCTCGATCCTGATCCGGCCCTGGTGGCGGCCGCCGCCAGCACCGGCACCGACCGCATTGAGCTATACACTGAGGCTTACGCCCGCCACTACCCTACCGACCGCGCCGCCGCCGTGCAGCCCTACCGCGCCACAGCCCAGGCCGCCGTAGCCGCCGGGCTGGGCCTGAACGCTGGCCACGACCTCGACCTGGAAAACCTGGCTTACCTGGCCCAGGAGCTGCCCGGCCTGCAAGAGGTAAGCATCGGCCACGCGCTGGTAGCCGACGCACTGTACCTCGGGCTGGAAAACACCGTGCAGCTCTACAAACGGCAATTGCGGCAGGGCTAGCCCGGCACCGGCGCCACTTAGTCAGCAGGCCAAGGCCAGCGGCATACCGCTGACCCGACTGTGAAGAGCAACCTTTGTACTAGCCTAAAACCCCTGACAACTCGCGCTTTACATGCAAGATGTCAGGGGTTAATTCTGTTGCAGCTATACAATGCGGCGCTTAACGCCCTTAACTTGCGCCGCAAAACTTTCTCCTCATTTCATAGTGCGTTCACGTTTTTACTCGGCTTGGCGCGGTGCGCTGGGCCTGGGGCTGCTGGCTGGCCTGAGCCTCACCGCCTGTAACCGCTCGGGCCAGGGTGACTCTGCTGGCAACAACCCCGATAGCCTGGCGGCTGGCAACAAGCCCGCGCCCATCGACACCCTGAAGCTCAAGCGCCTGGCCTTGCAGCGCGACTCGCTCCGGGCCGACAGCATCGCCCGCAAAAATGGGCAGCTGCCGGGGGCCGTACTGCCCGGGCACCGCATCGTGGCGTTTTATGGCAACATCCGCTCGAAGGGTATGGGTATCCTGGGCCGTGAGCCCAAGGAGCAGATGATGCGCAAATTTGACAAGGTGCTGGCCGAGTGGCAGGCCGCCGACCCCAGCCTGCCGGTAATGCCCTGCCTGCACAGCGTTACCATCACGGCACAGGGCGCGGCCGGGGCCGACGGCAAGTACCGCCTCATGAACTCGAAATCTACCATCGAGGAAACGCGGGCCTGGGCGAAGGAGAAAAACGCCATCCTGTTCATGGACGTGCAGGTGGGGCTCAGCGACTTGGAGCACGAGCTGCCGAAGCTAGCGGAGTACATGAAGGATCCGACTATTCACCTGGGCATCGACCCCGAGTTTGCCATGCAAACCAAGAAGGTGCGCCCGGGTAAGAAAATCGGCACTTACGATGCCAAGGATGTGAACTACGCCATCAACTTTCTGGCCCGCATCGTGAGCGAAAACCACCTGCCACCCAAGATGCTGATGGTACACCGCTTTACCAAGGGCATGGTAACCAATTACAAGAATATCAAGCTCGACCCACGCGTACAAGTGATTATGGACATGGACGGCTGGGGCGATCCGGTGCTGAAAAAGGATTCTTACAAGGCGTACATTCAGAAGGAGCCCGTGCAGTACACCGGCTTCAAGCTCTTTTACGAGTACGACCCCAAGCGCCCGCCCCACCACATGATGACGCCCAAGGAAGTATTGACCGAGCTAACGCCGGTACCGCTCTACGTGCAGTATCAATAGCCTGATGTTAGGTCAAAAAAGAAGCCTCCCCAGCAACGGGGAGGCTTCTTTGTTAAGGCCAATCTATTTGTTAGAATGCATGTCAAACGCCCCCGTACTGTTATGCTGAGCTGTGCGCTTCCCGAAATAGCGAGCCAGTGGTGAGTAGAGAAAGGCGTAACGTTCCCTATCTGACGACTGCGACATGAAAAAAGGACGATTCAGCGAGGCACAGATTGTGGCCATTCTGCAACAGCCAGCGGGCAGACCGTAGCCCATATTGTGCGCGAGCACGGCTTGAGCGAAGCGACATTCTACGCCTGGAAAAGCAAGTATGCCGGAGCCAGCGTGGCCGAGCTCACCCGGCTCAAGCACCTGGAAGAGGAGAATCGCAAGCTCAAGCAGCTGTTTGCCGACCTGAGCTTAGAAGAATAGGCTATCAAGGAGATTCTGCGAAAAAAGTAACCAGCCCTGCGGCGCGACGCCAGGCAGCGCAGGGCTTAGTGAGCAAAGGCTGGAGCCAACGCCGGGCCTGTGCCCTGGTGGGGCTGGCGCGTGGCAGCTATCATTCGGTAGCGCACGGGCGCAATGACGAGCCCGTGCGCAGGCCCTGCGGGCGCTGAGTGGGCGGCATCCGGGCTGGGGGTTCTGGAAGCTGCACCACCGCCTGCGTAAAAATGGACTGGTCATCAATCACAAACGCACGTTACGCATCTACCGGGCACTGGCGCTCAACCTGCCTCGGCACCTGAAAAAGCGGGTGCCCGCCCGCGACCAGCAGCCCTTAGCTATGCCCGAGGTCGCCAATGGATGCTGGTCGCTCGACTTTACGAGTGACGTATTGACCGACGGCCGCCGGTTTCGCACGCGCAACGTGCTCGACGCTTACAACCGCGAGCTGCTGGGCGTGGAAATCGCAACTTCGGCTCTGAAATCGGCCGTGAAGCGGCGACGGGTGCATTTCGGGTTCATACATGGGCTAAGCCAATCCATCTGAACTGTCCAATTTTTGGGGAGTACTGCAATCGAGTACGTTGGACGTCCGAGAATCTTCTTGATAGCCTGGCTCCCTACACCCGGATCGGTAGATATTCGCTTCAGCTTTCAATTTTCTTCTTCCAGGTGCTTGGGCCGGGGGGTTCCGCCACGCTAGCTACAATGTACTTACTTTTCCAAACATAAAATAAGACCTCGCTCAAGCCGTGCTCGCACGCAATCTGGGCCTCGCTGAATCGTCACTTTTCATATCTCAGGTGTTAGGTAGTGGCAATACGCTTTTCTCTACTCACAGCTAGTGCCTGATTAAAAGAAGCCTGCAGGGGAAGTCACCTACTTAACGGCTCAATAGCATCTTGAATTTTATAACCCTAAACAAGTTGGTTAGCATTTGCCTGCCAATGGCTTATATAAGGAAGAAGTGTACACTAAAAAAGTAATTACCAATTTTAACCAAATCCCACTCGTATTTTTAGCACGCGGCTCGTTCTCTCACTGAGTTTTCATGAATACAACAACCTTCTTTCACTATTTGCGCGGTCTGGTTCGCCCAAACGAAAAATTTCCAATCTACCGACAGCTAGACGAGATGGACTGTGGTCCCAGTTGTCTAAAAATGATAGCTAAGTTTTATGGAAAAGTCGTTTCGCGAGAGTTCTTGGCCAGCTCCAGTGCTTTTAGTTTGGAAGGTGTTTCCATCAAGAATATAATAGCTGGTGCCGAAAAGATCAAGTTGCGTACGCTTCCCGTCAACGCCACAGTCCAGATGCTTCGGCACGAAGTGCCATTACCTTGCATTGCCTACTGGCAGCAGCGTCATTTTGTAGTAGTGTACAAGGTTACCGATAAGGAAGTAGTGGTCGGAGATCCAGCTATCGGGCTAATGCATTACAGCCTGAGTAATTTTCTTTCAAATTGGCTGCTCAATAAAGAAGTAGGTGCGGCTAGTGGAATCCTCCTGTTGCTAGAGCCATCCGTTGACTTTAAAGATGACTCTCAACTAGAGCAGGCAGAGGAGAAAAGGGTCGGAATAAAACTTCTACTTCAGTATCTACTACCGCATAAAAAGAGTCTGGCCCAACTCTTTTTAGGCCTACTGGTTGTAACAACTATTCAATTAATTATGCCATTTCTTACGCAGGCTGTAGTAGATCACGGCATTGCCCTGCGAAATTTGAATTTCATTTATGTCATCTTAGCCGCCCAAATTACATTATTTCTTTCTCGGACTAGCGTTGAGATTATAAGAGATTGGATACTACTTCACGTGGGATCGCGAATAAGTATTGCGCTCTTATCAGATTTCATTGCTAAGCTGTTTAGGTTACCAATGAATTTTTTTGAAACTAGGCGACCTGGCGACTTGTTACAACGAATTCAAGATCATCGCCGAATTGAACAGTTTCTATCGGAGCATTCTTTAATGATGCTTTTTGCCATTATAAACCTACTTATATTCGGCTTCGTTCTAGCTCTTTTCAATAAGTCAATTTTTTGGCTTTACGCAATGGGCACGGCTTTCTATATCGGTTGGGTTATCCTATTTATGCGGCGTAGAGCCAAAATTGATTACTTAAAATTTAATCAGCTTTCATTAAGCCAAAGTAGCAATGTTCAGCTTACGCAGGCTATGTCTGAGATTAAACTTAACAATTCTGAAAAACGCAGAAAATGGGAATGGGAGGAAATTCAAACTAGGTTTTTTAAAGTTGAAATGAAGAGCTTGTCTGTATTTCACATGCAGCGGACGGGCGGTATGTTAATCACTGAATTAAAAAATATATTTATTTCTTTTGTGGCTACCAAAACGGTAATAGACGGGGAATTGACGCTAGGCACTATGCTCTCTATTCAGTATATCATTGGGCAACTGAATACTCCTATCCGAAGTTTAGTTGACTTCACAATGGCTTATCAAGATGCCCAACTTAGTCTCGAACGTATTTCCGATATTCATACAAAAAAAGAGGAATACGAACAAGGAGAGCATATGCATGTCATCACTCCCCACAAGGCTGACATACACATATCTAATATATATTTCAAATATCAGGAACGAAGCGCCGCCTATCTTTTTCAAGACTTATCCATCACAATTCCTTTCGGAAAAGTAACTGCTATTGTGGGAGAGAGCGGCAGTGGAAAAACTACGTTACTCAAACTATTACTGAAATTCTACCAAGTTAACGCAGGTACCATCCACGCAGGACAAATTAATTTAACAAATATTGACAGCCAGGCCTGGCGAAGAACTTGTGGCGTGGTCATGCAGGACGGATATATTTTTGCAGATACGCTGCTCCGTAATATCACTGAATCAGATTCGGATTCTCCAGTTGATAAAATACGCCTTGCCGAAGCGGTTAGGATAGCAAATATATCAGATTTTATCAACAGCTTGCCATCTGGTTTCAATACTCTCCTTGCCAATCAGGGAGCCAACTTAAGTGGTGGCCAGCGTCAGCGTATTTTAATTGCGCGGGCTGTTTATAAAAATCCAAGCATATTATTTTTTGACGAAGCCACAAGCGCGCTAGATGCTGGCAATGAGAAAATTATAATGAATAACTTAGAGGAATTTTTTCAACATAAGATGGTGATCATTATTGCCCACCGCCTAAGTACAGTTAAAAATGCCGATCAAATACTTGTTTTGGAGAAAGGAGCAATTATTGAGTTGGGACAACATTCAGACCTAGTAAAAGCAAAAGGCAAATACTTCTCTCTAATCAAAAATCAATTAGAACTTAGCGTTTAACCCATATTGGCTTATTCTACTGGCAAAAGTAAAAATCAATGCAAAATAAAATTGAACAAATTACCACTCGTAGCGAGTATGTGGAAGAAGTCCTAGGCCAGATTCCACCACGCGTTATCCGGTATGGCACTTTATTTTTCTTTTTTTTTATCTTCTTATTGGTCGCTTTATCCTTTGTGATTAAATATCCAGACACGGTAAATTCTCGTCTGACGATAACAAGTTTAAATCCGACTGTTCATATTTTTACTCTCACTTCAGGGAGAATAGATACGTTATTCGTTCAGAACAAACAGATAATAGCCTCAAATGCTCCAATCGCTTACATAGATAATCCTGTAAAGTACAATGATGCTGTTGAGTTGAGCAAAATTTTTGACCGATTAAATACACCTAAAGGTGAAATTTTGCTGCGCACATTCAAACCTAATTATGGCTTACACTTAGGTGAAGCGCAAAACCAGTATTCTTTATTTCTTCAATCTATAGAAGACCTTCAAACTTATTTAAATAAGAACGACTTTAGAACGAAGTCTCAATCGTTACAAGCCCAACTTCAGCAGTACGAAAATTTATTGATCAAACTCGCGGATGAGCAGGCATTAGCGCGGGAGCAGCTAATTATTAGCGCTAAGAATTTGAAGCGAAGTCGCACTCTACTTCAGTCTAAAACAATTAGTGAGTATGATTTTGAGCAAGTAGAGCTTAGTAATTTATTGCAAAAATCTAAGTATAAAAATATCGAATCAAATATTATTGACACTCGAATTCGCAAAGAGGAAAATAGTCGTCAATTACTCATTTTGCAACAAGAAACTGAAAAAGAGTATAAATCAAAAATCAATCATATAGAGGAATTATCCTATGATTTAGAGTCTTTTTTACACTCGTGGCAGAAGAAGTATGTTATTACATCGCCCATTGCAGGTACTGTCGTATTTCATACAATATGGAACAAGGATCAATTTGTAACGCAGAACAATGAGATTGTATCTATTTTACCTGTAAAACAAAATGCAATTACTGCCAAGTTAATCCTACCGGAACAAAATTCTGGCAAAGTACATATGAATCAAAAGGTCATAATCAAACTTGACGGCTATAATTACAAAGAATTTGGCTCTATAATTGGCAAGGTTAAATCAATATCATTAACCCCTAAGAATAATAGTTACGCTGTAGATGTTGAATTACCAGATGGCCTGACAACAACCTACGGCAAAAAGATTCCCTTTACGCAGGAAATAAAGGGTTCGGGAGAAATAATCACCGAAGATTTAAGATTGATAGAAAGGATATTTTACTCCCTTCGATCAGTATTCATATCTTAACTTGCGTTAGATAAGGACTTCTTCTGCTTGTTTGAACTCGGCTAGCGCACTGAGCAACAGGCAGCAGGCGGAGTACTGCCTCCAACTACACCCTACCGGCAATTGCCGCCACCTCCATTATAACTTCTGTTTGTAATACTATCACAACTCCTGATTGCCATTTATCGCCAACATACTAATTACGTGTCGGCCTCTATTTAATTCACCGCCCGCATATACAATCTTATTGTTCATCTGCCTGTGAGACTTATTTTCTTTCAGGAGGGTAGTTACTGACGCAAGACATTCGAAAACTTATGAGTTCTGAGAAAGTGTGTATTTCGACACGTAAGC
Source organism: uncultured Hymenobacter sp. (assembly GCA_913776615.1). Classification (GTDB taxonomy): domain Bacteria; phylum Bacteroidota; class Bacteroidia; order Cytophagales; family Hymenobacteraceae; genus Hymenobacter. The sequence goes on from CAJYPK010000056.1 coordinate 63,579, forward strand.
TAAGCTACCTATCTCTTAAAAGCCAGGCGACAGTTGCTGTTACACTTGGCTTACAGTTCTTATTACCATTCGTTACACGAAGCCAGAATACTGTTCCTACTGCTAGCTCAAGCTTTTCCGATGTTGGGGCCATTTCTTATAATTCGAGCGTTGATAGCCGAGCATTTTGTCTTTGTAATTCTGAAAACATAGCCCAGTACTACCAGGCTCCCCCCGTCTACCCCGCGGGTCCGGAAGCCATGAAAATTCGGCTACGGAGTCTGATTGGAGATTTGCATTCGTTTGGGCCAACCTCGGGTATAATTACAGTTCGCTTTCTGATTAACTGCCACGGTGTACCTGGCCGATTCCGAATCAGCCAAGTAGATGAACAATACATACCATATGCGTTTCCCCCTGCGCTCGTAGCTCGAATACAAGGAGCAGTGCGTCAACTGCTACACTGGAAGCCAGGCACCGCACGAGGTAAGGCTTACGATAGCTACTATTTTCTTTCGTTTCGCCTAAAACAGGGCGCAATAACACAAATCTTTCCCCAATGAGTACGAAGCGAATCAGTTGGATGCTCCTTGTCGCCTTATTAGGAATGGTATATTCACAGCAAACGGAACTCCGGGTATGGGGCGCAGAGAAGCTGTTTGAACTGAAAAATTTTTGGCCACAAGGTACCCGCCAATCGCAAATCCTACTCGACTACGCCATCTGGCTTAATCCTAAAGTAGGTAAGTATTACATGGAAAAATCGGTACCGTTTAATAAAAGAGGGGAGTATGCCGAAGGGATGTACTATTTAAATCAGGCGGTCGCATTGCAACCAACTCATTTTTTGGGATATAGGGGGTGGCTCAAACTTTACCTGTTGCACGATTATAAAGGTTCTTTACAGGATTTAACTCAACTAGATACTCTGACGCCAGGTTTCGTAGATTACCCCTGGGGCGAAAATATTTACTTTCTTTTAGGCTTAAACTATTTACAACTAAAGCAATGGGAACAGGCGGTTACGTATTTCACCATGGCTGCCCGTGTAGAGCGGAAAGATCGTGGAGAATCGTTTGTAAATCCTTTTAATTATTTATATAAATCCATTGCTTTTAATGAGCAGGGCTTACATACACTCGCACTGCAAAATCTCGATAGCATGCAGCGGATACAACCTAAAAGCAGTGAATTATATTATTTTAAAGCTTTGGTATACGCTAAACAACAAAGGGCAACTGCGGAGAGCTTTTTTCAGCGCGCAGACAGTTTGTATCGCGCTGGCTATCATTCTTGGAACTCTTATTACAGTCTCCCTTATCCGGTAGATTCATTTATCATTGCTGCTTCCCGTGCGCAACTATACCACCAATAAGCGCTACGATCGACGCGCCCAAGTTTCCGCTACCGGTATGTTGCTCGCCGAGATAGGATAACCGTCATGCTGGTCAGCTTCGGCGACTTACGCAGCCCTGTTTGCCGGGTAGCAAAAGATTCGATGCGCGTTTGATTAGCATGCACTTTGGCCGGTGCATACTAGCAGATAATTTGCCCTCAGAAGCGAAATGACGCTACCTTTGAGCGCATATTAATTCTAATTTCTTCAAAAATAACGCGGCAGGCGAAGCCAGTTATTCGGTAGTAAGTTTTTGTTTGATGAAAAATTTTCAGTTAGTGCCGCAATTCATTATGCGCACACCAATGCTTCCTTGGCCGAAAGCTAGCGCGCTGCTGGCATTAACTGACGAAGCTGCCGTGGAGTTGGCACTGCGAGAGCTTTTCACAGATCCTTTGCGGCGCCAAGCCATTTATATTGCATCTGCAGATCTACATACACTATTATTACAGTGGTTAGATAATAAGATACATAATCCATCAGAGCGCAAAAGAGTAGTTAACTCACTCGCAAAATACACGTTGCGCATGGCGTCCCGCTGTACACCATTCGGCTTATTTGCTGGCATTAGCGTGGGTACATGGGCTCATGCCAGCAACCTGGTGTTACACGACGAAGCCTCTTGGGTGTTAACGGCTGCCCTGGATGCAGCTTATACCGATCGGCTACGGGCAGAATTAATGAAACCAGAAAATGGTATCCGGCCTTATTTAAAATACTATTCTAATACCTCTCTTTATTACTACCAAGATAAATTAAAATACACCGTTCTTCAGAAAAATCAAGAGACTGATTTTACGACTAACACCGCAACATGTACCCCCTATTTGCGCCGTGTAATAGACTTAGCTCGCGAAGGTTGCTCATTTGATACACTATTGCAGGCTCTAAACGCATTCACCTATGATAATCAAGAGAGTGAACACTTTCTACACGAGCTAATTAATCATCAGATTCTGGTCCCTAATCTTAACGCCTCTCCCAATGGAGGGTTATATGAACAAAAGCTAGCTAATATTTTAAATACGATACCCGCGCATGTACAACCAGCCGTAGCTAAGGAATTTGCGCATGCGCATAAGCTGGCAAAGTCTGGCACCGCTTATGCCAGCCAGTCAACCGACCCAACCAACATGCCAATTCTATTTACGGCAGCCGAATTGGCGGGAGGTAAAAATCCCTTTCACATCGACCTCCATAAACCGCTGTTAGATGGCAAACTCGATTTTAGTATTGCCGGGTCAATCCGCAAAGGCATAACTGTTTTACAACGGTTGGCCTCGGTTGGTTCTAATAAACGGCTAGAGCAATTCAAAGAGAGTTTCTCTACCCGCTACGAAAATACCGAAGTCTGCTTACTTGAATTACTGGATGCTGATTCCGGAATCCCTTATAACTCCATTATTACCGATTTCACCCCACTTCTCACTCAGGGAAGGACGAACTCACCGCCAAAAAATGCCTCAGCAGGTCTGCAAATGTCTTTCCAAGAAGCATTTCTATTAAGAAAGCTGATGGCGTGCCGTTCTAGCTCTAGTGATAGCCAATATATTCTACTAACAGACTCGGATTTAAATTCTCTCCCCCAGATTGAAGTGCCTCAGCCGGATTCGCTCTATGCGATCTGTTCGCTCGTTGCTTCCGACGATGAAAACAATTATTCTATTCATCTGACTGGGGCATCGGCTAATGCGGCTGGCACTTTTGCTCGCTTTACCCATTCAAACGTGCAGGTCGAGGCGTTAGCAGCAGATATCGCAAACAAAGAGGACTTAATCAACTCCGGAAAAATAGTTGCTGAATTAGTGTATTTAGATAAAAATCCGCGCCTTGGAAATATTGCGCAGCGTAGAATTGCAAGAAAATATGAAATACCTTTTATTGGTCTCAGCTCCGAAGATGGAACTGAGACCATTCATCTAGCCGACATCTATGTAGGGCTCCGGGATAACCGTTTTTATTTTAGGAGTGCCAGCCACAACCAAGAAGTTATAATTAAACTAACTTCCGCTCACAATCACCAAAAGAATGCTCATCCCGTGGTGCACTTTTTAGGCGATGTGCAACGGGACTATCCAATATTGGCTTTCTCCTGGGGGCAGATTACGGCGGTAGTTCAGCACCTGCCGAGGGTCTATTATAGAGACATTATCCTAAGCCTAGAATCATGGTACTTTAACCGGGAAGATTTCACCTTTTTAACCCCAAAGGGATATAAGCTGGATGAGCTTCAACGCTTTTGGAGTGCATGGGGAATTGCGCAAAGAGTATACGTTGGGGCAGTAGGCTCTGATAATAAAATTCTTATAGACCTAAATAATACTTTATGCATAGAAATATTTGTTGAAGAAGTAAAAAAACATAACCAGGTAGTTATTCATGAATTCATGATGCCTCCTTCTTCGACGATAGCTAACAAAGAAGGTGAACCCTTCGTGAATGAACTATTAGCTTTTTTCACTTTAAGCGGTACTCGCGCAGCCACTGCCGCACCTGTGACAAGCGTCGTGAGTGCAGAAACCCAGTTCCTGCCGGGTAGTGAATGGCTTTACTACAAAATATATGCTGGTACTAAATCAGTGGATCAATTGCTGACTTCGGCCGTAGCCCGCTTAACCAAGGCGCTACATGAGGAGGGCCTCATTGATTCATGGTTCTTTATTCGCTATGTCGACCCAGATTATCACCTGCGCTTTCGCCTGCATGTGACGGCACCTGCGAATATGGGTACCGTTCTGAACATGGTTAATAAGTATTTGCAGCCACTAGCTGACAACGGCACCATTAGCCGTGTCCAGCTGGATACGTATGTGCCCGAGGTTCTCCGGTACGGGGCTACCTCTTTGGCTATTGCAGAACAGTTGTTTTACTGGGACAGTGCCTCCTGCCTGCCTGTATTGACGGCTGTCCAGTGCTCTGCTCAGGCAGAGCAAAATCGGTGGCTGGCTATTGCATACTCCTTACACAGCATGTTGGATGATTTTGCTGTACCTATTACTGCCCGGCTTACGCTGCTGACGAAATTGGTCAACGTTTATGGTACGCCAGCAAGTAAGTCTATTGCAGCTACCTATCGTGCACATAAAGCGCTCTTACGGCGGGTGCTGCAACGAGAAGTAACGGAAGATGTCATGCTGTGGCAAAATGTATACGATAGCTATACCCTACGCAGCCGGTCTTGGCAACCTGCCATTGAAGAATTACTAGCACTTAAAGAGCAAAACAAATTACAGGTAGATATTTATAATTTTATATCCAGCATTATGCACATGACAATCAACAGAATGTGTTTGACTAAGTCAAACCAGCACGAGCATATTCTTTATAATCTATTGTACAAATATTACACTACCGAAGAAATTCGACGGTCTGAAATAGTCAGTGCTGAACAGATATAATGCAATTACTCGACTAGAACCAAATGATTGCTAATTTCTTTGTGAGCCTTCGCTCCTTTATGACTTTTTACTATGGTTGAATTGTCTAATATTTCCAAGATAGGTTATGGCTGTTACCGCACGTCAGTAAAAGACGAAAATCACCTACAGTCTCTTTCTTTTGCCCTGCAAATGGGCTGTAATCTTATTGATACCGCTAGCAATTACTTGCAGGGGGAATCAGAAGAATTAGTCGGCTATTTGCATAAGTCAGTTAAGCCAGACCAAACTTTTGTAGTAACCAAAGCAGGCTATGCTACCAACCAAGATCTCGCTTACTTAAATAGTCAGCTGGCGCAGGGGAAAGCCGTCGATGGCACCTGCACGTTAGATGCCACATTCAAGCATAGTATTAATCCAGATTATCTCCGACGACAATTGGAGCGGAGCTTACACCGGGTGGGGAAATCTCAAATTGATTGCTTCCTACTGCACAACCCAGAATACTACTTTAAATCAATTGATAAGCTGCCCAAAGCAGAGAATTTCTACGCAAATATTACGAGAGCGTTCGAATTCCTAGAGGACATGGTGCAGGCCGGTAAAATCCGGTATTATGGTATTAGCTCCACTGCCCTGCCCGGCAATGCTGCATCTCCTAACAAGATAGATCTGTACCGACTCCACAGTTGCGCAAGCCAAATAGCCGCCGCGCCACACTTTCGATTTATTCAATTTCCATTCAATATCTTAGAAAACACCGCTACAACGGAAGTTCACAACCATAATCGTTCTTTGGTAGCCAGCGCCAAGGCTTTGGAATTGCTCACGCTGGCCAATCGACCGTTGAACGCTAACTCCCCACGGGGAGCTGTACGGTTGGCTACTTACCCAGTAGATGAAGCGCTACTCGTACGAGCGGATGACGCGCTGGCCCAAGCAGCGCATGCCATTAACCGTCAATTGAAACGTATCGGTCGTGAAGAACAAGCAACCGACTACCCAATTTTTGAGGCTATTCATCAGCACCTGCGTTCGCTGACGAGCTTTAAGCTTTTTGATGTCGTTTTCTTAGACAGGTTCTTGGCTTTTTTAGACTCCCTATATGAGGGACCAGTACCTACGTCTGATGTACCCATCTACCGTTTACTTACTGATTGTGGGCGGGAGTTTACAAAATTGAACGTCAATACCAATAGCGAGCAGTTGAAAGATGCACTATTGCGCACTGGGCAGATTAGCTCGCCCCATCGGTCATTGCAATCGAATGTGTGCCAAGCATATCTGGATGCTGGCCTTGACCACGTTCTTGTAGGCATGCGCAGTCGCGAATATGTCCAGGAATTAAAATATTTATTTTAAATTATAAATAATCTCCATTGTACTATCCATTTTTGGAGTTATAGGGTAGCACTATTCTATACTGTAGCTTTCAACTTCTTTAACAGTACCAACTCTGCTAACGCTTTATATTGACAACCATCCTCCTTTGCTCTCACCACTCCTCAAAGTAACCACTGATGAACGCTTCGCTACAGACCCACATTGAAGCTAATTTAGAAATCAATAAACATATTATGGCGAGCCATGCTCGCAAGAGTCTGTACAACTTAAATCAGTACAGCTATTGTAATCTGGCGCGTAAGGAAGACGATAATCAATACTTAGACCTTACGCTTATTGCCAAATCTTCAGCTGCGGCACCTTTAACTATCCATACTGAACAAATTTTCTTTGGTCGTTTTTCAGATGAGGCTGCTAAGCAAGGTGTAAAGGTGTATGTCGACCATGCAGGCCTGATCTATTTGCCAGCATTTGGTTATCTAAAAACTGCAAAGTCAGAGCAATATTTAGCTGTAGCACTGGATCGAGCCAACAATCAGCTCACGTTGTGGGATGCAAAGGGTGAGGAGGTAGCGTTTGAATTTGTGCCCCTTTATACAATACCGAATACTTCTATTGAAATCGTACGTTTCAGCAACCCATTGTTAGATGAGATATTTGAACGCAACGGTAGCAATACATCGGTACGTGAGGACATTTTTCTAACTTATCACGAGCTGATTAGCAAGGCTTATTACTTACTGATCGAGGCTTATCCGTGGTACGCCCAGCAAATTAACACTGCAATCAAACGAATCGTTCTTTTTACTCACGACAAACTCCTCTCATTTGCCTCAATACAGCATATTGGCACAAATTTTTTCAGCATTAAGGAGAACTACGACGAAATATTCTTTTTAGAGGATCTCATTCACCAAAGTGCTCATAACATTCTCTACTACGTAGCCTCTGGCGGCCAAGATTATTTTGCTATTGACGCGGTAAATACCAAGCTGGCCAATTATACTCAAAATCAAGCAGACACCCGAACCGTATTCAGTGCTTTCCACGGAATATTCTCATTAATCAACATCACCTCGTGCTTTTCCGTTTTTATTAAGCAACGCCGTTTTTCCCAACGTCAGCAGCACGAACTGGAAGGGCGGATGTGTGACAATATGCGGCGGTTACAAAATAATATCGACTGCTTCAATCATGCTGGCATCTTTACGCCTCTTGGTCAATGGCTATACAAGCAGATCGTGGAAAGTTTTGCTAACTTACTCCAGCAGCATGAGAAGCTTGTAAATAAATACGATTTAAGCAATCAGGACTACCTATTCAGCTACCGCCGGTTTGCTGAACTTAATCCGATTGAATTACTAACTTACTAATTTGCTATTGCATAATAGCTAGTTGTTACATAACAAACGTGCTACTAGATACTAACCTGTTTTGCCCAATCTGTAAGCGGCAACTCCTAATTAATCCCACGGAAGTTCGGTGTACAACATGCCAAACGTCTTACCCTTTGCTCGCAGACTGCATTCCAGTGTTGACACCGAACCCCACGGAAACCATTACTAGAAATTATATTGAGTATACAGAATACCATCGAATTCAACCCGCGCAGCAACGGGCTAATCTGCTACCTACGGCCTATACTCATCGCCCAGCAGCAGCTAATACCCTTAGCGTTGCCTATGCTCACAATGCAACCCTTGTAGAGGAGATTATTTCTTCTCTACTTACTCATGTCACAGTTGCATCGTTGACTTCCTTTATCCTGCACCCGCCTACTCGGCGAACTAAGTACCTTTTTGATAGCCGCTATCTTTATCGCGACTGGTCCGGCTTGCCGGAATCGGAAGCAGAGATAGCTCTTATCATGCGTCATTTGTTGCCTCGACTACCGGCTACGGGTCCGATTCTGTTTCTTGGGGCGGGCTTAGGTAGAATTGCCTGCGAGGTAGCGGCGAGGCGAGAGGCTGTGTATGCTATCGACAACTCGGTCGCGATGGGCTACTTGTACAATAAAGCAATTGCTGAGCCGATTGAGTTTTATGATATCAACTTCAAAAATATTGAACGTGCGGAGCAGTTGGCCATTCGCTATTCGACTAACGAGCGCCTAGTTAATCCTATTGGCAAAAAAAATCTCACCTATATAATCGGGAGTGCTGCTAACCTTCCGTTTCCAGATAAGTACTTCGCGGCTATTGTATCCGTTTATTTCACAGATGTATTACCTCTTTCAGCATACATTGGTGAGATAAGTCGCACTCTGGCAGATAGTGCAGCATTCATACATTATGGCCCGTTGGAATACCATTTCGACAACCCATCACAGATGCTTGCCCTTGATGAGCTGATTGATACTTTTCGTCTGCATAGACTCGAATTGCAAGAGCAAGACAAGGTTGCCTCTACACACTGCAAATCGCCCGTGTCCGGCGGATATAAGCTCTATACTAATTGGATAATGTCGTTTCGTAAAGAAGTATCTGATGAAACACTCACAGCCGATACGGTGATATCCATCGAGCAGAGTATTCTCTTTTCTTTGAGTGGACAAATAACCAATTCCAGTTGCCAGGTCTCAGCATCTATCGGATCGTCTCAAGAGCGAAATTTTGAAGTAAACGAAGCCTTAATTGAAATACTAAAGCTCCTCGATGGCACGACTAATTTTCGCGGGATATTACAGCGTATCTCCACTACGCATGGCTCAATAGACAATATATTCGAAGCCCAATTAAGCTCCATTTTAGTAACGTTAAAACAAAAAGGCTTCTTGCAGTTTCATAACCCAGGAGCAGCACCATCTAACCGAAAGATAGATCATTTTTAAATGTTTAATTAAACAATTATAAATACACTCTAATCATTGAAAGTAACTCATCGCGGAAGCTCGCCGAGACCCCCATCCTAATGCACTAGGATGCCATACCCTCGGGGTTTATTTGAAGCCTATGCACTACCCGTGTCTGCCGCCATATTCCGTACAGGCCGCCCGCGCCGAGAACTGCCGAGAGCGCCACTACCGGCCAGGGCAGTGCTACGTTGGCATCAGGATCTAGGGCAGTTGGTACCATGGGGCGATGTTGCACTACATACAGAAGTATAATTTGCAGCGCATTGTGAGTAAAATGAGCCGCCATCGGCAACAAGATATTGCCGCTCCATTCGTACAAATACCCTAGTACTAGGCCCAGCAGCAGGCGCGGCACAAAGCCAAAAAACTCGACGTGAACTGCCGAGAAAATGGCCGCCGCAAGCCATACGCCCGCTACCCGCGAGCCGGTCAACCGTATTAGATTGCGCTGCACTACGCCCCGAAATATTAGTTCTTCCGCTACAGCTGGCACAACGGCAATAACTAGGAGGCTGGCCAGCAGATGTGACAAGTCGGGGAGTTGAGTCAAGAATTTCTTAAGCGCGGCGGCTTCATCTTCTTTGGCCCGCGCCCACACCTCGAAACCGTGTGCCCAGGTTGGGAAGTGCGCGTCTGCGTTCCAGTTCGCCACCGCTGATACGGCCGGGAGGAGTACGACGACGAGCAAGCCCGCCGCTACTAGCCACCATGCCGCGTTCAGCGGACGGGGATTGAAGTAGCGCCATTCCTTCTGGCGTAGTAGCCGTGGCAATACTGCCGCACCCGCGCCCAGCCCAACCATCAGCAGACCTTGCACCAGCATAAGCGCTGCCCAGCCGTGGGGCATCATATTCGGAACGATTGAGAGACGCTCAAACTGAGCCACACTCAAGCCCAGCACTCCGACTACGAGTCCCAACGCTAGCAGACTTCCTAAGCACAGCCCAGCCATACTCAAGCCCACGAGTAGTAGCATCTGCCATATAGGATGCAGGGGGGCGGGCAAAGAATTATTCATCAAAGGTAAAAAGGAGACAAATTGAGAAAACGTAAAATTATGTAGTAATTGGTGCGCAGCATGTATGTGCGAGGTTAGCCGATACGCGGTATGTATGCGCTAGCGGCATACCCATGCTTGGATTTACCAGCGCAGCTCATAGCTAGCATATGCCGTAAGATTGCTTGCTCTGCGCCAAAGGCTACTCTTATCGCTCGGGCTAATGGCCGATCATCGTGCTTATACTATATATATTATTGACGTGATACTACAGCCTGCTTTCGGCAGAATCATGCCCTTTCGATCAATAAATTGCCCAATAGTTTATGGGGTCGATGCAATCAGGTAGACGGCGATAGCTTTTTTAAGTATCCCGCTCTAGCCATCAGCTGGGAGCTCACGATCTTTCGGAGAGAGCCAGCAGCGTGTTTTGCACTTCGCACTGACACTGGTGATGCACTTGGGTTGATGACCAGAATTGGGCCTAGCTCAACAGCTTTTGCATACCAGTAATAAGTCTTTACCGTACTTATACGGCTCGTGTTTGATTATAAATACTAACAAATCTAAATATTAATAAATAAACACAAAATATACAATCAAAAAAAAGACACACCAAAATAGAAATTTATCTCGCCTACGTACTCTATTGAAACTCATTTAGAAATAATATGAAGCTAAAGAGAATTTGATAGAATTTTGTTGATGTCCTTTAGACACATTATCTTCGGAACGGATTCCTTCACCTTCACCCCCTTTCACTCATGGTCAACAACTTGCAACTTAATACGTTGATTGCCTCGGAAACCCCTAAAACACGGCTTTCCCTGGATGTTTTTAAAGAAAAAGCCATCGGTGATGATGTAACTCTTGACCGTGTCGGTGGAATGGCCGCAGAAGAGTGCACGGGCACTCTGATGAGTGGTCCCCTCACTATCACGATTTTAACCATTTTCCTGCCGAACGACGACTGTCATTAATAGTCTTTTGTCGATTAGGCATTTTTATGTCACGCAAAAAATCCCTCCCTGCATAGGGGGAGGGATTTTTTGCGTTATGGAGAGTGGATGACCTCCCCCCAATAAACTAGGCCACCATAAAGTAGAGAAAATCGGGCACTTGTCGCCCCTTAAACCCCCAGACACTTGCCAGGAAAAAGACCACGTTTACCGAGGTCCCAATCGTGTTTGCGCTACGCCAGGCCGATACCAGCCTCACCGTGGCCGAGGTGTGCCGGAAGATGGGCATTAGCGAGGTCACGTACTACAACTAGCAGAAAAAGTACGGCGGCCTGGGCGTGCCTGAGCTGCGGCGGCTTCAGCAGTTGGAAGAGGAAAACCGCCCCCTCAAACAGTTGGTAGACGACCTGAGTCTCGACCAGCAGATGTTGCAGGATGTGCTCAACAAAAAGGTCTGAAGCCCGTGCAGCCTCGGCACGCGGCTCAACACCTCCGCGACGCCTAGCGCATCGCGGATCGTCGGGCCGGCCGAGTACTCAGCTTGCAACGCGCCAGCTTCGCTTACCAAGCACACCGGCGGGATGATACGGCCCAGCGCCAGCGCTTGCGCGAACTGGCGCAAGTGCACGTACGCTACGGTCGTCAGCGTCGCTATAGCCTACTACGCCGCAAGGGCTGGCCGGATAAGCACAAGCGTGTTCATCGGCTTTACTGCCGCCACTACCGTCGAGCTTCAGCACGCCCGATGCTCCACCTTAAACCCGCCCAGGAAATGGGAAGAGGTCAGAGCTTGCGAAGCATCTTATCATGTCTGGACGAGCTGACCTGACAAGATGCTTCGCAAGCTCAGCATGACAGACGAGTGGGTTTAACGCGAGTTGTAGTAGCATGCGCCAGGTGAGCGACTCGCAAGCTGAGCTGAGTTGATCATGCCAGGCTTTGGAAGCAGCCTACCCGCACCGGCTACTTCAGCAGGTCGTTTTGCGAGCGCAGCACCTCGCGGGCAATGGCCAGATTGGTATCGCGCGAGTTCACCACCAAATAGATAAATTTCTTACCGTCGCCGACGAGCTTGATGAGGTGCAACTGGTTGGTCAGGGTGATGAGGATATCCTCGATCGCCTCGCCTTGCAGCTTGAGGGCCTGCATGGCCTTGTGCTTTTGCTTTACTACCTCGGTATTGTAGGCGGCGGCCGTTTCGGGGTTGATGGTGGAATTGGTGTGCGAAGCTAGGGTCATGCCCGAGCTGATGTCTACAATGGCTACCGCCAGGGCCCCGGGCAGCTCGTTGAGAATATTCTGCACGGCCTGGCCAGCGGGAGTAGAAGTAGAATAGGCCACTATAAAAACCGAAGAAAAAAATACTAAAAGAACAAGGGTAAAGATACGCGCCTAGGCCGCGTGCTGGCGCAGCACCGTGCGGGCCAGGGCCAGGTTGGTATCCTCGGTGCGAATGGCCAGGTAAAGCAGCCAATCGTGCTGCGGCAGCACTTGCAGCAGGTGCAGCTGCTGGCGCAGCGTGATGAGAATATCCCGCACTTCCTCGGCTGGGACGAGCTGCAACGCAACGGTTGCCTGCCGGACCTGGCGGATAACTTCGGCATTGGCCGCGGCGGCTTCTATTTCACCGGTGCGGTTGCCCGCCCACTGCCCGGCCAGGATGCGCCCCGAGGCGCTGTCGATTACCGCCACGGCGACGAAATTGGGCAGCTCGGCCGCTACGCGCTGCACTATTGCTTCGGCCTGGGCGCGGGCCTGAATGCTGATTATCGGGGCCACCGGCTCGACCGGGGGCAGTGGCACGGGCTCGACTGGAGCCAGTGGCACTGGCTCGGCCGGGGGCAGTGGTACTAACTCGGTCGTCGGCGGCGCGGCGGCCAGGGTTGTCTCAGGCTCGGGGGTGGGCTCGGTAGCTGGCGCGGGCTCCGGCGCGCTACGCTTCAGAAAGGAAAAATTAGAAAACAGTCCCATAGAATACCCAACAATCGCGGGCTTATGGATAAAGCTACTGGTAAACTGGCCATTTTTGAAAACGACCGTGCCGGGCGGCGATAAGCTCGGCCCGGCACGGTCGTTTGGAAGGCAGGTGACTGCTTGATCTATGTTAGTGCAATTAGCTGTATGAGTGAGGTATAACAGCGCGAACTTTGTAGTCCGCGCTTACTGAACCGGCTAAACGCGGACTACAAAGCCTGCGCAACTGCCCTCCGCTCTCCGGCCGGTGCTAGTGGGCCGCGTTGAGGTCCATTTTCTCGCCCGGCTTGGCGCGCTTCACCAGGAGAATGAGCGGCAGGCAAGCCAGGAAGAAAAGCCCCAGCGACGTGAACACCTGGGAGTAGGTAATCAGTGATACCTGCTTCATCAACACGCCTTCGAGGGCGGCGTAGGCTTGTTGCTGGGCCTGAGCCATGGAGTAACCCTTAGCCATGAAGCCCTGGGTGAAGGCCTGGATGCGCTGGGTGGTCTCGGGGTTGTAGAGCGAGATATTGGGCAGCAGCGCCACGCGGTTGGCTTGCAGCGAGCGCTCGAGGTAGGTGCCCACGATAGCCACGCCGAAGGAGCCGCCGAGCTGGCGAATCATCCCGGTGAGGCCGGCGGCCTGGCCGGCATCCTTGCCCTGCAAGCCCGCCAGGCTCATGGTGGTGATGGGCAGGAAGATGAGGCCCAGCCCCACCCCGCGCACGATGAGCGGCCAGAAGAAATCGCTCTCGCCAGCGGTGGGCGAAATCTTGGCGGCCATCCAGAACGTGAAGAAGAAGAAGATGGTGAAGCCCACCGGAATCATCAGCTTCTGGGGTACGCCCGCTTGCAGCATACGCCCGATGAGGGGCATCATGAAGCCCGAGGCCAGCGCGCCGGGCAGCAGCAGGTAGCCAGTCTGCTCGGCCGTGAAGCCCAGGATGCGCTGCGTGAAGATGGGGAACACGAACACGGAAGCAAACAAGCCGAAGCCCAGCACGAACGACAGGAAGGCGCCCACCGCCAGGTTGCGGCTCTTGGTAAGCACGCGCAGGTCCACAATCGGGTCTTTGGCCGTGAGCTCGCGCCACAGGAAGCCAACTACGCCGATAACCGACAAGGCCGTGAAGAGCAGAATTACTTTGTCGTCGAACCAGTCGTTGCTTTCGCCCTGCTCCAGCACGTACTGCATCGAGCCTACCCCCAACACTAGGAAGAAGATGCCCGCCCAGTCGATGTCGCGCAAGGGCTTGGGAATGGCGTTTTTGATACGCTCGGGATCGCGGATAAACAGGGTGGTGAAGATGCTGGCCAAGATGCCCACCGGCACGTTGACGTAGAAAATCCAGGGCCAGTCATAGTTCTCCACGATGTAGCCGCCCAGCGTGGGGCCGATGGTGGGGCCGATAATCACGCCCATGCCAAACAGCGCCTGGCCCAGGGCCAGTTGCTTGGGCGGGAAGGTGTCGATAAGAATAGCCTGCGAGGTAGCCATGAGCGCGCCGCCCCCAATACCCTGGATAAAGCGGAAGGCTACCAGCTCCCAGAGGTTAGTGCTCTGGCCGCAGGCCATCGAGGCCAACGTAAAGAGAATAACCGAAACGAGGTAGTAGTTCTTGCGTCCGAACTGCTCGGCCAGGAAGCCGGTCATCGGAATTACGATAACGTTGGCGATGGCGTAGCTCGCCACCACCCAGCTCACTTCCTGCTGCGTGGCCGAGAGGTTGCCCATCATCTGGGTCAGGGCCACGTTGACGATACTGGTGTCAATCAGCTCCAGCAAACAGCAGAGGACCACCGTAATAACGATAATCCACTTTCTAAATCCGGTTTCCATTAGGTGAAATGGTGAAATGGTGAACCAGTGAGTTTGAGCGCTTTATTTGTGCCGAGCAAAATCACTATTTACTTATGATAGATACTGACATAGCTGCCATCAGCTTGCCGTTCAATGAAATGATGCGCAGGCGCACTAAGGAGGCCGCGCTACGAATAATTAATTTGTTTCAGCATTTACCGCGCACCGCCGAGGCTGGCATACTTGGCAAGCAACTCGTACGGTCCGGTACTTCGGTAGCTGCTAATTTTCGGGCAGCATGTCGAGGCCGCTCAACTGCCGAATGGTTTTCTAATCTTTGCATCTGCGTTGAGGAGGCCGACGAAACCATTTTCTGGCTGGAGATGCTAGGCGATGCGGCCATCATACCCAAGCCGCGCCTTCAACAATTAGAGCAAGAATACCTGGAAATCGTTTCCATCCTAGCCACCGCTCGCAAAAAAGCGCAGAAGTAAAATGGTGAGCCGAGCCACATAAAACCCAACTCACCATTTCACCATCTCACTATTTCACCGCCACGATGGCGTTCACGCTCATGCCGGCGCGCAGGGGGTGCTGCGGGTCCACGTTGTCGAGCACGATTTTAACGGGAATGCGCTGGGTAACTTTCACGAAGTTGCCGCTGGCGTTGTCGGGGGGCAGCAGGGCGAAGCGGGCGCCCGTGGCGGCCGACAGCGACTCGATGTGGCCTTCGAAATCCTCGTTGGGGTAGGCGTCAACTTCCAGCTTCACCTTCTGGCCCACTTTCATGTCTTCCATCTGGGTTTCCTTGAAGTTGGCGATTACCCAGGTGCGGTTGCTCGATACGATGCCCATGAGCTGCTGGCCGGGACCGACTACCTGGCCGGGCTGCACGCTCTTCTTGCTCACGACGCCGTTGCCGGGGGCCACGAGCGTGGTGTAGCTCAGTTGGAGCTTGGCGTTGTCGAGGTCGGCCTGGCGCTGCTTGATAACGGCCTGGGCTACGCCTACCTGCTGCTGGGCCGCGATTACCTGCTGGCGAGCGACGGTCACCTGGTCCTGGGCGGTGCTTTGCTGGGCGCTGGTCGCTTTCAGGTTGGCAGCTACAGCGTCGTACTCACTCTGCGGAATGATATCCTGGTTGCGCAGCTTGGTGCTGCGGGCCAGGTCTTGCTGCAAGCGGGCGCGATTGGCCGCGCTCACGCCGATGGTCGTTTGGGCGGTACGCACGTTGGCCTGGGCGGTGCCCACCTGGGCGCGGGCGGCCGTTACCTGGGCCTGGGCGGCCACGAGGGCGGCCTCGGCGGCATTCACGCGCTGCTGGTAGTCCGACTTATCGATGGTCACGAGCGTATCGCCCTTCTTCACCACCTGGTTGTCATCGACAAATACTTTCAGCACGGGGCCAGCTACGCGGGGCAGGATGGGATACACGTCGCCCTCTACCTGGGCGTCGTCGGTGCTTTCGTGGGTTTGGCCAAACTGGTAGCGACGGTAGCCGAAGAAGGCACCGGCCAGCAGTACCACGGCCAAGATAATAAATACGAGCGGGTTGCGCTTCTTTTCGGGTTCCAGCGGCTCGGCAACGGCGGTCGGCACTTCTTCGGAATGTTGGGTTTGGGTAGCCATAGTTTTTGAGCTGTTAGCTACAAGCTGTTAGCTGATAGCTTCTTAAAAAAAGGTACTTATTGAAAATTGTTCTAGCCTGAGTGCTAGCAGCTAATAGCTAGCAGCTGACAGCTAATAAAAACTATTCACGAACGAGTAAGGTGGGGCAAGGCGCGGTCCGCACGACCATCTCGGCGGTATTGCCCATCAAAAAGCGGCTGAGGCAGGTTTGCCCGTGCGCCCCGATGACGATGAGGTCGGCGTGGTGCCGCTCGGCCTCGGCCAGGATGGTCGCGGCCGCCTCACCGTGGGCGGTATCGGTCCGCACGCGGCTGGCCCCGGCGGCTTCGGCGGCGCTGCGGTGGGCGCGCAGCTCGGCTTCCATCCCGGCCGGAGCCGGCACGGCGGGCTCCTGCACGTAGAGCAGGCGCAGCTCGGCCCCGGTGCCCACGGCCAGCGCGGCGGCATACGCCACCAGCGCCGTCGAAGCGGCCGAGAAGTCAAGCGGACAAAGGATGGTGGAGAGGGTCATTGCGGTGAGTGGTGAAATGGTGAGATGGTGAGTTTTTTACTGGTGAGGTACTGAGTAAAAACTCACCGTCTCACCATTTCACCGCTTATTGCCAAATCTGCTCGCCGGTGGCGCGGCGCAGCTGGTACTGGCCGAGGGTGTAGTTGTACATGGCCTGGGCGCGGGCCAGGCGGGCCTGGGCGAGCTGGGTTTCGGCGTCGAGTACGTCGAGGTTCTGGCCCACGCCGTAGCGGTAGCGACCCTGGGCGCGTTCGAGCGCATCGGTAGCCTGGGCTACCTGCTGCACGGCGTTGTCGTAGCGGGCCTGGCTGAACTCCATGTTGTTGGCGGCCTGGCGCACATCGGCGCGGATTTGCTCCTGCGTGTCCTGGGTTTTGGCCTGGGCGGCGCGGTAGTTGGCGGCGGCTTCTACCCGCTGCTTCTTGTTCTTATTACCGTCGTAGATGGGTACCGACAGCTGGGCCACGCCCACGGTATTAAACCGCATGTCGGTGATGGCCACGTTGGGTAGGATGTAGCCGTTTTTAGCGCCGGCCTGCACGCCCACGCCCAGTACCGGCATGTTGCTGCGGCTGATGAGCTTGGCTTGCAGCTCGGCGGTCTGCTCGGCATCTTTCGAGAGCTTGGCCTCGGGGCGGTTTTCGGCGGCCTTGGCGAGCTCGGCGCTCAGGTTGACCGGCTGCGGGCTGTATTCGAGGCGGCCTTTCACCGGAATGTCGGCCTGCTGCGGCTTGTGCAGCAGGCGGGCCAGCTGCACCTGCTGGTTACGCAGTTGGTTTTGCAAGTCGAGCTTCTGGTTCTGGGCCTGCGTGATGCGCACGTCGGTGGTCGTCACGTCGAACTTGGTGCTCACGCCGGCTTCCACCCGCTTCTGCATCTCGTTGCGGTGCGCCACGAGCGAGGCAATCTGCTGGTCCTGCACCCGGATGCTCTCGCGCATAAACAGGATGTTGTAGTACACCTGCGCGGCGCTGAACGCCAGGTCACGGCGGGCAACCACGATGTTGTCCTGCGCGGTTTGCACCTGCGAGCGCGACAGCTCGGTGTTGGCGGCCCGCTTGCCGAAGTCGTAGATTTCGTACTGCGCCGTGATGTGCGCGTCAAAGTTATTATTAGGGGCAAACTGGAAGCCCGCGCCACCAAACTCGGCGTGCGATACCGGGTCGAGCCGGGTGTAGGTAGCCGTACCGGTAATCTGCGGCAGGAAGCCGGCCTGGGTCTGGCTCAGGCGGCTGCTGGCCGCGTTGGCCAGTTCGGTCAGGTTGGTCACGCCGGGGTTGGCGTCAAGTACGGCCTGCACGGTGCCGCCGAGCGTGAGCGAGTCGCTCACCAGCCCGATGGCTTGGTTGGCAGCCGGGACGCCGGGCTGGTTTTGAGCCAATGCTGGCTGGGCCAGCAGGCCGCCGGCCAGCGTCAGCCCGGCGAAGCCAGCAAGTTGATATCTAGAAAACATAAGCCAAGTGGCGTAGTAGTGTGCCCTCGGCTTACCGAATGCCGTGCCAATTGGTTGCACCTCTTACTAATTTCTTTAACTTCTTTATTGTCTGTAAGATAATTTATCGATCAAATAATTATCCGGCGCTTGAACATTACTTTTACAATAGGGTTTCCTCACATATCAGGAATTTCTCACACTACCAATGGCCGTTTCCACAAACCAGGATGAATCGTTATTGCTCCACCTCAACGAGGCCATTGCCACTATCCGCGACAAGGAGCAGCTATTCCAAACTATCGCCCGCAAGCTGCGGCTGATTTTTCCCTTCGAGATGATGGGTATCAGCATTTTCGATAAGGAGTTGCTGAACAAGCGGCTGTTTTTCAAAAGCTACAACTCTATCGACGCGCCGGAGCCGATTCCGTACGGTACCCTGGTTTTTACCCCCATCGCCAACTCCCCGGTAGAGCTGCTCGTGCGAGAGCCACGCATCCACCACATCGAGCTGCGCGATTACCTGCAGCATTACGCTGATTTCGAGCCTTTTTTACGGCTATACCGCCAGGGCATTCGCTACATGACGATGGCCCCCATGTGGCTCAACGGCCAGCTTACCGGCTTTCTCATCCTGGCTACCATGCGGCCCCCCGCCTACCAGCCGGCCGACGAACAGCTCCTCGAAAAAATAACGTCGCTGGTCGCCGTCGCCGTGCGTAACTCGCTTGACTTTGAAGAAGTAGCGCGCCGCGAGCAGCAGCGTACGCTCCAGCTCAACGTCACCAACGCCCTACTCAGCATCAAGCAGCGCGAGCCTTTATTCCGGGCCATTGCTGAAGAGCTGGCCCAGGTGGTGCCGTTCGATTACTTCGGCATTCGGGTGCAGCGGGCGGGGCAGCGGGAGACCTTTGAGGGCTTTGCCGAGTTTGCCCGGCCCGACAACGCCCCCCACGGCGCCCTGCTGGCCCTCGACCCTAACCGCCACCGGGGCAGCCAGCAGCAGGAAATCAACGCGATGTACCAGCAGGTGGGCGGGTTGCTGCAAGCGGCGGGCCTATACCGGGGCGACGATTTCCGGCAGCTCGCCGTGCGCTACCCCGCCATGCGCTACGCCTACGACGAGCACCACGTACGGGCTATGCTCATCGTGCCCATCTGGCAGCGAGCCGACGGGGCCGCCGTGCTGCTGCTGGCCTCGCCCGACCCCGACGGCTTCACGCCCGATAGCCTGACCACGGTGCAGGCGCTGGTGCCCCAGGTGGCCCTGGCCCTCGAAAACCTGTTTGCCTTCGAACAGATTGAGGAGTTGAAAGCCCAGGTCGAGCAGGAGCGCACGTACCTGATTGACGAAATCAACACCGACCGGCCCGTCGATGGCCTTGTCGGCACGAGCCCGGCCCTGCAGCAGGTGCGCCAGCGCATTGCCCAGGTGGCGGGCACCGACGCCACGGTGCTCATCACCGGCGAAACCGGCACCGGCAAGGAAGTAGTAGCCCGCGCCCTGCACCAGGCTTCGCCCCGCCAGGGCCGGGCTTTGGTGAAAATCAATTGCGCAGCTCTGCCCGCCCAGCTTATTGAGAGCGAACTATTTGGCCACGAGAAAGGAGCCTTTACCGGGGCCGTGGAGCGTCGCATCGGCAAGTTTGAGCTGGCCAATGGCGGCACCATTTTTCTGGACGAAGTGGGCGAGCTGCCCCTCGACCTGCAAGCCAAGCTGCTGCGCGTGCTGCAAGAAAAGGAGTTTGAGCGCCTGGGCGGCAACCGCGTGCTCACCACCGACGCCCGCGTGCTGGCGGCCACCAACCGCGTGCTCGAAGACGAGGTGCGCGCCGGCCGCTTCCGCGCCGACCTGTACTACCGGCTCAACGTGTTTCCCATTCAGCTGGCCCCGCTGCGCGAGCGCCCGCAGGATATCGAGCCGCTGGTGCAGTATTACCTGGCCAGCCTCAGCAAGCGGCTGGCCCGGCCTCCCCGGCCCATCCGGCCCGTCGATATGGCCGCCCTGCTGGCCTACTCCTGGCCGGGCAACATCCGCGAGCTGGAGCACGTGCTGGAGCAGGCTATCATCGTGAGCCAGGGACCGTGGCTGGAATTTGGCGGCTTCGCGGCGGGGCCAGCGCTGCGGGCGCTGCCAGCCGCCGCGCCGGCTGAGCCCCTGGCTGGCCCATCGCCCGAAACCGCCCCGGCCAGCGAGGCCCCCATCAAAACGCTGCGGGAG
This sequence comes from uncultured Hymenobacter sp., assembly GCA_913776615.1. Lineage (GTDB taxonomy): Bacteria > Bacteroidota > Bacteroidia > Cytophagales > Hymenobacteraceae > Hymenobacter. The sequence goes on from CAJYPK010000056.1 coordinate 84,035, forward strand.
CAGGAGCGCGACCACATCCTGCTGGCCCTGCGCCGCACGGGCGGGCGGGTGAGCGGCGCGCAAGGGGCCGCTACCCTACTCGACATCAACCCTAAAACGCTGGAGGCCCGCATGAAAAAGCTCGGCATCCGGCGCACAGTGGTGGCCAATTAGCGTAGTTTTAGAGTGCCGTAGCACAGGCAGCGCACTGACCTGGGCTGGTGCGCTGCCTGTGCCCCAAAAGCTGGTAATCTCCTTGACATTCGTCAAGATAATTGTTAGGGTTGGCTCCCATTTTTGCGCTTCGTTCACCTTACTACCCGGCCAGCTAATGCGCATCTTTACTCCTTTCTTATCCACCGTCTTCTTATTTACCGCCATCGGGGGCGCCTCGGCCCAGCATACGGAGGTACGCAACCTGGCCACCGATACCTTGCAGCCAGCCGATGCCAAGTACCATTTCCCGGTAAGCCGGCTGGGCACGGCGGGCGGCCAAACGCTCTACGTGTTCATTACGAACGTGAGCGAGCGCGGCAACGGGGTTGAATTCACTTACCGCAACCCGCACTCGATGCCCCGGCCCCGGCCGGTATTCATTACCTGCGAGCAAATGCAGTGGGTACGCCTCAGCGGCAAATACTACGAGCCGGTGCGGCTGCCCGGCAAGGAGGCGCACGACTTGGCCCTTCGCCTGCAAACCGGGCCCCGCGTGGAGCTTTTCGACGTGGCAACCCTCAAGAAAGGCGTACCCATTCCCCTACCCGTACCGGGTGGCACGGTATCCATCCTTTGGACTGGGGGCTTCGGCGATAAATACAACCACGCCTGGTACCTGCGTCGGCCGGGCGAGAAAACCATGACCCAGATTCCCGAGGGGAAAAAATTTGCGCCTTTCCTAGCAGCCTACCTGGCCGATACGCCCGACTTAGCCGCCGCCATCCTGGCCAAGGCCGACCAGCACGGCTACGACGACGTACCGAGCTTGCTAACTATTTACAACACCGGAACCCAGCGGTGAGCTATAGTAATCCTCAGACACACTTTCTTGCGGACCTGGCGCGGGGACCTCACCCCCCAGCCCCCTCTACTTGGGGAGAGGGGGAGGCTGACGGCCAGCCAACGACTGCCTACGTTCGCTTATGGTCGGCTCCCCCTCTCCCCAAGGAGAGGGGGCTGTGGGGTGAGGTTCCCGCGCCAGGTCCGCAAGAAAGTATTTACTGGAACCCACCATAGCCCCTACGCTTTCTGTCAGAAGCAGAACTGGCACGGCTTTCGCTACGATTTGCCGGATTCCTTTGTCCAAGGAACTGCGAAAACCCTTTCCGCCTCGGAAGGGGCTTTTTTTTGCCCCGGCGGCCCGAACCTGGCTCGCCCAGACAACCCCCGCTGCGCGCCCGCAGTTAAAGCAGGCAATTTCCTTGTTTGCTGCTACTTATTATGCGCTTCTTTTCCACCTTCCTAACCACGGCGGCACTGCTGCCCGCCCTGGCTGGCCACGCCCAAAACGTGCCGCCGCCCGCCACGCCCTTTCAGATGCAGGGCAACATCTACCTGCCCAACAAGCTGCCCGCCACCGAGGCCCGCGTAGCGGCGCTCAAGGTGCCCGCCGGCTTCACCATCAGCAAATTTGCCGAGGGCCTCGACATGCCGCGCATGCTGGCCGTGATGCCCAACGGCGACGTGTACGTGACCAACCGCGTGAAGGGCACCGTGACGCTGGTGCGCGATGCCAACCACGATGGCAAGGCCGAAACCATGCGCCAGGTAGCCCAGAAGCCGCACTTGCACGGCCTGGCCGTGCAGGGCAACAAGCTCTACCTCACCGCCATCCGCGAAATCTACGTGGCCGACGTGCAGCCCGACGGCAGCCTTTCCGAGCTGAAAGAGCTCTACCACGACCTGCCCGACGCCGGCCAGCACGCCAATCGCGTGCTGCACTTCGGCCCCGATGGCAACCTTTACCTCTCGGTGGGCAGCACCTGCAACGCCTGCGACGAGGACAACCCCGAAAACGCGACTATCCTCAAAATCAACACCGATGGCTCGGGCCGGCAGGTGGTGGCGCACGGCCTGCGCAATACCATCGGCTTCGACTGGCACCCGCTCACCAAGGAGCTGTTTGGCATGGACCACGGCATCGACTGGCTCGGCGACGAGGACCAGCAGGAGGAATTCAACCACATCAAGCCCGGGGCGGGCTACGGCTGGCCTTCCATCATCGCCGATGGCAAGCACTACCCGGCCAACAAGCCCAAGAGCGGCGAGAGCTACGAAGCTTTCGACAAGAAGAACGAGCGCCCGCTGCTGCTTTACAAGGCACACTCGGCCCCGCTGGGCCTAGTTTTCAATCGCGGCAGTCAGTTTCCCAAAGAATACCAAAACGACGCCTTCGTGACCATGCACGGCTCCTGGAACCGCGCCCAGCCCAGCGGCTACAAGCTGGTGCGCGTGCACTTCAACGCCCAGGGCCAGCCCGAGAAGTTCGAGGACTTTATCACTGGCTTTTTGGTCGATAATGACAAGTCGGAATTTGGCCGCCCCTGCGGCCTGGTGCAGGCCCCCGACGGCTCGCTACTGATGGGCGACGACGACAACGGGGTGATTTACCGCGTGGCGTACACCGGCAAGAAAAAGGGCTAGTTATTTTAACTGACAGTTGAAAACGTCTGTCATGCTGAGCTTGCCGAAGCATCTTGGCAGGTTCGTTATTAAGCCCTTTAACGAACCTGCCAAGATGCTTCGGCAAGCTCAGCATGACAGACGTTTTTATGTGCTGACTTGTACATCTCCGAGCCATTAACCGCAACTTTTCTCCCGATTTCCGCCTTATCCTTGCGAATATTTTTAGCAAGAATGGCCAAGGCAAGAACCGTTTTTTTCTGTCAGAATTGCGGCGCGCAGTCCGCTAAGTGGATCGGGCGCTGCCCCTCGTGCGGCGAGTGGAATACCTACGTGGAGGAAGTGGTGCAGAAGGAAACCGCCGCCACGACTACCGGGCAGTGGAAGCCCGCCAGCACCGTACCCGGCGGCAACCTTCAGAAAGCCGCCAAGTCGCGCCCCCTGGCCGACATTCGCCACGAGGAGGAACCCCGCATCATCACTCCCGACGGCGAGCTCAACCGCGTGCTGGGCGGCGGCATCGTACCGGGCTCGCTCGTGCTCATCGGTGGCGAACCGGGCATCGGCAAGAGTACGCTCATGCTCCAGATAGCCTTGATGATGAAGCAGCTGCGCATCCTCTACGTGAGCGGCGAGGAAAGCGAGGCCCAGATCAAGATGCGGGCCGAGCGCCTGGCCGACGGCCAGCACCAGAACTGCTACATCCTCACCGAGACCAACACCCAGAACATCTTCCGGCAGGTTGATCAGGTCGAGCCCAATCTGCTCGTCATCGACTCTATTCAGACCATGCACTCCACGCTCGTGGAGAGCGGGGCCGGCTCGGTGAGCCAGGTGCGCGAATGCACGGCCGAGTTTCTGAAGTACGCCAAGGAAACCGGTACGCCGGTGCTGCTCATCGGCCACATTACCAAAGACGGCAGCATTGCCGGCCCCAAAATTCTGGAGCACATGGTCGATACGGTGCTGCAATTTGAGGGCGACCGCCACCTGAGCTACCGCATCCTGCGCACCACCAAAAACCGCTTCGGCAGCACCTCCGAGCTGGGCATCTACGAGATGCAGGGCTCGGGTCTGCGCCAGGTGAGCAACCCCTCCGAGATTCTGCTCTCGCAGCGCGCCGAGAGCCTGAGCGGCATGGCCATCGGAGCCACACTGGAGGGTAACCGCCCGCTGCTGGTGGAAGTGCAGGCCCTCGTGACGCCCGCCACCTACGGCACCCCGCAGCGCAGCAGCACCGGCTTCGACGCCAAGCGCCTGCAAATGCTACTGGCCGTGCTCGAAAAGCGCGCCGGCCTGCGGCTGGGCCAGCACGACGTATTTCTCAACATCGCGGGCGGCCTGCGCCTCGACGACCCGGCCCTCGATGCAGCCGTGTGCGCGGCCGTGGTGAGCAGCCTCAACGACCTGCCCATTGCCGGCGACGTGTGCCTGGCCGCCGAGGTGGGCCTCAGTGGGGAAATGCGCGCCGTACCCCGCCTCGACCAGCGCCTGGCCGAAGCTGAGAAGCTGGGTTTCCGCGAGATGTACGTATCGCAGTTCAACGGCAAGAACCTGGCCAGCCAGGGCCGCGCCGGGCTGCGGGTGCAGGCTGTGAGCCGACTCGACGAGGTATTGCAAGGCCTGTTTGGCTAGCCAATTGGGGCCTCGGCCGGCAGCCGTTGGGCACCGGCCGGGGCGCCGTTTTAGTCTGAAACAAGTAGCCGATAGTAATTTTTCGGGGCGACTGAATTTTGCATTAGGCAAGTAGCGAGTATGCCCGTTATGTGTCTTATCTTCGATGCCGTAATTGACTTTTACCGTGAAAACAGCTAGCTACACGTATTAAGTCTATTAGTTGTTTTAGCTTATCACGGCTACGAGGGGTGCTGCACCTACTGCTCTATGAAACTACTTTTTACTAGTCTATTAACCTGTGCATTAAGCTGGGCACTGGGTGGAGAGGCGCGGGCGCAGGCCCCCGCCAGTCGGCCAGCCGAGGCGGCAGGGCCGGCCATCCTGACGGGCCGCGTCACCAACCCGACTACCGATACCGTCGCCGTATCTATCCACGATAGCCCGTTCGATACCAAGGAGCGCATCAGCTACGCCAAGCTCAACGAGAAGGGCGAGTTCAAGCTGACTGTGCAGCTGAGCGGCGCCACGAAGGCCGATTTAGTGTACGGCGACGCCGTAACCGACCTTTTCCTGGACCCCGGGACCGACCTGGACGTGCGCTTCAAAGGGGACGACCTACAGGGTACGGTTAAGTTTAAGGCCAACGACGTGCCCACGGGCTTCGGCACCAAGCTGCGCAACAGCGGCAACCTCACCGATGCCCAACGCCACCGCCAGCAAATGGCCAACGCCAACTCGTATTTGGCCGAGTTTGACGCGCAGTTTGTTTCCAACGACGGCTTCCAGGTGCTACCCGATAATATTCAGCTCTATGAAGCCCCGTTCGTATCATTTCTTGATTATCGGATTAAGCACGAACGCAACTTCCTAGAAGACCGCGCCGCCCGACAGTCTTTTACCATTGATTTTTATAACTATGCCAAGGCGGAGATAACCTACTCCAATGCCAACGACCGATTGACTTTTCCCGATTTGCGCGAGCAGGTAGTGAGCACTGAGGGCCGCCTCACCATGACGCCCGGCTACTACGACTACCTGCGCGACCCCAACCTGCTCAACGACCAGACGGCCGTGGGCAACGAGCAATTTCAGGAATTCCTGCTCAACTATATTCACTACATGGCCGCGCAGCAGAAGCACCTGCGCACCGACCCCGACTTCTATCCTTTCTGCTACTCGCTGGCCAGCAAGCGCCTCAACGGCACGATGAAGCTGCTCACGCTGGGCCGAATCTTGCAGGAGTCGTTCCGCTTCGGCCACGTGCGGCAGTCGTCGGCCATGCTGGCCGACTTCCGTGCCCTCGATACCAAGAAGCGGTTCATTACGGCACTCGACCACGATTTCGACAAGCACAAGGCGATGGCCATTGGGGCCAACGCACCCGATTTCCGGTTGATGTCGGCCGCCGGCGACTCGGTGCGCCTGAGCAACTTCCAGGGCAAGCTGGTGTACCTCAATTTCTGGAAAACTACCAACGGCCTCTGCCTGCGTGACTTGGCGTACGCCCAGGACCTGGCCAAACGCTTTGAGGGGAAAAACATCGTGTTCGTGAACGTGGCGCTCGACGAGCTGGAAATGCCCTGGAAACAGCTCGTAACCGTGAAAAAGCTGCCCGGCGTGCACGTGCGGGCGCTCGGTGGCCTGCGCTCGGAGGTAGCCAAGGCGTACAATCTGCAGGAAGTACCGACTTACATCCTGCTGGGTGAAGACGGTACCATCCTCAACCCCAAGCCTAAGCGCCTGAGCAGCCGCGCGGCCGTGGACGAAATCAACCAGTCGTTTGGCCGGGCCGGCGTGTACAGCGCGGCCGTGTCGCAGCTACCGGGCAGCGCCCAGAAATAACGTCGCCCGCATATCCCTAAAACGTCCTGCTGCGCCCGGCGCGGCAGGACGTTCTTTTTTGCGCCCGCGCCAATCCCAGCCAAACCTTTCGGCGCCAACCGGCTTTCTTTGCGTATCCATGCGCTCTACTCTCCGCGACGCCGTTTCCTTCCTGCGCAAAGCCACGCCGGGCCGCGTGCTCAACGCCGGGCAGGTGGTGGCGTCCTACGTGCTGAGCCGCCTCACGGGGCGCGCCCGGGCCTGGGGCCTGCCGGTAGCGCTGGCCTTCGAGCCCACCACCAGCTGCAACCTACGCTGCCCCGAGTGCCCCAGCGGCCTGCGCTCGTTTACGCGGCCCACGGGGATGCTGCCAGCCGAGCTGTTCAGGCAGACTATCGACGAGGTGGCCAGCCGGCTGTGGTACCTCATTTTCTACTTCCAAGGCGAGCCGTATTTGCACCCGCAGTTTCTGGACCTCGTGGCGTATGCCAGCCGAAAGGGCATTTACACGGCCACCAGTACCAACGCCCATTTTCTGAACGACGACAACGCCCGCCGCACCGTGGAGAGCGGCCTCGACCGCCTCATCATCTCGCTCGACGGCACCACGCAGGAGGTATACCAGCAGTACCGCGTGGGCGGCAAGCTGGAGAAGGTACTGGCGGGCACCCGCAACGTAGTAAAGTGGCGCAAGGAACTGAATAAGAGCACTCCACGCATCATTTTCCAGTTCTTGGTAGTGCGGCCCAACGAGCATCAGATCGAGGACGCCAAGGCGCTGGCCCAGGCGATGGGCGTGGATGATGTGTGGTTCAAGACCGCCCAGATCTACGATTATCAGCACGGCTCGCCGCTCATTCCGACCATCGACTATTACTCGCGCTACGCCAACAACGGCAACGGTACTTACCGCCTCAAGAACAAGCTGGTAAACGGCTGCTGGAAGATGTGGCATTCCTGCGTCGTCACCTGGGATGGCAAGGTGGTTCCTTGCTGCTTCGACAAGGACGCCGAATACCGCCTCGGCGACCGCGAGCACGAAAGTTTCCGCGCCCTCTGGCACGGCCAGAAATACCAGGGCTTCCGCCAGGCCCTGCTCAAAGGCCGCGACCAGATCGAGATGTGCCGCAACTGCACCGAAGGCACCAAGGTGTGGGGCTAGCGCCGACCGCATATTCAGACCGCAGATTTAACGGATTTAACGGATTGCGCAGATACGCCCGCCAGCCTCCGGCGGCGAGCTGACTATCCGCATATTTGCTATTCAAGGTGTTTATCACAAAATAAAAAGGCCTCTCTCACGAGAAGCCTTTTTATTTTGTGATAAACAGGTAAGCAAGTATAAAAGCGGTTGCTCAGCTAGTCAGCCCGCCGCCGGAGGCTGGCGGGCGTATCTGCGCAATCCGTTAAATCCGTTAAATCTGCGGTCTATTTTTTGCCTTTCATCAGGTTCTTACCCAGCGACTCTACGTTGAGAATGAACTGGTCTACGTCCTCATTAGCGTAGGTACCATAGGCCGACGAAATGGTACCCTTGGTACCATCGGCCGTTTCAACGGCGTAGAGAATCGCCATATCATCAGGGTTGCTTTCGCCCTCGAAGCGGAAAAAATCGACGATGGTCGTTTCCTCGGGGCCGAAGGAAGGCGCGTCGTTATCGTCCATTGTGGTGAGGCGGCCGTCGATCACGCTAAAGTCGCGGGTGTAGCCTTGGCTCTTCAACTTCTTCTCGACGGTGGTCATCGAGGTCATTTCTTCTTTGTCCTGCATGGCGATAGGTGTTTTCAGATGGCAATGAGTGGGTGGGCCTGAAAACAGGCCGCCCCGGCTATACGGAGCCGGGGCGGTCGGGGGTTAGCCGTTTGGATGAAGATTTTGACAGGGCTATATCCGGCCCGCCGAGCGCGCCTCAATGGTGCGCTGCAAGGCATCGACGTCGAGCGCCGCCCCGCACGCGCCGCCGCAGCCCTTGGCGCAGCCGGCCTGGCCCTTGGCCGCGAAAGCCAGCCACACGCGCCGGCCCAGGTAAAAGAGCGCGGCGGCAAACAAGGCGATGATAATGAGCAGTTGAGCGTCCATGGTAAGCGTAAAACCCGCGGCGCGGGCGGAAAGTTTGGCCTGGCGGGCGCGGGCTACAATCGGCCGAGCGTGGCTAGCTTCTTGGTGATGTCGTCCACGTCATTGGTGCTCATTACCAAGGCTCCCTTGGGGTCGAGCAGCATGTAAGTAGGAAAGGCCGTAACGTTGTAGCCCGCAATAACCGGCCCCTCATCGCCTTGCAACTCGGATAGCTGCAAGCCGGGCACCTCATAGTTGCGGATGGTTTTTTTCCAGATGGCCTGGTCGCCTTTCGCCTCCATTCCAATACCAATAATGGTCAGCTTGGGGCCATATTGCTGGTGCAGCGCCTTCACCTTCGGCATGGATTTAATGCATGGGCCACACCAATGGCCCCAGAAATCGAGCAGCACGTATTGCCCCCGATAAGTAGCCAGCGAGTGCTGGACGCCCGCCGTGTCGGCAATGGTGAAATCGGCCACCGGGCGGCCCACCGTGGGCTGGCTTTGCAGAATTTTTAGTCGCTTGGCTACTAGTTGGCCCTGAGCGCTTTGGCGCACGGCGGGCGTGAGCTGCTGGGCCAGGGCCGCGTACTGATCGGCCGGATACTTGGGCTGCGTCAGCGTCTGCCAGTAAAGCTCGTAGGCACTGGTGCGGGCCGCCGGGTGAGCCTTGATAAATTGCCGGGCGGCTTGGCCGGCCAGCCGGCGTACTGAGTCGTAGGCCGTCTCACCCTTGGCCGCCGTAGCATCGTACTTCCAGTCTACGGTGCGGTTGTATTCGTCGAGCAGATCGTTTTCGGGCGTACCCGTAACCCGAATTTTGCCGGGTTGCGCGGCGTCGCCCTGCACCCGAAGGGTACCCGGCTCCACCCAGAACAGCACGTAGCGCGAAGCCCCCGCCACGTAGAGCGAACCCAGGCCGTCGTCGCCGGCGGTAGCGAGGTGCGTAAACCGCCCGTCTCTGGCTACGCGCACGGTGTCAGCCAGGCGCTTGCCCTGGCGCACGTAGCGGTAGAGCAGCGGCTTGCCCGCTAGCCCGGTAACGGTGCCCGTAAGCTGGCTGGTCTGGGCGAGGGCGGGGCCAGCCAGCAACGTGGCCAGCCCCAGGAGCAAAAATTTCATAAGGCGCGGAATAAGAGCGCCCTAAGCTACGACTTATACTCTTCCTTCCAGTGCTGCTTCAGTACGGCCTGCATCTGGTCGTGCAGCACGCCGTTGGTAGCCAGGGTTTCGCGGTTGAAAACCGGGTCGCCGTCCCGGAGCCACTGCGTGACGCGGCCACCCGCCTCGCGCACCAGCAGGATGCCAGCGGCCACGTCGTAGGCGTTGATATTGAACTCGAAATAGCTGTCGAAGCGCCCGCAGGCCACGTAGGCCAAATCGGTCGCCGCCGAGCCCCAGCGACGAATGCCCCGCGAGTGCTGCGCGTACTCAGCCAGGATGCGGAGGTAGGCGTCGAGGTGCTCAAACTTGTAGTAGGGCAATCCCGTGGCAATGAGCGTATCCTCCATGCTGGTCGCCTGGCTCACGCGGATGGGCTGCTCGTTGAGAAACGCGCCGTGGCCCTGGACGCCCCGGAAGCACTCATCGCGGCTCACCTCGTACACCACGCCCAGCACCGGTTCGTTGCCTCGCGCCAGGGCCACGCTCACCGCGAAGCACGGCAGGCCGTGGATGAAGTTGGTGGTGCCGTCGAGCGGGTCGATAATCCAGCGGTACTCGGTCTGGCTGGCGTCGGTGTTAGCCACGGTGCCTTCTTCGGTTACGAAGCCAGCTTCGGGCAGGAGCTTTTGCAGGCCTTCGACCAGCATTTTTTCCGATTCCTTATCTACGTAGGAAACCAGGTCGTGCAGGCCCTTGGTTACGATTTTCGATTGATCGAAACCGCTCACCTGCTGGCGGATAAAAGCACCAGCCTGGCGGCAGAGGTCGGCCACGGCGTGCGAAAGCGGGAGGAGGTCAGGGGTCATATTGTACTTTTCCTAATCTTCGTTTTCAGGGTCAAATTCAACCCATTCATTATTAACCAGCCGCTCCAGCTTACCCCAATCAGGGCGGCCACTGTTGCGGCCTTTTACTCGAACCGGCTGAATCCAGTCTTGTTGGCAATGCTCATGAATGTCGGCTATCTGCCGCCAAGATTCGGCGACAACCTGATAAGATGCTTGTGCAGCTTCTTTCGCGTCGGCTACCGTTTCGTACCACTCATCCCAGATGCCACCACCATCAGACATCCGGTCGAAGCCAAATAGATAAACACCACCTTCGGTTTCATGAATCATCAAGCGCTTAACACCTTCTGCATTTAGCAGCACATCGGCGACAAGTCTCATAATGATGATTGCTTAGGCACCAGAGCAGCCCCGACCACTGATATCAACCCCAGCACGGCCAGCACCTGCGCCCCGCGTCCGATAAGCTCGCCGTAGCGGACGTAAAACGTCTCCTCCGTATTGAGGTGGACGGTGGCGCGGCTGGCGGCCCCGACCCACCACCCGGTGCGGTGCGAGATCATGCCGCGCTGGTCGATGAAGGCCGAGATACCGGTGTTGGCCGAGCGGGCGAGGTCGCGGCGGGTTTCGATGCAGCGCAACGCGCCGTAGGCTAGGTGCTGGCGGTAGCCGGGCGAGTCGCTCCACCAGCCGTCGTTGGTGATGAGGCCCAGCAGGGTAGCGCCGTTGCGCACGTATTCGGCCACGAAATCGCCGTAGATGCTTTCGTAGCAGATGAGCGGGGCCAGCCGCAGCTCGGGCGCGGCGGCGGTGGGCGGAAACACCGTGCGCTCGTCCTGCGAGCCGTAGGAGCCGACCACCCCGCCGAGGTCGATGTTTTTGAGCACGCTGCTGAGCGCGGGCGGAATTTTCTCCACCCCGGGTACCAGCTTCGACTTGTGGTAAAACTGCACCGGCGCGCTGGCATTGGGGAAATAGGCAGCCGTGTTGAACACATCGAAGTAGCCCAGGTCGTCGCGGTGGCGGGCGGTGGGCGCGGCGTGGGCTTCGTCGGGATAGGTACTCACGCTCGTAATACCCGTCATCAAACTCAGCCCCGGGTGGCGGGCCAGCAGCTCCTGCCGGATGCGCCCGGCCTGCGGGGTGGCGTTGAAGCTGGCTTCGAAATACGTTTCGTCCAGCGCCGTTTCGGGCCAGAGCACGAGGCGGGTTTCGGGGGTAATGGCTGCCTCAGTGCGGGCGATGAGGCGCGTCAGCTGCTCATTGAACGGAATAAAATGCGGCGTACCGGGAAACTTGGCGTCGTACGGATCGATGTTGGGCTGAATGACAATGACCTCGGCGGCGGGGCCTTTTTCCTGAAAACTGGAATTAATGCCCAGCGAGCAGGCAATGGGCAGGGCAACCGCCAGCGCGGCGACTCCCCAACGGCGGGCCAGCGCCGGCCGTGCGGTCATGTCCGCCGCTCCAAACAGCGCCCGGAATACCAGCACATTCACCCCCAGCACCCACACCGAGCCCCCCAGAAAGCCGGTGTACTCGTACCATTGCACCCAGCCGGTAGCGCTGGCAAAGCCGTTGCCCAGCGTGAGCCAGGGCCACGATAAATCCCAGTGCAGGTGCAGCTGCTCGAAAGCTATCCAATACACCGGCAGCGAGAGGTAGCCGATTTTATTGCCAAACCGCTGCTTGGTGCGCCGAAAGGCCATGAGCGGCAGGCACATGAGCGCCGCATTGAGAACCACGGCCGCAATGCCGCCGCCGAGCGTGCTGTAGCTTACCCACCAGGTAGTGAAGGCATTCCAGAGCACCAGAAACAAGTAGGTAAAGGCGAATACCCGCCCGCGCTTAGCCCCCTGCGCCGTAAGCACCTGCTCCAGCCGCAGGTAGGGCACGAAGCCCACGAACAGCAACAGCGTGAGTGGCACCGGATGCACCGGCCAGGCCGCCCACAGCAGCGCGGCCCCGAGCAGGGCCAGCAGCGGGGGCGACTGCCCCAGCCGGGCCAGCGGGCCGCTAGGCGGCGGGGTCATCGTCGGCATCTCCGTCGTCGGCCGTCCCGTCATCGTCGCGGGAGTGGTACTTGCTGCGCTCATGGCGTTCTAACTTAGCCCCTTCGATTACTAGTACAATTTCGCCCTTCACGGCGGGGCGGGCGGCCAGGGTGGCGGCCAGCTCGCCGAGCGGGGCGGTGAGGGTTTCCTCAAATAGCTTGGTAAGCTCGCGGCTCACGCTGGCCGGGCGCTCGGGGCCGAAGACCTCGGCCAGCTGCGTGAGCGTTTTCACGATGCGGTGCGGCGACTCGTAGAAAATGAGCGTCCGGGTTTCGCGGGCCAGCTCCTGCAAGCGGGTCTGGCGGCCTTTCTTCACCGGTAGAAAACCTTCGAAGGCGAAGCGCTCGGCCCCGAAGCCCGATTTGAGCAGTGCGGGTACGAAGGCCGTGGGGCCGGGCAGGCACTCCACCCGCAGGCCCTGGGCCAGGCACTCGCGCACGAGCAAGAAGCCGGGATCGGAAATGCCGGGCGTGCCGGCGTCGCTCACGAGGGCCATGCGCTCGCCCTTAGCCAGGCGTTCCAGCAAACGGGGCACCTGCTGGTGCTCGTTGTGCAAGTGGTAGGCCAGCAGGGGTTTCTTGATTTCCAGGTGCTGCAATAGCCGGCCGCTGGTGCGGGTGTCTTCGCACAAGATGAGGTCAACCTCGCGCAGGGTCCGGATGGCCCGCAGCGTAATGTCTTCGAGGTTGCCGATGGGCGTGGGCACGAGGGTAAGGGCAGCGGCGTCGGGCATACGACAAAGGTAGCCGTAGCGTAAGCTTTAGCTTGCGGGCGAGCGGAGCGAGCAGCCACGTAAGCGAACATCCCCTGACGCGACAGCTCGCTGTACTCGCTCGCAAGCTAAAGCTTACGCTACTGGCTTGCTACAACCCAAACGGGCTAACCTAAGTAAACCCTCTACCATTTGCTTAGCTTTTCCTTCCCATGTCAGTTGACCCCAACAACCGCCCGATTCGCGTCATCAACGACGATACGACCGAACAAGAATTTGCCGCTGGCCTGCGCATTCCCCATGCCGACCCGCCCAAGAACGAGAAAGCCCGCGGCGGCTTCGGCAACCGCGAGGGCAAGGAAGGCTACGGCACTGATTCGGAGGACGGCATCACGGCCGTGAGCGTCAACGCCGACGCCGACCGCCTCGACCACCCGGCCGACAACATGCGCACCGCCGGCGAGGGTGCCAACCAACGCCCCAACCAGGATCTACCCAGCCCCGACGACGAGCGCGACGAGGAAACCGGCCGCCGTCCCCAGCGCGGCCCCGTCGATGAGCTCGACGCCGACGACATGCGCCAAGGCCCCGACGAAATGGAGGACGCCAACTCGCACGTGGGCATGGGCCAGATGGCTCCTAAGACGCCCAAGCCCGTCACTGGCACCGATACCAATGCCGAGCTAACCGACCCCGGGGCCAAGGACTCGGCCCTCGACGTCGGCTTTTAATAAAAGAATGCTGAGTTAGTAGTTGTCAAGCAGAACACACTCTCCGCTTGACAACTACTAACTCATAATTCATAACTTCTAACTCATAACTCCCCCACCATCATGGCAGACCATAAAGCAAACAAGCAGGGTGAATCGCACCAAGGCGGTCCCAACGTGGCCCAGCAAGCCGCTGGCACCGGCGAACTCAACGGCGCCCAGCGCGACGAAAAAACCGAGCAGCGCTTACGGCAAGACGCGCAGGATGCGCCGCATACGCACCCCAACCGCTAGGTTGCCCGCGCCCGGCACAGCTCTTTTTCCTCGTACCTAACTCCTTTTCCCATGTCTACCCACCACATCGCCCAGAACAAGCAGTCGCAGACCAATAAAAACCAGGCTGGCCTGCCCGAGCAAACCAAAGCCGACGCCCTGCCCGCCGGCAAGCTCGACGAAGCGACCGAAGAGCGCCTGCAAAACGAGGCCGACGACGCTGGCACCACCCACCCCAACCGCGGCCACAACAAGCCCGACAACGGCAAAGGCAGCTACGCCTAGCCAGTAAGTCAACGCGTAAAAAGCCCCGGCCAGAAAGGCGCGGGGCTTTTTCATGCCCTATCAACTCATAACTTCTAACTCCTAATTCATAACTAGAAGCAATGTCTCGTCGCTTTGCCGCTACCGACCTGCACGGCTGCCTGCGCACCTTCCGCTACCTGGTGGAGCAGGAGCTGCATCTGCGCCCCGCCGACCACCTGTACCTGCTGGGCGACTACGTGAATAAAGGCCCATCCAGCGGGGGCGTGCTGAAGTACATCATGCAGCTGCAAGACTTTGGCTACCAAGTACATTGCCTGCGCGGCAACCACGAGCAAGAGCTGCTGGATGCCCACGCCGCCCGCGGGGCCGAGCCCTGGCGCACGCCCGCCGAGCGCGACATGACGCTGGCCAGCTTCGGCGTAACGCGGCTGGCTGACCTTCCCACCCGCTACCTCGACTGGATGGCGGCGCTGCCCTTGCAGCTCGAATTACCGGATTTTGTGCTGGTGCACGCCGGCTACAACTTTGCCCTGCCCGTGGCCGACATGCGCCACGATACGCACAGTATGCTTTACACCAAGCACTTTGTATACGACCCCAGCCGGCTGGCGGGCAAGCGCCTGCTGCACGGCCACGTACCCACGCCCGTCGCCGAGGTGCAAGCCCGCGTGAACGCCCGCGCCGGGGCCATCGGCCTCGATACCGGCTGCGCTTACCGGCACAACGCCGAGCTGCGCCACCTCGCCGCCCTCAACCTCGATACCTGGCAATTGCACCTGGTTGAAAACCGCGAAGCCCCCTACCCCATCGCCGAGCGCTAGGCTACGGCCGTCGCGGCGCCAGCAGTTGCCGTAATGCAGCTACGTGCGCCAGCAGTACAATGGGCACCACTACGGCCGGCAGCCAAATGAAGGGGAAGTAGAGGATGGCTACGTTGGGCTGCTCAAAGCCGAAGCGCTGCAAGGGCGTGGGCACCGACAGCACGGCCGTAGTCACGATATTGGTAAGTAGAATGATACCTAGCACATTCCAGGCCAGCAGCACGCGGCGGCTTAATCCGCGCTGCCGCAGCAGGTAATAAACCAGCGGTGCACTCAAGCCCATTATAATATCGTAGTTGCGCCCCTCGAAGGTCATCACGCGGGGCACCATGCCGTGCGTAAACAGGCTGTACAGCACCAGCTCTACGGGTAGCCGCACCACGTGCACGAGCGTCAGCTGATCGAGGCGCAGGCTAGCCAGGTACGCCCGGCCCCGCGCCGTGGCTACGCGGCCGAGCAACAAAAGCAGCGGCGGCCCCAGCGCTAGGGTCAGCCGGGGCGGCAGGCTGGTGGCAACGTGGTGGCTATAAAAGCCCCCCAGTGCCAGCGCACCCTGCACCAGCAGCACGGCCAACAGCAGCCCCAGCACGCGCCGCGAGCGCCCCGCCGCTTCATAAAACAGCCCGACTGCCAGGGCAGTAGTAAGGCCAAAAAACAAACAAAGCGAGAGCGGGATCGTGGGGAGCATAAGCAAGGGTGGTAAGTATCCTGCAAAGGAACCCCTGCCCCGAAGCGCCCTTCTTGGCATTTGGCAAGAAATACGCTCCCGCTTCTACTACTGGGCCAATGTCTTACGAATGCGACTCAAGGAAGTATCGGTAATGCCCAAGTAGGAGGCGATATGCTTGAGAGGCGCGTGCTGCACCAACTCGGGGCTGGCCCGCACCAGGTGCTCGTAGCGAGCGGCGGCCGGCTCGGTGATGGTGGCTAGCATCCGAGTTTTGAGGGCGGCAAAACCCCGTACCAGTATTGCCCGCCCAAACTCCCGAAACTCGGGCCGGGCGTGGAACAGCGCGTTGAGCTGCGTGAAGCTGATGCGCCAGCCCGTGCAGGCCGTCAGGGCCTGGAAATACTCTTGCGAGGGCGTTCGCTGGAAAAACGAGGCCACCTCTATTACCACCTCCCCGCTGCCGTAGAAGCCCGTGGTGACATCGTGCCCCGCCGTGTCGTAGGTGAAAGCTCGCAGCAGCCCCGCATCCAAAAACAGGTAGCTGTCGCTCACCTGACCAGCTTGCAGCAGAAAGTCGTTCTTTTCGAGCGCCAAGTAGCTGAACTCATCGGCAATCGCCGCCGCCTGCCCCGCCGTGACGAGCGCCACTCGCTGCAAAAACAGCACAAGCTTTTCTTTCTTCATAAAAGAGTGCGGCGCGTCTCCAACTAGTACGCCACCGCGAAGGAACACTGTGGCAGCCGGTCGTACTTTTGGGGTCATGCAAGCCACTGCCCCAACCTCAGCCGCCGCCACTGGCCGCGATACCGCCGTTTTCGACCTCATTGCGCAGGAGCGCCAGCGCCAGACCCACGGCCTGGAGCTGATTGCCTCCGAAAATTACGTCTCCGACCAAGTGATGGAGGCGCAAGGCTCGGTGCTCACCAACAAATACGCCGAGGGCCTGCCCGGCAAGCGCTACTACGGTGGCTGCGAAGTAGTTGACCAGGTTGAGCAACTGGCCATCGACCGCGTGAAGGAGCTGTTCGGCGTGCAGTGGGCCAACGTGCAGCCCCACTCCGGCGCGCAGGCCAACGCGGCCGTGATGCTGGCCTGCCTCAACGCAGGCGACAAAATCCTGGGCTTCGACCTCAGCCACGGCGGCCACCTCACCCACGGCTCGACGGTCAATTTTTCGGGCAAGCTTTACCAGCCCAGCTTCTACGGGGTGGAAAAGGAAACCGGCCTCATCGACTGGGATAAGGTGGTGGACACCGCCCGCCGCGAGCGCCCCAAAATGATTATCTGCGGGGCTTCGGCCTACTCCCGCGACTGGAACTACGCCGCCCTGCGCCGCGCCGCCGACGAGGTGGGCGCCCTGCTGCTGGCCGACATCTCGCACCCCAGCGGGCTCATCGCCAAAGGTTTGCTCAATTCGCCCTTCGAGCACTGCCACATCGTAACCACCACTACCCACAAGACCCTGCGCGGTCCGCGCGGTGGCCTCATCATGCTGGGGCAGGACTTCGACAACCCCTTCGGTCTGAAAACTCCCAAGGGTGAAATCCGCCCCATGTCTTCTTTGCTTGACTCGGGCGTATTCCCCGGCACGCAGGGCGGGCCGCTGGAGCACGTGATTGCCGCCAAGGCCGTAGCCTTCGGTGAGGCGCTGGGCGAGGGCTACACCCGCTACGTGCACCAGGTGCAGAAAAATGCCCAGGCGCTGGCGAAGGAATTCCTGCGCCGGGGCTACGACATTATTTCGGGTGGTACCGACAACCACCTCATGCTCATCGACCTGCGCTCGAAGGGTCTCACCGGCAAGCTGGCCGAGAATACCCTCGTGCAGGCCGACATCACCATCAATAAAAACATGGTGCCCTTCGACGACAAGTCGCCCTTCGTAACGAGCGGCATCCGAATTGGCTCGGCCGCCGTAACTACCCGCGGCTTGGTTGAGGCCGACATGGTTCGCATCGTGGAGCTCATCGACGAGGCCCTCACCCACCACGCCGACGCCAACCGCCTCGCCGGCGTGCGCCACCAGGTCAACGAGTGGCTGCAAGCCTACCCGTTGTTTCAGTAGTGAATGGGCGAATGAGTGAGTGAGTGAATGAGCTATTGAAGCGTTCGCTCATTCGCTCCTTGTCGGTTATTCACTCATTCACTCATTCGCTCACTCACGCATTGACTTCCCCCACTCAAAAATTTCAGCAGAACCGCGCCGCCGCCGAAGGCGAGGCGGAGATGTCCTTTATCGACCACCTGGAGGCGCTGCGCTGGCACATCATCCGAGCGGCCATCGCGGTGGTCGTGTTTTCGCTCCTGGCCTTTTTCAACAAGGAGTTTCTGTTTCACGACTTGATTCTGGGGCCTTCGCGCCCCGATTTCTGGACGTACCGGATGTTTTGCAAGATGGGCCAGCTGCTGGGCTCCGACAGCCTGTGCAATGACCAGGTGCATTTCATCATCCAGAACCGGGAGATGAGCGGGCAGCTGACCATGCACATCAGCACGTCGTTTATCGCGGGGATCTGCCTCACCTTTCCGTACTTGTTCTGGGAGTTGTGGCGCTTCGTTAAGCCCGGCCTCTACCCGCACGAGCGGGCCAATTCGCGGGGGGCAGTGTTTTTCGTGTCGGTGCTCTTTATTCTGGGCCTGCTGTTTGGGTACTACATCGCCGCGCCGCTCAGCATCCAGTTTCTGGCCGAGTACAACGTGGACCCCAGCATCCAGAACCAGATGGACTTGCAGAGCTACCTGAGCACGCTCACCACCATGACGCTCTCCTGCGCCTTCGTGTTTGAGCTGCCCATGATCGTGTTCTTCCTGGCCAAGGCCGGCCTGGTGACGCCCGAGCTGATGACGCTCTACCGCAAGCACGCCATCGTGGTGATTCTCATCGTGGCAGCCATTATTACGCCGCCCGACATCTCGGCCCAGATTATCGTTACCATCCCCATCCTGCTGCTGTACGAGCTCAGCATCCACATTGCCCGCGTGGTGCGGCGCAACAGCACCGCGAAGCTTAATCAGGAGCTGGCGATGCAGAAGGCGCAGTAGCCGGCTCCCCCAACGCAAAAGGCCTCGCTGAGCAATTGCTCGGCGAGGCCTTTTGCGTTGATAACAATGAGTTTAACACTAAGCTCCGGCTTGGTGATGCGCCGAGCGAGTGGGCCCTGGCGCATCACCAAGCCGGAGCTCGGTGTTACATTATCCATACCCTCAACTTGCTGGCTAGGGACAAGGGCTTATTTTTTCAACTCGTACGCTCCCGGCACGCCGGGGACTGGCTCGTAGCGGCCAAACTGCTGGGGCAGCAGGTAGCGCAGGCGAGGCAGCAGATTAGTCTGGTCGAGGATGTAGGTGGGTAGGCGCGGGCTCAGACTGCGGCCGATGTGTACCACGGCGGCGTATTCGTTGAGGTGATTGAAATCGGCCTGGGCCAGCGACCAATCGAAGTAGGGCCGGGCGGCGGGATGCGCCAGATAGGGCCGGCGGTCGGGACCCAGCACCAGCACGGAGCGGCCCGCTGCCAGCGCCTGGTACGCGGGGTTGGGGCGCGGGGCGAAAGTGCTTTCGGGCGGCAGGCGCAACAGGCCCGGCAAGCCGGGCACCAGGTCGCGGTAGCGTATCACCAGCACCAGGCCCAGCATGGCTACGAACAGCAATTCGGACAGCCAGCCCGCCCGGCCGGGTAGCCGCTGCCACAAAAACAGCCCGAAGTAGCTGAGCGGCGGCAGCAGGAGCAGCAACGAGCCGGGGGCCAGTCCGCGTCCTACCAGCAGCACCGCCAGCGCCACCAGCAGCCACACCAGCTGCAACTGCCGAAACTTAGCCTGGAAAACCAGGCCCAGCGCCGTGCTGGCGGCGCGCAGTAGTGCCAGCACCAGCAGCACCGCCGCGCCCGCCAGCAGCGGCCACGCCACGGCGGGCGGCAGGCCATCGGCCGCGGCAACGGAGAAGCGCAGGCCGCGCTCCAGGTGCATATCGCTGAAATTGGGGAGGGCGCCTACGTACAGGAAAACGGTGGCAATAAGGGCATAGGGCGACAGAAACCCGCACACCAGCAGAAGCGCGCTCCGAAAGGAGTTGGCCGCGAAAATGAGTACCGCAAATAAGCCCAGCCCCACGAAGAAGGCCAGCGGCAGATAGCATAGGGCCGCCAGCCCAATTAGAAAGCCCGCCCGAAAGAGCCGCCGGTTGTCGTAGCCCTCGCGCGAAGTCGGCAGCAGGGCGCTGAGGGCGAAGATGATAAACGTGTGCCCCACTAGCAGCGGCGACAGGGTATCGAGGTCGGTAGTGAGGCTGCCCATTACCAGGTAGGTAAGCCCCGCCAGGTAGCCCCGCTCGGGGTGCACGTCGGCGCGGTTGAGCACGGCGTTGAAGCGCAGGGCCTGTACCAGCAAGATGCCCAGCGCGGCGGCGCGGTAAAGCACCACCGGCCGATTCCAGGCCAGCTCGAGCAGGCCGGCGCCGGCCATGGCCAGCGGCGCGGTACCGTCGTAGAGGTCGCGGTAGGGCCAGGCGCCCCCGGCTACGCCCTCGCCCAGCAGCAGCAGGCGCAGCTCGACCGCCGAGACGGGCAGGCCCAGCCACAGCAGCGGCAGCCGCAGGGCCAGCACCAGCGCCAGCAGCACCAGCAATTGCGCGGGAAGGGAGCTTTTAAAAAAGCGAAGCATGGCAAAAAGCCTGGAACGAAAGAAGACGTAGGTAGCAGCTAGCAAAGGTCGGCGCGGCGGGCCTAAACTTGCGGCCGGCAGCCGGCACTTCCCAGCCAGGCACCAACCCGGGCGGCGTTACCTTTGTGGTTTAGTAAGAAGTTATGGAAAGCAAACGACAGCAAAAGATGGCCAGCCTGCTCCAGCAGGAGCTGGCCCAGGTACTGCAACGCGACCTGCCCCACCTGCTCGGCGGCGGCCTGGTGCCCAGCATCAGCACCGTGAAGGTGACGCCCGACCTGGCCGTGGCCCGCGTGTACCTCAGCCTGCTCCTGGGGCAGGATGCGCCCGAGCGCCTGGCGGCCATTAAGGAGCACACCAAGGAAATCCGCTTCGCGCTGGGCAAGCGCATTCGCACCCAGGTACGCGTGGTGCCGGAGCTGACGTTCTACCACGACGACAGCGCCTCCTACGCAGCTCACATGGACCAAGTGCTGAGCAAGCTCGACATTCCCCCGGCACCGCCCGAAGGCTCGGACGACGATAACGACGAGGCCACCGATACGCCCCGTCCGCGTTTGTTCAACTAGTGAATTGGTGAGATGGTGAACTGGTGAGTGGTGAGATGTTACGGGCTGAGCTGTTGGAAACGAACCGTTTTCATCCCCTATTTCTCTACTACTCACCTCCTCACTACTCACCAGTTCACCATCTCACTATTTCACCGCCTCACCCTTGTATTACGACCCGATTAAACGCAGCCTCGGCAACGTGTTCAACCGCTCGCCGTGGCTGCGGCGCTTGTTTTATAACCTGCTCGATTTGTTACTGCTGCGCACCTGGCACGTGCACCGCGAGCTGCGCAAGTGGGCGCGGGGCCGCACCCGCGAGCCGCTCAACATCCTGGATGCCGGCGCGGGCTACGGGCAGTACACCTACTGGCTCAGCAGCCTGAGCTCGCTGTGGCACATTCTGGCCGTGGACGTGAAGGATGAGCAGGTAACTGACTCCAATAACTTCTTCCGGGCGCTGGGTCGCCCGCAGGTGCAGTTTGCGGTGCAAGATTTGGTGCTGTACCAAGAGCCCGATTCGTTCGATCTGGCGCTGTCGGTCGACGTGATGGAGCACATTCTGGAAGACGTGGAGGTGTTTCGCAACATTCACACCTCGCTCCGCGATGGGGGGATGCTGCTTATTTCCACGCCCAGCGACCAAGGCGGCTCCGACGTGCATACCGACTCCGAAACGAGCTTTATCGAGGAGCACGTGCGCGACGGCTACAACATCCACGAAATTCAGCAGAAGCTGCGCACGGCGGGCTTCGAGCGCATCGAGGCCCGCTACAGCTACGGCGAGCCCGGCCAGATATCGTGGCGCCTCAGCATGAAGTATCCCATTCTGATGCTGGGCAAGTCGCGGTGGTTTTTTGTCGTACTGCCTTTCTACTACGCGGTCGTCTTCCCGTTCTGCCTGCTGCTCAACTGGTTTGATGCTCGTACTACCCACGACTCGGGGACCGGCCTCATCGTCAAAGCCTGGAAATAGACCGCAGATTTAACGGATTAAACGGATTTCGGGGATACGCCCGCCAGCCTGCGGCGGCGGGCTGACTGGCTGACGGACTTGGCTGGGCGCGGGTGGGCGCGCAGGAGGTAGGGCCGACTTTACACTGCTCTTTGCGTAGGATGCTCTGGCTATTTTTGCTAGTCGTTGTGCGGCTTCCGCACGTACCATGCCCAAAGTCAGCTAACCAACCCAGTAGCCTACTTACCAGCCGCCCAGCGCCCAGCCAAATCCGTCAGCCAGTCAGCCCGCCGCCGCAGGCTGGCGGGCGTATCCCCGAAATCCGTTTAATCCGTTAAATCTGCGGTCCTGTGAACGTCCCTCTGCTCATTGCCCGGCGCTATTTCCTTTCCAAGAAAAAGCGCAACATCATTACCATCATCTCCAATATTTCGATGGTAGGCGTAGCGGTGGGCACGGCGGCGCTCATCATCGTGCTTTCGGTATTCAACGGCCTGGAAGACCTCGTGCGCTCGCTCTACGGCAAGTCGGACCCCAGCCTGGTCATCGCGGCGCGGGAGGGTAAGTCCTTCACGAGCGACACGCTGCTCATTACCAAGATACAGAATACGCCCGGCGTCGCCCTGCTCACCGAAGTCATTGAGGACAACGCTCTGCTGCAATACCACGACCGCCAGATGGTAGTGAAGATGCGCGGCCTCTCCGAAAATTACTTCGGGCAGATTCCCATCGATTCCAACCTGCTGGCCGGCGACCACCGCCTGCGCCGCGGCGAGCTCGAATACGCGCTAGTGGGCGAAGGTGTGCAGCACGAGCTCGGCATCGTGCTCGACAACCGACTCTCGCCCCTGCGCCTGCTGTACCCGCGCCAGGAGCCCGGCCGCAAAACGCTTAATATCAACCCCGAAAAGGCTTTCAACGAAGAAAGTATTTTGGCGGGCGGCATTTTTCAGGTCGAGCAAAAGCTGGACGACAGCTACCTCTTCGTACCGCTGTCCTTTGCCCAGCGGCTGCTGGGCTATGGCAAGCGCCGCACGGCTTTCTACGTGCGCGTGGGCGACAGCTTCAAGACCGACGACGTGAAGGAAGCTCTGCGTGAGCGCCTCGGCCAGGGCTTCACCGTGCTCGACTCCGACGAGCAGCACGTGAGCTTGCTCAAGGCCATCAAGATTGAGAAGCTCTTCGTATTCATTACGTTCGCTTTCATTCTGCTTATCGCCTCGCTCAATATTTTCTTCTCGCTTTCGATGCTCGTTATCGACAAGCGCAAGGATATCGCCGTGCTCCAGGCCGTCGGGGCTACCGAGCAGCTGGTGCGGCGCTCTTTCCTGCTGGTAGGAGCCATTGTGGCGCTCGTGGGGGCCGTAGTGGGGCTGGTACTGGGCGTCGCCGTCTGCTGGATACAGCAGACCTTTCACGTGGTAAGCATGGGCATGGCTACTAGCGTAGTCGATTCTTATCCCGTGAAAATGCAGGCTTCGGATATCTTTTTTATTGCGCTGGCTATTATCTCGATAACCTTAGCCGTCTCTATTCGTCCGGCGCTGAATGCCGGGCGGATGCAGATTCGGGAGAACCTGTAAGCGCCCAGTTTAACGGGTCGGCACGCCGGATATTCTTTCTGGCTAACCACGCTCCACCGCTACCGAATACGGCCGGCCGGCATTAACTTGCGCGCTATCGTGCTCGGCTATGAATGTTTCTACTGCGCAACCGTTTCAATTAGTTTACTCGCTGTTCGCGCACGAGTATCTGGGTCATCTGTTTACGGCCCACGTGGTGCAACTCGGTCCCGGTGGCCGGCTGACGCTTCAGCACCAGACCATCTCCTCCAAAAACGCTCCTGAGTTTGCCGATGGCCTGACGCGGGACGACTACGAGCTCATCGCCCTCTGCGACCAGCTCCAGCAAGACGCCGTTATCAAGGAATTTTGGCCCCGGAAGGTAACGGCGGCCGACTTTTTTCTCAAAACTTACCATCCCGAAAAAGGCGATAAGCCGCTGCAAGAAGCCATTGCCCGCTACGTGCAAACCCGGCTGGGGCGTCTGCTGGCGGGCTTGCAGGGCAAGCAGGTATTCATCATGGGCCGCGATGGCGAGCCCACTTGGCGCGAGTTGCGGCTGGCCCCGGTGCCCGCCTCAGTCCTGTTTCACTTCCGGCGCAACGAGGAGAGCACGCACTACTTCCCCACCATCCAATACCAGGGGCAGAAGCTTGATTTCCAGTTTAAGAATGCCGTGTTGGTGTGCCAGCAGCCCGCCTGGCTGCTGCTCGACGACGTGCTCTACTGCTTCCGCCACGATGTGGACGGCCGCAAGCTGCTGCCCTTTTTGAACAAGAAATTCATCACGGTGCCCCGCGCCGTGGAGAAGAGCTATTTCCAGAAGTTCGTCGCCCCGCTCATGGAGTCGTTCGACGTGCACGCCCGTGGCTTCGACATTCGCACCGAGCGCTACCTGGCCCGGCCGCAGCTTACGTTTTCGGACGTGCCGCCCGGACCGCCCGCGGGCACGCCCGTAGCCCCCGTGCGCCCGCCCGGCCCACCCCGCCGCGGCCGCGTACCGCTGCCCAAGCCGGTGGTTATTCCCGGCGCGGGCACCGACGAGGCCCCGCTGTTTTTCAGCCTGAATTTCCGCTACGGAGCCTACGCCCTCCCCTTGACGCCGCCGCGGGCCATGAGCGTGCAGTTGGAGGAAGACGCCGACTCGTACATTTTCCGCCGCCTGCTGCGCTCGGCCAAGGAGGAAAACGACCGCGCCGAGGAATTGCGGCAGCGCGGCCTGCCCCTCGACGCCGACGGCCACGCCAGCCTGCCCAAAGCCGAGGCCTTCCGCTGGTTGCACGACCACGCCCCGGCGCTGGGCGAGCTGGGCTTCCAGGTGCAGGGCGGGGCCACGGCCAGCCAGGATTATTTCATTGGGCCCGTGCGGGTTGAGGTAGGCATCGAAGAGCGCGGCGACTGGTTCGACGTGCGGGGTACGGTGTGGTTTGGCGAGTACGCGGTGCCGTTTATCCGGCTGCGGCCCTACATTTTGCAGCGCCGCCGCGAATACCGCCTGCCCAACGGCCAGGTCGCCTTCATTCCCGACGAGTGGTTTACCGACTACCTGGAGCTCTTCGCCTTCGCCGAAGAAACGGAGGGCCAGCCACTGGCCCTGCGGCGGCACCATTTGTCCTTAGTCAATGATTTAGAGGCGGATAACCTGGCGACCGTGACGCTCACGCGCCGGCTGGAAAAACTGCGCGACTTCGCGGCCGTGGAAGACCGGGCGCTGCCGGCGGGCTTCCGGGGCACGCTGCGGCCGTATCAGCAGGCGGGCTACAACTGGCTGCGCTTCGTGCAGGACTACCACCTCGGCGGCTGCCTGGCCGACGACATGGGCCTGGGCAAAAGCGTGCAAACGCTGGTGATGCTACTGGAGCGCCAGGAAAGCGGGGCCAGCAAGGGCGCAGCCTCGCTGCTCGTGCTACCCACCTCCCTGGTTTACAACTGGATGACCGAGGCGCGCAAGTTCACGCCCAGCCTGCGCCTGCTCGTGTACACCGGCACCTACCGCGACAAAAACGTGGAGCAGTTTGCCGACTACGACATTGTCCTGACCAGCTACGGCATCGTGCGACTGGATACCGACCTACTGGCCAGCTACCAGTTCGACTACGTGATTCTGGACGAGTCGCAGGCCATCAAAAACCCCAGCTCGACCACGGCGCAGGCCGTGCGCAAGCTACGGGCACGCCACCGGCTCATCCTCACCGGCACGCCGGTGGAAAACAGCACGATGGATTTGTGGTCGCAGATGACGTTTATCAACCCGGGCCTGCTGGGTACCCAGGCGTTTTTCCGCAAGGAGTTCGTTAAGCCCATCGAGAAAAACCAGGACGAGAGCCGCACCAAGAAGCTGCATGCGCTCATCAAGCCCTTCGTATTGCGTCGGCACAAAGCGCAGGTAGCCAGCGAGCTACCAGCCAAGACCGAGCACCTCAGCTACTGCCCGCTCACCGAGGAGCAAGCCCAGTTTTACGAGGAAACCAAGAGCTTCTACCGCAACAAGATAATGGAGAGCCTGGAGGGCCACGCCCCTACCCCGGCCGGCGGCACCCAGTTGCTACTGCTCCAGGGCCTCACCCGCCTGCGCCAGATTGCCAATCACCCCCACCTGGCCGACCAGAGCTACGAGGGCGAGTCGGGCAAGATGCGCGAGATTTTGCGCATGATTCGCAGCGTGGTTTCGGAAGGGCACAAGGTACTTGTATTCAGCCAATTCGTGCAGCACCTGGCGCTCGTGCGCGCCGGCCTCGACGAGCGCCAGCTAGCCTACGCCTACCTCGACGGCCACACCCGCGACCGTCAGGGCGAGGTCGAGCGCTTTCAGCACGACCACGACCTCAAAATATTCCTCATCAGCCTTAAGGCGGGCGGCGTGGGCCTTAACCTCACCGCCGCCGACTACGTCTTCATCCTCGACCCGTGGTGGAACCCCGCCGTGGAAGCCCAGGCCGTGGACCGCGCCCACCGCATCGGCCAGCAGCGACCGGTGTTCGTGTACAAGTTCATCAGCCAGAACACGGTCGAGGAAAAAATCCTGGCCCTACAACGCCGCAAGCTGCAACTGGTGAGCGACCTGATCACGACCGACGAAGCTGTGATCAAGTCGCTGACGCGGGAGGATATTGAGGAATTGCTGGGGTAAGAGACAGAATAAAAAGTACAAGAGGCGTTGGGAAACGAAAACAGTCGTTTCCCAACGCCTCTTTTTTTGGCGCGTATGTTGTAAATCCGTCGCTTGTCGTTACTTGCGGCCTCAACGGTAGTTGTTACTGCCAAGTAGCTGGTTTTACCTATGCAAATTGCGCTTACGAAAGCATTTCTCCTCGGAGCCCTCGCCGGCACCCTGCTCAGCAGCTGCGGCGAGGTAGATGATACCCAGCAAACCACCGCTACTACCACTGCCCCCGCCAAGCGGGCCGTCACTACCGCTAAGCCTGCCGCCACGGCTCCCCTCCAGGCCAATATTTTCCTCGAATTGTCGGGCGGGATGCGCGGCTTCATGCCCACCAATACCACCGCCACCGAGCCCACGGCCTTTCAGCAGCGGGTGAGCCTGCTGGCCTCGCGCACCAACAGCAGCCCGACCGTAGCCGACACCAAGTTCTGGCTGTCGCTGAATAAGGCTCCGCAGGCCACGACCTACCAGCACTTCCGGGAAATCGTGCAGGGCGACACCCACGAGGCAGCCCTGGGCACCGAGCTGCCCACCATGCTCGAAAATATCCTGGCCCTGCCCCAGGCAACCGATAAGGTGAACGTCATTATCTCCGACTTCATCTACGGCCCCAAAAACCAGGCAACCAGCGCCCTGATGAACGTCAACATCACCGACGCGCTGGCCCCCGTCACCAGAAAAGGGCTGGCCGTGGCCGTGCTCGGCGAAACGTCGAAGTTCTACGGTACCTACCACCCCGCCGTGAAAACGCCGCTCAAGCAGCGGCCGCTGAAGGGCGAAACCCTGCCCTACTACATCTGGGTAATCGGGCCGCCCGCCGCCGCGGCGCGCTACGTGAATGAGGTACTGCCCGCCGGTGCGGCCACCACCCAGCAGGCGTATTTCGGGCTGACTTTCCCGCAGGTGCCCTACGCGGCGGTGCTGACCCAGGTGCCGGCCGGCAGCCCGCTTGCCCCGGGCGGCGAGGGGTCGATTTCCTACGGCGGGGCGGGCGTAAGTACGAATCTGGAGGTAGACGACGTTCAGAAGGGCGTGGAGTTTACCGTCGCCCTCGACCTGCGCCAGCTACCCGCCGCCTGGCGCGAGCCCGCCTTTCTGGCCCAACACTTGCAAGCCCAGGTGCCCAACGGCCGCGTGCAGCTGCTGCCCAATTCCGTGAAGCTCACTACCGGCGTGCCCGAACTGCAAGCTTATACCCACACCGTGCGCCTGCGACTCAGCGCGTTTCCCAAGGCAGGCGCGCAGCTTAGCCTGATGCTACCCGCGCCCGGCCTGCCGGCCTGGGTAGCCCAGCGCAGCACCGAAAACGACAACCAGCCCACCGCTGCGCCGCACACCTACCGCCTCACCGAAATCATGAACGGCGTGCGCGCCGCCTTCCCGCCGACCCTGCCGCCCGTCTTCACCGCCACCTTTGCCCTCGCCCAATAACCCGCCTTCTTTCCCATGCAGCAATTTTTCAACAGCCTGTACACGAACGGTATCGGGCTTTTCTACGACCGCAAATCGCCCCTCTACGG
Source organism: uncultured Hymenobacter sp. (assembly GCA_913776615.1). Taxonomy (GTDB): domain Bacteria; phylum Bacteroidota; class Bacteroidia; order Cytophagales; family Hymenobacteraceae; genus Hymenobacter. Next base: position 111,999 of record CAJYPK010000056.1, read on the forward strand.
GCTGTACAAGGCCGAGATTTTCAACACCACCGGCTTCTACACCCTGCTCACGGCGCTGGCGCTGGTAGTCGTGTTCTACTATATTTTCAACCACGCCATCCCGGCCCTTACCCACCAAGGACTGTACAAGCCCACGCACTGGCTGCTGGTGCTGCTGCTGGTAGCCGGTCTGGGAGCGCTGCTGGCCTTCCGCGTGAGCATGGGCGCGGGCGCGGTGCGCGACCCGTACATGCGCTACTTCATCATTACCAATACTTTGGTAGCCCCGCTGTGGTTCATCCTCTTCTCGGTGGCATTGAAGTGGGGTTCGAATCACGCCCGCCGCACCCCCTTTTAATTAATTCGGGAGATGTGAAAAATGTAGAAGATGTGGAAAATGTGATGAATGGGTTAGATGTGCAACTAGTACCTGTCTGCTGACTGCCATTACCACATTCCCTACATTTTCCACATCCTCTACATTTCTCACGTTTCTCACATCCTGCCCATTCCTTCCACATCTCCACATTAAAAAGCTTTGGCTCGTCTATTCATCTTTGCCGTGGGCGGCACCGGGGCGCGGGTGCTGCGCTCGCTGACCATGCTGCTGGCCGCCGGCGTGCGCCTGCCCGACTGCGACCAGGTAATTCCCGTCCTCGTGGACCCCGACACGCAGAACGGCGACGTGACGCGCACCGTGGATCTGCTCAAGCGCTACAAGCGCATCCACGACGCGCTGTACCAGGATGGTCAGCACCCGCGCAACGAGGGCTTTTTCGGCCAGGACCTGACTACGCTGGCCCAACTTAACACCTCCGGCGTGGAGGGGCTGCGCGATTCGTTCGTGTACGACTTCGGCGGCATTAATCAGTCGTTCAAAGACTTCATGCACTACAACGAGGCCAGCGTGGAAACCCGGGGCCTGCTCGACCTGCTCTTCACGCCCGATAGCCTCAACGCCAGCCTCGACCTCGGCTTCCGGGGCTCGCCCAACGTGGGCTCGGTGGTGCTCAACTCGCTGGTGCAGTCGCGCGAGATGCGCTACCTCACCCAGAGCCTGAATTCCGACGACCGGGTATTCTTCATCAGCAGCATCTTCGGGGGCACGGGCGCGGCGGGCTTCCCGCTGCTGGTCAAGAACCTGCGCGACCCCGGCGTGGACCTGCCGCAGCCCTCGGTGCGGGCCGCCGTACCCGCCGGCGCGCTGGTGCTGCTGCCCTATTTCAAGCTGCAACAGCCCTCGGCCGAAGAGAAGCAGAATGGCCAGGATTTTATTGATTCCAACACCTTCATTACCAAGACTAAGACGGCACTCAGCTACTACGCCGAGCATCTTGATGGCTTAGAAGCGCTGTACTACCTCGGCGACCAGGCCGGCCAGCCGCTGCCCAACAACCCCGGCCGCGCCGAGCAGCGCAACCAGGCCCACCTGATGGAAGTACTCGGTGCCCTCGCCATTCAGCACTTCCTAGGCCAGCCGGCCAGCCAGCTCGACCGCGGCAATCCCGCCCACCACGAGTTTGGCCTGAAAAGCGATGCCCCCACGGTGGATTTCGGCCAACTCTCGCCGGCCCAGCGCCGCGAGGTAGCCCGGCCCATGATTCGGTTTCACTACTTCGCCCGGTACTTCCGCCAGCATTTGCTGGAAGAAAAAAACGCCCCGCTCTACAAGGGCGGCAAGCTGGGCCAGCACCTGCCCGCCAGCACCGGCCCGCTGGCCGACCTCACCGATTTCTTCACCGAGTACGAAAGCTGGCTACGCGAGCTCGGCGTAAACGAGCGCCGCTTCGCCGCCCTGCATCCCGAAGAAACCGACTTCAACAAAATGGTGGCCGACAAGATTATCAGCACCGGCTTCTTCAATAAGGGTCTGACCGACGACGTCTTACGCGCCGAGCTCAACGACGCCGTGGGCAAGACAAACCTCGACAACCCCGACGCGGCGCGGGCGCTGCGCTGGCTGGTCGAAGCCTTTAACAAAGCCACGGAAAAGGTGGTAGAGAGTAAGTTGCAGTATTCGTAGGGGCTCTGGCGTGTCGCCTCACCCCTAGCCCCTCTCCGAAAAGGAGAGGGGAACTAGTCTTTAACCTTGGTTCTAGCAGCTATTCTAAAGCTAAAAACTAGAGCTAGTCCCTCTCTCCTTTTCGGAGAGGGGCTAGGGGTGAGGCGCCTACGCAAGGAAAGCAGCCCCGGTAATCATAAAAACTAACAGCTAGCAGCTAGTAGCTAACAGCTTATAGAATAACATGGCTAAAATCCTCCGCCTGCACCGCACGGGCTCCAGCACCCACGAGGGCTGGGGCCGCACCGGCAAAATCGGTAAAAACGAAATTGAAGGCCCCAGCGGCATCCTTGACCCCGAGGGCGGCCGGGCCGAGCGCGTGGCGGTGGCCATTCCGTCGCCCTTTGCGCGGATGCACCTAGTCGAAACGGCCCTGGCCTACGTGGGGGCCAACCCCGGCGCTACCGATTCGGTACACCACCGGCTAGTGGGGCAGTTCTGGGATTTGTGGGAATTGGTGTTCAACTACTACCAGCGGCGGCAGGCCAGCCAGCGCCTCAGCGTCCGTACCTGGAACAAGGCCAACGAGCTGGCCCGGCTCGAAGCCAACCCGCAAACCAAGCCGCTGGCCCAAGCCTTAGCTCTGTATTTGAATGACAAGCGCTTCGCCAATATCACCGATTTAAATCTGCTGTATTTCCCCGGCAACACACCGCAGGAAGCCCCGCAGCTGCTGGGCGGCACCTCGCCGCTCACGGTGTTTTTTCCGGCGCCGGCGGTGCGGGCCTTACCGGTGCAGCGGCCCGAGGGCGGCGGGCATTACTTCGACGGCCGCTACGTGGCGCTGGGACAGCGCGAACAGGCGTTTCAGGATTACATCTACCAGCAGTTTGTGGCCGACCCGGCGCTAGGGCGGCTGGCCCCGGCCGTACGCAACTCGCTCGACCCAAACATTTTGAACAAGTGGGGGCTGGCCGGCAACGCCCAGCTGGCCGATTACCCCTACCTCACCGACCAAGCCGGCAATCCGGTGGCCGTGGCGGGCGTGGCCATCCGCGTGCGGCCCGACGAGGGCGTGGTGCGCAGTTCCGACTTCACCATTCGGCCCGACCGCGTGCCTGTGCCGGGCTGGCCCCTGCCGAGCCCGCTGCCGCTGGTGCTGCGCCCCGGCCTGCAAGCGCCGGGCAAGTTTTACTATAATAACTCGCTGCTCGGCGACAGCGGCAACAAGGTGCCCGCCAGCGACGCCCGCGCCCTGCCCGACCGCACCCTGCCCGGCCCCGACCTGGCTTATCCCTACCTCACCCTCAACGACTTGCTCGAAGAAACGCTGCTCACCGTGCCCTACGAGGTCGATGGCAGCCGCTTCCTCACCGGCCAGCTCAAAACCGCGCCCGGCTACCGGCCCACCTGCTGGCCGCTGCTGCCGGTGAAGCCGCTGTACTTCGAGTATTTCACGCCCCAGGAGCTGGCCACCCAGCTCACGATGGAGCTCGACCCGGCCTGCGTGCGGGTGCGCCTGCGCATCCCGGTGGCGGGCGGCTTCACCGTGGATTATGAGCGCGCTTACTACCCTAACCCGCGCACCGAGGGCCTGGGCCGCTTGCTGGTCACCAACGTCGGCTTGTCGGTTTTCCCCTTCGTGAAAATCGCCGACGCGCCCCAGCTCAACGACTTCTACAAGGTGATGCTGGTCGATGCCAACAACATCGACCCCAGCCTGGTGCACAAACCGGTGGAACTGCAATTCGGGGTGCAGGGACGGGTATTGTCGCCCACCGGCACCGAGCAGAGCGCCACCGCCTACCGCCGCACGCCCAAGAGCAGCACCGACGAGGGCAGCACCTACTACGAAATCAAGGGCACGTCCTTCGACTACGTGCAGGTGACGAGCCCCGCCCCGGCCGCCGGGCAGGCGCTGGTGGTGCCCAAGTGGCGCGAGGTGCGCCAGGGCACCAAGGAGTTCCGCTTCGCCATCGACTTTGGCACCACCAACACCCACGTGGCCTACCACGACGGGCCGAGCCAGCCACCCCAGCCCTTCCACTTCGGGCCGGAAGACACGCCGGTAGCCCTGCTCAAAAAGTCTTCGGAAGAAGCTGACTACCAAGCCTACGAGCAACTATACCGGGGCATTGAGGAAGACCCGGCGCACGGCATCCAGCTGCGGCGCTGGCAGCGCTACCAGCAGCGCGAGTTCGTGCCCTCGTTCGTGGGCGCGGGCGGGTCGCCGTACCAGTTCCCCATTCGCACGGCCACGAGTGAATCGGCCAGCTTCTCCATCGAGCCGCCGCGCCTGCTGGCCAACGTCAACGTGGGCTTCGGCATCAACACCGAGGAGGAAACCAACGACTCGTACCACACCAACCTGAAGTGGGGCGAAACCGGCGAGGCCGCCCGCCACCGGGTGCGGATGTTCTTCCGCGAGATGCTGCTGCTGTTCAAATACAAAGCCGCGCTGCACGGCGGCAACGTGTCGGCCACCCAGGTGGTGTGGTTTGCGCCGCTCAGCTTCTCGGTCTTCAGCCGCGACCTCTACCAGCGCGAGTGGGACACGCTGTTCAAGGAGATTTTCCACACCAACCGCGGCACCACCTACCTGCCCGAGTCGTCGGCCCCCTACTTCTTCCTGACCCGGCGCGGCCTCGTGACGCCCGGCCCCGGCGAGAACGCGGCCTTCATCGACATCGGCGGCGGCACGTCCGACGTGCTGTTTTATTCCGACCAGCAGGCCAACCCCAGCGGCCCGCGGCGGCACCACCCGGCGTTCAGCACCTCGTTCCGCTTCGCGGGCAACGAGCTGTGGGGCGACGGCGCGGCCGACGTGCGTGGCACCAAGGACAACGGTCTCGTGCGCTTCGGGCTCGATAGCATCCGGGCGCACCCGCTGCCCCACACCAAGGCCGCCGAGCTGGCCGTAAAGTGCCTGGCGGTAGTCGAAGCAAACCCGGCTTTCGGCTCGGAAGAAGTTGCCAGCTTGCTGTTTAACTACGAGCGCGAGTTCCAGTTCGGCGAGCGGCTGCTGATGGCCCAGCACCTGCGGGTGCTGTTCTACCTGCATTTCGGGGCCATCGTGTACCACCTGGGGCAGGTGACGGCCCTGCGCGGGCTCACGGCCCCGCGCTACCTGTGCTTCACCGGGCGCGGCAGCTTGTACCTGCGCCTGCTGTGCCCCAGCAACCTGCGCCCGCTGGAGCAGGTGGCCAGCCTCATCCTGACCAAAGTAATGGGCACGCCCGCGCCGGCCAATTTCAAAATCGTGCTGGCCGACGACCCCAAGCAAACCACCGCCAACGGCGGTGTGCTGGCCACCGGCGTCGATGCCGAAAGCACCGCCGAGGTACCGCCCATCGTGCAGCCCATTGGCTCCGGCACCGAGGACGCGGCCGAAAACCGCCCGCTTTACCCCAGCGACATCACGGAGGAAGTGAAAAACGCCGTTATCGCCAACGTCGAGAAGTGCCTCACGCTGCTGCTCACCGACCCCGACCTGGTAGCCGCCATGCACAATCTGGGCATCAAGAACCCGCCTGGCCTGGTGCTGCGCGAGCTAACGGGTGCCCTGGCCGACTCCTTCAACCTGGGCCGCCAGCGCTACGCCAATACCTTGCCCGCCGGCGAGCCCATCCCCGAAACGCTGTTCTTCCTGCCGCTCAAGCACGCGCTCTACGTGCTGTCGCAGGTGCTGCACGGCTCCGCTCACTAGCCCTGTATCATGCGCAATAACTATCGGATGCTGAGCCTGGCCCTACTGCTGGGGGCGAGCCGGCCAGGGCTAGGGCAAACCGCCCCGACCCGCGAGGACAGCCTGAAGGGCCGCATCTGGACGGCCACGGCCCGGCGCGTCTGGGCCGACGAAAAAATAGCTACCCCGCTGAAAACCTGGGCCACCGGCTCAGATTTCAACCAATGGGTACTCACCCAGAAGCCCGATAAGACGGAGCTGGGCTCGCTGTTCGGGGCGGTGCTAAAGCGGGTGACGCCAGGCCAGCCCGCCAGCCCAGCGCAGGTAGCCCAGGCGATTCTGACCGAAGTCAGCCAGCGCAAGGCGAGCAAAACCGGGGCCTTGGCAAAAGTCAACTTGCCAGCCTTGCAGGCTGATTTACAGCCCTTCGTTGCTGCTACTGGCACTCCAGCAACTGCGGTGGCCGACTCGCCGACGACCACGCCGGCCACTAGCCCCGCCGGCACCAACTCCACGACCGTCACGGCCGTGCCGGGGGCCACCGGCCTCACGGCGCTGCCCGCCGATACGGCCCGCCCGCCCGCGCCCACGCGCCAGCCGGCGGCCCCCGAGTTCACTTCTACCCCGGTGGAGCCGCGTTATTTCGGCCTCCCGGCCAATATGGCGGGCTTGGCGCTCCTGGTAGTTGGTGGCCTGCTGGGCCTGGGGCTGGCCCGTAGTATGAGCCCGCGCCGCCACCGCCGTCGGCACCACGACCACGCCGAAGCTATCGAACCCGACATTACTGATATTATGAACTCTCAGGAATACCGCAAACTACAGAGGCAGAACAAGAATCTCCACACGCAACTACTTAGCGTTCAGAAAAAACTAGAAGATCTGCAAGCTCAAATCAGCGGCAGATCAATTAATAAACTAAATAGAAATCGCCCTACAAGTGAAGTCAATGACACAACGGGCCTTGTTTTCTCTGCCGCGCCTACGCCGGCCGAACTGCCATCTATCGAGGAGTTGGTAGGCGCTTCGCCCGACGCGCCCGCCCCAGCCCCCGCCGCCACGCGCTACGGGCCGGTGCAGGAAACGCCCTTCCTGGAAGAGCGCAAGATCGTGGACACTCCCCTCCCCCAGCTGGCCCTGATGCTGACCGTGAACCCGCGCGACCCCAGCCAGGCCAGCTTTACCCTCAACCCGCAGGTAGACCAGGCGCGCCTCATCGGCGACGGGCTGACGCGGCTGCAAAAATTCTTCGATTACGACCCGCCGCTGGGGGGGCGCATTACCTCGGTAGCGGCCGTGCGGCCGGGCCGGCTCCAGCGCCACGAGAGTGGCTGGCAGGTGGTCGAGCGCGCCCGGCTGGCCATCAGCTAGGCGTTTACCCGTAGCTTGCGGGCCTATGGCAGCGATTCAAGTAGTCGAAATCGTCCTCATTTTAGGACTGATTTTCTGGCAGATTTACGTTTTTACCCTCAACCGCCAGCTCATCCAGCGCGTGGGGGACATGTACCCCGAGGTGGCGCACCTGGGTGTGATGGCCGTGGATGCCGCCACCGGTCAGCCGGCCCGCAACGGCCCCGGTGCCCATACCTACGACGCCCTGACCGTGGGCAGCGCCAGCCCCGAGTTTGGCCGCCTCGTGCGCGATACCAACGACTACCTGTGGGCCAACAAGGGCGCGGCGGCCGACTTCAACACCTTGCGCGACATCTCGGAGCGCGAGGCTGCCCTGCTCGACCAGGAGATTGAAGCTCAGCTATCTACTCCACTTTACCTGGGTCTGCTGGGAACCTTCCTGGGGGCGATTCTGGGCCTGATCGCCCTGGTTAATCCGCTGGGCGACGCGCCCACGGCGGCCGGCGAGTCGTCGTTCAACAACGCCGACGTGACCCACTTTCTGGGGGGCATTCTCATTGCGATGAGCGGCAGCTTTACCGGCCTGCTGCTCACGCTGGGCAGCAACCAGCTGCTGAAATCGGCCCGCGCCCAGCGCGACCGGCTCAAGAACGGCTACTATAATTTCCTGCAAAAGGCCCTGCTGCCCCGCCTCAATTCGGATATGCAGGCCAGCATGAGTAATCTGAAGGCCGTGCTGGATACTTTTAACCAAGACTTTTTCTCGAAAATCCAGGCCGATTTCTTCTCGAAAATCGCGGAGTTCACGCCCCTCATCAGCCGCATCACCGAGAACATCAGCATTCAGAAAGACTTTCTGGAGAAGCTGCAACAAATCGGCTACACCGAGCTGGCCAACGCCACTATCAAGGTATTTGACCGGGTGGACGAGAGTGCGGAGTCGTTCGATAAATTCCTGGGCTACCAGCAGGCGCTGAACGTGGCCGTGAGCGAAGGGGCCAGCACGGCCCGCACCATTACGGCGCTGCTCGACCGGCTGGGCAACCTCGAAAAAGCGCTCGACCAGGTGCCCGGCTACCTGGCCCAGCACGATGCCCGCATTCGGGAGCAGGCGCAGTTTTTCGCTGAGCACCAAGCGATTTTGGCTAAGATCAGCCAGGGCGTGGGCCAAGCGCTGAGCGAAGACGCCGCCCAGATGAATCGCGTGCTGGCCCGCCGCCGCGAGGAGTTTGAGGCCGAGGCCCAGGCCGCCCACGCGCAGTGGAGCGCCCACTTCCGGCAGCTCAACCAGGACAATGTGTACCAGCGCATTGTGGAGTACCTATCACCCTTCAAACAGCTGCCCGAGCAACAGCAGCGCCTCAACCTGCTGCAAGAAGCCCAGGCCCGCCGCAGCGCCGAGGCCCTGCAAGCCCTGCAACAGCCGCTGGAGCAGAACCGCCGCATTCAGGAGGAGCTGCTGCGCCAGACCGAGCGCACCAACGCGGTCCTCGAAAAACTCACCCAGCGCAACTGGCTTCAACGCCTGGTCGGCTAGCTTCCGATAGCGTGGATTTTGTGAGTCCGCGCTACATTTCTTCTATTATGAAGCAAAGCAAGGACTTCTTCTGGCCCAGCTACGTCGACCTGATGACGGCGCTCTTCCTGACCATGCTGGTATTGTTCGTACTGAGTTACAAGCTCTTCAACGACAAGCAGCAGGGTCTGGAGCGCGCCAACGCCCAGCTGAGGGTGCAACTCCGCGAAAAAAAGAAGCTGGACGAGATAAAAGAAGCCCTGAAGCGGCTCGACAACTCACGCTATTTTACTTACAATAAAGACTTTAAGCGCTACGAGCTGAACTTTGAGGTGTTATTCCGCCCCGGCAGCTACGACCTGCCAGCGGCGGCCCGGCAGCCGCTTATCGAAGCGGGGCAATTCCTGCTGCGCCAGGTGCAGAGCCTGCGCAACGACGGTATTCAGTACCTGGTCATCATCGAAGGCCGGGCGGCTATGAACCCCAATTTTGCCGCCGATGCGCCGCAGAACACCGACCAGCAGGCCGTGCGCGAGTTGAGCTACAACCGGGCGCTGGCCGTGGTGTACCTGTGGCAGCAGGCCGGCATCCAGTTTCCCAAAAACATCGAGGTAATCCCCGCCGGCAGCGGCTACCGCGGTGCCGGGCGCTACCAGGGCTACGCCCGCGAGCAGCTCAACAAGCGCTTCATCATCCAAATCCAACCCAAAATCGGCTCCCTGGACGCGGCGAGTGGTGAGGTGGTGAAATAGTGAGCGGTGAGGTGGTGAGTGGTGAGTAATAGAGCTTCAAGTTCTGAGGTACTACCGTATTTTTTGAAAAGCACCTGCTCCCCCACGTTCGTCATGCTGAGCCTGCCGAAGCATCTTGCTCGCTGCGTTGCTAGGTCCTCCAACGGTGCGGTAGAGACGCTTCGGCAAGCTCAGCATGACGAACGTAGGGGGAGCAAATGCTTTCGAGGCAAGTAGAGTAGTAAGACCAGGATCAGATAAGAAGAGTAGGCCAATGAGTGAATGCGTAGCCACGCGTAACCATATTAACCAATTCACCAGTTTACCACTCACCATTTCACCACTCACCATTTCACCGCATGCACTTGCTGCTTCGCTTCCCGGTGGGCCAGCCGCCGGCCGTGGTGGCGGCTGGCTTCACCCGGGAGCTTTTCCTGGCTTTAGCCCCGCCGTTTCCCAAGTTTCACCTGCTGCGTTACGACGGATCCAAAACCGGCGATACGGTAGCCATCGAGCTGCAAGCCGGCCCCAAGCGCTGGCGCTGGACCTCCCTCATCACCGCCGACGGCGTGCTGCCCGACGGCACACATTACTTTGTAGATGAAGGCCAAACGCTGCCCGCCCCACTGCGGCAGTGGCGGCACCGCCACCTGATACAGCCCGCGCCGGGCGGCGGCAGCGTCATTGTCGAGGATATAACTTACAGCACCGGCCGCCGCTGGCTCGACTGGCTTATCCGGCCCGCCATGTGGGCGCAGTTCAAGCTGCGCGGGCCGGTGTACCGCCGTAAATTTGCCTAGCTGTTAGCTTATAGCTGCTAGCTGTTAGCTTTCGACAAGTTTGCAGTGGTATTTGTAAGGGGCTAACAGCTAGCAGCTATAAGCTAACAGCTAACTATGACAACCATCGTTCTCAAGCCCGGTAAAGACCAATCGCCCCGCCGCCGCCACCCCTGGGTTTTTTCGGGGGCCATCGCCAAGCTCAAGGGCGAAGCCAAGGAAGGCGACGCCGTGCGCGTGGAAGCCGCCAACGGCGAGCTGCTGGGCACCGGGCACTTCTCGCCGGGCGGCTCCATCGCGGTGCGCCTGTTTGACTTCGGGCCGGCAGCCCAGCTACCCAGCCCGGCCTTCTGGGAAATGCGCCTGCGCAACGCCTACCAGTTGCGCCAGCGCCTGGGCCTGGCCGACCAGCCGCTGGCCGCGAGCCAGCCTAAAACCGACGTGTATCGCCTCACCCACGGCGAGGGCGACGGCCTGCCGGGCCTCATCATCGACGTGTACGGCGACACGGCCGTGCTGCAAGCGCACAGCCCGGGCATGTACTTCGCCCGCCACGACATCGCCGCCGCCCTGCAAGCCGTGCTGGGCGAGCGCCTGCGCGCCATCTACGACAAGAGCGCCGAAACCGTACCCGCCCAGGCCGTGCCCGACGCCCAGAACGGCTACCTGCTCGGCGAGAGCAGCGGCCGCGAGCACCTCGTCACCGAAAACGGCCAGCAGTTTGCCGTAGATTGGGAAACGGGCCAGAAAACGGGCTTCTTCATCGACCAGCGCGACAACCGCGAGCTGCTGGCCCGCTACGCGCCCGGCCGCCGCGTGCTCAACACGTTCTGCTACACCGGCGGCTTTTCGGTATACGCCCTGGCGGCCGGGGCCAGCCTCGTGCACTCAGTCGATGCCAGCAAGCGGGCCATCGAGCTCACCGATCGCAACGCCCAGCTCAGCGGCCACGCCGACCGCCACGCGGCCTACGCCCAGGACGTGCAGCACTTTTTCAAAAACCCGGTCAGCGAAGAGCCTTACGATCTCATCATCCTCGACCCGCCAGCCTACGCCAAGCACCTCAGCGCCCGCCACAACGCCCTGATGGGCTACAAGCGCCTCAACCTGGCGGGCCTGCGCCACTTGGCCCCGGGCGGCTTGCTCTTCACTTTTTCGTGCTCGCAAGTGGTTAGCCCCGAGCTGTTTGAGGGAGCAGTCCTAGCCGCCGCCATCGAGGCCGGGCGGCCGGCGCGCATCCTGCACCGCCTCACCCAGCCCGCCGACCACCCGGTGAGCCTCTTTCACCCCGAGGGGGCTTACTTAAAAGGCTTGGTACTAGCGGTGGAATAATCAATGTAGCATAAGCTTTAGCTTGTGCGGCGTTGTTCAGCACGCGCAACGCCGCACAAGCTAAAGCTTATGCTACACTCACTTCATCGGCAACCGGCCGGATGGGCGTGGGGCGGCGCTGGTCGTCCACGGCTACGAAGGTGAAGGAGCCAGTCACGGCCAGCAGGCGCTCCTCGGAGTACATCTGCTCCACGTAGAGCTCTACCCGCACTTGCAGACTGGTGCGGCCCACCCGCACCACGTTGCCGATGAGCTCGACGAGCGTACCGCCGGGAATGGGGTGGGTAAAATCCACTTTATCAGAGGATACCGTTACCATCTTGAGGCGTGAAAAGCGGGTGGCGGTGATGAAGGCCACCTCGTCCATCATGTGCAGGGTGGCCCCACCAAAGAGCGTATCGTAGTGGTTGGTCGTGTTGGGAAAAACGGCTTTGAAGATACGCGTTTCGGCGCGGGCAATCTGGTCGGCGAGGGGCAGCATGGGCTAAGAAGTAAAATTGACGAGCGCCTGACTTCACCCGCCTCCCCCACCTTACTTAAGCCTTCGCCCAGGCGCAGCCACGCCAGCCCGGCCGCCGCCCGCGGGCAACGCGCCGGCCCAGCCGGGCCTAACCTGATGCGGAGCCTCAAAGCGCGGAGGAAGCATCAAATGGCGGCCGGCAGGTCTCCTGACTTTGTACCGCGCTGGCCTATCCTTCTCAGCCGCCCGGGGGCCAGCCAATGGAAAACTACGGGGCCAGCACTGAGGATGGTACTTACAGTAGCGCGTCTGTGCGGGAATTGCACCCGCTTCCCTTTTCATCGCGGCCCCTGGCAGGCAACCGCAAACCGTCCGCTGGTTGATTGGTAAAATCGAAGCAGCTCTAAACCGCCACGAAGGTAGCGCGTATTTTCGCCGCGGGCGGGCAAACTTCTCCCCGGGCCGCGCTGGTTAGCAACTCGTGTTTACTAAGAAAAAGAACCTCGCGCCCTCGCGTCAGCCGGTGGCCATTATCGGGGCCGGCGTGGCCGGGCTGGCCGCCGCCGCCCGGCTGGCCGTGGCCGGGCACCCGGTCACGGTGTTTGAGGCCGGCCCGTCTTTCGGGGGCAAGATGCACCAGTTCAGCCTGCCCGGCGGCTACCGCTTCGACGCCGGACCGTCACTGTTCACCCTGCCGCAGCTCGTAGACGACATCTTCCGGCTGGCCCATCGCGAGCCGGCCGACTACTTCCGCTACGAGCGCCTCGATCCGATTACCAATTATTTTTTTGCCGACGGCACCCACCTCACGGCCTGGGCCGACAGCCGGCAGTTTGCCGCCGAGGCCGAGCAGAAGCTCGGGGTGCCGGCGGCGCAGGTGACGCAGTTTCTGGCGCGCAGCGGCCGGGCCTACGACGCCACGGCGGGCACCTTCCTGCACAAGTCGCTGCACAAAGTGGGCACCTACCTCAGCCCCGAAACGCTGAAGGCCGTGGCTGCCCTGCCCAGCCTGGGCCTCACCGGTACCATGCACGCCCGCCACGAAAAGGCGTTCGGGCAGGATGCGCGCCTGGTGCAATTATTTGACCGCTACGCTACTTACAACGGCTCCGACCCCTACCAGGCCCCGGCCACGCTCTCGCTCATTCCGCACCTGGAGCACGGTATCGGGGCTTTTTACCCCGAAGGCGGCATCTACGCCATTGCCGAAAGCCTGCACCGGCTGGCCACGGAGTTCGGCGTGAAGTTTCGCTTCAACGAGCCCGTGCGCGAGATTCTGACCGCCGGCAACCTCGTGACGGGCCTACGCACCGACCGCGACATCTACGACTTCGCCCGGGTGGTGAGCAACATGGACGTGGTGCCCACCTACCGCCAGTTGCTGCCCAGCCAGCCCGCGCCCGAGCGCACGCTCAGCCAGCCGCGCTCGTCGTCGGCCCTCATCTTCTACTGGGGCATCGCCCGCGAATTTCCCGAGCTCGACGTCCACAACATCTTCTTTTCCAAGGATTACAAGGCCGAGTTCGACGCCATCTTTCAGCAGAAGACCGTGGCCGACGACGTAACGGTGTACGTCAACATCACGAGCAAAAAAACGCCTACCGACGCCCCGCCCGGCCACGAAAATTGGTTTGTAATGGTCAACGTACCCCACGACGAGGGCCAGGACTGGGCCGCGCTCACGGCCCGCACCCGCCGCGCTGTACTCACTAAACTCAGCCACGCGCTGGGCACCGACGTAGAAGCGCTCATCCGGGCCGAAAAGATCTGGACGCCCCCTGGCATTGCCGCCGATACCTCGTCGTTTGGCGGGGCACTCTACGGCAGTTCCAGCAACAACGCACTGGCCGCTTTTTTACGCCACCCCAACTTTTCGGGCCGGCTGGCGGGGCTGTACTTTTGCGGCGGCTCGGTGCACCCGGGTGGCGGCATCCCACTGTGCTTACTATCGGCCAAAATCGTGGCTGAACTCATTGACTAATTATGAATTATGAATTATAAATTATGAATTGACACACCTCAATTCATAATTTATAATTCATAATTCATAATTCCTAAAAGTATGGAGTTTTCAAACTTACCCGGCCCGGCGGTTTCGACCGGGCGGCTGCGGCTGGCTCAGGGGCTGGTATTGCTGTTTCACGTTACGGGCTTTTTGGGGCTGGCATTCAGCCAGGATAAGGAGTTTTACCTCAAGCACACCCCGCTCACGCTGCTGCTCACGGCGGGGCTGCTGGTGGCGTTTCAGCCGGGACGCAACCTCGCTTTCTGGCTGCTGCTGGCCCAGGTTTTTCTGCTGGGCTTGGTGGCCGAGGTGGTGGGCACCAATACCGGGCTATTGTTTGGACACTATACCTACGGCGCCACGCTGGGGCCGCAATACATGGGCGCGCCCTGGCTTATTGGTCTCAACTGGGTTATTGTCACGTATTTGGCAGGTATACTAGCGGCCTATCTACCAACTTCGCGCCTGGTGCGGGTACTGGTGGGTGCGGTCCTCATGGTGGGCTTCGACCTGTGCATGGAGCCCGTGGCCGGTCGCTACGACTTCTGGCACTGGACCGGCGACGTTATCCCCATGAAGAACTTCCGCGACTGGTTTTTGCTGGCGCTTTTTCTCCAACTGCTCTTCGTCCGCACGCCCTTTCCCAAGCGCAACGCGCTGGTGCCGTTCGTATACCTGGTACAATTACTATTTTTTTTCGTACTAGGCTTCCTAGCTTAACAAGCCAACGCTTTCTCCCTGTTGGTGGCCGGGTTCTCTTTGTTTGCTATGAGCACTACTTCCACCTTCCAAGCCTCGCCACTCACGGCCAGCGCGGTGTTTTTTCGCCAGCGCGGCTACGCAGCCCCTACCGATACGGAGTCGGCCCACAGCCTGGGTCTCACGCCCGAGGCCTTCCTGGCCCGGTACCCTAACCGCGAGGCATTGGCTTTGCACTATCTGCTCGACGACATGGAGCGGCAGAAGCGCGACCACGCTCGCCTTTTCGAGTGGTATTCTTCGCCTGTGGAGCGCCTCTACGGTCTCATTAGCTACAGTATTCAAGATTTACTGGACACGCCGGCCAACTACTACCCCGACCTGATGCAGTATCCAAAGGCTGCCCAGGCTATGCAAGATTATCTGGCCCAGCACTCGACCCCGCAGCTGCAACAACTGCTTAATGAAGGCATTCGGCAAGGATTATTCCGCAGCGATATCAACATTCAGCTTGTCACCATCATCCTCATCCAGCAGGTTAACATCGTGCTCACGCCCGGTATTTTCCCAACTGGCAGCTTCCAGGTAGCCGAAATTTTTCGCAGTATTTTTTTGTATTATATCCGGGGCTTATGTACCGACCAAGGCGCTCGCCTGGCGGCCGAGCATTTTGCCCGAATCTAATCTGACGCTTTCTGCTAAGTTACTTACGCCCCGCGGCTGGCCCTTTTATGGCCGGCAGGCGGGGCTGCTTATTTATGAAAAATATTCTTTTTTTCGGCGATAGCCTCACGGCGGGCCACGGCCTGCCCGCCGCCGACAGCTTCCCGGCCCGCATCCAGGAAAAGCTCGACGCCGCCGGGCTGGCCTACCGCGCCTACAACTACGGCGTGAGCGGCGAAACCAGCGCCGGCGGTCGGCAGCGCCTGGCCAGCGTCCTGGCTCGCCACGCGCCCGACGTATTTGTGCTGGCCCTCGGGGCCAATGACGGCCTGCGCGGCATCCCCGTGCGCGAAACCGTGGCTAACCTCACGTACATCCTGCACGAGGTGCGCCGACAGTTTCCGCAGGCCCAACTAGTGCTGGCGGGCCTGGAATTTCCCTTTGACCTGGGGCCGCTGGGCCTGCCCGGCCTCAGCCGCTACGCCCAGGAGTTCAGTAACCTGTTTCGCACCCTGGCCGCCGCCGAGGGCGTGGCGTTCATCCCCTCGCTGCTGGCCGGTGTATTGGGCCGCCCAGAACTGAATTTACCCGACCGCGTGCACCCCAACGCCGCCGGCCAGCTCCTGCTCGCGGCCAACGTGTGGGCCGTACTGGAGCCACTACTCTAGTAATTACAACCTAGCTAGCCCCCCAAAGCCTAAAAGCCCGCTTGCAGCAGCTGCAAACGGGCTTTTTAAAGTACCAGAGACGGGACTCGAACCCGTACTTCCTTACGGAAACAGCAGTTTAAGTGCTGCGTGGCTACCGATTACACCACTCTGGCTTTTTTCTGATTCTTGCCTCGGTACGTATCGGTCAAGGCGTGACAATTAGGACAAAGTAAACGCAAATTTTCGATTCGATTGTCAGAATTTATTCCGTTGATGTGGTCAAGCTCAAGTGGAATGGGCTGCTCTAGCCACTCCGTGAGTTGGCAAAACGAGCATACTCTTTGCAAAATCCCTGCTTTGAGTAATCTATTTTTCAGTTTAAAAGACTGACAAGTAGAACCTACCACCAATAATGACTCCAATTCGGGGTACTTTCCGAAAGGCTGGTAACGCCGCCCTTGATTCCAAGCCGCACCCGTGAAATGGCTGGTGTCAATCCCGTATAATTTTATTTTTTCTTGTACGGTTTTATAATTACCACCTGCTGCTACTAACCCTAATTTTGCTAGCACTTGAGCGATGGCTAAGCTATCAGCTACTGCGAGGCGTAATGCTTCTTCAGTTACTTTAGTTTGACGGGCCATTAAACAAAAAAGACGTTGCGAGTAAGCAACGTCTTTTTTGTTTTTGGAGCGGGAGACGAGGTTCGAACTCGCGACCTCGACCTTGGCAAGGTCGCGCTCTACCAACTGAGCTACTCTCGCTTGAGGTTTGTTTGCCGTTGCGGCGATTGGTGATACAAAGGTAGACAAAAGAGGCCAGGATGCAAGTAGTGGCCTCTTTTTTTTCACCTAACAAACGCTTGCAGCTTCATTCTCAGGCAAAAAAATTTCAGTGAGGAACAATCACCAGCGGCCAGCGGCATTTTTTATGCGGGGGCTAAATCCAAAATTCCGGGCGGTGCCGTAGGTGAGGCAGGTTTCAACCTTCGTTATCCCCTACATTTTTTCATTCGCATGAAACTCTCTTTTGCAACCCTCGCAGTAGTGGCCCTGCTCGGCACGGCCGGTGTACAATCGGCCTCGGCTCAGAAAGCCAAAACCGTTATGGTCGGCGGAGCGCCGATGTACCCCACGAAAAACATCGTGGAGAACGCCGTTAACTCAAAAGATCACACTACGCTGGTTGCTGCCGTGAAAGCCGCTGGCCTCGTGGAGACCCTGCAAGGCCCCGGCCCCTTCACCGTATTTGCGCCCACCAACGAAGCATTCAACGCCCTGCCCGCCGGCACGGTTGAGTCGCTGGTAAAGCCCGAAAACAAGGCTACGCTCACTAAAATCCTGACCTACCACGTGGTACCAGGCAAAATGACTTCAGCCGACCTAATGAAGGCTATTAAGGCTGGTGGCGGCTCGGCCAAGCTTACCACCGTAAGCGGCGGCACGCTGACGGCCATGATGAAAGGCCCGAAGACGATAGAGCTTAAAGATGAAAAAGGTGGAATTTCCACCGTTACCATCGCCGACGTGCTGCAAAGCAACGGCGTGATTCACGTAGTAAACAAAGTACTGATGCCCTAATACTTAGGCTAGTTCAACAACGTAAAAACGCCGGCCACCCATCTGGGGTGGCCGGCGTTTTTACGTGGGCGGGCGGCTGGTTATTATCGCAGTGAAGCAGTAACTTAGACCACCCAAATTTACACTTCTACTTTTCCCCACCCGCTTATGACCCTTTCTACCCACTGGCCTCATTGTGCCCTTTTCGCACTGGCTACTTGCTTTTTAGCTCCCCAAGCTGCCCACGCTCAGAAGGTACGGGAAACGCGCTACGAATCGGGCACTCTTACTAAAGGACAAAAAACCGGGGTTTGGGAATACTTCGGCTATACGCCCTCGGGGGAAAAGGTGGTGTTGCAACGCTACGATTACGACCGTCGGCGCCTGCTGTATTTCCGCCCGGGGCCCGACGTGATGTACCACGCCGAGGTGAGCCCGAATAAGTGGAGCTACGTGCGGCCCGACCAACCGGCCTTCTTCATCGGGGGCGACGTGGCGCTGGCCGAATACACGTCCAAGCTCATGTACCCCGCCTCGGCCCAAAATAGCAATATTCAGGGCAAGGTGATAGTAGGCTTCGTAATTGACACGCTGGGACATACTAGCAAGCACCATTTGGTGCAGCGCATTGGCGGCGGCTGCGACGAAGAGGCCATGCGCATCGTCCGCACCCTGCCCGAGCAGTGGATACCGGCCCGCGTGGGGGGCCGGGCCGTACCCATCGAGTACGAGTTGCCGCTTAATTTCCGCCTTAGCCAGTAAAAAGGCCGCGGTGGCCGTATGTTGGCGGCATGAAAGCTGTTTTTTCGGCCCCGCTGGCTTGCCTGACCTTTGTGCTTACCCTTAGCGGCTGCGACTCGACCCCGCGCGAGCGTCAGGAGATCGTGCGCCAAGAAATGACCAAGCTCGACACGGCCGCCCGCCACACTGGCCGCACCCTGAGCCGCTTAGGTCGGCAAACGGCTCGTTTCGACTCGGCCAATCACGCCCGACGCGCCGTCCCGCTGAATCCGCAGAAGCAACGGGCAATGGACCAGCTGCTGCTGGGCAGCTACGCCAGCCAAGTGGGCAGCCTCACGCCGGCCACTATTGCCGGGGCCTACGGCCAGCTGCTGCGCGCCACCCGTGCCCAACGGGCAGCTTGGGACGCCCGCAGCTGGGACTACGCCCAGGCCACCTACCGCCGCCTCAACACCCAGCTGGCCACCGTTCGCCTCGACCTGCCGGCCCGCGACGAGCTACGCATTCGCGCCTGGCAGGCCGAGTTTACGGCCCTGCGCGCCCAGCGCACGGCCAAGGACTTGCGGGCAGCCACCAAAAAATGATTTTGGGCGCTGGCTTGTTAGTACTACACCACCCCAACGGGCGGTGAGAACCTTGGCGCACGGCCGCGAATTTTATGCCCCAAAACCCGGAAAATATCGTCGTTTTCGACTCGTACTACGAGCCGCTAGCCGCGCACCTGGCGCGTACCAAGCTCGAGGCGGCGGGCATTCCGTGCTTTCTGACCAACGAAAACCTAGTGTCGCTCAACCGCATGTACAGCCCGGCGGCGGGGGGCGTGCGACTGCACATCTACGCCCGCGATGCGGCCCGGACGGCCGAAGTGCTGCGCGAGCCGGCCATCATGCAGGCGGTGCGCGGCGGGCAGGCCGAGCCGACCGTAACGCCCGATGCCCTCACCTGCCCTCGCTGCGGCTCGGCCGACGTGACAACCGATGCGGCAGCCGAGCCGGGCGCGGCTCACTGGTTTGTGGCCCTGCTGTCACGGCTGCGGCGCTACCCGTTGCAAGGCCGGGCGCACCACTGCTTTCACTGCGGGCTGAATTTTTGAGGGCGACCGGAGCCAACTTTTTGCGGGTCGCCGGCTTTAGTAGGCATGGAAAAGCACTCGCAAGCAGTCGCCCTCATCACGGGGGCTAATAAGGGCCTGGGGCTCGAAATCGCCCGCCAGTTGGGCCAGCGCGGCCTCACCGTGGTACTGGGTGCCCGGCAAGCCAAGGCCGAGGCCCCAGCCGCCGAGCTTCGAAGCCAGGGTATTGACGCGCACGCCGTTACCCTTGACGTTACCAATACCGCCGATATTACGGCGGTGGCCGACTTTCTGGAAACGCAGTTTGGCCGGCTCGATATACTGGTCAACAATGCCGGCGTGCAGCTCGACCGGGGCTTTGACGTGAGCCCTGACACGCTTCGCCAGACTTACGAGGCCAACGTTATCGGGCCTTACGCTATTACGCAAGCGGTGCTACCGCTGCTGCGGCAGGCCCCGGCGGGCCGCATCGTGAACCAGAGTAGCATCCTGGGCTCGCTCACGGCCATCAGCCAGGGCCAGGGGGGAAGCTGGGCCACGCCGGGCTATACCTCGTCGAAAGCCGCGCTCAACATGCTGACTGTAGTGCTGGCCCAACACCTGGCCGATACCAACATCAAAGTCAACGCCGCGCACCCCGGCTGGGTCAAGACCGACCTCGGCGGGGCCGATGCCCCTCTCGATGTAACGGAAGGAGCCCAAACTGCCGTACGGCTGGCCCTCCTCCCCGCCGATGGTCCCACGGGTGGCTACTTCCACGGCGCGGAGCATTTACCCTGGTAGGGGTTAACAGGGTCGGGGGCAGGAAGGCGTGAGGGTAGGATCTTGAAAATGAACCACCTCAACAAAGTCACTCGACCAAAATCTCCGTCATGCTCATCTGGCGTCCGAGCAACGTCCTTTTTTCCTTCCTGAATTCCTACCCGCTTACCCGCCCCCCCTACCAACCCCTATTTCTTGGAAGCAATGTGCCGGGTGCGCGGGCGTAGCGGAGTAGCCGCCTTGGGTCGCGGGGCAGGGCGGCGCACGGTCACGGGCACGGGAGCTTTGGCCAGGCGGGCGCGCTCCAGCAGCCAGGTGCGCAGGTATTCCAGTCCTTCGGGCACAAAGGCCGCCTGCCGCTCCCCCCCCACGATGGGCCACTGCTCGGGGTCGCCCTGAAACCAGTGGTTGACGCCCGCCAGGCGGTGCGCCTGCACTGCCTGGCCTGACTGCCGCAGGCCCTTCTGAAGCAGCGACATGTTGCGCCCCGCTGCTACTTGTAAATCGGCCGAGCCGTTGAGCAGCAGCACCGGGCAGCGTACCAAGGCCAGGCGATTGGCCGGGTCAAAATCGAAGAAGTAGCGCGACCAGGGTGAGGTGAGCTGCACGGCCCGGGCGCGGGCCATGGGCTCGTCGAGGGCCGTGTTGCTGCTGCGCAGCAGGGTAATGATTTTGGCGCGGGCGGCGGCTGGGTTAGGAGTTTGGCGAATGGTTTCTACTAGTTGGTCAAACAGATTTTGGGCGGCCCGCACCTGCGCGCCGTCGGCCCCGATGAGTCGCAGGATTTCCCCCTGCTGCCGCCGCAGCACATCGCGGCCCGGCTGCCCATAGGCTGCCAGTGAAGCCACGAAGGCCGGCGCTTCCAACGGCTCGGAAGCGGCCAGCAGGGCGATGTTACCTCCTTCCCCGTGGCCCAGCAGCCCAACCTGCTGGGGCGCGATGAGGGGGCGGTCGCGCAGAAAAGCCATTGCCGCCTGGGCATCCGTCACAAAGTCGGCGGTAGTTGCCCGACTAAAGTCGCCACCCGACTTCCCGACGCCCCGGTCGTCGTAGCGCAGCACGGCAATACCGTGGCGGGTGAGATAATCAGCCAGAATACCAAACAGATGGTAGCCCTGTAGATCAGCGTTGCGATCCTGCGGGCCGGAGTCGGATACCAGCGCCACGGCGGCAAACGGGCCTTCGCCGCTGGGCACGGTGAGCGTGCCGCTGAGCTTCACCTTCGCCACCGGGTTGTAAAACGTAACCTCCGACTCGCGGTAGGGCGGCGTGAGACGCAGCTTCTGGGCGGCCTGAGCAGCGGCCTGCGCCGCGTTGCGCTCCAGCACCAGGTCGGTTTTGAGGCCCGGCTGCTGCCAGGTGCCGGCAAATTTTTCGCCTCCGGCCAGCACCTTGCCCTCGAAGCGACTGCCGGCCTGCTCGATGCGCAGCACCAGGTTGTCATCCTTCACCTCCACCTCCACGGGCATGCGGTTGATGCGCTGCTGCGGCACGTCGAGCGCCGCGTAGTACGTACCGTTGCTGAGGGGTACAATGGTGACGATCAGCGTGAGCGTACCACCGGGCACCTTCAGCGGGCCTTGCCACTGACCGTTGAGGCGCGGCGGTGTGCCGCCGGCCGGGACGCGCTTGGCTGCTAGCCCTGACAAGCCAGTCAGACTGCATAACAGGAAGAAAAGTAGCAGTTTTTGCATAAATCTTAACGCTGCGGGAATGGGCATTTACCCCACTTATTCGGGTGCAAAGTACCGGTGAAGTAGTACTCTAATTTTAATTTGGCTATACGCTGGTCGCCCAGTTCCGGCGTGCCGTTCAGTGAATGTCTGCTGGTAGATAGTTGGCAGAGGCTACAATAAGCCCCGTAAAATATACCGCTTCCTAAAACTAATGCCAGCCGCCGCAGGAGGTTTTACGTAAGCACGGCTACTCTATTAGCCTTTTCCAGTATGCCCACTCGCAAAACCACTGCCCCGCCCAAGCGTCCCACCGCCGCCGAGATGAAGGAGCACGCCCAGAAGCTCCCCTACCCCGCCAAGCAGGCCGATATGAAGTTTCAGCCCCAGAGTAGCCTCGACGCCTACCGCGCCGCGGGCAAGCTCGAAGGCAAAGTGGCCCTCATCACCGGGGCCGACTCAGGCATTGGCCGGGCCGTGGCCATCGCCTACGCCAAGGAAGGAGCCGATGTCGCTATCTTATTCAACGAAAACCAGGAGGATGCCCAGGAAACCAAGCGCCTCGTCGAAGCCGAGGGTCGCAAGTGCCAGGTGTTGCAGCTCGACGTGCGCGACCGGGAGCAGGCTTTTCAAGCCGTGCGGCGAGTTCGCGAGGAGCTGGGGGGCCTGAACATCCTGGTCAACAACGCCGCTTTCCAGATGGCGCAGGAAAAATTTGAGGACATCCCCGAGGCGCAGATCCGCCGGGCCTTCGACACCAACATCATGGGGTACATGTGGATGGCCCAGGCCGCTATTCCGCACCTCAAGAGCGGCGACTGCATTATCAATACGGGTAGCATCGTGGGCATCGTGGGCATTCCGATTCTGGTCGATTATGCTTGCACCAAGGCTGGCATTCACGCCCTCACCAAGTCGCTGGCCCTGTACTTGGGTGAGCGCGACATTCGGGTAAACTGCGTAGTGCCCGGCCCCGTCTGGACGCCCAACATCGTGGGCACCATGCCGCGCAGCGAGATTGAAAAATTCGGCCACGAGGTCGCCCTCAAGCGCCCGGGTCAGCCCGAGGAACTGGCCCCGGCCTACGTGCTGCTGGCTTCGCAAGACGGTTCCTTTATGACCGGCGCGCTGGTGCACGTCACGGGTGGCAAGCTCAGCAGCGACGAATAAGAAGTTGGGCTGATTTTTAGCCAACTTCTGCTCAGATTTATCGTTCAGGTTGGAGCTGGACTGTTAAGCGCGTGCTTGACAGGCCGGTTCCAACCTGTTTTTGCATTATGACCTCTCAGGAATTGCTCGCCTCGGCCCACGTGTCGGCGGCTACCCGCGCCGCACTTGAGCAGCGCCTGGCCGATACCGGCGCGGCCTACGAGCCCCAGCTGCTGGCCCCCGAAACCTACCGGCTGCTCGAAGCCGTGGCTGCCCGGCTTTTTCCGCAGCCCGAGCGCCCGGTGCCCATTCCTTTGGCTCCCGCCATCGACCAGCGCCTGGCCGAAGGCCGCGCCGACGGCTGGCGCTACGATGCCCTCCCCCCCGACCGCGAGGCCTACCGCCTGGGCCTGGGTGGCATTCAAGAAATTGCGCACAGCCTTTTTCGGGCTGATTTTGAAACGCTGGCTCCCGGTCAGCAGGACGCCGTTATTGAGGCGCTGGCTAGCCCTACCCCACCCGGCAAAACCTGGGAAACGCTGAACGCCGGTCGCTTTTTTGAGGAAATGCTGGCCGAGCTCACCGAAACTTACTACGCTCACCCTTGGGCGCAGGACGAAATCGGCTATACCGGCTACGCTGACCTGCCCGCCTGGACCAAAATCGGCCTTAACGAAAAAGAGCCTCGCGAAGCGTAGGGCAAGCTTGAGCTTGCCGTTCGCCTGATCACGTCATAATCACATTCATAGAACTTTAGCTTACCGGACGCCGGGCAAGCTGAAGCTTACCCTACAGTTTTATGCCCGACGAAGAAATCGCCGAGGAAGGTGTTATCAGCCCCGCTGCGCCTACCGTGCAGGATCCGCTGCTGCGCGACTTGCTAGCCGAGAACGAAACTCGGCCGGCCGCCGAGACTCCGCAGGAAAAACCGCTGCCGGTGCCCAAAGCGGCCGAAACAGTGGACTGCATTGTCATCGGCCTCGGGGCGGGTGGTGCGCCGCTGCTGGCCCGCCTGGCCCAGGCCGGGCTGAAGGTCGTAGCCTTGGAAGCCGGCCCCTGGCACAACCCCGAGAAGGATTTTGCTACCGATGAAAAGGCGCAGGATTTCCTGTTTTGGAATGATGAGCGGCTGGCCGCCGGGGCCGACCCGCTGGCAATGGGTAAAAACAACTCGGGTACCGGTGTGGGTGGCTCCACGCTGCACTACACGGCCTATACCCCGCGCCCCCTACCCGACGACCTGCACATCAAGCGTGATTTCGGCCAGGGCGAGGACTGGCCTTTGACTTACGAGGACTTGGCCCCCTACTACGAAGAAGTAGAGCAGTTTATCGGCGTATCGGGCCCCTCGCCCTATCCCTGGGGACCCAGCCGCCCCAAGGGCTACCCGATGGCCGCCCTACCGCTCAACAGCGCCGCCCAGCTCATGGTGCGGGGGGCTGAGAAGCTAGGAATCAAGACTTCGCCGGCGCCCAATGCCGCCCTCTCGGCGCGCTACTACCAGGAAGGCGTGGGCTGGCGCGAAGCCTGCACCAACCGCGGCTTTTGCCAGGCTGGCTGCTCCAACGGGGCCAAGTCGAGCATGGACGTTACGTTTATTCCGCTGGCCGTGAAGCACGGGGCCGACATTCGGCCCAACAGCTACGTGACCGAGATCGAGCGCAACGCCAAGGGCGAGGTAGCCGCCGTGGTCTACACCCAAAACGGCGAAACGCACCGGCTGGCCTGCAAAAACCTGTTTTTGTGCGCCGGCTCAGTTGAAACGCCGCGCTTGCTGCTGCTCAACGAACTGGCCCTCACTAGCGGCCAAGTAGGTCGCAACCTCATGGCCCACCCGGGGCTGCAAGTGTGGGGTACCTTCCCCGAAGAAGTGCGCCCCACCAAGGGCATTCCCGGCAGCCTCATCTCGCAGGATACGCACCGGCCTAAGAATGCTGATTTCGTAGGCGGCTACCTTTTGCAAAGCATTGGGGTGATGCCGGTTACGTTTTCTGGTCAGGTGGCACGTGGGCGTAAGCTCTGGGGCCAGCCGCTGCGCGACTACATGCGGCAGTTCAACCACATCGCGGGCATCAACATCCTGGGCGACTGCCTGCCGCACGCCGACAACTACCTAGAGCTTAGCGATGAAAAGGACGGCCGCCAAGTGCCCAAGCCGCGCCTGCACTTCACGGCTCAGGAAAACGAACAGCGCATGAACGTGCACGCCGAAAAAATCATGCGCGACATCTGGGCCGCCGCTGGCGCCACCGACATCTGGGCGTTTCAGCGCTACGCGCACGTTATCGGCACGGCCCGCATGGGCCTGAGCGGCGACGACGCCGTGGTCGACCGAAACGGCCGTGCCTTCGACGTGCCCAATCTGTACATCTGCGATAACTCAGTATTTCCCAGCGCGCTGAGCGTTAACCCTGCCCTCACCATCATGGCCCTGAGCTTGCGCACGGCCGATAAGTTTCTGGAAAATAATAAGTAGGCTGCCAGCCACTAGCTGCTAGCTAGTGGTTGAATTTCAGCATTGTTCTATCTCAACCGGCTACCAGCTAGCAGCTGGTAGCTATCCGCTTCCACATGAAATCTTTTCTCACCGAAATCAAGAAGAATTTCGGCAGTGGCAATTATGAGGGTGACGAGTTTGGCGGTGCCCGGGGACACAACGGCAGCGGCCTGCCCACGGGCCTGCCCAATAACTTCATGTTTGCCACCGGTATCGAGTGCAGCTACCCCACTATCAATCACGGCAAAACCCGCCGCGACCAACTAGCCGAGTGCGACCACTACAATCGCTACAAGGAAGACCTGGGCCTGGTCAAGGAGCTGGGATTGAAAGTACTGCGCTACGGTCTGCCCTATTACAGCATTCAGCAGAGCCCCGATAAGTACGATTGGGAATTTGCCGACCAGGCGATGGCCGAGATAAAGCGCCTGGGCATTACGCCCATTCTGGACCTGATGCACTTCGGCGTGCCCGACTGGCTGGAAAATTTCCAGAACCCCGAGCTACCAGTCCACTTTGCTGCTTACTGCGAAGAGGTAGCCAAGCGTTATCCCTGGGTGCGCTACTACACGCCCGTCAATGAGATTTACGTCACGGCCCGCTCCAGTGGTAAGGATGGGGTATGGAACGAGCAATTGAAAAGCGATAAGGGCTTCGTAACCGCGCTCAAGCATTGCACGGCGGCCAGCATTATGGGTACCCAGCAAATTGCCAAGTGCCGCCCTGATTGCGTAATTGTGCAGAGCGAATCGGCCGAGTATATGCACGAGATGCGGACCGAGCCTACCCCAGCCGTACAGTTGGAAAACAAGCTGCGCTTCGCCTCCCTCGACCTACTCTACGCGCACCAACCCGATGGCGAAGTAGTCAACTACCTATACGACAACGGCATGACCCGTAAAGAGTACGATTGGTTCATGGCCGGCGAGCCCCCCGGATACCAGATCATGGGCAACGACTACTACGGCCGCAACGAGAAGATGGTGCTGCCCAACGGCGAGATCTGCACTAGCATGGACGTGCTCGGCTGGGCCACCATCACCCACGACTACTACCAGCGCTACAAGAAGCCGGTGATGCACACCGAAACGAATGTATTCGAAGCCAAGGTGGCCCCCACCTGGCTCTGGAAGCAGTGGGCCAATATCCTGCGCATTCGCAAGGAAGGTGTACCGGTACTGGGCTTCACGTGGTATTCGCTCATCGACCAGATTGATTGGGAAACGGGCCTGGCTGAGCAGAAAGGCACCGTCAACGCCTGCGGCCTCTACGACCTCGACCGCAAGCCCCGGCCCGTAGCCGATGCTTACAAAGCGCTCCTGCAGGAGTACGGTCAGATTACCATCGTGCCTCACGGCGAGTTGTTTGAAGTCACTAACGCCCCGGCTACTTTGAAAGTAGAGGTATAAGGCCTTCGGCCTAAACGTTATTAAATAGTTACGCTCCGCAAAGGCCCGAAAATGATTTCGGGCCTTTTTTCGGCTCCGGGCAAATTGCCAACGTACTCACGACCAATAAGTAGCCATCGGATACGCGCTGCCGTAAAACTCTGCGAAACAGCCATCCGGAACTAGTTGATTGCTGCGGCACCTTGCGTATCTTGCAAGCCTGTCTCTCCTTCCCAAAGCTTGCGTATCGCTCTAGTTATATGAAATTTACCGTTTCGCTACTGTTGCTCGGCCTGCTCTCGCTGGGGCGGCTCGCGGTGGCCCAACGTATTACTGTTAGTGGGCAGGTGGTGGAGGCCGCTTCGGGCGAGCCGGTGCCTTTTGCTTCCCTCTTCGTACCGCGTAGCAGCGCGGGCGTCACCGCCGACGTGGAGGGCAAATTTAGGATTACCATCCCCGGCGCGCCCGATTCGCTGGCGGCTTCGTCGCTGGGCTTTATCACGCTTCGCAAAAAGCTGACGGACGCCCCCAGCCAGACGATCTTATTCCGCCTTAAAAAAGGCAGCGGCGTGGCGCTGGGCGAGGTATTCGTTTCGTCGCGCCAGCCCGAAAATCCTGCCTTCCGCATCTTGCGCGAGGTGCAAAAACACAAGCCCGAAAACGAGCGCACCGCGCTTAACACAGCCGAATTTTCGTCTTACAACCGCATCGAAGTAAGCCTGGCCGACTTGCCCAAGGCCCTGGCCAACCGCAAAGTGGTGAAGGACATTCGCGCGCTGGCCGTGCGCCAGGGTGCCGCCGCCGCCGCCGACCCCGACGCGCCACTACCACTTTTTGCCTCGGAAGTCGGCTCCAAGGTGTACCTGAAATTCGGCCCGCCCCTGCGTCGGCGCGAAGACATTCAGCACAAGCAAATGCGCGGGGCTGGCCCCCGCGAAGGCTCGGTCCTGAGCCAGATGCTGGGCTCGAATTTTCAGAATTTTGACTTTTATCCCAACTGGCAAAATATTCTGGGTAAAGATTTTATCTCGCCCATCTCGGCGGGCGGGCGCATTACCTACGACTACACGCTGCAAGACTCGCTGCTGGTAGGCAAGGATTTTTGCTATAAAATTGCCATCGCGCCCAAACGTCCGCACGACCTCGCTTTTACCGGTACGATCTGGATTACGGCCGATAAGTACGCCCTGCGGCGCATCGACGTAACGACGAGCGAGAAGGCCAACATCAACTTTATCAGCGACCTGCGCATTTTTCAGGAGCTAAGCTCGCCCGGCGACGGGCCGGGTATACCCACCCGCACCCGCCTGGTGCTGGGCGTGCGTCCCTACGAAAAGCAGGCCGCCATGCGCGTGCGCTTCACCACCGTCAACTCCGATATTGTGCGCAACAAGGAGCGCACCGAAGCTGGCTTCTACGACCAGCCCATCGTATCGAGCATCTTGGAGCCGGATGGTAAAAACAGCGATGGCCTGCTGAGCGGTATCCTGCCCAGCGGTACCAAGGAAGGCTACTTCGATAAAAACCGGCCCGATACACTGAGCCTGAGCGAGCGCCAAACCTTCGCCGTACTCGACTCGGCCCGCAACCTACCCTCCGTGCGGAGCACCCTGGACTGGGTTGACTTATTCATCAACGGCTACAAGCGCATGGGCACCCAGATTGAGCTGGGGCCGATTATTAACACCTACGCTCGTAACAACTACGAGGGTAGCCGCTTCCGGCTGGGCTTCCGCACCACGCCCATGTTTAGCCGAAACACCGTGACGCAGGCCTACATAGCTTACGGTACCCGCGACGGCCGCATAAAATACGGCCTCAAGTCGAGCTTCATTGCCGAGCGGCGGCACTGGACGGTATTCACCGGCGAATTCCGGCACGACGTAGAGCAGGCCGCCTTGCTGGACAACGACTTCTTACCGGCCGATAACAACCTATTCGTAGCGGCCTCGCGCTGGGGACGCTTTACGGAGGGCGTGCCTATTCTACGCGATTTGATCTCGGTTTCGGCGCAACGTGATTTATTCCACGGCTTTACCGAAACTATTACGCTGCGCGAGCAGAACATCAAGCTGCTGACTGACTTCGTTATCCGCCGCGATAATCGCGTGGTACCCGACATTACGCTGACGGAGGCCGTATTCGAGTCGCGGTACGCGCCCGACGAAAACTTGGTGCAAGGCGAAAACCGCCGCCGGGCCATTGGCCTGAAGCGCTGGCCGGTCTTTACGTTTCGCTACACGCTGGGAGCCCGCGACTTTTTTACGAGCAGCAGCACCGACTACCAGAAATTCAATCTGCTCGTGAGCCACAGCGTATCGGTCGGGCACTTCGGGCGGCTCAATTACCGCGTGGAGGGCAGCTACACCCCCGACCGCCTACCCGCGCTGTTCCTGAAGATCCCGCTGGGCAACCAGACGCCCTTCTTCAACATCAACGCCTTCAACCTGATGAACTACTACGAGTTCGTAACCGACCGCTCGGTCTCGCTGCGACTCGACCACCACTTTGAGGGTATCATCATGAATGCCATTCCCGGCATCCGCGCCCTCAACTGGCGCCTCGTGGCTACCGGCAACCTACTCTACGGCAGCCTCAGCGAGATGAATCAGCGCCAACCACTCGATGCCCAGGGCCGCCCGCAAGCCCCGCTGGCCACCCTCGACAAGCTACCCTACGTGGAAGTCGGCTACGGCTTCGAAAACATCTTCAAGTTTGTTCGAGTCGATTTTATCCACCGTCTCACCTACCGCAACCAGCCCAGCGCCCGTCCCGACGAGCCCGCCCCCCGCAACTTCGGCATCAAAGTAGGGGCCCAATTCCGACTCTAAGCAGTGAAATGTCGAGCGGTGAGGTGGTGAGTTGTTAAAGTAAAAGGGGCGTCATTGAACTGTTAGTTAGTCAATG
>CAJYPK010000057.1 GCA_913776615.1 uncultured Hymenobacter sp.
CCTTTTAACGACTGGCTCCCCCTCTCCTTTTCGGAGAGGGGGAGCCAGTCGTTAAAAGGGCGTGCGGGAGGAGGGTAAGGGGTTAGGAGGAATACCTCATACCCTTCTAACCTCTTATCCTCCTACCCTAACGGTGAGCTCCCCCTCTCCTTTTCGGAGAGGGGGCCGGGGGGTGAGGCGCCCACGCCTGAACAGCGGCAAACTGTACACCGACTACGAACTATTCTAAACCGAACTACCCTAAACCGGCTCGTTGCCCAGCAGCCGCCGTACGGTAGTGGCGTGAAAATCCTTACCCCGCCGAGTGCGGTAGCCCGCCGCGGTTAGCTTCTCGGCAATTTGCCATAAAGTCTGTCCCTGGGCGCGCAGCAAGCCCGCCAATAGCGCCGCCTGCTGGTTGGCCGGGTGCTCACGGGCGTTGCGCTGCATAGTTGCCTGCCCCAGCTGCGTAATCGCGGGCGTCATGTTTTGTGGATTGCCCAGCGTGGCCCCCCGGGCCTTCTTGGCGGCGAGCGCCGCCTTGGTGCGCTGGGAGATGGTTTCGCGCTCGTGCTGGGCCAACACGGCAAACAAGCCCACGGTAAGCGTATTGGCGTCGGGCATGTCGCAGCAGACGAAGCTCACCCCCGAGTCGCGCAGGGCCAGCACGAAGCTGGCGTTGCGCGAAAGGCGGTCGAGCTTGGCGATGAGAAGCGTGCTGCCCACCCGCCGGGCCTCGGCCAGCGCGGCGAGCAGCTGGGGGCGCTGGTTCTTCTTCCCACTTTCGATTTCAACAAACTCCGGCAGCAGCTGGGCGGGGTCCGGCACGAAAGCGCGCACGGCCGCCTGCTGCGCTTCGAGCCCGAGGCCGGATACTCCTTGCTTTTGGGTGGAGACTCTATAATAAGGAGTGTAGCGCTGCAACGGAGGCATAGTATAAAAACCGAGTACAAAAATGACTTTTGAGTAGAAGCAGGGTAAAGATACGCTGATTTTACATGCTAGCGACGTGCGTTTATCTTTTGTGACAACCTGCCTTTGGTGAGTACTTTTGCCGCCATGACCAACTACGTGGCCTACTTCCGGGTGAGTACCGTCCGCCAGGGCCAGTCGGGCCTGGGGCTCGAAGCCCAGCAAGCGGCGGTGCAAAACTTTCTGCGGGGCGATGCCCAGCTCATCGCCACCTTTACGGAAATTGAGTCGGGCAAGAAAAACGAGCGGCCCCAGCTCGCGGCGGCCATTGCGCGCGCCCGGCAGGAAGGCGCGGTGCTGCTCGTCGCCAAGCTCGACCGCCTGGCCCGCAACGTGGCCTTCCTGGCGGCGCTCATGGAAAGCCGGGTGCGCTTCCAGGCGGTTGATTTGCCGGCGGCCGATGAGTTTACGCTGCACATCATGGCGGCCGTGGCCCAGAAAGAAGCCTCGGCTATTTCTACCCGTACCCGCGACGCGCTGGCCGCCAAGAAAGCCCGGGGGGCCCGCCTCGGTACCCCGGCAAACCTGACGCAGGCCGCGCGCGAAAAGTCCTGGGCCGCGATGACCCGCAATGCCCAGGAAAATATTCACAATCGGCAGGCCGCGCAGCTGGCCCGGCTACTGCGGGCTACGGGGGCCACGCTGCGCGCCATTGCCGACCAGCTCAACCAGTCGGGCTACCGCACGCGGTACGGGAAGGCCTTTCACCCCATGGGCGTGCAGCGCCTGCTGCTCAGGCCACCTCAGTAAACCACCGCGGGCGGTTGCAGCACTACCCAGTAAATACTGTAAATACGACGAGGCGTATAAAGCCAGGACTTTGCGCCTAGCTCGCCAGAGTCGCAGCACCCGGGCGGCGGCCCGGCAGTTGGGCAGCAGGTCCCTGGCGCCAGCACTCAGCGCTGGATTATCTTGTCCCAATCGCCTCAAAATCTGCTTTCAACGCTTTAATTTCGTTTAGCTCAGCTGGATTACCGCGGCTAGGAAAAGCCTCTTTCGCCGCGTTCATTTCCACACCAATTACCTCAACTTCATACGCTCCGCAAGTAGAGGTTCTGCTAGCTCACCTACCGGCTATAATGTAAACTGCCACTAGTCAACTTGCGGTAGAGAATAATTACGGCTAATGCTAAGCTGGGCTGCCTCACGTCAATAAGTGGTTTCTAATGGCGAACAGCGCTAAGCTGACAGAGTTACCAACGCCAGTTTTTTCGAGTAGGCGCCTGCGGTGGCCGTCTACCGTTCGAAAGCTAATGAAGAGTCGCTCCGCAATTTTAGAGGAGCTATACCCTTGGCATAGCAGCGTCAATACTTCTTTTTCGCGTTCGCTAAGCTCCGCTACTATTTGGGCGTCCGGCACCTTAGTATCAGCTGACTTATAATTGCTTTGCAAGCCATTACGCATTATTTTCGCTACTGTCTCGTCAATGTAATAGCCATTGGTTTGCACCTGCTCGATGGCCTGGCCTAGCAGGCGCTGGTCAATGTCTTTGGGCAAATAGCCATGTACACCCAAGCGCATTAAGTCGAGGATGAAGTCAGGCGAATAGTCCATTGACAGGATAATGATTTTGACCGCCGGATACTGGGCAAGCAGCCGACTGCTTACTTCCTTGCCATCCATGCCGGGCATGTGCAGGTCCAGGAGTACCACTTCAGGGCGCAAGCCTGCCTCTAGTCCGTCAAACAGTTCGGGGCCGGAAGCCGCGGCCAATACCACCTCATAGCTAGGAAAGCGACCTAGAATGTAGCTTAGACCTTGGCGGAATAGCCGATGGTCGTCCACGATGGCCAGCTTGACGGTCTCTGGGGAAAGCATAAGTGGGTAAGGAGTAAGAGAAGATAGCTAAAGATATAACTAGGGTTACCGTGGCATAAGCAGCGTAACGCACGTGCCACTGCCCGGCACGGAGGTTACTTCCAGGTGCCCACCCAGCAGCTGGGCCCGGGCCTGCATGCCAGCCAGCCCCATCCCGGTAGAGGCGGCATTCCGGGGCAAGGAGGGGGTGAAGCCGCAGCCGTCGTCTTGCACGGTGAGCGTTAAAGTGGTCGTATCGGCCCGCAGGTGCAGTACTACGCAGTGAGCCTGAGCGTGTTTGCTGATGTTAGCCAGTAGCTCCTGCACTATTCGGTAGATGGCCAGCTGGGCGGTGGCTTCCAGGTGCTCCACAGCTTCGTCCAGGTGCAGGTCTACTTGCAGGCCGCTGGCTACCAGGCTGCCTGTCTGCGTGGTTACGGCCCGGCAGAAACCGAAGTTGGCCAGGAGCGTAGGCGAGAGATTTTGCACGATGTGACGGACGTTTTGCAGCGTGTTACTCAAGATCTGGCTGGCCTGCTGCGACATATCCTGCAAGTGGGGGCTGGTTACCTCGTACTGCACTTGGTTGACGAACAAGCGGGCGGCCGACAGCGAAGCCCCGATTTCGTCGTGCAGGTCGCGGGCAATGCGCTCGCGCTCACTTTCCTGCGAGGCGACAACCGCGTGCAGCATACTTGCTTGGTAGTCTAGCTCCTGTTGCCGCAATTGTGCTTGCAACAGATGCGCATTGCGCTGGTGTAGCACCACAAAGACGACTACCGCGATGGCCAGCATCAGCATCGCAACAATGCCAATGTAGAGCAGGTGAGTAAACGCTAACTTCTCAGGCTCAGCCATAACGCGTAGGCATAAGTCGAGTATAGCAGGCTGTTGAGGCAGGCATGCACCACCCACAGCTGCATCACCACCGGCCGGTGATAGTAAAAGGCGAAACCGGTGACGGTATAAATCAAAAAATTGCCTGCAAAGAAGAATAGTAAACCGGTAGAAACCCAGAATAAGGGCTCTCGCCAAATATAGGGCGAGTTGGGGCGGCGCAGGGAGGCGTGGTAGTAGGCAAGAGTTAACAGTATAACGAGCAAGCTTTCCAGTAGGCGAACCCCATTGCTATAGATGGTAGGCCGCGCCGATTGCAACAACCAATCCAGGGCGGCCAGCGTGCTTAGGCCGATCACCAATGGCCAGCGCAGGCGGCGCAGCCAGCGGCTGGCTAGCGCTCGCTCGTAGAGCCAGACCAGCAGGCCAAATTCTACGCTGATGTACAGCGGAAGCATGAACATGTTGCTGATTTTGAACAGCCACAAAACCCGGCAGAAAATCTCCGTAAATAGCGCAAACAGCGTAAGCAAAGCCAAGGGCCGTAATACCAGCGGCAGCCGCCGCCAGCGGAGGGCCGCCAGCAGGGCGGCCAGGGCGTTGGGCACCACCGCCAGTAAAATAATCAGTTGCTCGCCCGAGTACTTCATACGGATGGGAGAAAGGATGATACAAAAAGCGGCAGGAATCAGCATTCCTGCCGCTTTTCGGCGTACTGTACTATGCGGGCTGCTTAGCAAGTGTACGGGCAAGGCGCCGAGAAGTCATAGTAACCACTTTGATCCAGCTCGCTATTTTCATCCAAAGTACTCTTGGCAGCTTGCGGCTCAAACGCCGTAGTGGCAGCTAAGCCAATGATACCGCGTTCAGATTTGGCCCGGGCATCGGCGTAGATGATCAGGCCAAAGGTGTGCACAAAGGAAAGCTCCATGTCCGGGACTACGGAGAAGTATTTATGTAGGCCAAATTTTATGTGGAGGGTGGAGGTGCCCGGGAAGGTTCCCACCGCGTCCATTAGTTCCCTGAGCGAATAGTTATAGCCTTCCAAAAAGCCACCGTCTTTATTCTCTTTATCACCCCACTTTAGCATGAACATTTGCCGGCTAACTACCCCGCTCGCCACTTTCTTATGCCAGCTTTTCTTCCAGAGTCGCATCAGGGCTTGAGGTAGGTTGCCCTTATCCTCCACATCCTTAGGGTAATGGTGATGGTGCGTGAAGGAGTCAGAAGTAAAATAGGGCGTAACTACGCGGCCCCGGCTGTTAATTCCAAATAGGATGAGGTGAAACTGGGGAGTGCGGCCATCAGGGAATTCCCGCAGGCCAAACCGGACTTTGATGGTAATTACGCTCGGCGTAGAAAATAGGTAGCGCAGGCTGTTGAAATGAAATTTTACGCCGGTTTGTACCTTATCCTCGTGTAGGAAATAGGGGAGCGGGCCTGTGCTACCGGCTACGTTTTTCCAGTTTTGGGTCCAGACTTCGTATTCGCTTTCGGGCAAGATATAGCAGAGGTGCATGAGAGGCAAAGGGTAGAAAAAAAGCGGGGAGAAAAGAAGCTAGGCAGTAAGCAAAGCAGAATCGCTTTGACCCAATCACAGCCACAAAGAAAACTATTTTTAAAATTCCAATTTATACAAGCAAGTATTTTTTTCAGGCCGAATGTTTGGCCCTAATTGCCGAACACCCTGGCCAGGCAGTTGGCCGCCCGACGGGCTATTATCGTTGATGCACACGAATCCGTCGCGTAATAAGCGCTTCGAATGCCATGCAAAACTCTGCTAAATAGCCTTGTTGATTTAGCGTATAATTGTGTGTTTTAAGGCACGTATTTCTACGCGAATAAGCATAAACTACTAGCGCGGTAGGCTCAGGCGGAATACCTGTCCGGTCAGGCACTATTCGCTTCGCCTCATCAGGTGCCGGTTGTGATAGGGTGCCCTCCTCATACTAAACTAGGCCGGTGTAAAGTAGGGAAAATCGGGCACTTGCGTACCTTAAAACCCCGGACAACTGCCATAAAAAAGGCCAGGTTACCGCAGCCAAAATTGTATTTGCGCTGCGCCAGGCTGCTACCAGCATCACTGCGGCGGAGGTGCGTCGCAAAATGGGCATCAGCAAAGCCACTTACCACAATTGGAATGAGTTCGTATGCGCCCAGTAGCAGAAAACTTCACCCAAGACCCTCCCCAGCTTACTTTGGGACTATACACCCAGGCATAACGGCCAGCAGAAGGACGTATGTTTCTACTGTCCGTCGTGCCCAGACCACCTCAGCTTTATACGTTGACTATGAAGATGCTTAGGAAGTCTGCCTGGCGGTGGACCCCACCCCCGGCCCCTCCCCTTTGGGAGAGGGGAGCCGGTATTAAAGCTATTAGCCTTTAGCTGTTAGCTCCTAGCTTTTCTGAACAACGAGCTAATAGCTAACAGCTAAAGACTAGCAGCTCACGAAAGGCTCCCCTCTCCCGAAGGGGAGGGGCCGGGGGTGGGGTCTCGCGGGCGAACTAAGCCGAGGAGTGTTCACTTGAAAAGTACTTCCTCAACAGCTTCTATAACAGCACTGCTGACTTACCCGGCTATGGTTGCAGCAGTTGCTGCACGGCCTGGCGGTAGCTTTTGCCGACGGGCACTTGTTTGCCATTGTGCAAATAGAGGCTTCGGCCTTCCAGGTAAGCAATGTGCAACTTGTTGACGATGAAAGACTTGTGGATGCGCACAAATGCTTCGCCACGTAGTTGCTGCTCGAAGCTGTTTAAGGTGCGAGGAGTCAGCCAAACCTGCTGGTTTGTCCACACTTTTACATAGTTGCCCAGACTCTCCAGGTAGCACACGGCGGCCAATTCGACCTGAACCAGCTTCTTATCTGCTTTGAGGTAGAGCCGCGCCGGGGCAGGGCCACTGCTCGGCTCGGGCAGTGGAGCAGGAGCCGGCGGGGGCTGCTGCCACGTGTACAGGGCCAGCGCCCGGGTCACCGCTTTGAGAAAGCGTTCGAACCGGAACGGTTTGAGCAGGTAGTCGCACACTTCCAGCTCGAAACTTTCCAGCGCGTGCTCTTCGTGGGCGGACGTCACGATAAGTAGCGGCGGCTGCCGCAGGGTTTTGGCTAGCTCCAGCCCACTTATCTTGGGCAGCCGGATGTCGAGAAACAGCAGGTCAACGGGCTGTTGGCTCAAAAATTCCAGGGCTTCGGTGGCCCGGTAGCAGTGCCCCACCAGTTCCAGGAAGGAAATGTCGGCGGCGTATTGCCGGATGACGTCGTGCGCCAGCGGCTCATCGTCGAGTACTAAGCAGCGCAGCTTCATGCCAGGTCCAGGGTTAGTTCGGCCGTGAAGGTGGCGCCGGTCACGCCCGTAGTCAGCGTGTGCCTGGCCGGGTAGAGCAAGGCCAGCCGACGCTGCAAATTACGCAGGCCGATACCCGCCGGGTGCTTGGCAAGAGCCTCCACCGAATTCTCGCACCGAAAGTAAAGGTGGCCGGCTGCTTCGCGTAGCTCCAGGCGCAGGTGCGCTTCCTCCTCGGCCGGCTCAATACCGTGCTTAAAGGCATTTTCGACCAGCACGATCAGCAAAAGTGGGGCGATGGCCCGGGAGGCGTCGGCGAGATCTTGCGTGAAGTGAAACTGTAGCTTCCGCCGCAGGCGTAGCAACTGCAACTCCACGTAGTCCTCCACGTGCTGGACCTCCTCCCGCAGGGCGACGTGCGGCTGCGGCCCCCGGTAGATGACGTAGCGCATAAGCTCGGCTAGCCGCAGGATGCCTTCGGGCGTCTGCTGGGCTTGCCGCAGACTCAAGGCATACAAGTTATTGAGGGTATTGAAGAAAAAATGGGGATTGAGCTGCTGCTTGAGTAATTCCAGCTCCGACTGCGCCTGCTCCTTCTCCAGGGCCAGGATCCGGCTATTTTGCCGGCTGGCTTGCAGGGCCAGCACCACGGGCAGGCTGAGCAGGATAATGGCCAGGGCGGCCGCCGCGTTTTCCAGGCTGAAGGGATTGGTCGGCAAGATGTTACCCAGGACCTGGTTAATGGGTAGCCAGGCAATCAGCTGCCCCAGCACCGGGTAGAGCAGGGCGACGGCCGCCAGCACGCCCAGGCCATAGCGGAGCAGGCCGTGCGGCTGCAACACCCGCGGCACCAGCCAGCGGCTATTGAGGTAAAACAGCCCGTAGCCGGCCAGGTACATGAGCAAAAACTGCCCACCAAAGCTCAGAAACGTACCGAAGTGGCCCACTACCTGGCGCGGGCTAAATTCGAGGCCAATGAGCAGTTCGCCCCGCTCGTTGTAGGAAGCCGGATTGGGCAGGCTCGATACCGCCAGCGCGGCCAGCGCCCCCGCCAGCAGCACGAGGCTGCTGAAAAGCGCCTGGGCAAAGCCTATTTTTTGCAGCCAGGGACTAGCGGGTATCCGCTGGTGGTAATACGCGTTGGCCACGAGCAGCAGTTCCAGCAGCAGGCTACTACCCGCCCCGACGAGGAACTGCCGGCCCGCGTTGCTTCCTGGGAATAGCCCCACGCAGATGCCGGTAAGCAGCGGCAGCGCCACGCCAAAGCAGCTCCCCCACCACCGCCAGTACCGGCGGGCCGGCAGCGACTGGCGTAGGCGGGCTTTGTGCCAGGCAAAGAGCAATCCCGGCAGTTGCACGGGAGCCAGTCGCAACAAAGCCGTTCCGAAGGCCAGCCAGGGCAGGGCCGTGTGCTGCGCCTGCCACACTCCCAGCCACAGCAGCAAGCCCGCAAAAAGCCCGAAATCCTGGTAGCGGGCCCACTGCCCGGCCGGAGGTGAAGAGGTACGCACAGCAAGTAAAAAGGGTAAAGAAACCGCGTCCGAAGCAGCCGGTCAATTTTTAATGATGAACGGCCGGCTAGCCGTGACAAACGGCCCAAAAGCCGTTTGTCCGGTTGCTGGGGTCGTTCAGCCGGCCCGCTCCGCCCCACGTCATCTATAGTTGAAGCCCTAAAAGCTACCCTCCTCCTTTGCGGCCAGTCCACCTTAACGGGCTGTTCCGATGAGTAGATTACGCATTCAACATATTACCAAAAGCTACGGACCCGGCGCGCCCGCGCTGGCGGACGTTTCACTCACCATTACCAATGGGTTGTTTGGGTTGCTCGGGCCGAACGGGGCCGGCAAGTCCACCCTCATGCGCACGTTGGCCACCCTGCAGCCGCCCGACAGCGGCCAGATTTTTTTCGACGGGCACGACATCATCGCCCAGCCGCAGCACCTGCGCAGCGGCCTGGGCTACCTGCCCCAGGATTTTGGGGTGTATCCCAACGTATCGGCCCTGGAACTACTGGATTACCTGGCCGTGCTGAAAGGCGTGCTCAACAAGCAAGCGCGTCGGGAGCAGGTGCTGGCGCTGCTTCAGCAAACGAACCTCTACGCGGTGCGCAAGCAGGCCGTCAGCACGTTTTCCGGCGGGATGCGGCAGCGCTTCGGCATCGCGCAGGCCCTGCTGGGCAACCCGCAGCTGCTGATTGTGGACGAGCCCACGGCGGGCCTCGACCCACAGGAGCGCAACCGCTTCCACGATTTGCTGAGCGAGCTTGGCGAACAGATCGTGGTGGTACTTTCCACCCACATCGTGGAGGATGTGCACGACCTGTGCCCGGCCATGGCCGTGCTGGCCGCCGGCCGCATCATTCTGCAAGGCAAGCCGGCCGATTTGATGGAGCAGCTCGCCGGGCAGGTATGGCATAAAATCATTACGAAGGAAGCGCTGCCCGCCTATCAAGCAGCTTTCCAGGTCATTTCTACGCGTCTGATTGGGGGGCAGCTGGCGCTCCACGTGCGCAGTGAGCAGCGCCCGGACAGCGGCTTTGAGCTGGTGGCGCCGGGCCTGGAAGCAGTCTACTTCTCGGCCTTGTTTGGCGCCCAGCGGCCCGGAAAGGAGGAAGCCACGTGCTAGGGGCCTTGCTACGCTTTGAGCTGGCCTACCACGCGCGCCAGCTCACGTTCCGCGTCGGCGCGCTGGTGTTTTTCGGCCTGGGCGTGCTGGCCGTGCACGGCCGCTACGGCGGGCCGGCCGTGCACCAGAATGCGCCCTACGTGGGGGCATTGCTGGTGGGCCTGCTCTCGTTGTCCGCCATTTTTGCCACGACCCTGTTCTGCGCCAACGTGGTCTTGCGCGATACAACGTACCGCCTGGAGGCCGTGGTACTGGCCACGGCGGTGAAGAAGCACACCTATTTCCTAAGCCGGTTTTTGGGCTTGGTGCTGGTACTAATGGGCTTGCTGGGCCTGGCCGTACTGGGTTTGCTGACCGGCTGCTGGCTGCTCAGCGCCAGCCAGCTGGGGCCGTTCCGGGCCGCCTACTACTGGCAGCCCCTGGTCGTACTGGGCATTCCGAATATCCTGTTCCCGGCGAGCCTGCTCTTTGCCACGGCGGTGCTGACGCGCAATGTGCGGGCGCTCTACGCGGCCGGGGTGCTGCTCTATATTTTGTACTGGACGGCCTCCATCCTGGGCAATTCGCCGCTGCTGGCCACGACTGCCCTGAAGCTCACCGACCCCGACCCGCTCCCGCTGTTGCTCGATCCCTTCGGGCTGGCGGCCTTTTTCAGCGAAACCCGCCGCTGGACCGATGCCCAGCGCAATACCCAGCTGTTTGCGCTGCAAGGCTTCTTTTTGCTCAATCGCCTGCTGTGGCTCGGCGGAACTGCCGTGGCTCTCGGGGCTAGCTACCACCGCTTCACCTTCCGGTCGGTGCGCCCGCTGAAGGTCGAACCCCGGCCGCTGGCCCAAGAACCGCCGCGAGTACCCTACCGCCGCCTGCCGGTGCAGGTGCGGGGCCGCGCCTACGGCTGGGCCACGTTTTGCCGCCAGCTAGGGGTGGAAGTCAAGGCGTTGCTCACGCACATTCCGTTCATGGTGGTGCTGGCGCTGTGGGTGTTTCTCAATTTCATCGATCTGAATGATACGCTGTTTCACGGGGCCTATGGCTTGCGTAGCTATCCCACCACGGGCCTCATCGTCGAGGAGCTGCGGCCGGCCCGCCTGGCGCTACTGCTGCTGGTATTCTACGCCGCCGAGCTGCTCAGCCGCGAGCAAGCCGCGAACATGCAGGGCCTGCTCTACAGTACCCCCGTGCCCACCGTCAGCATATGGGCGGCCAAGTGCTTGGCCCTGGGTAGTCTGGTGGCCGTCCTGGTCGGCACCAACATCGGCACCGGCCTGACGTTGCAGCTCACCAACGGCTACCTTGCCCTGGAGCTGCCCCGCTATTTGTCGTTATTCTACTACAGCGGCCTGCCGTCGGTACTCTTTGCCATCCTGGCAGTTTTCGTCCAGTCCCTGACGCCAAACAAGTACCTGGGCATGCTGCTCAACATGCTGCTCGCCCTAGGGTTGATTTTCAGTCGCAAGCTGGGCCTGGAGCATTACCTGCTGCGCTACGCGGTGGCCCCGCCGCTGGCCTACTCGGCCCTGAATGGGTTTGGGCACTACGCGACCGCTTTTGCCTGGTACATGCTGTATTGGAGCGCGTTGGCCGGGATGTTAGCCTGGCTAACCGTGGGCTGGTGGCCGCGGGCGCAGCCAGCGGGCTGGGGGCAGCGCGTGCGGGCAACAGCCGCCCGGCGCAGCCCCGCCGGCAAGCGGCTGGCGGTGGCCGCGGGCCTGCTGTGGCTGGCCACGGGCGGCTATATCTATTACGCAACCAACGTGATCGGCCACTACCGGTCAGCGGCCGCCCAGCTAACCTGGCAGCTGCGCTACGAGCAGCAGTTTAAGCCCTTGGCTGGAAGCCTGCCCCAGCCCACTATTACGGCCGTGCAGACGGCCGTCGACCTCTACCCCGCGGCCGGCCGGTATACGGTGCGCGGCACCTACCAGCTGAAAAATGAAACGGCGCAGCCCCTCACCAAGATTTGGGTGAGTATCGACCCGGAGGTAACCGCCGTGACGCTGGCCGTGCCGGGCGCCCATCACGCGCAGGACCCGGCCTTCAACCAGCATTGGTTTACCCTGAAAACGCCCCTGCTGCCGGGGGGGCAAACCAGCCTGCGCTTTTCGATGGCAGTCGTGCGCTCCGGCTTTATGCCCTTTAACAGCGAGCACGCCGTGGTTAGCAACGGTACCTACATCGAATTGGAAAAGTACGTGCCGCAGCTCGGCTACGTGAGCCGGTGGGAGAGCACGGACGGGCGGGCCCGTCAGCAGCACGGGCTGCCCGCCCACGCCACCACGCTGCCCACCGATAACCGCCAGCGGCTGGTCGACTTCGCAACGACCATTTCGACGCCGTCGGCGCAGTATGCCGTCACGGTAGGCACGCTGCGCCGCACCTGGGCCGCCGGGTCGCGGCGGTATTTCCGCTACCAGGCGGCCGCCCCCATTCCGTTTATGTTTGCCCTCAGCTCGGCCCGGTACGCCGTTAGCCAGGAGCGCTACAAGGGCGTGGTACTCCGCCTCTGCTACCACCCCGGCCACCCCGGTAACCTGGCCACGATGCGGCAGGCGCTGAAGGACGCCCTGGATTACGGTACCCAGCACTTTGGCTCCTACCCCCTTGCGCAGCTCACCCTGGCCGAAATTCCGCAGTACCGGGGTGCGGCCACGGCGTACCCCGGCCTGATTTTCAGCGCCGAGCGGTTTAATTTTCTGGGTGACTTCCGGGATACGAGCCGCGTAAACCTCGGCTACGCGACCCTGGCCCACGAAGTGGCGCACCAGTGGTGGGCCTACCAGCTCGCGCCGGTGGCGGGCCCCGGGGCGAGCTTGCTCACAGAATCCCTGGCCAAGTATACCGAAGCGATGGTCGTCGCCGACGCCTTCGGCCCGCGCCGCCAGCGAGACTACCTGCGGCTGGACCATGACCTGTACTTTGCCCAGCACAACACGGGCGAACCCGAACTCCCGCTGGTGCGCACGGCCGGGCAGCCCTTCGTGGCCTACCAAAAAGGCGGGCTGGTGTTGGTTTCGCTCCGGGCCGCGCTGGGAGAAGTAGCCTTCGACCAGGCCCTGCGCCGCCTGCTGGCCCGGCACCGCTACCCCGGCCCCGCCGCGTACCCCGATGAGCTGCGGCAGGAATTTGCGCGCGGGGCTTCGGCCCGCCAATTGCGGCTGCTGGATGAGGGCCTCAATCAGGTTGTCGAGTCTGATGCCCACCTGCGGGTGCTGGCGTGCGAGCCGCTAGCCAACGGGCGTTTTCGGCTTCAGCTGCGGGTAATCATCCGCAAGACCAACCAGCTAACCAGCCGAATCCTGGCCCCGGATGGAGAAGCTACTATCGCGGTATTCGACCGGGAGCCGGCTTCCCCCAAGCCTTCAGCAGCCCCGTTCTACGTGCGGCGGCTGCATTGCGCCGGCGAGAAAACCGACCTCAGCCTGGAGGTAGCCAAACGGCCCCGCATGGTAGCGCTGGACTGGGAAGATTATCTACTCGACGAGGACTTGGCCGACAATAAGCAAGCTGTGGACTTTAAGCA
The DNA here is from genome assembly GCA_913776615.1 of uncultured Hymenobacter sp. Classification (GTDB taxonomy): domain Bacteria; phylum Bacteroidota; class Bacteroidia; order Cytophagales; family Hymenobacteraceae; genus Hymenobacter. The sequence continues at coordinate 13,015 of CAJYPK010000057.1, forward strand.
ATTTCCTTGACGCAGCACTAGCTCTTACCTTACAAGCAAGCGGGCGTGTCGTTGCTTTCCATGCCTAGTCTAGTGCGACCCCAACTAGCGGGTGAGACCCTCTTGGTGGTAAAAGCGCGCTAATTCTTGGGGAGTTGCTAGCCGGATTTTTGGCAAGGTCCAGTGCTTAAACAGCTCATTATAACGCTGACTACTCTGGCGCGTGGTGACGGCGATATGGCGAAGCATCGTCCAGTTTACTTGCCGGCGGCTCCCGGTCAGCTGCCCATGCCGCACCCGCTCAAACCATGTGCGGCGCAGGTAGCGGTAGAGGCTGGTGCTGGTGGGAGTATCCAGCAAAATAATACCGGTGGCGCGGGCTAGCCGCTGAGGCAAGCAGCGCGAGTAATTGCCGTCCATAACCCAGCTAGGCCCCAGAATGGCTTCGTCATGCAAGGCGATGAATTCTGCCGCTGGGCGTGGTTGCCAATCAGTATGCGGATAGTGGTGCAGTTGGTCGAGATAAATTGGCACTAAGCCACACGCTTGCCCAATCGCATGTGCTAGCGTTGACTTTCCACTATTTGACGGACCCATGAGGCAAATGCGCGGACCAAATTCTCGGAGTGTCATACAACGTAGCTGACTTGACTTACCAAAGTCAAAAGTAGCAGTAGGCGTAGGAGCTACCTTGCTAGCGCTGTGGCGCTGGCAGTTGCCAGTAAGCAGCCGACGGGCTTAGCGGCTTTTAGTGGATGATTTCCTAGCTGGGCCGGGGCGGCCAGCCTTAGCAGCTAACGGCTTGGCCGGCGGTAGCGGCTGGCCGTGGACACCGAGCAACACCACGGGGTAGCCAAGCTGGCGCAGGCCCGGCAGGTGGCGCTTGTCGCCGACAACTACGATGCTGAACTGCTCGACGGGCAGGTACTGCCGGGCCAGGACATCAACCTCGGGCTTGGTGAGGGCGGCCAGCACGGCGGCCTGCTGCCGCAGGTAATCATCAGGCAGGTTGTAGGTCAGCAGCCGGGTCAGGAAGGCGACTTTTTGCGAGCCGGTTTCAAATTGCAGGGCCTGCTTCAGGCTAATAGCAGTTTTAGTGTAGGCCAGTTCTGCGGGGGTGATGCCGGTGGCGCGGTAGGTGCGAATTTCCCCTAGCAGCTCGCGTAGCGCGGGGGCCGTGGCCTCGGCCCGCACGGCGGTGTAGGCGGTGTAGGTGCCCCCGTAGGGGGTAGCGAGGAAGTTGGCCCACGTGGAGTAGGCGTAGCCGTGCTGGTCGCGCAGATTGCGGTAGATGCGCGAGCCGCGCGCCCAGCCCAGCGGATACTGCATGAGGTAGGCGTGGTAAAAGGGCCCGGTGGCATCGTAGGGCAGGGCCACGTAGCCCAACCGTAGGGTGGACTGGGGCGCGCCCGGCGCCTCCACAAAATAGAGGCGGCCGGGGCTGGCCGCCGGGGCGGGCGCGGCGCGGGGCGCGGCCACGGCGGGCGTCGCCCAGGCGAGCAGGCCCGCCAGCTGGGGCTCCAGGGTGGCCTGCGGCGCGTCGCTGACGATAGCCAGCGCAGCCAGATTGGGCGCGTAGTAAGTGCTATAAAAATGCTGCACGTCGGCCAGCGTCAGGCTGCCCACGGTGGCGGCGGTACCCTCCGCCGGCCAGCCGTCGATGCGGGCCGGGCCGTAGAGCTGGCGATTCAGCACGTTGGCGGCCAGGGTGCCGGGGTCGGCGGCATCGTCGCGCAGGCGGGCGAGCTGCTGCGCTTTCACGCGGGCAAAGTCCTCGGGGGCAAAGCGGGGGTGCAGCAGGCTTTCGAGCACTAGGGCCAGCGTGGCGTCGAGGTTGCGGGTGAGGGTTTGCACGGTCACCGTCGTTTCGTTGCGGCCGCCCTCGAAGCTGGCGCTGCTGCCGAGTTGGGCCAGGGCTGCCGCCATCTCGGCGCTGGTGTAGCGAGCGGTGCCTTCGCCCAGCAGAGAGGCCGTGAGGGAGGCCAGGCCCGCCTGCTGGGCCGGCCGGGGCAGTAGCCGGTCGCCCCCGGTGATGGTAAGCCGGAGCTGCGTAATGGGCAGTTCCGTATTTTGGGTACCGAGCACGCGCACGCCGTTGGCCAGCGTGGTGCGCCAGAGGGCGGGCGTGGGCACGGCCGGGGCCGGGCCGGGCGCGGGCAGTTGACGGCGGTCGAAGGTTTCGGGCGTTTGGCGCGGGGCCGGGGCGGGCAGCGGGGCCACGGCGGGCGGGGCCGGCGCCCGGAAGTTGCCCGGCGCGGCGCGCAGGCTGGCCGCGCCGGGCGGCACCACGCTCAGCACCACGGCGGGCTGCTGCTGCACGTACTGCCGAAATACGCGCATGACGTCGGCCGGCGTAAGGGCGCGCAGCCGGGCAATGACGCCGGGCAGCTGGTTGGGATTCCCCGTGAGGTAGTCGTAGGTCACCAGCGCCACGGCCTTGCCGGCCACGCTCTCCACGTCGAGCAGCTCCCGCATTTCGCGCTTGGCCTAGTAGCGGGCCAGTTCTTCAGCGGTGACGCCGCGCCGGGCAAACTCGGCCAGCGCGGCGCGCACCTGGGCCTCGGTGGCGCGCAGGCTGGTACCGGGTGGTACTTTCACGTGCAGCTCAAACTTGCCGGCCAGCTCGTTACTCTCGTTACTGGCCCCGGCCTCAACGGCCTGCTGCTTCTCCAAAAAAGTGTGGTAGAACACCGAGCCGGGCGCATTGCCCAGCAGCTCGGCCAGCGCGTCGAGGGCCAGCTCGTCGGGGTGCAGTTGCGGCACGGCGGCGTAGGCCATTACCAGCAGCGGCTGCGTGATGTGGGCATCCTCGTAGCTCACGTAGCGCGTTTGGTCAAGCTGAGCGGGCGCGGCGGAGGCGCGGGGCACGGCCGGCCCCGCCGGAATGGGGCCGAAGTATTTCTCGACTAGCCGCACTACCTCGGCCGGCTGCACGTCGCCCACAATGGCCAGCACGGCGTTGTTGGGGCCGTACCAGCGCAGGAAGAAGGCGTCGGCCTCGGACCGGGTGAAGCGGTTGATGTCGGCCAGGGTGCCCGACGTCAGCCAGGCATAGGGGTGGCCGGCCGGGTAGAGCGCGGCGCGCACCATCTCCTCCGCCAAGCCATAGGGGGTGTTGTCTGCGTTGCCGAGGCGCTCGTTGCGCACGTTGTCCTGTTCGCGGGCAAAGCCCTGCGCGGTAGCCGCCCCCAGCGAAAAGCCCATTTGCTCGGCCCCCAGCCGCAGCCCGGTTTCGAGCTGGTTCACGGGCAGGGTTTCGTAGTAGCTGGTCTTATCCTCGTTGGTGGTGCCGTTGATGTCGTCGCCCCCGGCGGCGGATAGCAGCGCCTGGCTACTGCCGGCCGCCTGGTGCGCCGAGCCTTGAAATAAGAGTACGTGCTCGAATAAATGCGCGAAGCCCGAGTGGCCCGGCTGCTCGCGCGCCGAGCCCACGTGGAAGGTCAGCTCCACCCGCACCAGCGGGTCAGAATGGTCTTCCGACACGAGCAGCGTGAGGCCGTTGGGCAGCACGTATTTCTCGTAAGGGATGACGACCTGGCCGGGGCTGGCCGTCACTTTTTCGATTAGCCGGGTTGTGGGGGCCGGCGCTTGGGCATGGGCACGGGGAGCGCCAACGAGCAATGCCAGGCAGCCGAGGGTAGCGAAAAACTTAGCAATCATAACAGGCCCAACAGGCAGTGTTGCATACCGCCGCAAAGTTGCCGACCAGCTTTTTCCCGTGCGCTCCAACTTATAAGGTGGGAGGTCCCAACCTATAACTTGGGCCGGACCACTTCGCTGGGGGCCGTGCCCACAAGCTTTTTGAACACGCGATTAAACGTTGATTTAGAGCTAAATCCACTTTCCAGCGCCACGCCCATCAGCGAGTAGTGTTCGAAGGCCGGGTCGGCCAGCTTGCGGCGGGCTTCTGCCACCCGGTAGGTGTTTACAAAGTCGCTGAAGCTCTGCCCGCAGCCGGTGTTGATGACCTTGGAAAGCTGCACTGGGTGCAGCGCCAGGCGGTGGGCCAGCTCGGCCAGGTTCAGCTCGGGCTCCAGCCAGGGGCGCTGCTCGGCCATTAGGTGCAGCAGCTTGGCGCGGTAAGGCAACAGGTCAGGCGGCAGCTCGGCCACCGGCGGTTCGGGCGGGCGGGTGTTGGCGGCGGTCTCCGGCTCGGCGGCAGAGGCTTCGGTGGCGAGCAGCGTGAGTGGTAATGCGGCTGGCTGCGACGGAGCGGTTGGGGGCGGCTCCAGTGCGGTGGGCAGGCCCCGCACGGGCTCCGGCGGGGCGTCCAGCTCGAAGCGCAGCGGGCTGGTAGCGGCGGCATAATTGGCTTCCAGCCCCACGGCTAGCAGACCGTAAATCAGTAGCCCCCGCAAGGCAAAGGCAATCCAACCTTCTTTGGTCCCGTAGTTGAAGGTGGCGCTAAGCAGCGTAAAGCCGACGCCCAGCCCCAGTCCTAATAGCTGCAACACCAGCAGCTGCCGCAGCCCGGCAAAGCGCAGCCGCTCGGGGTTGGAAAAATTATCGTCGAGGTAGCGGTAGTAGCGCCGGTATTCCGCCAGCATGTATAGGCTGTAGCCGAGCAGTGAGGCATAGCCGAGCAGCGTCAATAGCGGGTTATTGATGCGCGCCAGCAAGGTGGCGGCGGGCCCCGAAGTGCCAGGCAGTGGGCTGCCCAGCCACAGCAGGTCATAGAGCGCCGCCGCAGCCGCCAGCCCGATTTGCAGCAGCCCTGGCAGTAGATGCTTTAGCAGGGGGCGCCAGCGAAAATCCTGGTTGGTCAGGCTCCGGAAATACAGATAGTACGACGGGCCTAGTGCCAGGCCCACGTACCACGGGAAGTAAGCTAGCCAGCGGGCGTGGCCCGCGTGCCCGTTGGCCCAGCCTCCATAATAGAGCATGCGCTCGGCCACCTTCAGCGTGGGCAGGGCAACGAGCAGGGCCAGCAGGGCATCGGCCGGCGTGCGCCGCCACAGCGCGCGCAGCAGCAGGCCCACCGTGGCCAGCCCGCCCGTCAGGGTGCCAGCCAACAGCAGGCTACTAATGTAATTGAACTCGAAAGTCATGGGCCAATAAAAGCCGGGCTGCGGGCTGGCAGCCCGGCCATAAGTTGGCCAAAAATATCTGTTCGCGAGCAAAGCGCTGGGAAGCGTATCCGAGTCGGAGGCTTTACCCTATTTGTTTGGCAACACCGCCGATAAACCAGGTAGCGGTAAATAATAGCCCGGCCCACGCCCAGCAATTGCCCGTTTTCTGAGATACTCCACATCCGCCAACATCCGACCCGGCAGCCCTAACGGGAATTTCTACTCGTACTCCTGCGCTACCCCTGATAGGACGACTGACTTGCTGAGACAGATTAGCCCATGCGTGGCAATCAGATAAGCTTACCGTTGTTGTTTTTCGCTCCCCGTCTGGGTGCCCCCGTACTATGCGCTGGTACTGCGTCAAGGAAATTAGTGCCCCTACTGTTCCTCCGAAAAATGCTGGAGGCGCATTTCCTTTTTTGGAGAGGGGGCCGGCCTTGGAGGGGTCCCGTGAGGCGTCACGGTCGCCCATGTTATGTTGTTAAGCAATCCCACTAGGGTTGAGCTTCGGGATACCGCATGCGTTATGGCCAGCCGCCCCGGTAAATACTAGCAAATCAACTCCGCGTACGACTGTACTGCTTAGTCTCCGGCTAGTAAATATCCGGCCATTAAGTGATTTTGGCTAACCGGCGATCCTATGGGTCGACGTAGTTTTGCTAGAGACTAATGAAGTATGCAGGTATGCGCGCAAATGGTGGAGGGTGGCTGGCGGTCGGCCGCCGTGCGGTATGGGTGACGACCGGGCTACTGGCCACTGTAAGCGTAGCGCGGGCTCAGGGTCCGGCGACAGCTTACCGCAACCGGGTTACCGACTCCCTGTGGGCCGACTTGCGTAACCCCGCCCGGCCCGATAGCCAACGGGTGCTGACGCTCTTCTCGCTGGAGGAGGAATATTACACCAATGACAACGTGGCCTCGCTGCGCGTAGCCCGGCAAGCGCTGGCCGAGGCACGCCGGCAAAAATTTCGGCGGGGCGAGCTGATGCTGCTCAACGCGCTGGCTTATACCACCGCCGCCACCCAGAATCTGCCCCAGGCCGAGCGCTGGGCCCAGGAGCTCCAGCATCGGGCCTGGGCTGCGCCGCCGCCGCTGCGGCGATTTCGCATCGTTGCCTTGCAGGCGCTGGCGCACGTAGCTACGCAACAGGGTAACATACCGCGGGCGCTGGCTTACCTGCGCCAGACGCTGCCCCTGATGGGACTGGTAGCCAATAAGCCGACCTCCGATTTTCCGCTGGTGACCTCGCATAGTCTCAGCGACCTGTACACGCAACTGGTCGTGCAGGCGCCGGCCCCCGCGCCCGATTCGCTGGTGCGGCAGGCATTTTACCACACCCGGCGCACGATGGGGCTGACTCGCACGTACGTTCGCCGCTTTGCGCACGAGCCCGGCGGCCCCGACCGCCGCGACCTGATAGCGGCTGCTTACACCCAACTGGCCCAGCTCAGCGACGCCATCGGTGGTGATTCGGCTACGTACTACTTCGACAAGGGCGCCCGGCTCTACCATCTGCTGCGCTACGGCTCCAACGAAAGTAAGACGTACACGCAGTGGGCCGCCTCCGCGCTGCGCCACACCCAACCCCAGGCGGCCCGGCAACTGGCCGCTCAGGGCTTGGCGCTGGCCCAGGTCTACCACCTGCCCGCAGAAGAGGTATCGGCTCGCCAAACGCTGGCCCAGGCCCTGGCGGCGCTAAGTCGGCCAGGGGCGGCTTATCACCAGCTGGACCGGGCTACTCGCCTCAACGATTCGCTGCAACGGGTACGCAACTACACCTATCTCCAAACCCTGCAAGTACAATTCGATACCCAGCGCCAGGAAAACCAGATTCGGGATCTGACGCAGCAGCAGGCCGCTGAACAGGAGCGGGGCAAGCGGCAGCGGTTGCAGCTGTGGCTATTGGGGCTGAGCCTGACGGTGGTGGGCGGCGCGGGTGGCGCGGTGGGGGCGCTGGCCCTGCGGCTGCGCCGTAGCCGCGCCCTGCTGGCGGCCCAGAACGAGGAGCTGACCCGAACTCGCGCGGCGCAGGACCGCCTCTACGCCCTCGTGGCCCACGACCTGCGCTCGCCGGTAGTGGCATTTGCGGGGCTGGCCGAGCTGCTGCACCGCTACGCGCAAAGCCAGGATACCGTCCGGCTGGCCAGCCTGGGCGGCCGCATCCGGCGGGCCGCCCGCAACCTGAGCGAATTGCTCGATAGCCTCCTCAACTGGGCGATGAGTCAGCGGGGCGAGCTGGTACCGACCCCGCGCCCGTTGCGGGTGGCGGCCTTGCTGGCCGAGCTCACCGACCTTTACCACAACGTCGCGGAAGCCGCCGAAGTCGCCCTCACTGCCGAGGCACCCACCGACCTGTTGGTGTTGGCCGATGCCGACATGACGCGCACTATTCTGCGTAATCTCACGGGCAACGCCCTCAAAGTCACGCCCCCGGGTGGGCGGGTGGCGCTCCAGGCCCACCCGGGCCCCGCGGGAATAGTCGTGCTGGAGCTGACCGACTCCGGCCCCGGCCTCACGCCCGAGGTACTGCGCCAGTTTGGGCAGGCCGACGCGGATCAACCCTTGCGGGTGGCGGGCCAGGGGCGGGGGGCGGGCTTGGGCTTGCTCCTGAGCCGCACTTTCGCCCAGGCCCAGGGCGGTAGCCTGGTACTGGCCAACCTGGCCAGCGGCGCGGGCACCGTGGCCCGGCTACACCTGCCCGCCGCGCCTCTCTGCCTGCGGTAGCGGCCTACGGCTTACTGGTTTAATTCTACCTTTTTACGCTTTAATTATGTCTGCTCGCGCTACTTCTCCGCTGCGCGTTCTGGTTGTCGAAGACGAGCCGCTCTTTGCGGAACTACTGGAGGCGTGCCTCTCCGACCTGCGCTACGAGGTGCTGGGGCCAGCTTCCAGTGCGGCGGCGGCCCTGGCCCTGGTGCGCGACGGCAACGCCAGGCCCGATGTGGCGCTGCTCGACATTTACTTAGGCGAACGCAGCCTCGATGGGATTGAGCTGGCCCGCCGCCTGCTGGCCGAGCGCCCGCTGCCGGTCATCTTTCTCACCTCGCAGGCTGATACGGCCTCTTTTGAGCGAGCGCGGCAAGTGTGCCCCGCGGCCTACCTGGTAAAACCCGCCGACCCAGCAACTATTCAACGGGCCATTGAGCTAGCGGTCAGCAATTTCGCCAGGGCCTCCTCCGCCGGGCCGGGAACCGCTGACGGCTCCCTCTACGCTACTCCTGGCGGGGCCGCCTTGCTGCCCGGCGCTATCTTTTTAAAGGAAGACGGCTTACTAGTGAAGGTAGTGCTGCACGATATTGCCTGGATTGAGGCCGAAGGCAAATACTGCCGCGTGGCGCTGAGCGGGGGCCGCGTGGTACAGGTGCGCCAGCCCCTGCGCGACATCATCCAGCACTTGTCGTCCGAGTACTTCGTGCAAATTCAACGCAGCTACCTCATCAACGCCGAGCACATCGAGCGGATCGACCCCGTGCGCAACATGGTGCAAGTAGCCGGCAACATCTTACCGATCGGGTTGATGTACCGCGACCATCTTCTGGAACGCCTGCGCCTTATCTGAGCTGCGCTAAGCCCTCCCGGCCGGGCTTGCTCGTACCGGAAGGGCCGTGGCAGTGGTCAGCGGGTGGGCGCCGCCTCGTCGGCTTGCAGCATCCGGCGGCCAGCCGGGGTGGCCCCGATGGCGCTGCCGCTGAAGCACAGCGTTATTTTGCTGACCTGCGAACAGTCTACCTGCGCCACCGGCACCGCGAGGCCCCATTCACTGAAGGGGGTGGGGCGGAAGTAAGCGTACGCCATTTCCTCTTCTACGCTGCCATCTACCTGCACAAAGCCGAGGGTGCCATCGGCAAAGTGCCAGTCGGCCCCTTGGCCTTGGCCAGCTACCCGGTAGCGAAACGTCCGAGTCAGCGGCCGGCTGGTAAAGCGGTAGATGCGGCCCCGGTACCGATCCAGGTAGTTGCCCGGGGTGGTAATGGTTACGGCGATGCTGGTGGCGGGGGCGATTACCCGGGCGCCTTCCAGCCAGACGCGGACGTTGGTTGCCCGCACCCGGTCGAGCCCCGCCAGGACCGGGTGGTCGAGCGGCAACACCCAGGTGGTCTGGCCACTCTTGCGCAGCTGCTCCAGGATGGCCGGCTCGGTGAGCTCCACCGCTACGTTGACCATCACCTGGGGGGGTGGGTCAAACGCCTCCAGGGCCCGCACCTCGTCAAGCGTCACGTTGGTAAGGTCACTGAACCCCTTTTGCAGCTGACTAACCGGGTCGGTGAGGCGGGGCCGGACAGTCGAGGGCCGCAGTGCCCAGTAGAAGTAAGCGGCTTCGTACGATTTCAGCGCCGCGAACAAGGAGCTTTTACCATCTAGGTAGCGCTGGTACAGCTGCTGCATGAGCGCCCGGCGGGGCGCTTGCCCGGCGCGCAGCTCGGCCACCAGCCCCTGCAAGTGCGCCTGCTTCTGCCGGGCGTAGTGCTGCTGAAAGGTGATGGCGGCCACCTGCTGGCCGGCCTGGATGGCAGCCAGCTGCGCCGCCGCCAGGGCCTGCCCGTACACCACCAGGATGTCGAGCGCCTCCTGGTAGGGGGCGGCGGACTGAATTTCCCGGTCGATGGGGTCGCGCAGAATGTTGTTGGCCTGAATACCAAAGACGGCCCAGGCATCGACGACGCGGAGGTCGGCCTCCGCCGTGGCTTGCTGCAGCGCCTGCACTGCCTGGGTCTGGCTGGCGGCGCTGCTCAGGCTACCTGCCACTGCCTGCACCGTCTGGGCCAGCGTATACACCTTTTGCAGCACCTCGGCCAGCTGCTTCAGCTTTTCCATGCTGGCCGCCAGGCCGGTGGCTGCCGTAGCTACTTCGGTGGCCGTCCCGGCGGCCTGCGCCACGGCGGTGGCGCTACTCACGGCTCCGGTAGCGGCCACCGGGGCCGTCGCCCCGCCGCTGACAACCATGCTGGCAATGCCGGCCCCGAAGGTAACGACGGCCTGCACCAGCGTCCCGATCGCTTTCAGGGTCTGCTGGAACTGGTATTCTTTGATACCAAGCCTAAAGTCACCCGCCAGCTTTTCCGTCAAGCGTTCCTGGATTTCGAAGTTGCGCCGGGCCTTCTCGGCGGCGCTCACCGCGTTGGCGTAGTTGGCTTCGGCCTGCTGGAGAAGGCTGGCTACGTAGGCCTGCTCGCTCTGCGAGGTGGCCACCAGGGCCTGCGCCGCACTGATGCCCGTTTCCGTTACCACCTGCTGGGTGCTGAGGTGCTGATAGCTGCTCTCGTACGCGGCTACGTCGGTACCGTAGGCGGCGGCTAGTCCTGCGTATACGCCGGTCGCCAGGTAGGGCACGAAGGTGGCCCCGTCGGCGGCGGCCCCCAGCTGCGCTTGCAGCAGCGTCGCCAGGCTGACGCTCCGATAAAAAAGCTCGGCCAGCTCAGGCTGCTGGGCGGCCCAATCAGCTACCCAGGCAAACTGCGCCCGGGCCAGGGCCGGATAGTGGTCGTAGAGCAGCGAGGCGTAGAGGAAGGTGTTGCGCAGGTAGAGGCGGAAGTCTTCGGCTAGCTCCAGCCCCAGGCCCTGCGCCAGCGTCAGCGCCTGTAGTACCGGCCGCCCCTGCACCAGGCCAATGCTTGCCCCCGGGGCCACCTCGGCGGCCCCCAGGCTAAACGAGGTAGCCGGCTGGGAGCCGTGCGTGGCGATTACCGTCAGGCTACCCACCAGTTCCTGGGCAAATACGACGAGCCGGCTGCTGGGCGTGTGCTGGTAGTCGAGCTGTACGGCCGCCGGGCCGGTTATTTCCAGGCGCCGGGCGATGATAACCAGCCCGGCGGTTTCCAGTCGCCAGTTGGCGAAGGGCGCGATCACCAGTACATCGGCATAAATAACCGTCAGGGCGGGGCTGAGGCTGGCCTGTTTTAGCTGGTTTTTCAGGTCGGCCAGGCTCAGCGCCATGCCCCGGAACACGGCCAGCTGGGCCGTTGGCGCGCCCGCCGCCGCATCCGGTACGCGGCCCTGCACCTGCAAGGCCGCGTAGAATTCCTGCCAGTCGGCCGCGGGAGCGGCCGGGCCGGCGAGTACGGAAGAAATAGCCATGCGTACCTACGCCGGAGTAGTCGAGGTAATATAGGCGTTGAGGCGGTAGCCGTTGGCGGCCTCGCCTACCCGCTGCCACTCCGCGAGGACCGTATCAACCCCCAGATCCATGATGATGGGCATGGTCTGCGCGATGTTGGTGTTGATGGTAGTAATGAGCTTGGCCAGGTCGTCGGCAATGGTACCCCACACCCCCTGAATTCGCTGAATGATGGGCAAGGCCGCATTCAGCGGTTCCAGAATGTTGCTGATGCTGGCTTCCGTCATGCTCAGCGCCGCCAGCAGGCGGGTAATGGCCGCTATTCTGCCTTTCAGCTCATTGATTCGCCGCTCCGCCTCCTTCATGCGGTTTTTGGCTTTCCGGGCGCGATCACCGTACACGCCCGCCACCGTGACGGCCGCGATAAAGCCGAAAATGGTCGCCCAGTAGTAAGCCGGCGTGGTCGCGGCCACCGTCACGGCGTGGCTGTACTCCTTGTTGGCTGCCTCTAGTTCTTGCTGTGCTTCGAGCAGGCTGGTCTGCAGCTCCGCGGCCGTGCCGGTGGTAGTTCCAAAGCGTTTGTGATAGTACGCGAGCAGGCCGCCCTTGCTGTCTGCACCGCTCAGCACAATCTTATCCTGCAGGGTTTCATTGGCGAAATCCTGGATCTTTTTGGCCACCTTACCCGCTTTTTCGCTGTTGGCCAGCGCCGATGCTTTCAGCACCTCCAGGATGGCGGTCAGCTTGGTTTTGGAGGCCGCGTCGTTGGCATCGATGGTCAGCTTCTGCGCCAGCGCTACAATGGGCTTGTAATATGTAGGAGCCTGCTGCGAGTAGGCGTAGATATCGGAGGCCAGCGATACGCTTTCCGGGAATGTCTCGTTTTGCCACTTTGTAACGTGGGTGTGAATATCCTGGTAGGCCGTCGTCAGCTTCTTGAAATCATCCCAGTTATCGGTGGCTTCCTGGCCAGCCAAGGTCTGCAAAGCCGGGATGGTGGTGGGCAGGGCCAGGCTCTGGTGCACGTAGAGCTGGATGGCCAGCCACTCGGGCGCCGAAAGGGCCAGGCCCGGGCCGTTGGCAACGGCCGGCTTGGCCAGGGCGCCGGGGCCAAACGCAGTGGAAACATTGGTGCGGGTGAGCAGCGGGCTGTTGGCCAGCGTCGCTCCGGAAGATGGGGTGTGCATGGTACTTGATGAAAAAAAGGGAATGCCGTGAATAATAAATTTCTATACCAAGTAACTTGGCTAGCTTTTTATTCAGTATTTACATGGCAAAGATGTGAATATTGGCTCTCTGGGCCTATTCGTCGCCTTCCCGTTTGCCCTCAGTACAGCTATTTTGGGTACCAACTAGTTGATTTTGGGTATCAACTAGAGCAAATTTCAGGTTCGTGTACGGTCAGTCGCAGTTCTATCGTGAGCGCCTCACGAGACCCCTCTGGGGCCGGGGGGTGAGGCGCTCCGCCTGGAGAGCAACAGCCTTGGAAACCGCTATAACCTACCCCTTAGGTCAGGCGGCGATTTTACCCTAGACGAGCCCGTGCTGGGTCGCCTGCTTGATCAGCATGACCGTGTTGTGGACTTTAAACTTCGTAAGCAGGTTGCGGCGATGCGTTTCGATGGTCAGGTAGCTGACGAAGAGCTTGTCGGCCATTTGTTGGCTGGTCAGGCCCTCGGCGATGCAGCCGAGCACTTCCTTTTCGCGGCGGGTGAGCGACGGAGCCGCCGGGATGGCCGGCGTTTCGGCCTGCAACAACAGCTGCTGCATTTCCTCGCTGAAAAACGTTTTGCCCGCGCACACTTTAACCAGGGCCTCGGCTAGCTCTTCGGGCAGGGCATTTTTGAGGACGTAGCCCGCCGCGCCGGCCTGAATCATGCGCGTGAGGTAGCTGCGCTTGTTGAGCGTGGTGAGGGCCACCACGCGCAGGGCCGGCTGTTCGGCCAGCAGCTGCTGGCACACGTCGATGCCGCTGCCATCGGGCAGGTTCAGGTCGAGCAATACCACGTGGGGGTGATGGCGGCGGGCCAGCTCCCGGGCCTCGGCGGCGGTGGTGGCGCTGCCGACTACCGTGACGTGGGGGAGGGGGGCGAGCAAAACGCGCAGGCCCTCCAACACGATGCGGTGGTCGTCGACGAGTAGGACACGAATAGGAGACATAGAATGTTAGGTTGCTGGGAGCGTAAAGTCAATAGTCGTAGAGGTGCCCTGCCCGGGGCTGGACTGGAGCTCCAGCGTACCCCGCAGGTAGTCGACGCGGGCCTGCACGCTGTACAGCCCCATGCCCTGCTGCACGGCGGCGGGCTCGAAGCCGCACCCATCGTCTTCTACCACCACCTGCATCTGCAAGCCGGTGCGTACCAGCTGCACAATAACGTGGCTGGCCCCGGCGTGCTTGAGCACGTTGTTGAGCAGTTCCTGCACCAGTCGATACACCACTACCTCAATGCGTTGGGGCAATCGTTCGGCCAAGCCGTAGGTTTGCAGTTCCACGCGCAGCTGCTGGCTGTGGTCGAGGCCGTCGCACACGTCCTGCAAGGCGGGCACCAGGCCAAACTGTTGCAGGGCCTCGGGCATCATATCGTGGGCCACGCGGCGCAGCTCGCCAGTAGCGCTGTCGAGGTGGTGCAGGGCGCGGGTAAAGAGCCTGGCGCTGGCCTCGGGCAGCGCCAGGCCCGCGCGCACGGTGCCGAGGTAGTACTTGACGGTGGAGAGCATGCCCCCCAGGCTGTCGTGCAGGTCGCGGGCCACGCGGCGGCGCTCCTCGTCCTGGCCGCGTAGCATGGCCTCGGTAGCCAGCAGCTGCCGCTCCTGTTCGAGTTCCTGAATCTTGCGCGCCTGCAAGTCCTGGTGCTGGCTCGCCAGCTTTTGCCGGGCGCGGAGCGTGGCGTAGCCCAGGGCCAACGCACCCAGCAGCAAGGCCAGCAGCGCCAGCGCGGCGTAGTTGAGCGTGGTGCGCCGGTGCAGTTCCTGCTGCTGGGCCCGGCGCTGGGTCTGGAGCGCCGTAATGCGTTGCTGCTGCTGCCGGGCTTGGTAGCGGGCTTCGAGCTGTAGAATGCTGCGCTTGGTTTCTTCGCCGGCGAGCTGGTCTTTCAAGGCCGCTGCCTGCTTGAAGTAAGCCAGGGCGGCCGCAGCGTGTTGAGGACCGCGGGCTTCTTCCAGCCCGGCCAGCTCGGCCAGCAGCTGCACCTGCACCGAGAGGCTTTGCTGGGCCCGGGCCCGGCGCAGGCCCCGGCGCAGGGTGGCATCGGCATCGGCGTAGTGCCCCAGCCGGCGGATGGTGCGGCCCAGTTGCAGCAGCAGGCCAGCCTCTTCTTTGGCATTGCCCTGCTGCTGCGCCGCCGCCAGGGCCCGCTGAAAGCTGGCCTGCGCCTGCTGGTAGCGGTCGGTTTTGAAAAAGTAGATACCCCGGGTCTGCTCGTAAAGCACCCGGTAGCGCTCGGCCTCCGGCCGCGCCATCACCAGCCGGGCTTGTTCTAAGTAATGCCACGCCTCGCGGGTACGCCGCTGCTCTACCAGCAACTGCACCAGGCTGGTGTAGGGTGGCAGCAGTTGCTCGGGCTGGCGCAGGGGCTGCGTCCGCAGGGCGATGCAGCGCCGCAGGTAGGTAAGCTGCTGCGGGCGCTGGCCCAGGTCGCCGGCGCAGCTGGCCAGATTATAATACAGCACCAGCAGTCCGTCGTAATTGTGGGTGGCGGTAAAGTAGTCGACCGCCCGCAGGTAGGCCGCCATGCTCAGCAAGCCGTGGTCCTGCTCCCATTCGGCCGAGCCGATGTTATTGGCCACAAGCCCGAGGCGGTTTTGCAGGTGCGGCGTGGGGTGCGCCCGGTAAGCCGCCGTCAGCTGCTGCTCGGCCTTTTGGAACAGCGCCACGGCGGCCGCGTAGTGGCCGCGCTCGGCCTGAAGCTGCCCCAGCATGACGTAGCTCCCCCCGACGCCCTCGGTGAAGCCCAGCGCCCGGCTGCGCGTCAGCGCTTGCCGGGCGAGGCGGGCGGCCCGGGCCGAGTCGGTGCGCAGCAGCGCCTGGCTGTTTTGCAGCAACTGCTGCACCGGCTCGGTGGCGGGGGCGCTGGGTGCCTGCTGCCCCCCGGCCCGCAACGGGCCAGCCAGCAGCAGGCACAGAAAAACAGCGAACCAGGGCATACGGGCAGCGACTTGCAACCCTGAAAATACTGCCGGGCCTGGCCCGCCGTACCCCGCGCCGGAAAAATCCCGGGAACCCGGTAGAAAAAAATCCTGGGTTCCCGGTATTGCCGCTGGGCTTGGGCCCCTTTTAGCTTTGCGCAGTTCAGCTTACTGCTTTTTAAAGCATTCTAACTATCAGATGATTGCGGCCTGGCGCTGGCTTGTCGAATAACTCCGGTGGGGTTGCGGCCAGGCTGCCCAGGCGCGCGGCCGCCCGCTGAATGGCGGCCTTACCCCTGGCTTGTTACGGCCGGCAAGCTCGCTTTTTTCTCTTGCAATCCACCACTTTTCACCTTCATCTTTTCATGAATAAAACGTTACTGAGCGAAGCGCCGCTGCGGCAGCGTAGGGGGCTGACCTCGCGGCTGCTGGGCGTGGGCGCCCTGCTCCTGAGCAGCCTGGGCGCGCAGGCCCAGCTTTCCGGTACCAAGGCCATTCCGGGCGCGGGCAGTACCGGCTACGCCACGCTGGCGGCGGCCATCGCCGACCTGAACGCGCAGGGCGTGGGCGCGGGCGGCGTCACCTTCAACCTGGCGGCGGGCTATACCGAAACGGCCGCCAACCTGCTCATTACGGCCACCGGCACGGCGGCTAATCCCATCGTCTTCCAGAAGGCCGGCAGCGGAGCCAACCCCACGATTACGGCGGCGGCGGGCACTTCCACTACGCTCGACGACCTCATCGGCTTGCAAGGCAGCGACTACGTGACGTTTGACGGGCTAACGCTCGTAGACCCGACCACCAACAGCACCGCCACCACCCAGATGGAATGGGGCTTCGCGCTGCTAAAAGCCGGTACGCCGGCCGTGGATGGCTGCCAGAACGTGGTCATTCGCAACTGCGTCGTCACCTTGCAAAAGGGGACGGCGACGATGGGCATCTACGCCAACAACCACACGCCCGCCAGCACGGCGCAACTGGTGCCCACCTCGGTGGCCGGCGCCAACTCGAACAACAAGTTCTACGGCAACGCCATCAGCGGCGTCAATAACGGCATTTACCTGGCGGGCTACGCGGCCACCAGCCCCTTTGCCTACTACGACCAGAACAACGAAGTTGGCAGCCTCGTGAGCGGCACGGCCGCCACGGGCAACACGATTGCGAACTTCGGCACCACAGCCACCGCCTACGGCATCTACGCCATTTACCAAAACGGGCTGAAGGTGCAGGCCAACAGCGTAAGCTCGGCCCCGACGAGCGGCGCGGTTGCCCCTACCGGCTCGGTATACGGCATCCTGACGGGCGTCGGCGGCAGCGCCGACCTGCTGGGCAATACGGTGAATATCACGACCAATACTACGGGCTCGGTTACCGGCGGCATTCAGAGCGGCAGCGGCGTGAACGCTACCAACGGCACGGTTACCATCGCCAACAACAACGTGACAATGGCGTCGAGCACGGCCGCCACGGCCACCTTCTACGGCATCAACAGCACGGCGGCGGTACCCAATCTGGTTGTTTCGGGCAACGTGCTCAGCAACTGGAGCCGGCCGAACACCACCTTCGGGTCGAGCTACCTAATCAACATCGGTACCGGGGCCACCACCACGCAGAACGTGTTTAGCAATACGGTGAGCAACTTCAGCGGCTCGTCGACCTTCGCCTCGGTGTACGGCATCGCCAGCAACCACAACGCGGCGGTGGCGGCGCAGTACTACGACAATACGGTGCAGAATATCAGCGGGGCGGGCAATACGCTCGTGGGCATGACCATGAACGGCGGCCGCACCCTGGACGTGTACCGCAACCGGGTGTCGGGGCTGACGGTCAGCGGGGGCTTCGTCATCATGCAGGGCATCTACGCCTTCGCCACTACGGCCACCGTGAGCAACAACCTCATCGGCGATCTGAACGCGCCTAATGGGACCAGCACCTCCAGCATCGTGGGCCTGGCGCTGGGCAACTCGCCCTTGAGCACGCAGAGCTTCGCGGTGACGGCCCAGTACAACAGCATCTACCTCAATGCCAGCAGCGCGGGCACCGATTTTGGCACGTCGGGCATCACCTACTCCGACCTGCGGACGGCTACCTTCACCCTGCGCAACAACGTGGTGGTGAACACCTCGACGGCCAACGGCAACGGGGTGACGACCGCCCTGCGCCGCCTGACGGGCACGGCCGGCATTGCGCCCCTCAATCTGACCAGCGCCACTACTAACAACCTGTACTACGCTGGCACGCCCGGGGCCAAAAACCTGATTTACGCCGAGGGAGTCAACAACATCACCCTCAACGCGCAGCAGACGCTGACTGCCTATAAGCTTTTCATGACGGGCCGCGAGGCCAACTCGGTAACCGAGAACCCGCCCTTCGTGAGCACCAGCGGCACCAATGCCAACTTTCTGAAGGTGAGCACTACCACGCCCACGCAAATTGAGGGCAGCGGCACGCCCATCAGCGGCATTACCACCGACTACG
This sequence comes from uncultured Hymenobacter sp., assembly GCA_913776615.1. GTDB lineage: Bacteria > Bacteroidota > Bacteroidia > Cytophagales > Hymenobacteraceae > Hymenobacter. The sequence goes on from CAJYPK010000057.1 coordinate 30,721, forward strand.
CCCAGGCCACGCGCAGCACCACCGCCCCCGACCTGGGGGCCTACGAGGGCAGCTACCAGGCGCTCGACCTGCTGGGGCCGGTGGTGGCTTACCCCAACCTGGCCAACACCAACCTGCTCACGAACCGCACGCTGGTAGCCACCATCACCGACGCCAGCGGCGTGGCCACGGGCACCAACGCCCCGCGCCTGTACTTCCGCAAGGGTACCTCGGGCAACTTTGCGTTTGTGAATGCTACGAGCGTGAGCGGTAGCAGCTACACCTTCACCTTCGACTACAGCCAGCTGCCCGGCGGCAGCGTGGCGGCGGGCGACGTGATTCAGTACTACGTGGCGGCCCAGGACCTGGCCGCCACGCCCAACGCCGGCACCGGCCCGCTGGGCGGCAGCGGCACCACCCCGCCCGGCACCACTGCGCCGGCCACGCTGGCCTCGTTCCAGGTAGTGGGCAACCTGAGCGGCATCTACTACGTGGGCACCTCCGCGCCGCCCGCCGGCACGCCCGCCAACCGCGTATTTGCCACTCTTACGGCAGCGGCGGCGGCCTACAACCTCAACTTCCTGACCGGGCCGACCACGTTCTACCTGCTCGACGCCACCTACTCGACGGCCGAAACTTTCCCCCTCACTTTTGGCAGCAACCAGACCGCTTCGGCTACCAATACGCTGCTCGTGACGCCCTACCCCGGCGTAACGGCGGTCGTCACGGCCGGTAGCAGCGCCCAGGCGGTGGTACTGCTCAACAGCGCCCGCTACGTGACCCTGGACGGGGCCAACACCGCCGGCGGCAGCACCCGCAACCTGACCCTGACCAGCACCAACCCGGGCGGCAACGCCGCCGTGTGGGTGGGCAGCCAGGGGGCGGGCAACGGCTCAACCAACATCACCCTGCGCAACCTCAACGTGGTGGGTGGCAATACCGGCGTGGCCGAGTCGTACGGTATCTACGTGTCGGCCGGGCCATCGCCCTACACCTTCGCTCTCAGCACCTTCACCTACGGCGACGACAACGACAACCTCGTCATTCAGAACAACGCCGTCACGCGGGCCACCGAAGCCATTTTTGCTAAAGCCAACAGCGTGGCCACCGCCTACGACGGCTTGCAGATTGTGGACAACCGCATCGGGGCCGCGCCCACGGGTACAACCGCCGTGGCAGCCGGCAACGTGCTCTACCGCGGCATCGACCTGCAAGGCACCGCCGCCCCGCTCGTGTCGCGCAACGTCGTGCTGGGCATGAACGGCACGGTGATACCGGCCAGCATCGCGGCCATCGTGCTGAACGACAACGTGACCGACGCCGTGCTTTCGCGCAACTCAATTTCGGGCCTACGCCACTTCGGCGAAAATGGCTACGGGGCCTTCGGCATTCTGCTGAACAGCACGGTGAACCTGACCAACACGGAAATCTCCAACAACCTGATTTCCGACATCCTGACGTCGGCCAACTATAATACGACCGACAGCAACCCCTTCGGCATCCGGCTGATTGGCGGCACGGGTACCAAGGTGTACTACAACACGGTGAACCTGTTCGGCAGCATCATCTACCCCCCGAGCGTCACCCCGGGCAATATCAGCGCGGGCCTCGTCGTGACGGCGGCCGCGGCCACGGGCCTCGACGTGCGCAACAACATCTTCGCCAACGCCATCACCACCGCGGCCCCGACCAACACGGTGAAATCGTACGCCGTGTACTACCCCAGCGCCGCCGTGCTGAGCACCAGCGACTACAATGACTACTACGTGAGCGGCGCCAGTGGCGTGCTCGGCTACGTGGGGGCCGACGTGGCCACGCTGGCCGCGCTGCGCACGGCCACCAGCCGCGACGCCAACTCCATCAGCACCGACCCGGCCTTTGTGTCGAACACCAACCTGCTGCCCGTGGCGGCGGCCGTGGCCAGCGCCGGCACGCCCCTGAGCGTAACGGTAGACTACACCGGCGCTACGCGCCCGACCGCCGCCCCCAGCCTCGGGGCCTACCAATTTGCGCCCCAGGCCGTTGACCTGGCGGCCAGCGGCCTGGTATCGCCGCTGAACAACAACGCCGCCACCTGCTTCGGCCCCAGCACGCCGGTGACGGTGCAGCTGCGCAACCGGGGCACGGCGGCGCTCAGCTTCGCCACCAACCCGGCCACCGTCACGGTGGTCGTCAGTGGTCCCAGCGGCGCGACCCAGACCCTGACCCAGACCATCAGCACGGGCACGCTGGCCCCGGCGGCCACCCAGAACCTGACCCTGACCAGCCTGGCCGACTTCACGGCCCTGGGCACGTACTCGTTCGCCATCACGGCCACGGCCACCGGCGACCAGAATACCGCCAACGACCTGCTGACGCCCGCCTCCACGCTGAGCGTAGCGGCCCCGGTGGGTGGCACCTTGTCGCCGGCCACTTTTACCGTCTGCGCCAGCGGCCCGGCCACCCTGACCCTGACCGACGCCGCCAACGGCAGCCTGCAGCTGCAAAGCAGCAGCAGCGCCACCGGCACCTTCGCCGACGTGGCGGGCGCTACCGCCGCCACTTACACCACGCCCGCCCTCACCAGCACCACCTACTACCGCTACCAAGTGGGCTGCGGTACCAACGTGGCGTACAGCACGGTGGCCGCCATTACGGTGAGCAACCCGGCCATTACGACCGCTCCCTCGCCGCTGGCCGTCTGCATCGGCAGCACGGCCTCGCTCTCGGCCACGGTGCCGGCGGGCACCAGCGTGCGCTACTTCACCACGGCCACCGGCGGCACGGCCGTGGGTACCACCAACCCTTACGTGACCCCGGCCCTTACGGCCAGCGCGACTTATTACGCCGAAGCCTTCGCGCCCAGCTCGGAGATTGTGGGTAAAACGCTGACCAACGGCACCGATGGCGCCTACGACGATGGCGGCCTGATTTTTACGACGACGGCCCCGACGACCATTTCGACGGTGACGGTGTATCGACAAGCCAACGCCGCGGCGGGTACGGCCACCATTCAGCTCCTGAACGGCACTGACTTTTTTGCTACGCCGATAACTACCGTCAACGTAACGGTACCGGCCAACCCGACGAACGCGATAGCGCCGGCGGTCCTGACGCTCAACCTCGCAGTGCCGGCCGCCCGCAGCTACACGCTGTTTCTGAAAGCGGCCTCGCCCGCGCTCATTCGCGACTACCTGGGCAGCACGCCCGCCACTGCGTACCCCTACACCTCGCCCAGCGGCACGGTGAGCATCACGGGGGCGACTTCGGCCAATTACTACTATTACTTCTACAACTGGCAGACCAGCACGACGTGCGTGAGCGCGACGCGCACGGCCATCCAGGTCAACGTGGTGCTGCCCCCCAGCCAGCCGGTGCTCACCGCCACCGCGCAAACGGGTGGCACGGTACTGCTGAGCACGCCGACCCAGGCGGGCCTGACTTACCAGTTCTACCTCAACGCGAACGGTACCGCCACGGCCGTGGGTACGCCCACCGCGACCGGTACGCTGCTGCTCACGACTGGCGCGCAGAGCGGTAGTTACACCGTAGTGGCCATCTCCGCGCCCGGTTGCACGTCGCAGCCGTCTGCGGCCGTAACGGCCACGGTATTGAGTACGCCCCCGGCCACGCTGGCCGGCGTGAGCTTGCGCGTGTTCCCGAATCCCACGACCGATGGTCAGCTTAGCGTGGAGCTACGTGGTGCCAGCGCGAAGGCCGCGCGGCTGACGGTGCTCAACTCCCTGGGCCAGGCCGTGCACACCGGTGCGGTGGCCCTCGGTACGAGCCAGCTGAGAATCGGCCACCTGGCCCCGGGCGTCTACACCTTCCGGGTGCAGACCGACCAAGGGGTACTTGCACAGCGCGTTGTACGTCAGTAATTTCGGCCAATCTCTTACCTTTCTTACGCAGTTGTTAATGAAACATCTCTTTAGCTGTTTGCTTGCGTGCGCCAGCGTTACGGTTGCTTCGGCGCAGCAAGCCTATTTATTCGACCCCACGCCCGCCCGGGCGGCGGTGGCCTGGCCCAACCAGGCGACCCCGAAGGTGAGCAAAAGCGCCATCGGCGGCGACTTGCAGCAGCTCTACCGGGCGGCGGTGGGCGGCTTGAGCACCAAGCGCGGCGCGGGGCCAGCCTCGGCGGCCGCGCTGCAAGCAGCTTTCCCGCTGCTGTCGGTGCAGGGCAGCGGCGGCCCGGCTACCGTGCTGGTGCGCATTACGGCCCAGGACGTGGCGGCCCTGCGCCCGGCCCTGCAAGCCCGGGGCTTCGTACTGACGGCCGAGCGCGCCAACCTGCACTTCCTGGAAGGGCAGCTACCGGTGACGCAGCTGGCCCCCGGCGCGGCCGGCCTCGAAGCCCTGGTGCCGCAGGGGCTGCTGGGGGTACGGCCCATTCTGAAGCCCAGAACCAATACGGGCCGGGTGCAAAACCAGGCCGACTACGTGCTGGAGTCGTACCGGGTGCGCGGCGCCCAGGCGGGCTACAGCGGCCAGGGCCTGCGCGTGGGCGTGATGAGCGACTCGTACAACTCGCTGGGCGGGGCCAGCGCGGGCGTGGCCTCGGGCGACCTGCCGGCCAACGTGCAGGTGCTGCAAGACCTGAGCGCGGGCCAGGGCACCGACGAGGGCCGGGCCATGGTTGAGCTGATTCACGACATTGCCCCCAACGCGGGCGTGGCGTTCAGCAGCGTCTACAACGGCGAGGCCGACTTTGCCGACCAGCTCCTGAGCCTGGCCGACCCCACCCGGGGAAATTGCAAGATTATCGTGGACGACGTCTCGTACTTCGACGAGCCCATGTACCAGGATGGGGTGGTGGCGCAGGCTGTCAACGAAGCGGCCAACCGGCTGGGTATTTCCTACTTCAGCGCGGCCGGCAATAATGCCGATGCCTCGTGCGAATACGTTTCGCCGGTGTTCAGGGCAGTGGGTAACGGGGCGAGCGGCGATGCCGACCTCGATTTTGGGGCGAGCTTCAACGGCGGGGCCACGGATACGCGCCAGCATTTCTCCATCCCGCGAAGTGGCCAGCTCATCGTTGCGTTGCAGTGGAGCGACCCGTTTTACACGCGGTCCGGCGTTCGGACGGACCTGGACATGTTCCTGATCAAGACCCGCGCCAACGGGGTGGCGATGCGGGGCGATACCGTCGCGGTGAGCGGGGATGCGAACATTCTCTCGCAAACGCCGACCGAGATTTTGGGCTACACCAACACCAACGACACCGATACGGAATTTGACTTGGTCATTAGCCGCTACCGGGGCACGGCCAATCCGGCGCGGGTGAAGTACATCTTGTACGGTTCCGGCATCACCCCCACCGAGTACTTTACCCGTAGCAGCACACTCACCGGCCACACCGCCGCCCTGGGCGCCATGTCGGTAGCGGCGGCCCCTTCGTACAACCGGCTGGCACCCGAGAGCTTTACCGCGAAGGGCCAGCCCATCATTCTCTTCGCGGCCGACGGCACCCCACTGCCGGTGCTGAGCGTGCGGGCCAAGCCCGACTTCACGGCCATCGATGGGGCTAGTACGACCTTTTTCTCGGGGCAGGCCCTGCCCGACCCGAAAGATGGCTACATCTTTTTCGGCACCTCGGCGGCGGCCCCCAATGCGGCGGCCGTGGCCGCCCTGCTGCTGCAAGCCGAGCCCAGCCTCACCCCTGCCCAGGTAGCTACGCGCCTGAAAAGCACCGCCCTCGACATCGGTGACGCGGGCTTTGATGCGCTCACGGGCTCCGGCCTCATCAACGCCTACCGGGCTATCTACGGCAGCGTAGTAGCGGCCCGCGCACCCTTGACCGAATCTTTCGATGCCGCGGGCCTCGGCACCGCCTGGGACATCCAGGGCCGGGGGCCGGTCCGCGCCATTGGGCGCAGCGATTACGGGCCAGCTTCCTTACCCGGCCATTTGGTGCTCGATGGGTTCTTCCCGTACGCTACGCTGACCAGCGCCGCCGGGCCGATTCCGCGCGTGGCCGAGGCCACCCTGCGCCTCGACCTGAGCACGGCTGCCTCGGGGGGCTACGTGCTGTCGTTTCGGCACAAGAAATTCACCGGCGAAACCGACCAGGCCATGCCGGCTTCTTTCACGAGCAACGGCACGGGCAGCAACTCCGACGGCGTGGCCATGAGCGTGGACGGCGGTACCACTTGGTACCGGGTGGCCGACCTGACGGGCACCAACGCCAGCACGAGCTACCAGTTGGTGAGCGTGAATCTGAACACCCTGGCCACCGCCAACAACCTGACACTGGGCTCGGATGTACGCATTCGCTTTCAGCGCAGCGGCTCGGGGCAGGTCGATAGCTATTACGCGGTGTTGCAGGGTGGCCGGGCATTCGACGATGTAAGCGTGACGGGGGCCAACGTGGCCACGGCCCCGGTGGCCCAGTTCAACACGGCTACTACCGGCATCATTTGCCCTGGCAGCACGGTGCAGTTCCGCGACGCCTCGCTGTTTACGCCCACCAGCTACCAGTGGAGCTTCCCGGGGGGTAGCCCGGCCAGCAGCACCGACGCCAACCCCACCGTGACCTACGCCACCGCCGGCACCTACGGGGCCACGCTCACGGTTACCAACGCGGCCGGCACCGCCAGCCGCACGCTGAGCAACGTGGTGACGGTATCGAGCGCCGTGCCGGTGGCCAATTTTACGGCCCGCCAGGCACCCCTGTGCCCCGGGGGGAGCATCACGTTTACCAATACCTCCACCCAGTGCGTAAGCACGCTGAGCTGGAGCTTCCCGGGGGGTAGCCCGGCCAGCAGCACCGCCGCCAACCCGACCGTAACCTACGCCGCCGCCGGTACTTACGTGGCCACCCTCACGGCCACCAACGCCAACGGCAGCAGCACCAAAACCTTCACGGTGCAGGTGCAAAGCGCGACCTCGACGGTGCCCTACACGGAGTCGCTGGCCGGCGGTATTCCGAGTACGTGGTCGGTTATCAATCCCGACAACGGCATCACCTGGGCCACGGCCAGCAATCAGTTGCGTAAGGATGGTACCCGCGGTACGGTGGTGGATATGAACTTCTACGACTACGCCAGCCTCAACCAGCGCGATACGCTGCAAACGCCCGTCTTCGACCTGCGCAGCCAGTCGCTGGCCTTCCTGCGCTTCGACGTGGCCTATGCCGCCGTGGCCACCGTGCCCGCGGCCAACAACGATTCGCTGGCCGTAGACGTGTACGCGGCCTGCTCCAACACCCGCCTGGGCCGGGCCTACCTCAAGTCGGCGGCGGGCGACCTGCCCACCACGCTGCCCCGCACGACGAGCTACGCGCCGACCTCCGTGACCCAGTGGCGCACCGAGAACGTGGACCTGAGCGCCTACCTGTCGCGGCAGGTGTACCTGCGCTTTATCGCCTTCAACCACCGCGGCAATCATCTGTACTTGTCAAACGTGGCCGTGGCCAATACGGTGCTGGCTACGCACGGTGCCGTGGCGGAGTCGCTCGACTTACAGGTGTATCCCAACCCTGCCGGCAGCGGCCAGCAGCTCACCCTAGTGCTGCCGGCCACCCCGGGCACAGCTACCCTGCGCGTGATCGATGCGCTGGGGCGCCTCGTCAGCCAGCGCACCGTCGCGCTGACGGCGGCGGCCCAGCTGCGCAACACCCAGCCGGCCCCGTCGGCGGCCGGCCTCTACACGGTGCTGTGTCAAACTGCCGATGGCCAGCTGTACTCGCGCCGCTTTACGATTGACTAGCGCGGGCGCTACGCCTGGCTAAGCGCAGAAAAGGCCCCCGGCGTACTGTCGGGGGCCTTTTTCATAGGAGAAGTTGTGTAGGAAGTGCTTGCAAGTGAAAACGCCTCCACGTAAGCTGTTAGCCTTTAGCGGTTAGCTGCTAGCTATTAGCTGTTAGCTCGCTGTTCAGAAAAGCTAGGAGCTAACAGCTAACCGCTAAAGGCTAATAGCTAAAGGCAATCAGCCGGCCGCTGCCCCGGGGCGCGGGCGCGCGGCGTCGTTACTTCGCGCCATGCACGTGCTTTCCGTTAATACCGCCCTCCCGCAAGACGTCATCTGGCAAGGCCAGCCGCTGCGCACTAGTATCAATAAGCAGCCCGTGCACGGGCCGGTGACCGTCTATGCCGACCACCTCGCCGGCGATGAGCAGGCTGATTTGCGCGTACACGGCGGCCCCGACAAAGCCGTTTACGCCTATGCCCAGGAGCACCACGCGTACTGGCAGCAATTTATCCCGGCGGCGCGGCTCGTACCCGGCGCGTTCGGCGAAAACCTGACCACCGTCGGCCTGCTCGAAGACCAGGTCTGTGTGGGCGATCAGTTTCAGGTTGGCACCGCCATCCTGGTGGCCCAGCAGCCGCGCCAGCCCTGCGTCAAACTAGGCTGGCGGCTGCAGGATGCTTCCCTGGTGCGGCGCTTTGCCGAGGCGGGCCGCAGCGGCATCTACTTTCGGGTGCAGCAACCGGGCGTGCTACAGGCGGGCGATAGCCTCACGTTGGTAGCCCGCTCCCCGTACGCCGTCACCATGCAGGATATGGCAGCCGTCTACGCCCCCGGCCCCCACGACCCGGTCAAGCTCGCGGCGATCTACGCCTTGCCCACGCTCTCGGCCAGCTGGCGCGAGCGGGTGGGGCGATTGCTGGCCACGGCGGGCTGAGTAGCTATTTGCATCAACACCGCTGGCACGGGGCTGCGCCAGTCACACAGTTGCTTACCGCGTCATTCCTGGGGCTCCTGCCTTTGCCGGCCTTCCTGCTGATATTGAAGCTGTTTAGGCAGTCTGCCCGACGGTGGACCCCACCCTTTCGTGAGCTGTTAGCTACCAGAACAAATTTCAAGTCAGTGTACAGGTTGTTGCTCTCCAGGCGCGGTCGCCTCACCCCCCGGCCCCCTCTCCGAAAAGGAGAGGGGGAGCCGACCGCTTACTCACGCAAGGCAATCGGTAGGTAGTCGGCAGGCTCCCCCTCTCCTTTTCGGAGAGGGG
>CAJYPK010000058.1 GCA_913776615.1 uncultured Hymenobacter sp.
TCGGTTGTCGCGTCCCGTGCCCAGTCGGCCACGCGTGTGCGGCTCGACTAACTGCCATTCCCGTTCGCTTAATTCGTGACGACGCATGCCGCAAAGCTACCGCCTTTGCTGTCCACAGACTTTAGTAAGCGCGGGCAAACCAGGCGCGGCGCGGGCTGGGTTTGCCCGTCACGATGCACACGCCTTCCTCGTCGGGCTCGGCCAAGGGCAGGCAGCGCACGGTAGCCTTGGTTTGCTCCTTGATGAGCTCCTCGGTTTCGGAGGTGCCATCGTAGTGGGCCACCACGAAGCCGCCCTTGCCGTCGAGCACCTCCTTAAACTCGTCGTAGGTTTCGACGCGGGTGGTGTGGGCGTCGCGGTATTCCTTGGCGCGGGTGTAGATGGTGAGCTGAATGTCGTTCAGCAGTTTGTCTACGCTATCCACTACGTCGGCCAGCGGTAGTTGCAGCTTCTGCTTAGTGTCGCGGCGGGCGGCTTCGACGGTGCCGGCGTCGAGGTCGCGGGCCCCGATGGCCAGGCGCACGGGTACGCCCTTCATCTCCCACTCGGCAAACTTGAAGCCCGGGCGCTCGGTGTCGCGGCTATCCACCTTCACCGAAATACCGCGCTGCACCAACCCCTGCTGAATGGGCCGGATGCGCTCCAGCAGCGCGTCGAGCTCGCCGGTCTTGTAAATCGGCACGATGACCACCTGGATGGGCGCCAGCTTGGGCGGCAGCACCAGGCCCTCGTCGTCGGAGTGAGCCATGATGAGCGCCCCCATCAGGCGGGTGCTCACGCCCCAGCTCGTGCCCCACACGTGCTCCAGGCCGCCCTCTTTGCTTTGAAACTGCACGTCGAAGGCCTTGGCAAAATTCTGGCCCAGGAAGTGGCTGGTGCCGGCTTGCAGGGCCTTGCCATCCTGCATCAGCGCCTCGATGCAGTAGGTGTCCTCGGCCCCGGCGAAGCGCTCGTTGGGGGTCTTCACGCCCTTCACCACCGGCAGGGCAATGTGCTCTTCGGCAAACTCAGCGTAAACGTCGAGCATCTGCCGGGTTTCGGCCACGGCCTCGGTGGCGGTGGCGTGGGCAGTATGGCCTTCCTGCCACAAGAATTCGGCGGTGCGCAAAAACAGGCGGGTGCGCATTTCCCAGCGCACTACGTTGGCCCACTGATTGATGAGCAGCGGCAGGTCGCGATAGCTTTGAATCCAGTTTTTATACGTGCTCCAGATAATGGCCTCCGAAGTGGGCCGCACGATGAGCTCTTCCTCCAGCCGGGCGTTGGGGTCCACGCGCAGCTTGCCGGGCTTGTCGGGGTCGGTTTGCAGGCGGTAGTGCGTCACCACGGCGCACTCCTTGGCGAAGCCCTCGGCGTTTTTCTCCTCGGCCTCAAACAAGCTCTTGGGCACGAACAGCGGGAAGTAAGCATTCTCGTGGCCGGTGCGCTTGAACATGTCGTCGAGCGTGCGCTGCATCTTCTCCCAAATGGCGTAGCCGTAGGGCTTGATGACCATGCAGCCGCGCACGGCAGAGTTTTCGGCGAGGCCGGCGCGCTTCACCAGCTCATTGTACCAGGCCGAATAATCTTCCTGGCGGGTAGGCAACTTTTTGCTCATAACAGGCATCTAAAACCAGTGTATCGAGGCTGGCGGCGGGCCAGTCGAGTATGGTATAAGTTTTGTGTAGGTAACTTCCGTAGAAAGGCACCGTTTTGCGGCGAAATTACGTTAAGTAAGGCGCGCCCCCGCGGAAGCCGGAGACAGCAGGGTTATTTTTGGCCGGGGCGCACTCGCCTGGGCTTCACTTAGCTTCCATCTGCCAGGTTCAAATTTTACTATCCCACTCAGCTCCGCGCTGATTTCTCATTTTTCTGCCATGAAAAACCTGCTCACCGTTCCTTTGCCGGCGTTGGCACTGCTCGCTTTGGGCGGGTGCGCCACCTCCGGGGCGCTGACGACTTCGACGGAGAACGACGGCGTTTACTACTCTTCCAGCGACCACACTACGGCCGTGGCAGCCCCCGCCCGGGTGTACAGCGGCAGCGGCAACATCCCGGCTCGCTCGCTCGATGACACCGTACCCGTTGCCACCACCGACGACGCCAACCCCGACTACCAGGGTGGCACCGCCCGGAGCTATACCTCGGGCACCGATTACTACAGCAATAGCTACAACGACGGCCTGAGCTATTACACGCCCAGCGGCTTCAACCAACCCTACACCGGGCCGGGCGTTAGCTCTTATAACTACAGTCCGAGCTGGTCGGTAGCACCTTCGTTTTACGGCTCGCCCTGGGGCTACGGGGCGGGGCTGGCCGTGGGCTACGGTTACTCGCCTTATGCTATGGGCGGCTTTGGCTACCCCTACGGCGGGCTGGGCTACGGCTACCCGTACGGCGGGTTTTATGATCCTTTCTTCTCCCCTTACTACTCACCCTGGGGCTACGGCTCGGGCCTGAGCATTGGCTTTGGCTACGGGTTTGGGGGCTTCGGGGGCTTTGGCTATCCCTACGGTGGGTTTGGCGGCTACCCCTACGGGTATGGCTACGCTCCGTACGGCTACCGGGGTTATGGGAGTAGCTACGGCTACGCCGGGGACGTCCGCTACCGTAACTCTGCCCCCCGCGCCATGCGCGGCGGCTCGGTTGCGAACGGCTATGCCCCGACCGGAATCAACAACGGTAACGTCTTTATTGGCAATGGCCGTCGTAGCGGGGCTGTCTACAGCAGCGGGGGCCGGGCCGCAGCTCCCGGTACTGGCTATACGCCGGGCACGGCGGGCAATACGCCGGGCTACTCAACTGGTGCTACCGTCATGCCTACGCGTCGTGATGGCGGCGGGGGTGGCAACGTAGTTGGTAACCCCGTATATTCCAACCCGGGCAATACCGGTGGCCGTAACGACGGCTACGCTACCCCCGGTGGTAATGTGCCGCAGGGCGGGGGCCGCCGCGGCGGCTTCTTCAACGGGTTCTTTGGCAACGGCGCTGGTAATACGAATACCGCCACCAACGGCAGCAACCCAGGCGGCAACTACAGCCAGCCGCAGCGCCGCGATTATGGCCAGTCGCAGGGCATGCAAAACAACGGCTACAGCCAGCCGCAGCGCAGCTACCAGCAGCCCCAGCAGCAGCAAATGCCGCAGCGCCGCAGCTTCGATTCGTTTCCCCAGCGCAGCTTTAGCCAGCCCTCCTACGGGGGAGGCGGCGGGGGCGGGAGCTTTGGCGGAGGCGGAGGCGGGGGCGGCGGTGGCCGCCGGGGTGGCCGCTAGCCGCTGGCCCCACGGGTATTCGTCTTAGCTGAGTCGCAGCGTTTTACCCACTAGCTTGATTTATCCCGAGCCGGTCCCTCGGACCGGCTCTTTTTTGCCCTTACTTTTTCTGTATGAAGCACACATTTATGGGCCTGGCTACGCTGCTGGGCGGTTTTTTGGGCGCTAGCCACGCGGCACATGCCCAAGGCAGCTACGTCGATGATGCGCTTTTGCTAATGCGCCAAAACCCCAGCGGCACAGCCCGCACCCTGGGCCTGGGCGGGGCCAGCACCTCGCTGGGCGGTGATTTTGGCAGCCTCAACACTAATCCCGCGGGCCTGGGACTTTTCACCAAGTCAGAAATTACGCTGACTCCTGGCCTGGGCTTCGGCAACGGCAGTACTACGCCGGTGGCCAACGCTGCCAGCCTCGGCGGGGGCACCGTGAAGCAGGATGCCAACAGCTTTCACCTGGCCAGCTTGGGGCTGGTATTCGCCTCGCGCCGGGCCGACAGCGACAACAGCAGCGACTGGCGCGGGGGCAGCTTTGCCCTGGGCTTTACGCGACTGGCCGATTTCAACCAGGCCTTTCGCTACCAGAACCTGACCGACGACCGCCACTCGTTCTTTCAGTATTTGCGCGAGCCGGGCGGCTATACTACCCCGGGCACTTCCGGCTACACGGCTGCCCTCAACGACCTGCGCAGCCAGGATAATAGTGGCAATTACGAAACTCTCGATGGGCTGGCCTACGGCAACTTCCTCACTACCATCGTAAAAACCAAGCGCGGCGGCCTCGACTCGCTGGCCACGCCACGGCGCGCGGGCAATATCACGCAAAAAGAGTACGTCACGAGTAAGGGCTCGCTCTCGCAATTCGATCTGGGGTACGGGGGCAACTACCGCGACAAGCTCTACATCGGCGGGGCCATCGGCATCGTCTCGCTCAATCGGACGCGCACCAGTACCTTCAGCGAGGCCTCAAACGGCGGTGAGGATTTTAATTATCAGGATTACGTAAAGACGACCGGCACCGGCATCAACGCCCGTATCGGCCTCATCTACCGCGTAGTAGATGCCGTACGCCTCGGCGCGTCCGTTCAAACGCCGACGTACATTCGGCTCACCGACGAGTACAGTACTACGCTCACCTCGCAGTACACGCCCCCCAACCTCGACAACGTACTTTCGACTGCGCTACCGCCGGTAGCGTACAGCATCACTACTCCTTTCCGGGCGAATGGTGGGGCCACGGTACTCATCAACAAGTATGGCTTCCTGACGGGCGAAGTAGAGTACGTGGGCTATTCCAACGCCACGTACAATACCGACGACAACGGGGTATCGGGCGCTCTTACCGATGCCAATAACATCATCGCTACTACATTTCGCAACACCGTCAACCTAAAGGCTGGGGCCGAAGCGCGCCTGGGCACCTTCCGGGTACGGGCCGGCTACGCTCGTTACGCCAGCCCCTACGCGGGGACTTCCAGCTTCAACCGCGACCAGAACTACTTTACCGGTGGGCTGGGCATTCGCACCAAAAGCTTCTTCGTGGATGTAGCCGGCGTCTACCTCAAGTATAAAGACCGCTACTCCCCTTACAACCTGGCCAGCGGATCTGCCTCGGCCACTAATGGCGTGGCCCCCAACGTACTGACCGACTACAACCGCTTTACCGCCAGCATTACGGGCGGCCTGCTATTCTAGCATCAAGTAGGTATACCGCGCCAAAAAGCCGGCCCCCGCGTAGCTACTACGCGGGGGCCGGCTTTTTATTGGGATGGTCGCTGGCTAGAGGGGTTGCTTGGCCGTGCGAATCTGTAATTGCAGCCCCACGGTGCTAGTGCCGTTGGGCACGCTCACTACCCGGATCAGCCCGTACACGGGGGTAGTTTTATCGGGCTTAATTGCCTTAAAAGCGTACACCTGGTCTTTGGCCAGCGTACGAATGTAGGCGCGCCCCGTCCCGGTAAATTGGTTTTGAATATCGGTGGCGGCCTGCGAGCTGTTGAAGCCATCGGGAGCCAGCGCCGTCAGCCGGAAGCGAGTTATGCTACGGTTGGGTACCGGCCAGCGGGTGTCGCTAAAGCGCGTGAGCGCGCCCAGCGTGTCGGGCGAGGCCAGGCGCAGGCCATCGGGCAGCACGATCATATCCGTCAGCTTTTGCAGCGTCGCGTTGGGCACGCCGCCCATTACGGTATAAGCCGGCAGGGCCAGCCCCGATTTTAGGTCGATAAAGCGCCGGGCGGCTATCGTGGTAGCAGGCACTACTAGTTTGAGGGTATACTCGTTGAAGACGCGCAGCGAATCAGCCCGACGCACTGATAAGACAAAAAACCGGGTCGACGCATTGCCATTTTTGTCCTGCGCCGTGAACTCCCAGCGCTCGGTGCCCGCCGTCGTGCGCGCCCCGAATACGGGGGTATACAAAAAATCACCCCGCGTAAGGGTGGTATCAAGAAACGTCAGCGGGGCGTCGGGCGCCAGATTATTGAGAAATAAGCTGAGCTGCGTAGGATAGGCAAACGGCTCGCGCCGGGGCGAGTACGTAACCGTGGCCGTAAAGCGCGTGAGGCGATTGCTCTTGTCGGTGGCCGTGTCGGTGAGAGCGTACAAGCTGGTGGCCAGCGTATCGGCCGCCCCCACTGCCGTGCGATTACCCGAGGTAAAGCGGGATGAGCTGAGAAAAAAGAGTCTCAGCGGCCCATTGCTTTTGGCTCCGCAGCCTGCCAGTAGCAACGAACTGAATAAAACAAGAACTACCCGCATAGCTAGCCACCAAATTTATAAGAAAGACAAAGTTCGGCAACTTGGTGCGGATGCGCCAGCCGCCACCGGGCCAACGCTCACCCGCCGATCATTATTCCGACCGGCCCTAAAAAATAGCGCGCTGACTACCGAAGCAGCCAGCGCGCCTGATTTTCAGCCGAAGCCGAGCTCTGCGGCCTTATTTGGTAGCGGCCGGGTAGTCGGTGTAGCCGTGGGCCCCGGGTACGTAGTAGGTATTCTTATCGCCCTGGGCCAGCGGCACGTGCTGGGCAAAGCGCGCCACGAGGTCGGGATTGGCGATGAAATGCGTACCGTAGGCGACGAGGTCGGCGTCGCCGTCGGCGATTACTTTGTTGCCCTTCTCCTGGTCGAAGCCACCGTTGATGATGAGGGTGCCGTGGTAGAGCGGGCGGTAGCGCTTGGCAATGTGCGGCTCGGCAAACTTATTCTGACTCACGTCGGTAAAGGGCTCCGACAGGTGCAGGTAGGCCAGGCCGTACTCGTTGAGGCGCTTGATAATGTAGTCGAACGTGGGGATGGTCTCGGCGTCGAGCGTCATGCCAAACAAGCCATCGAGCGAGGGATTGAGCCGGGCACCGACCTTGCCCAGGTCGATCCCGGCGGCCTTCATCGCGTCGAGCACTTCGAACAGCAGACGGGCGCGGTTCTCAATGGATCCGCCGTACTCGTCGGTGCGGTGGTTGCTGGTCCCGTTGAAAAACTGGTGAAACAGGTAGCCGTTCGAGGAGTGAATCTCCACCCCGTCGAAGCCGGCGGCCAGCGCATTCTGGGCCGCTTTCACAAAGTCAGCCACCGTTTGCTTGATTTGAGCTACCGTCATGGCGGCCGGCTCCTCGGTTTGCTTGAAGCCTTCGGGCGTGTACACCTGGCTGTGCGGGTTGATGGCCGAGGCCGAGAGCGGCTTGTTGCCGTGCAGCAAATCGGGGTGCGACATGCGGCCCACGTGCCAGATCTGGGCGAAGATTTGCCCACCCAGGCCGTGCACGGCCTCGGTTACGTTGCGCCAGCCGGCCACCTGTTCGTCGGTATACAGGCCGGGCACGTTGATGTACCCCACGGCCTCGGGGCTCACAAACACCCCCTCCGAAATGATGAGGCCCGCCGTGGCGCGCTGCGAGTAGTACTCCACCATCAGGTCGTTGGGCACGTGGCCGGGGTTGTCGGCGCGGCTACGCGTCATGGGAGCCATCACGACGCGGTTTTTCAGGTTCAGCTTGTCCGAGTGAAACGGAGTCAGGAGCGGTTGCTCAGCCATACTAGTCAAGATATAGATCCAAGAACAAAAGCGCCCCCTAGCCAGGAGGCGCTTTATAAGCGGCTGGGCAGTCGCTTTGTTTAATGTTGCTACATTATAACGATGTAAGCGCTGGCCCAGGACACCCACCCCGGTAACTCAGCGCCGCACCGCCCGCACAAAGCGCGGCCGACCCAGAAAGTCGTTCAGCACCGCCGCGTGCGCAAACGCTGGCCCGGCAAAGAGGGCGGCCGTTTCAGCGCCCAGCGCCTCGTTGATTTCGAGCCAGATACTCCCGCCGGGCCGCAGCAGGCGCTCCCCCACCGTCGCCAGGCGCCGGTAGAAAAGCAGCGGGTCGTGGTCGGGCACAAAGAGGGCGGTGGCTGGCTCCCAGGCCAATACGTTCTCGCGCATCAGCGCCCGCTCGCTCTCGCGCACGTAGGGCGGGTTGCTCACCAAAATATCGAGGCTGGCCGGGGCCACCGCCACCGGCCAGCCAGCCAGAATATCCACCTGCTCTACCTGCACATCCGGCGCGTAGCGGGCCGCGTTGCGGCGGACCACGGCCAGCGCCTCGGCCGAAATGTCCACGGCCAGCACCTGCGCCTGCGGCAGGGCGCGGGCCAGCGCAATGGCCAGGCAGCCACTACCGGTACCCACGTCGAGCACGCGCGCACCGGGCCGACCAGCCTGGGCGCGCGTGATCAGCTGCACCAGCTCCTCGGTTTCGGGGCGCGGGATGAGGGTAGCGGGCGTTACTTCCAGCTCTAAATCGGCAAAGTGGGCCGTTCCCAGCACGTACTGCACCGGCTCGTGGGCCAGCAGGCGGGCCTGCACCTCGGGCAGCCGGACCTGCGCCGCGGTGGGCACTGGCGCGGCAGCCTGCATCCGGCGCTGCAAGGGCGTGAGACCCAGCAGGTGCTCGGTCACCAGGGCGGCGATGGCCTCGGCTTCGGCGGCGGGATAGACGGCGTGCAGAGCCGTGGCCAGGGTAGCGGTAAGTTGTTGGGTCGTCATGAAGGGAATGAACTGGCCTCGCAGCAGCGCATAAGGTATTTTAAACCAGCGACATTAATCAGTCAGTTTAACAATCAATTTCTTACACTTAAAAGACATTTTACTTTATTCTTTAGCATATTAAATAACTAATACTATTCTATACATTGCACCAGAATTAGTCACTCAAAAACACCGCTGGCTTGTTGCTGAATGACTAGCCTTTTTAACCAATTTACACACCTCAATAACTACGAAATTACGTTTACTACAGGGAGGGATTGCTGTATTAGCTCTCTTGGCAGGCCTTGCAGGATGTCAACAAGATCAGGTTGAGCCAGCAGCACCTCAACCCCTCGAAACACCAGCGCAAGCTGCTACCAATCGGGAGCTCGCGGCCGTAGCAAAAGCGCTGGCCCGCACCTTGGGCACCGATGCTACTGCCCGGCAGTCCCTGAAAGCCGAGGCCCGCAAAAAATTTGATGGCGACTACGACGTACTGTATCAGCCCTTTGTCGCCGCGCACAGCGAGTTTGGGCAACGTGTAGCCGCCGCCGTCGCGCAAGACAGTTCAGCTGCGCTTACTATGTCGGAGGTACTAAGCCGCATTCCGACACTCAACCTATCGGTACCCGTAAACATTGAAAAATGGGATGCGGCGACCTACGCACCTCTGGTCATATTTATTCCAGCGGGCTTTAACGAACGAACTACCAGGCGAGTGAGAGCCTATGACCAAGCTGGCAACGAGCATTGGCTGGATGCTAAAAAGGCTCCTAATTTTCCGGTAGTGGTGGTAGGCCCTAGCGAACGGGTAAAACTTCCAGTAGCGGCACGTGGCGGTAATACAGCGAAATCCCGTTATGCGGAAGAAGAAACGGGCCCTACCGAAGAAGGCGGCGGTGGCGGTGGATATACTCCACCGAATAATACCCGTATCGGTGGTACTACGGCTACCGGCTGCCGCACCGACAAGCAAATTGAGTATTTGCGCGAATTGTGGATGCGCGACGTAAGCGAATATGAATCTTGGTTTTTAGGCGCGCCGGAAATTCGATTGCAAATTATGTCTCCGCTAGGTGCTAATGGCAGTTCTATGCTGGATGTAATGTACACCATGAGCCGTGGGGCTATCGAAGATCACTGGTACTGCAATACTTCGCTATACTATTGGAATAAAGCAACTGTTACAAATACGGTAGGCTACTTATGGGTAGAACAAGACGGAGGCGACGAGATTGATGTGAAACTAACGCTCGGCTATAAAAAAGACAATGGATTGAATGCTTCTACTGAGGTAACTTACAAAATCAAGAACGACGACGACGAGATTAGCAAAATACCGATGGATTTTGATTTTTGCCCTTCGGAAAACTACTATACTGGCGGGACATGGGGAAGTCGGGAATTCCACTGGGTACTCGAAAACCGTCCTTAAGCTATGTCATTACGCAAGACACATGTTGCCGCCAAGCTTTTCTCGCTATCATCCGCATCTAGCTGTTGGAGGCGCCTGCTGTTATTGCTAGTACTCGCCAGCGGACGTCCAGTAGCCGCCCAGCGTCTGGAAGCTATAGCTGTAGCTACTACGCTAGATGTAACGCAGACGCTGGCTCGGCCTAATTTCATCGATATGGGCCGCTACATATTAGCTACCCAGGCAGACCCTTCGCGCTATGATGAGATTGGGTACCGGCTAGCTGCCTCCGGGCGTTGGCGGCTAGGCCATCAGCGCTTCTTTACTCAGCCCGAAGTGGGCTATACATCTACAAGAGGCCAAGCTTACAAAATACTTTATGATTTAAATAATAATGTATTTGGTCCTTCTTTCTTTACATTCGGTCATCATATTCGACGCTGGGAGGTAGCCGCGCTCGCAGGCTGGCACACCGGCCGACGCACGTACATTCTACTTGGACCGATTGTGGCATTCAATCAGCAAGAGGCCATACTGCCGGTCCAGCCTGGCTACCCAGCTTCCGCAGCTATTTATAACAGTTTGTTTCAAAGTGTAAAGCCAGTACAACTGCTAGCGCAGGCTGGAATAGGCATCGTTGCGGGCCGTTTTGATTTCAATTTGCGTTTAGAACAGAGTTTCACTCCCTACACACAGCAGTTTTCATTCGACGGTATTACGTACCTCTATCAACAGCACATCCGGCAAGGCTTATTCACAGCGGGCTTTCTGCTTTATAAACACCACTCGGCTACCAGTGTACCTAGCTATTGACCGGCGAACTGCCCATACAAAAATACCCCACTTGCTTAGGCAAGTGGGGTATTTTTGTATACTACCGACTTGGGGCTACCGGCTGATTTGCCCGGCTAGTAGTTTTACCTTCACAACCCGCGCTGACTTTCCCCTGCTCTCGCTATGCCCGTGCCCGACGACTCATTCTTCATGCGCCGCGCCCTCGATCTGGCCGCCCTCGGCCAGGGCTACACCCGCCCCAACCCCTTGGTAGGCTGCGTAGTAGTTGGCCCCGAAGGCACCATTATCGGCGAGGGCTACCACCAGCAGTACGGCGGCCCGCACGCCGAGGTCAACGCCCTGGCCAGCGTGGCCGATCCCGACTTGTTACGCCAGAGCCGCGTGTTCGTAACGCTGGAGCCCTGCGCTCACCACGGCAAAACGCCACCCTGCGCCGATTTACTTATTGCGAAGGGGGTGCCCGAGGTGATCGTCTGCAACGACGACCCCAACCCGCTCGTGGCGGGCCGGGGCCTCGCCAAGCTGCGCGCCGCGGGTATTCGGGTCAGTACCGGGCTACTCGCCGCCGAGGGCCGGCAACTCAACCGGCGCTTCTTCACGATGCAGGAGAAAAACCGTCCGTACGTAGTCCTCAAGTGGGCCGAGTCGGCCGATGGCTTCCTGGCCGGGCCGCATTTTCAGCAGGTGCAGATAAGCGGGCCGCAGGCCCAATTGCTCACCCACCAGTGGCGTACCGACGAGGCTTCCATCTTGGTAGGCACCCGCACGGCCTTGCACGACAACCCCCGGCTCAACGCCCGCGAGTGGCCCGGCCCCCAGCCGACCCGCCTCGTCATTGACAAGAACCTGGCCCTGCCGCCCAGCCACCACGTACTCGACGGCTCGCAGCCGACTATCATCTACACCCACCGCGAGCGGGCCAGCTCGCCCAACCTCGATTACGTAACGCTACCCTTCGCGCCGGCCGGCGCCCCGCCCTCGCCCGACCTACTGCCCGCCGTACTAGCCGACTTGCACGCCCGCCACATCCAGTCGGTACTGGTAGAGGGTGGCCCGACCGTCCTCACCGCGCTGATCAACAGTGGCCTGTGGGATGAAATTCGAGTCTTCCGTAGCTCTAAACGCTTAGAACGCGGCGTGGCTGCCCCCCGCCTGGGCTTACGCGGCTGGCAAAGCCACGAAAAAGTAGGTTCCGACGACTTGTTCTGGTACGTACAATGAGTGAATGAGTGAGGGGTGAATGAGTGAATCCACTGATTGAATTCACCCATTCACCCCTCACTCATTCACTCATTACCTATTTAAATAACCCGCCGAGCAGACCGCCCAGGCCGCTGCCGCCCGCGCTGGCTGGCTGCGAATTGGGCCGGCCACCCAGGCCGCCCAGCACCGACATAATGGAGCCCAGCCCGCTGCTGCCCATCGAGCCCTGTTGCGGGTACTGATTCGTGTTGGCGTTGTTGTTGCCGCCCAGCACGCCGCTGAGCAAACCGCCACCCAATAGGCCGCCCAGCAGGCTGCCCATCGAGCCGCCGCCACCGCCCAGGTTGCCCATTGCCCCGCTGAGCAGGCCCCCCATCGTGCCGCTACGGCTCTGCGAGTCGCCGTTGCCGCCACCCATTACTTTAGAGATCACCATCGGGGCCACTACGCCCAGCAGGCCCGCCATAAGGGCACCCTTGGGGATGCCTACGTTGCTCAGCTTATCGCCGATGCTGCTCAGGAAACCCTGTTTATTGGGATCCTGCGGGTCGTGGGGCACGTTGGCCGCCTGGTCCACTACGCTCTCCAGGGTCTGCTTTTGCTCGGGGTTGATGCCGAGGTAGGCAGCCATTTTACCAATCATTTCTTCTTCGCCGGGCGAGTAGTTGCCATCGGCACGGGCCAGGCTGATGAGGTCGGTCACGAGCGAGTAGCGCAGGTCGCTGCTCTTGAGTTGGTCGAGGCTCTGCTGCACGGTTTGGTTGTTGGCGTGGTCGGCGGCGCCCAGCACCTGGCGAATAGCCCCATCCGACAAGCCTGCCTGCTGCGCCAGGCGCTGCAAAAACTCGGCCTCGGGGGCCGTGGCTTGGCGGTCGGCCGTAGCCAGAGCCGCAATGGCGCTGAGGTAAGCCGTTTTTTCGGGCTCGGAATAATTCTGAAGCAACTGGGTTTCCATGAAAGAAAGAGCGAAAAAGAGTGAAAAGAGAAAAAAAATGGCGCGTCGGCAACCCCGGCCGGCCCGCTGCTGCTAACGGCAACGCGCCCATCGTGTTGCCCAAGCTGGCTTCGGCAGTATACCGCGCATTTTTTTCTGAAATTTTTCTAGCTGACTCCTAATTTTTTAACCCCTCACCCCAGCCCATTCCCCCACTTTTTTTGGCCCTGGGCTTGGCTAATCAAAAAAAACACCCCACCTTTGTAAAACCAAAACGGCAATGGCCGCCCGGTACTAAAAAAGGGAGATTAGCTCAGCTGGTTCAGAGCATCTGCCTTACAAGCAGAGGGTCACTGGTTCGAACCCAGTATCTCCCACCATTGGTAAACAGCCACTTAGATGCAAATCTGAGTGGCTGTTTTGCTTTTGGTTTATGCCGGTTATAGCGGCCTAGCTGGGCTGGTTGAAACCGGTAAAGCGGTAGATAGTCAGGGTCGCCGGGAGCGGAGTTGTCTCCTAGCTTTGTGGATAACTTCGGCTTGTGCCTTATTGAAGAAGCGAATAGAAGATTTAAGGCCAGCTTGTTTTCATATTCGACGCCACCTCGTTGCCCACCGCCGTCACCTTATCCTTACCGAAAAAATACTGGGGGCTACTGCTAGTGTTGTGGGGCTGGCTGGCCGGGGGCGCGGTAGCCCAGCCGACGCCCAGCGCGTACTTGCCCGCCCTGGCGCAGGTCGGCGCGCTGCCCGACCGGGATTACTCCTGGCAACAAATCCGCACCGATACCACGCTGGCCTTCACCCCAGCCGACTCCCTGCGCCCGGCGCAAGCCCGCCGCTATTGGCTGCGGCTCGCCCTGCGCAATCCCAGCCACTACGCCCAGTCCACTGAGCTCACGGTATTACCCAACCTCGACAACACGTTCTACTACTTTGATGAGGATGCCCGCGTCTGGCGCACCCAGCGGGTTGGCGCGGTAGCCCCCACCGACTATCGGCGGGTAAAGGGCGGGCTGCAACTGCAACTACCGGGGCGGCGCACCACGACCGTGTACGCGCGGGTCGACCTCGGCCAGAATACCCGCCCACCAGCTGCCGTGCGCCTGGACGTACTCCTGAAACCGCTGGCCGAGGTGCAGCGAGCCAACGAGTTCTTCAGCACGGCCTGGGCCGTGTCGCTGGCCGTGCTGGGGCTGCTGCTGCTCACCAACGTGCCCACGTACGTGCGCTACCGCGACCAGCCCACCTTATTCTACATCTGCCTGCAGGTGGGGGCCGTGCTCTACGTCACGGCTTACCGCAGCTACTTTCGGATGCTGTGGCCGACTCCCGTCTTCAGCCAGCTGCTACTCCCCACGGGCTACGCTTACGCTTACACTATCAACAACATCTGCATGCACCTAAGCGTGGTGCTGATGCTGCTGGGCTTGGTGCAAATGACCCGCGCCTACCTCGCTACGGCCACGCACCTGCCTCGCCTCGATACTGCACTGCGCCGTGCCCTGGGGGGATATATCGCTTTCACCGCGGTAGTGGCGGCGGTCAACCTGAGCGGCTTCCTGCTCAATTACTACACCATCCGCTTCGACAACGTGCTGGTATTTGCGCTGCAAGGACTGCTCCTGGTGGTGACCGTAGCGGCTTACCGGCGGCAACTACCGCTGGCTCGCACCTACTTACTGGCCAACGTGCTGCCGCTGCTCTGCGTGATGGGCGTGGCGGCCTACCACGTAGCGGTGGGCTTCAGCAACGACGGCGTGCAGGTGCTGCCCGATCTGGCCATCGTGGCGCACGCGCTGTTCTTCTCGACCGCGCTCAGCCTGCGCCTGCAGCTGGCGCAGCAAAACCTGCTGGCCACCGAGCGCGAAGCCGCCGCCCTGGCCCTCGATATTCGTCAGCAGCAGCTACGCAACCGCGAAATTGTACTGAAGAACAGTCACATTCAGGCGGCCCTACTGGCCATGCAGCAACGACAGCAGACGCACCACGAGCAAACCCAGCAGCAGCTCGAAGCCAACCTTAGCCTCCAGCAGCAGCTCGAAGCCAACCAGCGCGAGCTGGCCTCTACCACGCTCTACGTACAGCAGAAAAACGCGCTGCTGGCCGAGCTGCGCCAGCAGCTTCAGGAACTGCGTGCCCCCGGCCTCGGCGGGCGGACGCAGGAGCTGGCGGGCGTGCAGTCGCTGCTGCAATCCAACCTGTACCTGGATGAGGACTGGAACAAGTTCAAGCTGCATTTTGAGCAAGTGCACCCGCGCTTTTTCGAGGAGCTGCAAGCGAACTACCCGGCCCTCACCAAGCACGAGCAGCGGCTGTACAGCTATTTCCACATCAACCTCTCGACCAAGGAAATCGCGGCTCTGCTCAACATCGACCCAGCCAGCGTGCGGCGGGCCAAAACCCGGCTTTACAAGAAAATGACGGCCGCCGACGAGGCTGCCGGCCGGCCTGGAGCCGAACCCACACCCGAGGAGCCAACGGCAGTGGGCTAGCCCCAGCGCGCCGATCCCAGCCCGGCCAGCTTGCTCAGATTTAAAATTAATTCTTTGATCAGCCGCTGCCGCGGTGCAGGTGACCATGACGTTTCCCGACGCGTGCACCGTCGCGCCCGTCGTCCTCGTGACGCCCCGGAGTGAAAGCTGTACCAGCTGCGATAATACCTGTTCCGCTACCATCCACCGCGTGAGCACGACGCAGTGCGTGGTCAACATCCGCCGGCTCGACATGCCTGGCCGCCGCCGGGGCCAACAGCTACAACTTAACAAGGTGGCCATTCCCTGATAGGCAACACTGTATTCTTATTACAAGGACGGGCAGCGAGTTCGCGCGGCTCACCGGGCGGGCCTTACCGGCCCAACATCTACTAACCTACCCGGCGGCTGAAAAAGGCCGCCCCGGTACTCCGGGGCAGCCTTTCGAGGAATAGTATTTCGGGGGCTAGCCGGGCAGCGTGGCCCGGTGGGCCACTACCCGGGTAATAAAGTCTTGCACGAGTGGCAAGGGAAAATTAATGCGGAGTGCCCCGGGCTCGCTCGGCCCGAACAGCTCGGCCCCCAGCTGGCCTTGGCCAGTCAATTGGGGGTGACGGTCGGCCAGGGGCCGCAGGTCGGGGGCCGACTTATCGCGGTCGGCGGGCGAGGCCAGCTGGCTATCGGGGGCGGGGCCAGCCGGCGTATCGGGGTAAATCGGCAGGCTAAGCTTGGCCTGCGCATAGGCCAACAGCACGTCGCACTGGACGCGGGTGGTGAGCCGCTTGAGGGAGTAGCGCATGAGAGTAAGGATAACGAGTGGAAAAGAAGATAGAATATAGGAGTGAGTACCCTCCTGCACCAAAGCTACTATACCCCGCTCGCATCCGCGCTACTGACCATGTTAAGTAATTGTATTTCCGCCCCTAACCTACCTGAGCGACGCAGTACCACCCCACCCGGCGGGGCTACTCCGCGCTACGTCACTCAAACGGCTGTCCCGGTACTCCGGGGCAGCCGTTTGGGACAGTTGAGCAGGCTCAGCTTGGTTTGGGCGGAGGCCGGCACGGCGCTGCTATTACATATGCCCAGCCCAACCAGGGCAGCTACTCCAATACCGTAAGCCAGACCTCCCCCCTGCCGGTGGAGCTGACGACCTTCACGGCCACGGCCGACGGCCCGGCCGCCGTACGCCTGGCCTGGGCCACGGCCTCGGAGCAGAACAGCCAGGCGTTTGAAATAGAGCGCAGCCTGGATGGGCGCACGTTTGCGCGCGTGGGCACGGTGGCCGCCGCTGGCAGCAGTAGCGCCCGCGCCTACGGCTTTACCGACAACCAAGCCCCCATCACCCCAAATCCCCAAGCCTCCCTCTACTACCGCCTCAAGCAGGTGGATCAGGACGGCACCTTCCACTACTCGCCCGTGCGGGTGGTGACACTCACCAATTCACTGGCTCACCACCTCACCGCCTTCCCCAACCCCGCCCACGGCACGGCCACCCTCACGGGCGCGCAGCCCAGTGCGGTGGTGACACTGCTCGACGTGCTGGGCCGCCCCGTGACCTCGGCCTGGGCCGACGCGGCGGGCACGGCGGCGCTGCCGCTGCCGGCCGGGCTACCGGCGGGCGTGTACGTGGTGCGCGCCGGCACCCAGGCCCTGCGCCTGACGGTGGAGTAGCGCACCGTTTGGCTCGTCCGTTTTCCGCCCCCGTGGCTGGCCGTAGCGGCCGGCGGCGGGGGCGGCTTGGCGTTTGGCGGATACCGGAAGCAAGGCGGGTAGGCGCAGATAATTACCCTTAATTATCAAGCAATTACCAAAGCTGTCTACACTTTGTCTACGCTCCTTTTTAGGCAGGCCGGGCGGCAGAGGCAGATTTTTGCGGAGCTTTTATTTTCCCCGGCTTACCTGGCCGGGCTGCTCTGCTACCTCCCGCTTCGCTAGTCCTTATTTATGCAAAAACGCTACTTCCCCGCCCTGCTGACGGGCCTGTTGCTGGCCACCGCCCCCCGCCTCGCCCAGGCCCAGACCGGCGGCGTCGGCATCGGCACCACCACTCCGGCGGCCTCGGCGGCGCTGGAAATTCAAAGTACCAGCAAGGGCCTGCTGCCCCCGCGCCTGAGCCAGGCCCAGCGCGACGCCATTGCCAGCCCGGCTACGGGCCTGACCATCTACAACACGACTACCAACAAGCTCAACACCTGGAACGGCACGAGCTGGGATGCTGCCCTGAGCGCCACCGAGCAGCCCCTGAATGGCGGCGTCATCACGTTTTCCTTCACCGGGGGCGAGCAACAATACACCGTGCCGGCGGGGGTGCGGCAGCTGCTGGTAGACGCCCGGGGGGCCGAGGGCGGCAACTACCCGGGCGGGGCAGCGGGTGGCAAAGGGGCGCGGGTACAGGCTCTTCTGCCCGTGACCCCGGGGCAGATAATACGCCTGTACGTGGGCGGGGCGGGCAATGCCGGCAACTCCAACAATTATACGGCCTCCCCCCGCGGGGAGGGCGGCTGGAACGGCGGCGGGGCGGGAGGGGCGGGGCAGAGTTATCGCTACGGCGGCGGCGGCGGTGGGGCAACCGACATTCGCCTGGGCCCCGACCTGACCGACCGGGTGCTGGTGGCGGGCGGCGGTGGCGGGGCTGGCCCCAATGGCGGCAACGGTGGCAGTGGGGGCGTTCCCACCGGGGTCAACGGTGGGGGGGCAAGCGCCAGCGGTGGTATGGGGGGCGGCCTGGCAGCGGGAGGCAACTCCGGCGGGGCCCTGGGCCAGGGCGGCTTCTCGGATGGGGCGGGCGGCGGCGGCGGGGGCTACTACGGGGGTGGTGGGTACGGCCTCGGCGGTGGCAGCGGGGGCGGGGGTGGGGGCGGCTCGTCGCTGGTAAGCAGCGGCAGCAGTACCCTAACGGCCAACTATCAGGCTGGCAACGGCAGCATTACCCTGACCATTGCCCCGGGCTACCAAAGCCCCGCCCTCGACGGCAGCAACTTTGTGAACGTGCCCGGCGACAACCTGGGCAACCACACCGCCACCCAAAACCTGAACCTGGGCAGCAATACGCTGGTCGGCAACGGGGGCAGCGCCGGCTTGCGCGTCACCGCCGGGGGCGGCGTGGGCATTGGGGCCGATAGTCCGGGCTACCCGCTCACGGTGCAGGCGAAGCTGGGCAACAGCGGCGTAGTAGGCTTCAATAGCGAAACGGGAGCCGACAAATACAATTTCAGCTTGCTGAACGGGGGCCTGAGCCTGGGCGAGAGTGGCGTGGCCAGCGGCCGGCTTTTCGTGCAGGACGGCGGCAACGTGGGCATTGGCACCACCAATCCGCAGGCCACGCTCGACGTGGCCGGCAGTACCCGCCTGACCGGCCTGGCGGGCACGGGGCTGCGTATGGTGACGGCCGACGCCAACGGGGTACTGAGTACGCTGGGCCTGCCAGCCGGCTCGCAGCAGCTGAGCATCAGCGGCAGCACCATCAGCCTGACCGGGGGCGGCAGCGTGACGGTGCCCGCCACGCCCGGCGACAACCTGGGCAACCACACCGCCACCCAGGCCCTGAACCTGGCGGGCTTCCCGCTGGTGAGTGGCGGCACCAGCGGCCTCGCCATCAGCAGCAGCGGCCAGGTGGGCGTGGGCGTGGCCGCTCCCACCCAGGCGCTCGACGTGAGCGGGGGCATCCTGGCCCGCGGTAGCAGTGCCATCAGTAACCAGGGCGCGCACCTGCACTGGAACCGCAGCGGCGGCGAGGGCGAAACCTGGCTGCTCAACCAGCAGGGTGGTGGCCCCGGCGGCATCCGCTTCGGCAAGTCTGACCAGAGCAACAACGTGACGGAGTGGGCGCGGTTCGCGGACGACGGTCGCCTGGGCCTGGGCACGAGCAGCCCGGCTGCCTCGGCCCAGCTCGAGGTGAGCAGCACCACCAAGGGCTTCCTGCCGCCGCGCCTGAGCCAGCCCCAGCGCGATGCCATCGCCAGCCCGGCCCCGGGCCTGACGGTTTATAATACCACCACGGGCAAACTGAACGTGTGGAACGGGACGAGCTGGGATGCCAGCCTGAATGCCAATGAGCAGCCCGCGCCCAGCACCGGCCCGGTGACCTTCGACACCCCGGGGCAATATACCTACACCGTGCCCGCCGGCGTGACGAGCCTGCAAATAGATGCCCAGGGAGCCCAGGGCGGTGACGCTTATAACAACGGCAGCAGTGGCCGGGGCGGGCGTGTACAAACCACGCTTCGCGTCACCTCCGGAGAGGTGCTGCAATTGTTCGTGGGCGGGGCGGGCAACCAGAGCCGGTCAGGCGCGGGCGGCTACAACGGGGGTGGCAACGGGTACGACGTCTACGGCGGCGGCGGGGGCGGGGCCACCGACGTGCGGCGGGGCGGGGCCGCCCTGGCCAACCGCGTGGTGGTGGCGGGCGGCGGCGGCGGGGCCGCTTTTTCCGGCAGCGGCAACGGCGGCGCGGGCGGCGGCCTGGTGGGCGGCACTGGTCGCGGCGACTCTCCCGGCCAGGGCGGCAGCCAAAGTGCGGGCGGCGCGGGCGGCTCGAGTTATAGCAATGGCAGTCTGGGGCAGGGTGGCCCGGGCGACGGCTCGGCGGGCGGGGGCGGCGGCTACTACGGCGGGGGCGGCGGCGGCAACGGCAGCACCGGCTCCGGCGCTGGGGGCGGCGGTAGCTCCTACGTGACGGCCACGGGCAGCAACACCACCCACACCCAGGGCTACCGCAGCGGCAATGGCCTACTCATTCTCACCCCCGGCGTGGCTTACGCCGCGCCTGCGCTCGACGCCACCAACTTCGTGAACGTGCCCGGCGCCTGGGGCGTGAATGGTACCAGCTACTACTACAACGCCGGCAACGTGGGCATCGGCACGAGCAGCCCCACCCAGGCGCTGGACGTGCGGGGCAACCTGCGCCTGGGGGCCGACGGCGGGACCACGGGCACGGGCCAGGCCGTCGAGTTTGTGGGCCCGGGCCTGAACACCGACCCCGTGGGCCTGTACCGCGTGAATCCGGCCGCCGACCAGAGCGAGCTGCGCGTGGTGGTGGGCGACGCGGCCGACGCCAACGACAAGTTTGTGGTGGGCCGCACCTCGGCCAGCGCCGAGGGCGGCATCCCCACGGGCACCTTCACGCCCAGCTTCACCGTGCGCTCCGACGGCAACGTGGGCATCGGTACGGCTAGCCCCACGCAGGCACTGGACGTGGCCGGCGGCATCCTGGCCCGTAGCAACAGTGCCATCAGTACCCAAGGGGCCCACCTGCAATGGAACCGCTCTGGCGGCGGCGACGGGGCCACCTGGCTGCTCAACCAGCAGGGCCTGGGCCCGGGCGGCATCGTCTTCGGCAAGTCCGACCAGAGCAACGGCGTGACCGAGTGGGGCCGTTTCGACGCCAACGGCAACGTGGGCATCGGCACGAGCAGTCCCATCGCCAGGCTGCACGTGAGCGGCAGCGCCTCGGCCACGCCCAGCGGCAGCAACACCTCCTACTTCTTCGCCTCCTCCGGCCTGCAAGGCCCCGGGGCACCCGGCGGCACCACGGCCCGGCCCACGGCGGCCTACTTCACCGGCGGGCAGCTCTGGGTGAATGATATTATCGTGGCCGGGGCCCTGAACACGACCTCTGACCGGCGCATCAAGCACGTTATCGGCCTCTCCGACCGCGCCGCCGACCTGGCCCTGCTCCAGCGCGTGCGCATCACCGACTACACCTACATCGACCAGCACGCCAATATCGACCAGGTGGTGAAGAAAGTCATTGCCCAGGAAGTGCAAGAGGTGCTGCCCGCCGCCGTCTCGCGCTCGACCCAGGCCATTCCGAACGTGTATGCGGCGGCCACCAGCGTGCATTTTGCCAACGGCCAGGTGACCGTGACGCTGCCCAAGGCCCACGAGCTGCCGGCCGCCGGGGGGCGCCTGCGCTTCTACACGCCCACCAACGAGAGCCTCGACCCGCAGGTGACGGTGGTGGACGCGCGCACCGTGCGCTTCGCCTCGGCCGAGGCCTACGCCGGCGGGCTGTTCGTGTACGGCAAATACGTGGACGATTTCCTGAGCGTGGACTACAGCGCCCTGACCACGCTCAACGTGAGCGCCACCCAGGAGCTGGCCCGCCAGGTAGCCGAGCTACGAAAGCAGAACGCGGCCCTCAAAGCCCAGGCTGCCGCCGACAAGGCCCAGGCCACGGCCGCCCTCGAAACCTTCGAGGCCCGGCTGCGGCGGCTGGAAGCGGCCACCAGCGGCCAGGCTCAGCGCTAGCCGGGGCGCGCCACCGGAACCTGGCGCTTAAAATTAACTACTTGATTGACAATAAAAATTAAGACCTGTCCACACTTTGTCTACGCCCCCTTTTTAGGATGAGCGGCCCGGGCGGGCGGAGGTTTGTCGGCCCGCTGGCCCGCCCCGCTGACCGTCCCTTTCTGAGCTACCAACAAACCTAGCACTGGCCCCACCCCCGGGGCCGGCGGCACGCCGGGGCCTGAGGTCAGCCCTCGGTCCTGGCGCTGCCGTCTTTATCCGGGCCGCGCCCGGCCTCTTTTTTCCCGCTTTCCCCTTCTGCCCTTTTATTCAAAAAAACTACCTCCTGCTGGCCACCGCACCTGACCCAGGCCCAGACGACGGGCAGCGCGGGCATCGGCACCACCGCCCCCGACGCCTCGACCGCCCTCGACATCGTGAGCAGCACCAAGGGGGCGCTGCTGCCCCGCCTCACGCGGGCGCAGGTGGCGGCCATCGCCAGCGCGGCCACCGGCCTGCTCGTATTTCAGGCCGACGGCAAGCCCGGCTTTTGCTATAACCTGCCCGCCCGGCCGCGGCCGCCTGGCGGCGGCTGGGAGCGGGCGGGGCCGGCGGCACGGGCGACGACCTGGGCAACCACACTGCCACCCGGCCCTGTTTCCCGATTCCCCCTGCTCTGCTGGGCCGCTACGCTCACCCAAGCGCCGCCGAGCGCCCCCGTGCAGGTGCACGACGGACACCGCGGGCCACCTCGTCTTCGCCGCTGCTGGCCCCGACGGCGTAGCGACCCACCCTTCTGCCCGACAACCGGTCACGGATGTGTCCTTGGTGCGTACCAGCCGCACTACCTTGCGCCTGGCCATGGAATAAGCCAGGCCGTGGCCAAGGCTATTCTGTTGAAAATAATTCAAAAGCCTCTTCGCATGATAGTCGGCAAGCTTTTCGCTGAAAGCCAACGGGCCAGACGCAACCCCCAGCCGCCACGGCCAGTATGATAGACCCGTTTTTTGCGGCATCTTTACCCCGAGCTTACCGGCCGCCGCCAGTTGCCCCGCCTGACTTACCCTTTGCAGGCTCCCATCTGTTTTTCGCCCTGCCCTATGCCCGCCAGCTTAGCCCTGCTTCCGGTTTTCAACGTGCTGCCCGGGGCCTTCCTCCTGCTCACGCCCGACCTGATTATTGAGGCCGCCAGCGACGCTTACCTGGCCGTATCGCTACTGCCGCGCGAGCAGCTGATTGGCTCTTCCTTATTCGAGCTGTTTCCCGATAATCCCGAAGTACCCGAAATTCACGGCGAGCGCAACCTGCGGGCGTCCTTTGCCCGGGTGCTGGCCACGGGCAAGCCCCACGAAATGGCCCAGCAGCGCTACGATGTGCCCGACCCCACCGCGCCCGGGCGGTTTCTGGAGCGCTACTGGCTTATCAACAACAGCGCCGTACTCGACGCGGCCGGCCGGGTGCAACACCTGCTGCACGCCGTGGTCGACGTGACGGCCCAGGCCCAGGCCGAGGCCCGGCTCCGCGCCAGCGAGGCCCGCGAGCAGGCTGCCCGCGCCGAGGCCGAGCGCCAGCGCGGCGAGCTTCAGCGCATTTTTGAGCTGGCCCCGGTGGCCATCGCCGTGTACCGGGGGCCCAACTATGTAATTGAGCTGGCCAATTCGCTCGTGTGCGAGCTATGGGGCCGCACCCTGGCCCAGACCGTGGGCACTCCCCTGTTTGAGCTGCTGCCCGAGGTGGCGGGCATGGGCTACGAAGAGCTACTGGCGGGTGTGCTGGCTACCGGCACGCCCCACGTAGCCCACGAGATGCCCTCCACCATCTTTCGCCGGGGCCGCCACGAAACCGTGTACTGGAACTTCGTGTACCTGCCCGTACCCGCCGAGGGCGACCGCCCGCCGGGCGTAATGGTAGTAGCTACCGAAGTAACCGACCAGGTGCTGGCCCGCGAGCAGGTGCAGCACCTCAATCGCCAGCTCGAAGCCCTCAATACGGCCCTGCATACCAGCAACGAGGAGCTGCTTGCCAACCAGGAGGAAGTGCTGCAAGTGCAGCAGCACCTGGAGCATCGCGTGGCCGAGCGCACCCAGCAGCTGGCCGTCGCCTTGCAGGAGGCCGAGCAGCAGCGGGCGCACGCGGCCAGCCAACAGCGGCTGCTCGACCGCATTCTGGGGCAGGTGCCGGCGGCCATTGCTGCGCTCAATGGTCCCGAGCACCGCTTCAGCTTTTTTAATGAGGGCTACCAGAAGATAGCGGGAGGTCGCACCCGGCTGGGACATACGGTGGCGGAGGTTTTTCCCGAAGTCATTTCCCAGGGATTTATCGACTTGCTCAACGGGGTGTACGCCACCGGCCGGCCGTGTGAGGGCCTGGCGATGCCCCTGCAGTTGTACGACCCCACCACCAACCAAACGGCTCTTCGGTATATCGACTTCACCTACCAGCCGCTGACCGATTCGCAGGGTCACACCCAGGGCATCCTGGCCTTCATCGTCGAGGTTACGGATAAGGTGCTGGCCCGCCAGCAAGTGCAGCAACTCAACCAGGAGCTGGCGGCCATCAACGAGGAGCTGCGGGCCAGCAACGAGGAATTGAACGCCGCCAACGCCCAGCTCACGCGCACCAACGTGGACCTGGACAACTTTGTGTACACGGCCTCGCACGACCTCAAATCGCCCATTGCCAACATCGAGGGCCTGCTGCTGGCCCTGCGCGAGCACCTGCCGAGCCCCACCCCGCCGGTACCCCGGCTGCTCGACCTGATGCAGGAGTCGACCGAGCGCTTCCGGCTTACCATTGCCCAGCTCACCGATATTGCCCGCTTGCAGCAGGCCCATAGCCAGCCCGCCGAAGACGTGCAGCTCGCCGCCACCGTCGAGGCCGTACGCCTCGACCTAACGTCGCTCTTTACGACGGCCGGGGCTGCACTCACGGTGGAGGTCGCCCCCGACCTCCACGTGTCGTTTGCCCCCCAAAACCTGCGCAGCCTTATTTACAACTTGCTCAGCAACGCTGTGAAGTACCGCGACCCGGCCCGCCCGGCCGCCGTGGCGCTACGCGCCGCGCGCGGTCCGGCGGGCGTAATCCTCACGGTGCAAGACAATGGCTTGGGCCTCAACGAAGCTCAGCAAGCCCAGCTGTTCGGTATTTTCCGACGGCTGCACGCCCACGTCGAAGGCTCAGGCATAGGGCTATACATGGTAAAGCGCATGGTGGAAAACGCAGGCGGCACTATTACCGTGGCGAGCCAGCTCGGCGTCGGCTCCACTTTTACCGTAGAGATACCCGGCTGAGGGCTCCGCACCCTCTTTCCCGCCACCTTCCCCTCCCATGTCCAAGCTTTCCAGCGTACTCCTGGTCGATGACGATACGACCAACAATTTCTTGAATGAGCTGCTGCTCAAGCGCCTGGAGGTAACCGACCAGTTGTTAGTCGCCGAAAACGGTGCCCAGGCCCTGGATCTGCTCACCGAGCGCATCGCCGCCGCGACCGAGCTGCCCGCCCTCATTTTCCTCGACGTAAACATGCCCGTGATGAACGGCATTCAGTTTCTGGAAGCCTACCAGCAGCTCCCGCCCGCACAGCAACGCGCCAGCATCATCGTGATGCTGACCACGACGATGGACGGCCGCGACCTGGCTCGCATTCAGGAGCTACCCATCGCCGGGCTGGTGAGCAAGCCCCTGACCGAGGAGAAAGTCAATACGATTCTCCAGCTGCACTTTCAACGCTAGCCAACCGTGCTAGCGCAGGGCCTGGGCCGCCGGCTGGGCACCCGCCGGGCGGTTGTGATTGAGGAGGTACTGGTGCCGCCATATCACCCAGGTAAGACCTACGGCCGCCGTCACGATCAAGAGAATGTACACGACACGGTCTTGACGCAGAAGGATTTCGTTACGTTTCATAAGCAGCCGCGTAAGGATGGGCCCCGTCCTTAACGGCAGGCGGGGCCTGGCGGTTGCTGGCCTTAGTTGAGATCGAGGCTGCGTTGCAGGCCCAGCAGCACGGCGTCGATTTGATCGGCGTAAACATTGATCTGGTCGAGGCCTGCGCGGGCCTCCTCAATCTGGCCGCGCTGGTAGCGGGTAGTGAGCTCGCGGCCGGCGCGGAGCTGCTGCTGCAACAGGCGCTCGGCCTCCTGCACCTCGGGGCGGGCCCCGTGGTTGGGCTTGAGCACCGTATCGAGCCACTGCCCCAGCGGGCTTTCGTGGAGAGAAAAAAGTGTATCGTCGGCATCGCGCACCCCGTAGAGCACCGAGCGCAGCCGCGACTTGAACAACACCTGCTTGACGCGGGCCTGCTGAAAGTCGAAGGAAGAGAGGGCCATGAGTGGACGACTAGCGGTTAAAATATTTACTTGTGGACAAGCTATTTAGCACTCGCCTCGGGCACCGGGGCCACCCGTACCCCGGGCGCGCAGCGCGGCCAGCTCGGCTTGCGCATGCACCAGGGGCGTGACTTCCACAGCAAAAACCAACACCCCAGCCGGTTGGTTTTGTTCTTTGAACGGCTGGAGCAACAGGTCGAAATACGCTTCCTGCGGAGGCTCGCCGGCGCTACGCTCAAGGTCGATGCGCATAGCGGGTTCGCGGAAGCTTTCCCCGGTGGTGTACACGCGGTCGAGGATGGCCACCATGCCCTGCTGCACTACCTCGGGCAGGGCCTCGGTTACGGTATGCCCCAGCAACTGCCGGTGCGGGAACATGCGCTGCGACGCCGGATTAACAAAATCATAACGGTGTTCCGGCCCGCGCAGCACCGAAATGAGGGCGGGCACTTCCGTGAATAGTTGGTCGTAGGTGCGGCGCTGGCTTTCGGCGCGCTGGTAAGTCTGGTAGGCCTGCTCGGCCAGGGCGGCTTGCTGCTCGTTGGCCTGCAGGAGCTCGGTTACCAGTTGGCGCTGGGCGTGGATGTCGCTGGCACTACCCACCCACATGCTAATCCGGCCATCGGCCGTCCGGCGCGGAGCCGCCTGCGTCAGCACCCAGCGGTATTCCCCATCGTGGCGGCGCAAGCGATATTCGTGCTGAAAGGGCTGGCCCGTAGCCAGGGCCTCCCGCCAGGCCGCCACCAAGCCAGCCTGGTCATCCGGGTGCGTTAGCTGGGCCCAGCTACCTGCCGGCTTGACGCCAGCTTCCCCACCCGCATCCGCAAAATCCGCATGGCGCGCCTCATCACCTGCCGGCCCCGCCCCAGCAGCCCGGGCAGCATCCGCAAAATCCGTTGCATCCGTTAAATCCGCGGTCAAGTCTTCCAGCCGCTGGCCCGTAAACTGGAGCCAGCGCGGGTTGAAATAGTCGGGCTGGCCATTGGGCGTGGTGGTCCATACCATCACGGGCAGCGATTCCAGGATAAAGCGATTGCGCTCCTGCACGTCTACCAGCGCCTGGGCAGCTATTTCGGCCTGGCGGGCGGCCAGGGTTTGGGCCGTCACATCCTGCGGGCGCTGCAAGATGTATTCGAGTTGGCCCTGTTCATCGAATAAGGGATAATGCGTGAGCTGCCAGTAGCGCTCCTCGGTACCACCGCCCAGCTCGGCGGGGCGCTCCAGGTCGTAGCGGAGTAGGCTCATCGTGTGCGGTTCCAGGTGCTGGCGCACGTATTCGAGCGACTCAAACAACTCGCGCTGGCTCTCGGGGGCCGAAGGATACGCCACAAAAATGTCGCGCTCCACCGCGCGCGCACGCGGCAGCAACGACACTTTTACGTGGGCATCGGAGTTATCGGCTACTGTGCCATCGGGCAGCAACAGCAGCAGCGAATCGGGAAACAAGTGAAATAATCGCTGATAATCAATACTTTTCATAACGTCATTTCTGAGGACTAGCTCGGCTTGCGCCCCGGCCCCCGCCCGCACCGCGGGGCCCAGGCCCTAGTACTCACCGCGGCCCCTAATGGTTGGGGCCGCCGCTACCTTTGCCTCTATGCCTTTGCTCGAAGTTCTTTCCGCCGCCCAGCAGCGGCAGTTTTGCGCCCTCCCCCACCACCTGCACCGCCACGAGCCGGCCTATATCGGCCCGCTCGACAACGAGGTCGAGGCCGTATTCGACCCGGCCAAGAATACACTGTTTGCCGCCGGGGGGCAGGCCAAGCGCTGGCTGCTCACCAATGCCCAGGGCGCGGTCGTTGGCCGCATCGCGGCCTTCGTCAACCCGCTCACGGCTACTGCCACCGATGCCACGCTGCCCGCCGGCGGCCTGGGCTTTTTTGAGTGCATCGACGACCAGGCGGCGGCCCACGCGCTCTTCGACGTGGCCTGCGAGTGGCTGCGCGCCCAGGGAATGCTGGCCGTGGATGGCCCCATCAATTTCGGCGACCGCGACCGGTTTTGGGGCGTGCTCATCGATGGCTTTGACCGCGAGCCCAACTACGGTATGTTCTGGCACCCGGCCTATTACCAGGGCTTGTTTGAAAGCTACGGCTTTCAGCTCTATTTCAAGCAGTATACCTGCCACCGCCCCGTCGCGCAGGAGCTGCACCCCAGCTTTCACCAGAAGCTGGCGAGCTTCGAGGCCGATGGGCACTACCGCTTTGTCCACGCCCGCAAGGCCGAGCCGGAGAAGATGGCCCAGGACTTTCACCACATCTACACCCTGGCCTGGGGCCGCCACGCAGGCATCAAGCCGATGACGCTGGACCAGGCCCGACACTTGGTGCGCGAGATGAAGCCCGTCATCGACGAGCGCCTGCTGGCCTTCGCCTACCACGACGACGAGCCGGTAGCCTTTTTCCTGAACCTACCCGAGCTAAACCAGATTTTCAAGCACGTCGGCCACCGCCTCGACCTGCTGGGCAAGCTGCGCTTTTTGTGGCAGCGCTGGCGCTACATGCAGCGCACCGACAAGAAAATGCTGGGCATCATTTACGGCGTCATCCCCGCCTTCCAGGGCAAGGGCGTAGACCAGGCCTTGATCACCTGGACGCAGGAGCGTTTTCTCAACGCTGGCTACCGCGATATCGAGATGAACTGGATTGGCGATTTCAATCCCCGCATGCTCGTCACTACCCGCAGCATCGGCGCCAAAATCATTAAAACCCACGCCACCTACCGCAAGCTGTTCGTAGACCGCCCCTTCGAGCGCTACCCCATCATCCGCTGAGCTGTAGGGTAAGCTTTAGCTTGCCCGGCGTGAGGCGAGCCGCGACCCACCTCACGCCGGGCAAGCTAAAGCTTACCCTACGCGACGGAAGGCCGCGTCCAGCGCGAGCACTTGGGGCAGTACCAGTTGGGAGTCGTCGTTATAAACAACGTATTCCGCCCGGGCCAGCTTCTCCTCTTCACTGAGTTGCTTATCCATAATCGCCTGCACCTCAGCGGCCGAGCGGTGGGCGTCGCGGCGCAATACCCGGGCCGCTCGCACCTCAGCCGGCGCGAAAACGGTAATAATGCGATCGAGCCCCTTGTAAGCCCCCGACTCATAAAGCAGGGCGGCCTCCTTTAAAATGTAGGGCTGGCCCTGGGCTATCTGCGCGGCCGTCCAGGCCGCAAAGTCCTCCCCCACCCGCGGGTGCACCAGCGCATTGAGCCGCGCCAGCTGAGCGGCGTCATTGAAAGCCACCCGGGCCAGGTAGGGCCGATTGAGCTGCCCAGCGGCATCGTACGCCTCGGCCCCAAAAGCCTCCTGCAACTGCGCCCGCAGCACCAAATCGTGAGCCATCACCCACTTAGCCCGGCTATCGGAATCGTACACGGGCACGCCCAGCGCGGCAAATACCCGTGCCACCACACTTTTACCCGAGCCGATACCACCGGTAATGCCAATGCGAAGCATGGGAAGGAGTTATGAGTTAGAAGTTAGAAGTTATGAATTAGCCATAGGTCACGCAGCAATGACACGAGTATCATCTCATAATTCATAACTTCTAACTCATAACTTTCTCAAAGTGAGTCGCCCCCCGGCACCAGGTAATAGCTGGCCGAATCAACGGGCAGGCTTACCAGGCGCACGGTGCCCAGCGCCCGGCGCAGCGGGGGCCGCAGGGGGGAGCGTAGGGGCGGCGTGCCGGGGAGGCGCAGGCGCACGTCGGCGGGCAGCAGGTGCAGGCCCACGGCGCGGCTGAGCAGGCGCCAGCCGTTGCCGCGCACCTCAATGCGCACGGTGGGCGGCAACGGGCGGGCCGGGTGGTAGCGCCGGGCGTTGTAGTGCCACACCACGGGGTAGTCGAGCGGGGCGGTGTAGCTGTCGCTAAGCTCGCGCAGCATCCACAAAGTACTGGCTATCACGAAGCACGCTACTACCGCCCGGTAGAAGCTCGGCTCTTGCGAGGCGAATGGGCGCAGCAGGCGGCGCAGCACCTGGCTGGCCCACCCGCCGGTAGTAGCTGGCAGCGTGGACTTCATGTCTAGCTGGCCGGCGTGACGGAGGTTTCGGCAGTGGCAGCCCCCCCGGCGAGGCGGGCAATGGCGCTGCGGTCGAAGCGCAGGCGCTGGCCGCGCTCTACTTCAAGCAGCACGGTTTCGGGGCCGACCTCCACCAGTTGGCCGTGCAGGCCGCCGATGGTCACCACGCGGCTGCCCTTCACCAGCGACTCGCGGAAGGCCTTGGCCTCGTTGGTCTTGCGCTGCTGCGGTCGAATCATGAAGAAGTACAGCACCAGGCCAATGGCCACCGGAAAAACCAGCTGCATGATGCCGCCGCTCGGCGAAGCCTGGAGCAGAAGGGTAAGAAAAGTCATAGGATAGTGAAATGGTGAGTGGTGAACTAGTGAGTCAGTGAGCGGTGAACTGGCGAGTAGTAATATGGTGAGAGGTGGCATAACGTTTTTTAACTCATTATTTCACCGCTCACCAACTCACCAGTTCACCGCTCACTATCTCACCTACTGGAGCACGTTGCCTTTGATGTAAATAGTCGTGATGCTGGGCTGGGTATTGGCCCGCACGTTGACTTGCTTGCTGATGAGGCCCTGCTTGCCGCGGCTGTCGAACTGCACTTCCAGCTCGCCGGTGGCGCCGGGCTGCACGGGCTCCTTGGTCCAGCTAGGGGTAGTGCAGCCGCAGCTGGCGGTGGCGTCGGCGATGAGCAGCGGGGTCTTGCCGGTGTTGGTAAATTTAAACGTGTGCTGCACCTTGCTATCGGGCTTAATGTCACCGAAGTCGAACTGCTTTTCGGCAAAGGTCAGCACTGGCGCGTCGGGGTTGGGCTCCTCGGTGTCGCTGGCCACGTTGGGGTTGTCGATGGTCGGGTTGGCCTTGGCATCGGCGGCCGCGTCGGCGGCGGCGGCGTTCATGCCCTGGGTACCGGCCTCGGGGGCCTTGTCGCGGTTGCAGCCGCCCAGCAGCACGGCCGCCAGCGCGAGAGAATAAATAGTAGGACGCAGCATAGACGCAGCACCCTGCGCCGGCCGGCTGGCCCGCGCAGGGTGGTTAGGTTAAAATCAGTTACTTACTTCAGCTTGTCGATGATGTGCTGGGCAAACTCCGTGGTCGAAGCCTGGCCGCCGAGGTCGCCGGTGCACTGCTCTTTGTGGAGCAGGGTCTCGTTGAGCGCCTTTTCGATGCGGGTGGCGTACTCCTTTTCGCCGAGGTATTCCAGCATCATCAGGGCCGAGCGCAGCAGGGCGGTGGGGTTGGCCTTGCCCTGGCCGGCGATGTCGGGGGCCGAGCCGTGTACAGCTTCGAAAATGGCCATGTCGTCGCCGATGTTGGCCCCGCTCACCACGCCCAGGCCACCCACGAGGCCGGCGCAGAGGTCGGAGAGAATATCGCCGAACAGGTTAGTGGTCACGATCACGTCGAACTGCTGGGGCTTGTTAACCAGCTGCATGCACATGTTGTCGATGATGCGGTCGTCGTAGAACGTCACCTCCGGGAATTCAGCGGCGGCGGCCTTGGCGGCTTCCAGCATCAGCTTGCCAGCGTTTTTGAGGATGTTGCCCTTGTGGGCCATCGTCACGTGCTTGCGCCCGTGCTTCGACGCGTAGGCGAAGGCGGCGCGGCAAATTTTACGGCAGCCCTCCACCGTCACGCGGCTGATGGAGTCGGCGATACCCAGGCGCTCGTCATACACCTCCAGGCCGGCGTACAGGCCTTCAGTATTCTCCCGAAACAGCACCAGGTCGATGCCCTCGAAGCGCGTGGTGATGCCGGGCGTAGTCTGGGCCGGGCGCACGTTTTGGTAGAGGTCGTACTTCTGGCGCAGGGTGATGTTGACGCTCTTGAAGC
Source organism: uncultured Hymenobacter sp. (assembly GCA_913776615.1). Lineage (GTDB taxonomy): Bacteria > Bacteroidota > Bacteroidia > Cytophagales > Hymenobacteraceae > Hymenobacter. The sequence continues at coordinate 31,472 of CAJYPK010000058.1, forward strand.
CTTTGCCTACCGGCGTGGTGACGGGGCCTTTGAGGCCCACGCGGGTGCGCTCCAGTGAATCGTACAACGTTTGGGGCAGCAGCGAGCCGCTTTCAGCAAGGGCAGTTTCGCCGGCGTTGTGCGTTTCCCACTGCACGGGTACCTGGGCGGCAGCAAAGATGTCAACAACGGCGCGGGTGATTTCCGGGCCAATCCCGTCGCCGGGAATGAGGGTTACGAGGTGCATACGAAAAGGTAAGAAAAGAAAGAGTGGCCCGGTAAAATCGCTTAAAAGCTAAACGGCGGGCCTGGCGCCGGGCACCAGGCCCGCCGCCTAAGCTGGGCTAGCTAAGCGCCCGTCGGGAGTTAATCTGGCTGATGAGCTGGTCGACATCGCCGAGCAGCTGTTCGGCCTTGCTCTTGGCGTCCTGAATAACGCGCTGGCCCTCGCTCTTGGCCGACGACGGGGTATTGTCGCGGCTCGTGACGAGGCTCTCGGTGAGGTCGGCCAGCACCGAGCGGTATTTTTCAAGCTGATAGCTGAGCCAGGAGCGGGTTTCGCGACCCGTCTCGGGGGCGTAGAGCAGGCCGATGGCGGCCCCGGCCAGGGCGCCGCCCGTAAAGCACAACAGGCCGGTGGTGGTTTTGCTAGCCATGTAGGTGGGGTGAGGAGGTGAAAAAGGAGTGTAGGGTAGCTTTAGCTTGCCTTGGCGTGAGGCTCGCCCGCCGCGGGGCAAGCTAAAGCTTACCCTACAGGTTATTGGTTGTCGAGCAGGCCGCGGCCCGATTTGCGAATTTCGCCGCTGGCGGCCAGGTCCTGGGCCAGCTTATCCAAAATACCGTTTACGAATTGTTTGCTCTTGGGGGTGCTGTAGAGCTTACTGATCTCAATGTACTCGTTGATGGTCACTTTCACCGGGATGCTGCGGAACAGCTGCATCTCGCAGAGGGCCATTTTGAGGATGATTTTATCGAGCAGCGCTACCCGCTCCACGTCCCAGTTCTGGGTCGATTCGGCGATGAGCTTCTCCGACTTGGCGTCGTCGGCCAGGGTCTGCTTGTAGAGCGTTTCGGCAAAGTCGCGGTCGTCCTGCCAATTGGCGCTCAGGTTCATCAGCTCCTGCTTTTCGTCGGCCGCGTAGGGCAGCATCTTCAGGGTCTTGAGCACGAGGTTGCGCACGATGGGGCGGTTTTCCTCCCAGTTCAGGTCGTTGCTTTCGAGCCAGCGCGGCAGCGCCTCACCCTTGAACACGAACTCCTTGTAGAGGTGACGCAGCAGCTCCAGGTCGGTTTCGTAGTCGGTTTCGGCCAGGCCCGTTTTCTTGCCGTTCAGGTAGGCCTGCACGGTTTCGTCGGGCTTCATTTCCTTCTGCCAGGCTTCGCGCAGGGCTTCCAGCTCCTCGCTGTCGGTCCATTGCAGCTTGCGCTTGATGGTGGTTTGCAGCAGCTGCTCGTTTTCCTTGAGCTTGGCGAAAGCCGCGTTCTCAAACAGCCGGGCCGTGCCCTCGGCCTCGAAGCGCGGGCCGGTAAAGCGCCGGGCCTCGCGCTCGTTGTCCTCGGTAATCACTTGCAGCAGTGCCTGCGGCATATTGAGCAGGTGCAGGTACTGGTCGTGAATGCTCTCGGCCCCGTGCATGAGCTGGCCGCTGTAAAACGCCGCCTCCTTGTGCACGAGGCGCTCGTAGTAGTCGATGGCGGCTTTCAGGGCGGCGGCCACGGCCTTGTCGTCGGAACCCGACTCGGGCAGCTCGCCGGTGCGGTGCCACTCGCGCAGCTGCGCCTCGCCCAGCTTGCGCTGGCCTTCGAGCAGGCGGCGGTCGGGGGCTACGTCGGCCGTGAGGTCGGGCTCAAAAGCCGCCGCAATGCGGTCCTGGGCCAGCAGCAAATCGGCCGCGACCGCTTGCTGGTAGGCGTAAAGGGCCTGCATGACTTTGATACGAAGAAGACGGCGGTTTAGCATTTTTTTGAGTTATGAGTTATGAGTTAGAAGTTATGAGTTAGAGCTTGTGAGTTGGGTAGTTGGTTGGCCGCTGGCTCAGCGCCGACTACCCAACTCATAACTCATAATTTCTAACTCATAACTCCCTTTAGTACGTTGATTTTACCCGGCCCACGCTTTCGATGCGCTCCTGGGCCTGGCGGATGGCGGCCGCCTGGGGGTGGCTGTTTTCCTGCTCGGCGCGGTCGAGCACTTGCAGGGTGTAGTCGTAGATTTTCTCGGTCTGGGCCAGCGCGCCCTGGCGGCTGGTGCCCACCACCTCGGAGTACACGTTGATGAGACCACCGGCATTGATGAGGAAGTCGGGGGCATACACGATGCCCCGGCGCACGAGCTCGGGACCATGCTCGTTTTCGAGGGCCAGCTGGTTGTTGGCGCAGCCCGCCACCACGCGGCACTTCAGGCGGCCGATAGTGTCGTCGTTGAGGGTGGCCCCGAGGGCGCAGGGCGAATAGATGTCCACGTCCTGGTCGTAAATCTCGTCGAGACCCACGGCGCGGGCGCCGAAGCGGCTGGCGGCCTCGTAGGCCCGCTCCTCGTAATAGTCGGTGAGCACGAGGCTGGCGCCCTCCTTTTGCAGGTGCTCCAGCAGGTAGGTACCCACGTGGCCCACACCCTGCACGGCAATGCGCTTGCCGGCGAGGCTGTCGGAGCCGAAGGCTTTCTTGGCGGCGGCCTTCATGCCCATGTAGGTGCCGTAGGCCGTTACGGGCGAGGGATCGCCGCTGCCGCCCATGCTCTCGGGCAGGCCCGCCACGTGCTTGGTTTCCATGCGGATGTACTCCATGTCCTTGGTGGTCATGTTCACATCCTCGGCCGTGATATACTTGCCGTTCAAGTTATTAACGAAGCGCCCGAACTTGCGCAGCAGGGCCTCGTTCTTCAGTTTCTTCGCGTCGCCGATGATGACGGCCTTGCCGCCGCCCAGGTTCAGGCCCGAGATGGCGGCCTTGTAGGTCATGCCGCGCGAGAGGCGCAGCACGTCGTGCAGGGCCTCGGCCTCGGTGGCGTAATGCCACATGCGGGTGCCACCCAACGCGGGGCCGAGCACCGTGTTGTGAATCCCGATAATGGCCTTGAGGCCCGTCTCGTGGTCGTGGCAGTACACCACTTGCTCGTGCTGAAATTCGGCCACCTGCTCAAAAATCGAGGCAGCGGCCTGGGTTGGCGCGTCGAGTACCATAGGGGTAAATGGGAAAAATGGGTGGGAATGGGAGGGAAGAGTAGGGCGTAACTTTGTTGGAGGCCTACCCGGCAATTGCTTCCGGGCCAGTGCTCGAACACCGTTTCGGGTGCAAAAGTACCCGTTTTTTTTCGGTTGCGGACCGGTTTTTCGGGCCCGCCCTCTCCCCTGCTTATGCCCACCCGTGCCCTAGCCGCCGTCAATCCGCATATTTTCCGCTATAAGTGGCATTTCCTCGGCGGCGTGCTCTTCGTAATTCTGAGCACGCTGCTGACCATTTTCCCGGCCCAGCTCGTGCGCTACTCCTTCGATTTGGTGAACGAGGGCATCGACCTCTACCATCTCTACGCTGGCACGCAGGCGCAGGCGGGGGTGTACCACCTGTTTGGGCGCAACGTGCTGTTCTACGGCGTGCTCATCATCGTGCTGGCCCTGCTACGGGGTATCTTCCTGTTTTTCATGCGCCAAACGCTCATCGTGATGTCGCGACGCATCGAAAACGACCAGAAAAACGAGATTTTCCAGCACTACCAGTCGCTGCCGCTGGCCTTCTACCGCCGCCACAGCACCGGCGACCTCATGTCGCGCATCTCCGAAGACGTGGGCCGGGTGCGGATGTACCTGGGGCCGGGCATCATGTACTTCCTGCAACTGGTGCTGCTGTTCGTGCTCGTGGTGCCGCTCATGCTGCTCGTCAACGTGAAGCTGACGGTACTCACGCTGCTGCCGCTGCCCATCCTGTCGGTCAGTATCTTTTACGTCAATAACCTGATTGAGAAGAAATCAGACGACATTCAAAAGGCGCTCTCGGCCATGACGAGTTTTACCCAGGAGGCTTTTTCGGGCATCCGGGTGCTCAAGTCCTTCGTGCGCCAGCAGGATTCGTACGAGCAGTTTCAGGTCTCGACCGACGAATACAAGAATAAGTCGCTGAGTTTGAACTTCGTCAACTCACTGTTCTTCCCGCTCATCATGTTCCTGGTGGGTATCAGCACCATCGTCACGGTCTGGATTGGGGGGCAGGAAGTCATTCGGGGCACCATCACCACGGGCAGCATCGCCGAGTTTATTATCTACGTCAACCTGCTGACCTGGCCCGTGACGGCGCTGGGCTGGACTTCCTCGCTGGTACAGCGCGCCGAGGCCTCGCAGGCCCGCATCAACGAGTTTCTGACCGAGAAGACCGACATCGTATCGCGCCAAAACGTCGCCAAGCCCATTGCCGGCGACATCGTGTTCGACCACGTTTCCTTTACCTACCCCGACACTGGTATTCAGGCCCTGCACGACGTGAGCTTCCGCATCCGGCCGGGCCAGACGCTGGCCGTGATTGGCAACACCGGCTCGGGCAAGACGACCATCGCGGCGCTGCTCTGTCGCCTCTACGACGTGACGAGCGGGGACATTCAGGTTGATGGCACCGACGTGCGCGACTACGCCCTGACCAGCCTGCGCGAGCAAATCGGCTACGTGCCGCAGGACGTATTTCTGTTTTCGGACAGCATCCGCAACAACATCAACTTCGGCCTCGACCAGCCCGACGAGGCGCGCATGACCCAGGCCGCCCGCGACGCCAACGTGTACGAAAACATCATCCGCTTTCCCGAGGGCTTCGATACCAAGGTGGGCGAGCGCGGCATCACGCTCTCGGGTGGCCAGAAGCAGCGCGTGAGCATGGCCCGCGCCCTCGTCAAAGAGCCGCGCATCCTCATTCTCGACGACTCGCTCTCGGCCGTGGATACCAAGACCGAGAACGCCATCCTCGACAGCCTCCAGCGGGTGATGCACAACCGCACCAGCCTCATCATCTCGCACCGCGTGAGCTCGGTGAAGCTGGCCGACGAAATCCTGGTGCTCGACGACGGCCGCATCGTGCAGCACGGCACCCACGCCGCCCTGATGGCCCAGCCCGAGGGCCTGTACCGCGCCCTCTACGAGCGCCAGCTCCAGGCCGAAGCCACCGCTTCGTAGCCAGCCAGTGCAGCCCCGCCACAAAAAAGCCCCGTTGCCAGTCGCAGCGAGGCTTTTTTTATAATTTTTACCAGATGGCTTACTGAATTTGAATCAGCTTGGTGCCGCGCTTTTCGCCGGCGGTACCGCGCACCACGTAGGGACCGGCGGGCAGGGCATCGACTTTTACCACCAGGGGCGTGGTGCCCACCATCGCGGTTTTGGTGATGACCGGACGGCCCTCCTGGTCGTTGATTTCGAAACGGGTGGGGCCGGGCGCATCGCAGCGCACCGTGATGGTGTGGGCGATGGGATTTTGGTCAACCCTGATTTTAAGGGCATTAGGATCGGGAGCGGGCGTTACCGGGGCCAGGGCCAGCGGGGCCGGGGCGTTCGGGTCGCCAGGGGCCGCAGCCGGTGCCGGGCTAGCCGCCGGGGCGGGGGTAGTTTGGGCGAGCAGCCCGAGCGGGGCCAGCAGCAACCCCATTGCCAGGATAATCAGTGGTTTCATAAAGCAGCACAAAATAAAGCCGTCTCCCGGGTAAGTCAATGTTATTTTGGTAAAGATACGGAAGCAGGAAGTATGCCAGTTCATCAATAGCACACGCATTTTTTTCTCGCTGCCCCTGACGACGTTAGCGTTATTTACGGCAAAAAAAGCAAAAAAGTGTGCGCCGACCTTGCACAAACGAAATCCCTGCCCCTACCTTTGTGACTCCAAATGCCCTCGGGGTGTAGCGTAGCCTGGTATCGCGCCAGCATGGGGTGCTGGAGGTCGTAGGTTCGAATCCTGCCACTCCGACCGAGGAGCAAATTTGCCCCCGAAAAGCCCCCGACCTTCGGGTCGGGGGCTTTTTTAGGCCAAGTGCTCTCATTTGGAATTCCCGCCGCGGAGCCGCCCCATCGGCCCGCTAGTTTTCGGGGTGTAGCGCAGCCCGGTAGCGCGCGTCGTTCGGGACGACGAGGCCGTAGGTTCGAATCCTGCCACCCCGACTGTAGAAGGTCCTGCTTCTTGAAGAAGCAGGACCTTTTTTTTGCCTTCCGTTCGTCAACCCGTCAGCTTTTACTAGTCAGCACGCGGGTGCTTCTCCCTTCCTGCATTATGAAAAAACTTTCCTCTCTTCTACTCCTGGGTAGCTTGGCTGGCACAGCGCAGGCCCAAACGGTTATCAAGGCGGGTACTGTGCAACTCGGTGGCGCGGTGGGCTACGCCCGCACTACGCAGGATAGCCCGACCGTAACGGCCAGCGGCTACCCCGTCACGGCTACCTACACCGATAGCCAGTTTCAAATAGCCCCCTCAGTCGGCTTCTTTGTACTTGATAATCTAGCGGTTGGTATCAATGGCTCTTACCAGATTACCAATCGCAGCACCAAGCAGAGCAACGGGGGCTCCTTGCCAGATATTACGCCGTGGCAATTGCAGGTGGGTGCGTTCGTGGAGTACTACAAAATGCTGGGCGAGCAGTTTGGCTTCACTGGCACCCTAGGCGCGGGCTATCTGCGCACCGATCAGGGCCAGCCTAATATTTCGCCTAACACAAACGGCTTTTACGCTGGCCTCACCCCCGGCATCATCTACTTTCCCATCCCCAAAGTAGGAATCGGGGCGTCCATCGGTACCATCGGCTACTCATCGCAGCAGACAACAGTTCCCGGGGTGACGAGCACGTCGCAGAAGTATGATAACTCAAGCTTCCGGGCAAATTTCGGGCTGAATCAGCTCACCTTCAGCGGCTCGTTTTACTTCGGCCGCTAGGCGCTGACGCTGCGCAAGCCAAGGCGAAAGGGCCCGTTGCCGTAGGAGGCAACGGGCCCTTTTGTTTTGTAGAGACCTGCGGGCGAGGGCTAGCGCACTGAGCGGCGGGGCTTGCTTTTTGGCGCTTTGTCGCGCGTGAGCAATACCGTAGCGCCCACTACCAGGGCGGTAAAGGCCGTTAGCTTGAGGAGCAAGCCTTTCTTATCGTACTTCCACTCCACGGGGTAGCCCTTTTCGGCAAAAATGTTGGGCACATGGCCGTGCGCGAGGTCACTGAGCACGCCTTCTACTACGTTGACGCGGTCGGCCAGCAGCAGGGGCAGCCAGTGCAGGTAGCTGTTTTCGCTGTACTGAAAGGCGAAGCGCCGGATGACCCCACTGAGGCCGCTGGGGGGCACGGAGGTGCCGAAAACGGCCGTGACGTTGGGCCGCTCGTTGGAGTGCAGCACTTCAATGTTGATAGGCTGCTGGGTGGGGCGCTCCCAGGAGTAGCCCTTGTGGTCGTCCGGGGTGCGGGTGCGCATCGGGTACGTGGGCTCGTTGTCGGGATCGTTGTCGATGTTCCAGCCCGGGAGCTGCGACGGGTTGTGCGTGGTAGGTTCCATAATTAGCAGCACATTACATTCTGGCGGTAGCAGGAATCAGGACGGTTTTGATGCAATTGTTGAGTTTGGCCGAGAACATCCGGTAGCCATCAGCCACATCCTCGAGGGCCAGGCGGTGGGTAATAAGGCCCTTGGGGTTGAGCACCCCGTTTTGCACGTGCTCGATGAGGCGCGGCAGGTGGCGCTTCACGGCCGTTTGGTTGGCCCGGATGGTGATGCCTTTATTGAGCACGTTGCCGATGGGCACGAGGTTATCAGTTGGCCCGTACACGCCCACGATGGATACCACGCCGCCCTTGCGCACCGCATTGACGGCCCAGTGCACGGCCGTAGCCGAGCCGGCTTGCAGCAGCGTTTTGCGGCCGGTGATGGTTTGCAGGGCGTTGCCGGCGGCCTCGGCCCCCACGGCGTCGATGCACACGTCGGCCCCGATCCAGTCGGTTTGCTTTTTGATGAACAGCACCGGGTCACCGATTTCCTCGAAGTTGTAGGCCTCACACTTCGAGTAGTTGCGGGCAAACTCCAGGCGATACTCCTCCTTGTCGATGATGATGACGCGGCCGGCCCCGAACAGCCAGGCGCAGCGTGCGGCCATGATGCCCACGGGGCCAGCCCCGAACACCACCACGGTGTCGCCGGTCTGGATGCCCCCCATCTCGGCGGCCTGGTAGCCGGTGGGCACTACGTCGGTGAGCAGCACGGCATCCTCGATGTCCATGCCGGGCGGAATGACGGTGGGGCTCACGTTGGCGTAGGGCACCCGCACGTACTCGGCCTGCCCACCGTCGTAGCCGCCCGTGATGTGCGAGTAGCCGAAGAAGCCCCCCGCGGCCGTGGCCTGCGGCGATGACTCGTGGCAGTTGCCAAACAGGCCCTGCTTACAGAAAATGCACTTGCCGCAGGCGATATTGAAGGGCACCAGCACATTATCGCCCACCTTGAGCTTGGTTACCTCGGAGCCGATATCCTCAACCACGCCGGTAAACTCGTGGCCAAAGGTTTGGCCCACGCGGGTGTCGGGCACGTTGCCGTTGTAGAGGTGCAAATCGGAACCGCAGATGCACGACCGCGTAACCCGCACAATCGCATCCTCGGGATGCAGGATTTCGGGCATCGGCTTTTGGGTGACCCGAACGCGTTTCGGGCCGCGATATTCCATAGCTAGCATTGAGTACTCTCCTTTCTAAGCAGGGTGAAGCGACTATGACCACCGGCAGCCACACTGGCGACCGATCTGCCACAGGTACTGGCTTGGATGCGGGGAGGTTGAGATAACTCGCTATATTTCTTGAAATTACGTGATAACCCGGCCCGCTCGCCGCCGCGGCTACGTATAAGCCGCCGGGCCAGGGGGCGGGCTCCGTATTTAGTACTAGCCGCCGCCGGGGCTACTTCACCCCTACCCGCAGCTCATCGACCTTATCGGGGCCGAACTGCTCCAGGTAGAAGGGCTGGCCGGTCAGCTTGAGGTCTTTGAGGCCCTGCTGGGCGGCAGCGTAGAGCTTGCCCGGCGACAGCAGGAAGCTCACGCCCTGCACGCGGGCGGCCACTACGCGCCGGCCAGCGGGCACCACGCGGTAGCGCCAGCCGGCGGGCAGCGCGGCGGTCGTGTCGGGCACTCGCACACCCACGAAGGCCCGGATGGAGTCGTGTGCCGACTCGGGGTTGTTGTAGTACAGGTTGGCCAGCGGCAGGGCCGGGTTAGCGTCCTGGCGCTCCTTGGCCTCGCGAAACAGCTCGCCGAAGCGGCTGTCATCGACCTTGCCGTGGAAGGGCTGGCCGGCCAGCAGCACCGGCGCGGCGGTGGTTTCGAGGGCCACCGTGGGGGTACGCAGCCCGCCCAGGTAGGCGTAGATGCTCAGGCCGATAATGGTGAAGGCGAGGACGAGGGGGAAGAGAAAACGCAAGGCTTTACTAATTATTAGTGGTTAGTTGTTAATTGTTAGCTATTTATTCATGAATGAACTTCAGGTAATTTAACATGGATAGCACCCAGTATGCCAGACCCAACCGCTAGCCACTGCCCATTAACAATTAACCACTAACAATTAACCATTATTAATTATCCGTTTACCTCCGCGCTCTTATACTGCATGCGGTAGAGCTGGGCGTAGTAGCCGCCGAGGCGCAGCAGCTCGTCGTGGGTGCCGGTTTCCTTGATTTCGCCGCGGTCGAGCACGATGATGCGGTCGGCTTTCTGGATGGTGCTGAGGCGGTGGGCGATGACGAGGGCGGTGCGGCCTTCCATGAGCTTGTCGATGGCCGACTGAATCATCTCCTCGGTTTCCGAATCGACGGACGAGGTAGCCTCGTCGAGCACGATGACGCGGGGCTCGTACACCAGGGCCCGCACGAAGCTGATGAGCTGGCGCTGACCCACCGAGAGCGTGGCCCCGCGCTCCATTACCGGGTAGTCGAGGCCGCCGGGCAGGCGCTCCATGAAGCGCTGGGCGCCCACGAGCGCCGCCGCTTCCCAGATTTTGGCGTCGCTGATGTCGCGGTTGCCGAGCGTGACGTTGTCGCGGATGGAGCCTGCGAAGAGGAACACGTCTTGCAGCACCACTCCAATCTGGCGGCGGAGCTGGCTGAGGTCGTACTCGCGCAGGTCTTCGCCATCGACGCGAACGTGGCCCCGCTGGATGTCGTAGAAACGCGAGAGCAGGTTGATAATGCTCGTTTTGCCCGCGCCGGTGGCCCCGACGAAGGCTACCGTTTGGCCGGGCTTCACGTGAAAGCTGATGTTTTTCAGCACCCATTCGGGCTCGCTGACTTCGCCATCCTGCGCATTGTAGGCAAACCAGACCTTATCGAACTCTACTTCGCCGCGCAGCGGCGGCACAGGCTTGGTGCCGGAGGTCGCCACCAGGTCTTCGTTGTCGAGTAGTTTGAGCAGGCGCTCGGTACTCACCAAACCCAGCTGGAGGGTGTTGAAGCGGTCGGCAATCTGGCGGATAGGCCTGAAGAACAGCGCGTTGTACATGATAAAGGCAATCAGCTCGCCCTTGGAAATCGTACCGGCAATCTGCCCCTGGGCGGCGTACCACACCAGCAGCCCCACGCCGATGGCCCCCAGCACCTCGGCCACCGGGAAGTAGATGCTGTAGTAGAGCACCGATTTGATATTGGCCCGGGTGTGCTCCTGGTTGATGGCCTCGAATTTCCGGTATTCGCGCTCCTCGTTGTTGAAAATCTGCACCACGTTCATGCCCGTGAGGTGTTCCTGCACGAAGCTATTGAGCTTGGCCACGGCGTTGCGCACTTCCTGGAAGCTGCCCTTGACCTTCTCCTTGAACACGTAGGTGCTGAAGAGCAGGGGCGGAATCACGGACAGGCTGATGAGCGCCAGTTGCCAGTTGGTCCAGAACATGAACAGCATGAGGAAGACAATCTGGAGCAAGTCGCCCACCATCGCGGCCAGCCCCTCGCTGAACACGTCGGCCAGGGTTTCTACGTCCGAGATATTGCGCGTGACCAGCACCCCGATGGGCGTGCGGTCGAAGAAGCTGAGCTTGAAGCTGAGCAGGTGGCGGTAGAGGTCGGCCCTGATGTCGCGCACGATGTACTGCCCCAGCCAGCCGCCATAGTAGGTCTGGAGATAGCTCACCAGCGTGTGCACCACCAGCAGGCCCAGCAGCCACACCGTCGAGCGGTTGAGGCCCGCCCAGTCGTTGTTGGTGATGTCCACATCGACCATGCGCTGAATGAGGGCGGGGCGCACGGTGCCCAGCACGGCCGTAGCCACGGTGAGCACGATGAGGCCGATAAACACGCCCCGGTAGGGTCGCACGTAGGCGAGCAGGCGGCGCAGCACCTGCCAGTCGAATACCTGGCCGGTTTTGGTAGCAGAAGTTGGGTCCATAAGCGTAACGGGCTAACAAAGGTCGGCACGTTTCGTTGCGGCTGGCACGCGCAATCGCCGCTATCTAGTGGACTGTTTTGTACCGAATTTGGAACCCACCGGAAACTTAACGGGCTTTTTTGTACCTCAGCTACTTGCCCTGGCAAGGCACCACGTTCATTCCTCGTTATCCATCGGCCTGTCGAACAGATTTTTATCTTAGTTTTTTCCGTACCCAGGCGGGCAGCGGCTGGCCCTGCTCCACGGCCGCAATCAACTGCCGCTCGCGGGCGGGCCGGTAGCGCCGCTGCTTGCTAATACCGCGCACCAGCAGATACGCGGTGTAGCCCATAAAGCCCCATTGCACGCCTCGCCCCACCCGCTGAAAATTGGTTTCGGGTGGCCCCTGCGTGGCCTGTAGCACGGTAAAGCAGGCCAGGGACAGCCCCGCCAGGGCCGTGGTGCGCACCCGGGGCGCCCGGCGCTGGGCCGCAAACAATTGCTGGAGCCGCTGAATGGTATCCTGGCGGGCCAGCACCATTGCCTTATCTGCGTTGGCCGGGGTAGGCACGGCGGGCAGTTGCTGGGCATTACCCGGCCCCGCAGCCAGCCAGGCCAGCAAGCTCACCAGGAGCTGTATCTTAGCTACATACTTCATGACAAAAACTGGGGCGTTGGAATAATTGAAGCAGCCAGCGGCTGCAAGTGACCTTGCGAGAGTCGCCACACCTGGCTGGCTCCCTCGACGAGGGCCAGCTTATGCGTTATCAGGATAATGCTCGTAGTGGGCCGCAGCCGGTCGAGTACGCGCAGCACGAATTGCTCCATGCACTCGTCCATTGCGGCCGTGGGCTCGTCGAGCAACAGCAGCTGAGGCCGGGCGTAGAGCGCCCGGGCAAAAGCCACCAGCTGCCGCTGCCCCCCCGACAGGGCCACGCCATCTTCGCCCAGGGCCGTATAGTACCCCTGCGGCAGGGCCTCGAAATACGCGTCAAAGCCCCACTCCCGGCAAAATGCGACCAGGGCCTCCAGCCCGGTAGTGGGGTCGCTCAGGCAGACGTTATCGAGCAGGGTACCGTTGAACAGCTTGGGATGCTGGGCCACGGCGCTTACTACCCGGCGCCAGCTGCGCGTGGTAATGGCCTGCCACTCAGTTCCATTTACCAGCACCCTGCCTTGGCTGGGCTCATAAAAGCGCTGCAACAGCTGAAACAGCGTGGTCTTGCCAGTACCGCTCTGGCCTACGATGGCCAGTAGCTCGCCCCGCGCCAGCCGCAGCGACACGGCATCGAGCAAAGGCGGCTGGCCCGCAAAGCCGAAGCTTACCTCCTGCACTGCCAACTCTTGCAGCGCGAGCGCCGGCGCAGCCTCGTCCTCGGCCAGCTCGGGCTCATTTTTGCTGTACTCGTACATGCGCTCGAAAGCTACGCGAGCCTCTTGCAGCTGCATGACGGTGAGCGACAGGCTGGTCAGCGCCGGTACCATTGCGCCCGTTATCGATAAAATAGCCACTAGTTCCCCCAGGCTCAACGCCCGGTGGACCACGAGCGATACCGTGAAGGCCAGCGTACCCACCCAAAAAAACGCATTGAGGACCTCGGCCGCCGTGGCGAAGCGCAGGCCCACTAGCCGCAGCCAGTAGCCCTGCGCCTGCAAGTGCCCGTACGCCACCTGGGTGAGCTGGGCAAAAAACCGTTCCTGGCCCGCCGCCTTTACCTCCGCAATTCCTTGCAGCGTATCGATGTACTGGCTTTCGTTGAGGGCCGCCGCCCCCATCACGGCGCGCTGCCCGCTCAGGATGGGCTGGTGAAAGCGCCGGGCCACGAGCCAGTACAGCATACTGTAAATCAGCATGCAACTACCAAGGAGCCGCGAGTAAAGCCACACGTAGCCCAGCGCCGCTACGACGACCAGCAAGTTGATGGTCATGGTACCTACCAAGTGGTTGACGGCTTGCTGAATGCGGCCGGTATCGTTGAGGCGGGTAATGAAGTCGCCGGTTTTGCGGCCGTCGAAAAAGCGCTTGGGCAGGTACAGCAGGGTTTCAAAAAAGCGGCCCGTGAGGCGGTTGCTCAGGTCCTGGCCCTGCCGGGCCAGCAGCCAGCCCCGCAGCCAGCCCAGCGCGGCGCGTATCAGCAGCAGTCCGGCCAGCATACCCAATCCCAGCCACAGCCGCCGAAAATCGCGCTGCGGCAGCAGATGGTCGATAAGCTGTTGCGAAAACAAGGCTGTTGCCAGGCCCAGCACCGTGGTTACCAGGCCCAGCCCGGTAGCCACGGCCAGCGCGGGCACATCGGGCTGCACCAGGTGGTAGAGCCACTGCCGCTTGCGCCGGGTATCGGGCGGGGCCTGCCCCAGCTGCGCCGTGGGAGCCAGCGTGAGCAGGGCCAGCGAGGGCCAGCGCTGCGCCAGCGCCGCCTCGGTATACTCGACCAGCCCCACGGCAGGGTCGCCGATGCAAAAGCACTGCCGACTGTCGTCCCAGGCGTAGCACACCAAAAAGTGGTTGAGATGACGCTCCTGCGGACCTTCCCCGAAGCGCACGTGCAGGATAACCGGCGCCCGTAAGCTGGCTTTGAACTGCGCGACCGACTCGGCCTGCCAGCCTTCCGGACGAAAGCCCAGCTGCTGGGCGGCCTGGTAGAGCCCCAGCAGCGTAGTGCCCTGCCGACGGGTGCCGCTGTAATCACGCAGCCGCTCCAGGGGCACATCACCGCCGTAATACCGAATAATAGACGCCAGGCAGGCGACCCCGCAATCCGCCGTATCGAGCTGGCGCACGAACGTATCCTTGTTTTTATCTGACATAGTAGGTTGCCCATAGCGCCGCCTCGCCGTGCGGCAGGCGGCCAGCCAGCGGCCGGCGCGGCACGCCAAGCCACCCTTGTTAGTGAAGCCCTTGCAGCAAGGCGGCCACGCTGGTTTCGCCCCGGTAGCGCCGCACCAGCGTCTTCTGGCCGCTGTAAGCCAGCGCACTGGGGGCGGCCACAAACCCCAGCGTCTGCATGGCCACGGCCGGCGTAATCTGCGCTACGCGCACGGTCGGCAGCTCACTCAGTCCCTGCTGCCGGGCAAAGAGCCGCAGGCTGGGCAGCGAATCGGTGGAGAGCCACACGACGTTGGTGCGGGCCAGCGCCGCGGCATGTTGGCGAAACTCGGCCGCTTCCCGCTGGCAGTGGTCGCAGTCGGGAGCGAAGTAGACGAGCAGCACCGGCCCAGCCAGCCGGCCCAGCGGGGGCAGGCTGGCCCCGTCCACGGCCCGGGCGGCAAAGGTGGGCAGCGTGGCTACCCGGTGCGCCAGCGCCCGGCGCCGGGCCTGCGCGGCCCAGGTAGCCCACGCCAGCCCGCCCACTACTCCTGCCAATATGAGCGCCACGGCGCTACGCACCCAGCGGCTCATGCGAAGCTGACCGTTAAGAACATAATGAACAGTACCCATACCAGGAGGGCCGGCCCGTAGGTGAGGGCCACCAGCCGCACCGCCCGCGTCCAGGGCCACGCCACCAATTGGCTTACCAGCAAAGCCAGCACTACCCAATACAGTAGCTCAAAGCCGTTGAGAAGCTGCAAAGGGTAGCGCAGCCACGCCTCTACTTGGTAGAGGTCAACCAGGCTAGCCAGGCTCAGCGGACAGAAGGCCGATAGGTCGCGCAGCTCGTAGTGCGGATGCAACTGACTGAACCAAACTATCTTCAAAATACCGGGCAGGAGAAAAATCAGCTCCGCGAAAATGGCGGCCCGCAGAAAAGGCCGGTAGCGCCACTGCTCGGTGAAAACGTAGTACCCCGTAGCCAGCAAGGCGGCTATCACGCTCACCTTGCCCAGCAGCAACACGGGTAGCAGCACGTAGGCCACCCAGTCCCACTGCTGATTCAGCTCGATAAAGTGGCGTATCTGCCCATCGCTCATCTGCCCGGCAAACGAGGTAAAATACAGCTCGTCACTGACCAATAATACTTTACCACAAAACAGCAGAAATAAGTACAGCCCCGCTACTATCCCAAACGCCGGCCAGTTGCGAGCAGAAGAGAGGGGGGGCGAGGAGGGCACAAGGCCGAAAGCTGTCATTGCAGAGAAAAGAGTAAAATCGGGGATGGAATTGGCCCTGATGGCCAGCGGCCGGCCGGGTAAAATACCTGGGAGACTTTTCGAAGCCTCCCAGGTACCCAGACCTTGTGGAGTAGTGCCAGCTGGCTGGCAACCACCCGGCCAGTTAGGCTAGCACTCGTCGCTGATGGCCAGCGCCCCGCCCACTACGGCAGCCGCTACGCCCACTACGCTGCCGATGCTGGCAGCTACGCCAAGGCCCGTAGCAGCAATTGCAATCGCGCAACGCAACCACTGTGCAAAACCACCTTCGTGGGCGGCCATTTCCTGTACCGTTAGCTTATTCATCTTCATTTTTATGTAAAGAATTGTGCCTACTCTTTGGGCAAGGGCTTTCGGCATCCCCCTTTGTTCTCGAGAACGGCACAATACTATCATCGTAAAAATGAAGGCGCTATGAAAACAATAATTATGTTTTTATTTCTTTCAGCGCTCTTGACAACGCCTGCTTTTTGCAGCACCTTTGGCGGCAAAGCCGGCCTCATCTTCGCGAAATTGGAATCGCAACAACGTGTCTCACTAGCTATTTCACCCAATCAACTGGTACCTATATTCTTCTAGTGGCACCCTTAGCAGATAAAATGCATTTCCTTTTTCTCCTGGTGCTCGCGCTCGTGCGTAGCGGCACTGTGCGAGCCGAAACCGGACTAACCGGACAGCTACTCGATCAGGCCACGCACCGGCCGCTGGGCTACGTGAGCGTGGGCGTAGTGCGGCAGCCGATTGGCACGGTGGCCGACGGCCAGGGCCGGTTTACCTTGAACCTACCGGCCAGCTACGACGCCGATTCGGTGCGCTTCTCGCTCCTGGGCTACGCCACGCGCACGCTCACGGTGGCCGCGCTACGGCAGCAGCTGGCCACTGGGCCGCTACTGCTCATGCCCCAGCCGGTGCCACTGCGCGAGGCACGTGTGCTGTCGCCCGGGCTGCGGCGGCGCGAGCTGGGAAATTTTGTGAAGGTCAGGGCCGGCGTTATCCAGGGGTTCGATGCCAACCTGGCGGGCAATCAGTTTGGGCAGCGCATTGCCATCAAGCGGCCGGCTTTTCTGGAAGAAGTGGCATTCGGCCTCACGTACTGCACGTACGACACCGTTTATTTTCGGCTCAATGTGTACCGGCTGCGCGATGATTTTCCGGCCGAGAATCTGCTGCCCCGGCCCGTTTACCTGCGCGTGAGCCGGGCGGCCGCCCAGCAGCCCGTCACCGTAGACCTCCGGGCGTATTCGCTCTGGCTGACGGAAGACGTGGTCGTGGCCCTGGAACTGGTGCGGCCGCTGGGCAAGGGCACGCTGTGCTTTGCCTCCACCCTGCTGGGCGGGCCAGTGTACGAACTGTCGCAGTCGCCCGGCCCCGGCACTACCCTGAATACCAAGCCCAGGTTTTGGGCACCGCTGCCCACGGCGCAGCAAGCGCAGCCCGGCAACGGCCCGTGGGTGAAGCACAGCGGAATTGGCCTCTGCCTGGCCGCACGCGTGCTTCAGGTGCCAAGCCAGTCTACTGCGGAGCTTACGGCCGGGCAGCCAGCCCAGCCCTAGCCGGCGGGCACTACGCCCGGGCCGTATTCTACTTTACTCAAGTACAACCCCTTGGCCGGGGCCGCGCCGCTGGCCGCGATGCGCTGCTGGCGGTGTAATATCTGCTGAAACTCCAGCGGCGTAAGCTTGCCCCGGCCCACGTCGAGCAGGGTGCCCACCACCAGCCGCACCATGCCGCGCACGAAACGGTTGGCCCGGATGCGGAATACCAGGCCGCCCGGGGCCGCGTGCCAGCCCGCCTCGTAGAGGTAGCACACGTAATGCGTTTCGCCACCCTTCACCTTGGAGAAGGCCGTAAAGTCGAACTGGCCCACCAAGTAGCCCGCGGCCTCGTTCATGGCCGCCACGTCGGGGGCGCGGTCGAGGTACAGCGCCTGGTCGCGCCGGAAAGGATCGGGCCGCAGGCTCACGAAGTACTCGTAGGTGCGCGCCTCGGCCGAGAAGCGGGCGTGGTCCTTGGGACCAACTTCGTGAATGCGAAATACCTGCACGTCGGGCGGCAAGGCGCGGTTGACGCGGTAGCGCAGCAGGTCGAAGGTCATGCCCGCGGGCAGCTCGGCCTCGAAATGGGCGACCTGGTGGCTGGCGTGCACGCCGGTATCGGTGCGGCCGCTGCCCAAGGTGTGCACGGGCTGGCGCAGCACCTGGCTCAGGGCCTTGTCGAGGGTGGCCTGCACGGTGGCCACACCGGGCTGCACCTGCCAGCCGCAGTAGGCCGTGCCGTCGTAGGCAAAATGGATGAAGTAGCGCATGGGTACTCCAAAAGTACCGCCGCCGCTACGCAAAAGCCCCCGCTGCCGGGTGGCAGCGGGGGCTTGGGGGAGCTCAGCGAACGGGGGCCTTCCCCTAGCGGGCGCGACGCCGGGCGTGCAGGCGGCGCAGGCCGTAGGCCACGCCCGAGGCCAGCAGCAGCGTGGCCCCGCCGTCAACCGGCACCTGCGTGGGGTCGGGCGTCGTGGGCTGCGGGCCACCCGTACC
>CAJYPK010000059.1 GCA_913776615.1 uncultured Hymenobacter sp.
CGCGTGGTGCAGTAAAATCATACGTCATTGATTACTGCGCCACGCGAGATGCTTCGGCAAGCTCAGCATGACCGACGGGTTTATTGGCGAAGCCTTCTTGAATAGCCTCTCCATCAATAATAACCGGACTTCCTTTTTCCGTTTATAACCTCATCACCCCATTACCCATTACCACACTGCATGAGCCACTCCGTGAGCGGGCCTTCTTCCGAGAAAAAGGCGATGCGGTTGGGGCCGGGCGTGGGGGTGCCCATCTGGGCTAGCAGGCTGGGCGTGAGCAGGTAGCCCAGGCATACGGGGCCGTCGAGCCGCTCGGCGGCTCGGGTCAGAAACTCGGCGGCCAGCCAGTGGCGGTCGGCCTCGTCGGGGGCGTTGCGGCTGCGCAAATCGACCTTCCAGCATGCGCAATTGACTTCGCGGGCCAGGCGCAGCATGGCGTAATAGCCCTGCCGCAGCTCGGCCCCCGATACCGGCCGGCGCCAGCGCGCCACCAGAAACTGCACGTCGGGGCGGTAGCGCAGCTCCAGGAAATCGGCTTCCAGGGGGAGGGCGGCGGGAGGGGGCGTGGTGGTCATGGCAGCTAGGCTAAACGAGGAATGATAACCAACCAGGGGAGCCTCGTTTCGACGGCGAAGGTTGCCCGGGGTTTAGCGCAATGGGGTGTTTGTTCGGCCGGCGGGGAAGCTTTCCAGACTAACGGGGCAGTTTCCTCGAGCAGCAGCGGCACTAAACTAGCCTCCCAAACTGTAGCCAGCATGAGGCCCGCCCGCGACCCGGCGGGCTGGGTTACTTTGCTGACATGATTCGTCGATTCCTGCCCCTGCTACTCGCCTTTTCCAGTGTTTTACCGGCCGCGCTGGCCCAAGCCAATCCGAAAATCAAGCCCAAGCCTACTACTTCCGCCTCAGTCCCTTACCCCGATGCCGCCCGCTACCCGCTCAGCAAATACCCCTTCTACCAAGGCCCCGATTTGGGGCTGACGTTCGACCGTGAGGGCCGGGGTACGCTGCGCGTGTGGGCCCCCACCGCCGAGGCCCTGCACCTGCGCCTGTACGCGGCCGGGGCGGGCGGCGCGGCCACCGCCACCCATGCGCTGGCCCGCAGCACCAGCGGCACCTGGACGCTGACCCTGCCCATCGGCACCACCGGCTTCTACACCGTGCAGGCTACCATCGACGGCCGCGCCCGGGCCGAAGTAGCCGACCCCTACGCCCGGGCCGTGGGCGTCAACGGCCGCCGCGGGGCCTGGCTCGATCCCGCCACCGCCAGCCCCACCGGCTGGGCCGAGGATTTGCGCCCCAAAATGGGCGCGCCCACCGCCATCGTAATCGGCGAGGTAAGCGTGCGCGACCTCTCGGCCGACCCGCAGTCGGGCATTCGCAACAAGCGCAAATTCCTGGGCTTCACCGAGCCGGGCACCACCGGGCCGGGCGGCGTGCGCACGGGCCTCAGCCACTTGCAGGAGTTGGGCGTAACGCACGTGCACCTGCTGCCCGTCAACGACTTCGCGGCCATCGACGAAAGCCAGCCGGCCAGCCCGGCGCGCTACAGCTGGGGCTACGACCCGCTCAATTATTTCGTACCCGAAGGCTCGTACGCCACTTCGGCCCAGGACCCGGCGGCGCGCATCCGGGAGTTTAAGCAGGCCGTGCAGAGCCTGCACGACCACCAGCTGCGCGTGGTGGCCGACGTGGTGTTCAACCATGTGGCCGACGCCGGCACCAGCGCCTTCGAGCAGTTGGTGCCCGGCTATTATTTCCGCCACGAGGCCAACGGCCAGCTCGCCAACGCTACTGCCTGCGGCAACGAGGTAGCTTCCGAGCGCCCGATGGTGCGCAAGCTCATCGTAGACGCCGTAGCCCACTGGGCGCGCGAGTACCACGTCGATGGCTTCCGCTTCGACCTCATGGGGGTGCTCGACCTGGAAACGATGCGGGCCGTGCGCGTGGCCCTCGACCAGCAGGACCACAGCATTTTCGTCTACGGCGAAGGCTGGACGGCCGGCCCCAGCCCGCTGCCCGAAGCCCTGCGCGCCGTGAAGGCCAACGTGGCGCGGCTGCCGCGCATCGCCGCCTTCGGCGACGAGCTGCGCGACGGCGTGAAGGGCCACTACGCCCACCAGGCCGAGGCTGGCTTCGTGGGCGGCCAGCCGGGGCTGGAGGAAAGCGTGAAGTTCGGCATCGTGGCGGCCACGCCGCACCCGCAGCTTGACTATCAGAAAGTAAACTACAGCAAGGCCCCCTGGGCCAGCCAGCCGGACCAGGCCCTCAATTACGTGGCCTGCCACGACGACCGGGTGCTGTGGGACAAGCTCACCGTGGCCAACCCCACGGCCACGGAGGCCGAGCTCATCCAGATGGATGCGCTGTGCAATACCATCGTGTTCACCTCGCAGGGCGTGCCGTTCCTGCCCATCGGCGACGAGTTTTTGCGCACCAAGAAAGGCGCGTCCAACTCCTATAACCTGCCCGACAGCGTCAATCAGCTCGACTGGGGCCGCAAGGCGCAGTACCGGGCCGTGTTCGCCTTTTACCGCCAGCTGCTGGCCCTGCGCAAGGCCCACCCCGCCTTCCGCCTGCCCACCCAGGAGCAGATAGCGCAGCACTTGGAATTCCTGCCCGGCCTGCCCGCTGGCACCATCGGCTACCAGCTCAAAAACCACGCGGGCGGCGATGCCTGGACCACCATCACGGTGCTCTTCAACGGCCTGCGCCAGCCGGCTACGGTGCCCGTGCCAGCGGGTACGTACAAGGTGGTGCTGCGCGGGTTGGAAATCAATCAAAATGGGTTGGGCGAACCGCTGGCAGCGGGGGCGGCGGGCGTGCCGCTGGCGGCTACTTCGGCATTAATATTAGTGCAGTAGAGTAGTCATCTCTGACTGCGATAATAGGCTTCCCACATCTGTCATGCTGAGCTTGCCGAAGCATCTCGCTCGCTTCCTCCAATGATGCGAGCGAGATGCTTCGGCAAGCTCAGTATGACAGACGGTCGAATCAATCCAACTTGTTATTGACTCAGATCTTTTTTGCGGCGCAAGAAATAACTGTCATCGCTCCGTCCGTTCCGGTGCTGGCTGCTTCTTCCTGCGAAGTCACCCAAGTGATAATGCTCTTTATTTCTTTGTCCGACAATTGCGGAAAGCCGGGCATCTGCTGCTTACCATTGTCATTGAATAGCTTCACGGCATACTCATCGCCGCTGGCCACGACTCTGCTAGAATTTTTCACCCACGGAATCAGCCACGAGATACTCCGCCGCTTACTAACGCCTGCCAAAGCAGGGCCGACTATTCGGTCATTTACAGCGTGGCACTGTGCACAGTTATTCTTGAATAAGGTATCGCCTATTTTTATCGCCTCAGCTTCCTCTGGCGTGGCTGGCACATAAGCAGTTTGCTTTATCGGGGCTATTCCCGGATAAATAATGTCATCCCCAATCGGCTGCTCCGCCACCTCCGCCTCAACGGGTGCTATACTAACCAGCCCACCCACATTCAGCGCCAGAAAACCAATCAACAAAACGATGAGGCCCATTCCGACGGAAAGGGCGAAGACGGCCGGGTTGGTACGCATGGCGCTGAAGAAGTTAAGTGAGTAGAAAAGTCCCAGGTAAGAACCTCCCAGTTCAGCTTTTGCTTACGGCCAGCGGTATTTTTTCAGGAAATCTTTACGCCCCGATTAGCGCACCTGTCGACCCTTCCAGCGGTAGCCCTGGCGGCGCTGCCCGGCCAGGCCCACGGCCAGCGCGTAGGGCGCGTAGAGCAGCTGCAAGGGCAGCAGCCAGGCCAGCCAGCGGCGGCGGCGCAGCAGCCCCAGCACAGGCCACAGCAGCCAGGCATCGGCCCCCAGCTTGAGCGCCCAGCCGGCAGCCACCCAAGGCCCCAGGGCGGGCCAGCCGATGCCCGCCAGCAGCCCCAGCGCCAGGCTCACGTTGGCCCCCACCACCAGCAGGGCCAGCAGGCGCGGGGCGGCCGGGCGGTAGTGCGGAAACTTGCTGGCCCAGCGCACCCGCTGCCGCAGCAGCGCCCGCAGCGTGGCCGGGGCGGGCGTATCGACCACCGCCTCGGCCTGCAGCAGGAAACGCACCCCGGCCGGGTGGCGCTGGTGAATTTTGTGGAGCAGAAACTCGTCGTCGCCGCTGGCCAGGCCAGCGTTATCGGCGTAGCCACCCACCTCGTGAAAGGTCGTGCGCCGGTAAGCCAGATTGGCCCCGTTGCACATGGTGGGCCAGCCCCGGGCAATGCAGCCCGCCCCTACGCCCACCAAGCCGGCAAATTCCAGCCCCAGCAAGCCATCAAACCACGCCCCGCCCGGCGTGAGTCGCACCGGGCCGCTGATGAAGTGAAGTGGGGAGTTGGTGAAGTGGGGAGTTGGCTGGCTGGGTGGGAGATGCACCAGGGAGGCGTAGGCTTGCAGCCAGCCGGGGCCAGGCCGGCAGTCGGCGTCGGTGCATACCACCCAGGGAGCGCGGGCCCGGGCTTCGGCAGTGGCCAGGGCGGCTTTTTTGCCGGTGCGGCCGGGCGGCAGGCTGATGAGGCGCAGGGCGAAAGCACTCGCCTGGGCGGCGGCCCGCACCAGCGCGGCGGTGCCATCGGCGGAGTGGTCGTCGGCAATGAGCACTTCGAACCGCCCGGGGGCCAGCGTCTGGGTACGGAGGGCAGCCAGCAGGTGCGGCAGGTTTTCTGCCTCGTCGCGGGCCGCGACGATAACGGAGAACAGCGGGTCGGCGCTATCGGCAGCCTTCGTGGGTAACTCGCCTGCTGGTTCCGGGCTCAATCGCCGGGGAGCCTTTTCCAAAAAACAGGGCGAACCCGCGCCCATCGCTAAACCATCACCAGCGGGCGATTGACCCTCGGTTTGGGCAAGAGGACCGGTTGATGAGACCGCCAGCCCCGCCCGCAGCCAGGCCCACACCAGCGCGTACAGCGCCGGCACCAGTACGAGCAACATTCCCAGCACTGCCCCCACGCTACGGCCGCCGCTTGTCGCGCAGCACCCGCAGGCCGGGCAGCAGCAGCAAGCCCAGCGCGCTGGGCAGCGCGATGTTGAGTACCCACAGGCTCAGGCTGGCGCTCAGCACCGGCAGCGCCGGCTGCCCCAGCAGGCCAAACAAGTGCGTGGCCGACAATTCGCGCACGCCCACGTCGGCCAGCGCATTGAGCGACGGCACCAGCGACTTGAACAGGAACGTGCCGGCCACCGCCGCCACCGCCGGCCCCAGCGACCCGCGCACCCCGTAGGCGTAGAGCAACAGCAGGAACTGCCCGCAGAACACCGCGTAGCGCAGCCCCGAAATGCCCAATACCGCGTGCAGCTCGGCGGCGGCGTACGTCGGCATCACGGCCAGGTAGCGCCGGAAGCGCCGCAGCGGCCTGAGCAGGCCCAGCGCGGCCAGCAGCAGCCGCGAGCGGTAGAGCGGCAGCAAGACCAGCGCCCCACCCAGCCCGGCCGCCACGGTCACGCCCGCCTGCGCCGCCGGGTAGCCGCCGAGGTAGAATTTCAGCACGAAATACAGCAGGCCCGCCCCGCCCGCCAGCACGGTGGCCACTAGCTGCGCGTAGCGCCCCAAAAACACCGCTCCCACTGCCTCCAGTCGCCGCCGCCCGGGTAGCTCCAGGATGCGGGCGGCGTAGTCGCCCACCCGGTTGGGCGTGGCAAAGCCCAGCGTAAGGCCCAGCAGCACCGCCCGCAGGCTGCGCCCAAACGAGTGCGCGGGCTCCAGGTGCTGGGCCAGCCGCTGCCATTTCCAGGCTTCCAGGCCCCAGTTGAGCGGCACCAGCGCCAGGGCCGCCAGCACGGGCACGCGCCCCGCGCCGGTGAGCGTGGCTGCCACCAGCCGCCGCCAGGCCGCCGCCGTGTCGGGCGCGCCGAACACCGAATGGTAGAGCAGTCCCAGCGTGAGCAGGCTCACCCCGATTTTAGCCAGCAATACCCAGCGCGGGCCGCGTCGGGGCGGATTGGGGGGCGTGGGGGTGTAACTTTGGGGAAGATGGCCGTTATCCGCACCCCGACTCCCTCCGCTCCCACCCACCGGCTGCCCCCCGCCGAGAAGGTCATCATGGGCGTCGACCCCGGCACCCAGATTATGGGCTACGCTGTGATTGAGGTGCGCGGGCAG
This sequence comes from uncultured Hymenobacter sp., assembly GCA_913776615.1. Classification (GTDB taxonomy): domain Bacteria; phylum Bacteroidota; class Bacteroidia; order Cytophagales; family Hymenobacteraceae; genus Hymenobacter. The sequence goes on from CAJYPK010000059.1 coordinate 6,118, forward strand.
CACGTGAAGGTGCTGCAATACGACGTCATCAATATGAAGGCCCTGGGCTCGAATCACGCCGTAAAGCTAAAGCGGATTTTCACCCGCATGCTGGAGCTGATCGATGAGTTCCTGCCCGACGAGCTGGCTATCGAGGCTCCCTTCTACGGCGTCAACGTGCAGAGCATGCTCAAATTGGGCCGGGCGCAGGGCGTGGCCATCGCGGCCTGTCTCTCGCGCGACATTCCGTTTGTGGAGTACGCCCCGACCAAGGTCAAGCAGGCCGTCACCGGCTCGGGCTCGGCCGACAAGGAGCAAGTAGCCCGCATGCTGCGCCAGACGCTGGAGCTGCCGCCCGTCGAGGAGGCTCCCAAGTTTCTGGACGCCACCGACGCGCTGGCCGTAGCCCTGTGCCACCACTACCAGCAAGGCAACAACGTAAAGGCCGGGTCCAAAAGCTGGGGCAAGTTTTTGGAGGACAACCCGGGCCGGGCGCTGGCCGCTACCACGCGCAAAAAAACTGCCAGCCCTAAGCTTAAATAAGCCTACCCACGCGCTACTACGCCCCGTGGGCGGTAGCCCGTACTAGACCACGCGGAGGCGATTTTCGCAATATATACGCTTCGGGCCATTTACTCGCCAAAAAACCCGCACAAGTAAACTTTTTCCGCTTTTCGTGCAACGTGGCCGGTGCTATCACGTATTGGTAGCGCTATGCTTACTTACGCCTCCTTCGCTCGACTTCACCAGGCTTTTCTTTGCCTGGCGCTGCTGCTACCGGCCGGCCAGGCCGTAGCTAATTCTTATACGGAAGACCCGCCAACCAAGGCCAGCCGCCCCGCGCCGGGTAAAAAGATTGCCGCCGCGCCAGTTGCCCCTCCCGTAGTTCCCGTCGCCAGCCCGCCCACCCCGGCCGATGCCCCCGCAACTCCCCAGCTAACGCTCGTGCGGGGTGTTGTATTGACCCCCGAAGGTCGCCCCCGCGCCGGAGCCAGCGTATACCCCGCCGGAGCGCCCCGCCAGCTGGCAATAACCGATGCCCAAGGTGCCTTTGAGCTGCCCGTGCCAGCCGGTACGGCCGTATCGCTGCGCATTGAGTACTTCGGCGAAGGCAGCAGCCGGGTAGAAGTCCCCAACCCGGGCACCAGCCTCATACGCGTTACGCTCGGTCAATAACGTGGCCTACACTGGCCCCTTATTCAAATTACTGTTGGTTATTCTACTCCCACCGTCGTAGCCAGCATGGGCTGCGCTAAGCTCGCCGCAGTAAATCATCGCTATTCGTGTCGGGTTGCCTTCCCACCCATCACCTCGCCCTCCTTCCGCAACGAAGGAGGGCTTTTTAGTAGGCATCTACTCCCTGCTTAATTCAATTAGTCCAATTTAAAGTTCAGGTAAAACCCGTGGGCAGCTTGGGGCGCCTACTCCTTCGTGCCAAGTTGGGCGCGGCTCAACTCAGCCAGCAGAAAGGACCATTCGCATAAATTATAGCACTAACGGGAGCCTATTGGCTACTTTTGGAGTATTCCCATTCTTGCCCGCTATTTAGCTCACTGTTTACTTACTTATGTCACGCCTTCGCGCCGTCCTTTTCACCCTGCTCGCGCTGCCTTCCCCGTTGGTGCACTCTGTGCTGGCCACCGGCCACAGCAACCAGCCGCTACGAGGCGGTCGCCCGGCCAAAACCGCCAAGCAACGCTCTCCTGCCGCCCGGCCTGCCCCGCCCCCCCTACCGGTAGCTAGCCCAAGCAGCCCACCCCCGGCCGTCGTGGTCCCCGCCGTAGCTGAAAGCCCCGCCCTCGTATACCTTACGGGCCTGGTACTCACTCCCGATGGCCGCCCATGCCCCGGCGTTTGTGTTTTCCCAAGTAATGCGCCCCGGCAAATCGTCGTTACCAATGCCAAAGGCGAGTTTCAATTGTCCGTACCCGCCCACACGGCTATCAGCCTGCAAGCCGAGTTGCAGGGCAAAGGAAGCGGCCGGGTGACGCTGGCTGGCGAATCGGCCCAGCCCGTACGCATCGTGCTAAATCACTAAGCACTTCATTATCTGAACTACCGGGCTAACCAGTGCCCCTGCCAAGTTCGGCAGGGGCTTTCGTTGCACTATTTAGCTCTTACATTTAACGGCCACCGAGACCACTATTTTATTGCTCCGCGGCTATTTTATCTCAGCACTACCTATTCTGATGTCTTCGCCTTCTGCTTCGGCCCCTTCGGCCGCCGATGCGCTAACTCCTGCTCAGCTGGCCGACCTACTGGCCCTGGCCAGCTTGTCGGAGCAAAATCCTAATCCTATCGTTCGGCTCGATGCCGGAGGGCGGCAGCTTTACGCCAACGCCGCCGCGCTGGCCCTCCGGCAGGGGCTCACCCCGGCCGAACAAGTCGTGGTTCGCCAGCAGTTGCGGCAGGCGGTGCAGCAGCACGACTACGCCCCCGAGATCCGGGTAGGTAAACGGTATTTCCTGGTGCAGAAGGCCTCCATCGTACCGCCCGAGGGTAGCATTACGCTGTTTCTGGCCGAAACCACGGCCCGGGTGCAGGCCGAGCAGCAGCTGGCCGAGCAGCAGGCCCTGATGAGCGAGATTCTGGATACTACGCCCAGCATAGTTTTCGTGCGCGACGCCCAGCATCAAGTAGTCTTTGAAAACCGGGCCACTACCCGGCTGCGCCAGCGCACGGGCTACCTGCACCCGACCGAGGCGCAAGCCCCCACCCCCCGCCAGGCGGCCGAGTGGGATGCGTACATGGCTTCCGATGACCTGGTACTGGCTACTGGTGAGCCGATTTTGGAAGAATCGACTTCTACGCTAGCCTCGGGCGAGGTGCGCCATTTTTGCATCATCAAGCGCCTGCTGGTACGGCCCGACGGTAGCCGGCAGGTGCTGATCCTGGCCAACGATATTACCGATGAGAAGCTGGCCAGCGATGCCCTGGCCCAACGCGAAAAGCAGTACCGCGACCTGATGATGCACTCGCAGGCGCTTATCTGCACCCACGACCTGCAAGGCACCATCCTCACGGCCAACCCCGCCGTGGCCGAGCTGGTGGGCCTGCCCCTGGCCGCCATGCCGGGCAATCGCCTGCAAGACCTGGTTGATTCCTCGCAGTTGGCTGGGGTTGATAAATACCTGGCTCGCTTTGCCCACACCGATAGTCAGCGCGGTACCATGACGCTGCCCGGCCCACGCTACCTGCTCTACGACAACCACTTGGTGCGTGAGGACGGCCAGCCGCCCTACGTAATCGGCTACGGGCAGGACATTACCGAACGGGTGCTGGCCGAGCAGGCGCTACGCCGCGCTAAAACGGCGGCCGAAGCAGCCGTGCAGGCCCGCGAGAATTTCCTGGCCAACATCAGCCACGAAATTCGCACCCCTCTCAACGGGGTGCTGGGCATGGCCAGCCAACTGGCTAAAACGGCCCTCGATGCCCGGCAGCAGGATTTTGTGCGCACCATCCGGCACGCGGGGCAGCACCTGCTGCACGTCATCAACGACGTGCTCGACATGGCCAAAATCACCTCGGGCAAGCTGGAGCTGGAGGCCGTGGCCTTCAACCTCTGCGACTCGATGGGCGAGGCCCTGCGCCCGCTCGTGAACCAAGCCAAGGAAAAGGGGCTGCACTTTGCCGGTACGCCGCTGCGCACTACCTGCGCTTACCCCTGGGTGCTGGGCGACCCGCACCGCCTCAATCAGATTTTACTTAATCTGGTGGCCAATGCCATCAAGTTTACCCCACCGGGCGGGCGCGTGGTGGTTATCGGCGAGCAAATCTCCGAAACGGCCACCACGCTCACGGTGCGCTTCAGTGTAGAGGATACGGGGATTGGCATTGCGGCCGACAAGCAGGGGCTTATCTTCGAAGGCTTTACCCAAGCGTACTCCGACACCACGCGGCGCTTTGGTGGTACGGGGCTGGGCCTCAGCATTTCGCGGGCACTCGTGCAGCAGCTGGGCGGCCAGCTCACGCTCGTGAGCGAGCTGGGCAAGGGCAGCACCTTCGCCTTCGAGCTTACCCTGCCCAAGGCTAATGCCCCGGCTCCCACCCCCCACGCTACCGATGCCTACGATACCGGCGCGCTGCGGGGCCGCCGCCTGCTGGTGGTCGAAGACAATGAAATCAACCGCACCGTGGCCCGCCTGCTCTTCGAGGGCTGGGGTGCCTACGTCGACGAGGCCGAGGACGGCCTGGCGGGCGTGGAGTGCGTACGCACTGCCCCCGAACCCTACGACGTCGTGCTGATGGATATTCAGCTGCCCGGCCTCAACGGGCTCGACGCCACGGCGGCCATCCGGGCGCTGCCCGATGCCTCGCGGGCGGGCTTGCCCATCGTGGCCCTCACGGCCAATGCCTTCCGGGCCGACCGCGACCGCTACCTGGCCGCCGGCATGAATGCCTGCCTGGCCAAGCCTTTTGAGGAAGAAGAAGTGTACCAAACCCTGGTGCAACTGCTTCCTGCCGCCGCCGCGGCCCCGAGCTACGACCTCACCAAACTACGCGCCCTGGCGCGGGGCCGCGAGGAGTTCGTGGTGAAAATCATCCGCTCGTTTCTGCGCAATATCCCCGACAGCCTGGCCAACCTACGCGCTGCCGCCAGCATCGGCAATTGGGATGAGGTAGCTAAAATCACGCACCACATCAAGCCCAGCCTCGAATCGGTCGGTGTGCCCCACGTCGCCGAGGCCGTGCAGCAGCTCGAAGCGGCTCTCCCTACCGATTACCCACACCTACCCACCGCCGCCGCGCACCTGGCCACGCAAGTGCAGCTAGCCCTGGCCCAACTCCCCCGTGAACTAGGTGAGTAGTGAGTAGTGAGCGGTGAGTTATTTACTGTAGATAACTCACCGCTCACTACTCACTACTCACCGATTACAGGCTGCGCAGGTGGCGGGTAAATTCTTCCTGGTACGATTTACCCACGGGCACCTCGTAGGGACCAAGCTTGAGCATATTGTCTTCGATGGCCTCGATGCGGCGCACGTTGACGATGTAGGAGCGATGCACCCGCACGAAGTGAGCGAAGGGCAGGCGCTCGATTAGTGCTTTGAGCGTGAGATAGATAATGTGCTTTTGCGTAGTCGTGACTAGTACCGAATACGTCGAGAGAGCCTCGATATACAGTACCTCATCGAAGTTGACCTTGATGGTCTTCGTCCCGACTTTTACGAACAGCTCAGAAGCGGGCTCGGCCGCTTTGGCCGGCAACGCGGGGGCCGCCGGGCGCTGGGCCAGCACCTTACCGATCGCCTGGCTAAAGCGCGCAAACTCTACGGGCTTCACTAAGTAATCGACAACTTGTAATTCGAAGGCGGCCACCGCAAAGTCGCGGTGCGTAGTTACCAGCACGATGGCCGGAGCGGGCTTGGGCAGTAGCTTGGCCAGTTCCAGCCCATTGAGCGTAGGCATTTCTACGTCGAGCAGAATGAGGTCGCAGCGGCCACCGTTGCGAAAAAACGCCAGGGCTTCGAGGGCCCCCGGCAGCGAAGCCACCAGTTCTAGCTCGGGCGTTAGATCCACCAAATGCTCCAGGGTCAGGCGGTTGATTTCATTGTCGTCGACAATGATGCAGGTAAGGCGGTTGGAAGGCGACATCTTGTGGCGGGCAGCGTGGGATACCCCGCTGCGAGATGGGCGGGGCGCAATGAGCCCGCAAGCTACTAGCGCCTGCCCGTAAGACAGCGCGGCCGGGAAGCTCATGGCCGGGCACCAGCGCCCAGCGGAACCCCGAATTATTAGAATCTCCCGGCAGGCAAAAGCGGCGCTGAAAGTAGTCCAACAACTACTTGTACCTCAGCAAATTCTTGTCATTCAACGAGCTAGGCACCGGTATTTTTCACGCAATGCAGCCGGGCCAGCAAGCTTACAATTGGATCTCGCCGCGCAAAAAAGTTATTGCGTAGCCCCCAATATCTACGCGGTCGCCGCGCAGGCGGCACCAGAGCTCGCCGCCCCGCGCCGATTCCTGGCGGGCAAAAAGGTCCGCTTTACCGAGCTTCGCAGCCCAAAACGGAATGAGCGTACTGTGCGCCGAGCCGGTGACGGGGTCTTCGGGCACGCCCACCTCGGGCGCAAAAAAGCGCGACACAAAATCGACGCCATTTGTGCCGGGCGCGGTGGCAATGAGGCCGATGTACCCCAGGTCGACCAGGGCCGCAAAGTCGGGTTTCAGAGCCAGCACGTCGGCGGCGTGGGCAAACTCCACTACCAAATCGCGCGAGGCCAGCACGGCCAGCGGGGTGGCCGCGCCGGGGCCGAGCGAGCGCAGCAGTACCGTCGGGTGCTCGGCCGGGGCCAGGGGGCGGGGCGGGCGGCTTGGGAAATCGAGCACGAGGCGGCCGTCGGTCTCGCGCCGCACTTTCAACAGGCCGCTTTTGCTCTGGAAGGTGATTTCGGGCTTGGGATAGCCGCGCTCATTCCACAGCACGTGGGCGCTGGCCAGGGTAGCGTGCCCGCACAAGTCAATTTCGAAAGTGGGCGTAAACCAGCGCAGGTGAAAATCAGCCTCTTCACCATCCAGCGGAATGAAAAAGGCCGTTTCGGCCAGGTTGTTTTCGGCCGCTATCTGTTGCATGGTTTCGGCGGGCAGCCACTCGGTGAGCGGGCACACGGCGGCGGGGTTGCCGGTAAAGGGCCGGCGAGCGAAGGCATCGACCTGATAGAGGGGAGTCGTCATGGGAAGTCAAGGACGCACGGGCAACCGGCAGGGCTGCGGCCGATACGCCAACCAGGGCGTAAAAAAGCCCGGCCGGCGTACCGGACAGGCTTTTCAGTTGCCGAAGCGGCGAAGGTCAGCGGTACTTAAACCAACGATACTTTAACGGCGTTAGGGCCTTTTTTGCCCTGAGCCACTTCAAACTGAACTTTGTCGTTCTCGCGAATTTCATTGATAAGGTCGGTTACGTGCACGAACACGTCCTCGCCGGTGCTATCCAATTTGATAAAGCCAAAGCCTTTGGTTTCGTTGAAGAATTTTACGGTTCCTGTCTGCATAGTGCTAGAAGAAAAGGTGGTGATAAAGCAAGCAGCAGCGAACCTATCTGACTAAACAGCCCGCAGGCTGCGTAATGGTACTGAAACGGGGCAATTTGCCTTGAATTGCCTAAAGGTACTCCGCATTTGCTGCCCCACTGGACCGAGGCTAATGTTCTGGTCAGCGGGCAGCAAGTATTTATCCTCTACTTTCTTCTTTTCCTTCCCTATGGCGACCGATTATCAGCCCATCGACTGCAATTTTTACGACGAGCTGGAGGCCCTAGCCACCCGAAAAAAGCAGGTGTACTTACAGTACTTCAACGATTTGCGTCAGCTTTGCCAGGGGCCGGCCACGTTCAAGACCTTCTTCGTGCGCGACCACGTCGAGTATGCGCAGCTGGCCTCGGGCGAGGAAATCCGCCTCGACCACATTATTCGCATCGACGATCAGGCCGCGCCGGGCTTCGGCGAGTACCCCGATTTTCGCTGCGGCTGCTAGGTAGCCCCGCTCTTCCGATAATAAAAGCGCCGGACCTTGCGGGTCCGGCACCGGAATAAAGGAGCGGGCAGCTGGGGCCTAGTGGTGAGCCAGCATATTCTTATCGCGTTGAATCTCCCGCTGCTCGCGCACCTTTTGCAGGCGCTCGCGGGCCAGCTCGCGCTTGTCCTGGGCTTGCTCCTGGTGGGCGACTTTGGCCTCCTGGCGGTCGGCCTTGAGGTCGGCTTTGTTGGCGGCCAGCTTGTCGGTAGTTTTCTCGGCGGCGGCTTTGTCTTTGGCCAGGGTGGCCTCGTGGTGCTTGTAGGCTAGCTCGTCTTTGTGCAGCGAGGTCTTGTCGGTCTGGCACTGCTTGGTGTCGCGGGCCAGCAGCTGGCGATCGTGCTCGCGGGTGCCCAGGTCCTTGGTCAGCTTTTCTTTGGCGGCGGTCAGGCTGGCTTTGGCGGTGGTTAGCGCCTGTTCGTCGGCCTCCTTCTGGGCTTGGGGCGCACCGGCTTTTACGTCGGCCAGTACTTTGGCGGCGTCCGTTTTCACGGTGCTGCGGTCGCCTTGCAGGGCGGTGCGGTCGGCGGTCAGGGCTTGGTTATCACTTTTGAGCAGGGTGTTATCGGTGTGCTCGTTGGCGCGGTCGAGCTTGAGGTCGGCGTGGTCGCGGGCGATATCGTGGCGGCTATGCTGCACGTCGGCGCGCTGCTCGCGCAGCGCTTTTTCCAACGCCGCTACCCGCTTTTCCTCCGCCTTGATGGTCGCCTTATCGGCGGTGATATCGGCGGCGTCCTTGCGCAGGCTGGCCTGGGTGCTGGCAATTTCAGTTTCCAGCTTGGCAATCTGCTCCTTGGTTTGCTGGAGGCTGTGCTCGTCCTGTTGCAAGGTTTGGGCCTGGCTGGCGTAGCTGCCGCAGCACACGAGGGCGGCCAACATAATCTTTTTCATGAGCGAGGTTGAAAACGGGGTGAATGAACAGGAAACGGTGAAAATCAGCCGGCCCGGGTGGGCGAGCCGACGGCTACCGGCCGGCCGCAACGGCCGGTAGCCACCCGCCAGGCCGTTGCGGCCGGCCCGGCCGGGGAGCGCCGCCCGCCGGGGAGGCTGGGAGGGCAAGCGCGTTGGTTGGAGCGGGAGCAGCGGCCGGGGTTTAACCCAGTTTTCAAAAATATTTCTACAACTACTTATTAATCAAAGCTTCACTAAAACTGTTTAATGCCCGTACAGGCTGTAGCTGAGTGAGAAGCTGAAATAACTCTTGTTGCTGAAGCCAGCGGCCTCATCCTCGTGCGGGAGCTTGATGGGCAACACGTAGTTGTAAGTGGCCCCGAACGTGACGTGGCCCACCCGCACCTTCACGGGCAGGGCCAGATTCCAGCTCATCAGACCGAAATTGGTTGTTTCCTCGGTGACGGGCTGACTGGCCGGAGTGGCCCCTTTTTTGGGCTTTTTGGTCTTGGAAACCTCCACGACCTTGGCCGGAAAAACCTGGTAGCTGGTGTTTTGGGTGCCGATGGTGGCCGACAGGCTGGGTAGCACAAACAGTTTGTCGATAAAGCCCAGGTGCTTCCAGGCGTGGTAGCCCGAGAGCGAGGGTGCCAGGCGGTGCCCGGTGCGGCCGCCCCCGAATAACAGCGCGTAGCTGCTACCCAGGCTCACGGGGCCCACGTCGTAGCTCAGCAACAGCCCAGCGGTATTGCCCAGCACGGCGGGGCCGCTTTGGTTGTAGACGTAGTGGTCGTATGATACGTTATACAGCAGCCTGCTACCTAGCATATTGCCGTAGCCCAGCGAAAAATCGGTAAGCGTGTAGGCCGGCACCTCCTGGCTATAAAAGCTACCCGAAACGCCCGCGTAGGCCCCGCTGCGGTGGTTGTACGTCAGCGAGGGAGTAGTGATGCTTTGCCGCACCCCGTAGTCGCGCCCCGCAAACAGCGCCCGCGTGGCGTGATCGAGCCGCAGCACCAGCTGCGAGGAAAGCCCCGCCGGCCGCCCCGCCAGCGAGTCGGGACGGGGCGTGCCGGGCGTTTGCGCGTTAGCCCCGAGCGGGGCGGCCAGGCCGCAGCCCACCAGGGTATTCAAACAGAGCAACCACTTGGCCACCATGCACATTGCTAGCAGAGGGGTGAGGGAGCCGCCCCGCTGGCACGTTGGCAACGCATCAGGCCCGGGCACTCCGTACCGGGTGAGATGCCGAAGATGGCGTCGCGTTTAACTGAGGTGTTATTTCATGGGTCGCAGTTTGCGGGAGCCACACCATATACAGGGTATGGGGGTAGGTGGGTAAGAGTTTAGCAGGTTTAAAGCTATTCCCCTTTTAAACCTGCTAAACTCTTACCCGCCTACCCTCCTACCCCCATACCCTACTTTCTACGTCCAGTACTGCACCGGCGCGTGGGGGAACCGCCGCTGCCATTCCTGGTAAAACCACGCCTTGAGCTCCTTCATGGTCGGCAGGTCGTACACGTATTTAAGGCCGCCAAACTTATTGCGCTTCACGGCGCGGGTACTTTCGTCGAGGTCGAGGCTCGTGTTGGGGTACCAGCCCAGCAGCACTTCCTTGGAGCCGGGCGTGAAGCGGTGGGTGATGAACTCCACGGTGAGGTCGCAGTCGAAATCGAAGGCCGCTTGCAGGCGGTCGAACAGCTGGCCATAGTGCAACTGCCAGTCGGGCAAGGGCATAATGGGCGCCAGCACCACGCCCACCGGGTAGCCCCCGCCGCCCTGGGCCACCGGCAGGGCCAGCCGCCGCAGCGCCTGGATGCGCGCCTCCACGCTGGCCGTACCGCCTTCGAGCTGACGGGCCAGCGGCTCGGCGTTGAGCGAGGCGCGGGCGCGGGTGCGGCCCTGGTGCGGCAGGCCCAGCAGGCTATCTACGTGGTCGTATTTGCTCACGAAGCGCAGGCGCGCGCCCTCGCGGCCGGCGAAGTAGCGCACCGTCTCGGCCAGCGCGCCGGTGAGGTGCTCGATGCCCAGCACGTCGGTGTAGCAGCTGGCCTCGAAGCTCACGGGGCGGTCGGCCCGCTCGTAGAGCTGGGTGTTGGTCAAGAGCTTGGGCAGATTGGCGAAGGCGCGCACCACGGGCGGGCCGCTCAGACTGCCGGCCAGGTAGCAGTACTGGCAGTGCGCGGGGCAGCCCTCGGCGAGGTTGAGCTGGTAGTCGGCCGAGGGGGGCGTGGGCTGGAGGCGCAGCGCCCCGGCGGGGGCGTTGACCACGGCCAGGGTAGTTTTGGCGGCGCGGTAGGTGGCGCGCTCGTCTTCGCCGCGCAGGCCGGTGAGGCGGTTGCTTTTGAGCAGCTCAATGGGCAGGTCCAGGGCCTGGGCGCGGGCCAGGATTTGCTGGCCGTAGTCTTCCTGCAAGGCATCGGGGGTGAAGAGCACGCGCTGGGGCAGCCACAGCTTGGCGCCGTGCGTGCGCGGGGCGCTCGGCTCGGCGGGGGCCAGCGGGCGCGGTGTTTCGGGGGCGTTGAGGACGGGCAAAAAGAGATTGGTCTGCATTAATTACTCAACGCCAGCCGGACCGTAATGGGTCGTTTTAGGGCGGTTTTGCATCTTATTTTTGCCGCTTGTCTTCAGCCTTTTAGCCCGATCCAAGTTTCTTTTTTCGATGCCCGACTCCCCTACCCTTACTGGCCCCGCACCCGCTACGTGGCACCCCGTCAACGGCCACGAGCGGCTAGTATTTTTGAAGAATATCATCACCAATCCGCTCATCGAGGTGGGCGACTACACGTACTACGACGACTTCGAGGACGTGCGTAATTTCGAGCGCAACGTACTCTACCACTTCCCTTTTATCGGCGACAAGCTGCGCATCGGGCGCTTCTGCCAGATTGCCTCGGGAGTGAAATTCGTCCTGAACGGCGGCAACCACCGCACCGACCTTTTTACGACTTACCCGTTCCCGGTTTTCGGGCAGGGTTGGGAGACGGCCTTCGACCCGGCCACGTTTCCCAGCAAGGGCGACTTGGTGATAGAAAATGACGTGTGGCTGGGCCACGACGCCCTGCTGATGCCCGGCGTGCGGGTGGGCAACGGGGCTATTGTGGCGACCCGGGCCGTGGTAACGCGCGACGTGCCCGATTACGCCATCGTGGCCGGCAACCCCGCCCAGGTAGTGCGGATGCGCTTCGACGAGGCCACTGTGGCCCGCCTGCTGGCCGTGGCGTGGTGGCACTGGGACGCCGCCAAAATCACCCGCCACCAGCAAGCCATCTGCGGCCTCGACTTAGAGGCGCTGGAGCGGGCAGTCTAGCCCAGGTTTGCGTATAGCCGCGCATGACCGACGCGCCCCTCATTCTCACGCTAACCCTGGACGAAGCCAGCCAGGCTTTTTTCGACGCCCAGCGCAAAAAGTACTTTCCGCCCAAAATTAACTACCTCGGCGCGCACCTCACGCTGTTTCACGCCCTGCCGGGCGCGGAGGAAGCGGCCATTGGCGACTACCTGGCCGAGGTGGCGGCGGGCCAGCCGGGGCCGCTGCCGCTGGCCGTCACGGGCCTCAAATTCATGGGCCGGGGCGTGATGTATACGCTCGCCAACCCCGACCTGCCGGCCCTGCACCGCCGCTTGCAGCAGCGGTGGCAGCCCTGGCTGTCGGCCCAGGACCAGCAGGGCCTGCGCCCTCACATCACGGTGCAAAATAAAGTGGAGCCCGCCGTGGCACGGCAGCTGCTGGCCGACTTAGAAGCTGATTTCAAACCTTTTGAAGTCCAGGGCACCGGGCTGGCGCTGTGGGCCTACCGGGGCGGGCCGTGGGAGGCGCGACGGGTGTTCCCGTTCGGGAGCGGCGGGGGGAATGTATAGGATGTGAGAATAGGGGGAATGTGAAAATGAGGGGGCCTGCTACCTGTCCTTGCGAGCGTAGCGAAGCAATCGCCTCTATTCAGCATAGCCGTTCGGGTGTGATTGCTTCGCTGCGCTCGCAATGACAGATGGTTTGTCAACTTAAAACCAGCCACCGCCTCATTGCCACATCCCATACATTCCCCATATTTCCACATCCCATACATTCCCCTCATTTCCACATCCCATCCATTCCCCTCATTTCCTACTCACCTTATCCCCCTCATATTAGCGGGGACGTACTGCTGGCGGCCAAAAACTCGCTGAGCAGGGGCTGGGTGGTGGCGCCGGCGCTGGCCGTCACGAGTTGCGGGGGCGTGAGATAGCCCGCCAGCTCGCGGAAGTTGCCGGGCGGCGGGGGCGCGAAGCTCATGTGCCAGCCCGCGTACTCGCGCCGGGTCAGCCGGCCATTGGCCAGCTCCTCGAAGCGGCCGTGGCGCGGGTCGGCCACGATGCGGGCGTAGAGCTCGCGCACGGCGGCCGGGCCGCCCTCCAGCACCTGCACAAACCGGCCGCCACCGTACATGAGCACGCCCGTAATGCCGGCCTGCTCGTTAAAACCACGCGCCTGCTTTAGCAGTTGCAGTAAGTCTGCCGCGCCAAAATTGGCATTGGCAGTACTCATATATACAATACCGTAACACTCAACTGATTCGCTCTCCATCCCCTCTCAACGCCCCCTCGCCCGTTGTTTCTTTGTAGTAGGTTCCTACGGTCGTTCCTTACTTACAAGCGCTAACGGGTAGTCGCTTGCCGCCGCAAATTTACCGTAGTAAGTGCTACTTCTTTCTTTTTATGAATTTAAAAACTTCCCCCGCTAAGCCGCTAGCCGCTGATGTTGTGCTAGTTGGCGCGGGCATTATGAGTGCCACCCTCGGGGTGCTGCTCAAAGAGCTGGACCCCAGCCTCACGATTGCCGTGTACGAGCGCCTCGATGCCGTGGCCGCCGAAAGCTCCGATGCCTGGAATAATGCCGGCACCGGCCACTCCGCTTTTTGCGAATTAAATTATACGCCCCAGCGCCCCGACGGCAGCGTCGATATCTCGAAAGCCGATAAGATTGCTGAGCAGTTTGAGCTTAGCAAGCAGTTCTGGGCAAGCCTGGTGGAAGAAGATAAATTACCCGATCCCGGCTCGTTTATTCGCAGCATTCCGCACATGAGCTTCGTGTGGGGGGCCGACAACGTGCAGTACCTGCGCACCCGCTACAACGCCCTGCTGGGCTCGCCGCTGTTTGCCGGCATGGAGTACAGCGAGGACCCCGCCGAAATCGCCGGCTGGATTCCGCTGGTAATGGATGGCCGCGACCCCAGCCAGCCCGTGGCCGCCACCCGCATGGACATCGGCACCGACGTCAACTTCGGCTCGCTCACCCGCTCGCTGTTCGACCGCCTGCGGGCGCAGCCGGGCGTCACGTTTGAGCTCGACCAGGAAATCGAGGATTTGCGCCGCAAGGAGGGCGACCTCTGGCGGGTGAAAATCCGCGACCGGGCCAGCGGCAAGAGCCGCAAACTCTACACCCGCTTCGTGTTTATCGGGGCCGGGGGCGGCTCGCTCACGCTGCTCGAAAAATCGGGCATTCCCGAGGCCAACGGCTTCGGCGGCTTCCCGGTGAGCGGGCAGTGGCTCAAGTGCCTCAACCCCGAGGTAATTGCCCGCCACGATGCCAAGGTGTACGGCAAGGCCGCCGTGGGCTCGCCGCCCATGTCGGTGCCCCACCTCGACACGCGCCAGATCAACGGCCGCCAGGAGCTGCTGTTTGGCCCCTACGCGGGCTTCAGCACCAAGTTTTTGAAGCGCGGCTCGTACACCGACCTGTTCCGCTCCATCGAGCTGGGCAACATCCGGCCGCTGCTCTACGCCGGGGCGCGCAATATTCCGCTCACCAAATACCTTATCGGGCAGGTGCTCCAGACGCCCGAGCAGCGCATCGCGGCCCTGCGCGAGTACTACCCCCAGGCCCGCCCCGACGACTGGCAGCTCGAAACCGCCGGCCAGCGGGTGCAGGTTATCAAAAAGGATAAGAAGAAGGGCGGCGTGCTCGAATTCGGTACCGAGGTCGTAACGGCCGCCGACGGCTCCATCGCGGCGCTGCTGGGGGCCTCGCCGGGGGCCAGCACGGCCGTCAGCATCATGCTCGACCTGGTGCAGCGCTGCTTCCCCGAGCACGCGGCCTCCCCCGAGTGGCAGGCTACGTTCCGCCGGCTGGTGCCGTCTTTCGGCCAGCAGCTGGCCCACGACCCCGCCCTGGCGGCCCAGGTGCGCGAGCGCTCGGCGCAATTGCTTCATTTAGAAAATGTAGGGTAAGCTTTAGCTTGCCCGGCGGCTGGGCGGCTACTGTACTGCCCGGCCGCCGGACAAGCTAAAGCTTATCCTACATACTTAATTTTTCTCCCATGACCTGTCTGCTGCTCATCGACCTTCAGTTTGATTTTTTGCCCGGGGGCTCGCTGGCCGTGCCGGAGGGCGATGCCATCTTGCCGCTGCTCAATGAGTTGCAGCCGCGCTTCGACCTCGTGGTGGCCACCCAGGACTGGCACCCGGCCGGACACCGCAGCTTCGCCAGCGCGCACCCGGGGCGGGAGTTATTTAGCGAGATAACCTGGCAGGGCCTGCCCCAGCGCCTGTGGCCCGACCACTGCGTGCAGGGCTCGCCCGGGGCCGCGTTGCATCCCGGCCTGGACCTCAATCGGATAGAAGCCATTTTCCGCAAGGGCACCGATCCCGAGCTGGATAGCTACAGCGCATTTTTCGACAACGGGCACCGCCGCACTACCGGCCTCAGCGCCTACCTGCGGGCGCGGGGCGTGACGGAGGTATTCGTGGCGGGGCTGGCGGCCGACTACTGCGTGTATTTCTCGGCCAAAGATGCCCGCAGCGAGGGCTTCGAGGTGACGGTGATCGAGGACGCCACCCGCGGCATCGCGCCCGATACCATCGCCGCCGCCAAGGCCGACCTGCTGGCGAAGGGCGTACGCTACGTGCAGGCTAGCGAGGTGCTGGCGTAAAAAGCAATAAGGCAAGACCGCAGGCAATAAAAACGCCTGGCATGCTGAGCATGCCAGGCGTTTTTATTGCCTGCGGTCGGTAGCGCTTACGGGTTAATCGTCACGATGCTACCGTCGGGGTTGCGCTTGAGCTCGGTTACTTTCACGTTGCGCAGCCAGGTTTTGCCGCTGAGCTGGGTATCGTGGTAGAAGATGTACCACTTGCCTTTGATTTCGACGATGGAGTGGTGGGTCGTCCAGCCCTCCACGGGGTTCATAATGACGCCCTTGTAGGTGAAGGGGCCGGTGGGCGAGTCGCCCACGGCGTACACGAGCAGGTGGGTATCGCCGGTCGAGTACGAGAAGTAATACTTGCCCTGGTACTTGTGCAGCCAGCCACCTTCGAAGAAGCGCCGCTTGTTGTCGCTGGCCAGCAGCGGCTTCCCGTTTTCATCCAGAATCTTGAGCTCCTGCACCGGGCCGGCGAAGTGCTTCATGTCGGCACTGAGCTGGGCCACGCGGGGGCTGATGGCGGGCTCGTTGCCATCGGGCTTTTTCTCGGGGGCGTTGGGGTCGTACTTACCGGTTTGCCAGCGCTGGAGCTGCCCGCCCCAGAGGCCGCCGAAATACATGTAAGATTTGCCGTCGGTGTCGGTAAACACGGCCGGGTCGATGCTGTAGCTGCCCGCGATAGGCGTGGCGTCGGCCTTGAACGGCCCGGTGGGCGACTGGCTAGTCGCCACGCCCATGCGGAACACGTCCTGCTTGTCCTTTACCGGGAAGTAGAGGTAGTAGGTGCCATTTTTGAACGCCGCATCGGGGGCCCACAGCTGGCGGCCGGCCCAGGGAATATCCTTGAGGTCGAGGGCCACGCCATGGTCGGTGACCTTGCCGCCGATGCTATCCATCGACAGCACGTGGTAGTCGCGCATGGCGAAGTGGTCGCCCTTGTCATTTTCCGGCATCCCCGTTTCGATGTCGTGCGAGGGGTAGATGTAAATCTTGCCGTTGAACACGTGCGCCGAGGGGTCGGCCGTGTAGATGCTGCTGATGAGCGGCTGCGAGAGGTACTTAGCCTTAGTCTGGGTACCGGCCGAGTCGGCCTGGGTGGTGGAAGTACCGGCGGCGGGCTGGTCGGCGGTTTGAGTAGGCTGACTTTGGCAGGCGGCCAGGGCCAGCGGGGCGGCCAGCAGGGCCGGCCGGCAGGCGGCGAGGGTGCGAAGCATCGGCTGAAGAATGGGAGTTGAATTGGTGGGGCCGCAAGCTAGCCAGCAGGTTTTTTCCTTATCTATCGGTTTCGTTTGGATAGCTGCCAGTCGAATAGTGGTCGTGAGCGAGCCCGGCGAACCACTAGTGAGGGCCGGCTCCGCAACGTACGCGACCGGTCATTCCACTCAAATACCCTCGGCAAACGCAGACGGGAAGCCAATATGGGCACCGGCAACGATCGCCACGCGACGGCCGCGTGCCAGCACATGCCGGCTGCCTTCACCCAGATGAAAGTGGGGATGCCAGCCAGCTACTTTTGCTCCGTGCAACCGACCTCTCCCACCCTGCGCGCGGCCACGCCCGCCGACGCACCCGCCCTGACCAACCTCATCAACCAAGCCTACCGCAGCGCCCCCGCGCAAGCTGGCTGGACCGCCGAGGGCCACCTGCTCGCCGGCCCCCGCATCGACGAAGCCGCGCTCCTGACCATGCTGGCCGCCGCGCCGGCCGTATTGCTCCAGGCCGACATCAGCGGCCAGCCCGTCGGCTGCGTGTACCTGGAGCCGCGGGGCGACTCGCTGTACCTGAGTATGCTGGCCGTGGCTCCCGACGCGCAGGCCCACGGCCTGGGCCGCCAATTACTAGCCGCCGCCGAGGACCACGCCCGGCAAGCCGGCTGCCAGCAAATTCACATGAGCGTACTGGCCCAGCGCCCCGAACTACTGGCCTGGTACGAGCGTCAGGGCTACCGCCGCACCGGGGCCAGTGAGCCATTCCCGGCCACCACGCGCTTCGGCCAGCCACGGCAGCCCCTGACGCTGCTCACGCTTGAAAAGGTAATAGGTAATAGGTAATAGGTAATAGGTAATATGTAATAGGCTATCATTGACTATTACCTATTACCTATTACCTCAGGTGCTGCACCAGGGCCAGCAGCTCGTGCTGGGTAGCTTGGGTGCGGTCGTGGGCGTACCAGGCGTGGATTTCGCGTACGTAATCGTCGTGGGCCATGCCTTCGGCCCGGAGGCGGTTGAGGAGGGATTGGGCTTCGGCGGGGCGGGGGCCCCAGTTTACGACTTCGGTGAGGGTATCGGCCCGCAACACCACGAGCTTGGGAATGGAGCGGGTGCCGTTGGTGAGGTAGCGGTCGATGAGGTCGGGATTGTCGTCGCGCAGCACGTAGGCCGTGCGCAGGTGGCCGGCGCTGGCCTGGGCCACGGCTTCAATCACGGGTACCAGTTGGGCGGCGTCGCCGCACCAGCCCTCGGTGATAACGAGCCAGATGTACTGCTCCGTGAGCTGCGCTGCCGCGGTGGCTAGCTCGGGCAGTAGCTTCACCGTTTTGTCGAGGCGGCTCATGCGCTGCACGTTCAGGATGGTGTAGGCAGTAAGGGCCTCCGACTGCTGCGGGCCGGTGGTACGGCCCTGGGCCAGGGCCTCGTCGATGAGCTGGCGGTAGCTGGCGTAGGAGTAGGCGGCGGCCAGGCGCTCGGGGCTGATAACCGGCGCGGGGGAAGGGGTAGACATGATAGGTAAGCTGAAGAGCGAGTATACAACAAAAAAGCTGGCCCTTTGGCGGCGCCCAGCGCGTTTGGTATTGGGCTCTAGCTTTGCGGTATGTCTAAAACCTTGCTTTTCGCCGCGCTCCTGACAGCCCTGACTAGCTGCCAAACGGCCACTGCGCCGGCCGCATCTGCTACGCTACCTGCGCCCTCCCTCGGTACTACCATGCCCCCGCCCGCCAACGCTCTTACGGCCGAGGCCGCCCGCGCCGCCGTGGGCCGTTACCTCCAGGGCCAGCCCAACGCCGCGCTCTACGTACTCGACTCGGCCAGCGTGGTCGATGCCGATACGCACTGGCAGGTACTGGTGCCGCGCACCGACTGGGCCAAGCGCATGCCCAATAAGGCCGCCTTTGAGGTGGAAAAAACCACGGGTGCCGTTCGCATCCGACCGGTGAAGTAAGAGGCGGTTTGAGTTAGCAGGAGATTTTCCCTGCGAGCGCAGCGCAGCAATCGCACCTGTGCAGTGCCGCCGTTTGGGTGCGATTGCTGCGCTGCGTTCGCAATGACAGACCATTTTCAGTTGGCTGGCATAACTTAAACTGCTTCGTATGAAAACACCCAGCCTGCCCGTTTTGGCCCTTGAGCATTTTGCGGCGGCCCAGCGCCCCGCGCCGGGCTACTACGTCGAGCGGCTCGAAGACCATTTGGCCCGCTTCCCGGTGGTGAGCCTGCCCCACGCGCACAGCTTCTACCTGCTGCTGTACGTGACGCAGGGCCAGGGCACGCACACCATCGACCTCGTGACGTACGAGCTACGGCCGGGCAGCCTGTTTTTTCTGACGCCGGGGCAAGCGCACAGCTGGGTGCTCTCGGCCGATGCCCAGGGGTACATCCTGTTTTTCAGCGCGGCGTTTTACCAGCGCCAGTACCCGGCCGACCGGCTGGCGGCCTACCCGTTTTTCGACCCCGCGCAGCTGCCGGTGCTCTACCTGCCGCCCGACGAGAGCACGCTGTGCGGCTTGCTAGTCAGCATTTTTGCCGAAAACACCACACCCGCCGCCAACCGCGACGAGGTGGTGGGCGCCTACCTGTACCTGCTGCTGGAGCTGGCCGGACGCTCCTACGCCCAGGCCCAGGCCCAGCGGGCCCCCTCGCACAGCCTGCTGCTGGTACGCACCTTTGGCCAGTTGCTCGATACCCATTTCCGCACCGAGAAAACGGTGGGCTACTACGCCGGGCAGCTGGCCGTGACGGCCAACCACCTCAACGCCCTCTGCCGACGCGTAGTCAACCAAACGGCCAGCGCGCTCATCCACGAGCGCGTCGTCACGGAGGCCCGGCGGCGACTGGCCCATTCGACCGATACGGTGGCCCAGGTGGCCGATTACCTGGGCTTCGACGACCCGTCGTATTTCGCCCGCTACTTCAAAAAGTACATTGGTCAGTCCCCCGAGGCATTCCGCCAGAGCCAGGCTGTACGCTAAGTCGGCGTCCACCGCGCAAGCGCGTTGATTTGTCCGGTAGGTGCCCGCATATGGCCTGACATCGCCCTTTCGGCACCCGGTAATTTTGCCTTATCGGATAATCAACCTCTTGATAGTCATGGCCGCCATTACTTCCAACGCCGCTGCCCTGCTGGCCCTGCGGTGCCCCCGCTGCCACGAGGGTAACATCTTTTCTGCGCGGGCGCTCAGCTTCCGCTTTGCCGACATGCCGGCCGCCTGCCCGGTGTGCGGCCAGGCCACGGAGCCCGAGCCGGGCTTCTACTTCGGGGCCATGTTTGTGAGCTACGCGTTTTCGGTGGCCATTTTTGCCGCCACGGCGCTGGTGCTGTATTTCGTGTTTGGCGACCCGGCCATCTGGGTTTACGTGACTACGGTGACGATAGTAGCCACGCTGCTCACGCCGCTGTCGGTGCGCTACTCGCGCATGCTGATGCTGTACTGGTTTGGCGGGGTGCATTATCACCCGCGCCCCAGTGTTGCGCGGCCTTTGTAGTCCGCGGCTTAGGTCAGCGAAACGCGGACTGCAAAGGCCGCGCAACGGCAGGGATTTCGACTGAGCGACGCACCCCGCCGCCCGGCCGGGCCGTATGCCTAGCGTACAAGCCTTTTCCCTACTCTCTCTGACTATGGACCAAGTAGCCGCTGGCGTGCACCAGCTTCGCATCAAGCGTTTCGTCAACGTGTATTTTGTCGAAACCGGCACCCCCGGCGAGTGGGTGCTCATCGATACCGGCCTGCCCGGCTCGCACAAGGAAATCATCGCGGCGGCCGACGAGCTTTTCTACCCCGGCACTCACCCCGAGGCCATTATCCTCACCCACGGCCACCTCGACCACATGGGCTCAGCCAAGGAGCTGGCTCAGCACTGGAACGTGCCCGTCGTGGCCCACCCGCTGGAGCTGCCCTACCTCACCGGCCGCGCCCTCTACCCGCCTTCCGACCCCACCGTGGGCGGCTCGCTGGCATTTATGAGCCGGTTCTTTCCTACCCAGCTGCCTAACCTCGAAGGCTTGGTGGAAGCCCTGCCGCTCGACGACGAGCACCCGCCACACCTGGCGCAGTGGCGCTGGCTGCACGTGCCGGGCCACGCCCCGGGCCAGATTGCCTTGTTCCGCCTGGCCGACCGCACGCTGCTCGGGGCCGACGCCTTCGCCACGACCAACCACGAGTCGATACCGGCCGTGCTGCTGGGCCTACCCGAAATCAGCGTGGCCGGGGCGCCCTTCAACTACGACTGGGCGCAGTGCCGCCGCTCGGTCGAAACCCTGGCCGACCTGGAGCCCCAGGCCATTGGCTGCGGCCACGGCCCAGTCATCACCGGCCCCAAAGCCACCGCTGGTCTGCGCCGCCTGGCCGACCATTACCAGCTGCCCACCCAGGGCCGCTACCTCCACGATCCCGCCCGCACCGATGCCAGCGGCGTAGAGCACCTACCCCCGCCCGCCGAAGACAAACTACCCCGCCAGGCGGCCGTAGTGGGCGTGAGCCTGCTGCTGGCCGGCGCGGCCTGGCTGCTGGTGGGTGGTAAGCGTAAAGTAAAGCGCTATAAGCGGCCGGTGTAGGGTAAGCTTTAGCTTGCCCGGCGGCTGGTGGGTCGCGGCTCGCCGGACGCCGGGCAAGCTAAAGCTTACCCTACAATCAGGCGCTATTTTTGACGGTGAGCGGGCTAGCTGGCCCGCTCACCGTTTTTAGTTTATCCGATACTTATGACCCGCTTTCTACTGGCTGCGCTGCTGCTTTCGCCCCCGGTACCGGGGCCGCCCGCCGCGTTTTACACGACGTATTCCTACACCGCCTACACGGTGATCGACCTTACTACCGGCGAGCCGCCTACCAAGGTGCCCGGCGTAGGCGGCACCCTGGCCCTGCGCGCCGACGGCACCTACGACAAGCGCCTGAGCTTACTCATGGGCGACAGTGGCCCCCGGTTTTTCACCCAGCACGGTAAGTTCACGACCAAGGGCGACAGTATCGTATTCCGCTTCACCGACTTGAAAGGCAGCGACGTGCAGCGCGGCACTTACCGCTACAACGCCAAAACCCGCCGGCTCACCATCACGCTGCTGGGCTACCCAACTGGCAACAAAGGCGTGTACGAGCTGGTAGCCGCGCCCCCCGCCGGCCAGTAGCCGGGGCCAGCCAGCCCAATTGGGCACCCCGCCCAGCCTTATGTAACTTGCGCCCCCATTCGGCCCAGCGCCCAAAAGGCCGCGTAGCAGTCAGCAAAAGCCGGCTGCCCCCAGCCGATAACTCATAATTCATAACTTATAATTCATACTTAAAAAAGATGGGACGCGCATTTGAATTTCGGAAAGGCCGCAAAATGAAGCGCTGGGACCGGATGTCGAAAGACTTTACCCGCATCGGTAAGGAGATCGTGATGGCCGTAAAAGAAAGCGGCCCCAACCCCGATACCAACGCCCGCCTGCGCACGGCCATTCAGAATGCCAAGGGCGTGAACATGCCCAAAGACCGCGTGGAGGCCGCCATCAAGCGCGCCACCGGCAAAGACGAGAAGGACTACCAGGAAGTGGTGTACGAGGGCTACGGCCCCCACGGCGTGGCCATCGTGGTCGAAACCGCCACCGACAACCCCACCCGCACCGTGAGCAACGTGCGGATGTACTTCAACCGCAACAGCGGCGCGCTCGGCACGGCGGGCTCCAGCGACTACACCTTCACCCGCAAGGGGGTGTTTAAGCTGGCCGCCGAGGGCCTGGACCGCGACGAGCTGGAGCTGGAGCTCATCGACTCCGGCGCCGAGGACGTGTACGAAACCACCGAGGAAGACGAGCACGGGGCCGAGCACAAGTACATGGTGGTTGAAACTGCCTTTACCGACTTCGGCCAGATGCAGAAGGCGCTGGATGCCAAGGGTGTAAATATTGTGAGCGCCACGCTCCAGCGCGTACCCAACACCACCGTTTCGCTCAACGACGAGCAGGCGGAGGAAGTCGAAAAACTCATCGATAAGCTCGAAGAAGACGAAGACGTACAGGCCGTGTACCACACGATGGGGTAGCGTGGGGCGGGCTTTTGGTCCGCGTTCATAGCTACGTCACTCCCCGATCGGACGCGGAATATAAAGTCCGCGCTACTTGCTGCAAACGCCGCTGGCCCTATTGGACTAGCGGCGTTTGTCGTTTCTTGCGGTTCATTATGAAATCCTTCTTCCTTTTCCCCTGCCTGCTGCCCTTGGCCGCGCTGGCCCAGCCTTCTACTCCCCTCCCGCCCGCCGACCCTGCTATTCAGCGCTGGGTGAACGAGGTATCGGCCAAAAATCTGGAAGCCGACGTGCGCAAGCTCGTCAGCTACGGCACCCGTCACACGCTCAGCGACACCAAGGACAAGAAGCGCGGCATCGGGGCCTCGCGGCAGTACGTGTTCGACGAGTTCAAGAAATACAGTAAGGCCGGCGGCGGGCGCATGGTAGTGGAGATGGATACCTTCACGGTAAACCCCGACGGCAAGCGCGTAGATAAGAAGACGTTGATGGCCAACGTCCTGGCTACCATCCCGGGCACCGACCCCAGCGATACCCGCGTGCTGCTCATGAGCGGCCACATCGACTCGCGCGTAACCGACGTGATGAACCGCACCGCCGACGCCCCCGGTGCCAACGACGATGCCAGCGGCGTGGCCGCCGTGATGGAAGTGGCCCGCATCCTGGCCGGCCAGAAATTTCCGTGTACCATCAAGCTGGTGGCCGTGCAGGGCGAGGAGCAGGGCCTGCTCGGCTCCGACCACCTGGCCAAGCGCGCCAAGAAAGAGGGCTGGAACCTGGTGGCTATGCTCAACAACGACATCGTGGGCAATTCCCGGGGCTACGACCCCGAAATTACCGACTCGCTGCACCTGCGCGTATTCAGCGAGGGCGTGCCGGCCACCGAAACGCCTGAGCAGGCGCGCGCCCGCCGCCAGCTCAGCTCCGAAAACGACTCGCCCAGCCGCCAGCTCGCCCGCTACGCCCAAACCGCCGCCCGCCAGTACGTGAACGCCGGCGGCTACGGCGTGCTGCTCGAATACCGCCCCGACCGCTTCCTGCGTGGCGGCGACCACACGCCCTTCAACCAGCAGGGCTACGCGGCCGTGCGCTTCACCGAAACCAACGAGAACTTCAACCACCAGCACCAAGATCTGCGCACCGAGAACGGCATCGAGTACGGCGACAAGCCCGAGTTTGTGGATTACCGCTACCTGCGCCGCACGGCTCAGGTCAACCTGGCTACCCTGGCCAGCCTGGCGCTGGCCCCTGCCGCCCCGCAGAAGGTAGAAGTGCTCACCGCCAAGCTCACCAACCGCACCGAGCTGCGCTGGCAGGCCCCGCAGGGCGGCCCCGCCCCCACCGGCTACATCGTGCTGGCCCGCGAAACCAGCGCCCCGCAGTGGCAGCAACGCTTCCCGGTGAGCGGCACCACCGCCGATCTGGCCGTGAGCAAGGATAATTACATCTTCGGCGTGGTGAGCGTGGATGCGCAGGGGCACGAGAGCACGGCCGTGCTGCCGGTGGTGGGACGGTAATTTTTTATATAAAATAGTTTAATACTGACACTCAAAGCTCTTGAGCAGGAATTTAAAGCGATGCTTTAAATTCCTGCTCAAGAGCTTTAGAAGGCCTACACTCGCCAGCTCTGATAAAGTTACCTTTGACCTAACGCACGGGAAACACCTCGCCAACGCGGTTGCCTATAAACGGCGAACCCCCGGCGTTGTGGCGACGCCGAGGGTTCAGGAAGCAGGTGCTGACACACCTTAACTTCCAACTCACAATGGACAAAGGTCGTGCAAAAACGAAGGTCAAAATCAAGCTTGACATCCGGATACCACCGGAAGTAGCCAAATGGCTGCTTTGGTTTCTAATGAGCGGCGGAGCTGTCACGGCAGCCGCTCATTGGATTAGGTAGAGTAAGGGGGTAAGCCGCAGGGCTTGCCCCCTTATTTTTAGTGATCTGAAACTTCGGCAAATGTAGCGCATTCAACGCAGACGTAGTACCGCAAGTTTGGCAGCAATCATTAACTCGCCTGAACTGGTGCGAGTTTAGCGGAGCGTAACTCGTGCCCACTCATGCCGTGGAGGCTGCGCCCCCACTGCCGCAACGCGGCAAGCCACGGCTGTGCTCGTAACACGAGCCTATCATACCAGCAAAAGACGGACTAACTAAGCCTTGCAATACCGCCTTGCCGCTGGCGCGGCAGTGGAGACGCAGCCTCCACGGCATGGGTAGGCACGAGTTACGCTCCGCTAAACTCGCGCCAGTGCGGGCCAGTATATCCGGGAGGACTTGTAAACTAGCACTTATGACCACCGCACCCAACCTTCAGCGCTTTCTCGACGCGCAGGCCCGCGACTACGCGACGGCGCTGGCCGAAATCAAGGCGGGCCGCAAGCGGAGCCACTGGATGTGGTACATTTTCCCGCAAATTCAGGGGTTGGGATTCAGCGAGATTTCGCGGCACTACGCGCTGCAAGACCTGGCGGAGGCGGCGGCATATTTACAGCACCCCCTACTCGGCCGCCGGCTGGAAGAAATTGCGCGGGCGCTGCTGGGGCTGCCGGGTCACAGCGCCACTGCCGTGCTGGGCACGCCCGACGATTTAAAGCTGCGCTCGTCGATGACGCTTTTTGCCCAGGTGCCGGGGGCCAGCCCGGTGTTTCAGCAGGTACTGGATAAGTTTTTTGGCGGGCTGGCCGATCCGCACACGTTGCGGCAGCTCGGCAAGGCGTAGCGGCTGGGGCAAAGCCAACGCGGTCGTGAGGCAGGGCCAGGTCGGTCGGAAGCGTCGTCTGTGGCAGCCTGGCTTTCCCTTAAAACCAGCCTTACAGCAGTTTCGTGGTCAGTGCACAGCTTGTCGTAGGTCTAACGCGAGCGCCTCACCCCCCAGCCCCCTCTCCAAAAAGGAGAGGGGGAGCCGACCGTTCACATAGAAAGCAGTCGGTCGGTAGTCGTTTGGCTCCCCCTCTCCTTTTCGGAGAGGGGGCCGGGGGGTGAGGCGCCCACGCCTGAATAGCGTCAACATGTACACCAACTACGAACCAGCCTTAGGCGAACAAGCCAGGCCGGCGGGCATGCGTACTTTACGGCTCAGACGCTATTTTATGAGATACCTCTGGCTGCTGGCCGGGTTGATTTTCGGCAGCGCGGGCACTGGCTGGGCGGTGCCCATTGTGCAGATTCGGTTGCGGGTGGCCCCGGCTACTCACTCCTTTACCTGCCACTACCGGCTTACCCTGTCGGCTTCGGATACAACTTCCGTCTTGACGCTGTACTTGAATCGCGCTTTTGCCCTGCAAAGGATAAGTAGCCCCCGGGCCAGCTGGCAGCGCGTGATTACAAGTCGTTACGCGGGCGACACCGTGCGGTGCGTGCAGGTTCGCTACCCGGGGCATTCGCGGCGGCAAGTGGAGCTCACGTATTCCGGGTCGATGGCCGAGGGAGAATTTACCGATCAGGTGGCCGTGTTCAGCGGGCATAGCAACTGGCTGCCTTTCCGCCCCTACGCCGAGTACGAATTGGTAGCTTACAAGCTCACCGTGCAGGTACCTCCCTCCTACCAGGTGCGCAGCACCACCCCAGCCACCAGGCAGCGACCAGGGCAGTGGGTGTTTCGGGGCACCACCAGCCACATCGAGCCTACTGCCGTGGTTGCCCAGCGGTTTTACCAGGCGGTATCCGCTACCACCCCGCCGGTGGCGCTCGTCAAAACGGGGGCGCCTCCCGCGCGGCCGGATACGGTCCTGCTCCGCCGGGCCGCCGCCATTCTGGCCTTTTACAATCAGACTATCGGGCGGTTGGATCCGGCCCGGCACCTCACCATTTTCTTACCGGGCACCAATAGCGGGGCCTACAGCCTGCTCGACGACGCGACGGTCATTACCTACTCGACGTTTGATGTTGCCGACCGGGGCGACCTGCTGATTCTGGCGCACGAGATCAGTCATAAGTGGTGGGCCTACGGCTCGTTTCACACCGAGCACGGCTGGCTGAGCGAAGCCTTTGCGACCTACTCCAGCCTCCTGTACTTACAAGCCAGCGGCGATGAGACCGGCTATCAAGCCGAATTAGCCCGCCTGGCTGCCTCTGCGGCCGGCACCCCGCCCCTGTGGGGCTTCGACCGCTACCAGTATCCGTTTCCGATGTACCGGCGGGTCATTTACAACAAGGGTACTACCATCCTGGCCGCGCTCCGGCAGCGCGTCGGCCCGGAAAGATTTCTGACCATCCTGGCCCGAACGGCCGCGCAAAAGACGAGCACCACGCCGGATTTTCTCACTATCGTGGAACAAGTGGCTGGCTCCGAAGCGAAAGCCTGGCTGCTAGCGGAACTACAGCGCTAGCCCCGCTTTCACTTCCCGGCCTGCTTTTAGCGGGCTGCTCAAGGCCGTTAGCTCAAGCCGAGCTAGCGGCCTTGTTCATTACACAAATATTCTGGCCCCCGGGCAACGGCTTGCCCGCGCCGCGCATCTGGCTGCCTGAACGCGTAAGCAGCGCATTTTTTTCGGGGCTGCCTGTAACGTTTGGCTCGCCCGCCGGTACTCCCAACAGCTCAGCACCCGTGCAAGCTGCCGAAGTTCCCGGGGCTCACCATTTATTTTTTACTAAAAAACCTCATTTAAACACTGCCAGGGCGGTTTTCGAAAATAATTTGCAACAGTACTATGCGAAACAAAGTACCTGTTGTAAGTTTGTTCTATCAAAAGCCAAGTACCCTGCTACTACCCACAACCTGGCCGCACCTAGCTGCGGCCGTCGCCGGGTAGCCTGGCCGCCGACCGGGCGGCTGGTGTGCGCCGGCGGCTCGCCGGCCCTCCTTCGACTAGCCCGCTAGTCAGCCCACACCCTTCCGCCTTCGGGCGCTGCTTTTCTCTCCCCCACCGGAACCGCGGCCGGCTGGGAACGGAATCGCCATGCCCGCCCCGAACCCTTTTTTTCTTCCTCGCGCCATGAACTCTCCGCTGACTTCCAACTCGTTACTCTTTCTGGCTACACTGGGCCTGCCGCTGAGCCTGGCCGCCCAAACCGCGCCCGCTGGTCGCGCCACCGTGAGCGGTACCGCCATCGATGGCGGGGCCAAGGCCGAGCCGCTGCCCTTCGCCACGGTGCTGCTGCGCCACGCCGAAGCTGGCGATACCAGCCTGGTAGCCAGCGGCCAAACGGCCCTCGACGGGAAGTTTGCCCTGCCCCAGGTACCGGCCGGGGCCTACCGCCTGCGGGTGCTGGCGATGGGCTACCAGAGCCTGGCCCAGGCCGTGCGGGTAGCCCCCGGCCAGCCCAACGTAGCGCTGGGCCTGCTGAAGCTGCGCGCCGCCACCCAGCAGCTCGGCGAGGTAACCGTAACCGGCCAGAAAGCCGTGGTGCAGCAAGAGTTGGGCAAGACGGTCATTAACGTGGAGAAGGACCTGAGCAGCGTGGGCGGCACGGCCGTGAACGTACTCGAAAACGTGCCCTCGGTGGCCGTGGATGCCAGCGGCACGGTGAGCCTGCGCGGCTCCAGCAACCTGACCATTCTCATCGACGGCAAGCCCTCGGCCACGACCAACGGGGGTGGCGCGGGGCCCCGGCTCGACCAGATTCCGGCCTCGCAAATTGCCCAGGTAGAAGTAATTACCAATCCCTCGGCCAAGTACGACGCTAGCGGGGCGGGCGTCATCAACATCATCACGAAAAAGAACAAAAAAGACGGCTGGAACGGCCAGGC
The DNA here is from genome assembly GCA_913776615.1 of uncultured Hymenobacter sp. Classification (GTDB taxonomy): domain Bacteria; phylum Bacteroidota; class Bacteroidia; order Cytophagales; family Hymenobacteraceae; genus Hymenobacter. The sequence goes on from CAJYPK010000059.1 coordinate 34,301, forward strand.
CAACCTCACGGTGGGCACCGCCAACAAGTACTCGCCCAGCCTGAGCCTGAGCCGCCGCCAGGGCAAAGCCACCTGGAACCTGGGCTACGATGGCCGCGACCAGACGTACCGCAGCCGCAGCAACAGCCAGCAAACGGCGCTGCTGCCCGGCGGCCAGCAGCTCTTCACCACCCAAAATGGCCAGGGCAGCGAGCGCGACCAGAACCACGACTTCACCGTGGGCCTGACCTATGAGCTGAGCAAGGAGCAGACCGTGAGCCTGAACGTGCAGCCCCAGTACCAGCGCGAGCGCGAAACCGTAAACCAGACGCTGACCCAGCAAGCCGCGAGCACCGCCACGCCGCTCGAGCAGGCAGGCCAGCAGACCTCCGACGTGCAGGTGAAGGTGCTGCCCATCGTGGCCGACTACCGCCGCACCTGGGAGCAGCACAAAGGCCGCGAATTGACCGCCAATGCCGGCGGGGTATTCATCGACGCCGACATTCCCGTAACCCAGACCCTGACCGGCGGCACCGCGCCCGGCGGCTTTCGGCAGCAGCAGAAGGTGCAGGCCCAGATGTTCTGGAGCCAGGTAGACTACACGCATCCGCTGGCCGACGGCAAGGGCAAATTTGAAGCCGGAGCCAAGCTGGAAGGGAGCGCCAATACCGGCAGCACTACCATGTTCCAGGCCCAGGCCGATGCCAATGCGCCCTACGTAGTGGATCCCAAGCGCTCGTTTGACTACACCTTCACGCCGCTGCAACCCGCCGTGTATGGGCAATTGCAGCACCAGCTGCCCAAGCGCTACAGTGCCCAGCTGGGACTGCGGGCCGAGGGTACCTTCCTGAGCGGCGAGATTACCGATGGCCGCGCCGCCGTGAAACAGAACTACGTGAGCCTGTTTCCGAGCGCCACGGTGGCCCGCGAGCTGGGTAAGGAAGACGGGCAGAGCCGCTTGCAGTTCAGCTATGCCCGCCGCATCAACCGGCCCAGCTTCATGCAGCAGCTGCCCTTGCAGCTCTACCAAGACCCGCGCAACTACCGCCAGGGCAACCCTGACCTGCGCCCCGAGTTCTCGCACAACCTGGAGCTGGGCCACCAGCTCAACCTGGCCAACGGGGCTAGCCTGAGCACCACGCTCTTCGGGCGCTTCACCCAGCAGGCCATCCAACGGGTGCGCTACGTCGATACCCTGGCCACCCGCACCGCCAACGTGGGCGTGGTAACGGCCGAAAGCTACCAGAACTACGGCAGCACCACCAGCCTGGGCCTCGAACTCACCTACGCCCAGCCCCTGACCAAATGGTGGCGCGTGCAGGCCAGCGGCTCGCTCTACCGCTCGCAGATTGCCACCAATGCCGCCAGCAGCGAATTCCGCAGCGCGCTGGCCGGCAATGCCCGCCTCTCCAACAGCTTCACGCCCCGCAAGGGCCTCGACGTGCAGCTCACCGGCACCGTGCGCTCGACGGTGCTCACAGCCCAGGGCCGGCAGCTGCCCACCGGCCAGCTCGACCTCGCCCTGCGCCAGCGCCTGTTCCAGGACCGTGCCGCCCTCACGCTCCGCGTTTCCGACCTGCTCAATACCCAGGTGCGCCGCTACGAGCTGGCTACCCCCGAACTGCAAACCTCGCTCTACACCAAAAACGAGACCCGCGTGGGCTGGCTGGGCTTCACCTGGTACATCGGCGCCACCAAGGCCAAGGCCGGCCGCATCGAGTCGGCCCCGAGCGGCGGCGGCGGGTTTGGCGGCTAAGCCTGGGCCGCTTCGCAAAATCAGTGATTTTTAACCGACTACCCCCCTTCACCCTTCTTTTCTTTCTGAGTCATGAAACTTGCTGCCCTGTTCCTCGCCTCCGCGCTCCTGCTGCCCGCTGCCCGCGCCTTTGCCCAATCTCAGCCCCTTGCGTTCGTGGCCCCGACGGCCGATTTGCAAGAGCTTACCGGCTGCTACCCCACCGCTCCGGCGGCGAAGGGCAGCGTCACCTACTTCGGCGTGGTGAATACGCACGACGTCGCCCACGAGCAGTTTGCCCGGCTGCGGCAGGTGCTGGCGGCCAGCCAGGCCACGGTTATTCTCTACGAAAAGCCTGATATGGGCGTAGATAGCACCGAGGCCGCGACCATCGCCCACCTGGGTGAATCGGGCTACGTACGCTTCCTGGCCCAGCAGCGCGGCATCCGGGCCGAGCGCTTCGACGACAAAGCGGCCGAATACGACTACCTGCGCACCCGGGTAGAGCCGGCTCAGCTCAAGCTCTACTACCTGCTGCAAGCCAGCGAGCGGTTTCGCCAGCAAACGGCTGCCTCCAAAGCGCTGATGGCCCAGGCTATGCAACAGTTGCTGCGCAACAGCGCCAGCTTTGCGCCCGGCACCGAGCAGGTCGTCCGCACCATGCGCGAGTTTGAGGAAGCGTACCGCCAGTTTTGCCCGACCAGCTGCGCGTGGTGGCAGCGCGGCGAAGCGGCCCGCCCCACCGAAGCCTTCGTACAGGCGATCGACGATAGTCTGCGCAGCTTCCGCGCCCAGCGCCTGGCCCAGCAAGTGGCCGATAAAGTACAGGCCGGGGAGCGCGTGCTGGTAGTACTCGACCGCAGCCACCTGCCCGCCGCCCCGGCTTACGCGGCCCTCACGCCAGCCAGCCACTAGCCTGGGCTGCCTTCTGAAATGCAGCATCCGGCTGCCGCTCGCTACCTGGCGCGAAGACTTTATAGGGTAGCGGGTAGTAACTGGGTGTTGCATTTTTAAACCGCCTGTCCTGCTTACCTGGCATCCGTTGGCCCAGGTGAGCAGGACAGGCGACTTTTAGAAGCTGTTTCATGGTTAGTGTACAGCCTGTCGCTGCTCTAGCGCAGGCGCCTCACCCCCCGGCCCCCTCTCCAAAAAGGAGAGGGGGAGCCGGACGACTCCTACTAAGTGCTAGCGTTCGCTTACAATCGGCTCCCCCTCTCTTTTTCGGAGAGGGGGCCGGGGGGTGAGGCGCCTGCGCTAGAGCAGCGACAGGCTGTACACTAACCACGAAAACGCTCTAGAAGCTGTTTAAGGTAGTTAAACTAGTTGTCATTGCGAGCGCAGCGAAGCAATCGCATCCATTCCGCCCAGCCGTTTGGGTGCGATTGCTTCGCTGCGCTCGCAATGACAACTAGTTTTTAGATGGGTAGTGATAACTTAAATAGCTTCTTAGCGCATTTCCGAGGTCAGGGGTCGCTTTTCGCTATCCTGACGCAGGCTCCTCCCGGGCACCCTCTTCAAATAAGGTAATGCGCCCCAAGCACTTTGCGGGGGAGCCAAGGCACCTTCATTATGGACCAGCAATTGCCAAGCTGATCGATGCCGTTTCGCAAGCACGCCATAAAAAAAGCACCGACCCAGTGGCCGGTGCTTTCACAGTAGAATTGCAGTTCGGGGCTAGCTGCGCAACCTCACGACACGAGGTAGCCGTGGTTGTTGTTGTCGTCGTGAAACTCGTGCCCCCCGGCAAAGTAGCGGATGGTGAAATACACCACCGCCCGGTGGGGCACGCACACGCCGGCTACCTGCCACTGCCGGCAGCCGGCGGGCGTGAGCTCGGGTTGCAACGCGAGTTCGGCCTGGCCCTGCTGGGGCGAGTCGGGCGCGGTATTCGTTACTTGATAGTCAACGATTACCTTCTCCACGTCCGCGTCGGTTTCGATCTGGATGGCCAGGTCGTCGTTGGGGGCGGGCGGGTTGGGGACTACTACGGCGGCCTGCGTAACGACCAAAGCGTGGGTAAAGCGGAAGTGGTAGTTCTGGCCATTGTTGCTGTCCCAGAACTGCTGCCCATCGCCGAATCTTACGTCGAACCATACCTCCACCTCCTGCGCGTCGGCCGGAATGGGGCTGGGCGTACGGGCCGTGAGCGAGGGGCCGGCGTCGAGGCCGGCGCCGGCGCTGGCCGCCGACACCTGCCCAGCGGGCGAGTACAGCGGCAGGGCCAGGGGCTCGCCGCCGGGGCCGAAGCGCAGGTAGGCCGTAGCCTGCCAGTCGGTGCGGCCAGCCGTGGCCTGGGGCAGCCGGGCGGCGCTGTAGTAAAGGGTCAGCACGGCGCCGGGGTGCAGGTCGCCGCGCACATCCTGCCGAAAGCCCGCGTGGAAGAGCAGCGTCGGGGGCACGCCCAGCTTGGCCTTGGTCAGCAGCGCGCCCTGCTTGGTAGTCGGCGGGCCGGCGTGGGCGGGCGGGGCCGCGGCCGAGGTGATGGGCCCTACCGGCGGCGCGGGGGGCATGGTGGCCGGCGTGATGGCCGGGGCCGACTCGGGCGGTACCGGGGGCGTGGCGTTTTTCGGGGTAACGGGTTTTTTAGCCATGACGGGCAAGCGGGCAAGGTTAGGGAAACAACACGGTGGCCGTCGCGTCGGCGCTGGTGTCAAAGATTTTGAGGAACGTGGTGCCGATGCTGGCGTTGTAGTAGTAGGCATCGCTGGTCGCGGCGGCGAGGTTGGCCGAGCCGCCCGCATCCTTCAGCGGCGCCGTAGCTGGCCCGCCGCTGGCCTGCGCCTTGCTCACCTGCACCGCGCTGGGCGCTTCCGTGCCGGGCAGCCCGATGTAGTAGAACGGCTCGGGCGGGGTGTAGCCATCGACGGTGCGCAGCACCCGGATGCTCTGCCCGTTGGCAATGCCCGTGTGGCTGATGGTCGTGAGGCGGAATTTCCCGGCCTCGTAATCCGTGCTCAGGCCGTCGTCCTGGTAGAGCTGGTACGAGCTGTCGCCCCCCGGGTACACGTTGATAGTGAGCGGGTTTTCGGGCAGCTCGCCCACGTACTGCTCCAGTTCGCGCATGGGCAGAATGGCCCCGGCCCGGATGTAGATGGGCACCAGGCTCAGCGGGGCGTAGTAGTTGGTAATCAGCGTCCCGCCCGGCACGGGGGCTTGCAGCGGGGCTTGGTTGTCCATGAACGAATACCAGTCGCTCCCGGCGGGCAGGTACACATCGCGCAGGGGCTGGGTAGCCGGCACGGCCGTTTCGTGCGGGTCGAGAATGGGGGCTACCAGCACGTGCGGCCCCACGAAAAACTGGGTATCGCAGGTCGGGCTCTCATACACCTGCGGGTCCTGGGGGTCGTTCAGGAACAGGGCGCGGGCGATGGGCATACCGGTGGTATAGGCCTCGTACATAGCACTGTAGTACACGTGCAGCATGCGGTAGCGCAGCTCCACGTACTTGCGGCAGTTGGTGGGCACCGGCTCGCCGTACTGGTAGGGCTCCTGAAACTGCTTGGTGTAGCCATCGTAGTGGTTGCGGTACCAGGGCAGGAAAGACCCCAGGTGCATCCAGCGGGTGAGCAACTCGTAGTTGGTAACGCCGCCCACAACCTCGCTGCCCAGCCCGCCGCTGAGCGTGGCCGCGGGCGTGTTGCCGTTGGCGAAGCCCCCGATATCGCAGCCCGAAATGGTAATCCCCGACAAGCCCAGGTTGAGTACCTCGGGCAGGTTGATGCGCAGGAAGTCCCAGCTGGAGGCCGAGTCGCCGGTCCACAGCGCCGCGTAGCGCTGCATGCCCGCGTAGCCGCCGCGGGCAATGATGAAATTGCGCTGCGTAGGGCGCAGCTTGGCCAGCCCGGTAGAAGTAGCGTTGAGCAGCAGCTGCACGTAGGCGTTGTGCATCTTGGCCGACGGCACGTACTCCCCGAAGTAACTCATCATCAAGTCCAGCGGAAAGGTATGCACGGGGGTATCGGCCGTCGGGAACAGCGCCGGGCAGGTCATGTCCTGCCAGATCATGTCCATGCCCAGGTCGCTGACGAGGTGCGTGTACTGCTCGCCCCACCACTGCTGCACCTCGGGCCGGCCGAAGTCGGGGTAATTGCCCTGAAACTGCAACGAGTAGCCCGGCGGGTCGTTCGAGATAATAGTGGGCCGGGCCAGGTACGGGTTGGAGCCGGGGTTAACACCGTAATTGACCGTGCCCTCGAACAAGTCGGGGCTCTCCCCGCTCGCGTAGCGGGTGTCGTAGATAAAGGCCCCCGGCTTGGGCAGCGCGATGCCCGACTCGTAGGTCTCGTAAGGCACCCGGTTACCGTACTCGTTGAGGCGGTTGCTCGTGACGTTGGGCGTGATGTTGGTGCTGCACTTGAAGCCCAGCAGGTGCAGAAAGTCCAGCATCTGCTTGGCCTGCGGAAACTTGAGCTGGCTGTTGGTAAACGTGCGGAAATTGTCTTGAAAATCCACGTCGATGTGCAGCCCGTCGATGGGAATGCGGGCGGCGCGGTACGCGTTGGCCGCTTCCAGCACGTGAAACTGGTCGTAGTAGCCGTAGCAGCCCTGGTGGTAGCCAAATACGTAGCGCGGCGGCATGGTGGGCCGGCCCGTCAGCTGCGTGTACTGGTTTACCACCTGCGGCACTTCCTGCCCGTAGATGAAGTAGTAATCCAGGTCGCCGTAGAGCGCCCCGAAGTAGTAGCGCCCGTCCATGGGGGCCGTCATGTCGGCCCCCACGTTGAAGTACGACTGCGAGACGTTGTCGAAGAAAATCCCGTAGCTGTAGCGCGCACCGTTGGCGGGCGTGGGGTTGGTTTCGATCAGCAGCGGTACCGAGCAGTACAGCGGCTCGGTGGGGTTGAGCGGCCCGGGCGCTTCGCCCTGCGGCAGCGGCCCGCTGGAGTAGCTGAAGTTGTCGAAGTTGAAGAACGTGAGGGCAAACTCGTTTTTCGCCAGCGTGGAGCCTGCCTTCTCGCCAAAGCCGTAGTAGCGTGCCCCGGCGGGGTACTGCTTGAAATTGGCGATTACCTCCTGCCCCGGAATGTACACCAGGTTGTAGCTGGCGGTGTCGGCGTGGATGAGCTGCCCGGCGCGGTACACGGCCAGGGCGTAGGGGGCCTTGGTAATAACTACCTGCATGACGCCCGTATCCACGGTGAGGGTGCTGCCGGTGTCCTGCACCTGGGGCGTAAACGGGCCGAAGTCGCGGTTGACGACGGCTACCGAGTTATCGGCGGCGTAGTTGCCGGCGGGGTTGAAGCGCACCCGAAACAGGGTGGCCGACAAGAAGGTGAGCAGCAGCGGCTGCCCTTGCTCGGGCGTCAGGGTGAGCACGCTGCCTTGCAGCGAGTAGCTGGCGATGTTGCCAAAGCTCGTCCACTGCCCCTGCTCGGGTGTGAACTCGTTGACGTTGACGTAAGTGAAAGACATGAGAAGCCGGATGTTTAGGGTCGGAAAGGGAAGAAAGCGAAGAGCCTACAGCACGGGCTTCTCCTTGGATTGCGCCTCGATTTGCAGCATCCAGCTGTAGTTGGCGTTGCCGGTGAGGCCGTCGTTGCCGTTTTCGCCGAAGATGGGAATCTTGCGGCCCTGGCTGTCGCGCATAAACTGGCCGTTGGCCTTTTTGCGGAAGCTGATGCAGGCCCCGGCCGAGTAGTGGCAGCCGGTGCAGCTTTCGGTGCCGAATACGGGCGTCGTGTCGATGTCGAGGGCCGGCACCCGGTCGTCCTGCTCCAGCGGGCCAGCCGTCTGGTAACCCTTCTGGAAGTAAGTCTCCATCGTGCTGTTAATCAAGTATACCGGCACTACCTCGCCGGGCATCTTGCGGGTAATGCTCTCGGGAGCGCTGCCCTGGCCGCCGGGCACGGCCGGCGATTTGGGGTGCGTGGGCCACTGCGTACCGATCAGCTCGTAGTAGCGCAGCACCGAGTTTTGCTGGCCCAGCAGCTTTTGCATCACGGCGTTGAGGGCGGCCGTGCTCGTGGGGGGCGGCACCAGGCGCAGCACCGGCACCGGGGCCAGCGCGTTGGGGCCGGTCACTTCTTCCCAGTCGGTGCCATTGGCCGCGTTGTAGGCGGGCAGAATGTTGGCCCGCACCAGGGCGTAGGGGTCGTCGGGGTTGCTCAGGCTGGGGCGCTTGGGCAGCGGGTGCTGGTCGCTGGCCGAGTGGGGGTCGAGCTGGGTGTTGTCGATCTGCTCGAAGGTGGCCCAAATCCACTGCGGCGACGAGCGGGTGCGCATGGCAATGTGCATGCCCACCAGCCCCACGGTTTCTTCGGTCGCGCCGTTGTTGCTCAGGGCGTAGCCGGGCGTGGCTGGGCTGGGCATCGCTTTGCCGGCCTTGGCCTCGGGCACGGCGTTGGCCACCACCTGGGCGGCGGTGGCGTTGCCGGCCGACTTACCCGTCAGGTGCCCTTGCGGCACCAGGCGGTTGGTTTCCTTCACCGGCACCAGGGCGGCCGCGCTGCCAGCGGGCCGGTAGGGCACTACTTTCAGGCGCTGCACCAGGAAGCGCCCGCTCTTGATTTCGTCCGGGGTCAGGATTTTCCAGGCCAGCTTGAGCTCGATGGCTCCGTAGTGCGTATCGTCGTTTTGCGGAAACTGGATGCGGTTGCTGCGCTGAAATACGGCCTGGCCTTCCAGGTTATACAGCTCGTTATTAACCACGTAGTCAAAGTCTTCGTGGTTGATCAGCGCCGTGTAGTGCAGCCAGCGGCCGTTCTGGTCCACCAGCGGCCCCGAGAACGCCTGCGTGCCTTGGTTGGCGGTGGGCGTTTGCTGCCAGCCCGCCTTGTAGGAGTCGGCCGAGGGCTGGCTAGAGCTGCCCCAGGGCGAAGGCTTCGCCCCGTTGGGCAGAAACACGTCGCTGGTTTGCTTCCAGTAATCCCACACCCGGCGCACTTCGCCGTTGTCAAATACCTTGCTGGGGTCGGGCTGGCCGTCGGCCTTGGTCGGGCAGTTCAGGGCGATGAAGGCCCGCCAGGCAAACTCGTCGAACAAGCCCTGCGCCCGCGTCAGGCCCGCCTGGCCGTCGTCGCTGAGCTTTTCCAGCGCCTGCTGGGCCGCTGGCAGGTCGAGCCGGCCGTCGTGCCGGTACTGGTCGAAATACGCCAGGTCGAAAACGTCTTTGGGCAGCTCGGCGGGGTGGTCGAGCCGTACCTCGGCGGGCGGCGGGGTGAGCGGCACGGTGGCCGCCCCAAGCAACGTGAGCGCACCAGCGGCAATAGCCAGCAGCGGGGCGCGCAGGCGTCCGGGATAAAGTTGTTGCATGAGCAAACAGCGTGAAAGTGGCAGAAAAAAGAAACAACGCACGCGCAGCGCCTAGCCGATTGACCATAAACCAATTACATAGGCACGCACCCGGCCCGGCGGGGCCACGGTCATGAGCCGTGGCTAGCCTGGGCATTGTGGTAAGCCGGCCTGACTACTGCAGTAGCCAGGCCGGCCCGTAGCGGCTAGCCTCAGCTAGCCAGAGCCGCGAAAAGGGTGGGAATTGGGAGAGAGCTACCGGAGCCAGGTTTTGGGATGGGTAGGCAGACAGTGAGCCTGGCCCGCCTCATCCTATGAAGCAAATTCAGCATACCAATACTGAGAAGTTTACTTTACTTCATACCACAAAGGAAGGCGGACCTAACCAGGGCGAGCAAACGTAAAAATACCTGATTAATACAGGTATTTTTACTTGATTACAAGTAGCTTAAACGCCTCCCGGATGCCCGCATTATATTGGCACAAGCAATTGTCATTCATGATTTTCACCATAATGTTCCACCCAATTTCAGCCTAGGCAATGCGCCCAACCCAGCCGAGGCGGCAACGTAAGGCGGGGGCTGGGATAACGCGGCCGGTGGTCTTGGAGACTATCAGCTATCGGGCAAATAGCTTACCCCTGCGCGCAATGCGCAACGGTAGGTCCAGGCAGCGCGGCCAAGCGAAGGGCTACTACTGCGCGCTGCGCACAACGAGTTGGAATTGGCCAGCCCGCCGATAATTAGGAAGCTGTTTAGGAAGCCTACCTGGCGGTGGACCCCACCCCCGGCCCACCTCGCTTGATGCGCGACATCCTTCGGGAGAGGGGAGCCTCTCGTAAGCTTCTAGCTGTTAGCTCGTTGTTCAGAAAAGCTAGGAGCTAACAGCTAAAGGCTAATAGCTTAAATACCGGCTCGGGAGAGGGGCCGGGGGTGGGTTCTCGCGGGCGAACTAAGCCGAGGAGTATTCTCTTGAAAAGTACTTCCTAAACAGCTTCTATGTAAGCCGCCTCTTATCGCCGGAAGCTCAAGCCCAGAAAATACTCCCTGTCTACGGAGTGCGTGAGGGGCAGATGGGTACCAAAATCGAGCTGCACGTTGTCGCTAATGTCCAGCTGCGGCCCGAGATTAACGGAGCTGCGCCACGCGCTCTGGCGGGTGTCCCAGTAGCCCACCAACTCCACGAACGCCTGCACGAGCTTCGTAAACTGATAATCGGTGGTGACGGTGGGCGTGAGCTGGTAGAAATGCTGGCTAGCCTCGGGGTCGTAGTAGAAATTACTGGCTACCTGCCCGCCCACGCTCCACGCCTTGGTACACTGAAAAATGCCGGTGACGGTGAGCCCCGGCTCGTAGCCACCATCGCCCACCCGGCCGCCGGTGGGCAGCTGCACGTAGCCCACTACCCCGATGGCGCCCTGGCTGTCGTCGTCGCCTACCAGCGTGTGCTTGAGGCGCAGCGTCACGTCGCCCACGCCCCGGTTGAGGCGGTTTTGGTTGAACGGATCCTGGCCCACCTGGCTGTCGTCGAAATTGTGCGAGTAGGTGAACATGTCGAGCGCCAGCTGAAAGTCGGTGCGGTCGGTGAGGCCGATCTTGGCCAGGAAGTGGTTCAGGTACCAGTCGTGGCCGTGGGTAGGCCCCTCGCGGCGCGTGAGCAGGCGCAGCACGTCGGTTTCGTACTGAAAGTGGCCCGCATCCACCGAGTACGGGCTTTCGGTGATGCCCGGGCGGTCGGGCACCATGGGCCGCATGTACCGGCGCGGCGTGGGGCGGAATAGAGTGAACTGCCGCTTATCGACATCCACGGTGTCGTTGAGCGGCTTTTGCGCCTGGGCGGCGGCGGGGCCGGCCAGCAGCGCGGCCAGCCCCAGGCAGGTAAAAAGAGCGCGCATAGGCAGAAAAGCAACGGGCGGGGCTCCGCATACGCAGCCACCGCCCCGAGGGCTGCTATTACCGCGCGATTAAAAAATACTTTTTTGGGGGGCGGCGCATACCAATCCGGCGGGCTGCATCGTACATACTTTTGCCTTCATTATTGCTTCATGTTCAGCCTACCTTTTTCCCGCTCATTCGCAGCGCTCTCGGCGTTTTCTTTCCTGCTGCTCACGGCCTGCGGTACCAAGCCCGACGGCACGCCCTACGGCGTAGACCCGGCCAAAACCATCGCCGGGCGGCAAGCCATCCGCGACAGCCTCCGGCGCTCGCACGACGCCATCGGGATGCCCAAGGGGGCCGAGGTGAACGCCGTAACCAGCGCCGCCAAAGCGGGCACGCCGCAGCTACCCGGCCGGCCGCAGTAGCGGGGTGCCGGGGCCGAAACCTACCTTTGCGGGGTAATGGAAAAACCCAGCATTCCGCAAGGCACCCGCGATTTTGGCCCGGCCCAGGTGGCCCGGCGCCAGCACATTTTTGGCGTTATCCGCCGCACATTCGAAACGTTTGGCTACGCGCCGCTCGAAACGCCGACGCTCGAAAACCTGTCGGTGCTCACCGGCAAGTACGGCGACGAGGGCGACCAGCTCCTGTTTAAAGTACTGAATTCCGGCAACTTCCTCGTGAAGGAACGCCGGGGCGAAATCACCCCGCTCGTGACGGCCGAGGACCTGGAGGCGGGTACCAAAGCCGTGCTGCCCAAAATTGCCGAGAAGGGCCTGCGCTACGACCTCACCGTGCCCTTCGCCCGCTACGTGGCCATGAACCGGGGCACGCTCACCTTCCCCTTCAAGCGCTACCAGATGCAGCCCGTGTGGCGCGCCGACCGCCCCCAGCGCGGCCGCTACCGCGAGTTTTACCAGTGCGACGCCGACGTGGTGGGCACCGATTCGCTGCTCTGCGAGGCCGAGATTGTGCTGATGATGGCGCGGGTATTCAACGACCTCGGGCTGGAAGACTTTACCATCAAAATCAATCACCGGGGCGTGCTGCGCAATATCTACCAGGCGCTGGGCGGCGAGGGCAAGGAAACGGATTTGTTCGTGGCCATCGACAAGCTCGATAAAATCGGACGCGACGGGGTAACGCGCGAGCTGCTAGCCAAAGGCTTTGCGGAGCCGACCATCGACACGCTTTTTACCCTGCTGGGAGTAGAGGGCGACTACGCCGAGAAGCTGACGCGCCTGCTGGCTGGCTTCGTCACGGCCGGCGTGGAGCCCGACGGCCAGCGCCCCACCGCCACCAGCCACGACGACGAAAACACCGCCTCCTACCGCGGCCTCCAGGAGCTGGCCGAGGTGCGCGACCTGCTGCAAGCCAGCGGCTTCACCCAATTCGACCGGTTGGAATTTGATCCCACCCTGGCCCGGGGCCTGAGCTACTACACGGGCTGCATCTTCGAGGTGAAAATCAACAACGTGGCGATGGGCAGCGTGAGCGGCGGCGGGCGCTACGACAACCTCACCGGCAGCTTCGGCCTGCCCGGCGTGAGCGGCGTGGGCTTCTCCTTCGGCGTCGACCGCCTCTACGACTGCCTCGAAACGCTCAACCTCTTCACCGATACCGGCGAAACGCCCACCCGGGTGCTGCTCACGCACTTCAGCCCCGAGGCGGGCCGGGCCGCCCTGCCCCTGCTGGCCGAGCTGCGCGCCGCGGGCATCCCGGCCGAGCTTTACCCCGATGCCAGCAAGCTGCAAAAGCAGTTTAAGTACGCCGATGCCAAGGGCATTCCGCTGGTGCTGGTGCTGGGGCCGGAGGAGCTGGCGGCCGGCGTGGCGAAAATAAAAATCCTGAAAACCGGCGAGGAAAAGACGCTGGCGCTGAGCGAGGTAGTAGCGGCGCTTACGGCCTAAGGCCCGGCCATAAACTACCTGAATGACCCGCCACGATCACCGGGCGCAGCATATTGGCTGCGCCCGGTGATCGTGGCGGGTGCGCATCGGGCCTATGCCACTAGCTCCGCAGTGGGCCGCACCGGCTCGGGTGCTGGCAGGGGGCTCAGGTAGCCGTTTTGCAGCAGGTAGACGTGGTCGACGCCCGCTAGATTGTGCATGCGATGCGTCACCATGAAAATGGTCATTTCCCCTTTCAGCTGGTGCAACAGCTTGAGCACGAAAGCTTCGGTGCGGGTATCCATGGCCGAAGTGGGCTCATCGAGAAATAGTATTTCCGGCTGCTTATAGAGGGCGCGGGCCAAGGCTACCAGTTGCTGCTGCCCCCCCGACAGGTTGATGCCGCCCTCCCCAAGCATAGTTGAGTACGCCTGCGGGAAGGCTCGGAAATAGGCATCGAAGCCATAGCGCTCGCAGAAGCTAATTACTTCGGCCACGGGGCTATTGTCGAGCGTAATATTAGCCAATAAACTACTATTGAACATTTTAGCTTGCTGTGGCACCACCCCAACCGCCTGGCGCCACCGCGATGGCGCGAGCGTTTGCCAGGGTTGGCCGTTCACCGTAATGCTGCCGCTAGTGGGCTGATACAACTTCTGCATCAGCAGTAAAAAGGTACTCTTGCCGCGCCCGCTTTCCCCGATCAGCACCGCAAACTCGCCGCGCCGGAGTCGGAGCGCGATGTTATGTAGGATGGGCGCGCGGCCGGGAAAACCAAAAGTCAGGCCCGTGATATCCATTTCGGCAAACCGCCAGGGAACTGGGTCGCCCGCGGGCGCGGGCTGTAGACCGGCGGCCGCCGCGTGTTCTGGCGCGATGGCCGAAAACTCGAACATGCGCTCGAACGCAATCTTAGCTTCCTGAAGCATAATGTTGGTCGAAGCCAAGTTCACCACAATCGGCAGCAAGGCGCCCGTGATGGAAAAGACGGCTACCATTGCGCCCAGCTTCAATTGCCCGCCCAGGTAAGCTTGTACGCTTAGGCCCACTACTACTACCGTGAGCACCGTGCTTACTATTTCCAGGCGTAGGGAAAGCGCAAGCCCTACCTGCGTCATATCTCTGATTTTTCCCTGAAAGCCGGCGTAGATCTGCTGCGTGAGCTGACCGAAGACGGACTGCTTATTATTAACCTTGATCACGTCGATACCCTGAATGGTATCGATGTAATTGCTCTCCGTCAAGGCATAGGATACCATCACGTCGGTTTGCGCGGCAATAACCTGCCGATTGTGCAACGCCATGATCAGAAAATAGCCCGGTATAGCGGCCCCCAGTACCAGGCCGGCCCGGGGCGAAATCACGAATAAATACCCCAGCGCGCTTAGTCCACCGAGTACGTTTACTACCACGTTGCCCACCAGGTAACTCATGGTTTGCTGAATCCGCCGCGTATCGTTCATGCGGGCAATTAGCTCCCCCGTTTTCCGGTTATCAAAAAATGACTGGGGCAAAAATAACAAGCTGCTATAGAACACGTTGGCCAACCGATTGTTAAACTCAAAACCCTGGCGATTCAGCAGAACGCCCCGCCCGTACGTGACAATGCTGCGCAGTAGCAAAATCAGCAGCAGCAGGCCCACTCCCGCCGCTATTCGCTTCGGATTACCCGCCGGCAGCAACTCGTCGATAGCTTTCTGATAGAAGAATGCCGTCGCCAGGTTGAGCACCGCGGCGATAATCGCCAGAAACGCGCACACCGTCAGTACGGAATAGTCGTGGTCGAGCAGCGCCAACAGCCACTGCTTTTTTTGCTTGTTTTCCGTCGCCTTCGATACCAGCCGGTCGGTCGGGGTCAGCTTCAGCAGGGCGCGCGAAACCCAGGTGGCGGCCAGCTCCTCGGCCGAGACGTACTGCAAGCCCCGGCCAGGGTCACCTATTAAGTAGTCGGGACCGGGGCCGGGGTAGTATACAACGTAGTGATCCAGGCGATTATCGACCAAGACGTGCAGGATGGCCGGGGTGGTCAGCTCCTGCAAGTTGGCGGGCGCGTCGGCGCGCAGGCCCTCTACCTCAAAGCCGAGCTGTTGACCGGCGTGGTAGAGCCCGAGCATCGTGGTGCCAACCTTATCGGTGCCGCTCAGCTCGCGCAGGCGCTCGAAGGAAGCGTTGCTACCGTGCAGCCGGAGAATGGACAGCAAGCAGGCAATGCCGCAGTCGGCCTGATCTAACTGCCGGGTAAATGTCTTCGCGATCAGCTTGTTGAGTTTCAGAGCCATTGTACTACCTGCGCCATATTGACCTCGCCTTTAACCATCCGCACCAGCTTGCCCTGCTGGCTGTACAAATACAGCTGGGGCACGCTTACCGAGCCGAAAGTGGCAAAAACCCGGTTCGCGTCCATGTGCAGAAACTCGACGTTGGGAATAGCCGTCAGGTGGTGTCGAGCCTGGAAAGCCCGGATATTTTCCAGTTTATCATCCGACACCATCAGCACCCGGCCCTGCGCAAAATCGCGCATGTGCGCTTGCAGCTGCGCGGCTTCATAGTCGCAATGGTCGCAGAAGGGATTAAAGAAAATGATGAGCGTAAACGGACTGACCGGCAAGCTTCTGAGGGTAAAATCCTGGCCCGTTACGCTCGTTCCCCGGACATCCGGCATTGCATGTTGGAGCGCGTTGGCTACGGCGGCCTTTTGCTCCCGCTTTTGGTACAACCGAACGCCGGCCCCGACCAAGCTCACGAGCAGCCCCGCGAGCAGTAAATATTTGTACGTCTTAGCCATCGCCCTACATACTTACGCTAATGAACGCAATGACCAGTACCCAGGCGAGTAAGCCGACCCCGTAGCTTATGGCGTTGATTTTGAGGCTGCGTTGGATGTTTGCCACGTAGCCGCAGGCGTATACCCCCAGCGCAATCAGCAACACGTAGACTGCCTCAAAGGCGTTGAGGAGTTGCAGCGGATAAACCAATAAATTATCGAGGCCAGCGGGGTCGAAAAAATTGAGAATTGACAGGGGAAAGAAAAATTGTACTTCCCGCAGGGTATAGTCTTGGTGAAAAAAGGCAAACCAGCAGAGCTTAATCAAGGGCGGTAAAATCAAGATAATTTCACTAACCGTGACAATACCCAGCAGCTTCCGAATGTCGTGCTTGATATTACTAAAAAAGAGCCCCAGGCTAATGCAGCACGCCACGCAGAATATCCGCACCAGGTAAGTCAGGACCGTGAGGGGGATCAGCAGCCACGCGTATTTCTCCTGAGTAAGCAGCAGGTCGTGCACCCGCTCCGCACTCACTTGGTTGCCATAAAACGCAGCCAATAGCGTTTCATTAACCAGCAGCGAGCTGCTGAGGTAGGTGAGGGTCGCGCTGAGAGCGCACAGCACCGTTACTAACAGCCACTTATTCACGGAGAATA
Source organism: uncultured Hymenobacter sp. (assembly GCA_913776615.1). Classification (GTDB taxonomy): domain Bacteria; phylum Bacteroidota; class Bacteroidia; order Cytophagales; family Hymenobacteraceae; genus Hymenobacter. The sequence goes on from CAJYPK010000059.1 coordinate 50,435, forward strand.
AATGCGTCATGGCAAACTGAAAAACCCGCGTCAGGTCAAACCGAAACAGGGTAAGCTCTTTCGGAATGGCGCCCGCGGGGGGCGTTGCGGCATCGGGCATCTGCATGAGTAACTGGTTGGTTTAAAGCAACTGCTGCCACAGGCGGCGGGCCAGCGCAGCATTATGTTGCAGGGTGAGGAAAAGGAGAATGGCTAAGCTCAGGGCCGCACCCAGGGCAATGGCCAGGAATAGACCGAGCGACGGAAACTTGAATACCGACAAGCAGAGCGCAGTGGTGATGGCATTGACGAGCAGCGAGGTGTTCGGCCGAAAATTTGACAAGCTTATTACTTTATCGACCTTGCGCGCCCAGAGCACACTCCCACCGTAGCCGACTACCACGCAACCCAGTAGGCTTAAGAGATAAGCTTCGGCCAATGCGCCGGTTGACCCGGTAGGTAAGGTGTAAATAGCCGCTACTGAAATGACTACATCTACTATAACCGCCGGCATTATCCCGTACACGTAGTTTTGCCACTGCCGGGCCGTGAGCCCCACGCGCTCCAGTTCGGTGCGCGAAAGAGTGTATATGTGGCCAAACAGGTTATTATTAGCGTAGTTAAAGCTTATCATGGGAGACAGCGCGGCATAGAAAAGCCAGTCGCTGCCGAACAGAAAAGTCCCGTGATGAGCCAGCCGGGCCTTGTTGGCTAGCAGCAGCAGCGCCTTCAGCGTCAGCCCCAGCAGCAGCGAAGTGCCAGCTTTGGGCAAATACACGGCTAATACTTGTTGAAAAGAATTTTTGGGCGCGCCAGCTACCTGGCTAGCAATCCGCTCTGTCCGCGCCGCCGGTCGGAGCGGCCGGGCAGCCCACGCGATATTTACCAGCGTTAGCAAGGCTGCTCCCCCCAAACTGACCCAACCGGCATAAGCGGAGAAGGCAGCTCTCACGTACCCTTGCCCCACGGCGAGGAGCAAGGGTAGCGCGCCCAGTACAAGTGCACCGAGGTTTTTGCGCGCCAAAGACAATTGGAAGCGAATGCTAAAGCTGCTGCCCCCACCAATCAGCGCCAGTAGCAGCCACTGCAGCGCAGCCAGCCACGCGCCGGTAATTGCGTAAAATACCAGTGAAAAAAGGCCGAAGTAAAGCGTAGGCAGCGCCAAGCTATCATTGACCAGCAGCAAGCCCAGACGAGCGGGTTGCGTTACCGGGTAGAAATTAGCCAGCGGCGTTGACAGGTGGCGGTATCCGGGAAAGAAATCCTTCCCTACCAAACAGATGGTCAGCGTTAGATTTATCGCTTGGCACACTTGCAGATGCTGCTCGGGGGGAAGCACGTAGCGCACCGTCAGGGCCAGCCCCAGCCCGTTGAGCAGGGCCAGCACCAACAAGATGATAGCCCATATCTTTTCCGCGACCGAAGCCGGCCATAAGGCCGCTGCTAACCGGGCGCGCGCGGTAAGGATAAACAGACTTTTCATGAAACCAGCCACTGCACCTCATCCACTTTCTCCGACTTCGGGGCAAACTGCTGCATTAAAGCCGCGCTCAGGGGTTGCGTAAGTCTGAATTCCTCCACGGTTCCCCAATATTTTACCTGCTGCTCATCTAAAATCAATAAATGAGTAGCGGTCTGTTCGAGATAAGTTAGGTCGTGGGAAGAAATCAATAACAGCGCCTGTTTGGTATAGCGCGTCACTATTTCAACCAGCGTTTGAGCGGCCCCGAAATCCAGGGCGGTGAATGGCTCATCCAGAATCAACAGGTCCGGCTTGTGCAGCAAGCAAGAGCAAATTCTGATTTTTTGGCGCATTCCCGCCGAAAAAGCCTGCAAGCGTACCGTACCGAGGGGTTCACTAGCAGTGAAAAACAAGCGGAGCAAATCGTCTATTTTACGCTCGTAATCTACTACCTGATAGATTGCCGCAATGTAAGTCAAATACTCCCGGGCGGTGAATTCCTCCACCAGGGCCGTCGAAGTCAATAATGCTCCAATCCGCTTTTTAAGCGCCAGCGGATAATCAGTCGTGACGGTGTGACCATCCAGGGCAATTGTCCCGCTACTGGGCAGCACCAGATTGGCCAGTATATTGAAAAGAGTGCTTTTACCTGCCCCGTTCTTCCCTACTACCCCAATGCACATTCCCGCAGTAGCCCGTAGTGTCAAGCTACGCAGCACCAGTTTCGAACCAAACGACTTAGCAATTTCATCTAATATTAATTCCATGAAGTACTTTTTATAGATTAAAATAAAATCCTCCCGACTATACCCTACGGGATATGGGCTACTTCTTTTTAGGTCGCACAGGCAGAAAAGTAATTAGAACACTTTTACCCGATACCAATATTTTTAACTCCCGAATAATTATTAAAATAGCATACTAGCCGATTATACATTGCACCCAGCCCAGCGTCTACCACATTTAATTAATCTTCCTCAGTAGCTAGCGTACGCGTCCTTATCCGTAGCTATCTAACTAATTCATATAATCTGCCTGTCTGCTCATCTACTGCGTAAAGTGGGAGATAGAAGTCTTAGCTCTTACTTCTACCTCCCACCTTTATTCAGCTACCCTACTAAAAGAAGGCGCGGTATACTGCCCAGGCAGCACAGCCAACACCAACCGGCGCGCTAATGGGAGTGAAAAAAGCGGCCACGCCCACTACGGCACAGGCACCATCGGCGATTTGGGTGTAGGTCCCACCTACTACCTGAGTCATTTCCAGTGTATTGAGGGTCTGCATGGGGAATTTAACTTGTGGATTAATGGAGCGAAGCCTGGGCTGGAACTAGTAGCCGTAGGCAGTAGCAATGAGCATCCCAACGCAGGTTGGGCCACCGAGTGCCAGGCCAATCGGCCCGAGCAGCGATACGCCACAGGCGATACCGCCAATGACACCTACCGCAGTCCCACCCTGCAGGGTGGCTAGCTGAGTTACATTTAAACTTTGCATAAAAAAAATTTAATTATCTTGGCTTAATCCGGTGCAAGACATAACCGTACTCATTTCATCAAAAACACACTTTTCCTAGCATTAAAAAATTACACTATTTTCTCCCGATACTCTTTAATTCTACTGCGAGCAAAACTATACACTTCCTATGTTCTGCGCAAGAGAATTTAATCGAATTTTTTTATTTTTTAATAATTTTTTTTGACCCCATATTATTCATTCTTACTTCATATACCTTACTTAAAATGCTCGCTTTTTGCACTTTATCCATGACTCAAAAACGTGCTGTGTCTGCTATGCATTTTGACGGAGACGTTTTACTACAGGCACTACATCTCCTAGGCGGCGACTACGAATAGCAAATGTTATTACCACGAATAATTACACTTACCAATCTTATCGTCAACTAATTAATTCCACATTATCAGCTGACCAGCACTTCAACTAGCACGACGATTGGGCAGGTCGCCTTGGCGTGGCGTTGATTTCACGATGGAAACTCCGGTTCCGTTTTGGGTCCTGCATGCGTAGAGCGATGGTTACCGACCTTTGCCGACAGCCTTACTCCCTGCTATGCCCCACCTCTCCCCTACCCAGCCGCTCACGCTGGCCAGCCTGGCCGACCTGCTCCGCACCAAGGAGGCCGTGCGCCTCAGCCCCGAAGCCGAGCAGCGCATCACAGCCGGCAACGTCTACTTGCAGCAGCGCCTGCAGCCCACGGCCGGAGCGGAGACCATCCACAGCTTTTTCACCCGCCTGCCCGATGCCGGGCTCCCCCCCACCGAGCAAACCCAGTGGCAGGCCAATTTGCTGATGTCGCACGCGGCGGGCACCTGCCCCGAAGTGCCGACCACGCTCGTGCGCCGGATGCTGCTGCTGAAGGCCCACAACCTGAGCCAGGGCCACAATGGCGTAGCGCTCACCACCGTGCGCCGCCTGCTCGACTTCTTCAACCGCGACGTGTGGCCGGTGGTGTACGAGCAGGGCTCGCTGGGTGCCTACGGCGACCAGGCCCCGCTGGCCCACCTGTGCCTGCCGCTGCTGGGCCTGGGCGAAGTCAACTACCAGGGCTACCGCCTGGCCGCGGCCGACGTGCTGGGCCTTTTCGGCTGGGAGCCGCTGCCGCTGCAAGCGCAGGAGGGCCTCACGCTGCTCGGCGGCAGCCAGTTTATGCTGGCCTACACCACCGAGGCCGTGGAGCGCGCCATTCGCCTGCTGCGCGCTGCCGACGTCATTGCTGCGCTCTCCACCGACGTATTCGGGTCCTCGACCCAGCCCCTGCACGAGGCCCTGCACCGGGCGCGGGCGCACGCCGGCCCCATCCGGGTGGCGGCCCGGCTGCGCCAGCTGCTCGAAGGCTCCGAGCTGCCCGCCCAGCCCTGGGCGCAGGCGGGCTCGCCCGAGCTCGACCCGCAGGCCTTCCGCTGCGTGCCGCAGGTGCACGGGGCCAGCGCCGACGCGCTGGCCTACGTGCAGCAGGTGGTCGAAACGGAGTGTAATGCCGTGGCGGGCCAGGCGCTGATTTTTCCCGACGACGACCTGCTGCTGCACGGGGCCAGCCTGCCCGGCCAGCCCCTGCCGCTGGTACTCGACCACCTGGCCCTGGCCGTGGCCGGGCTGGGCAGCCTGTCGGAGCGCCGTACCACGCGCCTCGTGGCCGGCCAGCGGCAGTTGCCGCCCTACCTAGCCGCCGAGCCGGCCCTCAACTTTGGCTTGCTTACGCTGCCCCACTCGGCGGCCAGCCTGGTAAGCCAGAACAAGCAGCTGTGCTCGCCTTCGTCGCTAACCGAGAGCGGCGTGGCCGACCTCGGCCCGCTCAGCGCCGGGGCTACCGCGGCCAGCGAAGCCCGCCGCGTGGTCGAAAACGTGGAGCAGATTCTGGGCATCGAGCTGCTGGCCGCGGCCCAGGCGCTCGATTTTCGGCGGCCGGCCCGCAGCAGCCCGGCCCTGGAAGCCGTAGTAGCGGCTTTCCGCGAGGTAGTGGCCTTCGTGCCGCACGACCGAATACTCGCGCCCGACCTCCAACGGGCCGCCCGCTTCGTACGAGAGTACGATTGGGCTTAATCTGAGCGTTGCCGTGGGTATGAAACCGTTTTTTTTTGCGGCGCTGCTGGGCGGGGTGCTGGGGCTGGCCGGGCGGGCAACCGCCCAGTGCACCATTAATACTCCGCCCTGTGCCACGCCTTTCGTGGCCATCGACGTGGCTACCGGCCAGCCGGTGCAGGCGCTGTGCGTGGGCCGGGCCGTGCGCTTCGAGCTGAGCTGTGGCCGCACGGTAGCCGCCAACCTACTGTATTATAATGCGCTGCCGGGCACCAATGCCACTCCCGCCAATTGCGATTTCACCCCGGGTAAGCTGGCCAATAACACGTTTACCCCCGCCACCGCCGGGCCGGTCACCGTTTCCGAGCTGGCCAACCCGGCCCCTGGTAGTGGCGGCGGGGTGGGCACGGTGTACGTGCGCAATTTCCAAGTATTTGCCTCGCCCCCGCCCACTTTCACGCTAGTACCCTGCCTGAATAATACGGTGGCATTGACCATTACCGGGGGAGGTTACGAGCAGTATTTCGCCCAGGTCAACGGTGGCGCGCTGGCTGGCCCGTTTGGCGCGGGGGCTGCTATCACGCTGCCGGCCCCGGCCGGGGCCAGCCTCACGGTTGTGGGGCGCTATTTGGCCAATGGCCTGTGCAGCAACCAGGCTACCCAGGCCGTTCCGGCGCTGGCAGCCCCGCAAACGCCCGTCGTGAGCCGCCTCGTGGCGGGCGGCGCGCTACCGGGCCCACTAACGTTCACCGTCAATAATTTACCTGCGGGCTATAGTTATGACTTGCAACGGGCCGCGGCTAGCAGCCCCACCGGCTGGCAGCGGGTACAGGCCGTAACGGCGGGCAGCTCCTCGCTAGCGCTACCCGCCGCCGCGGCCGGGCTCTACCGCCTGGGCCGCCGCGACGTCTGCCGCACCGATTCGGCTTTTTCAGCCCCCGTGCCCACCCTCACGCTCAGCGGCACGTCGCTCAATAACACCAATACGCTGACCTGGCAGGTGGCCGGCCCCGTGGCTGGCTACACCCTGCTGCGCAACGGCACGGCGCTGGCCTCGCTTCCCGCCACCGCCACCAGCTACGCCGACGCAGCCGTGACCTGCGGCACCCGCTACACCTATCAGCTGCAAGCCTCAGTGGCGGGGGCTACCACCGTTTCCAACGATGCCGCGGTGCAAACGGTATCGGCCCTGGCCCCGACCGCCCCGCTGCTCAACGCCAGCTTCGACCTGCGCAACCGCCTTACCCTCACGGCAACGGCGGCCAGCGGCCCGGCCCTGCCAACGGATGGCCAGCTACTCTACAGTCGCCAGGGCGGCCCGGGCGCGCTCGACTTCGCGGCCGTACCCACCGCCACCGACACCCTGCGCGACCCCGCCGATGTGGCTGCCCTGCTGGCTGCCCCGCCCTGCTACACCGTACGCCTGCAAGATGTGTGTGGCAACGCTTCGGCGGCCAGCCCGGCTACTTGCCCGGTACTGCTCACGGCCGCCGCCGCCGACCCCGAGGGCCTCACTGCCCGCCTCAGCTGGTCGGCCTTCCAGGGGCCCGGTGGGTCGGCAGCGGGGGTGCGCTACCGCGTACTCACGCTGGCCCCCAATGGCGCGGTGCTAGCTACCTCGCCTACCCTGACGGGCCTGAGCTACCTCGACGCTACCCCGCCCGCCGACCGCCAGATCCTGCGCTACCGCATCGAGGCCAGTGGCGGTGGGCTGCCCGGCGGTACCGTCAGCTATTCCAACGTGGCCAGCCTGACGCGCCAGCCGCGCCTGATCGTCCCCAACGCCTTCACCCCCAACGGCGATGGCCTCAACGACGTGCTGGAGCTGAAGGGCCGCTACCTAAGCGGCTTTACTTTCGTAGTGGTGGACCGTAATGGCCAAGAAGTTTTCCGCGCTACCGACCGCAGCCAAACCTGGGATGGCACCATCCGGGGCCAGGCCCCAGTCAATGGCGGCTACGTGTGGCGCTTCTCCCTACGCGACGAAGCCGGCCAGGAATTTCGCCAAACCGGCACCATCACGATTTTAAGATAATTGTTAGTTGTTAATTGTCAGTTGTTAATTATCAACATCCAACCAGGCACTCTCCACAGAACAAATCACTCGTCAACAACTAACAATTAACAACTAACAATCAACAATTAACAACTAACAATCAACAATTAACAACTCCCCCCAAACACCCACTCATGTCCGACACCCAATATTCCGCCGCCTACCACCTGGGCCAGTACCAGCCCGCCGTAGAGGCTGAAATCAACCAGCTTAACGGCCAGGATTTTACTAATCGCTTCTGGCACAAAGACGCCACCCTCTGGACCCAGGATGCCGAGGCCCAGCAAAGCATCCGCAGCTTCATGGGCTGGCTCGATAGCCCCGAGGTGCTGAGCAAGGCCGTGGGCGACATTCAGCAGTTCGTAGCCGACGTAAAAGCCGCTGGCTTTCAGCATGTCGTAGTAATGGGCATGGGCGGCAGCACGATGGCCCCCATCGTATTTGAGCGCTCCTTCCCGCAAAACGGCCTGCCGCTGTCCATTCTCGACACCACCGACCCCGGCACCGTCGCCGAGCTCGAAAAGTCGATTCCGCTGGCGCACACGCTCTTTATCGTGGCCAGCAAGTCGGGTACTACCGCCGAGCCGCTGGCCTTCGGCGATTATTTCTACGATAAGGTAAAGGCCCTCAAGGGCGACAAGGCCGGCGAAAACTTCGTGGCCATCACCGATCCCGGCTCTAAGTTCGTGACCCAGGCCACGCAGGAAGGCTACCGCAAAATCTTCCTCAATTTCGCCGAGGTAGGCGGGCGCTTTTCGGCCCTCACGTATTTCGGCTTGGTACCGGCCGCCCTCTACGGCATCGATATCAGCGCCATGCTGCGCGGCGCGGTGGAAATGATGCGGGCCTGCGGTGCCCAGGGCCCGGTGGCCGACAACCCCGGCCTGAAGCTGGGTGCCACGATGGGCGTGCTGGCCAAGCAGGGCCGCGACAAGCTCACGCTCATCACCCCCGAGTCGCTGAGCAGCCTGGGCCTGTGGCTGGAGCAGCTGCTGGCCGAGAGCACCGGCAAGGAGGGCAAGGGCATCCTGCCCGTGGCCGGCGAGCCGCTGGGTCGCCCCGACGAGTACGGCCACGACCGCGTCTTCGTGTACGTGGGCTACGAGAGCGAGCCCGACCAGGCCAACATCGATAAGCTGACCGCCCTGGAGCAGGCCGGCCACCCGGTAGTTATTATCCGCCTGAAAAATGCACTGGACCTGGGCAGCGAATTCTACCGCTGGGAAATCGGCACGGCCGTTGCGGGCATCGTATTGGGCATCAATCCCTTCGACCAGCCCAACGTGCAGGCCGCCAAAACGGCTACCGACAAGCTGATGAAGGAAGTGACCGAGAAGGGCCAGCTGCCCAGCCCCGGCCAGCCCGCCGCCAGCCAGGATGGCATCAGCTACTACGGCGACGTGACCGGCCCCGACGCGGCCGGCGTACTGGCCGCTTTCTTCCGGCAGGCTCAGCCCGGCAACTTCATGACCCTGCAAGCCTACCTGCACGAAAACGAGGCCCTGAACAAGGCGCTGGCCGAGTTCCGCCAGTTGGTGCAGGATAAGCTGCGCATCGCGACTACTTCGGGTTACGGCCCGCGCTTCCTGCACTCCACCGGCCAGTACCACAAGGGCGGCCCCAACAATGGCCTGTTCGTGCAGTTTACCGCCGATCACCCGCAAGATCTGCCGCTGCCCGGCCGTACCTACACCTTCGGCACCTTCGAGAATGCCCAGGCCCAGGGTGACCTGCAAGCCCTGCGCGACAACGGTCGCCGCGCCCTGCACATCCACCTCGGCCCCCAGCCCGAGCAGGCGCTGCAAACGGTGCTCACGGCCCTCAAAGCCGCCTTGGCGCAGCTAACCTAGGGTCAGCATTGACGCCCCCTGAAGTTTAAGTGAGCGTTTGGCTATGAGATGTCTGGCTGGCTGGCGTATATTGCTGGCCGGCCAGGCTTTTGTCTGATTATTTCCTCTTTCTTCACAAGATAGAATTATGCACAAAACTACTTTGCTCCGCTCAGCAACTATCGCGGCAGCCCTACTGCTAGCTGGGGCAGCCCAGCAAGCAATGGCCCAAAGCCCGGGCACGGGCGGTCCTACTCCCACTACTCCGGCTCCAACCGACGTACCCGTGGACGGCGGGGCCTCCCTGTTGCTGGCTGGCAGCGTGGCCTACGGCCTGCGCAAGCTGCGCCAGCGCCGCAAGTAATTCTTCGCCTTGGTTGCCAAAGCCCACCCTGCTGGTGCAGGGTGGGCTTTGTGCTGCGTACTACTGCCGATGCGCGCCCACCCCAGCCGCCAATGCGTTCGGCTTTGAACTAAATTTGCTTCTTCCGGTTGCTAGCGGATGGCGACCACTTTACTGGTGCCCGCCGCAATTTGCTTCCTCACTGCTTCCTGGCTAGCCGGGAAGCCTGAATTTTACGACTATGGCATTCGACATGATGGGCATGATGGGTAAGGTGAAAGAGCTGCAAGACAAGATGCAGCAGGCGCAGGCGCAGCTTCAGCACCTTACCGCTACCGGTGAGGCCGGGGGCGGCCTGGTCAAGGCTACGGCCAATGGCCACCGCACTCTCACCAAGCTCGAAATCGACCCCTCGCTGCTCACGCCCGAAGACCGCGAAATGCTACCCGACCTCGTGGTGGCTGCCGCCAACAAAGCCCTCGAAGCCGCGGCCAACCTGGCCAAGCAGGAGCTTCAGCGCCAGACCAGCGGCCTGATGCCCAATATTCCCGGCTTCGACCTGGGTAATTTCGGGGCTTAATTTCCCGGTGCTAAGCCGGAGTACCAGTCTTGATTTCTGACTCATCTTGCCCCGATGTCGCCATTGTAATTCTGAATTACAATGGCGAACATTTTTTGCGGCAGTTCCTGCCCGGCGTGCTGGCCCATTCGGCGGGCGCCCGCGTAGTAGTGGCCGATAATGCCTCCAACGACGACTCGGTACCGTGGCTGCGTCAGTGCTACCCGCAGGTAGAGCTGCTTATTTTTGAAGAAAACCTAGGCTTCTGCGAAGGCTACAATCACGCGCTGGCCCAGCTCGACAGCCCGTTTTTCGTGCTGCTCAACTCCGACGTGGCCGTGCAGCCCGGCTGGCTTCCCCCCCTGCGCCAATTGCTGATCGACCGCCCCCGGGCCGCCGCCGCTCAGCCCAAGATCTTGGCCTTCAGCGATCCCACTCTCTTCGAATACGCCGGGGGCGGGGGCGGCTACCTCGACCGACTGGCTTATCCCTTCTGCCGGGGCCGCCTCTTCGACACCCTGGAAGCCGACCAGGGCCAGTACGACGACCCGCGCCCGGTGGCCTGGGCCAGCGGCGCCTGCTGCCTCGTGCGGGCCAGCGCGTGGCGCGAGCTCGGTGGCCTGGAACCCGCTTTTTTTGCCCACATGGAGGAAATAGATTTCTGCTGGCGGGCGCAAAACGCGGGCTACGAAATCTGGTACGTGGGCGGAGCCAGCGCAGTGCACCACGTGGGCGGCGGCACCCTACCCAAATCCAGCCCCCGCAAAACGTACCTCAATTTCCGCAACGGGCTGGCGCTACTTTATAAAAACTCGGCCCCCGGCGAGCTGACCGGCGCTTTTTTGCTGCGGCTACTGCTCGACTGGGTAGCCGGCCTGCGCTTTTTGCTGGCCCGTAACTGGCCCGAGGCCCAGGCAGTTGGTCGGGCGCACCTGCATTTTTTCCAGAAAATTGGCTATTGGCGCGAGCGTCGCCGATTGGCCCGGCCGCGCCTGGTGGTAAGCCAGCGGGCGGGCACCTACGCGGGCAGCATCGTATGGGCATACTTTGCCCGAGGCAAAAAGTACTTCAACCAGCTGTAGGGTAAGCTTTAGCTTGTCTAACGTTAGGTAAGCGCCACCGGACGCCGGGCAAGCTAAAGCTTACCCTACAGGCTTACAAATCCCAGACCGTACTGCGCTGCTGGCGCCAGGCCCGGCGGATATTCATCCAAAACACCCCGGCGAAATACAGCACGATGGGCGAGCCGAAGGTGAAAAACGAGGCGTAGACAAACGAGAGCCGGATGCTGCGCGTACTAAAGCCCCAGCGCTGCCCCAGCGCCGAGCACAGCCCGAAAGACTGCGATTCGATAAAGTCGGTAAGGCGGTGCATAAAACGGGGGATGTGAGCGGCGCGGTGCAACTTTGCCGGGCCAAGATACAACCCAACCGTCGGCAAACGTTAGGGACCGTCTTACGTTAAGGCGCGGGCCGGGTTACGGGCCGGCCCGCGTTGTCCGCCGTCAATTTTCTTCAATTTGCGTTTATTATCAATAAGTAAGCTCCTCGGTGCGGGCCTGCTGCTGGCGGGCCTGCTCAGCGGCTGCTCCCCGCTGCCCAAGATGCTGCAAGCGGCCGAAACCGGCCGCCGCGTGAGCGTGGAGCCCGCGCCGCTCACGGCCGTGGGCGAGTCGGTGCCCTTCGAGGCTACGGCCCGCGTGGCCAGCCGCCACCTGCGCAAGGGGGCCGTGTACGAGGTACTGCTCACGTATAAATACGACCACGACCTGCGCCTCGACACCGTGGGCCGCATCTCCTTTGCCCAGGGCGATTTCACTTACGACGACTCGGTGAAGGGCCGCCTCGTGAGCCGCCACCGCTTTACCATTCCCAATTCGCCGCGCCGCTCGCCGGGCCAGCTCATGGCCCGCGGCCAAGTGCGCGAGCTGAAGCCCAAGGGCCGGGTGCTAACGGCCAAAACCGAAACCCTGGTGGCCCGCGGCATTGCCGACCCCGCCCGCCGCGTCATCATCGAGGATACGCTGCTGGCCCTGCTGCCCGAGCACATCAGCAACGTAATGAGCGGCACCCGCATCCTGCCCCTGTATTTTGATCAGGGCCAGTGGTTTATCCGCTCCAGCCTGGGCACCAATATCGCGGCGCTGGAAGACCTCATCGACCAGAATCAGCACACCCAGCGGGTGCTTATCGCGGCCGGGCACTCGCCCGATTCGCTCGATGCCCACAAGCCCCAGCTGGCCAGCAAGCGCGTGAAAATGCTGCTGTACTACTACAAGCAGCGGGTCAAGAATTTCTCGTATCTCAATAAGGTCGAGAATATTACCTTCGACACGCTGGCCTACCGCAACAGCTGGGAGCTGCTGCTCAACCAAGTGCAAAACTCGGTGCTCAAGCCCGCGCAGCAAGACTCGGTGGTGGGCATCATCAACGATACGCGCGGCAGCTTTGCCCAGAAGGAGCGGGCGCTGCACAAGCTCAGCTACTTCGATTACCTGGAAGACTACATTTACCCGGTGCTGCGCTGGGGTACCGTGGCCGTGACGTACACCGCGCCGCCGCGCTACGACTCGGAGGTGTACATTCTGAGCAAGAAAATCCTCGAAAAGGAGGCCGACATCGACGCCCTCACGCCCGAGGAGTTGCGCTACTCGGCCGCGCTCACGCCCCTGCTGGCCGAGAAGCAGCGCATCTACGAGCTGGCCGCCGCCAGCACGGCCCGCTGGGAGGCATTTTACAACCTGGGCACGGTACTGGCCCTGCGCGCCGCCAAGGAGCCGACGCTACGCGTGCAGCAGAACTACTACCACCGGGCGGCCGTCAATTTTACCCTCGCCGCCCACCGCCACCCCACGGCCGAGCTGTTTTACCGCGCCGCCTCGGCCCACCACCACGCCCAGGAGCGTCTGGAGGCCTTGCAGGATTACGACTACGCCATCAAGCTGGGCGGCCCGCGCAGCATGCTCCGCAAGGTCTTTTCCGACAAGGCGGCGCTGGAAATCCAGGTGGGCCAGCCCGAGCAGGCACTCACCAGCCTGCGCCTGGCCGGCCCGAGCTACCAGAACTACATGAACCAGGCGCTGCTGCTCGTGCAGCGCGGGGCCTACGACGCGGCCACCGCCCAGTACCGCCTGGCCCTCGACCTGCGCCCCCAGGCCGCCGACCCGCACTACGGCCTGGCCGTAGCCGCCGCCCGCCGCCACGACGAAGCCACGCTGGCCAGCGAGCTACGCCAGGCCGTGCGCCTCAACCACGACCTGGCCACCCAGGCCGTGGAAGACCTGGAGTTTCTGGACTACGTGCAGGGCAAGGCTTTCCGCGAAGCGCTGAAGTAGGCTGACAATTGCTTGTCAGGCACGCTACTTTCATCAATCTGCTTTTTATCTACTTTTTAAGTATACCAACTCACTACTGTCATACTGAGCTTGCCGAAGCATCTCGCGTGCTTCACTAATCTTCTCGTTGAATGAAGCGAGCGAGATGCTTCGGCAAGCTCAGCATGACAGTAGTTTTACTTTTAAGTAGTTGAATTACCTACCGCTTGCTGAGCAAGTAGCAGCTAATCGGCTTCGCCGCAAGCGCGTTTCGGTAGTCCCCACTGGCCAGACGGTAGCCCTTGAAAAAGGGAAACCCCGGCTGCGGACACAGACCGGGGTTTCGATGCGGGGTTCTCAGAAAACCCTCACATCATCTCCAAATGACAAGGGACAAAACGCATAAACTATGGCAGGCAGTCTGGAAGGCTGTTTTGCTGGGGTTCGTGAGCGGATTAGGCAAGGCCGCGGGCCTCGCGCTGCTGGCTCACTTACTTAAGTAGTTGGGACGGGGAGTCGGGCCAAGGGCCTGGCTCCCTTTCTTTTTGCGTTCTACCCGCCAAAGGTAACAAAGGTTTTGTTGAATTTTCTATTGCGCCTTTGCGCGCCGGGCGGCGCGGCGGCGCTTCGTAGCCCCGCTGCTTTGCCTTAACTTTACCCCGTTAAATAATAAAACCAGATGCGTACCATTCAATTCCGCGAGGCCCTACGGGAGGCTATGAGCGAAGAAATGCGCCGCGACCCGTCGGTATTCCTGATGGGCGAGGAAGTGGCCGAGTACAACGGCGCTTACAAAGTAAGCCAGGGCATGCTCGACGAGTTTGGGCCGGAGCGCGTGATTGATACGCCGATTGCCGAGCTGGGCTTCGCCGGTATCGGCGTGGGCGCGGCTACCAACGGCCTCAAGCCGATTATCGAGTTCATGACCTTCAACTTCTCGTTGGTGGCTATTGACCAAGTAATCAACTCGGCGGCTAAAATTTATTCCATGTCGGGTGGGCAGTACTCCTGCCCCATCGTATTCCGCGGGCCGACCGGCAACGCCGGGATGCTCAGCAGCCAGCACTCGCAAAACTTCGAGAACTGGTACGCCAACTGCCCCGGCCTGAAAGTAGTAGTTCCTTCGAACCCTTACGACGCCAAAGGCCTGATGAAGGCCGCCATCCGCGACCCCGATCCGGTGATTTTCATGGAGTCGGAGCTGATGTACGGCGACAAGGGTGAAGTACCCGAAGAAGAGTACGTGCTCGAAATCGGCAAAGCCAACGTAGTACGCGAGGGCTCCGACGTAACGCTGGTAAGCTTCGGCAAAATGATGAAGCTGCTCTACACCGCCGCCGACGAGCTGGCCAAGGAGGGCATCAAGGCCGAGGTGATCGACCTGCGCACGGTGCGCCCCATCGACTACGATACGCTCATCAACTCGGTGAAGAAAACCAACCGCCTGGTGGTTATCGAAGAGGCCTGGCCGCTGGCCAGCATCTCGGGCGAGCTGGCCTACATGGTGCAGCGCCGCGCCTTCGACTACCTCGACGCGCCGGTGGTTCGCATCACCTGCGCCGACGTGCCGCTGCCCTACGCCCCCACCCTCATCGAGGCGTCGCTGCCCAACGTGGCCCGCATCCTGAAGGCTGTGAAAGAAGTAACTTACGCCAAGGCTTAGGGTCATCCGACCACAACTAAAAAGCCCCGTTGCAGCACGCAACGGGGCTTTCTGTTGTAGAGCCTATAGGAAGTTGCCCCTATTCAAAACGTCTGTCATGCTTCGGCAAGCTCAGCATGACAGACGTAGGGAACAGATATAGAAAAGACTTTTTAAACAGCTTCTGTAACCCTTAGTCCTGATCCAGCGCCTCACCACTGTCGTCGGCCGACAGGATGGGGGCTTTGGTGGGGGCACCGGCCTTGGCGGCGGCCGAGCGCTGGGCTTTCTCGGCGGCGGCAGCGCCTTTATCAACGGCCTTCTTGGCGGGCTTGGCGGGGGTGGCTTTGGCAGCGGCCGGAGCAGCGGCCGGGACCACAACGGGCTTTTTGGCAACTGCGGCTTTGGGCGCGGGGGTAGCGGTTTTTTTAGCGGCCGGGGCCTTAGCAGCGGCTTTGGCCTTGGGGGCGGCAGGTTCGTCTTCGCTTTCGTCTTTTTTACCCTTGCGGCTCACGCGGCTCTTGAGGTCGGCAGTGAGAGTTTTGAACTGCTTTTCGAGGTCGGCGCGCTTGGTTTCGCTGCTTTTGAGTAGGTCATCGACAATCTTCTTGCCTTCCTGCTCCGAGATTTTGCTTTCCTTTACCAGCTTTTCGATGGCGACCTGCACGGCCTTGTTGCCCTGCGACAGAAAGCCCACGCCGGTGTTGATGAATTTCTTAAACAGGTCGTCCATGACTGAAAAGGGGGTTTGGGTGAAAGAATAGCGGTAAATGACTTAGCTCGGAGTGCTTACGCACGGCGGGGCGGCTCGTTGCGCGGAGCTTTGCGCAAGCGGGCCAGCTTATTATTGCGGTAGCCTTTGATGGCCAGCGGCACCCAGCCCAGCACCGGCACAAAATAGGCCAGCACCAGCGGATTGCGCCACAGCATGCGCCAAAAAGCACCCGGTCGGTCGAGCTGCATCAGGAAGTCGCGCTCGCCATTTTGCACGAAGCGGCGCTCGAACTCGGTGAACACGGCCGGCCAGGCAAAGGGGAGGAAAAACGGGAAGAAGCGGCGGTTTTCCTTCATGCGCTGCCACAGCTCGCGCCAGCGGTACGGGTGCTGGCCGTGGGCGGCCACGGCAGCATCCATTTCCACCTGCATGCGCTGGCGAAGCTGCTCGCTGAGGGCCAGCAGCTCGTCGCGGCTCAGCTCGTCGTGCTGCTTATCAGTATAATCCGTAGGCCGGATGCGGGAACCCATCACGTAGGTGAGCTGCGCGGGCAAGGCCAGGTAAAACGCCCAGGGCTGGATGATGACGAGCAGCAGCAGCAGCGTAAGGGGCAGAAACGGAATACCGATGCGCTTGGTCAGCCGGTTTATCCCCTCGAAGCTGTAGGCGTAGGGATTGAGGTACTCGGCGTTGATGGTGTAAAACGGGATGATGTCGGTACCGTGCTTCAGGCTGAGGCGCACCATGCTGGTAGCCAGGCGCTGGAGCTGGTACTTGCGGTTGAACCCCTTGCCGATGCCCGGCACGCCCTCGGGGTACAGCATCAGGTTGTGGTCCTGGTAGTACATCATGGTTTCGAAATTGGGCGTGGTCGCATCGACGCTCCCGCACTTTTTCCAGAAATCCTTGATGAGGTAGGGGTTCATCAGCGTGGTGGCCGACAGCATGGGGGCCGACAGCGGCCGGGGCAAATCGCGGATGTGCCCGCGGGTGCGCTTGAGGTAGCGCCACAGGTGCGAGAGCGAGATAATGGCATCCCAGGGGAAGGCCATACCCGAGTGGTTGGAGGCGAAGATGAGCGGCCGGCTGGGGTTGTTGCGCTGCGGATAGGGCTCGAAGCCCACCAGCCGCGAGCGAAACCACACCCGGTCGAGCAGTTGCAGGATGTTGTCGTCGAGCGCCTGGGTAAACTCCTCCCGAAAGTAATCGTCGTAAATGTGCTGGTTGGCCCGAATATCCGGGGGCGGGAGCGTATCGGGGGCAGCGGCGTCGGACATGGGGCGGGGATGAGCGGCCCCGAAAGGTACTGCCGCCGCCGAAATGCGCCACCGCCAGCGCAGCGGTAATACTGGCCGTCCGACGGCCCAAATGCCAGCCGACTACCCATAACAACCCATTAGCAAATACCCTTTTACTTCCCCACCTTTCACTTCCTCACCTTCTCACCCCATCACCCACTAAGCTCCTCACCGCCCCCGTCTCATATCTGACGCTTGAGCTGTACGCTAACCGGGTACATCTCGCCGTCGGCCCGACGCAAGACCAGGAAGAGGTGACGGCCATCCTGCGAGTGCAGCAGGCGGTTGACGTCAGAGATGGACAAGCCGCTGGCCAGCATTAGGTTGATGCTGACCAGCTCCTCCCCTTCGGCGATGCCGGCGGCGGCGGCCGGCGAGCCGGGCACCACGCGCAGCACCAGGTAGCGGCGGTAGTCGGGACCGGCCGCTTGCAGGTCGAGCCCGCACATATCGTGCTCGAACGGCTCACGCAGGGCGGGCGTGGGCCGCAGCAGCAGTCGCCCGTGCGGGTAGTCGATAACGGTGATGAAGCGCTTGAGCACCTCGTAGCCCAGGTTGCCGTGCCGGGTGCGCTCGGTGCCGGTGAGGCGGGTGTGCACCTGGGTTGAGTCGGGAAACGAGGTAAGCACCTGCGGCAGGCGGTAGCGCCCCAGCTGCACGCCTGCCACCCGCCCCAGCGAGCCACTGACGATGCCGGTGAGGCCGCGGCCCAGGTCGGTGCGCAGCCGGGCGGCGGGCAGGCGCAGGCGCGGATCGGCGGTAGTTTCGAGGCTGAGGGCGTGGCCGGCGCCGGTGTCGAGTACTAGCCGCAACGGCAACGGCTCAGTGCCGGGAGCGGCCCCCAGCTGCTGCACGTTGGCCGTCACGTAGGCCTTGCCCTGGTCGAGCGACAGCGGCAGGGCGGCCCAGCGGCGGCCGCTGGGAGCCTTATAGCGGTCGGGGGCAGTGAGCACCAGCTCGCGCTGCTCGGGCCGGATGCACACCACAAACGAACGAAACAGGTCGGCCCCAATGATGCCGTGCACCGGCATGCCCACGTAGCCCGACAGGTCGAGCACGTCGCTGTTTAGCATCAGCCAACTGGAGGCGGGGGCCTCCACGCCGGGCAGGCTCACGCGCACGCCCGAGGTTTCGTAGGCGCGCAGGCCGCTGTCGGCCCCACCCACGCCCAGCAGGTGGTAGGCCTGGCCCCGGGTGAGGTGCAGTGAATCGGCCAGGGCGGGGTCGGTGAGCAGGCTGGTGGCCACGCCCGTATCGAGCATGAAATTGTACGGCCCGTGCCCGTTGAGCCGGGCCGAAATGATGAGCAGATTGCGCTGCGAAATAAACGGCAGGCGCGCCTCCCGCTGGCCCGGCTCAACGAAGGCAAACACCGGGGCCAGCACCGGCCCCGACTGCGCCCGGGCCACGCCGCTGAGCAGCCCCAGCAGCACTATTAGCTGCCCGCGCAGCCGATACCAATATTGCCACAAGCTCGCTTGCATAACCACTGGCTGTTTTAACCCGACAAAGGCTAAATATACAATGGCTTAGCGGCGATTGCAAGGCCCGGGCGGCCGGTAGTTTTACCCGCCCGCAGAAGGCTGTTTTACGGCTGCTGCCACGGGCCAGCCGGGTCATAATGCAAGGCCCCGGCCCGGATGGTGAGCGGGGCCGCCAGGTTGTTGTCGTAGAGCTGCCCGGTCCCCAGGCCCTGGGCAAAATCACCCACCGGGTACTCGCCCGTCAGCTGAGCCACGGCGTTGAGGCCGACGTTGGATTCGAGGGCCGAGGTGATCCACCAGCCGATGCCGCGGGCTTCGGCCAGGGCTATCCAGCGGCGGGTGGCGGCGTGGCCGCCCAGCAGCGTGGGCTTGAGCACGAGGTAGGGCGGGCGCACGGTGGCGAGCAATTCCTCCTGCTGGCCAGGGTCGGTGAGGCCGATGAGCTCTTCGTCGAGGGCTATCGGCACCGGCGACTCGCGGCACAGCTGCGCCAGCGCGGGCCACTGCCCGGCCGCAATCGGCTGCTCAATGGAGTGTAGGCCAAACCGGGCCAGCGCCGCTAACTTGGCCGGGGCCGCGGCCGGGGCGAAGGCACCGTTGGCATCGACGCGCAGCACGAGGCGCTCGGGACCAGCTTCGGCCCGAATCTCGGCGAGCAATTCCAGCTCGGTATCCCAGTCGAGGCTCCCGATTTTCACTTTCAGGCAGGCATAGCCAGCGGCCAGCTTCTGGCGAATCTGCTCGCGCATGAAGGCCGCGTCGCCCATCCACACCAGGCCGTTGATGGGCAGACCCGCCCGACCCTGGCTGAAGTCGTTATCATACAATTGATGCCGCCCGCCGCTGGCCAGGTCGAGCACCGCCGTTTCGAGGGCGAAGCGCAGCGAGGGCAGCGTGGCCGGCACCAGCGCGGCGGCCTCGGCCGCCGACAGCGCCGCGTGGCCGGCCGCGTTGAACTGCTGGCAAAATTCCCTTACTGCTTGCTCGAAATCCGGCCCGTACTCGGGGCTAAGGCCCGCCAGCGGCGCGGCCTCGCCCCAGCCTACTACCTGCGGCCCACGCGCATCGCGCAGGCCGAGGTAGTAGGCAACGTGTTCGGTGATAGCGCCGCGCGAGGTGCGGGCCGGAAAATTGAAGTGCAGCGCCCGCCGCTGGTAGGTAAGAGTCAGCATGGGGCAAAGGTGCAGCCGCAGGGGGCTACGCGGCGTCGGGACCGGCCTTTTTGGGGCCGCGGCGGCTTATTTTTCCGCCTATCTTACCGGCGGCGCGGGCTTCCTCCGTCGAAAAACGGTGGCCTTTGCCGCTCTCGTGCGAGGCCCGGCCGCCCTCGCTGGCAATGCGCCGCTGCTGCTCGGGCGACATGGCCGCAAAGCCGCGCCTGCTTTTTTCGCCTATGCGCCGGGCCGGACGCTTGACTTGTTTGTCGGATGAAGTAGGTTGGTTGACAGATGAAGGAACGGACGAACTTGCATTAACACCAATCGTGCTCATAGGAAAAGAAATAGATCAAGAAAAATCCGCTGCTATCTAGCGGATTTTTCACTAATACTGACAATAATTGCAAACCGTATTAGTAGACAGTAAATTCCTTTTGCTAAGATTATTCTGTCGGATGTGAGCCGGCGGCTGACGGCCGGGCACCCGCCGTTTTTTTACAAAGAGCGGGCCAAGCGGACAAGCGGGCACAACCCTACTGCCCGCCCGGCGGTTACACGCATGGTCGCCCCTCGTTTTCTTTGCTTTTATGACGCTCGTTTCCTTGCCCTTGCCTACCCCGACCGCCACTCGCCCGGCGGCGCTCCCCGCTCACTACCAAGCCGTGCGCGCCCAGTCGGTAGCCCTGGTACAGCCCCTGCTGCCCGAGGATACGGTGGTGCAGCCCGCCCTCGACGTGAGCCCGCCCAAGTGGCACCTGGCCCACACAACCTGGTTTTGGGAAACGTTTCTACTCGCGAACTACCTGCCCGGCTACGAGGTGTTCCACCCCGACTACGCCTTTCTGTTCAACTCGTACTACAACTCGCTGGGCTCACGCGTAAACCGCGCCGACCGGGGTACCCTCTCGCGCCCGCCGCTGGCCGACGTGTACCGCTACCGCGCCTACGTCGATGAGCACATGGCGACCCTGCTGGACCGCTTAGCCGAGCTGCCCGCCGCCGCTACCGAGCTGGTCGAGCTGGGCCTGCACCACGAGCAGCAGCACCAGGAGCTGCTGGCGACCGACATCAAGTACATTCTCAGCACCAACCCGCTGGCCCCAGGTTATTTGCATGGGAGTAATGGGAGTAATGATAATAAAAATATTACTCCCATTACTCCTAGTACTCAAATTGCCACCTGGCTGACGGTACCGGGTGGCATCTACTCCATTGGGCATCAGCAGGCGGGATTTTCATTCGATAACGAGCTGCCCGTGCATGAGGTGCTGGTAGCCCCCTTCGAGCTGCAAAACCGGCTCGTAACCAACGGCGACTTTCTGGCCTTCATCGAGGCGGGGGGCTACCGGCAATTTCAATTCTGGCTGGGTGAGGGCTGGGATTTGGCTAATCGCGAGGGCTGGGGGGCTCCGCTCTATTGGTCGCAGACTGCCGACGGGCAGTGGCTGCGCTACGGCCCCACCGGGCTGGCCCCGCTCAACCTGGCGGCGCCCGTTTCGCACATTAGCTTCTACGAAGCCGATGCCTACGCGCAGTGGGCCGGGGCGCGCCTGCCCACCGAGGCCGAGTGGGAAACGGCTGCCCGCCACTTCGGAGCCACGCCCGAGGGTGGCAACTGGCTCGAAACCGGCTATTTCGATCCCCAGCCGTTGGCCGCCGACGCCGACCCTACGCAGTGCCACCAGCTATTGGGCGACTGTTGGGAGTGGACTTACTCGCCCTACCACCCCTACCCCGGCTACCAGCGGGCCGCCGGCGCGCTGGGCGAGTACAACGGCAAATTCATGATCAACCAGCTCGTGCTGCGCGGCGGCTCCTGCGCCACGCCCGAGAGCCACATCCGCCTCACTTACCGCAATTTCTTCCACGCCGACAAGCGCTGGCAGTTCACCGGCCTGCGGCTGGCCCGGTAGGCGGCGGGGCGCTACCCGGCTTCGCGCTCACGGCGGGCGGGCGTTTTGCCGGGCGTTTGCTCGCCGCGGTTACCACTTCTGGGCCAGGTCGCGGGCCGAGCGGTGAAAATGACGGCGGCGCAGCTTGCGCCGCACGTCGGCGGGCAACGCCTCGCCTTCCTGGTATCGCCAAATGATATCGCGCTCGCGCTCAGCGCTAAACTGCGCCTCTTTTGTCCACCCAGCCAGCAGGGGCAGCGCGCCCAGGGCAGTTCCTTGCCTGGATTCTTTCAGGGTAGTGCCGGTGGCGCGCTGTTCGGGGGTAGCTCCCCGAAGCAGGTCATTACCGGTGGCCGTCAAGGCCTGGCCATTACCGCGCTTTTGGGCAAATAAGTGGTGCACGGCCAGCACGGAATCACGCCCTTGGCCGAGCGCGGTTTGGGCGAACAGCAACAGTAGCGGAGCGAGGTATTTCATTACGAGACGGGCTGGATAATCAGTAAAAGACACCTTACCAGTACCAGGCAACGGCCGCATCAAGCCGGGGCACTCCCACTACCTGCGGCCGGCTTACCTTCAGAAATCCACCGATACTCCCTTCGGCATACAGGTGCCGGCCAATTGCGCGGCGCAGCCCGTATTTAATGCCCACAGGATAGGCCAGCGCCAGGTTGGGCACATCAATAAGGTCACCGGTAGCAAAGGGTACTTCGGCCGCCAGGGCCACGTAGCTGCCGGAGTTGGCGCGGGTATTTCGGCCGCGCACGGCGCGCTTAAATAAGTTGTTATAGGAGCGCACCTGTTTATCCTTGGCTTTGCGTATTTCAGCAATAGCCTGCTTTAGTGCATTGCCATCCGCGAATTTCAGATAAGTAGCCGACTGGTCAGCTTGTATTACTTCTTCCTTCTTGCATCCCCATAGAGAGGCCAGCACGAGCACGAAAGAAATAACTTTTGGTACACTAATTTTCATTAGTATTCTTATTTTTAACACAGTGAGTTCTTCATTATTGGATGCGCAAGATACTCACTCGAACTACTTTCACATAATTAACTACACTATTTCAGGCAATTATGCACACACTTTCACATTGCACATTACACAAAATTTCATATCACGTTGCTTTATCGCACAAGCCATATACTTACAAAGCAACTTAATAATCAACACAGTAAATAATACCTTTATCCTTTTTTTTAATATCTTAGCCTAATTTATCTTAGAATTGTTCACTAATAAAAATTTACAAGCCTATTATCAATAGTTACCTTCTTAAGAAGGACTTGCTCGTGCGCCACGCCCGAGAGCCACATCCGCCTCACCTACCGCAATTTCTTCCACGCCGACAAGCGCTGGCAGTTCACCGGCTTGCGGCTGGCCCGGTAGGCAATCCGGCCGCTGCTAAAAAACCAAAACCGTCCGTCATGCTGAGCTTGCGAAGCAGCATCTCACGCCAGGGTAATTAACCCAGCGGCGAGAAGATGCTTCGCAAGCTCAGCATGACAGACGGTTTTATTCCTGATTTATCTTATTCTTATTTGTAATGAGCCAGCCGTCGTCCTTAGCTCTTCTCCGGCGTCAGCCACTTTTCGAGGCGGGTGGGCTGGTAAGCCTGCATGGCGTCGAGTAGCGGGGCGGCAGCGGCGTGTTGCAGTACCTGGGTGCGATTTTCCGGGCGCAGGAAGGCCTCGGCGCTCATGTGGTCGAGCAGGGCCAGCAGAGTATCGTAGAAGCCCTGGGTGTTGAGCAAGCCCACGGGCTTGCCGTGCAGGCCCAGCTGGCCCCAGGTCAGCACCTCGAATAATTCTTCGAGGGTGCCGAAGCCGCCGGGCATAGCCACGAAACCATCGGCGAGGTCAGCCATGAGCAGCTTGCGCTGGTGCATGGTCTCCACGACGTGCAGCTCGGTGCAGCCGCGGTGCGCCACCTCTTTATTGGCCAGAAACTGCGGAATGACGCCGATGACTTTACCGCCCTCGGCCAGCACTGCGTCGGCGATGGTGCCCATGAGGCCCACGCACCCGCCGCCGTACACGAGCGTGAGGCCGCGCCGGACCAGCTCACGGCCCATTTCCTGGGCTTGCTGGGTGTAAATATGCTGGTTGCCGCTGCTGGAGCCGCAGTACACTGCTACGCTTTTCATTGCTTTATTTTTTCTACTAATCCCTAAACAACAACCGTCATCTAGTCCCAAACAACAACCGTCATGCTGAGCTTGCGAAGCATCTTCTCGCCGCTGGGTTAATTACCCTGGCGTGAGATGCTGCTTCGCAAGCTCAGCATGACGGACGGTTTTATCCTTGTTATTCTTACAATCGCTACATGCGCTCGGGCACGGCGATGCCGAGCAGGCCGAGGCTGGTTTTAATGGTTTCGGCCGTTTTAGCCGAAAGGGCCACGCGGAAGGCCTGCTTTAGTGAATCGTTATCAGGATTTTCAAATATCCGCAATTCTTTCACTTGGTAAAAACGGTTGTAAGCTTTAGCTACATCGTAAGCGTATTGCGCTATCACTGCCGGCGAGTAAGCACTGGCAGCTTCAGCAACGACAGAATCATATTGGCCAAGCTCCTGAATCATATCGCTTTCAGCTTGATGCAAGGCTGTAATCGCCCCAAAATCAATCTCACTGTTCACGCCTTCTTGTTTGGCTCGCCGGACAATAGCTGAAATCCGGGCGTAGCTGTACTGAATGAACGGCCCCGTGTCGCCTTCCAGCCGCACCGATTCTTCGGGGTTGAAGAGCATGCGCTTTTTGGGGTCTACTTTCAGCAGGTAGTACTTGAGCGCGCCCAGGCCCAGCGTGTGATAGAGCTGCTGAAGCTCCTCCTCGCTGAGGCCTTCGGTTTTGCCTTTTTCGAGGGTCGCGGCCTTGGCGGCGTCTTCTACTTCCTGCACCAGCTCATCAGCATCAACCACGGTGCCCTCACGGCTTTTCATCTTGCCGCTGGGCAGGTCGACCATGCCGTAGCTGAGGTGGTGGATGGCGTCGGCGTAGGGCTTACCCAGCTTTTTGAGCGTGGCTTGCAGCACCTGCATGTGGTAGTTCTGCTCGTCGGCAATGACGTAGATGCTGCTGTCGTAGCCGAAGTCCTGGTACTTGAGCTCGGCCGTGCCCAGGTCCTGGGTGATGTACACGCTCGTGCCATCGGCGCGGAGCAACAGCTTCTCGTCGAGGCCCTCGGCTTGCAGGTCCACCCACACCGAGCCGTTTTCCTTCTTGAAGAACACGCCTTTTTGCAGGCCCTCTTCCACGCGCTCCTTGCCCAGCAGGTAGGTGCCCGACTCGTAGTAAAACTTGTCGAAATCGACGCCAATGTTGGCGTAGGTCGCGTTGAAGCCGTCGTACACCCAGCCGTTCATGCGGTGCCAGAGGGCCATTACTTCCTCGTCGCCAGCTTCCCACTGTTGCAGCATCCGCTGGGCTTCGAGCATGAGCGGGGCCTGCTTTTTGGCCACCTCGTTGCTGACGCCCTCGGCTTCGAGCTGCTTGATTTCCTCGCGGTAGTGCTTCTCAAACAGCACGTAGTACTTGCCCGCCAGGTGGTCGCCCTTGATGCCCGCGCTCTCGGGCGTTTCGCCCTGCCCGAAGCGCTGGTAGGCAATCATCGACTTGCAGATGTGGATGCCCCGGTCGTTGACCAGGTTGGCCTTGGTAACGGTGGCCCCGGTGGCTTTCAGAATCTCGGCCACGCTGTAGCCCAAGAAGTTATTGCGCAGGTGGCCCAGGTGCAGGGGCTTGTTGGTGTTGGGCGAGGAATACTCGACGATCACCCGCTGGGGGCCACCGGTGGGCACGGGCGCGCCGGCCGGGCGGGCCAGCAGCTCGCCAAACAGCTTGAGCCATTCGGCCTCGGCAATTTCGAGGTTGAGGAAGCCCTTCACCACGTTGTAGCCGCGCACGGCGGGCTCGTGGGCCTTCAGCCACTCGCCCAGGGCCTGGCCGATTTGCTCGGGGCCTTTGCCAAACGCCTTGGTGAGCGGAAACGTGACGAGGGTGAAGCTGCCGGCAAAGTCCTTGCGCGTGGGCTGGAGCACGAGGCTGGCGGCGGGAATCTCCTGCCCGAAAGTGGCCTGCGCGGCCGCTTGCAGGGCGGTTTTTAGGGTTTGTTCAAGCTGTTGCACGAGGGCAAAGGTACGGCGGGGTCGGGCGTAGCTACCATACTGCCCGCTGCTCGCTACCGGTCCTGCGGCCGGCTCCAGCGCCGCCCGGCTCCTAGTGGCTTGCGGGAGCGCCCTGCTTGCAACCGCAGCGCACTCCCGCAAGCTATCTTACTCGCGGTAAACAATCTACCCTATCCTGCCCGGCACATTGCCCGGGCGGCCGGCTGGCCTTACCCGCTAATCCAACGTTGGGTTGCCGCCAGGTGCCAGCCGCGGGAGGCGGGAGGCGTTGGCCGGGGTCCGGCTACACCGAAGGCCACTTTTTAGGGGCTTTATCCGATTCGAGCTTGGGGAGGTCGCACGATCCGTAGTCGCCCGACGGGCAAACAGTTTTCTCGTCGGTGATATCCTGAGCCAATTGGGTTTCTCCGTATTTTATCGTTACCGGTTTGCCCGTCGAAGGAATTATAACCGGTAAGTTACCCGGCTCCAGCGCAATGGCCGCGTTAGCCAGGTTGGCGCCGAACAGCTCGGCCTGCGAAAAATCGGCTCCTTGCAGGCAGGCTGCCGCGAAGGAGGTACTCTTATCGCCGTATTTGCTGACTTTGGTGCCGACAAACTGCGCATTGGCCAGGCAGGCGTGGTCAAAACTGCAGCCTTGCAGTGCCTTCCCCTTGATAGCCGAGAAATCGGCAGCCACCAGGTAGGCTCCCACTAGGTTGGTGGCCAGCAGCGTTGCCCCTACCATTGTCGAGCCATCGCCCCAAAACTCAACGTTGCCCATTTCCGCGAAGGAGAGGTCGGCGTTGCTGAGATCGGCCATTTTTAGGGACGCGGAGGTTAGTTGCGCATTGTTCAGCGCGGCGCCGTCGAGCTTGGCATTGCTGAGGTTGGCACCGTTCAGGTTGCTGCCTTGCAGCAGCGCATTGCGCAGCACCGCCTTGTGGAGAATTGCCCCGACCAGGGACATGCCTTTCAAAATGGCCGATTCGGCGTTCAGCCCCGTTAGCTGCCAGACTTCCCGGTCGGCGGGCACGCCGGGCCGGGCCGGGCCGCTCAAGACGGTAGGTACGTTTTGGAACGTAACTCCTTCGAGGTGCAGGAAACTCCAATCCAGGCCAATCAACTCAAAGTTGAGCGTGGTCCCCGCAAAATTGGTGCGGTCCTCCACGCGCCGGCCCAGCACCGGCCGGCTCTTACCGGCGATGGTGGCGGTACCGAGATTGACGCCGGCAAAATTGCAGCCGCGCAAGTCGGTACCCGCCAGCATCGTTTGGTCCATCACCGCGCCGGTAAACGTAGCGCCCGGAAATGCCGCCTCCTCAAAGGAAGCCTGGCTGAGCGTAGCCCCGTCGAACTGCACGCGCTCGCCGTGCGCCCGGAGAAAAATTGCCCCGGTCAGGTTGCAGCCCCGAAAGTCGACGCCATCGAGCGCAGCCACCTCAAAAATCGCCCCGGTCAGGTTCGCCCCCCGAAAGTCGGCTCCCTTGATATTGGCCCCCGTAAAGTTGGCTCCCGCCAGGTTGGCGTCGCGCAGGCTAGACCGTTGCAGGTTGCCCCAGTAGAAGATGCCGTTGCGGGCCTGCACACTGTCGAGGCGCGCTTCCTCCAGGTCGCTGCTGTGAAACTTACACGGGGTAGCTTCCCCCTCCGGCGTAAATACGCAGCCGGTAAAATCGGCCCGGAAGAGATACGCCCGCGAGAAATCGGTGCGCCGCAGCTTCGCCCTGGTAAAGGACACGGCCTGCAAATGGCTGGTGTCGAAAATGGTATCGTGCAGCGTAGCTTCCTCGAAGTGGCTATCCGTTAGCACGGCGCGCGTCAGGATGGCCCCGGTAAGGTCGGCCCGCGTAAAATCGGCCCCCGTCAGGTCGGTTCCCTCAAAAGCGGCCCCCGCCAGCTGGCTCCCGGCCATGTGCGTCCGCTTCATGTTGGCCCAGTCGAAGCGGCAGCGACTGGCCATTGCCTGCTCAAAATTGGCCCCGACCAGGTCGGCCCCGTTGAAGCTGCACGGTCGCCGCTCGCCTTCCCGCGAGAAGACGTACTGCCGGAAATCGGGCTCCCTAAAGCTCGCCTCCGTAAACGTCGTATTATCGAACTTGGCTCCTTCGAACTGCACGTTATGCAGCTTGGTCTTTTTAAAGCTGGTATTGCTGAGCGTGGCCAGCAGCAGGATGGAGTCGCTAAGGTCCGCCTCTAAAAAATCGGCATTACTCAGATCGGCCTCATCCAGTAAAATCCGTCTTACGGAGGCTCCCTTAAAGCTCGCCTCTTGCAGATTTGTCATACCAAAGCGACAGTTGGCCAACTTCGCGTTGTCAAACCGCGCCCCGCGCAAGTTGGCCAAAGTAAAGGACGTTAAATGGCCCTCCTCTGGCTTGTCAAACACGTTAAGTACGCAGTTTTGAAACTGGGCATTTTGCAAATCAGCCTCGGTAAAATCATTGCCGCCCAACTTCGCCAGCGGGAACGATACGTTCACGAGCTTGCTGCGCCGGAAGATGGCATGGGGCAGTACCGCTTGCAGCATGATGGCCCCGGTGAGGTCGGCCTCCGTAAAATCAGCCCCCGTCAGGTCGGCCCCCCCGAGGTCGGCCCCCACCAGCCGGGCCCCCACTAACCGGGCCTGCTGCAGATTGGCCCAATCAAACCGACAGCCGTTAGCCACCACCCACGTCAAATTCGCCCGGCGCAGGTTGGCCCCGTTAAACTTGCAATGGGCCGCCTCCCCTTCCCGGGAAAGCACGCGCTGCTGAAACTGGGCCTCTGGCAACGCGGCTTTGGTAAACGTGACGCCGCGCAGCGTCGCCCTGGTGAAATCGGCCTTCGGCAGCTTGCTCTCCGTGAGGTCGGCACCCAGCAGAACTACATCCACAAAATCAATTCCCGGGTATTCGGCGCCATTCCGTAGCGCTTCCGGTGCCGGGTAGGGGCCGGCATACCCGGTGGCCGAAGGCAGTGTGTTTACGCGCCGCACCGTGAGCGCGGGCACGGCCGTGGGCAGCTTTTGCCAAGTCGGGTAACTAATCGATAACAAGGAGCCTCTATCGGTGCTGGCCTGGTAGCGCTCACCCGCCGTTGCAGCCTGGAACGTGATCAGCTCGTTCTCCTCGTGCCAGGTGAGGCTAGCGGGCTCCACGCCCCAGCTTATCCGGCCCGATTCGGCGCGGCTCAGCCAGGCCCCGTGCCCCAGCGCCTGTACCTGCACTTGCTGGTCACTTGTTTGGTAGAGTGCCACCGGGGTGGGCACAAATACGGCATCGGAAATAAGCACAAATGTCAGGTACCGCTCCGGGCCAGCCTCTCTGTGCCAAGAAAAGTATTTACCTGAATAGGGGTCTTGCAAAAAGAAAGCTCCGAGGTAGGTCCCGACGTTGGTAGGCTGGGTGTGATTTGTCATTGTAGAGCAGTTTCGTGGTTAGTGTACATTATTGATGCTATTCAGGCGTGAGCGCCTCACCCCCCGGCCCCCTCTCCAAAAAGGAGAGGGGGAGCCGGACGACTCCTACTAAGTGCTAGCGTTCGCTTACAATCGGCTCCCCCGAAAAATGCTTGATGCGCATTTCCTTTTCGGAGAGGGGGCCGGGGGGTGAGGCCCCACGATAGGGCAGCGACAGGCTGTACACTAACCACGAAAACGCTCTAGTGAGCATGCGATAGGTAGGAATAAAAAGAACTCCTTTGACTTACCAGGGCCGGCGACTTACGGGGCGGGGGCGGGCGGCACCCACTGGCTGATGGAGGGCTCGGGGCGGCCCCGGTGTCCCTGCAAGGTTTCGTAGTTGAGCGTGTACACGCTGCGGTCGAGGCCCACCGTAAGCCGCTCGGCCGCCACCTGCGGCGTATCGACCAGCTGCGTTCCGTCGGGGGTGTAAATGGTGAGGTGGTAGTCGGTCGGCTGGCGGCCCGCCCCCCGGCGCGACAGCACGTAGAGATACCCCTTAGCCTCCACGGCCAGGTCGAGGTAGTAGGTACCCGCTGGCTGGGTCAATTTTAGGGCGCTGCTTTTCTGGCCGGGCCGCGCGGGGTCGCGGAAATACGGCACGGGGTTGCCGTGCAGGTCGAAGGCCTGGATGCGCTTGCCTTCCAGTACCAGGATGGCACCATCGAGCCCCACGGCCAGCGCGTGCGGGTTCAGCAGCAGCCCCTCGCGCATGCCCTCGCCCGAAGCCAGGGTCGCCCGGGGAGCCTCAGCGTCGGGCAGGGCAGCGGGCGGCAGCTGGCAAATGAACAGCTTGGCCGGCCGGCTTACCAGGCCAATGACGTAGCCCTGCGGGTGCACCACGTAGCAGTCGAGCTTTTGGGGAAAGCGGCCCCAGCTTTCCGTAGCGTGGAGCGGAAACTGCGGCTTGCGTACCTCGTGCGCTTTCCGGTCGAAGCCCGGCCACACCCGGCGCAGGTGAAACTCCCCGCTGGCGGTACCCTCCACAAAAAAGTTACGGCCGTCGCCCTCGCTGGAAGTGCTCAGGTCGTAGACCAGGCTAACCGGCTGGCTGTAGCCTACCACCGGGGTCACGTAGCCCGCCTCGGGTTTATCCAGGATGGAAATATTTTGGGCCGTGTACAGCGCCTCATCGACCGGGGGACCGGCGGGGTCGGTATCGCGGGCAATGTGCAGCCCCGTAGCCTGCCAGCAGTAGCCCAGGGCGGCGGGCGACTGCGCCAGCGTAATGCTTTCGCGCCGCAGCACCTGGGGGGCGGTACTGCTGGCCGCGTCGGGCGTAGCCGTGGGTGGCTGGCTACTGGCCAGCCACACGAGGCCTTCGGGCTGGTAGGCCAGCCGGGCCTGGTGCGTGTAGACGGAGGCCGCGGTGAGCGGTATTTCGTTTTCCATCACCTGCACGTCTTCCACGCGCATTAAGCTGCCGCTCTGCGGCTTGGCCGGCAGCCAGTCCGACACACCCTGGCCTGCCAGCCAGCCGTTGGCGGCGTAGAGAAATACGAATACCCGGAGTCGGCCGCCCGCCGGCACATCCTGAAAATGCACGTAAAACGGGGCACTGAGCACGCCTTGCCGGGGCAGGCTGCCGTCCATTATCTGCACGGTGGCACTCTGGTCGTAGGTGACCGTCACCCGGTAGCGCCGCGCCAGCGCCGGAAATTTGTTGAGCGGGCCGGGCGCTATCTCCACGCGCAGATTCATGGCCCGCTTGATGTCGGTGCGATAGTAGAAGGGCGATTGCAGCACGGCCAGGGTGGTGCGGGCCAGCTTGCTCACGTTCACTACCGCATTATATACCCGGAAGGCGGGGCCGATAAAGGGCAGGGCACTGAGGAGCGCCGCCTGCCCGGACTTGCGCATGAGGTATACTTTCAGCCCCGTTTCAAACAGAAACGGCCCAATCATATCCGCCATCGAGAGCAGCACCGGCTTTATGTCACCGGTTGCGCGCGTCTCACTTTCTATGTATGCCCCGCTGAGACCGGCGGCGGCGGCGGACAGCAGCAATTGTTTAAGTACTTGTTTGTTGAGGATTAGTTTATCCAGAAAGCCGGGCTCATCGTCGGCTACTCCCCCCCGGATCAGCATGATCGTGGGCACGGCCAACTCCATCACCGACGTCATGATGACGCCCATGAGGCACACGTCATTGTCGTAGTGGCCCATGCCCAGGCCACCCCAGAGCAGGCGCACCGACTCGGCATTTCGCGGAATCTGAATTTCCAGCGTCGTCGGGTTGTCACGCACTATCATGCCGCACAGCAGGCCAACGGGCGGTATCAGCGCCAGAAAGTTTTTGCTGGGGCTGCAACCAAACACGGTCTTAAATAGCTCGCCGACGCTGTACCACTCCGTGCGGGGCCAGTGGGCGGGCACTATCGGCTGCCCATTCCCATCCAGAAACTGCACGTAGGCCGACAGGTGCCGCAGCCAGTGGTTGGTGCAGGTGACGTAGAGCGTACCGTCGTAATCGTCGCGGGCTTCGTTGTAGATGGCCAGGTCGAGCACGGGCGTGGTCGTGCCGTCGGCCGCCAACAGGTGCAGGGCCGCCGTGGCCTCGGCACCCAGATAACTACTGCGAAAGCTGTACTCCAGCGCTTTGCGCAAAGGATCGAGCGAAAAAGTAGCCGATACGGTTGGTAGAAAGCCCTCTTGCTCTTCGCGCAGGTAGAGCTTCACCGTCACCTCCTCATCGGGCGGCGTCGGCGCGGGCACCAGCGGCACCCGCAGCTGCCCCTGCGGGTAGCCGGGCGCGGTAATGACCAGCTGCAACTGGCCGGCCTCGAAGCTGCGGGCCAGCGCCGGCGTCAGGGGGCTGCCGGCCGGCGTTTTTTCCTCCCAGAAGCCGGCGGCGCGCCAGCGTCCCTGGCTGACATCGACGCGGCCGGGCTCGTAGCGCACGTTTGGGTCGAGCACCAGGCCCGGGCTGGGCGTCAGGTTCGTCAGGCTCCACTTGTAGCTTTCGTTGGACTTATCGGCCTGGAGCAGCCACTCGCCCTGCGGGGTGCTACGGTCGGGCTGCACCTGCCCCACTACACCCTCCGGCTCCGTCCACTGCTTGTTGCGCAAAAACTCCGAGTCCTGCACTTCGCGCAAGGCCCGCATGAGGGGAGCCTGCATGTTGGCTTCAACGTCGGGGTGCAGCTCGTCGGTAAACAGTGGCACGGGCGGGTCGCCGGGATTGGCCCCCGGCTCGGTCATTTGCTTGCGCGAGCCGTCGGGCGCTGCTTCGCCCAGCACCGGCACGCTTGTGCGCCAGGCGGCCCCGAGCTCCTCAATGGTATCGCAAAGCGACCCGCCGTCGAATAAAATGGCATCCTGAATAATTTCCAGAATGTAAGCCGCCGTCTCGGCTTTATTCTCCCGGCTCAGATTGAGCAGATTGGGGTGCTGAAACAGCAGCGCCACGGCGGTGTCCAGGAAAGGGGAAGTAGGGGCCTTAGCCGCCAGCAGGTAGTCGGGGTGCCGCAGCCAGCGCCTGAACTCCGTCAGGTCGTCCTCCGCGTAGTCGGCCAGCAGGAGGCGCTCCGCTTCGCGGCGGGCGCGGGCCGCCGCCCGGCCGGCAGCCGGCACCTGAATCTGCATGGCCACTACCGGCCGGGTAGCTCGGCCGACGGCTGGGGCCGTCACGTAGAGCAGCGCCGCGCGGGGGAATTGCACCTCCAGCTGCTCGATGTAGTGCGTAAGCTCGGCCGGGTGGCTGCCAGCCGCTTGGGCCAGCAGGCGAGTGGCCGGGGTGTGCGGGGCGAGCGCATACTCTTGCAGGTGCGCGTGGAGTAGCAAGCCTTCCTGGCCATGCAGGTGGGGCAGCCGAAAATGCAGGGTTTGTTTTTTCATGGTGAGGTAAGGAGCGGGCAAAAGCAGCGGTGGTACCAGCCATTCGCCGGGTGGGTACGGCTGGCTATTTACCAGGCCGGCGGCCGCAGCGAGCCGGTACCAGGGCTCTCCGCTACCTGAGGCGGCGTGGTGCTTCAATAGTCCGACGCAGCCGGGCGGTTTTCCTATTCTTCCCCCGCCGCAGGGCGTAGACAAAGTGTGTACAGCGCAGCAACCAACTGATATACAAGGCCATTTTTTCGGTCGGCCTCGTCTGATCGGGTAGCGAATCGGCGCGGGCAGCCGGTGCCGGGTAAGCCAGGAACCTCCCGGCGGCTACCCAGCCTGGCCGTATTTTTGGCAGTACTC
Source organism: uncultured Hymenobacter sp. (assembly GCA_913776615.1). GTDB lineage: Bacteria > Bacteroidota > Bacteroidia > Cytophagales > Hymenobacteraceae > Hymenobacter. The sequence goes on from CAJYPK010000059.1 coordinate 83,433, forward strand.
GCCGCCACAGCCAGGCAAGCACCGCGGCGAAATGAGGTCGCTCACTACCTAATCGGGCGGAACGCTATCGGCACCCAGCCGCGTTAGAAAGCCAGCTATTCCCTTTTGCTATGACTCTTAGTTCACTACCCAAGGCCCTGGGCTTGGCCGGGCTTTACCTGTTGCTACTGGCTGCTCCGGCCTGCAAAAGCAATTCGCCGACCCCCGACCCAACCACTACCGCGCCCGACACTAGCAGCTCGGTCCTCACCGACAGCAAGCTCATCGGCGAGTACAGCACCGCCACCCTGGCGGGCCGCGTGGCGACGGTGCCGCTGGTGGGCGCGCTGGCTAAGTATCCCATCAAGGTGTACCGCCTCACTTACCGCACCCACACGCCCGAGGGCCAGGAAACCACCGCCTCGGGGGCGGTACTGGTACCGACGGCCAGCCAGGCCCTGCCGGTGCTGAGCTACCAGCACGGCACGCTGCAACCCAGCAGCGAAAGCCAGGCGCCCTCGTACTACGCCCAGGGTAGCGACGTGTGGTCCATCGTGTCGGTACTGGCTTCGACGGGCTACGTGGTGTCGGCCCCCGACTACCTGGGCTACGGGGCTTCCAAGGCCCTGCCCCACCCCTACGAGCACGCCGCCTCGCTGGCCTCGACCTCGGCCGATATGCTGCGCGCCACCCGCGAGTTTTGCGCGCAGCAGAAGGTGAGCGTCAATCAGAAGAACTTCCTGCTGGGCTACTCCGAGGGCGGCTACGCCACGATGGCCCTGCACAAGCTGCTGCAAGAAAAGTACGCCACTACCCTACCCGTGACGGCCAGCGCGCCCGGCGCCGGGGCCTACCACAAATCGGCCTTCGCCCGCTACATTCTCAATTCGACCCAGCCGCTCAACTTCCTGAGCACCTACGTGTGGGTGCTGCGCACCTACGACCGCATCTACGCTCTCAACCGGCCCAACTCCTTTTACTACCAGGAGCCCTACGCTACGCAGCTGCAGGCCGACCCGTTTGGGTCGGTACCCAGCCAGGCCAGCCAACTTTTCGCTCCCTCGTTTCGCCAAGCCGTGCTGAACGACTCGGACGCGGCGCTCAGCAAGACGCTGACCGATAACGATATTTATAACTGGAAGCCTACTGCCCCGCTGGCCCTCTTCCACGGCACGGCCGACGACTACGTGCCGTTCTTCAACTCGCAGGATGCGTACGACGCCATGCAGAAGCAAGGGGCTAAGCAGGTCGAGCTGCACCCCATTCAGGGAGGCGACCACTTCTCGTCGGCGGCGGCCTACATGCTCGGGGCGTATACCTTTATTGTGCAGTATTAGAGCAGTGTAGGGTAAGCTTTAGCTTGCCCGGCGGCTGGCGAGCTAACAACTACCAGCACGGTGGCAACTATACTCACCGGCCGCCGGGCAAGCTAAAGCTTACCCTACATGCTCCGGCTTATTACTTCTTCCAGGCGGAGGCGGCGCTCGATGGCGGCGGTGGCTTTTTCCAGGATGTTGAAGGCGTTGTTTGCCATCGTATTCTCGTTGTCGAGCGTGGGGTTAATTTCGCCCATCTCGAAGCACACTACCCGCTCGTTTTCAAGCAGATCCTGACATAAATTTTCGCCTTCGGAGAGAAATAAGCCTTCCTCCACCGGCGTGCCGGTGCCTTTACTGAAGCTCGAATCGAGGCTATCGACGTCGAAGGAGATGTACACCAGGTCGCAGTAGCGCAGGTGCTCGTAGATCTCGCGGGCCAGCCGGCGGGTACCCTTGGCTTGAATTTCGGGCAGCTTTATCCACTTGATGCCCAGCCGCTCGATGAGGGCATCTTCCTCGGCCTCGGTGTCGCGCACGGCTACGTATACCAAGTGCTCGGGGCGCAGCTTGGGGCCGGGCTCGGCCAGGTTTTGCAGGCGCCGCCAGAAGAACTCGGTTTCAGCGTCGGGCTCGTTGCGCTGGCAAGGGCGGTTGTCTTCGCCCAGCGCGGCGGCCAGGGGCATGCCGTGCACGTTGCCGCTGGGCGTGGTGTAGGGCGAGTGGATATCGGCATGGGCATCTATCCAAATGACGCCCAGCGTTTTCTGCGGGTACGCGGCCTTGATGCCGGCAATGGTGGCGTTGGCGCTGCTGTGGTCGCCGCTCAGCACCAGCGGAAACTCGCCGAAGCGCAGCGTCTGCTCCACGGCGCTGGCCACGCCCTTTTGCACGGTGTAGATGGCGTCGATGTGCTTGGCGTGCGGAAACGGATTTTTCTCGAACAGCACGTGGTTGAGGTCGGGCACGGCGACCGAGTTGTAGCGCCGAAAATAGTCGGAGCCTTTGTTGAGGCAGGCAATGCGCAGGGCATCGATGCCCAGGCTCGAGCCGCGCGTACCAGCCCCGAGCTCGGAGCGGACTTCCAGTAATTTAATGCGTTTCATCGGGTGGGAATGGGGATAGGACGTGAGCGGGCTGCATCGTACCGCCCGCGCCCCGCAAGGGGGAACGCCGGCGAGCGCTGCCTTGCGGCGCGGGGGCGCCGTAGCCATGTCGCTTCCTGTCATCGGGGGCCGATGCGAGCGCGGCCGGACGGTTTCCGGCCCCCGGCGGTACTTTTGGTACGCCGGCCCGTAAAGGTCGGAAATTATCGCCGTTTTTCCGCCTTCGATGGACACCTATCAGGACCTCATTACCCAAACCTTCGATTTTCCGAACGCCGATTTTCAGGTACGCGAAAACGAGCTGTTTTTCCACGACATCGACCTGATGGCCCTGGTCGAGAAGCACGGCACCCCGCTGCGCCTCACCTACTTACCCAAAATCAGCTCCCAGATCCAGCGGGCTAAGAAGTGGTTTGCCGACGGCATTGCCAGCACCGGCTACACCGGCTCGTACTCCTACGCCTACTGCACCAAGTCGTCGCACTTCCGCTTCGTGCTCGACGAGGCGCTCAAGAATGACGTGCACCTCGAAACCTCGTCGTGGTTCGACATCAGCATCATTCGCTCGCTCTACGAGCAGGGTAAGTTTGACAAGAGTAAGTACATCATTTGCAACGGGTTCAAGACCGAGGAATACAAGCGCGACATCACGGCCCTGCTCAACGATGGCTTTGTCAACTGCCTGCCCATCCTCGACTCGCCCAACGAAATCGACTACTACCACGCCCACGTCAACGCGGGCACCAAGGTGAAGATGGGCCTGCGCCTGGCTTCCGACGAGGAGCCGCGCTTTCAGTTCTATACCTCGCGCCTGGGCATCCGCTACGCCGACGCCGTGCCGCTCTACGAGCAGAAAATCAAGGACGACCCGCGCTTCGAGCTCACCATGCTGCATTATTTTATCAGCACGGGGATTAAGGATACGTCATATTACTGGTCGGAGCTGAGCCGCTTCATTCACAAGTACTGCGAGCTGCGCAAGGTGTGCCCCACTCTCCAGACTATCGACATCGGCGGCGGGCTGCCCATCCAGACCTCGATTCAGCTGGAGTACGACTACCCGTACATGATTGCCGAAATCCTGCGCACCATCCAGCGCATCTGCCAGGAGGAAGGCGTGCCCGAGCCCAATATTTTCACGGAGTTCGGCATCTTCACGGTGGGCGAGAGCGGCGTGACCATCTACTCCATCCTGGACGAGAAGCTGCAAAACGACAAGGAGCTGTGGTACATGATTGACGGCTCGTTCATCACCAACCTACCCGATACCTGGGCCCTGAACCAGCGCTTTATCATGCTGGCCCTCAACGGCTGGAACCGCCCCTACCGCAAGATTCAGCTCGGCGGTCTCACCTGCGACTCGCAGGACTACTACAACGCCGAGAAGCACATCTACCAGACCTTCCTGCCCCAGTTGCAAGCCCCGCGCAACCAGCCCGCCAGCACCCAGCCCATCTACGTGGGCTTCTTCCACACCGGCGCCTACCAGGAAAGCCTGAGCGGCTACGGCGGCATCAAGCACTGCCTCATTCCCGCGCCCAAGCACGTCATCCTTGACCGCGCCGCCGACGGCACGCTCACCGACTACGTCTTCGCTCCCAAGCAGGAAGCCGACAGCATGCTCAAAATTCTGGGCTATACAGCGTAATAAACGCTGCCGGTTGGAGGTTAAGCAGGAAGAAAAGTACTATTCTCAGAAACTCCATCCTGGCCTAATCGTTTATTCCTCACAGGCTTTATCTTTGGAATCTAACCGCGTCTCTTCTCACTAATACCTTTATGAAAAAGCTCTTTATCCTCGCCCTCGGTGCCGCCACCCTCGGCCTCGGTGCCTGCAACAAGCAGACCTGCCCCGCTTACACCTCGACCAAGTCGGCCGCCGCGCCGGTGACGGCCAGCACCGCCACGACGGTGGAGCGTCAGTAGGTTTTAGCCCGATTTATTGAACAGCGCCCGGTCTGCACTCGCGTGCGGGCCGGGCGCGGTTGCATTAGACAAAAATTGAGCAACTTGTGTTATCGCAACAGCTTACTCTCTCGCGCTATGTATACCAAACAACAACTGCAAGCAGCTATTGCTCAAGTACCCGACGAATTTTCGCTGGTTGAGTTAGAAGCAATTCTTAACCAAAGGACCGAGACTGCTTCCACTGTGCTGCCCAAGCGCCCCGACAACCTTACGCCTGAGCAAGCGGCCGAGTGGGAATATTACACGTCACCAGAGGCCCTTGCGCTATACCATCGGTTTCCGGTGTCACCAGAACTGCAGGCTTTACAGGGCATTATCAAATTATCGGCGGTTGACCAGCAAAAAAGCTACGCTGAGTTACGTGAAGAGGCGCTAAAAGAAAAATATGGTATATGAATCGACTTTTCTTAGACACCAACGTTGTGCTTGATTATCTGCTACAACGCGAGCCGTTCGCTGCGTTGGCACAGCAATTATTTGCGGCCGGACAAATAGGCCGGGTTAGCTTGCAGGTGTCAGCCCTGACGGTGGCTACTACGCACTACCTCGGCCGCAAGCCACTAGGTAATCAAGGGATATTGCTGGCACTTCGAGCGCTGGCCCGGCAGGTCACCATCGTGGATACTGGAGCCATTACTATCCTGAGCGCACTGGAAGAAGATACGCCCGATTTTGAGGATACCGTGCAACTTTATGCCGCCCTGGTGGCCGGGGCCGATGCTATTGTCACACGCGACCCCAAAGGTTTCCCAACCCGAGCTATAGCCGTACTCGACCCTCTGGCAGCTTTGGCGCAGTTGTAGCCTAGCGTACGCTGTCCCGGCCCGGGCCGTTCAACTGCTCCAGTAGATTATCGGCCGCTACGGTGTCGCGGGCGGCGCGGCGGCGCGGCTCGTACTCGGTGTAGCACACGTACTTACGATTGATTTTGACGGGTGGCTTGGGGAAGGGACCGTAGTCGTAGTTGAGCTTCTTATCCTTGTAGATGCTCTCCATGTAGCGGCCAAAAATGGGAAGCGCCATGCGCCCGCCTTCGCCCTGCGGCGTGCGGAAGAAGTGGATGCTGCGGTCTTCGCCGCCCACCCACACGCCGCTCACGAGGTCTTTGGTGAGGCCCATGTACCAGCCATCGGAATAGTTGGACGTGGTGCCGGTTTTACCACCAATCTGGTTGTCCTTGTGCCACAGGTCCTGGAAGTCCCAGAGGCCCTGCGAGGTGCCGCCGTTTTCCTCCATGCCGCCGCGCAGCATATAGGTCATCAGCCACGCCGTTTCGGGCGAGATAGCCCGCTTCTGCACGGGGTCGAACTGCTTGATGACGTTGCCGTTGCGGTCTTCGATGCGGGTGATGAGGCGCGGCTCGGAGCGGAAGCCATTATTCATAAACGTGGAGTAGGCATCGACCATCTCGTACACGCTCACGTCGCCGGCCGAGCCCAGGCCGATGCTCGGTACCGACAGCAAGGGACTGGTAATGCCTACTTTATGCGCGTAGGTCGCTACTTTGTCCCAACCCACTTTTTCGGTGAGCTGCGCCGTGACGGAGTTGACCGAGCGGGCCATCGCCGCCCGCAGCGTCATGTTGATGCCAGTGTACTCGTGCGTTACGTTGTCGGGCTGCCACTGCATAGGCTGGCCTTTTTCAACGTAGTTAATCGTCACGCGCTGGTCGCGGATGCGGTCGCAGGGCGAGTAGCCATTATCGAGCGCCGTGAGGTATACGAAGGGCTTAAAGGTCGAGCCCGCCTGCCGCTTGCCCTGCTTCACGTGGTCGTACTGGAAAAAGCGGTAATCCAGCCCCCCCACCCAGGCCTTGATGGAGCCCGTGTAGGGATCCATCGTCATCATGCCAGCCTGCAAAAAGTGCTTATAGTAGGCCAGCGAGTCGAGCGGCGACATCACCAGGGTAGTATCGCCGTCGTCCTTTTTCCAGGTGAATACCTTCATCGGACGCTTGGCGTTCAGGGCCGAGTCGAGGCGGGCGGGCTGGCCTTTGTAGCGGGCGGCCAGGCTCTTGTAGCTCTGGGTACGCTTCATCTGGGTGGCGATGAAGTCGGGAATCTCGTTGCCGTCTTCGTCCACCCAGGGGTTTTGGTGGCGATTGCGCCAGAAGTTGTCGAAGGTCTGTTGCAGCTGCTTCATGCGCTTGTGCACGGCCTCCTCGGCGTGGTCCTGCATCCGCGAATCGAGGGTGGTGTAAATGCGCAGGCCGTCGCGGTACATGTCGTAGCCGTTGGCCTCGCACCACTTGTTCACCGCCTGGCTGATGGCGCCGCGGAAATAATTATCGGGGCCATCGACGTGCTTCTCAATTTGATAATCCAGCACGATGGGCTCGGCCTGCAAGGCCGCCACCTCGGCTGGCTTGAGCGCCCCCGCCTGGCCCAGCCGCTGGAGCACCACGTTGCGCCGCCGCCGCGAGGCCGCCGGGTGAAACTTCGGATTGAAGGCCGTGGGGTTGTTGAGCACGCCGATGAGCGTGGCCGCCTGCACGGCCGTCAGGCTGTCGGGCGTGGTGCTGAAAAACGTCTTGGCCGCCACCTTAATCCCAAAGGCATTGGAGCCATACTCCACGGTGTTGAGGTACATCCGCAGAATTTCCTCCTTGGTGTAGCGGCGCTCCAGCTCCACGGCCGTGAGCCACTCCTTGGTTTTGGCCACCAGCGTACCCACGCCCGGGATGTGACTGAGGCCGCCCCGGTTTTCGCTGCGCCGGGTTTTGTACAAGTTCTTCGCCAGCTGCTGGCTGATGGTGGAGCCCCCGCGCTTATCACCCCGCAGCCCGTAGTACACCGTCGAAACCAGCGAGGGCGCGTCGATGCCGGAGTGCTCGTAGTAGCGGGCGTCCTCGGTCGCAATGAGGGCTTTAATCAGCCAGGGCGACATTTGGCTGAGCTTCACCGGCGAGCGGTTTTCGCGGAAGTAGCGGCCGATGAGCACCCCGTCGGCGGTGAAAACCTGCGAGGCCTGCTCTACCTTGGGATTTTCTAATTCTTCCAGACTCGGCGACTTGCCGAACAAGAACAGAAAATTGCTGCGCACCAGCAGCGGATAAGCCAGAAAGAACCCGATGCCCACCAAAAACGCGGTCCAGGCAACGCGCACCAGGCGGCGCGTACCCCGGCCGGGCCGTTTGCGTTTCGGGGCGGGCGGGGGACCGGAGTCGGGACTAGGAGCGGCAGGAGGCAGTTTTTCGTCGGCCATGAAAGGCAAGTCAGAAGCAGAAAGCGGCAAAGATACCAGCCAGCACCAACGCTACGCCGGCCGCAACAGTGCCCGGCGCAGGCGGCGGCGCTCGCCGTAGCGCTGCCAGGCGATTTCGGCCAGGGCGCCCAGGGTAAACGCCAGGCCCAGCCCCACGCTCCATTTGAGGTAGCGCAGCTGCCGGGCCGTGGGCGTTTCGTACACGTGCAGGTAGAGGGCCAGGCCCCACAGCTCATCTAGCAGCGTGAATACCCAGATGCGCGCCGCCACCCGGCGGGGCAGCCGCCCCAGCACCAGCACCCAGCGAAACAGGTACAGTACCAATCCCGGCAGGGCGGCCACGGCCAGCAGGGGCAAGTCCAGCAGCAGCGGCACGCCCAGCAGCACGATGGTCAGCGTTTCCTTGGCGAGCTGCGCGGCTGCCAGCCCCCGGCCCAGGGGCGACAGTTGCTTGGGCTGCGGCAAGGTGGAAGGAGCGTGGTGGGGCATGGGGCGGGAGGTGAACCGCAGGCAAGTTAAGCGCCAGGCAACAAGTAAAAAGCCAGCTGGCGAAAGACCCGCGCTAAAAGGCCTTGTCTCAGCCCGTATTTGCTTCTACTGCGCAGCTCGCAGCCGCTGGCTGGGCCACTGCCACGCGCCCAGCGGCCCCGCCGGCTGGGCCGGGGCCGCCGCCTTCCCACCGCGCACCGCAATGAGGCCGTCGGGGCGCTGCATCCGCTCGGTGCGGGCGTACTCGGCCGCGATGGCCGTGAGGAAGCTAAAAAAGCCGTAGCCCCCCGCCCGCATGGCCGAGCGGCTGGTAGTATAGGCGGCCACTGCCGCCCCGGCCATGAGCACCCGGTAGGCCTGGCGCCGCAGCCACGCCCCTACCCCGCCGCGCCCCGCCGCCAGCGTGCGCAGCGTAAAGCATTGAAAATTGAGGTGCATTTCCTCGTCGAGCATGATGCGGCGGCAGAGTTGCTGCAACAGCCCCGAATACGTGGCGCTGAACAGCGCCCGGTAGTACACGGCGGCCACCACCTCAGCCACGAGTAGCACCCGGATGGTGTGCTCCAGATTCAGCACGCGGCGCAGGCCCCGGAACACGTCGTCGAGCCAGTGGCCGCGCAGGCGCGGGATGCCCTGCTGGTCGAGAAAGCGCCCGAGCACCGCCGCGTGGGTTTGCTCTTCCTTGATAAACAACCGCATAGCGGCCGTGTACTCGGGGTCGCCGAGCTGCTTGGCGCGGCTGTAGAGGTAGTGGCCCTCCGAGCTTTCGCCCCGCTGGAAGGTCTGCAGCGACGAGCGCACGGCCCGCAGCTCGCTGGGCGTGAGTTGGTGGGGGTCGTCCCAGGCGAGGTCGGCGTAGTGGTTTTGGTTGGCCTCGAAGTAATTTTTAAAATCGGTGAAAGTCATGGGGAGCATTCAGAGGTTAAAGAGTAGGTGAAGGATGAGCAGGACCAGCCAGGGCGTAGCCTAATGCGATGGCGATGCCCAGAAACCAGATTACTTGCAGGCAGGCGAGCCCCGCCCGCCAGAGCAGCATGAGCAGCGCGGGCCAGTTGAGGCGCCCGATAGCTGGGTAAGTACCGGGGCGCCGCCACGCGGCCCACGTTATGAGTACTTGGGCTATCCCGAGGCTACCCAGCACACCGTAAAAAACCCGGCTCTCCTGCTGCGATCGGGGAGCTGTTTTATCCAGCGTAGCCAGCAGGGTGCTAGTGAATAGCAGCCAGCTAAGCATGACTGTTACCGTCCAACACAGGCTACCTAGCCACCACTGCCACAAGGTGCCGGGTTTACCGAAGGGATTACGCATAGGAAGTTGTCTTACAGCGCAGAAAGACAGCCATGCAAAGCAGCTACTAGCTCAGCATGAGGGAGAATAGTTTGCTTAGTGCAGCCCCGGCACCAGCAGCCGCTCGGGCGCAGTGGAGTGGGGAAGTACACAGGCCAGGTGGCGACCGACTACTAGGCATTGCTCGAGTAGGTATGCTGGACTTGCTACGCAGGTGCAGTCAGCCAAAAAATGGCTCGCTGGATGGCGGCGCGGGTGGCTCATTCCCCGCGCTATAGATGAGTAGCCCCAGCAGAATAACGGGTGCCAGCAGGCAGGCCAGCTGGAACAGCGTGAGCGCTACCAGCCATAAATTGGCCGCCAGCCGCAGCGGCGTAAAATCGTGCTGCTCTTGATCCTGATGAATTATTGCCCGGCCGCCCGTTATGGCGTACCGCCAAATGAGCACGTGCGCCAGCAGCCCCCCTGGCAGGAGGCAACTACCCACGAGTTGGGCGAGGGGGGCGGGTAGAATGAAGAGCAGCAGCCAGGCCAGCAGCAAGCCGCCCAGGCAGGCACCCGTCCAGCATAGGCTACTGCGCAGCCAGTCGCTGAGAGTGTGGGGTCTTACGAAAGGATTTGTCATGAATTCAATAGCTCTGCTTGCTTTTACAAATTGATAGCTAGCCTCTTAACCTCAGTAACCAGTTTACTGCGGTCACGTGTACCACATGGTGCGATGCTGCCATTCGTCTCGAATTGAGAGCGCGACTGCCAGGCACATGATTTGAAAGCCGACTAACAGCAACAGCCACAGCGCCCCCGCCACAGCCTCTGCTTGTCCCGAGCGGTCGAGGGCTTCGCTAATGAGGACTCCCCCTAGCAGCACCTGCCACCACAGCCACAGGTGCATTCCCAAAATTCCTAGCCCCAGCAGCCACTCGGTCGCCTCGTCGCTGAGTCCCAACAGTTCTTTTAGTACCCCCACCACTATAACTAGCGGTAGCAAGCCGATCAGTCCACCCACGCTCCAGGCAACGGTACCCAGCACCCAGCTCCCCACGGTAGCGGGCTTCGCCAACAGCTTACTCATGGCTCCCAAGCTGCTGATAGGCTCGCTCGGCCGCGCCCGTGCGGCTCTGCCAGTGGCGGCTAGGGTATTCGCGCCGAAACTCGGCCAGCCGGGCGTGCAGCTGGCGGTGCGCGGCCGCGCGGGTAGTGGTGTAGAAATACCCATTGTCGTCCTCGGCCACCAACTCTTTCGCCTTGTCGATCAAGGCTTCGTGCTCGGCCAGTACCGGCAGCACGCGGGGCGGCATTTCCAGCAGAAAGCCAATATCGAGCTGCGTGAAGCGGGCTTGCAGATTGTACTCGGCAATCCAGATTTCCCAGTTGCCGGCGGCCAGCAGCAACAGCACCGCGTAGGCCGCCCACGAGTTGAGCCGCACCAGCCCGAAGGCCGAGCGCCGCTGCCAGATTTTGAGCAGTACCGTACCCAGCCCAAAGAGCGTGAGCAATAAAAAGCCGTACACCCCAATGCGCTTGTACGCCAGCCCAGTAGCCGTAATATAGTAGTAATTGCGCAGCCCCACCGATCCGGCCAGCATGGCATTCTGCACTACCCACAGCGTGGCACTCCAGCGCAGCAGCGGCAGGCCGGGCTGATAAAAATTTAGGTTGCGCCGGAAAAACCAGAGCATAATGCCCGCCGCGAGCAGGATACTGAAAATCAACACGTACGTTCCCTCATGCACGAACTGCGTGAGGTCGAAGCCGGGCGCGGGCTCGAAGCCAAACCACAGCCACTGCACGTCTACCGCGTTCACTACCAGCAGCAGCGCGTTGAGCAGGCCGAAGCTGATCACCGCCGCCAGCCACTCCTTACGCAAAGCCAGCGCCGAGTGCTTGGCACGAGCAAAATCGGGGTGCCGCACGCCAAAAGAGGCCACCCGGTCGCGCTGCCGCCGCACAAATTCGCCAAAACGCCCCTCGTAATCCAGAAACAAGTGCACCGGCACGGTTACCAGGGTCCCCACCGACACTACTGCGCACAGCCCCAAAAACAGCAGGTGCGGCACCGATACCGCCGCCAGCAGCCGGGCCAGCCAGCCGGTCAGCGCCTCCCAGGTCGCCGCGCTCAACGCCGCGTAGTGCGAGTTGGCGACGGCAAACAACGTATGAAACACGACCAGCGCCAGCAGCGGCATGCCCAGCAGTCGCCCGTAGTACCAGCCGCGCCGCAGCCGGTCGTCCAAACCCCCGGGGACTCGCAAACCGCTCGCTACCAGTCGCACCGCTGGCACCACGCCCGCCAGCGCCGTGAACAGCGCCGAGCTCACCAGCCGCAGTTGCGGCTGATTGACCAGCCCCACCAGCAATAACGCCGAGGCCAATGCCGCCAGCTCAGCCGTCCCCGAACCGTACCAGGCTACCAACCCGCCGCTGAGCAGGCAGCCCCCCACGGCTACCCAAAAGCCCGCCGTGCGCCGCACCGGTGCGTGGCGCGGCAGCAGCGCCAAGTGCACTCCCACCAGAAACACCATGTAAACCAGCACGTTTACTCCCCCTACCTCCTCCCAAAACAGGTAGTCGCTCAGCAATGCTGCGAGTACCACCACCCCAGCCAGCCGGGTTGAGAGGGGGCGAACCGGCGCAATACTTTCCTGCCCGCCCGCGAACCCAAAAATCAGATTACTCATGCTGAAAGAACTTTGCTTTTCAAAGTATAAAGGCAAAAAAAATTATCTAGCGCTGGCTACTGCCACGGCAGGGGCCGTGGCAACTTTGCCATAGACAACGAATGCCTTGGCCTGTGGGTAAGCTACCCGGATGAGCCCATCGTTCACCCGCCACTGCACCCGCCCAACGTGAAACCGGGTGTAAGACCGGCGCGCCAAGGGCTGGAAGAAGTAATTGTCGTAGAACACAATGCTGGTCGGTTGCTACCTGATGTACAGCATAGTACAGCTCCCAATCGGTGTGCCGCGCCACGTAGAAGGGGCTGGCTGACCGCTGGTGCCGAAACGTGATGCCTGGCTTGTGCAGCCGGAGCGCCTGCTGCACCTCCGGGTGCCGCAGCAGGGGGCGGGTCTCAATACGCAGGGTATCTCCCCGGCCCTCGCAGTAGTAGGTCAACAGCCTGGCGGCCTGCGGATACAGTACCCGGCCGCTCAGCCGCAACGCGGCGTAGAATACTTGCAGGCCCCAGCGGTCGAGCCGGGTCGTTTGGTGCTGCAAGGCCCGGTGCTCGATCCCGTTGAATACGCGTTGCGTGAAACCAAAATCGCCTACCGCTCCCACTACGCCCCCGCCCACCAGCCCCACCGCTGCCGCAGCGGCCAGCCAACGCGTCCCGCGCTTGAGTCGGCTTTTACTGTGTTGGGTGGCCATGAGTAAGCTCCGGGTTGTGTGGTAGGGAGAATGAGGCTAATGCCGACGGCTTGGTAAGTCGAAAATTACCCGCCGCGCAGCAGCTTTTCGAGGGCCGCCAGGTGTTCCTGAAATGCGGCTTTGCCTTCGGCGGTAGCCTGGTAGGTGGTATTCGGCTTCTTACCAATAAACTGCTTGTTTACCAATACGTAGCCGGCTTTTTCGAGGGCTGCTACGTGGCTGGCCAGGTTGCCGTCGGTGAGGTCGAGGCTTTCCTTTAAGTCGTTGAAGCTCACCTGTTCGTTGGCGAGGAGCACGGCCATCACGCCGAGGCGCACCCGATGGTCGAAAGCTTTGTTGAGGGTGTGGATGGCGTACTTCACGGGGCGGTAAAGTTCGCCCCGGTCGGGCGTTCGTAGCGATTATACATCAGCAGCCCGTAGCCAATGTGGCCCAGGCCGAAGCCCAGCCCGAATAGCAGCAAGCCGTAGTCGGGCAGCAGCAGCGCCACCAGCCCCAGAGCGGTCATGGTGATTCCCAGATACTTTATCTCATCGAGCGTGTACTTGCTGCCGTTGAGCAGGGCCAGCCCGTAGAAAACCAGCAGGCCCGGCACCACCAGCTCGGGGGCACCGCTCACGAAGAGCTTGAGGCAAAAGAGGCCACCCGCCACCAGCGGAATGAGCATGGCCAGCGCCAGCCGCCGGGCCGGGGCCGTCCACATCGAGCGCAGGCCGTCGCGCCGGGTGCGGCGCAGCGTAAAAAAGGCCGCCACCAGCAGCGCCGCCACGATCATGGCCACGGCCAGCCCCAGCAAAAACGGCAGCGCCGCCAACCGCTCGCCCTGCGTAGTCACGAACAGCCGCCGGAAGCCCTGCGCGCCGTATTCCTGCTGCAAGTAGTAGTGCCCAATGGCCGTGCCCGCCAGCGCCACCACGCCCGCCCCTACCCCACTCAGCCCGCTGAGCGAGATAAAGCGCGAGCTACGCTCCATAATGGCGCGGATTTCGGTAAGCTGGGCGAGCGGATCTTGGGCAGCGGGCTTCATGCGGGGCGTTGAAGTACTTTGTATTGCAAAGCTAAGACGAAAGTGCGCGAGATTAGTTGCGTTTGGGAAAAATTTATGTCCTTGCTCAGCCAAGCTATCCCGGCCCCGCTTCTCCGGCACGCCTGAGCCGCTAGTCGATGAAGTAGGCGCCTTGGCCGAGAATGAGCGGGCAACCGCAAACTTGGTCCGCAATTTGGAAACTGAACTGCCCTGTGCGGCCTTATCAAAGCCGTAGTCCACTTACTCGTTCTGCTATTTTCCTTTTGCCATGAATAAACGTCTGCTTCTCGCGCTACCCGTACTGGCTGGCCTGGCGCTCCCGGCCCACGCCCAGTTTAAGCTGCCTACCAGCATCGGGGGCTTCCAGCTACCCAGCAAAAAAACGACCACCACTACCACCACCACGACGACCAGTGTCGGCGGCCTCACCAATACCGAGGCGGCCAGCGGCCTGAAGGAGGCACTGATTCAAGGGATTACGAAGGGCTCGGACCAGGCGGCGCAAACCGACGGCTTTTACCTGAACAAGCTCATTCGCATTCCCTTCCCGCCCGACATGCAGCGGGCGGCCACCACCCTACGCAGCATCGGGCTGGGCAGCCAGGTCGATAAGTTCGAGCTTTCGCTGAACCGCGGGGCCGAGGACGCGGCCAAAAGCGCCAAGCCCATATTCATCAACGCCATCAAGCAGCTGACCTTCACCGACGTGTGGAACATCCTCACCGGCCAGAAGGACGCCGCCACCCAGTACCTCAAGCGCACCACCACCTCGCAGTTGACCACGGCCTTCATGCCCATCATGCAGCAGAGCCTCGATAAGGTGGAGGCCACGCGCTACTACACCAGCCTCACCACAGCTTACAATAGGCTGCCGCTCGTGACGCCGGTGCAGACCGACCTCAACCAGTACGCCACCGGTAAGGCCATCGACGGGCTCTTCACGCTCATCGCCCAGGAGGAAGCCGCCATTCGGGAAAATCCCGTTGCCCGCACCACCTCGCTGCTGAAAAAGGTCTTCGGCATCGGCGGCAATTAAGGTAGGGCAAGCTTTGGCTTGCCTTACGCCCGGTTTTTCCGTACACGGCGCAGGGCAAGCCAAAGCTTGCCCTACCTACTGTGAAGCTGCGCCTGCACTTATTCGAATTTGAAGACCTGCCGTGGTTTCCGGCCGTCATCCGCGCCGGGATGATGGATTATCTGCGGTTTATGATTTCGGGGCTGGGTACCTACCGGCCAGTGGCCCCGCTGCTGGCCGAGGGCCTGCGCCGCACCGGCCACGCGCACCTGCTGGAATTGGGGGCCGGCGCGGGCGGCGGCACCGAAACCGTGCTGGCCGCCCTGCGCGCTCAGCAGCTGCCCGGCGTCACCATCACTCTTACCGACCTCTACCCCCAGCCCGCCGCTTGGCGCGATATAGCCCAGCGCACGGGCGACGCCATTCAGGGCCACCCCGCGCCCGTCGATGCCCTGGCCGTACCGGCCGACTTGCCGGGGTTCCGGGTCATTTTTTCGGCTTTTCACCACTTTGCGCCGCCGCAGGCCGTGGCGCTGCTGCGCGATGCCGTGGCCAGCGGGCGGGGCGTGGGCGTATTTGAAGGAGCCGCCAAGAGCTGGCTGGAAATCGGGCTGGCGCTCACGGTGCTGCCGGTGACGCAGTTGCTACTTACGCCGCTTTTTCGACCCTTCCGCCTCAGCCGGTTGATTTTTACTTACTTACTACCAATCATCCCGCTAGCCACCATGTGGGATGGCTGCGTGTCCATCCTGCGCATGTACCCGCCCGAGGCGCTGCTGGACTTGGCGCGGCTCGCCGACCCGACCGGGCGCTACCACTGGCAAGCCGGGCAGCTGCGGCACTGGTGGGGGCCGCGCGTAACGTACCTCGTGGGCTGGCCCAGCGCCCCCGCCGACTAGCCTACCTACCTTCGCCCCATGCTGCCGCCCGCCTACCGCCGAGCCTTTGCGCTGCTGCGCCTGCCGTTCTCCTTGTTCCTGATGCCCATTTTCTGGTTCGGACTCAGCGCCTTGCGCGAGCCGTTCAGCTGGGGAAGGGCGGCGGCGGCCTTCGCCATTCTGCACCTGCTGGTGTACCCGGCCTCCAATGGCTACAACTCGTACTACGACCGCGACGAGGGCAGCATCGGGGGGCTGGAGGCGCCGCCGCCCGTCACGCCCGAATTGCTGCATCTGGTGTGGGTGTTTGAAACGCTGGCCCTGCTGGCCGCACTGCTGCTGGGCTGGCCCTTCGCGGCGATGGTAGTGGTGTACATCCTAGTGTCGCGGGCGTACAGCTACGAGGGCATTCGACTCAAAAAATACCCGCTGCCGAGCACGGCAGTGGTAGTCATTTTCCAGGGAGCTTTCACCTTCCTCATGGCGCAGGTGGGCGCGGGAGCCAGCCCGACCCAGCTCGGGGAGCCGACTAATCTGCTGCTGGCCGCCGTGAGCACGCTTTTTCTGTGCGGCTCTTACCCGCTTACCCAAATTTATCAGCACCAGGAAGATGCGCGGCGTGGCGACCGCACGCTCAGCCTGCGGCTGGGCATTCGGGGTACGTTCGTATTCGCGGCGGGCGGGCTGCTGGCCGGCGCAGTCGCGATGGCGGCAGCCTACTGGCTGCGGGGCGAGCTGCGCAATCTCCTCATTTTCCTACTCGCCACGGGGCCGGTGGTCGCACTGTTTGCGCGCTGGGCCGGGCTGGCCTGGCACCACCCCGAGCAAGCCAACTTCACCTGGACCATGCGCATGAACAAAGTATCGTCGGTGTGCCTGAGCCTGGCTTTCATCGCCATGCTAGTGTGGCGCGTGGCTGGCTAGGGCAAGCGCGCAAAAGCCGCCGATACTTCGTACTCGATGTCTTGCAAAATCAGTAGTCGCTCTTCTTGAATGGAAGCGCGGTAGGCCTGGGCCGTGGTCGTTTCGGGCGACATCTCCCAGCGGGCCAGCGCCGTCAGCGTTTCGATGCGCTGCAACGACAGGTCGACGCGCCGCTTGATGGCTGCCCACAGGGCCGGGGCCTGCGCGGGGGCCGCCAGCAGCTCCAGGTCGAGCAGCTTCATGGTCAGGCCCGCCATGCGCTGCAACACCTCCCGCTCGGCGGCCGTGAAGGTACGCGGCTTGCGGTCGAGCACGCACAGCGAGCCAATGGGTTGGCCGGTAACCGTTTGAATGGGATGACTGGCGTAGAAGGCAAAATCCTTTTGCGCTTCCTTGCTCACCCAGCGGCAGGGCTCATTGCGCAAATTGGAGAAAACGGTCGTGGTGTTGGGCTGGTAGACGGCAACGGCGCAAATGCTGTCCTCGCGCCGCAGGCGGCTGGCCAGCGGGGGCTCACCCACGTTGCCGGGATACACTACCTCATCAGCATCCACGAGCGAAACCTGGGCCATCGGGGCGGCGAAGAGCCGGGCCGTCAGGGTCGCGATTTGCCCGAATATCTGGTGGTGCGCGTGCTCCAGGGCCCGGTACGGTTTCAGGGCCCGCAGGCGCTCGGCCTCCTGCTCGGCAGATATGGGAAGATTAGCAGCCATTGATTAAGGATGAGAACGCCAAAAGGGGCCAAACGCTACCCTGCGGCGAAGGTAGTGTTTGGCCCCTATATCTAGGCGTTATGGTCGAGTTAGCCGTTCATGGCCAGCAGGAATTCTTCGTTATCCTTGGTGCCTTTCATGCGGTCCTTGAGGAATTCCATGGCCTCGGTCGCGCTCATATCGGTCATGAATTTGCGCAGCACCCACACGCGGTTCAGCTCGTCGCGGCTCATCAGCAGGTCTTCGCGGCGGGTGCCGGAAGCCGGGATGTCGATGGCCGGGAACACGCGCTTGTTGGCCAGCTTGCGGTCGAGCTGCAATTCCATGTTGCCGGTACCTTTGAATTCTTCGAAGATAACCTCGTCCATCTTCGAGCCGGTTTCGATGAGCGCCGTGGCGATAATGGTCAGCGAGCCAGAGCCTTCGATATTACGCGCCGCGCCGAAGAAGCGCTTGGGCTTTTGCAGCGCGCCGGCGTCGATACCCCCCGACAGGATGCGCGACGAGCTGGGCTGCACCGTGTTGTAGGCGCGGGCGAGGCGGGTGATGGAGTCGAGCAGAATCACCACGTCGTGGCCGCACTCCACCAGGCGGCGGGCCTTGTCGAGGGCCAGCTCCGCGATCTTCACGTGGCGGTCGGCCGTTTCGTCGAAGGTCGAGCTCAGTACCTCGGCCTTTACCGAGCGGGCCATGTCGGTTACTTCCTCGGGGCGCTCGTCGATCAGCAGGATAATGAGATACACCTCGGGGTGGTTTTCCGAAATCGAGTTGGCGATTTCCTGCAAGAGCACCGTCTTACCGGTTTTGGGCTGGGCCACGATGAGGCCGCGCTGACCCTTGCCGATGGGGGCAAACAAGTCGAGCACGCGGGTGCTTACCTGGGTGGGCTTGGTCGAAAGCTTGAGCTTCTCGTCGGCAAAGAGCGGCGTCAAGTGGCTGAACGGCACGCGGTCGCGCACTTCCTCCACCGTCCGGCCGTTGATGCTTTCCACGCCCACCAAGGCAAAATACTTCTCGTTCTCGCGGGGCGGACGCATGGTGCAGCTTACCGTGTCGCCGGCCTTCAGACCAAATTGCCGCACCTGCTGCGGCGACACGTAGATGTCGTCGGGCGAGGTCAGGTAGTTATAATAAGGCGAGCGCAGGAAGCCGTAGCCGCCGTCGGGCATCAGCTCCATCGTGCCCGAGCCGGGCACCACGAGGTCGAGCTCGGGGGCGCGGGGCGGGCGCTGCTGCTGCTGCTGTTGCTGCGGGCGCTGGCTTTCGACGGGCTGCCCGGCACCGGCAGGTTGCTGGCTGGCAGCAACTTGCTCGCCGCCAGCCGCCTGGCCATCGAGGCCCTGACGCTGGCGCTCCTCGCGGCGCTGCTGGCGCTGGGCCTCGCGCTGGGCATAACGCTCCTCGCGGCTCAGGCGGGGCTGGTCGGTAGCCCCGGCCCCGTTGATGGGGCGCTGCTCGCGGGGCTGGTCGTTGGTAAAGCGGTTTTGGACGGTAGCCCCGTCGCGCGCCTCGCGGTTGTCGCGGAACTCATTGCGGGGCTGGTCATTACGCCCCAGGCGCTGGCTGTTATCGCGGTTGTCGCGGCCGTCCCGGTTTTCGCGCTCGAAGCGCTGGTCGCGGCTTTCGCGGCGGTCGGTGGCTGGGGCATCGGTGGCCACTTCGGCAGTGGGCGCAGCTACCTCGGTTGCCGCTTCGGCGGGAATGGCGGCGCTGCTATCACTGGTGGCGGCGGTAGTAGCTGGCTGGCCGGGCTCGCGGCGGGGCAGCGGGCGGCCGGCGCGGTCTACGCGCTCGCGACGCTCGCGGCGCACGGGGGCACTCTCGCCGGCCGAGTGGGTTTCCTGGGTGGGGTTGGTTTCGGTGGGCGGCGCGGTGGCTTCCTCGGTTGCTACCGATACTGCGGCCACGGCCTGCTCATCGGCTTCTACTTTTTCGAGGCGCGTCGGCTGGGGTATTTCTTCACTCACAGCCACTTGCTCTACTTGGGCCGCGGGAGCTTCGGCGGCCGGGGCGGCTACTTCGGCGGGGGCGCTGGGCGCCACATCGGTAAATGGCTGCTCTACTACCGCTACGGCGGCGGGCCGGCGGCGGCCGGCCCCGCCCCGGGTACCCCGGGCCGAGGGCGTGGCAGCGGGCGCGGTAGCTACTGGGGCCGCAACCTCAGCAACGGCCGGCGTTTCGGCCGGCGCTGCCTCGGGCGCGGCAGCTGCGGCGGCGGGTCGCTTCCCGGGTAGTTGGTCGGCGGGCAGAATGGCTTGCTGGTCCAGAATCTTATAAATCAAATCCTGCTTGCTCAAGCGCTTGAAATTGCCAACATTCAATTGCTCAGCAATTTCCTTGAGTTCGGACAACAGCCGGTCCTTCAGCTCGTTAAGGGTGTACATAAACTGGGATAGGGAGGATAAATCGGGCCGGGGCGGCCCCGGGGCGCGGCAAATAGCTGGCGGCCAGGGCTAGCGAAGCGGCTTCCGCCCCGCAGGCCGGAAATCCACAACACGAAGCGCAAAAGCGGTACTCAACCAACTAGGCGGCAGGCAACAAACAAGAAATGAGTGAGGTGTAAGAAGCAAAGCCGGCAGCTCCACCAAAAGCAACCTGATTGAGCCGGCTGTGCAACGAGCTAGCCCGACAAGCTAGCCCGGCCGACCCCGCGGGTCGGCTTGCGGCTGCAATATTAAGCCATTACGGGCAAACGGCCAACGGGTTGGTCGGAATTGAAAATTTAGCGCGGGACCGAAAGAATTATGCCCGGCCCCGCGCTCGCGGGCTCATTCTCAGGTTCCGATTCCTTTTCAGAAAACTACCTTTGCCCGCACTATGCTGCAAATTTCCGTCTTAAAGGAGCAAACCGCCCGCGTGCTGGCCGGCCTTGCCAAACGTAATTTTAAAACGGCCGAAGCCGACGTGCAGGCCGTGCTCGACCTCGATCAGCGCCGCCGGTCCCTGCAAACCCAGCACGACGCCGCCCAGGCCGAAGCCAACGAGCTGGCCCGCCAGATCGGCGGCCTCATGAAAAGCGGCGACAAGGCGGGCGCCGAAGCGCTGAAAGCCCGCACCGCCGAGCTCAAAACGCAGATCAAGGCGCACGCCGACGAGCTGGCCGCCGCCGAGCAGCAGCAAACCCAGCTGCTCTATAAAATCCCCAACATTCCGCACGAGAGCGTGCCCGCCGGCCGCTCGGCCGACGACAACGAGGTAGTACGCGAGGGCGGCACCAAGCCCGAGCTGGCCGCCGGGGCCCTCCCCCACTGGGAATTGATTAAGAAATACGACATCATTGATTTTGAGCTAGGTATCAAAATCACGGGGGCGGGCTTCCCGGTGTACAAGGGCCAGGGGGCGCGCTTGCAGCGGGCGCTGGTTAATTTTTTCCTCGACCAGGCGCGCGACGCGGGCTACACCGAGGTGCAGCCGCCCATCCTGGTCAACGAGGCCAGCGGCTACGGCACCGGCCAGCTGCCCGATAAAGAGGGCCAGATGTACCACGACGCGCAGGATAATCTGTACCTGATTCCGACCTCGGAGGTGCCGATTACCAACCTGTACCGCGACGAGATTATCCCGACCGAGAAGCTACCCGTGCGCAATACTGGCTACACGCCCTGCTTCCGCCGCGAGGCCGGCTCGTGGGGCGCCGACGTGCGGGGCCTGAACCGCCTGCACCAGTTCGACAAGGTGGAAATCGTGCAAATCACGCAGCCCGAGCACTCCTACGCCGCCCACGAGGCGATGGTAGCCCACGTCGAGAAGCTGCTGCAACTGCTGGAGCTACCCTACCGGGTGCTGCGCCTCTGCGGCGGCGACATGGGCTTTACCTCGGCCCTCACCTACGACCTGGAGGTGTGGAGCGCCGCCCAGGGCCGCTGGCTGGAAGTATCGTCGGTGAGCAACTTCGAGACCTTCCAGGCCAACCGCCTCAAGTGCCGCTACCGGGGCGAGGGCGGCAAAACCCAGCTGCTGCACACGCTCAACGGCTCGGCGCTGGCTCTGCCGCGCATCGTAGCCGCCCTGCTGGAAAACAACCAGACGGCAGAAGGGATTCGCCTGCCCGAGGTGCTGCACAGCTACTGCGGGTTTGGAATGATTGCTTAAGTAACAGCTTTACAGCTGATAGCATGGAAGTAGTTCTCGAGAACGTTTATCTTACCTTCAAGGAGTACGCGCTTCTTAATTTGCGCTATTCACTTAAAACCAAGCCGTTATCGGTAGGACGACTCTTTCTGTTCCCCATCGGTGCTATTGGTCTATGGGTTTACGTGCTGACTAAGTTGCCGTTCTCGGAGGCAATCCAAGCGCTGTGGCTACAATTGTCTTTATTTACGTTAATCGGAGTTATTATACCGGTATCAACCTGGCGAGGACTTCGGCGCAACTACGAGACTACTAAATTTTTACACGCTCCCACAACCTATCGGTTTTCAGATGAGGGTGTACGGATTGATTCTCCGTTCTTACAAGCCTCTTTTCCGTGGGAAACCATTCGGGCTTTACACGTAGTGAATTTACAGGCGATTTTGCTGAGCAGCGACCAGACTGGCTTTTTCCTTGATTTTCGCTGCCTTAAGGCCCCCTCTACCAAAGCAGATTTTTTAGCTTTGCTTCAACGCCATACCATCTCGGTTAACTAATTCCCGGAACCTGCCTTACGCGGCAGGCGCTGCCACTTTCAGCCTCAACAGGCCATTTTCTGACATGAGAAACGCTGCAACATATTTCACTGCTACGCTAGCAGTTGCTGCCACCCTGCTGGCCGCTTCGGCCGCCCAGGCCCAGATTTCAACCCCGCAGGCCAGCCCCAAAAGCACGGTGACCCAGCGCGTGGGCCTCACCGACGTTACCATCACGTATTCGCGCCCCAGCGTGAAGGGCCGCACCATCTTCGGCGGCGATAAAACGGTAGTGCCCAACGGCAAGCGCTGGCGCACCGGGGCCAACGCCACTACCAGCATCAAGTTTTCGGACGACGTGACGATTGAGGGCGTGAAGGTACCCGCCGGCGAATACGGCCTATACACCGTGCCCCGCCCCAACGAGTGGACGGTCGTACTCAACAAAAGCCTCAAGCAGGGGGCCGACGTTGACGGCTTCAAGGACGACCAGGATGTGGCGCGCTTCTCCGTGAAGCCCTACAAGCTGACGGACAAGGTCGAAACCTTCACCATTACGTTTACCGACCTCACCCCAGCCACGGCCACCGTGGCGATGGAGTGGGAAAAAACGGGCGCGAAATTCAAAATCGTGAGCGACGTAGATAGCAAGGTGATGGCCCAGATTGACGAGAAAGTCATCAAGAACGCCAACCCCAGCAGCGGCGACCTGGCCGCCGCCGCCGTGTACTACTACGACAACAATAAGGATCTGAAGCAGGCCCTGGCCTGGATGCAGAAGGCCAACGCCACCGACCCCAAATTCTGGAACGTGAACACGGAGGCTAAAATCCGCCTCAAAATGAAGGACTACAAGGGCGCGCTGGCCGCCGCCGAACAGTCGAAAAAGCTGGCCCTGGCCGCCACCCCGCCCAACGGCGACTACGCCAAAATGGGTGATGATCTGATGGCTGAGGCGAAAAAAATGACCAAGTAAGGTGCTGCGCTGAGCGAGCGCAGTAAAAAAGGTGAGGGGGTAAGAAGTAAGGGCAGGCAGGCGGTATATCGCCCTCCGCTCCCTTGGCTTCTTGCCCTCTCACCTTTTTTACTTTCTCATTTCATCATTCCTCTAGAAGCTATTATCATTTGTCATTGCGAGCAAAGCGAAGCAATCGCACCCAAACAGCGTGGCCAAATAGGTGCGATTGCTTCGCTTTGCTCGCAATGACAGGTACTTATAAGTGCGCGGACAATCGCTTAAACAGCTTCTTAGCCCATCACCTTATTCAGGGCGATGATGGAGGCCTTGTAATCTTCGCGGGCCAGGATGAACTGGATGTTGACTTTACGCAGCGTGAAGCCGGCGCTGCGGATGTTGACGCCCGCCTCGGCGAGGGCACCGGCGGCCTTGGCCAGCAGGCCGGGCTGGTCGATGTTGGAGCCGATGAGGCAGACCATGCAGGCCTCTTCGACGGTCACCTTCTCGTAGCGGGCCTCCAGGGTGGGCACGAGCTGCGGGCGGAGGTCTTTTTGCCAGATAACGAGCGAGATGCTGTTGGCGCTGGTGGCTTTGAAAATGTAGCTCACGCCGAGGTCGTAGAAGGCCTGCATGAGCTGCAAGTCGAAACCGGCCGCGCCCACCATCAACGGGTCGTAGATGTCGATTATCACCACCTTATCGGTGCCGGTGATGACTTCGACGTGCTTTTCGGGGGAGATGAAATCGCGGGTGATGAGCGTGCCGGGGTGTTCGGGCTCGAAGGTATTTTTGATGCGCAGGTCGATGGCGTTGATTTCCAGCGGCTTCGAGGCCTTGGGGTGAATGGCCTCCATGCCCACGTCGGCCAACTGGTCGGCCACGTCGTAGTTGGTGAAGCCCACGGGATGGCACTGGTCGACGCCCACCATCATGGGGTCGGCCGAGCACAGGTGGTATTCCTTGTGGATGATGGCCTCCTGGGGCTGCACGGCCACGGCTATCTTACTGAAGGTCACCTCCGAATAGCCCCGGTCGAATTCCCGCATAATGCCCTCGGTACCTTTGGTGTAGCCAGTGGCGATGCAGATGGTATTGGCAAAGTCGATGCCCGCGAACGCCTGCTGAATGCGCTCGTCGATGGTGAGCGCCCGCGCGTCGTCGAAGCCGCTGAGGTCCACCAGCGTGGCGTTCACGCCCTTGTTTTGCAGAATGTTGACCGAGTTGAAGGCCGAGTGCGCCTCGCCGATGCTGGCCAGAATCTCGCGGGCGGCCTGCAAGATGTTGTAGCTGTTCACGTAGCCCGAGGCCAGCACGTTGACGAGGCTATCGAGGTAGGTCTGGGCCAGGCCCAGGCGCTCATCCACGAAGGCGTCGGCCACGGCCAGGTCGAGGCCCAGCGGGGCGTAGTTCTTGTTCAGCTCCTTAAGCTTGGTGGCTACTTCTTGCAGGGCCTGCCGGAAATCCTCGTTCTGGGTGATGTGGTGGTAGACGCCGGGCGCGCCGGTTTTCTTGTTCTCCAGCAGCCAGTTGGTGACGTTGGCGTAGGCCGACACCACGAAAATGCGGTTGTACAATTCCTGGCCCTGGCGGCCGTGGAAGATGATGTTCTGGAGGACATCGGCGAAGGCGGTCATGGAGGTACCGCCTATTTTTTCAACTGTTAGCATGGTTGGGACGGCCTGCCCGTGGGGAACCTCACTCCCGGCCCCCTTCCTTGGGAAGCCAAGCGCTAGGACTTTGCGGCTAGGACCTTTCTGAATAGAAAAAGCGAGCCGTTCGCCTTTTTGGGCAAACGGCTCGCAAGTTAGAAGTCACGCCTTTGAAAACGAATGAATGCGTTGCAGTGGCTCTTTTCTTTCTAGAAAATGGGTCGGGGGAAGTTGCGCCTGGAAGTTGCTGCGAACTACTTCCGCTGGCCTAAAACTAGTTGCTTACCACTATTTGTCATTGCGAGCGCAGCGAAGCAATCGCACCTGAACAGTGGCGCTGAACAGGTGCGATTGCTTCGCTGCGCTCGCAATGACAGGCGTAAAGAAATTATTGACTGGGGAATAGCTACTCACTCGCGGACTACAAAGTCCGCGCTACTTGCCGTTTGATTCTACCAGGTTGGCGAGGATCCGGAAGGCCCCCGGCACGCCGGCCGGCAGCTCGCGGAAGAGCGACAGGCCGGTGTAGATGTAACGTCCCTTGCCGTAGGGCGCCACCAAGATGGCGCTTTGCTTATCGGTTTCGCCGGGGTCGTGGCTGGCGATAAGAGTTTGGTAATGACTATCCCAGGCCGAGGGGTAGTACAGGCCCTGCTCCTGTACCCAGCCGGTGCCGAAGTCGGCGGGCGTGAGCTTGTTGGGCACGTTGAGCACGGGGGCGCCGGGGTTGAGGAAGGTGACGGGCGTATTCTCGACCGTGACGCGGTCGGCGGAGAGCGTGAGCGGGTACGGGCCGATTTCGGGCAGCACGGTGCCCCGGTTTACCACGTACTGCACGAGCATCGTACCGCCGTTTTCGACGTAGCGCAGCAGCTCGGGCTGCTGGGTTTTGAGGCGGTCGAGCACGTTGTAGGCCCGCACGCCGAGCACCACGGCGTCGTATTTGGCCAGGCGCTCGGCGGTGAGGTCGGTGGCGGGGTCGAGCAGGCTCACGGTGTAGCCGAGCTGGCGCAGGGCCTCGGGCACCTCGTCGCCGGCGCCCATGAGGTAGCCGATAGTTTTGGTGTGGCCGCGGGCTACGTTGAGCTTCACGAGCGGGGCCGTGGCCTCGGGGAAGAGCGTCTGGGTGGGGATATGCGGGTAGGCGATGGTCTGGATGCCCCGGCTGTATTTCTCATTGCCCACGGTGGCCACGGCGCGCAGCTCGGCCTTGCCCTCGGCCGCGCCAGCCAGCGGGCGCAGGGTGAAGTTGACGGTCTGCTCGTCGTCCTTGTTTTTCAGGCTGAACGGAACCGTGGCGGGCTCGACCTGCCAGCCGCTGGGCACCTGCAAGGCCAGCGCGCCGGCTACCCCGGCCTGGCCGGCGCGCAGCGTCACGGGTACCTGCTTGGGCTGCTGGTCGGCAAAGACGTAGGCGCGGGCGGCGGGGATGTTCACCATCACCGGCGGCACCACGGCCAGCGGCTGGTAGAGCTCGCCGAGCACGGGGTCGGTGTGCTTGTATTGGACGGGGACGGTAAAAATATGAACCGGCCCTTTATTGATAGAGCAATAAAAGGAGACGGAATATACGGGCGCATTTTCGGGCTTACCAACGTACTGAATTGGTGCAATGGACTGTGGCAGTTTGTACATACCGACTGACCCAGGCTCACGCAACCAATAGGGCTGCGATATCAAGAAATTTCGACGACCGCTTGCTATCAGCTTTCCACTGACTCGCTTACCTATTCCTATTTCAGCAGCTTGTTTATCGTCTACTTCTGGCCCATCAAGCACTACTAAACTTGAGTCCCCGGGAAAGGAAACACTTTCTACTAAGGCCATATTGAGCTTTACCGGGTAAGCAGAGCGATTGATTACCTCATAATTTACCTCCGCTTTGCTATTGCTGACAACAGTAGCGCTAGTTGCGTCTGCTTCTATATAAAGCCCCGAACAAGCTTGAATTAACTCCTCAATAACTTCTATTTTCTTATCCTGCCAAAAGTCTTTTTTATAACCGACTTTCAACCGCGTAAGGTTACCCGACAGTTTTTCTAATCCCGCCACGCTCGCGCTCGGATTACTAGCGTCATACTTCTTCACCACCTCATCCACCAACTTCCCCACGGCCGCACCGCCCGGCACGCGGTTCCACGTCTGGTCGATGCCTTCGAATAAATCCGTTTTGGCGGGCGTGCCTTTCACAAACTGGAAGTAGTCAAAGATTTCGCCCCGGCTGGCGCTGCTGCCCATGCCCTGGCTGCGGTGCTGCGAGCGCGAGCGGGCGGCGAGCTCGCCGTAGCTCTGGCCCAGCAGGGCGTTGTAGCCGCCGGTGTTGAGCTTGAGGTAGCTGCTCATATCCTCGCCGGGCTTCGTGAAATAAGTGCCGGTGTTCCAGTACAGGCGCTTGGGCTGCCAGGGCTGCACGTATTTCAGCTGCTCGGGGAAGCGCTTGGGGTCGCCGGCAGCGTCGAAGGCCTCGGCGGCCAGGATGGCGCTGGCCTGGTGGTGGCCGTGGCCGGCGCGGGCGTCGGGCGGGAAGCGGGTGATGAGCACGTCGGGCCGCCGCTGGCGAATCACCCACACCATGTCGGCGAGCACCTGCTCCTTGTCCCAGATCGTGAAAGTTTCGGCGGCCGTCTTGCTGAAGCCGAAGTCGTTGGCGCGGGAAAAATACTGGTGCGCCCCGTCGATGCGGCGGGCGGCCAGCAGCTCCTGGGTGCGGATCACGCCGAGCTGCTCGCGCAATTCGGGGCCGATGAGGTCCTGGCCGCCATCGCCCCGGGTACAGCTGAAGTAGCTGGTTTCGAGCTTGCGCTCGTTGGCGAGGTAGGCCAGCAGGCGGGTGTTTTCGTCGTCGGGGTGGGCGGCGATGTACATCACCGAGCCCACGGTCTGAAGCTTTTGCAGGCCCAGCAGGATGTCGGACGAGGAATAAGTCTTGGGGGCCTGGGCGTTGGCAATGAGTAAGAAAGAATGAGCCAGGAGCAGACTCAACAAGCCCTGACGGGCGACGCGCAGAAATCGAAGCATAAGGTGCAAACAGGTTCGAGCCACGAAGTACCCGCTATTTTGCTGAACAAGACCGGGCGCGGCTCAAAAAAAGACGTTTCCGTCCAGTTGGAGTAAGTGTAAGCCAGTGGTGTTGGGTAGCGGCAGAGCCAAGATACCCCAGCCCGGGCTTCGGTACCTGCACCAGCCACCGTTGATAGCGCCGCCCGGCTAGCCAGTATTTTTCTTAAATGCGGTGTAACAGAAGTACTTTTATGGGATGGGCCGCAGCCCAGCCATTCTTTTTCTTCTGCTTATGCGTTCTTTTTACCATGCTGCCTGGGGTGGGCTGCTCGGGCTGCTATTGGGGCTGCTGGGTGGGGCCACCGTAGCCCGCGCCCAAACCTGGCAGCAGGCCATAGCCGGGCACTATAACCAGCCCCCCGGCTCGGGCTCGTCGTTCGGCGTGCATACGGCTACTGATGCCGAGGGCAACGTATTTGTCACGGGCAGCTTTGCAGGCGGCATTACGGTGGGCAACATCCGGCTGGGTAACCGTAGCGGCAATTACCTGTTCGTAGGCAAGTGGAGCCCCACGGCCAAAGCCTGGCTGTGGGCGACCACCGACACGGGCATCAACGGGGCCTACGGCAACGCCATTGCCGTGAGTGGCCACAACGTGTACGTGGCGGGCGCCTTCAACGGCACCACTACCATTGCCGGCCAGACCCTGACGGCGGCCAAAGCCACTACTTCCAGCGACCCGGACATTTTCCTGGCCAAATACGTGGACTTGGGCAATAGCTTCCAAAATGGCTGGGCAGTGCGCGCCGGCGGCACCTCGGGCGACGGGGCCAGCGGCCTGGCCGTGGTGGACAACAAGCTGTATCTTACGGGGAGTTTTGCGGGCACGGCCAGCATTGCGGGCCAGACCGTGACGGGAACCAATGGCTACGCCGATATCTTTCTGGCCAAGTACCTCGACGCGGGCACCAGCGCTACGCCAGTCTGGGTGACTACCGGCGGCGGCACCACCGACGACTACGGCACGCGGGTGGTAGCCAAGGCCGACGGCACGCTCTACGCGACGGGAAGCTTTACGGGCACGGCCACGGTGGGGGGAAAATCGCTGACTTCGGCCGGTGGCAGCGATACTTACCTGCTCAAGGGTACCGACCAGGGTACCACCTTTGCCCCCACCTGGGTGACGCGCGGCGGTGGCTCCGGCGCCGATACCAGCACCGACCTGGCCCTGGCGGGCACCAGCCTTTACACCACCGGCTCGTTTGCGGCTACGGCTACCCTGGCCGGGCAGTCGCTCACCAGCAAGGGCGGCTCCGATTTGTACGTGGCCAAATACGCCGACCTGGGCAGCACCGTGGCCGGCGTGTGGGCGCTGGCCGAGGGCGGTACCGGTACCGACGGGGCGACCACCCTGGCCGTGAGCGGCACTACCCTCTACGTAGGCGGTAGCTTTTATGGCGCAGCCACCGTAGCCGGCCGCGCCCTGGCAGCGGCCAGAAGCAACGATACTGATGGCTTAGTGGCCTGCTACACCGACCTGGGCACCCGCCCTACCCCCGCATGGGCGGCCAGCTATGGCGGCACGAGCACCGACGGGGCCCGGGGGCTCCTGCTGAGCAGTACCGGAGCGCTCTATACCTTGATTAACGCGAGCTACAGTGGGGGGACTTTTGCAACCAGCCCCCCCACCCTTTCGGCCAGCAACTCGGCGGCGCTGCTCACCCTGGCTCCCGCCACCGGGGCCGTGCTGCGGGCCGAGGCCCCTTATCAGGGTGGTGAGTCTATAGTACGCGCCCTGGCCCGCACTGCGGCCGGCGACGTGTATCTGACCGGTGATTTTACGGGCACCGTGGGCTTTGGCAGCATTCAGTTGGTGGCCCAGGGCAATAAAGACCTCTTTCTGGCTAAGTGGAGCGCTGCTACCGGCACCTGGGCCTGGGCTCGGGCGGAGGGCGGCGGCAACGCTACTACCCAGGTACAGGCCCTGGCCGTGAGCGGCGACAACCTCTACCTCACCGGCAGCTTCGATAACTCGGTCACCCTGGCCGGGCAGCGCTTAAGCGTAGGCAGCGGCTATCGGCCCGATATATTTCTAGCCAAATACGTGGACCTGGGCACCAGCGCGGGCGATGGCTGGGCTGTCGGGGCCGGCGGCTCCAGCAGTGATAACAGCTACGCCGTTGTGGCCAGCGGCAATTCCGTTTACATAGCCGGCTCGTTTATCGGGTCATTCACGGTGGCTGGGCAGGCCTTGCGAGGCAAAGACAATTTTATTAGTGACTTCTTCGTGGCTAAGTACACCGACCAGGGCAGCAGCGCTACCGGCGTGTGGGCCACCAGCGGCGGCGGCACCGGCACCGACAATGCCTATGGTCTAGCCGTGAGCGGTACTAACGTCTACGTAGTGGGCGACTACGACGGCGGCTCCGCCTCCGTAATAGCCGGTCAGCCTCTAGGCCAGTCCGAATCTTTCAATGCCAATGGCTTTCTGGCTAAGTACGTAGACCAGGGCAGCACTTATGCCAACGGCTGGGCGACCAGCCTGGGCAGTCCCACCGGCAACGAGATGACTAAGGGAGTGGCCGTTGCGGGAGCCAACCTCTACGTCACCGGCTCGTTTGCGGCCACGACTACCGTGGCGGGCCAAGCCCTGACCTCGGCCGGCGACCGCGACGTATTCGTGGCGAAGTACACCGATCAAGGCACCAGCGCCACCGGCGTGTGGGCCACCAGCGGGGGCGGCACCAGCTACGACATACCGACCGCCATTGCCAGCAACGGCAGCCGCGTGTACGTAACCGGGTCTTATAAATCCAGTGGCACGTTTGCCGGCCAGCTACTCACGTCGGCGGGTTTTGCCGACTTGTTCGTAGCCAGGTACACCGACCAGGGCTCCCGCGTGGCCAACGGCTGGGCCGCGGGGGTCGGCGGCAGCAGTACCAACAACGCCTACGCCTTGCTGCCCACCGACGGCGGCGTGTACGTGGGCGGCAGCTTGATTCCCAGCGCTACGGTGGGTCCCACTGCCTTCACTTCGCCTAGCGGGTCTACCCTCAATTTCCTGGGCTGGCTGCGCGACGACGCGCCCGTTCCCCTACCCGTACAGTTGGTGGCCTTCGCCGCCGCTTCGGTGGGCCCGTCCGCCGTGCGCCTGAGCTGGACCACGGCCACTGAAGCGCACAGCGCCCGCTTCGAGGTCGAGCGCAGCCCCGATGGCCAGCACTTCGCCAGCATCGGCCAGGTGCCCGCCGCCGGCAGCAGCAGCACACCCCGCTCCTACGGCCTTACCGATGCAGCCCTGCCCGCCGGGGCCAGCCTGCTCTATTACCGCCTGCGACAGCTGGACCAGGACGGCACGACTACGTATTCACCGGTGCGCAGCGTGGGGCTGGCCCCGGTGCCCGGCCTGGTCCTCTACCCCAACCCGGCCCAGGCTACTACGACGCTCCTGGGTACCGCGCCGGGCGCGGCCGTGCAGCTCCTTGATGCCCTGGGCCGCGAAGTAGCCACCGCCACGGCCGATGCCAGCGGCCGCGCCCAGCTAGGTTGGCCCATCGGGCTAGCGCAGGGCGTGTACGTAGTGCGCACCGCCGGCCGGGTGGCGCGCTTGGTTATTCAGTAAAAGGAGACTACACTGGGCACCTAGTGCAGTTTTCAAACTGGTGTACACGTTTAGGTTGAATTAAAAATGAGAAATTAAAAATTTGCAGATCAATAACTTGCCCATTTTTAATTTCTCATTTTTAATTCTGTTGAGGAAGCTGAAAACCGCTCTAAAACGCATAAAAGCCGCCGCACTGAGTAGTGCAACGGCTTTTAGCGAATGTGCTCGTCGGCTAGCGCCGAACCACGCTACGCGGACGGTCAGCCGGTTCGGCGGCCGGGTCGTCGAGCGGGCAGGTAGCCGGCGGCTGCGCGCTGGCCGGCGCAAAGGCGGCGCAGTAGCCGGCGGCCCAGCAACTGGCACAAACCCCGCCCAAGCGGCAGGGCTCGTGCCAGCCCTCGGCCAGCAGCGGGTTGGAGTTTGCTTTCATAGTCAGAAAAGGAAGAGTGGTAATCTTGGTGGGCGGCGGGCCGCTGGCGCCAGATTTTTACCAAAGGTCTGCCCGCTGCCCCGCCTTCCGGCGCTCTTGCATGTGAATGGCCGGGATGGCTTACTGAACGCCCTGCTGGCGCGGGCTGACCCGCGCCGGCGCGGGGCGGGTGGGCCGGGGCCGTACCTTTGGGTAGTATGCTGCCCTCCCCTAGTACGGCCGCGCCGCTGGCCCCGGCGCCGGTTTCAACGGCTCCCTTTCTGGCCGAAGTAGCCCGCGAGCTGCTGGCCACCCACGGCCCCGAGGCCCTCGCCGACCTCGTCGTGATCGTACCCACGCGCCGCGCCGTGGTGTACCTCAAAAACGAGCTGGCCCGCGCCACGCCCGAGGGCGAGGCCCTGTGGGCACCGCGCATTGCGGCCATGGAAGACTACATGGTGGAACGGGCCGGCGTGCAGGTCGAGGAGCCCATTGCTCTGCAATTGCTGCTGTTCGACATTTTCAAGGACTTCGATCCCGATTTGCAATTCGACCACTTCGTGGGCTGGGGCGGGCTGCTGCTGCAAGATTTTTCGACCCTCGACCAGCACCTGGCCGATACCAAGGCCATTTTCGACTACCTGGCCGAGGCCAAGGCACTGGAGCGCTGGCAGCTCGACCCCGAGCTGAAAACCACCGGGCTCGACCGCTACTTCGGTTTCTGGGGCCAGCTGCGCAAGGTGTATCTGCGCTTCAAGGCCCGGCTCAAGCCCCAGCACCTCGCCTACCCCGGGCTGGCCTACCGCCGCGCCGTGCAGCGCCTGCGGGCCGAGCTGAAAGACCCTAAAAAGCCGCTGCCGCCGCTGCACGTTTTCGTGGGGCTGGGTGGGCTCAGCAAGGCGGAAGAGACGTTTATCGGCCTGCTGCGCAAGGTGGGCCGGGCCGAATTGCTCTTCGACGGCGACCCCTTTTACCTCGAAAAAGACACGCCCAACCGCGCCGGCCAGACCCTGCGCCGCTACTGGCAGCAGTGGGAGCTGCCCCGCGATACCTTCACCTACCAGGAGCACCTGCGCGGGCGGCCCCACCACATCCGCCTGCTGGGCGTGGCCAACGCCAGTATGCAGGGCAAGCTGGCCGGCCAGCTCCTGGCCGAGGCCCGGCAGCTCAACCCCGCCGCTACCGTGGCCGTGGTGCTGCCCGACGAAACGCTGCTGCTGCCCGTGCTGCACGGCCTGCCGCCCGAGGAGCTGGTACCCGATTTCAACGTGACAATGGGCCTGAGCTTCCAGAGCACGGCCTTGTTCAACCTCGTCGATTTGCTGTTTGAGGTGCATCTTACCGGCATTCGGGAGGGCGAGCCGGGGCGCGACTACGGCGTGCCCAAGTACCACCACCTGGCGGTGAGCAAGCTGCTGGCCCACCCCTTCCTGCGGCGCTACCAGCAGTGGCAGGATGCCCAGGCCGACGAGCCGCAGTACCATAAGCTGCTCGATACCATCTGCAACGAGATTATCAAGCGCCACCTCGTGCTGCTACCCGCCACCGAGCTGCTGCGGCTGGGACACGGCCACCCGCTCATCGAGGCGCTGTTTCGCACCTGGGATAATTGCGACGACATCATCCGGGCCTGCTACGCGCTCATCGACTTGCTCAAGCAGGTGTACGCGCACGACCATTCGGCCATCGAGGCGGAATACCTCTATCTGTTTTACACCCTCGTGCGCCAGCTCGCCACGGCCTTCGACTGCCGCGAGCAGCGCCTGAGCGTGCGCTCGTTCCGGCGCTTTCTCTACGACCAGATGCGGCGCACGCGCCTGCCCTTCGCCGGCGAGCCGCTGGCCCAGGTGCAGATCATGGGTTTGCTCGAAACCCGCGCCCTGGACTTCGACCACGTCATCATTCTGAGCTGCAACGAAAACTCGCTGCCCGCGCCCAAGCGCCAGAACTCGCTTTTTCCCTACGACGTGCTGGCCGAGTTCAAGCTGCCGACCTACGCCGATGCCGAGGCCAACGCGGCGTATAACTTCTGGCGGCTGCTCCAGCGCGCCGGCCGCGTCGATTTGGTGCACGTGCTGCCCGGGGCCGAGGGCGTACGCACCGGCGAGCGCAGCCGCTTTCTGCGCCAGATTGAGTTTGATTTGACAGCGCAGAATCCGGCGTTGGTGCTGGAGGATAAGCTAGTGGAGGTAATAACTGACGCCGTAACCCCAAGCTCCAGCTTGGGGACGCGTCCGGCAACGCTCGCCGAGCCCTTCACCAAGCCGGAGCTTGGGGTTACCGCTGCCCCAGCCAGCGACTTCCTCAACGACCTAGTCCTCCATAAAGACGAGGAAATGCTCACCGGCCTGCGCGGTGTGCTGGAGCGCGGCCTCTCACCCTCAGCCCTCAACGAATACCTGGCCTGCTCGCTGAAATTCTACTTTTCGCGCCTGGCTAAGTTTCGTGAAAACGACGAGGTTGAAGAAGCCCTCGGGGCCGATGGCTTCGGCACCGTGGTGCACGACTCGCTGGAGCAATTACTCAAGCCCTTCGAGCTGGAAAAGCGCGAGCTCACCGCTGCCGACCTACCCGACATTCTCAAAAAAGTACCGGCCGAAGTGTACCGCCAGCTGCGCCAGGAAGGCGAGGAGCGGCAGGCCCGCCCCGACGACGGCCTCAACCACGTACTGGGCCAGGTGGCTACCCGCCTCATTCGCAAGTACCTCGAAAGCCTGCCGGGCCAGCCGGGCGTGCTGCCGCTGCGCATCGCGGCCCAGGAAAAGCCGATGGTGGCGACCGTATTCGTAGATCTGCCGGGGCGGGCTAAACAGCTGCCGGTGCGCATCCTGGGCCGGGCCGACCGCATCGACGCCTTGCCCGATGGCCGCCGCCGCGTGGTCGATTACAAAACCGGCCTCGTGGAGCGCCGCGAGCTCAATCTGCGCGGTACGCAAAAGCCTTTGAGCCCCGCCGACACCGTGGAGCGCCTGCTCACCGAGTCGAGCAGCGGGGCCGACAAGGTGCGGCAGCTCTGGCTCTACCGCTTCATGCTCGAGAGCGACCCCAGCCAGCCCGCCCCGCCCGGCTCGGAGGCGGCCATTCTCTCGCTGCGTAAAATCGACGACGGCCTGCTCTCGGCCCCGCTCGATTTTATCACCGAGGGCACGGGCGAGGCTGATTTTCTCCAAGCCAGCGCCGTGCTGGTGGGCCGACTGGCCCTGCGGATGCTGGACCCCGCCGAGCCCATCCGCAAAACCGACGACCTGACCAAGTGCGAGTATTGTCCCTACACGGGAATTTGCGCCCGGTAAGGTTTTTGCGGGGCAACCGTCTGCTCCCAAAAGAGTATTGTTCTTGCTGAGCTTGCCGCCGCCGCTCGTCGCACCCGCTGAGGACGACGAGCCGGCGGCGATGCCCCGCTCAGCCTGACCGACGTTTTTGCTGACCTTGCCCGCGTCCTCATGCAGAAAAGCCCCCTCCACCGCCTGCTCAATCCTTTGTTGCTGTGGCGGCTGCGCCACGTGAGTGAACGGGTGTACGTGGTGTGGCTGGCGGTGCTGGTGGGCGTGCTGGCCGGCCTGGCGGCAGTGGGCCTCAAGACGGCCGTCCACTGGCAGCAGCACCGCCTCGAAACCGCCGTCACGGAGCCCAACCGGGTGTTTGCCCTCTCCATCTACCCCATCATCGGCATCACGCTCACGGTACTGGTGACCAAGTATTTGCTGCACGGCAACCTCGGCCGGGGCATCGGCCCCATCATCTACAACACGGCCCGCGAAAACGCCATCGTGCCGCGCTCCAAGCTGTATTCGCAGCTCATCACGGCGTTTCTGACGGTGTCGTTTGGCGGCTCGGCGGGTACCGAGGCCCCCATTTCGGTGACGGGCGCGGCCATCGGCTCCAACGCGGCGCGGGTGCTACGGGCGGGGCGGCGGCGGCGGCGACTGCTCACGGGCTGCGGGGCGGCGGCGGGCGTGGCGGCCATCTTCAACGCGCCCATCGCGGGCGTGCTGTTTGCGGTCGAGGCCATTTTGATGGAGCTGCCAGCGCAATATTTCATTCCGCTGCTCATTTCCTCGGCCACGGCCACGGTGGTGTCGAAGGCCCTGTACGCGGGCCAGCCGTTTGCCCTCATTACCAATTCGTGGATTGTCGATACGGTGCCGTTTTACCTGGTGCTGGGGCTGCTCACGGCCCTGCTCTCGGTGTACATGATTCGCACCTACCACTGGTTCGACCACTTTTGGGAGCGCTGGCCGGGCCTGCGCTGGCAAAAGGTGCTGGCGGGCGGCGCGGCGCTGGGCGGCCTCATCTTTCTCTTCCCGCCGCTCTACGGCGAGGGCTACACCACGGTGGTGGAAAAGCTACTGGCCGGCAACGCCCAGGACCTCACCGACGGCAGCCTGTTTTCGGTGTACGGCGATAACAATGTGTGGCTGCTGCTGGCCCTGGTATTCTTCACCATGATGACCAAGGTGGTGGCCACGAGCATCACGGTGGGCGCGGGCGGCAACGGGGGCATGTTCGGCTCGTCGCTGGTAGCGGGGGCGCTGGGTGGCTTTCTGTTTGCGCGGCTCGTCAACCTCACCGGGCTGGTGGCCATTCCCGAGGTGCATTTCGTGGTACTGGGCATGGCGGGCGTGCTGGCGGGCGTGGTGCACGCGCCCCTCACGGCCATCTTCCTGATTGCCGAAATCACGGGTGGCTACGCGCTGTTCGTGCCGCTGATGTTCGTCACGAGCTTTTCCTACCTCATTACCAAGCATTTCGAGCCCTACTCGGTCTACACCCGCAAGCTCACCCAGAAGGGTGTGGACGTGTACGCCAACCGCGACCGCGACTTGCTTTCGCGCCTCGACCTGCACCGCCTGCTCGATACCGATTTCCTCAGCCTGCGCCCCAGCGCCACCCTCGGCGAGCTGGTCGATGTATTCCGCCACGCGCACCGCAACGTGTTCCCGGTGGTAAGTAAAAACGGCCTGCTGCAAGGCATCATCACCCTCGACATGGTGCGCGATACGCTCTTCGACGGCGCGCACTACACCACCACCAACGTGCGCGAGCTCATGCGTAAGCCGGTGGCCGTCATCCACTCCACCGACAGCGTGGAGCACTGCCTCGACCTGCTGGAGCGCACCGACAGCCCCGCCCTGCCCGTGTGCGACGACGAGGGCCGCTACCTCGGCTTTATCGTGAAAGCCGCCATCCTGGCGCGGTACCGCCGCGAGCTGATCGAGGAAGGGCAGGTTTAATTATTAGTTGTTAATTGTTAGTTGTTAATGTCAGGGCGAAATAATGTGCTTAAGGATAAGAGCTTCGCATTTGCAGTGCGGGTAGTGAGGCTTTATCAATATTTATGCGTACGCAAGCTAGAGTACGTGCTTTCTAAGCAGCTTTTGCGTAGCGGTACGGCGGTCGGCGCAATGGTTCGTGAAGCTGAGCACGCTCAGACACGGGCCGATTTTATCCACAAACTATCGATTGCACAAAAGGAAATAAACGAGAGCGCTTACTGGCTCGACCTGCTGGCTACCACCGACTACCTCACCCCAGCTCAAGCGACTAGCCTCCAAGCTGACGCTATAGAACTTCTAAAAATCCTGACCGCTATCATAAAGACAACTAAAACCAACCATTAACAATTAACAACTAACAATTAATAATTAACAATTAAAACTCTATCGCCTCCGTCGGCTTCTGGTGGCTGATTATCAGCCCCACCATCATCAAGATACTGGTGAGCAGAATCACCACGAACAGAATATTCTCGCTCACATCGCCCAGCACGTGCTGGGCCGGGATGCTGTAAAACAACAGCACCGTAATCAATCCCTTGGGCGCGATGAACAGCTCGGGCATTAAGTCGGTACGGGCCACGTAGCGCAGGTAGAGAAAGCGCAGGCCGGTGAGCACGGCCACGATCAGCACGCCCTGCCCCAGCAGCTGCCAGCTGATGAGGTTGGCCAGGGTGATGGAATAGCCGAAGAGCAGGAAGAAGAACGTGCGGATGAGAAAGGCCGACTCGGCCGTGATGTTCTTGAGTTGGTGCAGGTCGGGAGCCAGGTCTTCGGCCGTGAAGCCGCGCCAGTTGGTGCGCTCCCGCACCCAGCCCAGCAGCAGGTCGGCGTTGTTGACGGCCAGGCCGAAGGCCAGCACAAGCAGCAGCGACGACAAGTGCAGCTGCTTGGCCAGGCTATAAATCAAAATCAAAAACGAGAAGAGCAGGAAGAACTTGACGTGCTCGCGCAACCGCCCCAGCAAAAAGCTCAGCAGCGCCGTGCTCACGATGGCCACCAGCACGATGAGCACCACGCCCCGCCCGAAAGTGAGTAGGGAGTGGCCCTGCAAAAAATCTTCCTGGTCCACGAAGTTGAACAGCATGATGCCCAGGATGTCGGAAAACGTACTTTCGTACACGATAAACTCCTGCTTGTCGCCCGTGAGATTGGCCACGCTTGGGATGGCGATGGCGCTGCTGATCACCACGAGCGGTACCGCGTTGAGCAAACTGGATTGCCAGCTGGCCCCCAGCCACAAGTGCAGCAGCCCACCAATGGCGGCGGCCTGGGCCATGAGCATCACGAGCGCCGCCAGGAAGGAGCGCCGGATGAGCGGCACCTTGTCGCGGCTCAGGCGCAGGTCAAGCGCCCCTTCCAAGACTATCATTATCAAGCCGATGATGCCGAATATCTCCAGCAGCGTCTTGGGCACGTGAATGTTCACGTCCTGGTACTCGGCCCACTGCCGCAGCCCGATGCCCGTGAGCAGCAGCAGCAGCACCGACGGCACCCGCGTGGCCCGCGAGGCCAGATTGAATAAGTACGACAGGATAACGGCCAAACTCAGGCCAATAAGGATAGCATAAGAATTCATGGCTTCTGGGTACGGCCCAGCCTGGCGGGCGTTGCCGGGGCGGCGGGGCTACTTTTGGGGCGTGAAGCCCGATTTTGCGAATACGGCCGCCCCGCTGGTGGCCATTGTGGGCGGCGGCCCGGCCGGCCTGCTGGCGGCCCAGCGCCTAGCCGAGCGTGGCCTGCGGGTGCAGGTTTTCGAGCAGAAAGCCACCGTGGGACGCAAGTTTCTGGTGGCCGGCCACGGCGGCTTCAACCTTACCAACGGCGAAGATATGGGCACCTTCGCCGGCCGCTACGGCGCGGCCAGCGCGTTTTTCGGGCCGCTGCTGGCCCACTTCTCCCCCGCCGACCTGCGCCGCTGGGCCGCCGACCTGGGCATTGCCACTTTCGTGGGCACCAGCGGGCGCGTCTTCCCCGAGAGCCAGCACAAGCCCGCCGACCTGCTGCGCGCCTGGCTGCGCCGCCTGGCCGACTTGGGCGTGGAAATCAACACCCGCCACCGCTGGCTGGGCTTCGCGGGCGCGAGCGGCCTGCGGCTGCGCAACGACGCCTCAGGGGAGGAATTTACCGTGACGCCCGCTGCCACCGTGCTGGCCCTGGGTGGGGCCAACTGGCCCCAAACCGGCTCCGACGGCCACTGGTTGCCGCTGCTGACCGACCTCGGCGTGCACTGCACGCCCTGGCAGCCCGCCAACTGCGGAGCCGAGGTCGCCTGGTCTGATTTCTTTCGCGAAAAAGTAGGCCGCGCCCCGCTCAAAAACATCGCCCTGAGCTGCGGGGGCCATACCGTGCGCGGCGAAATTATGCTCACCGATTACGGCCTGGAAGGCACGCCCGTGTACGCCCTTACGCCCCAGCTGCGGGCCGGGCTGGCCGCTGGTCCACCCGCCTGGCTGCACCTGAATCTGAAGCCCGACCTGCCCGCCGACGAAGTAGCCCGCCGGCTGGCCCGGCGGCGGCCGGGCGTCTCGCTGCCGGCTTTCCTGGCCAGCGCCTTTAGTCTCAAGCCGCCGGTGCCCACGCTGTTGCGCGAGCTGGCCGGCCCCGCCCCGGCCGACTGGCTGGCCGCCCTCACGGCGCTGCCCATCCCGGTGGCTGGCCTGCGCCCGCTGGCCGAGGCCATTTCCTCGGCGGGCGGCGTCGCCTTCACCGAGGTAGATGCCCGCCTGATGCTGCGCCGCCGCCCGGGCACTTTCGTGGCCGGCGAGATGCTCGACTGGGAAGCGCCCACCGGCGGCTACCTGCTGCAAGGCTGCTTCAGCACCGGCGCGTGGGTGGCGGCTGGGGTGCGGGAGTTTATTGCGCCGCAATAGCCTGGCGCGGCACGTAGCGTAGACTCGCAGAGTCCGCGCTGCGTGGCAACCTGCCCTTTTTATTCGCAGTAAAGCAGCGGGTACCAACCTCCTCCTTTTCCGCATGGCAACTTCCCACACCTCCGACCACGACGATATCTACACCACCTTCAAGCACGACGTGAACATGACGGCGAGCGAGTTGGAAAAGTGGCTTAAAACCGACGAATCCAAATCCGTGGGCCAGGCCAGCGGTGGGGGCGAAAGCGTCGGCCACCAGTCGGGCGAGCACATCGTCAAGATTCTGCACAAGAAAAAGGCCGACCTCACCCCCGACGACGAAGCCCACATGCACAAGGTCCACAGCTACGTCAGCCGCCACTCGGCCCAGGGCCCGCATGACAAGAAAGACGTGGAAACGTCGCGCTGGCGCTACTCGCTCATGAATTGGGGCCACGACCCGCTGAAGAAGTAAGGCTTTTGTAGCAACGGCGAGTGGTTGATTGCTTTTA
This sequence comes from uncultured Hymenobacter sp., assembly GCA_913776615.1. Taxonomy (GTDB): domain Bacteria; phylum Bacteroidota; class Bacteroidia; order Cytophagales; family Hymenobacteraceae; genus Hymenobacter. The sequence goes on from CAJYPK010000059.1 coordinate 123,576, forward strand.
GCCTTTCTACTGAAAACCCTTTCAACGCAAACCGTTCATCATGCTGAGCTTGCAAAGCATCAAGTCACACTTGAACGAGCCGCTCTAACCTGACAAGATGCTTCGCAAGCTCAGCATGACGAACGAGTTGGATTAGCAGCCAGCCTTCTTGCGGCAATAATTCCTCTAAGCAGCTATTTGAATTATTACTACTCATCTAAAAACTATTTGTCATTGCGAGCGCAGCGAAGCAATAGCACCTGTTCAGCCCGGCCGTTTAGGTGCGATTGCTTCGCTGCGCTCGCAATGACAGCTAGGGTAGCTAACCTAAGCAGCTTCTTATCAAGCTTAAAAGTAGGTCACAGGCATACCAGGCCTATTTTTTATTCAAAAATTCACCCCTGCTTTTCCACCGCCTTCGCCTCCGCGTTCTTCAAAATCTGGCGGGCTTCGCGCACCAGTTGGCGGCCGGGATCAAGCTCATCGCGGGCGATGAGGGCAAAGAGCAGCAGAAACGACACGATGGGTAGAACCCAGCCCAGCGTAAACCACAGCCAGAACGAGCGTCCCCGCGAAGCGGCGCAGTAGCCGGTCATAATGGGGATGAAGGACAGCGCGACCACCATCACCAGGAGCATGTCGACGAAGAGCATAGGCGCGGAAAAAAGGTGGTGGAAAGCAGCCCGCGGCCGGAACGCGGCCGCACCCCGAAGTTACGAGAAAGTTGGCTAAAAAGTGGCGTATTTTGGCGCAAAGGCCCGACTATCGGCCAGCTTTTTACGTAGGCTAGGCTAGCCAATGCTGCCTGCCCCTGCGTAGGTGGCCTTTTCGGCCCTGGCGGCCACTGCCCCATCGCCCCCGACTACCACCTATGTGGGAACACCAGAGTTTGTTTCGCGTTTCGGCTCAGCTATTTGCCGAAGGCATTTTTAATTTGCTCGACCGCAACCTGCGGCCGGAAGTATTTCTATTGGGCCTGGCTTCGGGCCGGGAAGAGGACGACCCGCACAGCGTAGTGGTGGAGCCCACCAGCCTGCGCTACTCCCCGGCCGAGTTTGCCGGCATTAAAACCCTGGCTTCCTCCTTCGAGGCCGACGACCTCAACCCGCGCGACAACGTGTACCACCTGCATCCGCAGGACCACGACCGCATGGAAAAGCAGCACTGGTACGAGCTGGTGTGCAAGGCCACCGACCAGGTGCTCCAGGAACTAGTAGCCCGACGCGGTGAAAACCGCCGCTGCTTCTGCTCCACACCGCTCAACCTCAATGGTTATTTGGTGATTGTGGTGTTGCAGCTGGCGGCCGATACGTACGCCTCGTACTACACTCTGCCCGGCAAGGCCGGCCCCACCCGGCCCTGCTCGCTGCCCCACGCCACGGTGCTGGAGTTTTTGCACGAGTGTACCCGCGCCCTGCGCGAGGCCGACACGGCCGACAACGAGCAGCCGGTGCTCGACCGCGACTACAACGAGGTGCTGCGGGCCGCCGGCCGCCGCCTCATGCTGCGCGTGTCGCCGGGCAATGCCCACGGCCTCTACGACGCCTGCCTGGGCGTGGCCGCCCTGCGCCACGAGGGCGACGAGGGCCGGGGCACCATGCTGCTGGGCCGCCGCCAACACGCCGCCATCGTGCCCGTGCTCACCCTCGAAACGCCGGTGCCGCTGCGCGACCACCGCTCCATCCGCAAGCTGTTGGAGCTTACCGAGGGCGACACCGGCCTGGTGTCGGACGCGGCGCACGTTTTCGGCCTGGGCCACCTGGTGTCCGAGAGTGCGCCCCAGTACGAGCCGCTGGCTACCGTGCACTTTACCAACCACTACGGCTGGGAATTGCGCCACGCGGGCCACACCCTCATGCGGGTGGTGAGCAACACCCCGCGCCTGCCCCAGGGTAAGGTGCAGGCCGATAATTTTTCCCGGGTGGTGCGCCAGGTGTTTCCCGACATCGACGATGCCGGCGTGAAATACCTGTGGGAGCTGGCCCTCGAAGCTTCCAACCAAAGCCACGGCACCATGCTCTGCATCACGGCCGGGGCCAAGCCCGAGGCCGAGCGCCTGCGCCGCCAGTGCTTCCGGGTGGTGCCCCGCCCCATGACGCCGCCCGTGCTGCGCCAGGCCTCGTGCATCGACGGGGCGGTGCTCATCGAGCCCAGCGGCGTGTGCTACGCCATCGGCGTGATCCTCGACGGGCAGGCCACCGAGAAGGGCGACAGCAGCCGCGGGGCGCGCTACAACTCGGCCGTGCGCTACACCAGCTCCTCGCCCTACCCCTGCCTGGCCATCGTGGTGAGCGAAGACGGCTGGATCGACCTGCTGCCCTCGGCCCACCACAGCCAGGCCGTGCCGGCGGTGCAGAATGCAGCGGCGCGGTGAGTAGCGCGGACTTTGTAGGTCGTGAGTGGGCAGCCTATTCGCCCGCGGACTGCCAAGTCCGCGCTACTTGCTATAGTACAAGCTTAGCCGGTGGGCCGTACTTTCGCGGCTTATCTGCCTTAGCTTTTTCCTTTCTCCATGATACTTATTGCCGACGGCGGCTCAACCAAAACCAGCTGGTGCCAGCTTTCTGAAACGGGCCAGCGTGTGTACTTCAACACCGAGGGCTACAACCCGGATTTCGTCAACACCCAGGACATCATCAGCTCGCTGAGCAAGAACCTGCCCGATACGCTGCCCCGCGAGGAGGTGCGCGAAATCTATTTCTACGGCGCCGGCGTATCGAGCCCCGCTAAGGCTGAGGTGATTGCCGCCGCCATGCGCCACATTTTTTCGGGCGCCAATAAGATTGAGGTGACCGAAGACCTGCTGGCCGCCGCCCGCGCCCTGCTGGGCCACAAGCCGGGCTTCGCCGCCATCCTGGGCACGGGTACCAACTCGTGCATCTACGACGGGCAGAAAATCACCCACAACGTGGACTCGCTGGGCTACTTCCTGGGCGACGAGGGCAGCGGCTCCTTTCTGGGTAAGCGCCTGCTGCGCGACTACCTGCGCGGCCTGCTGCCCGACGGCCTGCAAGAAGCCCTCCAGGAAGAATACCATTTGGGCACCCGCAACGAGATTATCGACCGGCTCTACAACCAGCCGCTGCCCAACCGCTTCCTGGCCAGCTTCGCTAAGTTTGCCTACGACCACAACAACGTGAGCTACTGCCGTCAGATCGTGGTGGAAGCCTTCGAGGCGTTCTTCCAGAACATCGTGATGCACTACCCCAACTACCAGGATTACACCTTTAACTGCATCGGCTCGGTGGGGTATAATTTCCGCGACGCGCTCACGCAGGTGGCCAACAGCCACGGTATGCAGGTGGGCAAAATCGTGCGCTCGCCCATCGACGACCTGGTGACCTTCCACGAGGAGGGGCGCTAGGCCACCGCGGGCGCTTGCCGTCTTAAAAAACGTCATGCTGAGCTTGCGAAACCGCTCGCTCGCCCCCTTGGAGTACTGACTCTTACGGGGCGAGCGGGCGGCTTCGCAGGCTTAGCATGACGTTTCGTTTTGCTAGCTGCCGCTGATGAAGCTGCCTCGCAAATCCTGTTTAATTAAGTCTTACTAAACCTAAACGTCCGTCATGCTGAGCCTGCAGAAGCATCTTGGCAGGGCACATCTGAACGAACCCTGCCAAGATGCTTCGGCAGGCTCAGCATGACGGACGTTTTTTATCCGCTTCCTATTTACCTGCGATACCGCCGGCGCGTCGAGCGCATGACGGACGTTTTTTATCCGCTTCTACATGCTACGCCGTTCTTTTCCACTCTTTTTATCCGGGCTATTCGCCTTGGCCGCCAGCGCCCAGACTACCGAGAAGCCGCCCCAGGGCGACGTATTCGTCGATAAAGCCGGCGTGCTGCGCTGGCAGAAGACTAAGCGCGAGGTGGCGCTGTTCGGCGTCAATTACACCGCGCCGTTTGCCTACTCGTACCGGGCGCTGGGCCAGGTGGGGGCCGACCGCGAAAAGGCCATCGACCAGGACGTGTACCACCTGAGCCGGCTGGGGCTGGATGCCTTTCGGCTGCACGTGTGGGACATCGAGATTACCGACACGCTCGGCAACTTGCAGCAAAACGACCACCTGCGGCTGCTCGACTACCTGATTGCCAAGCTTAAGGCGCGCAACATCAAGATTATTCTCACGCCCATTGCTTACTGGGGCAATGCCTACCCCGAGCCGACAAACACCGGCCCCGGCTTTTCGAGCATCTACGACAAGGGCCAGGCGTACACTAATCCGCGGGCCATTCGGGCGCAGGAAAATTACCTCGGGCAGTTTCTGAACCACCGCAACCAGTACACCGGCCTGCTCAACCGCCAGGACCCCGACATCATTGCCTACGAGGTGTGCAACGAGCCCAATTACCACCCGCCGCTGGCTCCGGTCACGAGCTTTGCCAACCGCATGGTGGCCGCCATGCAGGCCACCGGCTACCGCAAGCCCATTTTCTACAACATCGCCGAAAGCCCCTCGGTAAAAGACGCCATCCTGGACGCCAACGTGCAGGGCTTCAGCTTTCAGTGGTACCCCGAAAACCTGGTGAGCGGCCACGAGCTGAAGGGCAATTTTCTGCCCTACGTGGACCAGTACCCGCTGCCCTACAAGGGCGATGCGCGCTTCGACAAGCGGGCCAAGATGGTGTATGAGTTTGAGTCGGCCGACGTGTTGCAGCCCATCATGTACCCCAGCATGGCGCGCAGCTTCCGGGCGGCGGGCTTCCAGTGGGCCACCCAGTTTGCCTACGACCCGCTGGGCATCGCCTTCGCCAACACCGAGTACCAGACGCACTACCTCAACCTGGCTTATACGCCGGCCAAGGCGCTGAGCATGCTGATTGCCAGCCGCATCTTTCACACCCAGCCGCGGGGGCAGGTGGTGCCGCGCTACCCGGCCGATTCGACGTTCGGGGCGGCGCGCATCAGCTACCGCCAGCAGCTGAGCCAGTGGAATGCCCCGGCCGAGTTTTACTACACCGCCAACACTGGCGACCGGCCGGTGCAGCCGGCCGCCCTGCGCCACGTGGCGGGCGTGGGCTCGTCGGCGGTGGTGCAGTACGGCGGCAGCGGCGCGTACTTTCTCGATCAGCTGGCCCCCGGCGTATGGCGGCTCGAAGTGCTGCCCGACGCCGTGCCGGTGAGCGACCCGTTTGCCACCGCCTCGCTGCGCAAAACCGTCACCCGCATCGCCTGGAATGAGCAGCCGCTGACTATCACGCTGGCCGACCTGGGCGCTGATTTTCAGCTCCAGGGATTGAACGAGGGCAACGCCGCCCAGGCCCGGGCCAGCGCCGGCCAGCTGCGGGTGCGCCCCGGTGCCTACCTGCTCACCCGGGCCGGCCAGGACGGCCGCGCCTGGACGCCCCAGACGCTCGTGGGTGCCCGCCGGCTGGGCGAGTTCGTGGCCCCGCCCGCCACGCCGGGCGCGCCGCAGGTGCGGCACCTGCCCGCTGCCCAGGCCACGGCCGGGCAGCCGCTGGCCGTCGCGGCCACGGTCGCCGGGGCCGCGCCGCCAGACAGCGTGCTGCTGGTGGCCCAGCATTACTACGGCCCCACCCGCAGCCTACCCATGCAGCCCGGCCCGGCCAACACCTGGACGGCCAGCGTGCCCGCCGCCCTCACCTACCCCGGCCTGCTGCGCTACTGGGTGGTGCTGAAAAAAACCGGCCAGCCAGCCCTCACCTTCCCCGGCGGCCAGCCGGGCACCCCGCGCGACTGGGATTTTTACCCCGCCGCTACGCCCTGGGAAGTGCCGCTCGTGGCCGCCACGGCTCCCCTGCCGCTGTTCACCGCCGCCCTCGACCGCGACGCCGTAGAAGCCAAGGGTATCAGCTGGACCAACTGGACCGATTATACCACTACTAATGGCCAGCCAGCCCTGCGCCTGCTCGTGAACCCCACCAAGCCGGGTCAGCCCGCACCCGCCGCCGGCCCAGCCTCGGCGCTGCGCGCCTTCCTGGGGCCGAAGCTGGCCGGGCGACGCACGGACTTGGGCAATTTTAGCGAGCTGATTATCAAGGTCAGCAGCAACCAGCCGGCGGCTACGCAGCTGCGGGTGGCGCTCGTTTCCCGCGATGGGGTGGCCTACGAGGCGGCCGTGCCCGCCCCGGCGGCGGGCGGCGAGGCCCGGGTGCCGCTCAGCGCGCTGCGGCCCGCGCCGCTGCTGCTCACGCCCCGGCCCTACCCGGGCTTTCTGCCGCTTACGTACAGCCCCGCCGCCAGCCCGGCTTTCCGGCTGGCCGAGGTGGAGGTGTTGCAGCTGATTGTAGACCAGCCGGCTAGTCTGGGTGAGCAGTTGCAGGTCGATGTGGAGTCGGTGGTGCTGCGGTAGGTGTAGGCTGCATAGCGTGCGCCTTCTGCTTTTCAGCGATAGGGCGAGCGGCTTTTACTTTCCTCCTCATAATTAAATAATTAAAAATTAAAAATTAATAATCAAAAATGAGAAATTAAATAGAGTAAACCGTTGATCTGCAAATTTTTAATTTTTAATCCAACCTAACAAACTGCACTAGGTACTGCTCCCGCTTGAGAAAATCCACCATTCCAACTACCGTCATGCTGAGCTTGCGAAGCATCTACTCACGCCCGAGCGAGCAGTTCTGACTTGACAAGATGCTTCGCAAGCTCAGCATGACGATTGTTTTTATTTCAAGCTAATATATTAGTAGACAGCGAGCGGTGGGGCCAGCGGCCTCCTGCATTTCCTACCCGCCGAGCATTTCCTTTTACCCACCCTTTTTCCTTTCCCCATGCCCAACTTTACCCGCCTGACCGCCGCCCTGCTCTTGCTCGGCTGCTGCCAATCCGCTGCTGCCCAAACCACTCCCGCCTTTGCCAAGGGGGCCGACGTGAGCTGGGTGACCGAGCTGGAAGCGGCCAATTACCGCTTCATCAACCGGGCCGGCACCCAGCAGGAGTTGTTTCAGCTGCTGCGCGACGACTACGGCTTGAATACCATCCGGCTGCGGGTGTGGGTAAACCCGACCGGCGGCTACTCCGGCGCGGCCGACGTGCTGGCCAAGGCCCGGCGCGCCCAGGCCCTGGGCCAGCGGCTGCTTATCGACTTCCACTACAGCGACACCTGGGCCGACCCCGGCCAGCAAGCCAAGCCCGCCGCCTGGCAGAACTACACCGTGGCCCAGCTCAAGCAAGCGGTGTACGACCACACCTTTGCGGTGCTTACCCTGCTCCGCAACAACGGCATCACGCCCGAGTGGGTGCAGGTGGGCAATGAGAATAACGACGGCATGCTCTGGCCCGAAGGCCGCATCACGCTCAATGGCTTCGGCAATTTTGCGGCCTTCCTCGACCAGGGCTACGCGGCCGTGAAGGCCGTGAGCCCCACTACCAAGGTCATCGTGCACTTCGCCAAGGGGGAAGACAACGGGGCCTTCCGCTATTTCTTTGACGGCCTGCAAGCCCAGGGCGCGCGCTGGGACGTGATGGGCCTGTCGCTCTACCCCGATGCCGACAGCTGGCCTTCCTTCACGAGCCGGGCGCAGGCCAACATGAACGACCTCGTCGCCCGCTATCCCGGCAAGGAAGTGATGGTGGTCGAAACCGGGATGGCCAACTACGTACCCGTCGCCACCCGCCAGATGCTGTACGACCTCGTCGCCAAAACCCAGGCCGTACCCAACAACAAGGGCCTGGGCGTACTCTACTGGGAGCCGGAAGCCTACAACTGGCAGGGCTACACCCTCGGGGCCTGGGGTACCGACGGCCGCGCTACCGCGGCCATGACCGGCTTCCTGCCCGCCCCCACGCCCCCGCTGGTCAATAATCCTGGCTTTGAATACACGGCGGCCACCCAGACGCCACTGGGGTGGACCACTACTTCGACCGCCGATGCCGACGCCGACAAGACCGAAAGCCCCGGCCACAGCGGGCAATTTCAGCTCACGCACTACAAGGCCACGGCTTATAGCGTAACTACCTCCCAGGTTATCAGCAACCTGCCCAATGGCACCTACACCCTGCGCGCCTGGGTGCAGAGCGGCGGCGGCCAGACCACCTGCCAGCTCTACGGCCGCTCGGGCGCGACCGAGCAGACGCTGGCCGTACCCACCGGCACCTGGACGCAAGTGAGCATCCCCGGCATCGTGGTGGCCAACGGGCAGTGCGAAATCGGCCTGCGCTCGGTAGCCGCCGCGGGCAACTACTGCAACCTCGACGACGTGGAGCTGACGGCGACCGTGCTGGCGGCCCGGCCCAGCGCCGCCGTCGATGCGTTGGCCCTGCACCTCTTTCCCAACCCCAGCGCCGACCGCATCGCGCTGAGCTATACCCTGGCCCAGCCCGCCCCCGTACGGGCTACCCTGCTCAGCCTCACCGGCCAGCCGCTGCGCACGCTGGCCAGCGTGCCGCTGGCCCCGGCCGGCACCCACACGCTGCCCCTGGGCTCGCTCGCTGGCCTTGCGCCGGGCGTGTACCTGGTGCAGCTCACGGCGGCGGGCTACACGAGCACCCAGCGGGTAGTGAAGCCTTAGCGGAATCTCCCCGGCTCGCAAGTAGCCTTTACCAAAATCGCCCCCGCTGCACTGGCAGCGGGGGCGATTTTGTGTGTACTCATACGGTGACGTTCCCGAACTAGGATCGGCCGTAGTGCGGGAAGTGTAACCCCAAGCTCCAGCTTGGGAAGGCGCTCGGCGAGTGCGTCCTGACGCCCTCCCAAGCTGGAGCTTGGGGTTACCTCCCTGAGAATAACTTAATTCACCAGCAGACGGGTAGTCTGGGTGAGGTCGCCGGCTTGCAGGCGCACCAGGTACACGCCGGGCGCGAGGCCCTGGAGCGGCAGCGTCTGAAACTGCGCGCCAGCCGCCTGGCGGGCCGGGGCCAGCTGCCGGATGGTCTGGCCGAGTAGGGTTTGCACCGCGATGCTGGCCGTGGCGGCCGAGGGCAGCTCGTAGCGGATGGTGGTGGTACCCGCGGCCGGGTTAGGCGCCAGGCTCAGGCCGAAAGCGGCCGTTTGCTGCGGGCGGGTGGCCAGGCTGCCGTTGGTAAACCGCCGGTTGGCATACACCGCGTATTCCCCGGGCTGCAAGGTCAGGGCCATGCTGGTGCTGGTTACGCTCAGGGGAGCGCCGGTGAGGTAGTTATACCACGTGCCGGTGCTGGGGAACGTGATAGTAGCCGAATTGGCGACTACCCCGAAGTTACCGTAGGTCACCACCGCCAGATCGGCATTGGCGAGGCTGATGGTTTTGACCGCGCCGGTCAGATTCTGGGAGTAGCTGGCGGGGTTGGCAAACAAGGGCTGCTGCCGCAGCCGCGTAAGGGCCGCGTAGACGTTGTAGAGGCTGCGGCGGTTGGCATCCTGCTGGTAGTCCCAGCGAATCGGCTTAGGATTAGTCCGGCAGTTATTGTTCGGATTCGCCGGGTCGTTGGGGCAATAGTTGATGCTGAAGTCGTAGCCCAGCTCGCCAAACTGCCACACCATGCGCGGGCCGGGCTGGCTGAAGTACAGGGCCGCCGCCATCTCGTCGCGCTTGAGGCCAGTGGCCTGGTTCTTCGTCGAGTAGCTGCCGCTGGCGTTACCATACGCATTGTTCTTGAACTGCATCCGCTCCTCGTCGTGGCTTTCCATAAAGGCGATGTAGTTCGGCTGGGTCAGGCCCCGGCCGCCGCCGGTAGTACCGTAGTAGCCGGCGCTGAGGTCCCAGGCCGGGCCATCGGGGTAGCCCATCGTAGCCTGCGTGTAGCCAGGGTTGATGTTGCCCCAGAACATCATGCCAGCCGCCGACAAGACCTTGCCCTCATCCTGGGAATTGGTCGGGCTGACCTGGTGCGGAAAAAATTCCAGGATGGGGTACGAGCCGTTGTCGGCGCTCATCTGGGCATTGTAATAGTCCATCCAGATGTCCACGCGCGACTGGTCATAATCCTCGTAGGTATCGTTGGTTTTGGTGCGCTGGCTGAAGCCGCCGGCCAGGTCGTAGCGGTAGCCGTCGATGTGGTACTCATTGAGCCAGAACTTAATCACGTTCTTGGTAAAGTACCGGGTGTAGGCGCTCTCGTGGTTGAGGTCGTTGTACACGTTGAAGGGGTGCGGGGCCGTCACGTTAAACCACGGGTTGTCGGCGGTGGGGCCGGTGCTGATGTTGCCGTAGAGCTGCACCATCGGGCTGTTGCCGGTCGAGTGGTTGAGCACCATGTCGAGCACCACGGCAATACCCCGGCGGTGGCACTCGTCGATGAGGGCCTTCAGGGCATCTTTGCTGCCGTAATATTTGTCGGGCGCGAAGTAGAAGCACGGGCTGTAGCCCCAGTTGTCGTTGCCGTCAAACTCGTTGATGGGCATCAGCTCGATGGTATTCACGCCCAGGCGCTGAATGTAGTTGAGCGTGTCTTTCAGCGTGCGATAGTCGTGGCGGTCAACGAAATCACGCAGCAGCAGCTCGTAGATCACCATGTTGGTGCGGGCCGGGCGCTGAAAGCTGGTCGTCGTCCAGTTGTAGGCCGCCTGGTTGGTTTGCAGCACCGATACGATACCGCTGGCCCCGCTTGCGGGGTAGGCCCGCAGGCCCGGGTACACGGTGTAGCTGGCCGTGTTGATGTAGCGGTCGTTGTCGGGGTCAAGTACCTTTTCGCAGTACGGGTCGGCCACGCGCAGCTGGCCGTCAACCAGGAATTGGTAGGCATATTCCTGGCCCGGCGTGAGGCCGTCGATTTGCACCCACCAGCGGCCGGTGGCGGGGTCCGAGTCGACGGTGCTCGTCTTGTTCATCAGGCCGGCGGCCGTCGCCTGCCAGTTGTTGAACTCGCCGATCACGTACACGAAGCTTTTGCGGGGGGCCGTGAGGGTGAGGATGACCGACGTTCCATTGGCCAGGTAGGTGATGCCGTCGGCCTTGGCATTGGCGGGCAGGGCCGCCGTCGTCACGCTGGGCGGCACGATAACGGTCGTCGTAGCCGTAGCGCTCGACGTACCGTCGCTGGCCGTGAGCACCAGCGTATTCACGCCCGTTTGGCTGATGGTCACGTTGGTATTCAACGTAGTAGCGTTGGTTTGCTGGGCCACCTGCGTGCCGTTGAGCGTGAGGGTGAGCGTGGCCGGGGCCGTGGCCGTACCCGCCACCGCTACCGTCGCGCCGGCCGTTACCACCGTATTGGCGCTGGGGCTGCTAAAGTTGACTTGCAGGCCGGGCGCCACCAGAATGTCGCTGTTGCCCACGCCCTTACCCTCGGGCGAGCCGCCCGCGCCGCGAAACACCATCGCCAATTTGCGCAGTAGTTCTCCCGAATTGGCAAAGCCCGGGTAATACGTGCGCGGCGTGAACGTGATGCTGTACTTGTGATTGCCGAGCGCCGTCATTTTTTCGCTCGCCGCCGGCGCGGTCCAGGTGGTACCCGCCGTGAAGTGCCAGTCGGTATTGCTGGTGCTCCGGTCGGTGATGAGGCCGGTCCAGATAAAGACGTCGCCCGCGTAGTTGGCCAGCCCGGCGTTGCCTAGCGTGGCGTCGTAGGTAAGGGTAACGGGCGTACTATCAGTAAAATACGCCGGGCTTACCGTCACCGGCGACTGCGCCCGGGCCACCGTGGCCCAGCCCGTAAGCACGAGCATAGTCAGCAGCCAACGCCCCAGGAGTTGAGGTTTTTTCATATAAATTGGGTGGGAAAAAAGGTAGTTGCCGGGCCGAAACGCACGCCTTTCGCCGGCTGATAACCTAAGATAAGGCAGCGTACCGGCGAACTGGCGCGGTGGGCGGCACATTTCAGGGTAGCGTTCCGCAAACGTTTGTGCTCCTTTCCGGCCCGAAATCTGCCCCGCCCCGCGGCCATTTCGCCCCCGCCTGCCCGCCCGGCCTACCTTTGCGGCGTACTTCGCGTACTGCCGGGTAGTAGTTTGGTCACCCCACTAGTTGTGTTTTTATGAACGTAGGAGATAGAGTACGGCTGCTCACGGGCACCGAGGAGGGCATCATTACCCGCGTGCTCGACAGCGAATTGGTCGAAGTAGCCATCGACAACGACTTTACCATTCCGGTGCTGCTGCGCGAGCTCGTGCCCGTAGCCGCCGAGGAGGGCTCGGCTTTCCGCCGCCCCGCGCCCGAGGTCGCCCGCCCCAGCACCGGCGCCAAAAAGAGCAAGCCCCAGGGCGGCCAGCCCAAGGCCGCGCGCCCCGGCACCCCACCCCCGCCCGGCCCCGCCCGGCCCGGCGCGCCCCAGGCGGGCCCCAGCGCGGCCATGCCCCCGCGCCCGGCCGCCGCGACGCCCCCGCCGCCCGCGCCCAAGGGCTTGTACCTGGCGCTCGTGCACCAGGCCCCCGAGCTGCTGGCCCTGCACCTGCTCAACAACACCGAGGCCGAGGTGGTCTTCACCTACGGCGAGGAGCGCCAGGGCAAGTACCGCGCCCTGGCCACCGGCCAGCTCAAGGCCAAGGCCGCCAGCGCCCCGCTGGCCCACCTGCACCTCAAGGACTTCGAGCAGTGGCCCGCCGTCGTCTTTCAGCTGCTCAGCTTCAAGCTGAACGCCGACACGGCCTACGACCTGCTCACCAAGCGGCAGTCGTTTAAGGCCGCTACCTTCTACTCCAGCCGTCGGCCCGCGCCGGTCATCGGCAAGGAAGCCTACCTCTTCCAGCTCGACGAAAAGCCGGCCCCCGCGCTCAACCCCGAGAAGCTGGCCCAGGCCGAAGCCGCCCTGGAAGCCGCCGCAGCCCCCGCCCCCGTGCTCGACGCCAAGCGGGCTAACGCGCTCCAGCAGGCGCTGGGCGGCGACAAGCCGGCCCCTGTGCCGGCCGCCATCGCCCCGGCCCCACCCAAGCCGGCCGCCGCCCTCGTGCCTCCTCCCCACGAGTTCGACCTGCACATCGACAAGCTCCGCCCCGAAGGTGCCGAGGGCCTGAGCAACACCGCCATGCTGCGCCAGCAGCTCGATGCCTTCGAGGATGCCCTGAGCCGCGCCCTGGCCACCAATATGCACGAAATCATCTTTATCCACGGAGCTGGCAATGGGGTGCTGCGCAAGGAAATCCACCGCCAGCTCAGCCGCAACAAAGACATTAAGTTCTTCGAAGACGCCCAGAAAGAGAAGTTTGGCTACGGGGCCACGCTGGTGCGCCTGAAGTAGCTGTGTTATGTGTTAGCTGTTAGCTTTCCCGAACAACGAGCTAATAGAATAGCTAACAGCTAGCAGCTAACAGCTAACAGCTACCACACAATAGCTAACAGCTCAAAAAGAACACCGCCCCCTCCTGTGCGTATAAAAGGAGGCCCTCGCTCTCCCCTCCCACCCTACGCCTGTTTTTATGAAAATCACCGCCTTTGTGCTGGCCAGCAACCTGTTGCTGGTCGGCACCGCCATTCCGGCTATGGCCCAACCGCGGCCCGGCGCCTACTTCAGCAGCCAAGAATTAGCCGCCAATGCGCCCGCCGTGGCGGGTACCGTCAGCAAGCTCAGCAAGCCGACGGGCTACCTCGAAGTCGTTAACCCCAACACCTACGCGGTGTACCGGCTGCCACTAACCCGGGTGTGGGGCTACACCACGGCGGCGGGCCGGGCCTACCGGCTGGTGGGCCGCCAGGCCTTCGCCATTGAGCAGCACGATAGCCTGGTGGTGTACAGCCGGCAGCGCACCATTCAGCAGAGCCGCTCTACGCACACCGTCACCGAGCTCTTCTACAGCATAGGGCTCGATGGCGATTTGTTTCCGCTCACGCGCCGGGGCCTGCGCCAGCGCCTGGCGGCCGAAGCGGCGGCCTCGACTCCCCTGCCGACCAACCCTAGCTAACGCCTTTTCCCCGGCCTTTTTCGATATGGCTGGGGAATGCCGCCGGTAAACTAAGGTTGCAACGCTCCCAGCTCCTAGTATTACTTCTCCATGTACGACCTCATTGGCGACGTTCACGGCCACGCCGACGAACTGCGCGCCTTGCTGCATCACCTCGACTACCGGCCCGACGCGCTGGGCATTCTGCGCCACCCGGCCGGGCGCCAGGTTATTTTTCTGGGCGATTACATCGACCGCGGTCCCAAAATCCGCGAAACGCTGGCGCTGGTGCGCGGGATGGTAGCGGCCGGCGCGGCGCTGGCCATCCTGGGCAACCACGAGTACAACGCCTTGGCCTTCTGGCAGCAAGATCCCACGGGCGGTTACTTGCGGCCGCACAAGCCGGTCAATATCTTGCAGCACGTACGCACCATTGAGGAGTTTCGCTCGAAGGAGTTGTTTGCCGAATGGCTGAGCTACCTCGACTGGTTTATGACCCTGCCGCTGGCCCTGGAGCTGCCCGGCCTGCGCGCCGTGCACGCCTGCTGGGAGCCCCGGCAACTGGACTATCTGCGCCAGCAGCTGCCGGGCCTGCGCCTCACCCGCGACTTCCTGCTGCGGGCTAGCCGCCCCGACGCGCCCGAGTTTACCGCCGCCGAGATTGTGCTCAAAGGCCGCGAAGACAAGCTGCCCGGCGGCCTCACCTTCGCCGATAAGGACGGGCACCACCGCAGCCGGATGCGCTTGCGCTGGTGGCAAAACCCCGCCACGGCCCCTTCCTACGCCGACTATTACCTCGAAGACCTGCCCGAGCTGCGCGGGCAGCCCGTCGATTTTTCGCACCTCGACCCCAGCTATTACCAAGACGATACGCCCGTGTTTTTCGGCCACTACTGGCTGCGCGGCACTCCGCAAATCCTTCAGCCCCACGCCGTCTGCCTCGACTATAGCGTGGCCAAGGGCGGCCAGCTCATCGGCTACCGCTGGGACGGCGAGCAAACGCTGAGCGCCGCTAAGCTGGTTTGGGTGGCGTAATTTTCCCAGCTTATGACGCACACCACGCCCGCCTTTCGCTCCGCCGCCGACCTTACCTGGGAGCCCACCGGCCCGGGGGTACGCCGCACCCTCATCGCCTACAACGACGACCTGCTGCTGGTTAAAGTAGAATTCGCGGCCGGGGCAGTGGGCGCCCTGCACCACCACGTACACAGCCAGATCTCGTACGTCGAGCGCGGCGAGTTTGAAGTAACCGTGGGCGACGAGGTGCGCGTGCTGCGCGCCGGTGACTCGTTCTACGCCGCCCCCAACGTACCGCACGGCGTAGTGGCCCGGCAGGCCGGCGCGCTGCTCGACTCCTTCAGCCCCCTCCGCCTGGATTTTCTGCCGGCCGCCGGCTAGGCGTTGACCTTGCCCGCCGCTTTTGCAGGCCCGCTACCTTCCCGGTGGCGGGCCTTTTTCGTTGCGTGGCTTGGGCGGCGCCCTACTACCCAACTTACTGACGCGCAGAAAATTATTCTTTTATTCCCGTTGCGCGCTTCTCGCGCAGCTCGCTACCTTTATGCGCAAAGCCCGGGCACTTACTCGCGGTTTTTGATCAAGCGGCAAGTCTGCTTGCGGCCGGCCGAAACGCCCCGCTGCTGTCGGTTTGCCAACGCCCTTTCTCCCGCTCTTTCTCCGCGCTTGTCCTTCCTGGCAAGCGTCCTTTTCCACCCAAACCTTTTTTATCATGAAAGCCACTCTACCCCGGGGCCTTCGACAATTAGCGCTGCTCGGCGCACTCTTCACGTTCTGCTTTTCCGCCTGTAAAAAAGCGGAGGACCTTCCGGCCCCCGCTGCCCCCGGCGCGGCGGCAACGAATGCGGTGGGCGTCAGCGGTCCCAAGACGGTCTGCTACGTCGAGGTGAATAACAACGACTTCAGCAACGTCGGCAAGTACGCGCTGGCCTCGGGCCAGCCGCTGTTCGACATCGGCATCGTCTTCGCGGCCAACATCAATTACAATACCGCCACGCAGAAAGCGGTGCTGTATTTCAACACGCAGGTTACGAACGTGTTGAATAACCGCGCCACTTACATCCAGCCGGTGCAGGCCAAGGGTACCAAGGTGCTGTTGTCCATCCTGGGCAATCACCAGGGAGCCGGGGTGTGCAATTTTCCGACCCAGGCGGCAGCCACCGAATTTGCCCAGCAGCTGGCCAATGCCGTCACTACCTACGGCCTCGATGGCATCGACTTCGATGACGAGTACGCCGACTACGGCACCAACGGCACCGGCCAGCCTAATGCCTATTCGTTTGTGTACCTGGTCACTGCCCTGCGCAACCTGCTGCCCAATAAGATTATTTCCTTCTACTACTACGGCCCGGCTGCCAGCCGCTTATCCTACAACGGCGTAACGGTGGGCTCCAAGGTCAATTACAGCTGGAATGCCGTGTACGGCACTTACTCGGTGCCCAACGTGGCGGGCCTGGGTAAGGCCAGCCTGGGGCCAGCCGCCGTGGATATTCAAAGCACCTCGGCCAGCACGGCCGCCTCGCTCGCCCAGCGCACCAAAACCGACGGCTACGGCATCTACCTGACTTACAACCTGCCCAACACTAATGTCAGCAGCTATTTATCGGGTATCTCCAATGCGCTGTACGGCCAGGCTACCACGTACGGCACCGGCACTGCCGCCAGCGGCGTCAGCTTTTTTGCGGATGCCAACTACGGCGGGGCAGCCACAACTACTATTCCGAAAGGCAGCTACACCTTGGCCCAGCTCCAGGGCTACGGCTTCGTCAACGACTGGGCCTCGTCGGTGAAAATTCCCAGCGGCTGGACGGTCACGCTGTACGCCGACGATAACTTCACCGGCAGCACCTGGACGCTAACGGCCGACAAATCAGATTTTACCACGCTCTCGCCCACGGCCAACGACAAGGTTTCCTCCGTAAAAATTCAGTAGCCCCGCCGCCGCGCCGCGCCCCCCGGCCAGCCCCCACGCCTGCCCTAGCCCCACCACGAGCCCCAACTTCTTCCACCGTGCGCCCCGCGGCCCGTACCTTTGCTTTCGCAGTGAGCCACCCCATCGCCGCGCCCAACGCAAATGCGGGCGGGGAGGAAAGTCCGGGCTACGCAGGGCGCCCTGCTACCTAACGGGTAGGACTGGCCAATCGGGCCAGGACAGCCAGTGCCACAGAAAATAACCGCCGAAGTGGTGAGATGGCGAGATGGTGAGACGGTGAGTTTCTTCCGAACGGAAAACTCACCATTTCACCATCTCACCATTTCGCCCTTGGTAAGGGTGAAAAGGTGCGGTAAGAGCGCACCAGCGGCTGGGTGACCACGCCGGCTGGGTAAACCTCAGGGGTTGCAAGACCAAATAAGCAAGCATGTTCGCCTTCTTCGGAAGGCGGGCGCCGGGCGGCCCGCCCGGGCTTGCGGGTAGGTTGCTGGAGCCCACGGGTGACCGTGGGCCTAGATAAATGATGGGGCCGCCACCGGAGGAAACTCCGCCGGGCGGACAGAACCCGGCTTATCGGCTCATTGCGTAATTTAGGCGGCTGCTTCCACGAGCAGCCGCCTTTTTTGTAGGGTAAGCTTTAGCTTGCCTTACGTTGCCCCACGCCAGGCAAGCTAAAGCTTACCCTACTTCTTATGCCCCGTATTCTCATCATCGACGACGAAAAGGCTATCCGCCACACGCTCAAGGAAATCCTGGAGTTTGAAGACTATAAGGTGGACCAGGCCGAAGACGGCCCGGCGGGGCTCGACCTGCTCATTCAGCAGAAGTACGACGTGGTGCTCTGCGACGTAAAAATGCCCAAGATGGATGGCCTCGAAGTGCTGGAGCGTGCCCGCACGCTGGCCCCCGACGCGGCCTTCATTATGGTCTCGGCCCACGGCAACATCGAAACCGCCGTGGAAGCCACCAAGAAGGGCGCATTCGACTTCCTGCCCAAGCCCCCCGACCTCAACCGCCTGCTCGTGACCGTGCGCAACGCCCTGGACCGCAGCAAGCTCGTGACCGAAACCAAAACGCTCAAGAAAAAGCTGGCTACCGCCGGCAAGAGCGGTTCCGACATGATAGGTAGCTCGGCTGCGCTCGGAGCCGTGCGCAAGGCCATCGAAAAAGTGGCCCCCACCGATGCCCGGGTGCTCATCACCGGCCCCAACGGCGCGGGCAAGGAAATGGTGGCCCGCCAGCTGCATCAGCTCAGCTCCCGCGCTAATGGCCCGCTGGTGGAGGTCAACTGCGCCGCCATCCCCAGCGAGCTGATTGAGAGCGAGTTGTTCGGCCACGAAAAAGGCTCCTTCACCTCGGCCGTGAAGCAGCGCATCGGCAAGTTTGAGCAGGCCGACGGGGGTACGCTCTTCCTCGACGAAATCGGCGACATGAGCCTCTCGGCCCAGGCCAAGGTGCTGCGCGCCTTGCAGGAAAATAAGATTACCCGCGTAGGCGGCGAAAAAGAGATTTCGGTGAACGTGCGCGTGCTCGCCGCCACCAACAAAGACCTGCTCCAGGAAATCGCCGACAAGAATTTTCGCGAAGACCTCTACCACCGCCTCTCGGTGATTCTCATCCAGGTGCCGCCGCTCAACGACCGCCGCGAGGACATCCCCGAGCTGGTGCAGAAATTTTTGCAGGACATCGCCGCCGACTACGGCAACAAGCCCAAGAAAATCTCGGACGGTGCCCTCAAATACCTGCAAGGCCTCGACTGGCGCGGCAACATCCGTGAGCTGCGCAACGTGGTCGAGCGCTTAGTTATCATGAGCGACGCCACCATCGAGGAAGCGGATGCCAAGGCCTTCGCGGGGAAATAAGGGGAAATAAACTGTAGGGTAAGCTTTAGCTTGCCCGGCGTCCGGCGAGCCACGACCCACCAGACGTCGGGCAAGCTAAAGCTTACCCTACAGCGCGATTACACCAGCTGACTACACCCACGAATATCCGAATTATCGAGCCTCCCCAGCACCTCAAAAGCCCCGCCAGCGTGCCGCCGGGCCAAATCTTTGGTTTCGATAAAGGCGCAGCTGTCCACGTTGGCCAGGTCGATGATGTTGATGGCGCCCTCGGCGCGCTCTTCGGCCACTGAAAAAGGGTCGGCGGCATCGCGCAGCAGCACCCGCATCTGGGGCGGGCAATAAAACAGGCCCTCGCCCGGCGAGTAGGCCTGGCTGAGCAGCTCGGTCATGCCGTATTCCGAATGAATGGGCGCGGGGCCGAAGGCAGCTTGCAATTCCTGGTGCAGCTCTTCCCGAATCATTTCGCGGCGGCGGCCCTTCATGCCGCCCGTTTCGAGCACTACCACCTCCTGCAATTCGGGGGCCGGCCCGTATTCGGCGGCTAGGTCGAGCAGGGCGTACGTCACGCCGAAGAGCATGACGCGGCGGCCGGGCTGGGCCTTGGCCGCGGCCAGCGCCCGCAGCAGGCCGGCGTGGTCGCGCAGGAAAAACGCCGGCTCGGCCTGCCCCGAGCGCTGGGCAAAATCAGCCACCATCGCCACCAGCGACGACTCGCCCTGCTCCAGATACGAGGGCAACAGGGCCAGGAAAGTCCAGCCGGTGAGCGGGCCGTAGGCCGCCTCGAAAATAGCGGCGGCGTTGGCTCGGTACAGGGCCGGATCGCGCACGAGGTGGCGACTGCGCTGCTGCAACGTGGTGCCACTGCTGCGAAACACCTCCTGCGGCTGCCAGTCGCCGGGATCGGTACGCACCTCGTGCGTTTTGAAAAACTCGATGGGCAGAAACGGAATATCCGGCAGGCGCTGCACGCGGGCCGGGTCGCGACCCAGGCCCGCCAGGTAGGCCCGGTAGGGCGGGCAGTGCCTGGCCTGGTGCTGAAACAGTCGCAGGGCCGCCGCCTCAAACTCGGTGGGCGACAGCTGCGTGAGGGTTTGGTAGGCCGGGCCAAGAAACGTAGCGCGGAAACTCATAGCGAGGGACGGGGGTTAGCGGAGAAGCCAGCCGGTAGGCCCGGCAGCTTACATTTACGCCAGCACAACAAAGCCAGCGCCTACTCGTTGCAAAGCACGGGCGCGAGCCGATGGCGGGTATTCTTTAATTTGCGTTTGCGTATGACTTTTTTTCGACTAGCATTAGCGGGCGGCGGCTTGGCGCTTGGCCTTAGCTCCTGCCTCAAGGAGCCGGAATATTCCACTACGCCCGCCATTAGCTTCAATAGCATCCGGGTATCGCGCTACACGCCCACCAACCCGCGGGAGCAGGTGCGCGACACCTTTTACATCACCATCAACTACCAAGATGGCGATGGCGACCTCGGCCTGACGGTCAAGGAGCGCGATGCGGATGCGACTAAATACAGCGGCAGATATTACAATAATTATTTTATCGAGCCCTTTATTAAGAATCCCGTTACCAGAAAATATGAGCCGCTTTCCGTCGTGGGTACCCCACCCGGCGGAGGGGGTAGTTACACTGCCGGGAGCTATAATGGCCTTTATCAACACCCTTCTGCGGATACCGACACCAAGGCTGCCCCGCTGAAAGGGACTCTCACCTACCGGCCCCAGGTATTTGGCTTGGGTGAGACCTTCGCGGCCGGCCAAACGGTGCGCTTCCAGATCAGCATCGCCGACCGGGCACTGCACGAGAGCAACGTTATCATGACCGACAGCGTCGTCATTAAACCTCGCTAGCCGGTCGTTATCAAGGTACTAAACAATTCGCCGCGCTACCCCAGCCGTTAGTGGCTGGGGTAGCGCGGCGAATTGTTTAGTGCTAATAAATAGCCGGAAACTTCGCGGGGTCGCTTTCGCGCAGCAGCTCGTAGGCCGCGTCGAATACGTCTTCGGCGTTGGGCTTGGAGAAATAGTCGCCGTCGGAGCCGTAGGGCGGGCGGTGGGCGTGGGCGGCGACGCAGCGCGGGGCCGAATCGAGCAGCTGGTAGGCGTTCTGCCCGTCGAGCACCTGCTGCATCATGTAGGCGGTGGCCCCGCCGGGCACGTCCTCGTCGGTGAAGATGACGCGGCCCGTCTTGCGCAGGCTATCGGCAATGAGGTGGTCGGTATCGAAGGGCAGCAAGGTCTGCACGTCGATTACTTCGACCGAGATACCCACCTCCTGCAGCTGCTTGGCGGCATCCAGCACAATGCGGCACATCGAGCCGTAGGTGACGATGGTGAGATCGTCGCCCTCGCGCAGCACCTCGGGCCGGCCCAGCGGCAGCGTAAACTCGCCCACGTTGGCGGGCAGCTTTTCCTTGAGGCGGTAACCGTTGAGGCACTCGATCACGATGGCCGGCTCGTCGCTGCGCAGCAGCGTGTTGTAGAAGCCCGCCGCCTGCGTCATGTTGCGCGGCACGCACAGGTGCATCCCCCGGATGGCGCCGAGGATCATCTGAATGGGCGAGCCCGAGTGCCAGATGCCCTCCAGCCGGTGGCCCCGGGTGCGCACGATGAGCGGCGCTTTCTGCCCGCCCTTGGTGCGGTATTGCAGGCAGGCCACGTCGTCGCTCAGCACCTGGATGGCGTAGAGCAGGTAGTCGAGATACTGAATTTCGGTAATGGGCCGCAGGCCGCGCAGCGCCGCCCCGATGCCCTGCCCCACAATGGTGCACTCTCGGATGCCGGTATCGGTCACGCGCAGCTCCCCGAATTTTTCCTGCAAGCCCGCGAAGGCCTGGTTTACGTCGCCGATGTGGCCCACGTCTTCGCCAATGGCGAAGATGCGCGGGTCGCGCTCGAAGTTGGCCGTAAAGCAGGCTTGCAGCACCTCGCGGCCGTCCACCAGCGGGGCCTCGCCGGCAAATTCCACGGGCACCTCCTCGATGTTGCCCACCGCCTCGGCACTCTGGCTGAAGAGGTAGGAGTTGTAGCGGTCGGCGTTTTCGGCCTCGTGCTGCTCCAGTAGACTTTGGGCGGCGCGGCGACCGGCGCTTTGGCGGTTGCCGCGCACCTGGCGCAGGGCGCGGCGCAGGGTGCGCACGATGTCGGCCCGAATGGGCGTCAGGTTGGTTCTGAGACTTTTGACTAGTTCGGCCAGCTTGGTTTCCCCGCCGGTTTCGGTTACCATCTTATCGAGCACCACCAGGGCCTCTTCCCGCTCCTGCTGAATGGGGTCGAAGAAGGCGGCCCAGGCCGTAGTGCGCGCCTGCTTCACGGTGGCAGCGGCCGTTTTCTCGATCTGGGCCAGCTCGTCGAGCGTGGCGACGCCTTCGGAGAGGAGGTAATCGCGGAATTTGGTGAGGCAGTCGTGCTGCTCTTCCCAGCTTAGGCGGGCTTTGGTCTTGTAGCGCTCGTGCGAGCCGCTGGTGCTGTGGCCCTGCGGCTGCGTTACCTCCGTTACGTGGATGAGCACCGGCACGTGCTGCGTCCGGCACAGGGCGGCAGCCCGCTGATAGGTATCGACTAGCGTCGGATAATCCCAGCCGCGCACCACGAAAATCTCGAAGCCTTCCTGGCCCTCGCCTTCGCGCTGAAAGCCCGCCAGGATGGCCGAGATGCTCTGCTTGGTAGTCTGATATTCGGCTGGCACCGAGATGCCGTAGTGGTCGTCCCACACCGACATCAGCAGCGGAATCTGCAATACCCCGGCCGCGTTGATTGCCTCAAAAAACACGCCCTCCGAGGTGCTGGCGTTGCCGATGGTGCCGAAAGCCACCTCGTTGCCCTGGGTTGAAAAGTCGGTAAACTGGTGCAGGGCGGGGTTTTGGCGGTAGAGCTTGCTGGCGTAGGCCAGCCCCACGAGGCGGGGCATCTGGCCACCGGTGGGCGAAATGTCGGCCGACGAGTTTTTGGCCGTAGCCTGGGGCTTGAACAGGCCGTCGTCGTCGAGCAGACGGGTGCCGAAGTGGCCGTTCATGGCCCGGCCGGCGGTGCTGGGGTCGGCCTCGGGGTCGGCGTGGGCGTAGAGCTGGGCAAAGTACTGCTGCCAGGTCAGCTCCCCGATGGCCACCATGAACGTTTGGTCGCGATAGTAGCCCGCGCGAAAATCGCCGGCCTGGAAGGCGCGGGCCATCGCCAGCTGCGGCAATTCCTTACCGTCGCCGAAGATGCCGAACTTGGCCTTACCCATGAATACTTCGCGGCGGCCAGCCAGCGAGGCGTAGCGGCTTTCCCAGGCCAGGCGGTAATCGTCGAGCAGCTCAGCTGTGGAAAGGGTTGGGGGGGCCGGAGCCAGGAGGGTATCAGACATAACGCCGGAGGAAGGAGGGTGAGGGTGGGAAGGACAGGACGAGGCCGCAAATTTACGAAGGCGACGGGGGGCCGGCTGTATCTTTGCCTACGCCCCCGACTGGCTGGGGTTAACTTATTGTTAGTCTATCTTATCTGCCTGGCTCAGGCCGGGCGCTGCTCCGCTTATGCGCCTCGTTTCTACCCTCGCCCTGTGCCTGCTGGCACTGGCGGCCCGCGCCCAGGGCGTACTCACCTTCGAGCACACCGACCACGATTTTGGCAAGGTGCCCGAGGGCACGATGGCCACCTACGAGTTCCGGTTTAAAAATACGGGTAACCAGCCCATCGTCATTGCCAACGCCCAGGCCAGCTGCGGCTGCACCACCCCGGAGTGGACCAAGTCGCCGGTGCTGCCCGGCAAGTCGGGCATTATCAAGGCGGTGTACAACAGCGCCGGCCGCCCCGGCGTGTTTACCAAAACCGTGACCGTGATGAGCAATGCCAGCGAGCCCAGCAAGGTACTCAGCCTCAAGGGCTCGGTGCTTACCAAGGAGGAAGTGCGCGCTACCCTCACCCCGGCCCAGCTGGCCGCCTCGCCCCGCCTGGTGCTGGAGCGGCCCAGCTACGACTTCGGCCGCATCGAGGCGGGCACCCAGGCCGTTGCCCGCATCGGCGTGCGCAACACCGGCCCCCAAGAGTTGGTACTCAGCACACTGGCTTCTGGCTGCTACTGCGTGGGCTACCGCTCCGTACCCGCCCCCATCAAGCCCGGCCAGAGCGCCGTGGTGGAGCTGGTGTACACCCAGCGGGCCGTCGGCCCGGCCACCGAGGTGGTCACGCTCTCCTCCAACGACCTGCACGGCGATGCCAAGCTTACGCTCAAGGCCAACGTAGTGAAGGACCTAGTGCCCACGAGCATGGTGAAGGAAAGCGGGGCGGCGGTGCCGTTTAAATAAGTCAGCCGCTACTTATTAAATGCGAAGCCCTGCCGATTGGCAGGGCTTTCTGCTTTATTCAATCGCCGGCCAAATCGTCTTTGCTGGGTTCTTCCTCACCGTCCTCATCCCAGTCTTCGTCGGCAGACCAGCCCCGCCAACCTACCGGCTCAGGATAGCGTTGTTGATATTCCTGCTGCGCCGCTGGGCTCAGCGCTTGCCACCATTGGTAGAAGTCCCATGAGTAGCCATCGCCCGCGCCCATGCGCCAGCCTATCGAGTAGCGTGGGATGTCGGGGAAAGCCAGCCACAGCGGCAACCTGGCATCGGACAGTTCTTTTTCAGTTTTGGGATTCATAGACAACGCCCGCACAGTAGCATTCCGGCGCGATTGCGAAAATAGTTCGCCATAGCGCACGCCTGGAAAACAAATGATGTACCTACATTATTTTACACTCAACGCTTAGCTCCCCTTTATGAACCCCACTGCCGCCACCGTCCCCTACACCGTGCCCGCTGGCACTAGCATCGGCCACATCCACCTGCAAGTAACCGACCTGCCCAAAGCCCTGGCTTTTTACCAGGGCCTGCTCGGCTTCGAAATTATGTTTGACATGGGCTCGGCCGCCTTCCTCTCGGCCGATGGCTACCACCACCACATCGGGCTCAATACCTGGCACAGCCGGGGCGGCAAGCCAGCCGTGCGCGAGGGCGTAGCGGGCCTTTACCACGCCGCCATTTTGTATAAGGAGCGGGCCGGACTGGCTGCCGTGGTGCGCCGCCTGCTGCAAGCCGGCTACCCGCTGAGCGGAGCTTCCGACCACGGCGTGAGCGAAGCCATCTACCTCAACGACCCCGACGGCAACGGCCTGGAGCTGTACTGGGACCGCCCCCGCGCCGAGTGGCCCCTCACCCCCGACGGCAAGCTCACCATGTACACCCGCCCGCTCGACGTGCAAGGCCTGCTGGAGGTGGTGAAACGGTGAGTGGTGAGATGGTGAGATGGTGAGGTAATGTAACGGTAAGTTGCAATACGCGGCCGCTTCAATGCACTCAGTCATTTACCAACTCACCACCTCACCATCTCACCACTCACCGTTTCACCACTCACCATTTCACTATTTCACCCCTCACCTCTCACCATTTCACCACCTCCCCGCTGCCCGCTCGGCTGTATCTTTACGGCACGTTTACCCCCTCTTCATCTCCCCTCTCTGCCCCATGATTATCGGCGTTCCGAAGGAAATTAAAAATAATGAAAACCGCGTGGGCCTCACGCCTGCCGGCGTAGCCGAGCTGCGCAAGCATGGTCACTCGCTCTTCGTGCAAGCCAGCGCGGGCGAAGGCTCGGGCTTTGCCGACAGCGAGTACGAAGCCGCCGGCGCGACGCTGCTGCCCACCATCGCCGACGTGTACAAGCAGTCGGAGATGATTATCAAAGTAAAGGAGCCGATTGCGGAGGAGTATCCGCTCATCAAGGAAAATCAGCTGCTGTTCACGTATTTCCACTTTGCCAGCGGTGAGGAGCTGACCCACGCGATGGTGGAGCGCAAAGCCATCTGCCTGGCTTACGAAACCGTGGAGCTGCCCTCGCGCGCCCTGCCGCTGCTCATCCCGATGAGCGAGGTGGCTGGCCGCATGGCCCCGCAGGAAGGTGCCAAGTACCTGGAGAAGCCGCTGAAAGGCCGCGGCATTCTGCTGGGTGGCGTGCCCGGCGTGAAGCCCGCGCACGTGCTCGTACTGGGCGGCGGCGTGGTAGGCACGCAGGCGGCTAAGATAGCCGCTGGCCTCGGCGCGCAGGTGACCATCATGGACATCAGCCTCACTCGCCTGCGCGAGCTCGACGACTTCATGCCGGCCAACGTGCAGACGGTGTACAGCAACGAATACAACATCCGCGAGGCCATCAAAACGGCCGACCTCATCGTGGGCGCGGTGCTGATTCCGGGCGCGAAAGCTCCGCACCTCATCACCCGCGACATGCTCAAGACCATGCGCCCCGGCACCGTGCTCGTGGACGTGGCCGTGGACCAGGGTGGCTGCATCGAAACCTGCAAGCCCACGACCCACGAAAACCCGACCTTCATCATCGACGACGTAGTGCACTACTGCGTGGCCAACATGCCCGGCGCGGTGCCCTACACCAGCACCCTGGCCCTCACCAACGCCACCCTGCCCTACGCCGTGAAGCTTGCTAACCTCGGCTGGCAGGAAGCCTGCCGCCGCGACGCGGCCCTACGCCTCGGCCTCAACGTAGTACACGGCGAGGTAGTGTACAAAGGCGTAGCCGAAGCCTGGAACCTGCCCCTGGTAGACGTAGAAACCGTCCTGGAAAGCGCGGCTGTGTAGCGCTGCGCGGACCTTGTAGTCCGCGCTTATCAGTGGGCAGCCAAGTGCACACTAGCAAACGCGGACTACAAAGCCCGCGCAACAAAAAGGCCCGCCGGACGAGCGTCCGGCGGGCCTTTTTTTATGCTTCGCTGCTGGCCCCCATAATCTTGCGCCGGTGGTTCAACCCCCACTCGCGCAGGGCGAAAATGACGGGGTCGAGCGTGTCGGCGTAGGGCAGTACCTCGTAGGTGACGAGCACGGGCGGGCCTTCCTGCACGGTGCGCCGCACGAGCTGATGCTGCTCCAGGTCTTTTAGCTCCTTGGCCAGCACTTTGGACGAGATACCGGGAATGCTGCGCTCGATGTCGCGAAAGCGCTGATGGCCAGTGGCCAGGGCCACTAGAATCATGAGTTTCCACTTGCCGCTTACTACGTCGAGGGCATCGCGGAGCGAAGGAAGCGTGGTGAGGCAGTGCCCCATGCTGGTGGGTGGCATAGTCAGGGTGGTTACGTGGAGGTGAGTGCTTACCTAGAGGTAGCTGCTCACTTTTAGTAAGCAAAGATACCGACCTTTGTCGAGTTATCGGGCCGCGGCTTTACCACCGGGCCGGTACCGCATTTTCACCAAACCGGGGCCTACTGCCCCCAGCGTGCTTACTTTATCATGAGCAAGATCCTCGTAACCGGTGCTACCGGCGGCCTCGGCAAGGCTGTAGTTGAAAACCTCCTGAAAACCATTAACCCTAGCGACCTGGCCGTGCTGGCACGCGACCCCGCCAAAGCTGCCGACCTGCAAGCGCAGGGCGTGACCGTGAAGCAGGGCGATTACAACGACTACGCCTCGCTGGTAGCTGCCTTCCAAGGCGTTGACAAGCTGTTTCTAGTATCGAGCAACGACGTACCCAATCGCGTGCCGCAGCACACCAATGCTGTGAACGCCGCCAAGGAGGCCGGGGTGCAACACGTAGTGTACACCAGCTTCCAGCGTAAAACGGAGGATGGCTCGTCGGCCGCCTGGTTTATCGCCGAGGCCCACCTGGCCACCGAAAAGCTGCTCAAGGAGTCGGGCCTGACTTACACCATCCTCAAAAACGCGCTCTACCTCGATGTACTGCCGCTCTTCATGGGGCCAGTGCTCGAAACCAACACCATCTACCTACCCGCTGGCGAGGGCCGGGTGCCCTACGCCAGCCGCGCCGACATGGGTGCGGCCGGTGCGGCCGTACTCACCAGCTCGGGCCACGAAAATCAGTCGTACAACATCAGCAATGACACGTCGTATTCGTTCCACAACATTGCGAAGATCCTCAGCGACTTGTCGGGCAAAACTATTCAGTACGTATCGCCCGATGCGGAAGCCTTCAACTCGGCCCTCGCCGCTGCTGGCGTACCCGCCGAGGCCATTCACATGACGGCCGGCTTCTGCGTAGCGATGGCGCAGGGCGAATTTGATTTCCCCGCCACCGACCTGCAAAAGCTGCTCGGCCGCCAGCCCGAAACGGCAGAGCAGTTTTTGAAAGCGACTTACCAGCTGTAAGCAGCCCGAGCTTTTTTGTTGCTTGGCCTTTGCAGTCCGAGCGCTCGCGCAGCGGGCATCTACGCTTGTTCACGCTTATCACAACGCCTGTTCGACCGTAGATGCTCGCTGTGCGAGCGCTCGGACTGCAAAGGCCAAGCTACTTAGAGCAAATTTCAGGTTTGTGTACGGATTGTTGCTCTCCAGACGCGGTCGCCTCACCCCCCAGCCCCCTCTCCGAAAAGGAGAGGGGGAGCATGCCGACTACGTACCGATTGCTTGACGTGAGCAAGCAGTCGGCTCCCCCTCTCCTTTTCGGAGAGGGGGCCGGGGGGTGAGGCGCTCACGATAGAACTACGATTGACCGTACACGAACCTGAAATTTACTCTAGCTCGTTGCCTGGGCATATGTGGGGATATCAGCCAGCCGCTCATTCACGCCACGCTCAAAATCGACGCGCCAGCAGTAATGCACCAAGCCGTTGGTTAGCAGCAGAAAGGGGGCGCGCATCGTCTGATTATAAGTAGCCGCTTGCTGCGCCACGGCCGGCGTAATGGCCACCGTCGGCCGCTTACACTCCACCAGCAGCAGCGGGCGGCCGTCGGGGCCGAGCGCCACGAGGTCGGTACGCTTCTGCCGCTGGTTGTAGCGGTGGCCCCGCTCCAGGCTCAGCAGGCCACGGGGGTAGCCCAGGTGGCGCAACAAGTAGTGCGCCACGTGCTGCCGTACCCACTCTTCAGGAGTCAGCACCACGTACTTACGACGCAGCTCATCCCAGATTTCGAGGGTATTCGCAGAATTTTGCCTAATTTTGTGGTCGAAAGGCGGCAGGTCCAACGCTTGCATCACCTCCAAAGGTATGGGTTTGGCAGTCGCATTTCGCCCGGGTCTCGGACCCCTCGCGCCGCCATACCCCCCCGGGTAGGCGGCTTTTTTCATATGGTGAACCGGTGAGTAGTGAGTTGGTGAGTTTTGCTCAGCAACTTTAAAACTTACTACTCACCAACTCACCAGTTCACAGTTTCACCATTTCGCCACTGATATGAAAACCAAAGAAGACATCGTAAATAACTGGCTGCCACGCTACACTGGCGTACCACTGAGCGACTTCGGGCAGTATATCCTGCTCACCAACTTCAGCAACTACGTGTACATGTTTGCCGAGCAGTTTGGGGTGGAAGTACGCGGCACCGACAAGCCCATGCAGTCGGCTACCGCCGGCGGCATCACCATCATCAACTTCGGCATGGGCTCGCCGATGGCCGCCACGGTCATGGATTTGCTGTCGGCCATCAAACCTAAAGCCGCTCTGTTCCTCGGCAAGTGCGGTGGTTTGAAAAAGACCAAGCTCGGCGACCTCGTCCTCCCCATCGCGGCCATTCGCGGCGACGGTACCAGCGACGACTACCTGCCCAAGGAAATTCCGGCGCTGCCGTCGTTCCGCCTGCAGCGCGCCGTTTCGTCGATGATTAAGAAACACGAGCTCGACTACTACACCGGCACCGTGTACACCACCAACCGCCGCGTGTGGGAGCACGATCAGGATTTTAAGGATTATCTGCGCCGCGTGCGCGCCCTGGCCGTGGATATGGAGACGGCGACCATCTTCGTGGTGGGCTTTATGAATGATATTCCGCACGGCGCCCTGCTGCTCGTGAGCGATAACCCCATGACGCCCGAGGGCGTGAAAACGGCCGAGTCGGATTCGAAGGTGACCACTAATTTCGTGAAGCGCCACCTGGAAATCGGGATCGATTCGCTGCGGGAACTGCAAAACTCGGGCGAATCGGTGAAACACCTGAAATTCGAATAAGACCGCAGATTTAACGGATTTAACGGATTGCGCAGATACGCCCGCCAGCCTCCGGCGGCGGGCTGACTAGCACTGAGTCAGGGATTAGTTGACTACTAGCGGGCATGCTGTGCGGACGGCTCCTCCTCTCCTTTTCGGAGAGGAGGGCGTGCTGGCGGCTACCGTGCATTCGGAGCTGTAGGATGTGCGGACGGCTCCCCCTCTCCTTTTCGGAGAGGGGGCCGGGGGTGAGGCGCTCACGTTAGGAAGTTTTGTGTCAAGTTTTTAAGTCGCTGTTTTCGCCGACGTAGCCTTTACCTATTTGGCAGTACTGCTTGCTTTACTTTGAAAGCCGCCTTGTTGGGCGGCTTTCTTTGTTTGGGGCAGCTGATTAGTTCGTTGTCTGGCTGGCTTGCATCGGGTTGTTTTTTGAATAGCTTGCGAGGGGCATTGTAGCCGAAGGTTCTCTCGGGAAAGGCGTTAGCTTTGTCGGCTTGGTTCATTTCGGAACTTTGCGTACTGTTTTGTACCATGAGACTAGCTTATAAACTTGGGAGTGCTTTAGGAGTGGGTACCGCGCTCTGGCTGGCCAGCTGTACGCCTCAGCGTGAGCGCGTTGACTTGCTTGTCACCAACGCTACTGTATACACAGTGGACTCAACTTTCAGCAAGGCAGAAGCCTTCGTGGTGCGCGACGGGCATTTTCTGGCCGTGGGTAAAACGGCTGATTTGCAAGGGCGCTACCAGGCCGCGCAAACGGTGGATGCGGGCGGGCAATTTATATACCCTGGCTTCTATGATGCGCACTGCCATTTCTACCGCTACGCGCTGGGGTTACGCTCGGCCAACCTCGTGGGAGCCAACTCGTGGGCCGAAACCGTGAGCCGCCTCGTGGCGCACCGGCGGCAGCAACCGAACGCGGCCTGGCTCACCGGCCGGGGCTGGGACCAGAATGATTGGCCCGGCCGTCGCTTTCCCACCAAGGATACACTCGATGCCCTGTTTCCTGACGTACCGGTGCTCCTTACCCGCGTCGACGGCCACGCCGCCTTAGTCAACCAAAAGGCGCTCGACCTGGCGGGCGTCACGGCTGGCACGCCCATTAGCGGCGGCGTGATTGGCCGCGACGCCCAGGGCCGCCTCACCGGCCTGCTCGTGGACAATGCCGTAAAGCTAGTGGCCACTAAAGTACCCGAGCCCAGCCCCGCCGAGGCCGAGGCCGCCCTGCTGCAAGGTCAGCAAAACTGCCTGGCCGTGGGCCTCACCAGCCTCGCCGATGCCGGCCTCAACCGCGAAGACATCGAGCGCATGGCCGCCATGCAACAGGCTGGCAAACTACACTTGCGCCTGTACACCATGCTCAACCCCACGCCCGAAAACAAGGCGTATTACCTGCCCAAGGGTCCGTATTTCAGCGACAACCTCACCATCTGCTCTTTCAAGGTGTACGCCGATGGGGCGCTGGGCTCGCGGGGCGCCTCACTGCTGGCCCCTTACACCGACCGGCCGCACGAGTCGGGCTTTCTGCTGCAAAATCCGGGCTACTACCGTAATTTAGCGAAAGAGCTGGCGGCCACGAAGTTTCAGATGAATACCCACGCCATCGGTGACTCCAGCAACCGGCTCCTGCTCGACATCTACGGCGCGGCCCTCAAAGGCCAAACCGACCGCCGCTGGCGCATCGAGCACGCGCAGGTAGTGAGCCCGGCCGACATGCCCAAATTCGGCCAGTATCACATCGTACCCTCGGTGCAGCCCACCCACGCCACTTCCGATATGTACTGGGCCGGCGAGCGGCTCGGCACCCAGCGCCTACCCACTGCCTACGCCTACCAGGAGCTGCTGAAGCAGTACGGCCAGGTGGCACTGGGGTCCGATTTTCCGGTGGAAGACATTAATCCACTCTACGGCTACCATGCCGCCGTGGCCCGGCAAGATGCTAAGAACTATCCCGCAGGCGGCTTCCAGATGAACAACGCCCTTACGCGCGAGCAGGCCCTGCGCGGCATGACCACCTGGGCCGCCCACGCTGCCTTCGAAGACCAGCGCAAAGGCCAGATCAAGCCCGGCATGCTGGCCGATTTCGTCGTGCTCAAAACCGATTTACTTACCGCGCCCAACGAGCAATTGCGCGCTACGCCGGTGCAGCAGACGTGGATAGGCGGCCGGCAGGTATTCACTCAAAAGTAGAATTTTCCGCTTGCCGTTGCGAGCGCAGCGTAACCGCAGCAAGCAGACGCCGGTCAACGCATAATAGCGCGTCAGCACCTGCTCAATTAGGTCTTATGCAATCTCTGGCAATAAGTAAATGACCGATTTACTCAAGCAAAACCTGACCCGGCACGCAGCGCTCACGCCCGAAGAAATCGAGCAGTTTCACCTATTGTTCGAACCGCGCTTCGTCAAGAAAAAGAGTTTTTTCTTACGAGCAGGCGCAGTGTGCGACTCCGAAGCTTTTGTCGTCCAAGGCCTTTTCAAAGTATATCACGTTGATGCGCATGGCTTTGAGCAGGTACTGTATTTTGCGATGGAAGATTGGTGGCTGACCGACATCGATAGCTTCGTCAATCAGCGGCCCTCAGAGCTGTTTATTGAAGCGCTGGAAGACAGTGAGATCCTGACTATTTCCAAGCCCAGCAAAGACCTGGCCTACCAACGCATTCCGGCGCTAAACAAGCTGTACCGGGTGATGACCGAGAAAACCCACGTCGCCCTGCAACGGCGGATGCTGGCCAACCTCAGCAAAACCGCCGACCAGCGCTACGTCGATTTCATCGAGAAATACCCTCGGCTGGCCCAGCGCTTATCCAACGTCCAGGTAGCGGCCTACCTGGGCATCAGCCACGAGTTTTTGAGCAAAATCAGGAAAAAGATTTCCCGCCACTAATTCCCGCCCTTCACTTATTGAACTAGTTCAACCTGCGCCGCTAAGAGCCTCCGGTAGGTTTGCATCATCAATCAACGCACTAGCTTTTGCCGTGATGAAACGCATTCTCTCCCTGGTTTTTTCGCTCATTTTACTTTCGCTCAACATGGAAGCGCAGGCTCAAAACTCTCCGGCTCCGGCCACCCAGCTACCCAAGGCTACCGTCGTACTGGCCGGGCATACCAAGAACATCAGAATTCACACGGTAGTAGCGCCGTCCGAGATGTTTGCCAACACCACCCACATCATCGAGCTGCCGCATCAGCTCATCCTGGTCGATGGGCAATTTTACGCGCCTTACGCGCAACAAGCTAAGGAGCTGGCCGATAGCCTGCATAAGCCGATTACCCGCTTCTACATCTCGCACGACCACCCCGACCACTACCTCGGCTTTGGCGACGCTTTCCCTGACGTACCGGTGTATGCTCTCCAGGAAACCAAGGCTGGCATTGAAAAGGACGGGCCCCAAACCCTGAAGCAACGACAGGAGCGGTTCGGCAGCGTAATTGCCAAAACCCTGCGGGTACCCACCCACGTGCAGCAGCCCGGCACCGAGGTCATTGACGGCGTGACGTTTATTTTTGAAAAAGCGGTCGAAAACGAGGCCGCCGTATCGCTGGTCATCAAGCTGCCCGAGGCCCATGCTTATGTGGCCCAAGATATTGTGTACCACGATACCCACCTCTTTATCTCCGGCCCGACTGCTGGCTGGCGCCAAGCCCTGACCAAGCTAGCGCAGGAGCCCAACTACACCCTGATCCTGCCGGGCCACGGCCTGCCCACCAACCGGTCCGTCATTCAGGCTAATGTACAATACCTCGACTTTATCGATAAGCTACTGGCCCAACCGCTTTCCAAAGAGGCGTACAAGACCAAATTATTGGCCGCCTATCCTCACTACGGCGGCGTACACCTCGTCGACATCTACCTAGCTTACTACTTGAAAAAGAACTGGCTGGCCAGCTAGTACTTCAGGGATAAGCAGCTAGCCGTAGTAATCCGGTGCACATGCTCACAAGTACCTATGGCCAGGTATTGAAAGATGCGAATGAGGCCATGAAAATAAAAAGCGGGCTTGAGCGGAACCTACCGCTCAAGCCCGCTTTTTCGACGCCAATGCTCCACACGATGCACAGGCCAGCGCTAGAGCGGCACGATGGCGTAGCTACCTACCCCCGCGGCCCTTCATCGGCCGAGTTGCCGTAGATGGCGGGCACCGGAATGTCGAGCAGGCGCAAATACACGCTGAGCTGGCCGCGGTGATGAATGAGGTGATTGAGCACCATTGTGCGCACTACGGCCGTGCGGGGAATGGACAGCAGCGTTTTGTCGCCGTGCGTCAGGCTCCAGATTTCGTGGAAAGCCTCGTCGCTTACGTCGGCCAGGGCCTTGTGCAGGTTTTCGGCGTTGAGGTCGAAGCGGGCCAGCACGTCGGCCGTGGTGGTGGGGCTATCGGCCCGCTTACCCGTCACCACGTCAAACGACGAGCCTTGCAGCGATATCTCCAGGAAGCTGATCAGATTGGCCATGTGGCCAGCCAGCGTGCCCAGGGTCATGCTCTTGGCGTGGGGGCGCCAGCCAAATTGCTCGGTGGGGGCGCGTTCGAGCACGCGGCGCGTGATGGCCAGCTCGTGCCGCAGCTCGTGGGCGAGCGCGGTCTGCAAGTTAGGTTGGGAAGGATGGGTCATGGCGCAAAGGTCGGGCTTTTTGCGGTGCATTCAGCGGCGGCTTTCGGGGGTGCTCGCGACGGCCGAGGCGGGCGGCGGCGGCGGCACATCCGCCCCCGAATCGCGCAGCTTTTTACCGCGCAGCGTGAGTAGGAAGCCCAGGCCGAAGATAAAGAACACGATGAGCGACAGAATGCTGTTGCGCATCGAGCCGGTAAGCTGGCCAATCAGCCCGAAAGAAAGCGTACCAATTACAATTCCCAGCTTCTCAACCACGTCGAAAAAGCTGAAGAAGGCGGCCGAATTGGGCGTGTTTTCGGGAATAATTTTCGAGTACGTGCTGCGCGACAGGCTCTGCACCGCGCCCATCGTGAGGCCGATAACGGCTGCCAACGCGAAGAAGCTCCACCCCTTTTGCACGTAGTAGCCGGCAATGCAGATGAGCATCCAGATAAACACCGCCCAGCTCAGCGCCCGCGTATTGCCGATGCGGTCGGAGAGCTTGGCAAACAGCCACGCGCCCAGGATACCCACTATTTGCAGCAGCAAGATGGTGACAATAAGCGAGGTACTATCCAGCTCCAGCACCTTGTCGCCGAAGATGGTCGCCACGTACATCACCGTCTGCACGCCCATGTTGTAGGTGAAGTAGGCCAGCAGGAAGCGCTTGAGGTTGGGTAATTGCTTGAGTTGGTCCCACACCTTGCCCAGTTCGCGGAAGCCATTGAGCAGCCAGCCATCGGAGCTGGCGGGCGCGTCGGCGGGGCGGCCGGTATCGGGCGGCAGGGTGAAAAAAGGAATTTGGGCGAAGCCTACCCACCACAGCCCCGTGAGCAAAAAGCTGAGCCGCGTAGCCTGCCCGGTGCTCATGCCAAACAGCGCCACGCCCTCCGGCCCGCCCGCAATGTGCGGCCCCATGATGATGCCCAGGCAGATAATCAGCAGCAGCACCGAGCCAATGTAGCCCATTGAAAAGCCCCGCGCCGAGAGCGAGTCGAATTGATCCTCGGAGGAGATTTCGGGCAGGTAAGAATTATAAAACACGATGCTGCCGCTAAAGCCCACCGTGGCCGCAATAAAAATGAACGTACTCAGCGTCAGCGTATCCTTGGTAAACAGGGCCAGCCCCGCGCAACTCGCGGCCCCGAGGTAGCAGAAGATTTGCATGAAAAGCTTCTTGCGCCCCGAATAGTCGGCCAGCGAGGTCAGAAACGGGCTGATGAGCGCGATAATGAGAAACGACGCCGAGATAGCGTAGGTCAGCAACGAGGAGCCCGGCACCTGGAAACCCAGAAAGTCAACCATGTCGGTGGGGTTGATTTCCTTGGTAATACTCCCCCAGTAGATGGGGAAAATCGAGCTGGTGATAACGAGCGGGTACACCGAGTTGGCCCAGTCGTAGAACGTCCAGCCGGTGGTGATGCGCTTGTTGTCTTTTTCGACGGGCGCGGCGGTAGCAGTAGGCTGCATAAGGTAGTTGAGATGGCGAAGAAAGAACGGCTCACCGAAGGTAGCGGCCGGCTGGCTAGACGGTAGGCAGGTGCGGAAAGTTGGCCCGCACCATGCCGGCAAATTCGGCGGCGTCGAGAGCTGCCTCCTGCCAGATGCGACGGGCGTCTGCCACCAACGCCTGGCCTTCGGCCAGTGACAAGCGGGCGTCCCGCAAAAACTGGCTGGCCGTCGCGCTGAGGGGCAGCGAAAGGTCAAGCGCGCCGATGATACGTGCGTGCGTTAGCCGTTTGAGGTGCTCAATGCGTCGATTTATCAGTTCGGGCCGGGCCAGGCCGAATGCTTCGATGCAGGCTTTACCCCGGCGGCTGGCCCTTTTAGGGGCAATGGCATCTTGCCGAAACGTGAGGTAGCGTGCTGGATCTTCGGTAGCCGGATCGATTAGCAGCGGCTGCTCCTGGGCCAGCGAGTCGGTGTGGCAGGCGGCGCGTTTTGTAGGGTTACGCAGGGGGAAATAATTGCCCTTGAATTCCTGATTACACAAGTGACAGGCAAAGTAGAGGTTGTCCCAGGCATACGCCAGCCAGTAGTAACCTGGCTTATGGAGCGTCCCGCCGCGCACTTGCTGATAGCCTCCCTTAGGCCGAAAATGCTCCACGTCGCCGTAGCTCACGCTGGTTGGGCGCGACTCACAATAGCAGCATTTGCGGTGTTGGTCGCTCAGGAGACGGGCTTTTACCAGGGCATCATTATAAATACCGTCCCGCGACTCCAGCAATTTATTGCCCGGCACCCGACAAGCGGCAGGATCAGCCACTTGAGTGGCGCGCAACTTTAGTAAATGCTTGGCTCCCCGCGTGGTTAGGGGTGCAGGTGCGGGCTGGCTTTTCGTTATCCGAATCATCGCCCGCTTATTTTAGCAAGCCATCAGGCCCGAGATTGCGAGCCAACCGGGCCAGCAGGTCTTCGGCTCGGCGTTCAGGTCCAGTGTTACCCACCGGCTGCGCGGCCACTACCTGTTCGAGCTGCGCCAACTCGGCCTTCTCCGCTTTAGTAAGTCGCTTTTTGAGTAGCAGCTCGTTGCGGCGAGCAAGGTCGGCTTCCGTTTGGGGCGACAAAGGCGGGGTGTCGTCGAATAGCTCGCTGTTCAAAATCTGCTCTACCCGCCAGCGGCGCACGTCGGGCAGGTCGGTTACGACCACCGTCTGGTCGCCCTCGCGGCGCAGCAGTACCACGTTGGCATCTACGTCGCCGGCCGCCTGCACGACCAGCGGGCTGTGTGCGGTAGCGATGAATTGGGTATTCTTGAAAATCTCGCCCAGCGACTTGAGCAGCTTGCGCTGCCAGCTAGGGTGCAGGTGCAGGTCGATTTCATCGATGAGCACGATGGCGGGCTCTTCGAGCGGGTTTTTACTATCTGGGTAGCGCACGAACAGCTTGTCGGCCAAGTCGGTGAGCCACACGACCAGCGTTTGGTAGCCGAGGCTCATGTCGCGCAGGCGTACCCAGCCGTAGGGGGTTTTGAAGCGCACGCCCTGGCGGGGATTGCCGCCCTTGCTTTGCACCGGGGCAACGTCGAGGTCGGTTACCTCGCCTTCCTCCATTATTTTGAGAAGGGCAGCTTTTATTAAGTGGAAATTTTGGGTGGTGAGCGGGTCTTTGTCCTTCGCCATGCGGTAGTCGGCAAAGAGAAACCACTCTTCGGGATTCAGCAGGTCGGCGCGGTCGTCGAAGAGGCTAGCGCAGGTGTCTACGGTTTTAGGAGACTCACTAAGAGTTGAATTGCCGGTAGCACGACCTGCCCCATATCCGTAGCAAATCAAACCTAGAAATCTTGCATCAACTCCTCTGCTAGCAAAAAAATAGTCTTCTACATTAGCTGTAACTTCATCTGGTATTTCAATTGCACCACCTTCCCTAGCTTCTCCTTTTGTATCAGAAGTTAGTAACCTACCTATCCGCGCCCAGTATTCAATACTTACAGTTTCAAGCCCTATTTGCCTAATTGGCCACCACCTATTCTCCCAAGATAAATCTAACGCGGTATAGTACATAGGATTTTCACTAGAGAATTCACTTTTGCGACTCGGCCTCAACGCCGCCAAACTCTTCAACACCGTCGTCTTCCCCACCCCATTATCCCCCAGAATAATCGTCCACTGCGCCGGCCGACCATCCGCCCGCGCAAAGGAAATCGTCTGCTTCTCCCCGAAGCTGCGCACGTTTTCCAGGCTCAGGGACAGGAAGTAGGCCGGGGGCGGCGTGGTGGGTTTATCGGCCATTGCGCGGAAAAGAAAAATCGAAACACCTCAAAAATAGCAGCCTTGCCAAGAGCCAGCCGAAACTGTAGCAGCGGGGGCGGCTTGGGCACAAGCAGGGTAGCGCTCTTTTCCTTCAAAACACACGGTCGTCATGCTGAGCTGGTGAAGCATCTTGTCAGGTTAAAACGGCTCGTTCCGACCTGACAAGATGCTTCGCCAGCTCAGCATGACGAACGTGAGAGGACGACGGGCATGAGAGGAGGAGCGCGGAAGTACTTAGTTCTCATTTATGCAACATTGTTTCAAATAAGAAATAATGCTTAACTTTGAACAGGAGCCCCGGCAAAGCAGCCAGCCCCTATTCAAGTCATGTTCGACGTACTCATTATCGGCGGCAGCTACGCCGGCCTGAGCGCGGCGTTGGCCCTGGGCCGCGCCCGGCGCTCGGTGCTGGTGCTCGACGGCCGCCGCCCCCGCAACCGCTTCACGCCCCACGCCCACAACCTGTTGCTGCACGACGGCGACGCGCCCGCCGACCTCGCGGCCCGCGCCCGCCAGCAAGTCGCCGCCTATCCCACCGTACAACTACTAGAAGCCCAGGCTACTACCGCCGCTAAGCTTCCCGATGGCTCGTTTGAGGTAGCTACCGAGGCGCACGGCACCTTCGCGGCCAGCCGGCTGCTGCTGGCCACCGGCCTGCGCGACGAGCTACCGCCCGTGCCCGGCTTTGCCGAGTGCTGGGGCAAATCGGTGATTCACTGCCCCTTTTGCCACGGCTACGAGGTGGCCGACCTCCCCACTGGCATCTGGAACAATGGCCCCGAAGTCGAGCACCAGGTAAAGATGCTGCTCAACTGGTCGCGCCAGCTCACCGTCTTCACCAACGGCCCGGCCACCTTCGGCCCCGAGGTCCACGCGCTACTGGACACTCACCGCATTGGCCTGGTGCAAACACCCGTGGCCGAGCTACTGCACACCGATGGCCAGCTCACGGCCCTGCGCCTGGCCGATGACCGCACCTGGCCGCTGCCCGTGCTCTACGCCCGTCTGCCGTGGCAACAAGCCAGCGAGCTACCTGCGCAGCTCGGTTGCGAAATAACGGAGCAGGTACTCATTCACACCGATGCCAGCTACCGCACCACCGTGCCGGGGGTGTACGCGGCCGGCGATTGCGCCGTGGCTTCGCCGCAACTGGCGCTGGCCATCGCGGCGGGCAACCTGGCGGGCGCGACTTTAAGCCGGGAGCTGATCATGGGGAGCTAGCAAAACCAAGGGCGGCCCGGCGGCTGGCCGTTTCTGGTGAAACGCCTGCCACCGGGCCGCTTTCAGAATTATTGGCTTGCCCTACCCCAGCGCTGCGTACTGAGCTTCGGTATCCACATCGGTAGCGCCGCCGGGAAACTCTACGGTGGGCAGGTGGGCATACTGCTGCAACAGCTCGCGGGCTCCGCTGGCCCCGCGCAATGCCAGTAGCTGCGGGAAAATCGCGCGGCTGAAGAGCGCCGGCACACCCTGGGTACCCGCGTAGGCCGAGGCTACCACCGGCTGGCCCGTGGCCTGAAACTGCACAATTAACTGACCGATAACATCCTCGCTCAGCAGCGGCTGGTCGCAGAGCATCACTACTACGGCATCAACCTGGGGAGCTTCGGCGGCGGTTTCGAGTTCGGCGAGACCAGCGGCGATGCTGCCGCCCATCCCATCGGCCCAAGCATCGTTGCGGACTACGTGGAAGGGCAGACCTTCGATCTCGGGTAACAGCTCATCGTGCAGGGCACCGGTTACGAGCACGAGCGGGCGGCAGGGGCTGGCGGCGGCCACTTCGGCGGCGCGGCGCAACAGCGTCTGACCTTGGTACTGAAGCAGCTGCTTGGGACGGGCCAGCCGCGACGACGAGCCGGCCGCCAGCAACAGCAGGCCCACGGTAGCAATGGGGTCGTTATGCACTTTGGTTGAGTTATGAGTTATGAGTTAGAAATTATGAGTTGGCGTTATGGAAGGTTTTAAAGCTTTTTAGAAATCTCATATTAATTAAAACGTTCGTCATGCTGAGCTGGCCGAAGCATCTCTACCTAGTCGTTGAACGGCTGAATGATGCAACAGTAGAGATGCTTCGGCCAGTTCAGCATGACAAACGTTTTGATTTAAGCAGAATAATCAGCCTACTCTCGCAAGCAGACCCACTCACACTAAATAACTTGTAGCAAGGCTTGTCGAAAATACCCAACACACAGACCACCTACCGCTTTATCAACTCATAACTTCTAACTCATAACTCATAACTATTTCAACTATTGAGCCCGGCCATTAGCACCTTGTCGGGGGTGAGCGGGAGGTCGCGCAGACGCTTGCCGGTGGCGTGGTACACGGCGTTGGCCACGGCGGCGGCGACGCCGACCATTGCGATTTCGCCGATGCCCTTCACGCCCATCGCGTTGATGTGGGGGTCGTGCTCCTCCACGAATTCTACCGTCATGTCGGGGATGTCGGCGTTGACGGGCACGTGGTAGCCGGCGAGGTCGGCGTTGGTGTAGCGGGAGAAATTCTGGTCGCGGATGGTCTCCTCCATCAAAGCCGAGCCGATGCCGAAGATGGCCCCGCCGATAATCTGGCTGCGGGCAGTCTGGGCATTCAGGATGCGGCCCGCGCCGATGACGCTCACCCACTTACTCACCCGGATGGTACCCAGATCCATATCGACCCGCACCTCGCAGAAGTGCGCCCCAAATGAGTGCATGGAGTGGTGGCCGGCCTGGTCTTTCTGAGTGGGATCGGCGTTTTTGGCGGCCGCCGCATCTTCGTAGCCCGAGCCGTATTTGCCCTGGGCCATGCCCTCGATGTCGGTCATTTCGCCGCGCTTCATCAGCTCGCCGAAAGCCTCGCCTTTTTTCGGATCTTTCTTCAGGAACAAGCGGCCCTTTTCCACGGCCACGTCTTCGGGCTTGGCGCGGTAGAGCGGGGACTTCCGGTCGATTACGGCGGCCTTAATCAGCTTCTGCCACACGTCCTGACAGGCCAGGTACACGCTCGACGACACTGTACCCGCCGCTACTGAGCCGCCCGAGTTGGGAGCCGTGGGCAGTTGGGTATCACCCAGCTCAAAGCGCACTTTGTCGATGGGCAAACCCAGCGAGTCGGCGGCCACCTGGGTCATTACGGTGTAGGTGCCGGTGCCAAGATCGGTGGCGCCAGCCTGCACCACGGCATGGCCGTCGGCGTAGAGGCGGGCGCGGGCCGTACCCGACGAATTATGCACGGGGTAGCTGGCCGAAGCCATGCCCATGCCCACGAGGTAGCGCCCGTCGCGGGTGGCACCCGGCTTGGGGTTGCGCTTGCTCCAGCCGAAAAGCTCAGCACCGCGGGCGTAGCACTGCTTCAGACTCTTGCTGCTCCAGGGCTGGCCGGTGCCGTAGTCGTGGTCGGCGTAGTTGCGCAGCCGGATTTCGATGGGGTCTACGCCCACGCGATAGGCCAGGTCGTCCATCGAGCACTCGATGGCAAACGAGCCGGGAGCCTCGCCAGGCGCGCGCATGAAGGTGCTGGTCATGACGTTGGCCCGCGCCAGCTCGTAACTGCTCTCGAAAGTCGGGCTGGCGTAGAGCAAGTCCACAATCTTAGAATTGGGCTCGGCGTAGTTGTCCCAGGGCGAAGTCGTAGACTTCTTAGTGTGCACGAGCGAGGTCAGCTTGCCGTCGGCGGTGGCACCCAACTGCATCACCTGCTCCTGGTCTTCGCGGTGGCCCATGCTCGTGAACATCTGCTCGCGGGTGAGCATCAGCTTCACCGGGCGGCCCACGGCCTTGGCGGCCTGCACCGTGAGGATAGTGTGCGGCCAGGTCGCACCCTTGCAGCCGAAGCCCCCGCCGAGGTACTTGGTAATCACCCGAATCTGCTCACGGGGCATACCGGTCATGGCGGCTACGGCCGACTGCGTGCGGGTTACGCCCTGCGTCGATTCGTAGATGGTGAGGCGGTCGGGCGCTTCCCAGTGGGCCGTGGTCGAGCCCGGCTCCATCGGGTTATGATTATACACCGGGTGGTTGTAGATGGCCGTGAGCTGAATGGGCGCGCTGGCAAAGGCGGCCTGGGGCTCACCGCGCCGGGTGTGGCCCTTCTGCTTACCGTCCTGCACCTTTTCGGGATCAAACAGCTCGGCTTTGGGCTGCTTGAAATTGGCCAGCGGCTCGCCTTTTTGGTAGCTCACCTGCACCAGGGTGGCGGCGTGGGTGGCGTGCTCCAGGGTATCGGCCACCACGAGGGCCACCGGCTGGGCCGCGTAGAAAATCTCGTCGCCGGTGAGGGGCAGGAAGCCCATCGGCGCGCCGATGTCCTTTTTGCCCTGCGGATCGTTGGGCGTCTTAGCGAGCTTGGGCAGATTTTGATGCGTGAGTACGGCGAGCACGCCCGGCTCGCGGGCCGCGGCCGAGGTGTCGATGCGCGTAATTTTCCCCTTGGCGATGGGGCTCGTAGTGAATACGCCGTAGGCGAGGCCGGGCAGCGCAAACTCGGCGGCGTACTTGGCCTTACCGGTTACTTTTTCGCGGCCTTCCACCCGCACGAGCGGCTTGCCCACGTAGCCGCCGGGCTGGTCAGAAAATTGGGGCTCCATGATTTTGAGCTTTTAGCTGATAGCTACTAGCTATTAGCTTCTGTGTATAAATTGAAAAGCTAATAGCTAGCCGCCATCAGCTAAAAGCTTAAGCTATCTCCATTAGGGCGCGCACCAGCGTGCGCTGGGCCAGCTCCACTTTGAATTTGTTGTGCTCGCGGGGCTGGGCGTCGCGCACGGCCAGGGCCGCGGCGGCGCGGAAGTTGTCTTCGGTCGGGGCCTTGCCTACGAGGGCTTTTTCCACGGCGGGCACCCGCCAGGGCACGGTGCCCACGCCGCCCAGCGCCACCCGCGCCGAGCGGATGGTGCCGCCCTGCACGTCGAGCCCCACGGCCGCGCTCACCAGCGCGTAGGCGTAGCTGGCCCGGTCGCGCACCTTGAGGTAGTGCGACTTACGGGCGTGCGCGGCGGCCGGCACCGTAATGGCGGTGATGAGCTCGCCGGGCTGCAATTGGTTTTCGAGGTGCGGCGTAGAGCCGGGCAGTTTATAAAAATCGGCCAGCGGCACGGTGCGGGTCGCGCCCTTGGGGTTTTCAAGGGTGAGCTTAGCTTCGAGGGCTACGAGGGCCACGGCGAGGTCGGAGGCGTTGGTGGCGATGCAGTTGGGGCTGGTGCCGAAGATGGCCAGGTTGCGGTTGTCGCCCTGCTGGGCGGGGCAGCCCGAGCCGGGCACCCGCTTGTTGCACGGGAAAGCCGTGTCGCGGTAGTAGCCGCAGCGCGTTTTCTGCAACAGGTTGCCGCCCATGCTGGCCATGTTGCGCAGCTGCGGCGAGGCCGAGGCCAGCAGCGCCTGCGAGATAACCGGGTAATTCTGCACCACTTGCGGGTGCTCGCCCACGTCGCTCATACGTTCCAGGGCACCGATGCGCAGGCCGGTGGCCGCGTTGTCGATACCCATGAGACTGAGCTTATTAATATCAATCAGCAGGCTGTGCTGCTCGATGTTCGACTTCATGATGTCGAGCAGCGTAGTGCCGCCGCCGATGAAAGCGGCCTGCTTATCGGCTTCCTTGGCCGTGGTGGCCTCCTTGGTAGAAGCGGCCTGGGTGTAGGCGAAATTGTTCATTACGTTGAGTTAGAAGTTATGAGTTAGAAGTTATGAGTTAAGGTTTTACGAGCTGAAAGCAACTCATAACTTCTAACTCACAACTCATAACTAAGCTCTGCTGGCGACTTCGCGCACGGCGGCCAGGATATTGGGGTAAGCGCCGCAGCGGCAGATGTTGCCGCTCATCCACTCGCGGCACTGGTCGTCGGAGGTAGCGTGGCCTTCCTTCACGCAGGCGACGCCGCTCATGATCTGGCCGGGGGTGCAGTAGCCACACTGGAAGCCGTCGTGCTTGAGAAAGGCTTCCTGCATAGGGTGCAATTCCTCGCCCTTGGCCAGCCCCTCAATGGTAGTAATTTGCTTGCCCTGGCTCATCACGGCCAGGGTGAGGCAGGAATTGACGCGCTTGCCATCGACGTGCACCGTGCAAGCCCCGCACTGGCCGTGGTCGCAGCCTTTCTTGGTGCCGGTGAGATTAAGGTTTTCACGCAGGGCATCGAGCAGGGTGGTCCGGGGCTCAATGCGCAGGTTTTTGGCCTGCCCGTTGATGGTGAGGCTGACGTTGGTTTGCCCCGAGATGATGGGGCTGGCGGGGGCCATTTTATCGGCTATGGCCTCGGCCCGGCCGGCGATGGGCGGGGCCAGGGCAACACCCAGCAGACCGCCGGTTTGCTTGAGAAAGGAACGGCGCGAAGGGCCTTGCGGCGCGGGCTGGGGAGCGCCAGGGGTGTGGTCGTCGGAATACATACGGGCAGCGCGTGGTGAGGCGGCTATTCTGTACGCAGAAG
Organism: uncultured Hymenobacter sp.; assembly: GCA_913776615.1. Classification (GTDB taxonomy): domain Bacteria; phylum Bacteroidota; class Bacteroidia; order Cytophagales; family Hymenobacteraceae; genus Hymenobacter. The sequence continues at coordinate 167,694 of CAJYPK010000059.1, forward strand.
ACCGAAGGGCCGTTATCAGAGGATGACCGATTTGCGTAACCTGGCGCTCCCGCTTGCTCCGCGGGCCAGCCTAATCTCCTACGTAGGCCGTGTTAACTTATTAATTGTCTATTTTATAATGAAAAAATCCTGTAACCAAAAAAACTCCGCTGATTGACCAGCGGAGTTCCGTTGAGATAAGACAGTAAGGCTGGCTTGGGGGCCGTAAGCGCAGGTGCGCTACGCACGAGGGGAAAATCTGCGCTACAGAGCTAGCGAGTAGACCACTTGGAGTCGTAGCGAGCGCCCCCGAACAAGTACAGCATGAGTGCCCGCGAATAGCGAAATACCAGCGGGCTCGACACGAGCGTGACGGCCGCTACGGTAGTCACGTACACCCACAACTCGGGGTCGTTGGCTAAGTAGTAAAGCACCACGCCGCACACCAGAAAAATGGCCACCGCAAAGCCGAAGCTCACGTACATGGCCCCGAAATAAAAGCCCGGCTCGGGCTCGAACGTTTGCCCGCACACGGGGCACTCGGCCGGCATGTCGGTAAACTTGGTGAGGCTGGTGGCGGGGTAGTTGAACAAATGTCCCTTGTGGCAGCGTGGGCAGCGCAGGGCCAGCAGGGCCAGCGTGGAGGATTCGATGTGCGAGTCGGGATCAGACATGGGCAACGGGGCGCTAAAAGACGCAGCAAAGGTACCGGCAAGACTGGGGGGCATTTGTACCGAGTACCGACCTCCCGCAGGGTCTTTCTACGTGGCTTTCGCGGGTTGGGCTGGCCTGCTATGCTCACCACGCTCTTAGTTAGAAGGCGACACGGCGGCTATGAGGTGATACCGACCAGGCAATCATACTAAGCAATCAGATGGTGCCGCCATAAGGCTTAACTATTAAGTTACTGCCAGTAAACCGTTCTTAACGCTGCTGGTAACTTCCTTTACTCTCCATCTGCAAATAGCCAAGCTCGCATAAACAAGAGGGTATATTTGTCGGGCTTTTCTCATTTCCCACAGCATGAAAAAACTTTTTACCGGTTTACTGGGGCTCTTGACTTTATCGGCAAGCGCCCAAACTGCCCCTGGCTGGGTTTCGGCGGCGATGCTGCCTATCAGCCCTGCTTTCCGGGCGGCCCCCTCTTTTGCTAGCGATGCCGCTGGCAACACCTACCTGGCTGCCTCTTTCTCGCAAAGCGTTACGCTGGCCCCGGGTACTGTACTCACGAGCCAGGGGATGCAAGATGGCGTGGTAGCCAAGTACGACCCGGCGGGTAACCTGCTGTGGTACCGCCAGCTAGGCAGTTCTGGTAACGATGCTCTGCAAAAGGTAATCCTTGACGCTAGCGGCAAAGTGACACTACTGGGGCTGGCCAGCGACGGCGCGCAGTTCGGCACTACCACTTTTACGACCACGAGCTTCGGCGCGCCGTTGGTGCTGGCGCAGCTCGACGCGCAGGGTCGGGTGCAGTATGTACGTGAGGTGGGCAACGGCTCATTTCTGGTCCCCGCTAGCCTGGCCAGCGACGCCAGCGGCAATTACTACGTGAGCGGCCTCTTCGCCTTCGATGCCACCTTCGGCAGCTTTTCATTCTCTACTCCCATCTCAACCACGTATGGTCTCGACCAATTCGTGCTGAAAGTGTCGGCGGCGGGCGAGGTCCAATGGGCGCAGCAGGGCTGCCGGGTGCTAGCCAACGCGAATACTGCCAATGTTTACAGCCACTTAGTAGCCGAACCGGGCGGGAACCTCTATTTTGTGTGGACTGCTCCACCCAGCGCGACAACCGGCTTTAACGGCCAGGCGCTTCCCGCCAGCCGGGGCGATTACGATGGCCTGGTGGTAAAATTCTCTACCCAGGGCACGCCGCAGTGGACGCAGCGAGTTGGGGGCACCGGGGCCGATGTGTCGACTTACGCAGGTCTCGATGCCGCTGGCCGGCTCGTAGTACCAGGCTTCACCGCCGCCGCTGGCTCGCTATCTTCGGCTAGCTCGGCCAGCGCCACTACCGCTACCACGGGCTTTGTAACTGTGTTGGAGCCATCGGCCGGGAACCCCGTCTGGTCGCGCGATTTGGCGGCTATGCAGGCGGGCGGCTACCGGAGCGTAACTTCTGACGTGGCTGGTAATATTTATCTGGCCGGTCATTTCAGCGGCCAGGCTATGCTACCGGGCCGGACCCTGACCGGGTCGGGCGGCCTCGATGTGCTGGTAGTGAGCTACTCGCCGACGGGCGACCTGCGCTGGACGCAGCAGAGCACGGGTACCGGCGATGAAATCCCCGCGAACATCGCCCTCGACAACTCGAATCGCCCGATGGTGGCCGGCCTGCTTACCGGCATCGGGCGGTTTGGCAGCACGGCGCTCACTTCCTCGGCTACGGCTACTGGTACTGCCGTTCCCTTCGTGGCTTACCTCAGCGGCGTTACTACGGCTACTCGTACTGCCGTAGCGGCGGCCCCGCTGGGGCTGTACCCCAACCCGGCTTCCGCCACCACGGCGGTGAAGCTGCCCATGCTCCCCGCCGGCACCGAACTGGCTTTTATCGATGGCTTGGGCCGGGTGGCGCGGCGCGCCCCCGCTGGCCCGGCGCTGTCGGTGGCGGGCCTCGCGCCCGGGCTCTACGTGGTGCAAGCCACCGCCCCCAGCGGTGAGCAGTGGACCAGCCGCCTGGCGGTAGAGTAGCCGCGCAAGCAACTCAGGCGAGCCGCCGTGCCCCCTGCGGGTGCGGCGGCTCTTTTGCAAGTACTTGAACGGCTCTACCCCCGTCATGTACTACCTGCTACTTTTGCACGCATGAAAATTGAGTCCATCCGCCTAAAGAACTTCAAGACTTTTCGCGATGTATACCTGCCCGATATTCCCCCTTTTCTAGTGGTTGTGGGAGCTAATGGGAGTGGAAAATCGACCTTATTCGATGTGTTTGGCTTTCTGCACGACTGCCTGAGAAGCAACGTACGCCAAGCGCTTGATAAACGTGGGCGCTTTAAAGAGGTAGTGAGCCGCGATAGCAACGATGCTAGCATTCTCATTGAGATTCAATATCGAATGCTGATTACTGAGGTAGAGCGCTTGGTCACTTACACGCTAGAAATTGCAGAGCAGAAAGGCCAACCGTACGTAAAGCGAGAAACCCTCAAGTATAAGCGAGGCCGGTATGGCAAACCGTACCATTTTTTAGATTTTGAAAATGGGGAGGGATTCGCTATTTCTAACGAAGAGGATTTTAACAAGCCCGATGAGGCGCTGGAGCGTGAGTATCAAACGCTGAACTCTCCCGATATACTAGCCGTGAAAGGACTCGGTCAGTTTGGGCGCTTTAAAGCAGCTAACGCCTTTCGGCAGCTTATTGAGGCTTGGCACGTTTCCGATTTTCACATCAGCGCGGCCCGCGGGCGCAAGGAGGCAGTAGGCAGCATCGAGCACCTGTCTGAGTCAGGCGAAAATCTTCCGCTGGTAGCACGCTATTTCTTCGAGCAGCACCGGGCAGTATTCGACCATATCATGGCAACGCTGGCGCACCGGGTGCCCGGCATTAAGGCCGTAGAGCCCTTGCTTACGGAAGATGGCTATCTCACGCTGCGCTTTCAGGATGGGTCATTTAAAACTCCGTTTCTGGCGCAGTACGTATCGGATGGCACCATCAAAATGTTCGCCTATCTAGTGCTCCTCTACGATCCGCAGCCCCATCCACTCTTGTGCGTAGAGGAACCCGAAAATCAACTGTACCCGCGCCTGATGGCGGAATTGGCAGAAGAGTTTCGGGCCTATTCGCAACGCGGCGGGCAGGTGCTGGTTTCCACCCACTCGCCCGATTTTCTGAATGCTACTAGCCTTGAGGAGGTCTGTTGGCTGGTTAAAGAAGAAGGTGGTACCACCATTCGCCGAGCAAAGGACGACCCGCAATTGGCTGCCTACATGGCCGAGGGCGATCAAATGGGCTACCTCTGGAAACAAGGCTTTTTTGAAGGGGCTGACCCGCGATGACCAAAGAGCTTGTTTTTCTACTGGAGGAGCCTTCGGCCCGGGCCTTACTCGATGCTCTACTGCCCCGATTCATTGATACCTCCGTCATTCAGTACCGCCTCATTCCCTTCGAAGGAAAGCAAGATTTGGAGAAGCGCATGGTGGGCAAGCTGCGCGGCTATATAAACCCGCACGCCCGGTTCATTGTGATGCGCGACCAAGATAGTGCCACTGACTGCCGAGCAGTAAAAGCTAAGCTAGTGGCTAAATGCGCCGAAGCTGGCAAATCTGCCGTGACGCTGGTGCGGGTAGCCTGCCGCGCCTTGGAAACCTTTTACCTGGCCGACCTCGCGGCAGTGGAGCAGGTACTAGGCATTCGCAACCTGCATACCCAACAGCTAAATGCCAAATTTCGAGCCCCTGATTATATGGAAGCGCCCGACCATGAGCTTGGTAAGCTTACAAACCAAACTTACCAAAAAGTGCGCGATTCCCGACGCTTAGGCGCAGTATTGGACTTGACTAATACGCGGTCAAGCAGTTTCGCCAACTTACTCCGAGCCATCAGGCGCTTGGAAGGCGAGCTACTCGCCCTCGATGAAGAAGCCTGATACTTATCAGCCCGCAACCCACAAAAAAGCCCCTACCGTTACCGGCAGGGGCCTTTTCTATTCTAAACAACCACCTCTCCCCTACTGCGGGTTGGGCTTGTTTTCACGCTTTTCGATTTGCGGCTCCTTAGCGGCCTGCATGGGGTTGCGGGGCTGCTGGGCGTTGTTGCCGCCCTGGCCGGCCTGGAACAGGTCGAAGCGCGAGGCCGAGGGCTGGCGCGGGTAGGCGTTGTTGCTGAGGTCGGTATCGGCAGTTTGCTGCAAGGGGTCGATGACGAACGACACCACATTCTTGGGCGACACGATGAGCTTGGTTACCTGCTCGTTGTTTTTGCGCCAGATTTCGGCCGGGATGGTCTGGGTTTCGGTGCTGCCGTCGTCGTAGGTCATTTGCAGCACCACGGGCATGACGAGGCCGCCCACGTTGCGCAGGCTCAGCTCGTAGAGGTTCAGGTTGCCGTTGAGGCGCTGCTGCTGCTCGGGGCTGAGGGAGCTGATGTACTGGTTGTAACGCTGCTGGTCGGCGCTGGTGATGGCCAGCGGATCGTAGCTGTTGTAGAAGTCCTTGAGCTCGGGCTTCTCATCCACGAGGGTGGTTTTGATGTCGGTGGCGTTGCGCTGGGCCGAGAGGCTGGCGGGCTGGGCCTTGCGCTCATTTTGAAGGCGGGTGCTCTCTACCTGCGGGTTGCGGGTGTTGGGGCGGTAGTACTTCACGCTTTCGAGCGAGAGGTCGCAGCGGTCGGTGCCGTAGAACCAGCCGCGCCAGAACCAGTCGAGGTCCACGGCCGAGGCGTCTTCCATCGTACGGAAGAAGTCGGCCGGCTGCGGGTGCTTGTAGGCCCAGCGGGTGGCGTAGGTTTTGAAGGCGTGGTCGAAGAGCTCGCGGCCCATCACCGTCTCGCGCAGGATGTTGAGAGCCGTGGCGGGCTTGCCGTAGGCGTTGTTGCCGAATTGCAGCACCGACTCCGAGTTGGTCATAATCGGGGTTTGCAGGCTCTTATCGGTGCGCATGTAGTTCACGATGTCGCGCGGCTCACCGCGGCGGCTGGGGTAGTTGCGCTCCCACTCCTGCTCGGTGAGGTACTGGCAGAAGGTATTGAGGCCCTCGTCCATCCAGGTCCACTGGCGCTCGTCGGAGTTCACAATCATCGGGAAGAAGTTGTGCCCCACCTCGTGGATAATCACCGAAATCATCCCGTATTTCCGGTCGGCCGAGTACGTCCCGTCCTTCTCGGGCCGGCCGCCGTTAAAGCAAATCATGGGGTACTCCATGCCACCCACCGGCCCGTGCACCGAAATGGCCACCGGGTAGGCGTAGGGAATAGTGAACTTCGAGTAGGTCTTGATGGTATGGGCCACCACCTCCGTCGAGTACTGGCCCCACAGCGGGTTACCCTCCTTGGGGTAGTAGCTCATGCACAGCACGGGCTTGCCGCTCTGGGTGATTTCCATCGCGTCCCAGATAAACTTGCGCGAGCTGGCCCAGGCAAAGTCGCGCACGTTTTTGGCGGCGAAGGTCCAGGTTTTGGTACCGCTGGCCCGCTGGCCTTCGGCCCGGACGGCCTCGTCCTGGGTCACGATAAGCACCGGTTTCTTAGCGTTCTTGGCCGAGGCCAGGCGCCGGCGCTGGGTAGCCGTGAGCACCTGGTCGGGGTTTTGGAGCGTACCGGTGGCGCCCACCACGTGGTCGGCGGGCGCGGTGATGCTCACGCGGTAATCGCCGAAGGGCAGCGTAAACTCGCCGTTGCCCAGGAACTGCTTGTTCTGCCAGCCGGTGGCGTCGGAGTAGACGGCCATGCGGGGGTAGAACTGGGCGATTTCGTAGAGGTAGTTTTTATCCTCGGGGAAATACTCGTAGCCGCTGCGCTCGTTGATCTTGAGCTGGTCGCTGATGTTGTAGCTCCACTTCACGCCAAACGAAATCGCCTGCTTGGGCCGCAAGGGCGTGGGCAGGTCGATGCGCATCATGGTGTGGTTGATGGTGTACTTCAACGGCTTGCCGCTGGCATCGGTCACGGCCGCGATTTTATAGCCGCCGTCGAAGTCGGCCACCGCCAGCTGGCTGTCGAGCTCCTGAAACGAGAGGCGGCCGTTGCTTACCTGCCCCACGTTGGTCGCCGCCGTGATGGAGTTTTTGGCCAGGATGTTCTGGTCGAGCTGCACCCACAGGTAGGTCAGCACGTCGGGCGAGAGGTTGGTGTAGGTGATGGTTTCGGAGCCCGTGATAGCCTGCTTGGCATCGTCGAGCGTCACCTTGATGTTGTAGTCGGCGCGCTGCTGCCAGTACTGCGGGCCGGGTGCCCCGCTGGCAGTGCGGTACTCGTTGGGCGTGGGCAGCTCGGTGCCGAGCTGGGCAAATTTATCGGTGCCGGAGTTGGTGTTCTGAGCCCGGCCAATTGCCGGGGCCAGCAGCAGCCCCAGCCCGGCGGCCAGTAGCGAAATGCGCATAAGCGGAAAATTAAAGAAAGTCAGCAGCTAAAGGCGGCGAAGATACGCGCTGGGTTGCGGCGATTACTTCGCCAGTTGCAGTAAAAGCAGCGTGGCCACGCCCAGCGCCGCGCCGCTCACGGTGAGTACCCAGTCGCGCCGGGCCACACCCACGATGCGCAGCAGCACGAAGCCCAGCAGTAAGATAATGCTTACCACCAGCAATTGACCAAGTTCCACGCCCAGGTTGAAGGATAGCAACTCGGTCACCGGGCGGCTTTTAGTCCCCAGCAGCTCGCGCAGGTAGCTCGAAAAGCCCAGGCCGTGAATGAGACCAAAGGCGGCGGCCAGCGCGTTGGGCGCGGCCCAGAGCACGGGCGGCTCGCGGCGCGACGAATGCCGGGCCAGCGCCGGCCCCGCCTGCTTCATATTGACCAGCGCCGTGAGGATGATGGTCACCGGAATCAGGGCCTCGATGAGGGGCGCATTTACCCCCACAATCCCCAGCGTAGCCAGCGCCAGCGTAATGGAGTGCCCCACCGTAAAACTCGTAACCAGGGCCACCACGCGCCGCCAATCGGCCAGCACGTAGGGCGCACACAGCGCCAGCAAAAACGTGAGGTGGTCGGTTGCCTGCCAACTGCAAATATGCAGGAACCCCAGCTGAAGGTAAGTAGCGAAGACGGACATAGCCCGCAAAATAACGGCGCGTACTGCTTATGTTGGCTGTGGACTGTTGCTGATGCAAACACCCTGTCCCGGCCCCCCCGCCCGCGGCGCGACCGCCGACGAGGAAGAATAGCATCTACGTAATTAGCGGCTTTTAACTATTCGCTACTAGATCTTTAGCAGAGAGCCGCCAGTTAGCAGCTCTTCAGAACGGTTTGGCAGGGCATACTTTGCTTGCTGCCCTATCGGGGGCGCCTCACCCCCCGGCCCCCTCTCCGAAAAGGAGAGGGGGAGTCTATCGTTAGGACTTGAGGGTGGGAGGGTATGAGGTCCCCCCCTAAACCCTTACCCTCCTACCCTCACGCCCTTCTAACGGCAGGCTCCCCCTCTCCTTTTCGGAGAGGGGGCCGGGGGGTGAGGCGCCCCCGATAGGGCTCGCTGCCCTGCCAAACTACCCTACCACCGGTGGATGCGTTGCGAGCCCGCGAACCCACGAGCGCACCGCCCCCCTACTGGCGCACCAGCCGCTGCACTACGGGCGGGCCAGCCGCCGTGCGGGCCTGCACGGTGTATACGCCGGGCGCTAAGTGCGAGAGGTCGAGCGCCTGGCTGCCGGCACCGGCGGGCACCGTGGCCTGGGCCACGCGCTGCCCCAGGGCGTTGTGAATGCTGAGTTGGGCGGGCTCGCGGTAGTTGCGCAGGGTAAGCGTCAGCCGGCCGTCGGGCGTGGGATTGGGATACAGTTGGATGGCGGCCTCCTGGGCGCTGGCCGTGGCGGTGATAACCTGGGCCATTCCTTTCAGTACTACGTTTTTGAGCATGGCGTAGCGCGGGGTGCCGGTGCTGCCGCAGGCCCAGTACAGGCGCAGCGTGAGGGTTTGGCCGGCGGCCAGCGTGACGCCCGTGCTGCCGCTGAGCGCGAGGCGGTAGGTATTGGTGGGGCCGCTGGTCTGGTTGGGCAGGACGAGCGGCGCGCCAAACGCGCCGTAGGCCGCGTTGGTCAGGCCCGGCCCCGTGCCGCCGCTCACGTCGGTAGAGTCACTCGCGAAGCCCGATTTGGAATACACCACCGCCAGCTTGGTATTGGAGCTGGTGTTGTAAAAGGCCGACGAAAACAGCAGCGAGTCGAGGCGCACCGGGCCGGCGGCGGTAGCCGTCACCGTAAACTGCTCGTAATAATTGCGTTTGAGCGTGCCACCCACGGCGGTCCAGGTACCATCGCCGTTGCGGGTGGCCCCCAGCGCCTGCCCGAACGCCGTCGAGTACGCCGGAATCGTGCTCAGGGTAGTACCGTTGGACAGGTAGAGCGCCTTGAGCGTGGGGGCCGCCACCACGAGGCGGGCCGAGCGGATGGCCGCGCTGTCCTGATTGTTCCGCGTGAGCGGCCACCAGGCGAGCGGGTCCGACTGCGGGGCGGCGGTGGCCAGGCGGTTGCCGGCCACGGCTACGCCCACGGCGGTGGCCCCGGCGCTCGCGTGGGTGATGCTGCCGCTGGCCGCGCCGGGAGCCGCCGCGTTGAGCCGCACGCTGACCGTCGTGCTGGCCAGCGTATTGTTGGTGGGCATCAGGGTGATGGGGGCGGCGCTGCCGCTCCAGGTAGTGCCACCATTAGTGGAAAGCTCGAAGCCAGCCGGGGGCGTAAGTACCAGGTTAGCCGTCAGGTTGACGCCCGCGAGGGTATAAGTCTGTACGGCCGAGGCCCCGGTAGTGTACTGGGTAAAGGCCGCCAGGGCGCTGCTCGACGTAGTGATGGTAGGCACCCGTGATACCACGATGCTGGGCGTGGTATGGGTCGCCAGGCCCGATTTGGTCGCTACCACGCGGTAGTAGTAGCTCGCGCCAGCGGCCGGCAGCGCATCAGTCGCCGAAAAATTATACAAAGAGTCGGTGGCCGCCGTTTGCGAGCTGATGGTGGTGAACGTACTGTTATCAGCCGAGCGCTGCAAGTCGTACCGGATACCCGCCATCGCCCAGCTGATGTTCCACTGAATAGTAGATTGGCTGGTGCCCTTGGTGGCGCGCAGATTGGCCACGGCGATGTCGGGTGCGCGGTACGTACCAAACTCTGCCCCCAGCGCGGTGGGGCTCCAGGCGGCGGCGACCGACGCGCCGGTGGCGCTGGCCGTGCCGGTACCCAGGCCAAACATTCGGGCCAGGCTGTACTCCACCGTATCGGCGGGCGCAAATTGCCGGGCCCAGCTCACGCGCTGCGTGGTGCTTACCGCGTGCCCGTCGAAGTAGGTGCTGCGAAATTCGGCGTTGGTGATTTTGGTGACGTCGGTACCGGCATCCCAGGTGGCCCAGCCAGCGGGCTGAATTTCGTTGATTCCCAACTTCGTGCGGGAGAAAATCACTTTGTTGTTAGCCAGCGTGCCGGCCGCGGTGCTGAAGCCGGTGGAGTTTTGCCAGGGCCGGCCCAGGTAGTAGAGCGTAGTGCCGTCGTTGGAGGGAATTTTGGCTTGGCGGAACAGGTAGCCGTAGGTCTGGGTAGCCGGCGTGTTGGCGGCCGTGATGTAGGAAAGTGCCGCATTCACGGTCCGCGTCTTGGCGTAGATGGTGCAATTATCGAAAATGGCAATGGCGTTGCCGAAGATAAAATCCACGTTGCCATCGATGTAGCAATCGCGGAAATAGTGCCGCGACACCGCGCCGCCGCTCTCGTAGGTGAGCAGTGTATCCTGGTTGCCCATAAAGCGGCAGTTCTTAAACGCGGCGCGGTCGGCGTAGAGGCTCACGGCCACGGCCTGCGAGCCATCGCCGTAGGAGTTGACAAACGTCATGTTCAGGGCCGAGAAATCGGTGGCGTTCACTACGATGCTGCCCGAGCCGCCGGTACCCAGCGTACCGCCCCTGCCATCGGGCGTGGTGTTGTCGTCTTGCCAGGTCAGGATAGTGTTGGCCACGCTTTGCCCGACAAATTGCAGGAAGGGCTTGTTGCTGGGCACGATTACCTTCTCGCTATAAACGCCATCCTTAATGTAGATGGTGAATACGGCCGTGCGGCCGGCGGGCGCGGCGGTCACGGCCGCCTGAATACTGTTGTAGTCGCCGCTGCCGTCCTTGGCCACGGTCAGGTCGTAGGCCAGCAGCCGGGCACTAGCCGCCAGCAGCAGTAAAAAAGTAAGGCACGCACGAAGGCGCGCCGCCGGGCCCAGGGCCGTGCGGGTAATGCTTGGAAACATACCGGGAGAAGTGTGAGAGTGGGAAGAGGCTCAATATCACTTCATTTCTCCCTCATTCCCCGCCTCCCAGCTTGCCTTTATTTGCGCAAACGATGCCGGCAACGTTACCGGCTGGGCACCGGGCACCGAGTATTTTTCCGCGTCCGAGCCCCGCCGCTGCCAACGCGGCCCGCGGGGGCAGCCAGTGTTACCCACCGGGGCAGCCCGGCAACGTTGCCGACATCGATTGCGCAAATAAACCGGACCGCGCCCCGGCATCACCGCACCGGTGCACGGTAATATTAATGACCGAAACGCCCTATCCGGCGCGGATCTACCCCGTCATTTTCTCCCACCCGCTTCTACCGCATGACTCCTTTTTACTCCCGCCCGGCCCGCCTGGGCCTGGCGCTGCTGGGCCTGGCGGCCCGCCCCGCCCTTGCCCAGCTACCCGCCTTTCCCGGCGCCGAGGGCGCGGGCAAGTACACCACCGGCGGCCGCGGCAGCACGACCACCCCAACCACGGTGTTCGAAGTTACCAACCTCAACGATGCGGGGGCGGGCAGCCTGCGCCAGGCCCTGAGCGGCACGTACCCCAGCCGCACGGTGGTGTTCCGGGTGTGCGGCACCATCCACCTGGTTACCCAATTACCCATTCCGGCCAATACTACGCTGGCGGGGCAAACCGCGCCCGGCGACGGCATTTGCGTGGCCGACAAGCAAACCAACGTCAAGGGCAACAACGTGATAGTGCGCTTCATGCGCTTCCGGCTGGGCGACCAGTACCAGAACCTGGGCATGGTCAACGGCAGCGGCGACGAGGATGCCTTCGACTCCATCGGCGGCTACAACGGGCTGATTATCGACCACTGCACCTTCAGCTGGGGCGGCGACGAGTCGCTGACCTGCTACAAGGGTGACAATACCACCTTGCAGTGGAACATCATCAGCGAAGGCCTCAACTATTCGTACCACTTCGAAAGCGGCGACACCGATTTTGAGCGGCACGGCTACGGCGGCATCTGGGGCGGGCGGCACGCCTCGTTTCACCACAACCTGCTGGCCCACTTGCAGGGCCGCAACCCGCGCTTCGACGGCTCGCGCAACCTAAGCCCCATCAGCGCGGGGCAGGAGAATGCGGAGTTCGTCAACAACGTCATTTACGACTGGGGGGCCTACACCGTGAACGGCGGCGAGGGCGGCAATTACAATCTGGTTAATAATTATTACAAAGCTGGTCCCAGCACCGGCACCGGCAGCAGCGCGGGCGTGGCCATCAAGAACATGATTGCCAATCCTTACAAGCAGAGCAGCCCAGCCCTGCCCTACGGCCAGTACTACATCACGGGCAACTACGTCACCAACTCGGCCTTCGTCAGCGGCCACAATTGGCGGGGCGTAGCCATGAGCGGCGGCGCGCTGAGCGATACCACGCAGTCGAAAGTCTTGCAACCCTTCGCCATCGGTACCGACGCGCTGCCCACCCAGGCGGCCCCCGCAGCCTACGCGGCCGTGCTGGCCGGGGCGGGCTGCCTACTCCCCACCCGCGACCCCATCGACCAGCGCATCGTGCAGGAAGTGCAAAACGGTACCGGCACCATCATCGACGTGCAGGGCGGCTACGTCCACGGTACGCCCTACAGCGTTTCGCAGGTGGCTTGGCAAGTTTTGACCTGCAACACCACCGCCCCCACCGATACCGACCACGACGGGATGCCCGACGCCTACGAAACCGCCCAGGGCCTCAATCCTACCGACCCCGCCGACCGCGCCGCCCTGGCCGCCAACGGCTATTCCAACCTCGAAAATTACCTCAATAGCCTCGTAGCCAGCACGGTGCTGGCCGCTGGCAAAGCGGCCGCCCCCTCGCCGCAGCTGCAAGTTTTCCCCAATCCCGCCCAGGTGGGCCTGGCCCTTACCGTCGCCCACCCGCCGCAAGTTGGGCCGGCGGGGCGGCTTAGCCTCTACAGCTTCGAGGGGCGCCTGGTGGCTACGGTTACCGTCGCGGCTGGCAGCACCGCCACCGCGCTGGATGTGCAGCGCCTGGCAGCGGGCAATTATCTGCTGGTGTACGAGGCCGGGCCGGGTGCGCCGCGCCTGTCTACCAAATTTGTTAAGGCCGACTAGCGCTGGTAGTAGCAGGCGTGAAAATGGCTGGCTGGTAAACTCCTGCCAGGGATTTACCGGGTGCATTGGGTGGGAAGCTAGTGGCTCTTAACCTCTACCTTTGCACCGGTATTCTATCGTGCCACAAACCTGCCTATGCGCCTTTTTTACCTCTGGCTATTCCTACTTACTACGTTCGCTACCAACGCACAGATTGCTCCCGTTGGCAACCCTGCCCCGCCCAGGAGCCGCCTACCCGTTGCCGCTCCTGTGCTCACCCGGGCCGATACCGCCCGGGCTATTCGCAAGCTATTCCGCAGCCGACGCGGGGGTGGTATCGGCTGGCTATCAGCGGGTACGGCGGGCATTCTGGCCTCTACTCTACCAGCTTTGCAAACCACCAGCGCCGGGGTGTGGACGCCGGGAGTGGTGGCGGGGTCGGCCTTTCTACTCATCGGCCTCAACAAACGTATTCAGTTTAGCCCCGGCCGCGAGCGGCGGGTACTGCGCGAGCTAGCGGCTACCGGCCACCTGCCCGTGAGCGTATCCCGCCGCCTGCGCGGCAATTTCGCACCGCTCTACGGGCTACCCTCCGACTATGATCCGCTGGCGGCCCCCGGCATCCGCCCGCCCAGTGCAGCCCTAAACCTGACGCCGCCCCAAGCTGCTGAAGCAGCCCGCGCCGATACGTTGCGGGCTATCGACCGGCTATTTGCCCGCCGTCGGCGGGGCGGTAGAAAGTGGAACTACCTGGGCCTCGCCGGCTCCTTATCGATGCTGCGGGTCATCCCCAGTGCCGCTAGCAATGGTAACTCTGTCGATGGCAGCGGCGTGGCTATTCTCGCCGGTGGCTTCATCGCGGCCCCGATCGCCATCGGCCTCCTCAACCTGGCAGCCTATAGCGAAGCTCACCAGGAAGAAGTAGAGCAGGCCTATCGCTCGGGCAAGCCGCTACCCAAGCGAATCCGGCAGCGAATTAAAAAGAAAGATTTGCAGCCTTACGACTAATAAAAAGCCCCGCCGACTTCACGTCGGCGGGGCTTTTGCGTTTGCCACTACTTCTTACACGGTCGGCAGCTCCACGTTCTCGAAGTGGACTTGCCCGTCTTCGAGCACGGCTTCCACCACGGCGTCCTTGTTGACTTTACCGGCGAGAATTTCCTTGCTCAGCTCGTTCAAGATCACGCGCTGCAACACGCGCTTGAGCGGGCGGGCGCCAAACTGCGGGTCGAAGCCCTCGCGGCCCAGGTAGTCGAGCACCTCGTCGGTGGCTTCGAGCTGGATGCCCGCCTCGGACAGGCGCTGCTGGATTTACTTGACTTGGATATCCACGCCTATACTACGCACCTTTTCAACAGCATCCAGCGTTATCTTGCCACTTTACAACAGCCAACTCGATGAACCCGCTTGCGTCTGCCAACCACGACGAGCTTGTGGCTCAACAACTCGATAACTTAGCTAACCTAGCGGAGCGTGTAGCCTCGCAGTCCTTTAAAGAAAGCTTTCGGGCTGGGGTGATAGCGCGAGCCAAAGCTGCCAATTCTTATATAGCCTACTTGGACAAACAGGGGCGACTCATTCACGAATGGCCTAACACGGGCGTTATCGAAGTAATGAGCACCCAGCACTCGTGAGCGAAGCCCCGCCTACCATTTATGTGTTGGCTGGCCCCAACGGGGCTGGCAAAACTTCCATCTATAACCATGAGGCCGCTGACATCCCGCGCTTGAATGGTGACGCACTCTATCAGCAGCACCAAAACCTGCACGAAGTGGAAGCATTCCTGCGTTAACAACAGGAAGCATGGGTAAGCCAGAGACGCTCCTTCGTTATAGAAACTAACGCGGCCAGTGCGCGGGATTATACGCTGTTCAAGGCGTTGAAGGGAGCTGGCTATCGCCTGGAATTACGCTACGTTGGCCTAGAGTCAGTTGCTTTGTGCATAGACCGGGTAGCGCAGCGGGTACTGGAGGGCGGCCATAATGTATCGGCAGCCTTCATTGAGCAGCGCTACCACAATAGCCTGTCTCTACTCAAAACTGAGTACCGGGTATTTGATCGGATACAGCTTTACGATAATTCGGCAACCCAACCCGAAGAACTAGCTGATTTCATAGCCGGCATACCGCCTCGACGGCTAGCATCTTTGCCAGCATGGGCACAGGCTATCGTCGCACACATCACCCGAATGGAAGCTATCTACGCGAAAATGCTGAAAGCATAAAGCCCCGCCGACTTCACGTCGGCGGGGCTTTTGCGTTTGCCACTACTTCTTACACGGTCGGCAGCTCCACGTTCTCGAAGTGGACTTGCCCGTCTTCGAGCACGGCTTCTACCACGGCGTCCTTGTTGACTTTGCCGGAGAGGATTTCCTTGCTCAGCTCGTTCAAGATCACGCGCTGCAACACGCGCTTGAGCGGACGAGCACCAAACTGCGGGTCGAAGCCCTCGCGGCCCAGGTAATCGAGCACCTCATCGGTGGCTTCGAGCTGGATGCCCGCCTCGGACAGGCGCTGCTGGATTTGCTTGAACTGGATATCCACGATTTTGCGGATTTCCCGGCGCTGGAGCGGCTGGAACATCACAATCTCGTCGATGCGGTTCAGAAACTCGGGGCGCATGTGCTCCTTGAGGCGGTCTACCACCTCGTCGCGGGTGCGGTCCACGATGTCCTCGATTTCCAGGGGGTTGTGCTCGTCCAGGTTTTTGAAATTGCGCTGGATGATGTCGGCCCCGGTGTTGGAGGTCATGATGATGATGGTGTTCTTGAAGTTGGCCACCCGGCCCTTGTTGTCGGTGAGGCGGCCGTCGTCCAGCACTTGCAGCAGGATGTTGAACACGTCGGGGTGGGCCTTCTCAATCTCGTCGAGCAGCACGACTGAATAAGGCTTGCGGCGCACGGCCTCAGTGAGCTGGCCGCCCTCGTCGTAGCCCACGTAGCCGGGAGGCGCGCCGATGAGCCGCGACACGGCGTGCCGCTCCTGAAACTCGCTCATGTCGATGCGCACCATCGCGTTCTCGTCGTTGAACAGGTACTCGGCCAGGGCCTTGGCCAGCTCGGTTTTACCCACGCCGGTAGTACCTAGGAAGATAAACGAGCCGATGGGCCGCTTGGGATCCTGCAAGCCCGCCCGCGAGCGGCGCACGGCGTCGGAGATGGCCCGGATGGCCTCGCTCTGACCGGCCACGCGCTTGCCCAGCTCGGTTTCGAGGGCCAGCAGCTTGTCGCGGTCGGCTTGCAGCATTTTGCTTACCGGGATGCCGGTCCACTTGGCTACTACCTCGGCGATGTCCTCGCTGGTCACTACTTCTTGCAGCATCCCGCCATCGGCCTTGGTGGCGTTGGCTTCGTCCTGCAACTGCTTGAGCTTCTGCTCGGCTTCCTGAATTTTACCGTAGCGCAGCTCGGCTACCCGGCCGTAGTCGCCCTGGCGCTCGGCCTGCTCGGCTTCGTTCTTGAAGCGCTCGATGTTTTCCTTCTCGGTCTGGATGCCGGTCAGCACCGACTTCTCGCCTTCCCACTTGGCCTTGAGGGCGTCGCGGCGCTCGCCCAGCTCGGCCAGCTCCTTGCTCAGCACGGCCTCGCGGTCCTTGTTGTCTTCGCGGCGAATAGCCTCGCGCTCAATTTCCAGCTGCATGATACGGCGCTGCACCTCGTCCAGCTCCACGGGCATGGAGTTGAGCTCGATGCGCAGCTTGGCGGCGGCCTCGTCCATGAGGTCGATGGCCTTGTCGGGCAGGAAGCGGTCGGTGATGTAGCGGTTGCTCAGCTCCACGGCCGCAATCACGGCGTCGTCGGTGATGCGCACGCCGTGGTGCAGCTCGTATTTCTCCTTGATGCCGCGCAGGATGCTAATGGCGTCGGGCACGCTCGGCTCGTCCACCATCACCGCCTGAAAGCGGCGCTCCAGGGCCTTGTCTTTCTCGATGTATTTCTGGTACTCCTTGAGCGTGGTAGCGCCGATGGCGTGCAGCTCGCCCCGGGCCAGGGCGGGCTTGAGCAGGTTGGCCGCGTCCATCGCGCCCTCGCCGCCCCCACCGGCCCCAATCAGGGTGTGGATTTCGTCGATGAACAGGATAATCTGCCCGTCCGAGTCGGTCACTTCCTTGATAACGGCCTTGAGGCGCTCCTCAAACTCGCCCTTGTACTTGGCCCCGGCCACGAGCAGGCCCAGGTCGAGGCTCATGATGGTCTTGTCTTTCAGGTTTTCGGGCACGTCGCCGGCCACGATGCGCTGGGCCAGGCCCTCGGCGATGGCGGTTTTGCCCACGCCCGGCTCACCGAGCAGCACGGGGTTGTTCTTGGTGCGGCGCGACAAAATCTGGAGTACGCGGCGGATTTCCTCGTCGCGCCCGATTACGGGGTCCATCTTGCCGGCTTTCACCTGCTCGTTGAGGTTGCGGGCGTAGCGGTTGAGGCTCTGGTACTGGTCTTCGGCGGTCTGGCTGGTCACCTTGCGCCCGCCGCGCAGCTCCTGGATGGCGGCCTTGAGGTCTTTCTCAGTAAAGCCGTTGTCTTTGAGCAGGCTAGCCACGCTGTCCTTGCCGCCCAGGATGCCCAGCAGCAGGTGCTCGACCGACACAAACTCGTCGCCCATGTCCTTCATCTGGGCGTTGGCGCGCTGCACGGCCCCGGCCGCGTCGTTGCTGAGGTAGGGCGAGCCGCCGCTCACTTTGGGGTAGGCGCTCACAATCGCGTCGAGCCGCTGGCTCACGTTGTTCATGTTAGCGCCCACTTTTTTACCCAGGAAGGCCAGGGTATTCTCGTCGTTTTGAAGCAGAGCCTTCAGCAGGTGGCCGGTTTCGATGGCCTGCTGCTGATTGCCCCCGGCAATCTCGGTGGCCTTTTGCACGGCCTCCTGCGCCTTGATGGTGAAGTTCTTAAAGTCCATTGAATTGCTAAGCTTTGGTAGGTGCTTCGGGTGAGGAAGATTTCTACGGGGGACTTAGCAAATGGGGTGCAGAAGTGGGAAATCGGACTTTTTGGCGCATACCAACTACCTGAGTATGCAATATCACGCCATAATGTCTATTGCAATACCCCAAGTGCAGCTTTCGTTTTGTTGTTAAGTACAACACATGGTTTACAAAGATTAGCAATATTTTTATTAGCTAGCAAGTCACTGTTTCTAATACCACTATAGATTCTAGGCTTTTTTCTAGATGAAAAAAATGTATTGTGCTGAAAGAATGGATAAGCTCTAGAATCTAAAGAGCATATTAACCTACACCCAGACTTTATTAATAAAGCAACAATATGCTGATCATCAAAGTCATCATGTTGAATTAACTTAGAAACCCTGGCTGCTTCAGCATCTACAATATTATCATCTAATTTTATGGCTTTATTTGCTTTTCGCAAGGCTAAAAAAACCCTTATAAGCTTTTCACCTATTTCTTTCTTATATTTACTACCCCCATATATTATCTTGCCATTCCCATTGATAATCCAATCTAAAACAGGCTTGAATTCAGCGTGATTTTGATTATTTTTATCAAACACGTGAGACAGAACATTAGTATCAATAATTATACACATAACTCTCTACAATGAAAGCAGATCTAATTCTTCTTTAATGAAAAAATCTCTAAAGCCATCAGGCTGTTTATCACTATATGAACCATCTCTCAGAATTGGAATATGACTTATTTTATTACCAGAATTACTTCTTTCAAAAAAGCAAACTTGAGCTTGAATACTATCCCTTTTCTTATTCGAGTTAAATTTATGCAGAGCTAACCTAAATCTATCGACAAGAAAATCACTATGAGTCTCTATTATAAAATTCTTTTTATCTCTTTCAGCAAAGGCAAACATAAAATCTCCAAATGCGGCTTGAGCTTTTGGGTGGAGGTGAACTTCTGGTTGCTGTATAGCTAACCAAGCCTCTTTTTCTCCATTCATTATTTCAACAATAAGTGGAAGAACTTGTGAAACACCATATCCAACATGATTCATTTTAATTGTTTTTTTACCCAATTTTATAAGTAATTCAAAAGGAGATGAATCATCATTCTTATCAAAGACTTTGGGGACTATTTCTGTAAATAAGCCACTAGCATTACCGTATTTTAAGAACTCCCTTATTTTAAAAATATTTTTCCTGTTCTTTAACGTGAGAATTTGCTTTAATAGATAAGGAGCATGCCCTCCTGAGGATGAGTATGCACTTGAGTATTCATCATATAATCTTCTAGGTTCAGCCCTGATAGGATCAAACCAAACAACCTTGGGAAGTAATGCGGAGTCAAATGCTTCCAATATTATACTATATATATTAGTATTAACAATATCACCAGTTGCAGGCTTGAATATCCGATTGATACTCATAAGCAAAGTAGTGGAAATTGGCCACGTTTCAAAATGGGGCATAGAGCCGACTTCTACACCATCGGCATTAAATACATCTGTATTTATCTTCTCAATCCAATCAGCAAATCCTCCATAAGTTTCATTTACGTTAAAATAACGGTACTCAACTAAACTATTTTTAAAGGAAAATTCAATATTTATACCACGGATATACGAGTACAGATTTTTAATAACTGGCCTATTATTACGTGGCTCAAGAACCATCTTAACAAATGAATGATTTTTATCATATCCTATTTCAAAGTAGGGATTACCACCTCCTTTATATACAATATCATAATGAGTTCCTATTTCTGAAAATTCAGAACCTAAATCATAAGTAACTTTAAAAGTGGAGTCTGAAAGTATTTTTATTAATTTCAGAATAGAGGTTTTACCGGTACTATTTTCGCCTAGGAAAAAATTAACATCCTGCAAGTTGAGAATAGTATTGTCGAAACCACGAAAATTATGAACGTAAAGAGAATTCATACCTTTATCAAAAAAAGTGAAAAAAAATTATTGGATAAATAAGGAAGCAATTAAAGATATTGCTGCTTTCAATTGGCCACTTATAAAATCCTTGAGCGCAGCAGTTCACGTAAAATCAAAAAAACTTATATACTAAAAAAAATTATATACATTTTACCACAAAAGCAAGAACAAAACTTCATTTACATGTAGCAGCACGCCACCCAACTGGCTTGAGATTGCAGCTCGCTCATACTCATTGGCCATATCTCGCCTCTCCGCTGACACGTAGCGGCAAGCTACGCTACAATCTTTTCTTTTCCTAATGGCTTTAATTCCCAAACTGGCGCGAGCTTATAGCTCGTGCCTTCAACTAGGTTGTGCCCCCGCTGACGCGCAGCGGCAAGCTACGCCAAAATTGGTTTTCTTGTCGTAGTGATTCTAACGTCGGGAGGCACAGCCTCCCAAAAAAGCGGCACGAGTTACGCTGCGCTAAACTCGCGCCAGTGTAAGTGTGACTCATTTAGCTTGAACCGCTTGCCAATCAATCTCTTTATCACTCGTCCAATCATCCAGTACTAAGCCGGTGAGCAAGGTAAAGTCGCGGATGTTACGCGTTACCAGCGTCAGGTTATGCACCAACGCGGTGCAACCGATAAGCACATCAAACTCGCCCAGATATTTAGCTAAGTGACCCTGCTTCACCTGTTGCATGAGTTTCGCCTTCTCAGGACCATAGCGCTCGAAAGCGGTGGCGATAGGCAACACGCGGGCAGCGAAAAGACGCTATAGCTGCGTAATATACTGGCGCTGCTGCACGGCGTAAGTTGGCTCGCACTTGGCTAAGCCATAGAGCATTTCGGCAATTGTTAATTCCGAGATAAAGCAGTTGCGTAGACCAACAGCGTTGATTTTAGCTACCAAATCGTGCTCCGCTTTCAGGAAATGAACGCAGATATTCGTGTCGAGTAGGTAACGGCTCATAGCTCCACTTCGCGATGCCCACTATCACGGGCTTCGTAGATCTCGCGTACCATTTCGGCCCCGCTGACGCCGTCTTTCCACGCCCCGAACAATTCGTGCAACAGTTGCTGCTGTTCGGCTTCCGACGGCTCCTCGGCTGTCGGCTTGGCCAACGACCCGGCTTGTTTACGGCTGACAAAATGAGCCACTACGTCCGCAGGCAGGTTTTGCAGCCATTGAAAGGCAGCGGCGGCCCGGCTGTCGGGAAACTCTAATTCAACGGCTATTCTCATACAGCTAATATACGTAGCCCTACCCAACAAGAAACATTACCTTATACTGCTACCCAGTGGTAAGCTTGGGGATAAATTTTACTTCTGGCTACGTTGTAAATTTAATAAAACCGGAAGAGCGACTTGATTACTCTTCCAGCACGTTGTTACCCATGAAACCAAACACCCTAGCCACCTTCTACGCCGCGCTGGCCCCCGGCCCCGAGTCCACCGGGGGCGTGCTGCCGCCACCGGATATGGAGCAGGGCGTGGGGCATTTCAACGTCTTCTCGCTGGTGGATTTGCGCGGAACACCGCCGATGACGTTCAACCGGCGCGACTACTATAAAATCACGCTCTGTCGCGGGGGTAGCCGGGTGGAGTTTGCCGACCAGGGCGCGCACGTTGGCGATAACACCCTGTTTCTGGTGACGCCGCGCCTGCCCTACCGCTGGCTGCCGCTCACCGAGGACTTTACGGGCTACAGCTGCCTGTTCGACGACGCCTTTCTGCTGCCCGCCCGCCCCGGGGTGAGGCTGGCCGAGCTACCGATTTTTCAGCCCGGGGCCTACCCGGTGTGGGACGTGGCCGCGGCCGACTGCGCGGCGCTCGAAGCAGTTTTTGAGAAGATGCTGCGCGAGCTTAGCTCGGGCTACGCCTATAAGTACGACCTGCTGCGCACCTACCTCTGGGAACTGATTCATCTGGTGCAGAAGCTTCAGCCGGCCCCGGCCCCGCTGGCCACGCACAGCGCCGCCGAGCGGGTGGCCGCCCAGTTTGCGGACTTGCTGGAGCGGCAGTTTCCGCGCCTCAGTCCGCAGCCGCCGCTGCGCCTGCGCACCGCCACCGACTACGCCGACCAGCTGGCCGTGCACGTCAACCACCTCAACCGCGTGCTGAAGGAAACGACGGGGCTTACCACCACGACCCTTCTCAGCCGCCGACTGGCCCAGGAAGCCAAGCTCTTACTGCGGCAAACTACGTGGAGCATATCGGAAATTGCCGACGGCCTGGGCTTTGCCGACGTGGCGCATTTCTGCACCTTTTTCAAGCGCCACGCCGGGCAGACGCCGGGAGACTTCCGGCGGCCCGGCGTGCAAGGCTACTAACGACCGGCATACTGAGCATAGTGGAGTTGCAGGCAGTTGCGCGGACTTGTAGTCCGCGTGCGTGAGCGGGCGGTCGATTCGCGGACTATAAGTCCGCGCAACTACCTGCGACTCCGCTGCGCTCAGCATGACGACTAGTTAAGAATACGCTCGTAGCAACCAGGTTTTCCAGCTGTCATGTTTGAATTGTAAAACAGATGGTTTGCCTGGCGAAGCCAGCCGCCCACTGGCCGCCCGGACCTTTGTGGGGTACTTACTCCCTCCTTTCATCAGGAGGCTTAACCCACAGACAACATGGCAACTACGAAGATTGCGCTGGTTACCGGCGGCAATAAAGGCATCGGCTTTGAAATAGTGCGGGGGCTGCTGCGAGCGGGCTGCCGGGTATACCTCGGTGCCCGCGAAGCCAGCCGGGGCCAGCAGGCCGTGGCGAAACTGGCCGCCGAGGGCGATGTGCGCCTACTGGCAGTAGACTTGGCCAGCCAAGCAACGCTCGCCGCGGCCGCGGCGCACCTGCAATGCGAGGAAAGCCGCCTCGATATCCTGGTCAACAACGCGGGCATCAACGTACCCGGCGATGGCTCGCCCAGCACGGCTACTATACACAGCGTCACGCAGGTGATGCAAACCAATTTTCTGGGTACGCTGGCCGTTACCCAGGCCTTTTTACCACTGGTGAAGCAGGCGGCGGCGGGACGTATCGTCAACGTGTCGAGCCCGCTGGGCTCGCTGACCCTCGTGGGGCAGCACGACTGGGGCCTGCTGGGCTACTCAGCCTCGAAGGCCGCGCTGAACATGCTCACCGTGCAGCTGGCCTACGAGCTGCGCGACACGGCCATTAAAGTGAATTCGGCTAATCCCAATTACACGGCCACCGACCTGAATGGCTTCGCGGGAACCGACACGCCCGCGCAGGGCGCGGCGGAGGCCATCCGGCTGGCCCTGCTGCCGGCCGATGGCCCGAGCGGGGCAACGTTCTCAGCCAGCGGCCCCCTGCCGTGGTAACGCTTGGCCGGTAGTAAGGAGTTATACTAGCAAACGTCCGTGCGCAGCAGGATCAGGCTCACTGACCTACTGCGCACGGGCGCTTATCGCTCATCTACCGAGCTTTGATAGGACCGTGTTTTACGGCTCACCGGGCACCGGGCTACTGTGCCCCGGAGGCGTAGACGTCGATGGCTTCGAGCGGGGCATCATCGCCGTGGGTAGCCAGGTAATGCTGCGCCCGCTCGATGTATTCCTGCTGGCTAACGGGCTCGATGGCGTCTTCCACGGGCACCATCAGGGCCTGGGTGCGCAGGCCGAACGACTCGTGGGCCAGCTTGAGCCCGGGCTGCGGCCAGCGCGGACCGAAGTTGCGCACGGCCAGGTACATGATTTTAGCCTTGCCCGGCGAGGTGCCCCCGGCCCGGCAGGCCCGGTAAAACATGTAATGCACGTCGCGCCAGGGCCGGTCGCGCCGCTCGCAGGCAGTATCGTGCACAATGGAGGCGTAGAAATAGTCGCCGTCGAAGGGCGAGCCGACGGCCGTCCACAAAGCGCGGGGGATGCTGGCCCCGTCCACAATGCTACCCTTAGGGGCGTCCCAAACGGTTCCGTCGGGGTCGGTATAAGCAAAGGCTTCCAGCAGGCGCACCCGGCGATTGGGGGCACCGGGCGTGTTGATAAACTCAATCTTGGGGGTGTCGGAAAACGAGCCGAACGCGGGGTCTTCACTAAACGGCATAAGGAAAGAGTGAGAAAGTGGAGGAGACCGTAAGCAGCAAGCCAACTCATTCTACTCTGCGCCACACAGCACGCAGCGCAGCAACCTAAGTAGCTAGCCGCCGCCAAGATACACCACCAATTGCTCACCCCTCACCTAACTCTACTGCTATTTTTCAGTGCCTAGCTGTTACAGCCTATCTACAGCCAATAATTCCGCTATCAGCCTCCCGGCAAAACACCTCGATTCGTACAAAATAATACGCCCGTCTCCCAGCGGAAAGGCATGAGACACGGGCGTATGATGACGGAAATAGCAGCTAGTCCGGGGAGAGCAGCTGCCATCCTGGCTTCTACTCTATTTATCAGTTTTATCCTCTTTGGAGCGCACTTTATTCATCTTGCGTACTTCCTTGCGGTCTTCGCGGCTCAGACCCGGAATCTTGTCGTTGCGACGACGGGCACGGGGGCTACCGCCGTCGCCGCGGTCGAGGGTATTGAGCGGCTGGGCACCTGGCACAGTTGCGGGCGCGACGGGGGTACCGGCCGGGGTAATGGTACCGGTCGGGGCCACGGCCCCCGAGGGTAGCACGGTCTGGGCGCGGATTGCGGTAGTGCTCAGCAGGAGGCAGGCGGCGAATAACAGTTTCATATCAGGTATGGGCGAGATGACATGGGCTGTTACGCACAGTACTCCCGTTCGGATGCTGCCGGCCGCCCTACCGCGCCGGCCCCCCCCTGCTATCCTACTTAAGCACGCAGGACTCTCCCCGACAAGGCACGTGCTCAGCCTACGGCCAGCCGCTACCGTGATACCGGGCGGGCGCTAGGCGCGGGCCAGGCGGGCGGCGCGGCTAAACAGCCAGCCGGCCACTACCCAGAGACTAGCAAAAACAGCGTTGGCAACCAGCACATTGAGCAGGTTTACCATTGGCTCAGCCACTGCCGCTGCGGGGGGCCACGCAAATAGCGCCGTCAGGGTAACCACCACGTACACCAGGGCCGCCCCAAACATGGCGCGCGCCATCCCCAGCGGGCGAAAACGTGCGGCCACCGCCCCCACGAGCGCCACGGCCAGCACCCCACCGTACAGCAGATTGGCTGGGTTATCCTCGCTACCGACCAGCCCCACGGCGAGGTTGGCCCACACCAGGAGCAGCCCGGCCGCCACCGCTACCCCCACGCCCAGCCGGTAGGGCGTACTGTCGCCCAGGCGCGCTAGCAGCACAAACGTGAGCCCGGCACCAAATAACAAAACGCCCGCCGCCACAAAATCAGACGCGCTCCAAGCCATGCCCGCCACGAAAAACTTCGCCGCCAGCGGAATGAGCAGCAACAGGGCTGTACCGAGCGCCACGCGCCCAATGCTTTGCGAAAGAGTCATAAGTATAATGTTTTAAAGAGTTGAAAAGAAGGCAGAAATGACGTTATTCTCGCTCAGCCGGCGACGCAGTCGAACCCGGCCCGCAGCC
Source organism: uncultured Hymenobacter sp. (assembly GCA_913776615.1). Taxonomy (GTDB): domain Bacteria; phylum Bacteroidota; class Bacteroidia; order Cytophagales; family Hymenobacteraceae; genus Hymenobacter. The sequence continues at coordinate 192,959 of CAJYPK010000059.1, forward strand.
CTGGCCAGCGCCGCAAGCCTAGCCACGAACCTAGCGGCAGACAAAGCAAACAAAAGAACTTTGCATTTCAAAGTTTATAATTAAAAAATCTTTGCTTCTTGGCTGTAAGCCGTTGGAAAATAAGGCATTCCTCCCATTTGTTTGCAACAACATGCAGCGGATCTAACGACAAACTGTTGCCGACCTCGCAGCTTTTATCTTCGTTGCCACTCCCTTATGCCACCCCGCTACCCGCCTTGCCACACCGCCTGCTACAGTGCCTAGAAATAGCCTTGGACACGGGCTACGCTACGTTGGCAAGGGTAGCGAAAATGAGGTACTAAGCAAACAAGCCTCTGCCACGACGTGGCAGAGGCTTGCAGTCTGAAGCGGTGAGGCCGTACGGGGAGAGCTAGTGGCTACTCCGCATGGCTACCCGGAAAACCTACATTTTAGTTTTCATTTTCATCCCGCCATCGTTAGTCTTGGTTTTCTTGGCTTTACGCATGGCGCGCTTGTCATCTTTCGACATATTATCCATGCGGCCCGAGCTGTTCGACATCTGGTCGGTAGTGCCGGCGCTGGGCATGTTGGAAGGGTTGCCGGTTTGGGCGCCGGGAGTGGTACCGGGGGCTACGGTTTGGGCCAGGGCGGCGCTGGAAGTAACGGCAAGGGCGGCGGCAAAGAGGAGGGCTTTCATGACGAAGGGAAATGTGGAAAAGGAAAAAGGAGCAGCCGTTGCGCTGCGCCCTGGTAGTACGAGCAAACCGACCAGGCGGTTAAGCTGCGCGGCCCGTGCCCCGGGCGGCCAGTACCTGCTGCACCGTCGTCCAGCGCAGGTCGGGGTAGCGGTCGTTGGCAAGGGGCGTAAGCTTGGGCAGGCCGGTGAGCATGTTGTGCAGGTACTGCATGCCCTGCCAAGCCGGAAATACTTCGCGGGGCGCCGGGGCCAGCCGACGCGTGATCTTGATGAGGAGATTCAGCAGCCCAAGCCCACCGGCCCGTAACAGCCGAAAGCGCCGGCCGGTGGCAGCGCTGGCGGCCGCCCGAACGGCGCGAATGGTGGCTACCTCGCCCGCCACGCGCAAGTAGCGGGGCGTGGCGGGGTCGAGGGCTGCGGCGGCAGTAAAAGCGGCCGTATCGGCGGTGGTAGTAAAGTCCAGTGGCTGGTCGGGCGAACCCCAGTAGAGCACGCGCCGAATGGGAAAAAGCACGACGGGAGCCTGCCCGGTCAGCAGGTCGGTAAACATCCCGTTAAGAATGGAGGTAGCGCGGATCGGCGCTTGGTCGAGCCGCCGGCCAAACTCGCGCCGCAGGTCGAGATTGCGATTGGAGCCCTCGGGCAGCTTGGTAAAGTCGATGGAAAAATCGGACGGAATAAAGCGCGGTACGCCGGCCGCTACGGCCGCGTTGAGCAGGTGCGTTTGGGCGTCGAGGATTACTTCCCGCAACCCCGAAAGGGCCGAGACTACGCACGCGGCTCCGACGCAGGCGCGGGTGAGCGCTGCGCCGTCGCTGAAATCGACTTCGCTGATGCTGACGCCTTGGGTGCGCAACTCCCCTACCCTGGCCAGCGAGCGGCCGGGGCGCACGAGTGCCCGCACCTGGGCACCCCGGGCCAGCAAAGCCAGCGCGATACGGTGGCCGAGATCGCCGGTAGCCCCGGCTAATACGATGGTAACGGGCTCAGCAGGCGAGGAAGAAAGAGAAAGATTTACCAAAGCAGCGCCACGGCCCGCGGGTGTAAAGCGCACCGGTCGGCAGCTATACGAGCCGGCGAATGCCCGCGGTGCGCGCAGCCGGCTCATTTGCTCCGCCACGCCCGGCTACGCCAGCAGTTGGGCTTGGTGCGCCGCATTAATCAGGGCTGGGGCGTTTTTGAGGGTGGCCAGGGCTACTTCCTTGGCGGCCTGCTTGAGCTCATCCTTGCTGATATCCTTGGTTTCTTCGAGTACTAAGTCGGCCAGGGCCTGGAAGGCGTGCGTAAGCGCCTGGCGGCGTGGGCGCTCGGTGTGCAGCTCCTCGTAGACGAGCAGCCAGTGCTGCTTGATTTTTTTGCGCCGGGCACGAAATACCGACTCCTGACCAAGCTGCGGCTGGATGGCTTCCAGCAGGGCGATGAGCGGCAGCAGCTTGGTGGCGGTGGTAGCGACGGCCCCGGTAAGGCGCTCGCGGCGGCGGAGAGCCGCGCTAGCGGGGAGTGGGGGCGCGGGCGGGTCGGCAAGCGAAGTAGGTAACATACAAGACAGCAGCTAGTACGCCCCAAGATAAGGCCCCGGGCGGCTTCGCTGCCAACTCATCCCGCTGAGCTAAGGTCGCAGCATGTACTGGTGCGGAATGCCGTCTTCCAGATAAGGTTCCCCCTGCCCTACAAAGCCGAAGCTTTCGTAAAACGCCTGCAAGTAGCACTGCGCCCCGATCTTGATGGGCTGCGCGCCAAACAGCTTTTCGCACTCGGCAATGGCCTGGGTGAGCAGCCCCCGACCCAGCCCCGCACGGCGGTGGCGCGGCGAGGTGACTACGCGGCCGATGCTCACCTGCTCGTAGCTGCGGCCGGGGGCAAACAGGCGGGCGTAGGCCGCCAGCTCGCCGGTCGCGGTGTGGCCCAGCAGGTGATACGCCGCCTGATCGTGCCCGTCGATGTCTTGAAATACGCAGGTTTGCTCCACGACGAAGACTTCGCTGCGCACTTGCAGCAGGGCGTAGAGTTCGGCGAGCGTAAGGGTGTCGAAGGGCTTGGTGGTCCAGTGCAGCGTCATGGGGCGCGAAGCTAGGGCTAATCGGCCAGCCACTGCGCGGCCCAGTACTGGCCAGGGCCGAAGAACAAGTGCAACACCTCGTCGGTAAGCCGGGCGCCATTGGCACTGTTGGTGAAGAAAAGCACGCTCTCCCCCCGACCGGGCAGGGTCATGAAAAAACCTTTGAAATCGCCGTTGTCGCCCCAGTGCCACTGGGCCAGCCCCTGGCTGGTGGTGGCCAGCCCCACGCCGCAGGCCCAGGCGATGGCCGGGTCAGCCGCACTAGTGGGCTGCCCGCAGCGGTCGGCGGTGTTAGCTGGCGTGGTGAGCAGCCGGGCGGTGCCCGGCCGCAGCCCCTGGCCCGTCATGAGCGCCCGCAGGAAGCGACTGTAGTCGGCAGCGGTTGTAAGCAGCGAGTACGCTCCGTAGGGCACCGCGAACCGCTGCACCTGCGTGGGCTGGCCCTGGCCATCGTGCCCGGTGCAAGCAGTAGCCGCAAACCGGGGCTGCCAGACGAAGCTACTGTTGCTCATGCCGAGCGGCCGAAAAACCTCTTCCCGGGCCAGCTCCTCAAACGACTTGCCAGTGAGGTGTTCCAGCGTTTTTTGCAAAAACACGTAGCCCTCGCCCGAGTAATTCCAGCAGCTATCGGGGGCGTATTTGAGGCGCAGGGCGGAAGTCGGCCAGGTAGCACCCAGGGGGTTTTCAGCCCAGTTGGGCAGGCCGGTAGTGTGAGCCAGCACCATGCGGGCCGTGATGCGGTCGGCCCGGGGCGCGGCCTGCAGCCGTGGGTAGGCATAGTAGCTCAGCAGGGGCTTATCGAGATTGAGGACGCCGTGGTCGGCCAGGCGCAGGGTAGTGTAGGCCAGCACTACCTTACCCAGCGAGGCCGCCTGAAAGGTAGACGTAGCCGCGACGACCGGCGCAGTGCCCGCCCGGCGCACCCCCAGATTGTACGCACTCACCCGGGTGCCCTTGGTGTAAACGACTTGCATACCCGGTACGTTGTACCGCTGCATCAAGGCCAGCAACTCATTTTTCTGCCCTCGGCTGAAGAAGGCTGGCAGGAGCAACAACAGGGTGAGCAAGTATTTCATGCGGTATGATCAGAGTAGGAATAGTGGTGAAAGTATTAGCAGGTTGAAAAACTCGACCTAAAGCGGGCACGCGCGAAAATTTAATTCCGCTTTCTGCGGCGGGTGACTTTCAGGCACCCAGCCCGACTAAAGTGCTGAGCTATTGACAATTTACCACGCCGGGACCACTGCCTTTTACCGGGCCGCTACGTACTACCTGCGTCATCAGTCAGGCTACCTTTATGCATAAAATTCTTCTCCTGCTGCTGGCCAGCCTGTGGGCGGCGAGCGCCAGGGCTTGCCCGTGGTGCCGACCCCGGGTGCAGGCGGGCATTCATACTCCAGCCTATACCACCACTGCCCTACTGATAGTACTGCCCGTAGGCGTGCTGCTGGCGCTGGGCCTGGGGGTGTATTTCTGGGATCGGTTTCGACCTTATCGCGCCGTCAGCTATGTCGGGTCAAGCTAGCCTAATCCGGCATCGGACGCCGCTAGTGGCGGCGGGTCTCCTGCTCGGGGCTGGCCTGGGGGGCTTTGTCGACGGCATCGTGCTGCACCAGATTTTGCAGTGGCACAACATGTTGTCGGGGCAGCTACCACCCGATACGTTGGTGCGTGCCAAGATCAACATGTACTGGGATGGCCTGTTTCACGCCGCCGTGTGGGTACTCACGGTAACTGGGCTGGCCTTGCTGTGGGCCGCCACCGGGCGCCCCGACGTGCCCCATTCGGGCCGTACGCTGTTGGGCGGGCTGCTGCTGGGCTGGGGACTGTTCAATGTGGTGGAAGGGCTTATCGACCACACGCTGCTGGGCCTGCACCACGTGTACGAGTATACGGCCAACCACGGGCCAGCCGATCTGGCATTCCTGGCTTTTGGCCTGGGGCTACTGCTGGCCGGCGGGGCGCTGGTTCGCGCCGGGCGGGCGTGAGGAGCAGGTGGTTCTAATTCAGCCCCACCTTGCCCTTCATCGACTCAAACAGCCGGGGCGAGTCGAAGCCGATACCGTGCTTGAATACGATTTCCATCTGGCGCAGCTGGCGAATATCCTGCTCGGGATCGCCGTTTATTAGCACCAAATCGGCCTGCTTACCGGCCTCGACGGAGCCGATCTCGCGGTCGCGGCCCAGGTATTTGGCGCCGTTGAGGGTGCAGATTTGCAAGGCTTGCACGGGCGTAAAACCGCCCTCAACCAGCAGCTCGATTTCGCGGCGGTTGGCGTAGCCCGCAATGGTGCGGCCCGCGCCGGTGGGGTCGGTGCCCGCCACCAGCAGACCACCCGCGTCGTAAAACTGCTTTTCCCAGCCCTGCTCTTTTTTGAAGAGCGCGACGCTGGCCGAGTCCTTGCCCTGGCTGGCCTGCCAGGTTTTGGTTTCGCGCTCCTGCAACTGCGGAATAAGGGCCTCCATACCTCCGCCCAGTACGACCTCCCGGCCCGTGTAAGGCTCAAAGACGGGCAGCGTGGAAGTCAGTGCCACTTTCTTACTAATCAGAAACTTAATGAGCTCAGTCACGGCGGGGCTGCTGGCGGGCTGGCGCAGCAGCGCCTGGCGGGCGGCCGGGTAGTCGCAGGCATCGGCCGCCTTGCCCGCCACAAAGTCGGAGCTGGCCATAAAGCCGTGCTCCAGGTTGTCGATACCAATTTCGGCGGCTTCGCGGTAGGTGAGCGCGCAGAGGTGGCCGGTCACTTTGAGGTGGCGGGCGTGGGCCTCGCGCACCACGGCCGCGAGGTCGGCGCGGGTGGCGTGCATGTACATCTTGAACGACGTGCAGCCCTTATCGGCCCAAAACCGGGTACTGGCCGCCGCGTCGTCGGGCCCCTTAATGGTATTCAGGGCCGGGATGTCCATGCCGGGCTCCTCCATGTAGGGCGCGGTTACGTCCATGTCAGGGCCAATAAATTTTCCCTCCCCGATGAGGCGCTGAATGGCCAAATCCGTCTGCGGCTCGATGCTACCCGCCGTGCGAATCGTGGTGGCCCCGCCCGCCAGGTAAAGGCGCGGAAACGAGTACGGCATCTGGGCAATGTTGAACAGGCCGCCCGCCGGCATGGTGTAATAAAGGTGCTCGTGCAGCATTACCAGGCCGGGAATCAGCGTCTTCCCCGCACAGTTAATAATCTCGGCCCCGGCCGGCACCTTCACCTTTTTCAGCGGCCCTACCTGCTCGATGCGGCCGTTGCGCAGCACGACGGTCTGGTGCAGCAGCGCGGGCCGGCCCGTACCGTCGATCACCTTGGCGTCGGTGAGGGCCACTACGGGCGCGCTTACTTTGATAAACTCCCTGACTTGCGGCGTGAAGGTGGGCGGCTGGCTTGGAGTGCCCGGCTGCGACTGGGCCAGCGCAGCGGCGGGGCTCCCGAGGAGGAGCAGGCGGAGTAGCGTCTTTCTCATAGCAAGTAGCTGGGGTGGGATTGGCTGGCTAAGGTCGGCCAGCGCCAACAATTATCCCTCATTCCCCGTCTGCTACTCTGGCTGGGGTGCCTGCTCCGGCGCTGATTTTTTACTGCCTATGCCTACCTACCACATTGGTTGTTCGGGCTACCACTACCGGCCGTGGCGGGGCCTGTTCTACCCCGAAAAGCTACCCGTACGGCGCTGGTTTGAGTTTTATAGCCAGCAGTTTAAGACGCTGGAGCTCAACGTCACCTTCTACCGCTTTCCGCAGCTCGCGCTGCTGGAAAACTGGTATGCGCAGAGCCCGGCCGACTTCCAGTTTGCAGTAAAGGCGCCGCAGCTCATCACCCACTACAAGCAGTTTCACGGAGTAAGCCAGCTGCTGGGCGATTTTTATACTACCGTCGGCCAGGGGCTGCGAGAAAAGCTTGGCCCGGTCTTATTTCAACTGCCCCCGCGCCTGGCCTACGAGGCCGACCGGCTCACCCGCATTCTCGACTGCCTTGATCCGTCTTTCAGCAATACGCTGGAGTTTCGCCACCCCAGCTGGTGGCGGGCGGAAGTATACGCGGCCCTGCGCGAGCGGCACGTGGTCTTTTGCGGCCAGAGCCACCCGCTGCTGCCCGACGACGTAGTCATTACCGCCCCAACGCTTTACTACCGCTTTCACGGCGTACCTACGCTCTACACCTCCCCCTACCCCACCGAATTTCTGCGCCACAAAGCCGCCGAATTCGCCAGCGCGCCCGCCGTGGCGCAGATTTACGCGTATTTCAACAATGACATTGGGGCCGCCTCCATCGGCAACGCCCGGGAATTGCGCGCGCTGCTGACCTAGGCCGCTATAAGCCTGATACCAAGACCGTAAGCGCCTCTTTCACGGTGGGCACCTGGGTGCAGATGCGCGGGTCCATGATGTTGCCGCCAAAGCCGTTGGGCTCGTCGGAGGCCGTTTGGGCCAGCGCGGCCAGCTGGGGCTTCAGTTCGGCGGGGCGGTAGGTAGTCAGGGTTCTGATGGCGATAACCTTGGCCAGGTCGCGGGTGCTTTTGCTAGCTAAGATTTTAATGAGCAATTGCTTATCCTCGGGCGTTGGCGTTGCGGTAAGCGCCCGCGCCGCCGATACCTGGGCGTGAAAGTTGGTCGTGTCGCGCAGAAAGGGCAATACCGCATCGTAGTGGTTGGCCAGCCCCAGGTGGTAAATGGTTTCGAGCGCGGCGTGTTGCAGGAAGAAGGTGGACCGGCCGGTGGCATCCATGTGCGCGGGCGGCAGAGCCAGCGCGGTATTGATGAGCGTATTGACGGGCGTCACGTCGTATTCCTGCCCGTGGTAGTGCCGGAAAATGGCCGTCATAGTTGCCTCATACACGGCCAGCGGCACCAGCGCCTGATGGTAGCTGTGGCGGTAGGTAGCCGCTACCTGCCCCGCTCTTACCTTGGCGAAGCCCGTGGTGGGCGTGGCAATGGCATAGTCGCCCGAAGGTTGTTTTTGCAGGAAGAAGTAGCAGGAATCTGTTTTGCCCAGCTCAAAATCCGGCTTGGTGTTGAGCGAGTCGTTGCACAGGCGCAGGGCGTAAAAATCATTAATGCGCACGGTGCCCGTGAGCGTGTCGCCGCCCAGCGTCCGCAGAATAGTGGCCGTCATTCCCTTCGCATCGGCGGCCGTCACGCGGGCCAGCACCAGATGGTCAGCTTTTTTCACGACGGTTTCCTGCCAGGGCTCGTCCCAGGTGGAGGCGTGGGCCAGCGGGCCCGCTGCCCAGAATAGCAAAAACAGCAGTACAAGTAGGCGCATAGTCTGAGGGTCAAGGAGAAATCGACCCCAAAGCTAGCCCCAAAAAGGCCCCACCTGGTAACAGGTGGGGCAAATTATTTAGCGGGCAGCCACGGCTCGGCTGGCCGGCGGCCGGGTAGCAGTGGCCTGGGCAGCCTTGGCGGCGCTCACGCGCCATATTTTATTACCGGCATCGTCGGTCACGAGCAAGGCCCCATCGGGCAGGGTAACTACGTCTACGGGGCGGCCATAGGCTTTGTCCGAACCGTCGCCCACGAGGAAGCCGGTCAGAAATGGCTCGGGCTTACCGGCGGGCTGGCCGCCCTGGAAGGGCACGAAGGCCACCTGGTAGCCTGAATAGGCCGAACGGTTCCAAGAGCCGTGCTCGCCCACGAAGGCCCCGTTCTGGTATTTAGCGGGAAAGGCTTTCTTATCATAGAACGTAAGGCCGAGGGCTGCTACGTGCGGCCCCATCGGTACGTCGGGCACGATGGTTTTCTGCACGAGGTCGGGACGCTCGCCCTTGCGGCGGGGGTCTTCGTTGGGGCCGTAGTAGGCATAGGGCCAGCCGTAGAAGCCGCCTTGCTTTACGCTGGTGATGTAGTCGGGCACTAGCTCGTCGCCCAGCTCATCGCGCTCGTTCACGGCCACCCAGAGCGCCTTGGTTTCGGGGTTCCAGGCCAGGCCGATGGGATTGCGCAGGCCGCTGGCGTAGACTTTCTCCCCCGAGCCATCGGGGTTGATTTCGAGAATGTTGGCCCGCCGGATTTCGTTTTCTACCCCGTGCTCCTGCACGTTGGAGCCCGAGCCGACGGTCACGAGAATCGTTTTGCCCCCGGCCCCGGGGTAGAGGTTGCGCGTCCAGTGGTTGTTGTAGCCCCCTTCGGGCAAGTCCAGAATTTTTTGGCCGGCGGCCGTAATTTTAGTAGCGCCCGGCTGGTACGGAAACTTCAGGATGCCGTTGGTATTGGCCACGTAGAAGCTATTGCCCAGCACCAGCATCCCGAAGGGCTGGTTGAGGTCGGTCAGGAATACCGAGCGCAGGTCGGGGCGGCCGTCGCCGTTGGTATCGCGAAACAGCGTGATGCGGTTGGCGCTGGTGCGCTGAAGCGAGCGCGACTTGTCAAGGTTCAGCGTGGCGGCAATTTGCTTTTTAGTGCCTTTGGGCAGGGTCGAGGCCTCGGCGACGAAGATGTCGCCGTTGGGGGCCACGTAAGCCCAGCGCGGGCTTTGCAAATCGCCCGCAAACTCACTCACGGCAAAGCCCGCCGGGGCGGTGGGCGTTTTGCCCGCTGGCCAGTCGATAATATCTACCCGCTTGGTCACCGACTTCGTCGCGTAGGGCGCGGGCAGGTGCACCGTTTCGTCCTTGGGCGTGGTAATAGTCTGGGCCGGATTATCGGCCTGGGCCTCTTGCTTTTCCTCTTTGCTGGGGCCGCTGCTGCAGGCAGCCAGCAGACCCAGGATGGGGAGCAGGGCAATATAGTTAGGAGCTGTCATGGGAAAGGCTACGCGTTGAGCAATACTTTATCAACTCTTCATTTTACTGCGTGCGGCGGTATTAGTTGCCGGGTGGCCCCGGCCTGGGTTAGCTTTCTGACTACTAAGCCTTGCTCTCAGCCGAGGGAGGTTGCCGAGTCTGCCTGGACAGGCTGTTGGGTAGTGCTACGAGCTGGCAGGATGCTCTTGCCAACCTTTCTTGGGTTGAAGCGCACATGCCATGATTCTAACTGGGTATCAGGCATAAAAAAAGGCAGGCCCCAGGGGAGCCTGCCTTTTTACCTGAACTGTACTAGTTCGATTACTGATCTGACGTGGGGCAAGCTAAAGCTTACCCTACGGGGTTATTTGCGCTTAGCGGGGGCTTTTTTGACCGGGCGGCTGTGGCGCGAGCCGGTGCCGGTGGTCTTCTTGCCCGGCAGCTTCTTGCCCTCAGCCCGCAGCTCCGAGATGGTCGGGGCGGGGCCGTACTTCACTTCGGCGGCGTTGGCCTCCCCGGTGAGGTAGGGGTCGAAGTCCACCCGGCGGTTCAGCGCCTGCCCGGCCTTGGTCTTGTTGTCGGCAATGGGCTTGGTTTCCCCGTAGCCCCGCGCCTCGATGCGCTCGGCCGGCACCCCGTGGTCCACCA
>CAJYPK010000060.1 GCA_913776615.1 uncultured Hymenobacter sp.
CTCTTCAGCCGACTCAAACAATTTCGCCGCGTGGCCACCCGCTATGACAAGCTCGATGCGCATTTTTTAGCCTTTATCCAACTAGCCGCAACCGTCCTCTGGTTGCGCGACTGTTAACACCTCCTAGTAGATCCTCATGGATTCTTCCTTTGTTATTCGCCCCATCGCGCCCGGCGACGCGTCGGCGCTGGCCTGCGTCATCCGCGATACGCTCACCGAGTTTGGCGCGGCCAAGCCGGGGACGGCCTACTACGATACCAGCACCGACCATCTTCCCGACCTCTTCGCTGCCACGCCACACAGCGCCTACTTTGTGGCCGAGCTGAACGGCGAAGTCCTGGGCGGCGGCGGCATCTTCCCCACCACCGGCCTGCCCGCCGATACGGTGGAGCTAGTGAAGCTCTACCTCCTACCCGCCGCCCGGGGCCGAGGCGTGGGCAAGGCGCTGATTCAGCGCTGCCTCGACGCGGCCCGTGCGGCTGGCTACGCCCGCGTGTACCTCGAAACTACGCGGGAACTGACACAGGCCATTCCGCTCTACGAAAAGCTTGGCTTCGGTTACCTCGACCACGCGCTGGGCGAGAGCGGCCACTTCGGTTGCCAGCTGTGGATGATCCGGGCGGTTTGATGCTTAAAGAAGCAATTTGGCGAAACCTACCCGGCATGCTGAGCTTGCGAAGCACCTTATTCCGCTGAAACATTCCTACGTGACAAGATGCTTCGCAAGCTCAGCATGACAGGTGAGTTTGCAAGGCCAATCGTTCGATGCAGCCAATCGTTCCCATTTTATTCGCGGCCGTGGTGGGCATGGGCCACGCCTTCGAGCCCGACCACCTGCTGGCCGTGAGCACGCTCGTCACGCGCCACGACCGGCTGGGGCCAGCCCTGCGCGACGGCCTGTTTTGGGGGCTGGGGCACACTACCATGCTGGTGCTGTTCGGGTCGATTATCATTTTCAGCCGGGCCACCTGGCTGCACTCGGGCTATTTCGAAGCGGCGGTGGGCGTCATGCTCATCGGGCTGGGCATTAGCCGCTTGCTCGACAAGAATTCCTATCAATCCTTTCAAAAGCCGAAGCGGCAAGCGGGCTTTGCCTACACCGTGGGGCTGGTGCACGGGCTGGCGGGCAGCGGGGCCTTGGTGCTGGCCGTGCTGGGGGCCATCCCGCAGCCGGCCTGGGCGGTGGCCTACATCCTGGTGTTCGGGCTGGGGTCGGTGCTGGGAATGCTAGCCGCCGTGGGGCTGATGCACCTACCCTTTACCCAGCGGATGCGGCTGGGCCGGCGGCTGCGGGCCAGTGCCGTGGTGCTGTCGTCGGCGCTGAGCGTGGGATACGGCGGGTGGCTGGTGTGGGCCAGCGTGTAGCGTCCGGGTTTTCTACTTCGCCGAAATCAACTGAAGAAGCGCTCGTTATGATGCCGCAAGTATTGCTGGGCGGGCTGGTCGGCCAGCAGCTTGGGCAGCACTTTCAAGGGTTGGCCGTCAAAGCGATAGTATTCCTTACCGTTCGAAAACTCCTCCTGGATGCGCGAGCTGATGAGAATAGTCTTGTCATCGGCGTCAATGGTGATGTAATGCTTGTCGAACAGCTTGTGCAAGTCGGAGCGGAGCAACAAGCCATTGCCCACCGAGTTGGGGCCCGCCTGGGCGAAGGGCTGAATGTGCGCCGCCTCAAGTACGGGCAGCGTTTTCTCACCCGAGATAGCGCAACGCTTTTTGTAACCCTACTATTTACTATTCCAGCACAGCTTTGCGGCTTTCGGTCACTTCTGGCCGCCGGGTGGCCGTGCGCGTCATCAGCCAGTTTGGCGAGGAAAGCACGCGGGTCCAGGTGCTGGGCATTTAGGGTCTGGCGCCCGAGTTATTCCGCTCTTTCGCTTTTTACAATCATAGTCCAGCAGCCCCCATCCAGCTTGGATGAGGGCTTTTTTATGGCCAACAGGCTGCGGCGGGCTTACTCGGCAAAATGAACTCGCCACCAAAAAACAAAAAAACCTCGTCTATAACACATAAAATTTTTATAAAAAAGATTTTTTAAGTGCTATTTTTGGCCTGCGCACTCTAGCTTGCCGTCTGTCAGTCTTACCCCCTGCGCCGGTTTCCGCATCATTGTACGCCACGGATCATCTTTTTTATTTTTTACATAATTTATTAATAGTCAGCGATTAATTTTCTTTTTCAGCTTACCTGGTATCCACTCTCTTCACCCCGCTATATGACCCGTCACCTTACTCCATTTCCAACATGGAAAACTTCTTACTCCCTTCGGTCGGGACGCCGAAGGCATGGCTACTAGCCCTGTTCGCTGCGGCGGGCGCCGCCCCAGTCGGCGCGACGACGCCGGCCGGCTGGCACCGCCCCACGGCCGTAGCGCTGCTGGGCTTCGTTTTTGAAGACGTCAACTACGGCGGGGGGACCGGGCGGCCGCGCAGCACCACCGGCACCAGCAGCCGCCCCAACGCCACCGTGGAGCTGTACAGCGCCGCCGGGGCCCTGCTGCAAACCACCACTACCGATGCCTCCGGCCTCTACTCGTTTGCCGTGGAGGCCAGCACCACCTACCAGGTACGGGTGGTGAATAGCACCGTGACCAGTAGCCGCGCCGGCTACACGGCCACCCTGCTGCCCGTGCAAACCTATGCCGGCCGGGGCAGCGACCCCAACGCCGGCAACCGGGTGGGCGGTGCCAACCCGGCCAAAACCGACGCCCCGGCCAACCCGGGCAACCAAACCCTGGCCGACCTGACGCCGGCCGGCGGCACGACCACCCCCGAGTCGGTGGTGAGCGTGACCACCGGCACCGACGAAACGGTGGGCCCCAGCTTCGGCTACTGCTTCGACGTGGTAGTGAACACCAACGGCGCGGGGCAGGGCTCGCTGCGGCAGTTTGTGCTGAACGCCGGCGCGCTGGGCGGCGAGGGTAGCCTGGCGCAGAGCGGTAGCACGCGCAGCACCACCAGCAGCACCAGCACGGCGCTACCCGGCGGACGCGAAACCAGCATTTTCATGATTCCCGACGGGCTCGGACACCCTGGACTGCTGGCGGCCAGCGCGGGCGGCCCGGCCTCGCAGCTCACGGCCCAAAACGGGCAGCAGGTGGCCGTCATCACCCTCACGGTGGCCGACGGGTCGCTGGGCATCACGGGCACCAATCCGACGCTGACTAGCCTCGACGGGGGCACCCAGACGGCCAACGTGGGTAACACCAACGCGGCGGTGCTGGGCACGGGCGGCGGCGTGGGCACCACGGCCAGCTTGTCGTACGGCAGCTTCAGCGGGCCCGAGGTGGAACTGCTGGGCGAGTACGCGGCTGGCAACGCGGCCGGCCAGCGCAAGCTGCGCAACGGCATCAACGTGCAGGCCGACGACTTCTGGCTGCGCAACGTAGCGATGCGCAACTTCGGCAACCCCGGCGGGCAGGGCGCGGTGGGCTTCAACAACGTACCGGGGCGCACGGGTACGCTGAATGGCTACACTGGTACCAACGGGACCACCACCGGGCCGCAGGGACCGGTGCGGGCCCTCCTCGAAAACAATGTATTGGGGTCCGACGCCGCCTCGTTTGCGGCTCCGAGCCCATTTGCCTCCAACGAGGGCGACAACGGCCGCGACAACCAGCACTTGCAATACGACGTGAGCGGCACCAGCCCCGCGGTGAAAACGCTGACGGTACGCACCAACCTCATCGGGTTTTCGGAGCGACGGGCCCTGCACGTGCAAGGCAACTCGGCCATCACCTCGGGCTACAATATCAACCTGAGCGTTTACGACAACGTGTTTCAGGAGGCGGGCGTGAGCGGCAACCCGTTCAGCAACACCTCGCCCTACGCCGCCTCGGCGGCCGGCGCCATCGAGCTGATTCAGACGACCACGCCGTACGTGGAAATCTATAACAACCGCATCGGCGGGCCGGGCACGGTGAGCAGCTACGGCGGCCTGGGCTCCGACGGCATCGAGCTGAACAACGCCCGGGTGAGCACCCCCAGCGGCGACCCGACGCAAACGGCCAACAACGAGCGCCGCGACGCGGGTGCGGCCCAGCCAGGCTCGCGCATCGAGCAGAACAGCGTCAGTAACCAGCGCCTGGCCGTGCTGTGCCAAAGCAACGTCGCCTTTGCCGCCTACGCCCTCGACAACCTACCGGTTACCGGCAACTCGTTTACGAATAACTACCTGGGCCTGTACAACCAGGGCGCCGGCCACACCTACCAGAACAACGTGGTGAGCGGCAGCGTGACGTCGGGCGTCATTACCATCGGACCCACTAACACTTTGACGGGCAACACGCTGAGCAGCAATGGAGCCAGCGGGCTGATCGTAGGCGACGCCTCGCAGAGTCCGGCCACGGCCACCAAGCCGGCCACCACGGGCGTCGTGGTGGGCCCCGGCAACACGGTAGCCAGCAACGGGGCCAGCGGCACGCTACTCACCAACGCCAGCACCCGCGCCACCGTCAGCCAAAACGCGCACTACGCCAACGGCGGGCTGGCCATCGACCTGAGTGCCAACGGTACCGGCGACGGCGTGACGCCCAACAACGGTACCCTTAACGAGAGCTTCCCCAACCGCGAGCTGGACTACCCCATCCTGACTAGCGCCCTCCTGACCGGCAACCAACTCTCGGTGAGCGGCTACGTGGGTTCGGCCGCCGGCCAGAGCACTTTCGCCACCGCCACCGTGGAACTGTTCCGGGCCGACAACAGCCCGGCCAACCAGAACGGCCCGGTGGTGGCCGGCGACGGCCAGAGCGCACCCCACGGCGAAGGCCGCGCTTACCTGGGCACCCTCACCACCGATGCCAGCGGCAACTTCAGCGGCACGCTCACGGTAAGCGGTTTGGGCAGCGGTGACCAGGTAACGGCCACGGCCACCCTGGGCACGGCCGGCACGGCCACCGCCGCCACCTCCGAGTTTGGCAACAATGCCGCGGTGACCGCGCCGCTGCCAGTGCAACTGGTGGTCTTCACGGCCCGGGCCGGCACTGACCGCGATACCTACCTGAACTGGACGACGGCCTCGGAGCTGAACAGCGCTGCCTTCGTGGTGGAGCGCAGCCTCGACGGGGCAACTTTCGCCGAAATCGGGCAGCGCGCCGGGCAGGGCACCAAAATCGGCAGTACCACCTACGCCTACACCGACGCCGGCATCGGGCAGTGGGCGGCGGGTGCCGTGTACTACCGCCTGCGCCAGGTCGATATGGATGGCCGCACCAGCTACTCGCCGGTGCGGACGGTGCGCTTCGGCGCGGCAGCCGGCTTCAGCCTGGCTCCTAACCCGGCCGGCCCCGCCACCACCCTCGACCTGAGCGCCCTGCCCGCCAATGCCACCTACCAGCTGCTGCTGCTCGACGCCGTGGGCCGCCCCGTGCGCCGGCTGACCGCGCCCGGCGGCCAGGCCCTCCCCCTCGACCTGCACGAGCTGGCCAGCGGTACCTACCTGCTGGTGCTCACCGGCCCGCAGACCGACGGTACGCCCCTGCGCCAAGTGCTGCGGCTGACGCACGAGTAGCCCTCTGCTACCAGCAGCCGTTCAACTACAAAAAAGCCGCTACCTAGATGGGCAGCGGCTTTTTTGCTGGTGGCGGCACGGGGCCGAAGGCCGGTAGGCAAGCGAGCGGCGAAGCGGACATGATGACGCTGTTTAGGAAGTCATTCCTACTTGGTATGTCTGTCATGCTTATCTGGCGTCCGCTTACCGAAGCATCTTGGCTGGTTAGTTGAAGGGCTTGGCAACGAACCAGCCAAGATGCTTCGGCAAGCGGACGCCAGATAGGCATGACGAACGTCTTCGTTGACCTACTTCCTAAATAGCTTCGATAGTAAGCCATGGGCGGGCAGCTACCATGCGCTGGCTGCCAGTTACCGGCCACCTCGGCCGCTGCGCCGATAGTAGCATTTTCTACCCCCACCGCCTACATTAGCGGCCCATACTCCCCAGGCCCCGCCATGCACCTCGCCCCCAAAGACCTCGACAAACTCGTGCTGCACCAGGCTGGCGTAGTGGCGCAGAAGCGCTACGCCCGCGGCCTGCGCCTCAACTACCCCGAGGCCGCCGCCCTGCTGGCCACCCAACTGCTGGAGTTTATCCGCGACGGCGAGTCGGTAGCCACGCTCATGGACAAGGGCAAGCAATTGCTGGGCTTTGCCGACGTGCTCGACGGGGTGGCCGAGCTGCTGCACGAGGTGCAGGTAGAAGGTACTTTCCCCGACGGCACCAAGCTCGTAACCGTGCACCAACCCATCTGCCGCGAGCACGGCGAGCCCGGGCTGGCCCTCTACGGCAGCGGCCTCAGCCGTGCGGCCGCCGCGCCAGTCCCCGCCGCGCCCGCCGCCCCGGAACCCGGCGAGTACCTGCTGGCCGAAGGCGACCTCATTCTCAACGACAACCGCGAGGTTATCGAGCTGGAAGTCCTCAACCGGGGCGACCGACCGGTGCAGGTGGGCTCGCACTACCCCTTCTTCGAAACCAACCCCGGCCTGGACTTCGACCGGGCGGCGGCCTTCGGCTACCGGCTCAACATCCCGGCCGGCACGGCGGTGCGCTTCGAGCCGGGCGAGCGCAAGCGCGTGCAGCTAGTGGCGCTGGCCGGCGAGCGCCGCGTGTACGGCGGTAATGGCTGGACTAGTGGGCCGCTCGATGAGGCGGGGAAGCAACAGGCGCTGGGGAGGCTGGGGTAGCCGATGCCTTGAAGTATACCAAGCATAAACAGGCAGAGACTTCAATTACGATGGATGAAGTTCGTAAGACTGTTGAAGAACTAGATAATCTCATTAGACAGCAATTGTGGTTTGATTTTCAAGTTTTTTCATACATAGGCAGTGATTTAATAATTAGTGGCAGTACTGATTTTGCATACTATCATCAACTAGAATTATGCTTTCATAATGTATTCTTTGCTTCAGCCTATTTTAGGAATTGGAGGTCTGATACCACAAAACCAGTTTTCGTCATTCCGGAACAACTTGAATCCTACCAATCGAATATTCAGCTTGAGATTGAGCAGGGATGTAGGCTCTTTCTTTTCAAGACAGAAGACTTTAAAAATGACGTAATCATAGCTGCAGAAAGCCTTTCGTATAATACTGATACAGTATTATACTACTACAGAGAAGATTTACTCCCTGGCCAAAGGCTAGCTCCAGGTATAACTAAACCAGTTTAGCCAGCTGAATAAAGTAAAAGATATGCCCCTTTCCCGCCAAGCCTATGCCGCCACATACGGACTCACTATCGGCGACCGGATACACCCAGGCGATATGGGGCTGCTTAATGTAGTTACCAAGCAGCAAACGCTAAGGAAGCTGAGGCAAATAATTTATAAGTACTATGAATTCTTATTTCATACTATGGCCTAACGACTGGTGCAAAAGCCTAGCCCAAGCAAACGATTACGGACCGTTACAAGTGATTTATGGTGGCCCTCACGCCTCGGTGCCGTCCCTAGGTAGGATTAAAGTTGGGGACATTATATACCCCGTTTCTATCAAACATGATCAGCTATTTATTCTTGGCAGGATACTGGTCGAACGAATCACCGAAGCCGAAGCCTACTTACAGGAGCAGAGTATTGCCAGAATTGGTAATTATTTATGGGATGAATCAGCCCCGAAGCTCATGAAAGAACAGCCTGAGCTAGGACACAGGATTCCTAGAAACTGTGTCGATGCTGCGGCAACTGGTAGTGGCACCTGCTTCAAATTTGATTTTCAAGTACCCACAGCTATAGTTGACAGTTTTCTGTTCGGTCCGAAAGCAGGACAAGAAAAAGGGCTTTCTCGCGATAAGACGGGCAAGCTCTCGCACGTAGCCTTGCAAGGGCATTTCCGCAGATTGAGTACTGATTCTGCGGATCTCATTACCAATTTGATGCAACAATTTTAGCTTTCAAACAAATCATGTCCCTCCCCCTTTCCCGCCAAGCATACGCCGCCATGTACGGCCCGACCGTTGGCGACCGGGTGCGCCTGGGTGATACCGGGCTACTCATCGAAGTCGAGCGCGACTACGCCGTGTACGGCGAGGAGTGTAAGTTTGGCGGCGGCAAAACCCTGCGCGACGGCATGGGGCAGGCGGCCGGCATCGGGCCGGATGACGCGCTCGACCTGCTGATTACCAACGCCCTGGTGCTCGACTACACGGGCATCTACAAGGCCGACGTGGGCATCAAGGGCGGGCGCATCGTGGGGCTGGGCAAGGCGGGCAACCCGCACATCATGCCGGGCGTGACGCCGGGGATGATAGTGGGCGTAACCACGGAGGTCGTGGCCGGCGAGGGGCACATCCTCACGGCGGGCGGCATCGACTGCCACATCCACTTCATTTGCCCCCAGCAGATTCATGAGGCGCTGGCCTCGGGCGTAACCACGATGGTGGGCGGCGGCACCGGGCCAGCGGCGGGCACTACGGCCACTACCTGCACGCCGGGCGCGTTCTACATCGAGATGATGCTCAAGGCCACCGATGCCTTCCCGATGAACTTCGGCTTCTTGGGCAAGGGCAACGCCTCGCGGCCCGAGGGGCTGGCCGAGCAGCTGGCGGCCGGGGCGCTGGGCTTCAAGCTGCACGAGGACTGGGGCACCACGCCAGCCGCCATCGACCAGTGCCTGGCCGTGGCCGAGCAGTACGACGTGCAGGTGTGCATCCACACCGACACGCTCAACGAGAGCGGCTTCGTCGAAAACTCGGTGGCCGCGTTCAAGGAGCGTACCATCCACTCGTACCACACCGAGGGCGCGGGCGGCGGCCACGCCCCCGATATCATCAAGATTTGCGGCGAGCCCAACGTCATTCCGTCGAGCACCAACCCCACGCGGCCCTACACGGTGAACACCATCGACGAGCACCTCGACATGCTGCTCGTGTGCCACCACCTCGACAAAAATATCCCCGAGGACGTGGCCTTCGCCGAAAGCCGCATCCGCCCCGAAACCATCGCCGCCGAAGACATCCTGCAAGACATGGGCGCGCTGAGCATCATCAGCAGCGACTCGCAGGCCATGGGCCGGGTGGGCGAGGTCATCACCCGCACCTGGCAAACGGCCCACAAGATGCGCCAGCAGCGCGGCCCCCTGCCCGAAGATGCCGGCCGCCCCCGCCCCGCCGACAACTTCCGCGCCCGCCGCTACGTGGCCAAGTACACCATCAATCCCGCCCGCGCCCACGGCCTGGCCCACGAAATCGGCTCGGTCGAAGTCGGCAAGCTGGCCGATGTGGTGCTCTGGAAACCCGCCTTGTTCGGCTCGCGCCCCGAGATGATAATCAAGGGTGGCGTCATCGTGCAGGCCCAAATGGGCGACCCTAACGCCTCCATTCCCACGCCGCAGCCTTCGTTTTCGCGGCCCATGTTCGGCGCCTATGGTAAGGCGATGGGACCGTGCTCGGTGGCCTTTGTGTCGGCCGCTTCGGTGGAAAAGGTGACGGGCGAATATGGCCTGAGCAAGCGGGTGCTGGCCGTGCAAGGCTGCCGCGCCGTGACGAAAAAGGACATGGCGCTGAACGATTACTTGCCCAATATTTCGGTAGATCCGGAAACCTACCAGGTGATGGTAGACGGCGTGCACCTGACCTGCGAGCCGGCGCAGACGCTGCCGCTGGCGCAGCTGTATAATCTGTTTTAGGAAAGTGTTTGTGGAGAGCAGTGCGTGAGGATGAAACTTTTAATTATTTTTCGTGTAAATTTGCACTGTAAATAAATAAGGGCACCGGCCTATCGGCCGATGCCCTTACCGCGACTACTTAAGCAGATGAGAAAGTAACAACAGGCCTGCACCTTTTGCTATTCCTTTCAAAAGCTCCAGAAGAAGGGGCAAAACCCATTTCTTCAATAGTCTCTTCGCGCTGTCCTTTTGCATCGTGTCAGAAGTAAAGGGTTGCACTCAACCCCCACACTTCTCGAAGCCCGGCCTGTGTCCAGCAGCGCCGGGCTTCTCTTTTAACAGAGTAGCCGCTTGGCTGGGGGACATACCTAACGCGAGTGCGGCAAATATAAGGCATTGTGTGAAGGCTCGCAGTACGTTGTAGCTTCCCGCTCCAACTGCTCACCCATGCCCCACCTCGCCCGCCTGCTGCACCTCGCCGACTCGGCCCTGCCCACCGGCTCCTTTGCTTACTCCTACGGGCTGGAAAGTAGCCTCACCTTCGGCCTGCTTCGTTCTGAAAGTGAATTTCGCGCCTACCTCTATTCCTTTTTGCAGCAAGCAGTAGGGTTTGAGCTACCGTTTATCACCTCCGCCGCGCAGGCCACGGACGCCGAGCTAGTGCCGCTGCTAGCGGAATACGACGCCCAATTACTCACGCCGGCCCTGCACCGCGCCAGCCTCACGCAGGGCAAGAGCTGGCTCAAGCTGCTGGCTACCTTCTACCCCGAGGCGGGGCTGACAGAACTAGTTGCTGAACTGGCATCAGATAAAGTGCCGCCGCATTTCGTACCCTTGTTCGGGCTGAGCCTGGGCCGCGTTGGCTTTGCGCTGGCTGACATTCAGCTTACTTATCTGCACCTGGCCCTGCGCGACCAGCTCAGCGCGGCCATCCGGCTG
This sequence comes from uncultured Hymenobacter sp., assembly GCA_913776615.1. Lineage (GTDB taxonomy): Bacteria > Bacteroidota > Bacteroidia > Cytophagales > Hymenobacteraceae > Hymenobacter. Next base: position 10,536 of record CAJYPK010000060.1, read on the forward strand.
GGCTTGTTGGGACCGATGGCCGGGCACCGGCTGCAACACGATTTTTACGGCGTGTTTGAGAATTTGCTGAGCGCCGCCGATATTCGGCCCTACACCGAGGCCACGCGCTGCACCGTGCTGCTCGACGTGGCCCAAATACTGCACGACGATATTTATTCGCGGCTGTTTCAGAATTAAATTACGTCTGTCATGCAGAGTGCAGCGAAGCATCTGGCGTAGCGCAGTAATCAACGCTTACAGACGCCAGCACGCGAGATGCTTCGCAAGCGCAGCATGACAGCCGTTATCATATAAGCACTACTCTATGGCTTTCGTCGATAAGCTTGCCCTCCTCCTCCACGGCCACAGCCACGAGGTACTCGACTCGCCCGGCGACTTTGCCCAGCGCGAAACGCGCCGGCTGCCGCCCCACCGCAATTTTCGCAAGCGCGCCTTTACGGTGGGCATCGGCGGGCCGGTGGGCACCGGCAAAACGGCCTTGCTCAAGGCTTTGTGCGAAAATCTGCGCGCCGACTATCGGCTAGGGGTTGTCACCAACGACATCTTCACCCGCGAGGACGCCGAGTTTCTCATCCGCGAAAGTGCCCTCGCCGCCGACCGCATCGTGGGCGTCGAAACCGGCGGCTGCCCCCACGCCGCCATCCGCGAAGACATTTCGCTGAACATGGACGCGCTCGAAGGCCTAATGCAGAAATTCGACAATCAACTCGACTACCTTTTTGTGGAAAGCGGCGGCGATAATTTGGCCGCGCACTTCAGCCGCGAGCTGGTCGATTACTCGATTTACGTCATCGACGTCTCGGGCGGCGATAAAATTCCGCGCAAGGGAGGCCCGGGCATTACCCAGGCTGATTTACTTGTTATCAATAAGATAGACCTCGCCCCACTGGTCAAGGCCGACCTTGGCGTGATGGAGCGCGACTCAAAAAGAATGCGCGGCGACGGTCCTTTTGTTTTTGCAAAAGCCACGGAAGGCTTTAACTTGGGCACCATTATCGGTCATCTGCACCAAGCCAAGGCGCTAGCCTACGCCGCCGTACGCGACGACCGACGATAATCATCGCTGCATTAATTGAACTTCAGCGCCGTATCTTACCTTTCGGATTGCGCACCCACTGCGTAATTCTGCCCTGGCAACAGCTGACTCTGTCGGCCCGCGCCTCTGCCCTCTCCCCCCCCTCCCCCACCCATCACGGATGCCGGTTTTCGGCACTAGCCTCGTTGTTTTTTCGAAAGCAGCTTGGGGCCAGCGCCGCGTAGCCGTGTCCAGCCCAGCCGTTGCGCGGACTTTGTAGTCCACGGGCGGTCGGGTGCCCACTATCGCCCGCGGATTACAAAGTCCGCGCAACATTTCATCGCCCCCCATGACTACGCCCACCCTTTACCGGCCCGAGTTTGAGCACGATGCGTGCGGCACGGGCTTCATTACCTACATCGATGGGCGCAAGAGCCACCAGATTGTGGCCGATGCCCTCACCATGCTCGCCAACATGGAGCACCGCGGCGCCTGCGGCTGCGATTCCGACTCGGGCGACGGGGCGGGCGTGCTGCTTCAGCTCCCGCACTGGTTTCTACTGGAAGAAGGTGTAAAGCATGGCATTAGACTCCCCGAGCCGGGCCAGTACGGCGTGGGCATGGTCTTTTTTCCGAAGAAAGAAAAGCTGCGCGAAGGCACCCGCGCCATCATTGCCGAGGCGGCGCAGCGGCTGGGCATCCCGGTGCTGGGCTACCGCCCGGTACCGGTGCGGACGGAGGGCATCGGCATCACGGCCTTGTCGGCCGAACCCGCCATCGAGCAGCTGTTTCTGGGCCGGCCGGTGGGGCTGGCCACGGAGGCTGATTTTGACCGCAAGCTTTTCGTATTGCGGCGGCTCATCATCAAGAATTTGAAAGAGCAATTGCCGGCTGCGATGGAGGCGTTTTACTTCGCCTCGCTCTCGTGCCGCACTATTATATACAAGGGGCAGCTGACCACCTTCCAGGTCGGCATGTACTACCCCGACCTGAGCGACGAGCGCGTGACCTCGGCCTTCGGGCTGGTGCACTCGCGCTTTTCGACCAACACCATGCCCTCGTGGCGGCTGGCCCAGCCTTTCCGCTACCTGGCTCACAATGGGGAGATTAACACCCTGCGCGGCAACCTCAACTGGTTCTACGCCGGCCTGCCCACCTACACCTCGCCTTATTTCTCGGCCGAGGAAATGGAAATCCTACTGCCCGTCATCGACCCGGGCCAGTCGGATTCGGCCTGCCTCGACAATATTGTGGAGCTGCTCACGCACTGCGGCCGCTCGCTGCCCCACGTGCTCATGATGCTGGTGCCCGAAGCCTGGGACGGCAACGAGCAGATGGACCCGCTCAAGAAGGCGTTCTACGAGTTCCACGCCACCTTCATGTCGCCCTGGGACGGCCCGGCGGCGCTCAACTTTACCGATGGTAACCTCGTGGGGGCCATGCTCGACCGCAACGGTCTGCGCCCGCTGCGCTACGCCATCACCAACGACGGCCGCGTGCTCGTGGCCTCCGAGGCCGGCACGCTGCCGCTGGCTCCCGAGAGCATTATCAAGAAGGGTCGCTTGCAGCCGGGCAAGATGTTCGTGGTGGACATGGCCGCCGGCCGCATCCTTACCGACCGCGAGATTAAGGCGCAAGCCGCTAGCCATCAGCCCTATGGGCAGTGGCTCGACAACTACCAGATCCGCCTCGAAGACCTGCCCGAGCCGCGCCTCACCTTCACCGACCTCGGCGCGGAGGCCGTGCTCAAGTACCAGCAGGCTTTCGGCTACACCCGCGAAGACCTCGAAACCATCATCGCCCCGATGGCGCTGGAGGGCAAGGAGCCCATCGGCTCGATGGGCGTGGACGTGCCGCTGGCTGTGCTCTCCGACCAACCCCAGCACCTGAGCAGCTACTTCAAGCAGTTTTTCGCGCAGGTGACCAACCCGCCCATCGACCCCATCCGCGAGCGGTTGGTGATGAGCCTGGCGACCTTCATCGGCAACAACGGTAACATCCTCGACGAAGACCCCAAGCACTGCCACTGCGTAGCCGCCCGGCAACCCATCCTCAGCAACCGCGAGCTGGAAAAGCTGCGCAGCATCGATACGGGCTCGTTCCAAGCCAAGACCTTGCAGACTTACTTCAAGGCCGACGGCAAGCCCGGGGCCTTGCAGCGCGGGCTGGAGCGGCTGTGCCGGTACGCGCAAGACGCGGTAGATGATGGCTTTGAAGTGCTGATTCTGTCGGACCGGGCAATGGACTCGGAGCACGCGCCCATTCCCTCGCTGCTGGCGGTGTCGGCGGTGCATCACCACCTCATCAAGCGCGGGATGCGCGGCTCGGTGGGCCTGGTGGTCGAGGCCGGCGACGTGTGGGAAGTACACCATTTTGCCTGCCTGCTGTCGTTTGGGGCCACGGCCATCAACCCCTACCTGGCGCTGGCCACCATCCAGACGCGTCACGCGGCGGGGCTGCTGGGTACGACGCTACCTGCCGAAAAGCTGGCGTACAACTACATCAAGGCGGTGTGCGACGGGCTGCTCAAGATTTTCTCGAAGATGGGAATCTCGACCCTGCAATCGTACCACGGCGCGCAGGTATTCGAGATTCTGGGTTTGAGCCAAAGCTTGGTAGATCAGTATTTTACCGGGGCTGTCACGCGCATCGAGGGGCTGGGGCTGGATGAGCTGGCCACCGAAACGCTGCACAAGCACTTCCAGGGCTTCCGGCCGACTACCACCATCGGTCCCGAGCTGCTGGCCCCGGGCGGCGTGTACCAGTGGCGGCGCCAGGGCGAGGCCCACATGTTCGACCCCGAGAGCGTGCATTTGCTGCAGCACGCTACCCGCACCAGTAACTACCAGACCTACAAGAAGTACGCGCAGCTACTCAACGAGCACCCCAACCAGCTGTTCACCATCCGGGGGCTGCTGGGCTTTGCCAAGCACCGCCCCAGCATCGCGCTGGAAGAAGTGGAGCCAGCCGAAAACATCATGAAGCGCTTCGCCACCGGCGCGATGTCGTTCGGCTCCATTTCGCACGAGGCGCACAGCACGCTGGCCATCGCCATGAACCGCATCGGCGGCAAGAGCAATACCGGCGAGGGTGGCGAAGACCCGCTGCGCTACGAGGTAATGGAAAACGGCGACTCCATGCGCTCGGCCATCAAGCAGATTGCCTCGGCCCGCTTCGGCGTCACGGCGCACTACCTGACCAACGCCGACGAGCTGCAAATCAAGATGGCCCAGGGTGCCAAGCCCGGCGAGGGCGGCCAACTTCCTGGCCACAAAGTCGATGAGTGGATTGCCAAGGTGCGTCACGCCACGCCCGGCGTGGGTCTCATTTCGCCGCCGCCGCACCACGACATCTACTCCATCGAAGATTTGGCGCAGCTGATTTTCGACCTTAAGAATGCCAACCGCGCCGCCCGCATCAACGTGAAGCTGGTGAGCAAGGCGGGCGTGGGCACCATCGCGGCGGGCGTGGCCAAGGCCCACGCCGACGTGATTCTCATCTCGGGCTACGACGGCGGCACGGGCGCGTCGCCGCTCAGCAGCATCCGCCACGCCGGCCTGCCTTGGGAACTGGGCCTGGCCGAAGCGCACCAAACGCTGCTGCGCAGCCAGCTCCGCAGCCGCGTGGTGCTGCAAGCCGACGGCCAGCTCAAAACCGGCCGCGATCTGGCCATCGCCGCCCTGCTGGGGGCCGAAGAGTTTGGCGTAGCCACGGCGGCGCTTATCGCCGGCGGCTGCATTATGATGCGCAAGTGCCACCTCAACACCTGCCCGGTGGGCGTGGCCACCCAGGATCCCGAGCTGCGTAAGCTATTCAGCGGCAAGCCCGAGCATATTGTCAACCTCTTCCGCTTCCTGGCCGAAGAGCTGCGCGAAATCATGGCCGAGCTGGGCTTCCGCACCCTCAACGACATGGTGGGCCGCAGCGAATTTTTGAAGGTCAACCCCGAGGCGGGCCACTGGAAAGCCAAGCTGCTCAACCTCGACGGCGTGCTCTCGCCCGCCCCCAACCTGTCGGGCGGCACGCTTTACAAGAGCGAGGAGCAGGACCACGGCATCGACGAAGTACTCGACTGGCAGTTGTTCGAAAAAGCCGCCCCGGCCCTGGAGCGGCAGGAAGTGGTGGAAGCCGAATTCGCGGTGCGCAACACCGACCGCACCATCGGCACGCTGCTCTCCAACGAGGTCACCAAGCGTTACCACGCCGCTGGCCTGCCCGCCGATACGCTGCGCTACAAGTTTACCGGCTCGGCCGGCCAGAGCTTCGGCGCTTTCTCGACCAAGGGCCTCACCTTCAAGCTCGAAGGCGAAGCCAACGACTACGTGGGCAAGGGCTTGAGCGGGGCGCGGCTGGCCATTTTCCCGCCCGCCAGCAGCACTTTCGTGCCGGAGAACAACATCCTCATCGGCAACGTGGCGCTCTACGGCGCGACCTCGGGCGAGCTCTACGTACGCGGCAAGGCGGGCGAGCGCTTCGCGGTGCGCAACTCGGGCGCCACGGCGGTAGTCGAAGGCGTGGGCGACCACGGCTGCGAGTACATGACCGGTGGCCGGGTGCTGGTACTGGGCCGCACGGGCCGCAACTTCGCCGCCGGCATGAGCGGCGGCCTGGCCTGGATTTACGACCCCCAGGGCCAGTTCCCCATCAACTGCAACCCCGACATGGTTTCGCTCGAAGGCCTCACCGCCGAGGACGAAGCCGAGATTCTGGCCCTGCTCAAGCAGCACTACGAGCTGACGGGCAGCCACCTGGCCAACTTCCTGCTGGGCAGCTGGGAGGAAGAAGCCGGACGCTTCGTGAAGGTGTTCCCGCTGGAGTACAAGCGGGTGCTGGTGGGGCGGAAGATGAAGGCGTAGTCTGTTACGGTTTCCCTGACGCGGTCGCCTCACCCCCCGGCCCCCTCTCCGAAAAGGAGAGGGGGAGCCGACCGCTTGCTCACGTAAGGCAACCGTTAGGTAGTCGTCAGGCTCCCCCTCTCCTTTTCGGAGAGGGGGCCGGGGGGTGAGGCGACCGCGTCAGAGCAGCCTATAATTATCAGCCACATGAATCCCGTTGATGCATACCTGCCCCAAGAGAAGATTTTCACTGCCGATAAAAAACAGTACAGCAAACTCAATCTAAAGGAGCGGGCCAGAAATATGCGCCACGAGCCTACCCCCGCTGAAGCCAAGCTGTGGGAGTACTTACGAGGCAATCAACTAGGAGTAAAATTTCGCCGCCGGCACAGCATCGACCGCTACATCGCCGATTTCATCTGCCTCTCGCACAAACTCATTGTAGAACTAGATGGAGCCGGCCACTTAGAACCTAGCCAAGCCGATTACGACCGCGGGCGCTCAGCCCTGCTAATCGAGCTAGGTTACCGAGTGCTTCGCTTTTCTAACGCACAAGCACTCAATCAGACTGAAGAAGTACTCAACACTATCAAAGCCAGCATATAAAGTACGCAACGCCCAGCTTCCCAAGTCGTCAGGCTCCCCCTCTCCTTTTCGGAGAGGGGGCCGGGGGTGAGGCGCTTACGCCAGCAAGGAAATCATGGGCAACATCACCGGCTTCAAAGAATACGCACGCACCGCGCCGCCCAAAGCGGCTCCTACTGAGCGTGTGGCTCACTATCAAGAATTTATCGGCCTGTACCCGCAGGGCGAGCTGCACCAGCAGGCGGCGCGCTGCATGAACTGCGGCATTCCGTTTTGTCACTCGGGCTGCCCGCTGGGCAACATCATTCCCGAGTTCAACGAGGCGGTGTACCAGCAGGATTGGCGGGCGGCCTACGATATTCTCTCGGCCACCAACAACTTTCCCGAGTTTACGGGCCGCATCTGCCCTGCGCCCTGCGAGTCGGCTTGCGTGCTGAGCATCCACAGCGCGCCGGTGGCCATTGAGGAAATTGAGAAGCACATTATCGAAATCGCCTTTGAGAAGGGCTTCGTGCAGCCCACCGCACCGGTGCTCAAAACCGGCAAGCAGGTGGCCGTGGTGGGCAGCGGGCCAGCCGGGCTGGCGGTAGCGGCGCAGCTTACCGAAGCCGGGCATACCGTGACGGTTTTCGAGCGCGACCCGCACCCGGGCGGGCTGCTGCGCTACGGCGTACCCGATTTCAAGCTGGAAAAATGGGTGATTGAGCGCCGCATCAAGCTGCTCGAAGACGCGGGCGTAACCTTCCGCTGCAACGTGGAAATCGGCCGCGACCTCTCGGCCGACGAGCTGCGGCAGGCCTTCGACGCGGTAATGCTGGCGGGCGGGGCCTCGGCCCCGCGCCCGCTCGACCTGCCCGGCCGCGACCTGGCGGGCATTCACTACGCGATGGAGTACCTCACCCAGCAAAACCGCCGCGTGAGCGACACGCCCATCGACAGTGAGCACATCCTGGCCGATGGCCTCGACGTGGTCGTAATCGGCAGCGGCGATACGGGCTCCGACTGCGTGGGCACGGCCAACCGCCAGCAGGCCAAGTCAGTAGCGCAGTTTGCCATGATGCACCAGCCCGGCGAGGAGCGCCCCGCCTACACCCCCTGGCCGCTGTATCCCAACGTCTTCCGCACCAGCAGCTCGCACGAGGAAGGCTGCCAGCGCTACTGGGGCGTGAACACCAAGGCTTACCTCGGCGACGAGCACGGCCACGTGCGCGCTCTGCTAGTGAGCGACATCACCTGGGAAACCGACGAAATGGGCCGCCGCGTCCGCTTCGAGGAAATCGCCGGCTCGGACCGGGAGATTCCCTGCCAACTAGTGCTGCTAGCCCTGGGCTTCACCGGCCCGGCCAACCCCAGCCTGCTCAGCCAGTTGGGCGTGAGCCTCGACGCTCGCGGCAACGTGCAGGCTCCCGAAACCACCTATCACACCAGCGTACCCGGCGTATTCGTGGCCGGCGACATGCGCCGCGGACAGTCGCTCATCGTATGGGCCATCTCGGAAGGCCGCGAGGCCGCCCGGCAGATCGATCTGTACCTGATGGGCAAAACGAGTTTGCCGAGCAAGAATGGGCCGGGGGCGCGGGATTAGTACCAGTGTTATTCCATAATTGCCGCCTTCCTTAATGCCACTTTTAAACCGGTTGTCATGCTGAGCCTGCCGAAGCATCTTGGCTGGACGCATCCGAACGAAACCAGCCAAGATGCTTCGGCAAGCTCAGCATGACAACCGGTTTTTTGATTTCTGAGCTTAATGACCTTGTTAATCAACGGTCATTCCAGTAGTGATTCTCAAAACTAAAATCACTTAAAAAGCCCCGAAAGCCGTTGCTTTCGGGGCTTTTTAAGTGGCATGGCAATGCTATCTCCTACCCGCCACCTTCACCGAGCCATTGCACATGTCGCCTTCCGGGATGCCGGTGAGCCACAGCCGGAGTTGCTTAGTGCGCGCTTTGGTGAGCTCTTCCATCCCATTGGAATAGCACACGGGGAAGAAGCTGCCGTACTCGACCAACGAATTGGTAGCGGGGAAACGGGCTTTCATCTCGGCGTCGCGAAACTGGACCCAGCGCTGCTGGGCGGCTTTCAGGCTTTGCAGAAAGACTGGTTGGGTGCGGTATTCTTTGAAAATCTGCTGGTAAACGCGGTTCAGCTCCTGGTCGGCCTTGCGGTAGGCGGCATCGGCTTCCTGGTTGAGCTGGCCCTGCGACTGGCCGAAGCTGGCAAAACTTACGAGACTACCGGCCAGCAGTAGAAGAAAGGGCTTCATAGTTTGCAAAAGAGCATTGGGAGGGTTGATACCCGCGGGCATACGGTAGCCGGGCACCTTTTGCTACCCGCCCCGCCCATTGGCGGGCCTTACAGCTGCTTGCTCAGTAGCAGCCCGCTGTACGAATACCCGTTCACGTTGACGCCTTGCAGCGGTGCCAAGGAAATACCCCGGCGAGCGGCCACCTTGTGCAGCTGCGGCACTACAATGCCCGCCGTAGCCCCCACGGCGTAGCCCACGATATTGTCGGACAGAAAATGCTTACCCGCCTGAATGCGGAAGTAGGCCACGGCGGCGGGCACCGCCGCCGCCGCGCCCCACACGTAGGGCTGGGCCGGCGAGTCGGGGTTGTAATCGTGAAAAACCTTGGCAGCGAAAAAGGTAGCGGCCGCCGTGTGCGCCGTATGACCCGCAAAAAACGAGTTAGTTTGGATGCGGCTCGTGCGCAAATCGGCTCCCTCGGGACCGTAGAGGAAGGGCCGGTAGCGCGGAATGTTGCCGATGGAAGTAGTGAACAGCGCGTCGGCCGCCAGCACGGTTTGGACGTAGAGCGCCAGCGTTTGCCCGTAGTGGCTGCGGACGGCCGGGCTCAGGGCCAGCAGGCCGGGGGCCACGACCAGCGAGGGATAGCAGAGCAGATCGCTGGCCGTTTGGGCGCTTTCGCTGTAGTAGCCGGCCGAGAAGCGGTCGAATTTCGGTACGTCTTCCTTACGCAGCGCGGCCAGTTCGGCGGCATTCAGCCCGCTACGCTGCATCGAGCGGTAGAGGCCAAAGCCACTGACGACCAGCTCCCCGGCAACGATGGAACCATCGACGGCGAAGCGCGTGCGGTAGGGCGACGGGGCCTTTTGGGCAGTGGCGGGTGGGCCAGCCAGGGCGAGTGAGCCGGCAATAAACAGCGCGGAGAGTTGCTTCATATGCAGTAAAAATGAAGCTAAACGCAACGCTAACGACCAGGGTTATTCGATTAGTGGACCCGTAACGGGCCGGTTGTGGCTGACGCTAATACTTACGCCGTAAGACATTGAATCCTAATAATTCTTCTTCCGCCAGCGCCGAGGCTACCGCTTGGTATACGGGCTCTAGGTCGAGCCGTGAGAGGCCTAAGGCACGCACCAGCAGCACATTGTCGCGCGCCGGCGTTACGGCCACCACGCAGGGCCGGCCAGCCAGGCTGGCGTGCAGGTCCGTCTGGCCGGGCGGCGGCAACTGGCGTAGCACGGCCGCCAGCCGTTGAAACTGCGCCCCGACGGGCGGCCCCACCAGATAAAGCGACAGGGCCGAATTGTACGGTCCGAACGTAGCCTGCGAGGCTGGCAGATGCTCAGCGGGCCGCAGGGCGAAGCGGTCGAGCAACGCGAGCCGACCCGCCACGCTCACCCGCAGCTCGGTGCTGAACGTCGAGAAGGCGAATTTCTCGCCCAGGTCGGTACGGCCGGCGTGGGTCCAATCGGCCAGCAGCAGGGTGGCATTTTCGGCCAGGTGCCAGTGCTGGGCCTGGTGGTAGCGGCTATCGGCCTGGGGCACCAGGGGGTCGGGCAGCACTACGGCCAGGGCGTCGTCGGCGAGGTAACCCTCGGTGAGTTGCTCGGCGCGGCGGCCGTCTATCGACTTGTAAATGCGCGTATTGGCCTGGGTACTGAGCAACAGGCGGCTCCCGGCCTCGCAGCGCACGCGCAGCCGGATGCTATCGCCAGCCAGCAGGCCACCACCGTAGCTGGCCAGTACGACGTGGCAAGCGGGGCCGGCCGGCGCGGCGGGGTTGATAATCTTGAGGGGCTGGAGACTACGGCTGGCCACCAAGCGCGCCTGGCCGCGCACCTGGGCCACGGTGAGCGCGCTCCACGGGCGCGCGGCATCGACATCGTACATGGGGCAAAGTAACGCCCGGCGCAGGGTGCGCCCCGCGGCCAGCCGCCGTTTATTCGACCCGGCGCAGCTGCTCGGGCTCGAACCGCTGGGGTAGCTTGCGTTTGCGCTCCACGAGCTGATAGGTGGCGCGGTCCTGGCTTTCGCTCCAAAAAATATCGGACACCAGGCCCCGGTGGGCGGGCTTGCCGGGCGCGGGGCGCACTTCCTCCACGAGGTCGCCGAAGCCGAAGGCGGGTTTGTTGTACAGCTCTTTAAAAAGCTCGCCGCGCACCAGAAACTGCTGCTCGTCGTAACGCAGGGTGATCCAGTCGCTATCGTCGTCGAGGTCGCTTAGCTTTTCAAATACTTTACCCACAGGCTCTAGCAGTTCGAAGGAGCGGCGGTTGGCGGGGTGCAGGTAGCGGTAGCCATACTCGGGCGACCAGGCATACAAACCAAAAATAACGGGGCGCGGACGGGCCATAAGGACACAAAGCTAGCGGGACTCTCCGGTTAACAGTGGCTGGGCGGCACTAGTTGCCACCTGGCGTAGCGCGGCTGATAATCCTCAGCGAGACAATTTTAAAAATATAAATTTCTATTCTAACCACACTACCTTTTAGATTTGTAAATTATTAATTACTTTCTTGCTTGATGACAGACGTATACCATCCCTCGCGGGTTATCGCTTTACGCAAAATGCTATTGTTCGCGGGACTGGGCTACCCCTTGGCCGGGCTGGCCCAGTACACACCCGGCAACTTGGTGGTGGTGCAGGTAGGTGACGGCAGCCCCTTTACTACGACCACCGTCGTGACGAGATTGGTAGAATATTCGCCCGCCGGCGTGGTACAGCATACGTTACCCCTGAACGCCAGCGGCTCCGATAACAAGCTGACCAACACCGATAACAGCCCATCGGAAGGCATGCTCACGCTCTCGGCCGACGGGCGCTACCTGCTCACGACGGGCTACAACGCCCCGGTGGGCACCGCGGCGGCCTCGGCCACTGCGGCTACGGTAGGCCGCACGGTGGCCCGCATCAGCGGCAGCCGGAGCGTGGATATTTCGACGGTGCTGCCCGATGCTTTTAGTGGCAACAGCATTCGGAGCGCGGCCAGCCTGGATGGCAGCGCGTACTGGGTAGCGGGCGTGGGAGCCAGCACCGGCCTGCGCTACGCGGCAGCGGGCGCGGGCACTTCCACTGGCTTAAGCACTACGGTGAATAATACCCGGGTAGTACGAATTGTGCGCAACAACGTGTACTTCTCGACCGGGGCGGGCACGCCGGGCATCTACCTGCTGGGGCCAGCCAGCAACACGGGCGCGGGCCAGGCGGCAACCTTATTGATTGGCACGGGCGCGGGCTCCAGTCCCTACGGCTTCGTACTACTCGACCGCAATCCCGCCATTGCCGGCCCCGACGCCGCCTACATCGCCGATGAAAACACCGGCATCAATAAGTGGGCATTCGATGGCAGTACCTGGGCCAGAGTGGGTGCGCTGGCTACCAACGTGCGCGGCCTCACCGGCACGCTCAACCCCGACGGCAGCGTGGTACTGTACGCCACCACGCGCAGCAGCGCGGGCAGCAACGAGTTGGTCACGGCTACCGATACCAATCCCGCTAACGCACCCATCAGCAGCCCAACTACCACGTCTTTGTTTAAAGCCCCGACCAACGTGGCCCTGCGGGGCGTGGAGTTTGCCCCCGGAACGGCCGTGGTACTACCGGTGGCGCTCAGCAGTGTAGAGGCCCGCCGCACGGCGAGCGGTGTACAACTGCGCTGGACGACGGCCTCGGAGCAGCACAGCGCCCACTTTGAAGTGCAGCGCAGTCTCGATGGACGTACGTTTACGACGGTGGCCAGCGCGCTCGCGGCCGGCGCGTCGCAGCTACCCCGCGCCTACGCCGCCCTGGATGCTACCGCGCCAACGGCGGCGCTCTACTATCGCTTGCGGCAGGTCGATCGGGATGGCAGCGCTCGCTATTCGGCAGTAATGCCGTTGGCGGCGCGGGCCGAACTGCGGGCTGGTGCTTACCCCAACCCGACCCGCGACCTAGTGACCGTATTGGATGGCTCGGTGGCCGGGCAGCTAGCCGAGGTGCGCGACCTGCACGGCCGTGCGGTACGCTCCACCCCGCTGGCCGCCGATGGCCGCCTAAGCCTGGCGGGCCTACCGGCAGGCACTTACGCACTTCTACTAAATGGGCGCTTTCATCAGCTGATCAGCAAAATAGAGTAACAATCGCGTAGCACTTCCCCCTCAAAAGCTACCTCCGCAACGAAAGCGGGCCTGCTTATCGGGTGGGGTGTGAGCGCATTGTTACTATTCCTTTACTAATCAGGCTTATCCTTGGAAACAGGCGACGGGCACGGTATTTTTCGACGGCATTAACTCTCACATTGCCAGTCATTAATACCTTTTCCGACGCTTATGAATAATCCTTTATTCATCAAACCAACACCTGTTATCCAGCCGGTGCGGCGGCTCTTGGGGGCCCTGGGCCTACTGCTGCTACCACTGCTGGGCTGGGGGCAAAGCACTACCATTGTTATCAGCCAGCTCTACGGTGGCGGTGGCAACAGCGGGGCCACCTACAAAAATGACTTTGTGGAGCTGCATAACGTTAGCGCCAGCTCGGTGACGATAACGGGCTACGCGCTCCAGTACGCCTCGGCAACCGGGACTTTTACGTCCGCCAACTCCGTCGCGCTGAGCGGCACCATCCCGGCCGGGGGCTACTACCTGGTGGGGCTGGCGGGTGGCGCTACGGGCGCGGCGCTGCCCACCCCCGATCTGTCAACTACTACCATCAACCTGAGCGCCACGGCGGGCAAAATAGCACTGGTCAACAACGGCTTTACGGCCAACATCACCCCTACCTCGGCCAATACGGTTGACTACGTAGGCTACGGCAGCACGGCCAGCAACTACGAAGGCTCAGCGGCGGCCCCTTCCAGCACCGGCAATACCTTCTCAATAGTGCGGGGCGCTAGCGGGTGCGCGGACACCAACCAAAATGGCAACGACTTCTCGGTAGCCACTACGTTTACGCCCCGCAATTCCAGCTCGCCGGCCAACACCTGCTCGACTACTGCCCCGACCATCAGCGTTACGCCGACGGCGGCCTTTACGGCATTCAACACGCCGGTGGGCACCCCTTCGGCGGCCCAAACCTACGCCTTATCGGGTAGCAACCTGACGACCGACGTGACCGTGACGGCCCCCAGCGGCTACGAGGTAGCCCAAAGCGCCGCCTCGAGCACCACTACTCCCGGTGCTTACGCCACTACCCAAACGGTAACGGTAAGCAGCGGCGGTGCCTCGGCAACCATCTACGTGCGTCTCACCGGGGCCACGGCGGGCACCTACGCCGGCAGCGTAACCAACGTGAGCACCACGGCTTCGGCCAGCGTAGCCGTTACCGGCAACACCACGGGCCTAACGGTGAACCCCACCAGCCTCAGCGGCTTCAGCACCACGCAAGGGACGGCCTCGACGCCCGCCCAGAGCTATACCCTGATCGGGGCCGGCCTCACCAGTTCCGTTATCGTGACGCCCCCGGCGGGCTACCAGGTATCGCAAACGAGCGCTACCACGGGCTTTGCCGCCGATGGCACGGCCGTTACCGTCACGCAGGCCAACGCTACGGCGGGCCGTACTATTTACGTGCGCCTGTCGGCCGCCGCAACGGCGGGCGCCATTACCGGCGACATTACGAATGCCACCGCCGGGGGGGCCACCCAGCGCGTGGCCGTTACCGGCACGGTAGCCGCACCGGCCCCCACGCTCACGGTCAGCCGGACGACCCTCACGGCCTTCAACGCGCCGGCCGGTACGCCCTCGGCCAGCCAGAGCTACGTTCTGACCGGGGCCAACCTGACCAGCGACATTACGGTAACTGCCCCCACCGGCTACGAAGTATCGCTGACCGGGACTGCCGGCACCTACGCTACCAGCGTAACGGCGGCGGCATCCAGCGTACAAGCCACCAGCGGCCAACCCATCTACGTGCGCCTTAACAGCACCACCGCAGGTACCCCCGGCGGCAACGTCACCAACGCGGGCAACGGCGCAACCACCCAAAACGTGGCCGTGACCGGCACCGTAGTAGCCGACCCCGATGCCAGTCCCGTGCCGACCGTGGCGGCGGGCACCCCCACTACCTCCTCGGTAGTGCTGACGCTGGGGGCCGGCGCGGGTACTAACCTGCTCGTCGTAGTGCGCCCCAGCACGACTACCGCCACGGCCCCGGCCGATGGCACCACCTACGCGGGCGCAACGGCCTACGGCGCGGGCGCGGCCCTGGGCAACGGCTTCGTGGTATTTGCCGCCGCCAACGCGACCAGCGTAACCGTCACCGGCCTGGCTTCCACCAGCAGCTACGTGGCCGACGTGTACACGTACAACGTGGGTACGGCCAGCGGTGGCGAAAACTACGGCCCGGCCAGCGGCACCAGCGCCGTCTTCACCACCGCTACCCCACCGCCCTCGGCCCCCGGCCTGCTACTGCTCGAAGAAGATTTTGACTACCCCAGCGGCACGGCTCTGGTGGCCCAGACGGCCAGCACTGGCTGGCAGCGCATTGCGAGCAACGGCTCTAGCTTTCCGGTGACGACGGCCAGCGATAACCTAACGCGCTTCACGTACCCGCAGGGAGCCAATTTTGCCACCATGAAGCCCGCTGGCTTTACCGCCTCCTCGCAGGCTAGCCTGGCGGGCGGCAGCAGCGCCGAAGATATTTACAAGACTTTCAGCTCGTCCCAGCCCAGCGGCAACACTACGCTCTACGGGGCGGCGCTGATCAACTTATCGTCGATGACGGGCAGCGCGGCCGAGTATTTCTTGTCGTTCAGCAACATCACGAGCAGCAGCACCATTTCTATCGGCCGGGTATTCGCGCAGGCCGCCACCAGCGGCAGCGTGAGCGGCTACCGGCTAGGTATCACGGGCAACAACGGCACGGCTGTTTCGGGCAATTTTGCCAGCACTATCCTCAGTTTCAACACTACTTATGTAGTGGTGGTAAAAGTAGACAACTCGTCGGGCACCGATCAGGCCAGCCTGTACATCTTCGACAACTCCACGACCACGGCCCTGCCCTTGGCGGAACCCGCTACGCCCAGCGCTGGCCCAGTGAGCTCGGGCAGCGCTACTTCGCAGTTAGCTGGCATTACCTCGTTTCAGCTGCGCCAGGCCAACGGGAGCTTTCCCAACCTTACCCTCGACAACCTGCGCGTGGCTACCGGCTGGGGCGCCGTTATCGGCCAGCCGGTGCTCGCCGCCGGCTCGACTACGCTGGCCGCGGGCAATTACTATGGCGTGCGCGTATCGGGCACTTCGACCCGGGTAACGACCACCGGCCCGGTATCGATTGAGAAAACGCTGGACCTCGACGGTGGCGTACTCGTTACCTCCGCGGCCAACCCGGTGGTGCTGCGCTACCGCGCCCCCGCCACCCCACCCGACGATTTCCAGATCCTGATCGCCGCCGGTGGGACGAGCTACGTCGATGGCCCGGTAAGCCGCGAGGTAGCGGCCGGGGCTGGCCCCTCGCAGCTCTTCCCCATCGGCCGCAACGGTAATTACCGCCCGCTCACGCTCAACATCGACATCGCCCCCAACACGGCGACGCTCTACACCGCCTCGCAAACCGAAGGCACGCCCGCCGACCAGACGCTCAACTCGCCGCTGGCGCGCATCTCGCGGGTACGCTACTACACCCTCACTCCCAGCCCAGTACCTACGGCCGGCACGTTTGCGGGCAGCGTGGAGCTGAGCTTTGGCAATGATGACGGCGTAACCGATCCCAGCTCGGCCGACTTGGTAGTGGCCAAGAACAGCAACGACGGCACCCACTGGACCAACATCAGCCGCCAGTCGAACACGGGCACTACTCTTAAATCGGGCAGCTTCCAAAGCTTCTCCGACTTCATTCTGGCCAATACCGACCCCACCATTGCCGCCAATCCGCTGCCGGTGCAGCTCACCAGCTTCACGGCGGCCCGGGCGGCCGGCGGTGTGCAGCTGGCCTGGGCCACGGCCAGCGAGCGCAACAGTGCGCAGTTTATCATTGAGCGCTCGCTCGATGGCCAGACTTACGTTGCCGTGGCCAGCGTAGCCGCCCAGGGCTCGACCCAGCAGGCGCACCGCTACGCCAGCCTCGACCGCACGGCCCCGGCGGGCCGGCTCTACTACCGGCTGCGCCAGGTAGATGCCGATGGTACGGCGCGCTACTCACCGGCCGTTACCGTGGCGGGCCCGGCCGCCGAGTTTACCCTTGCCCCCAACCCCGCCCGCGAAAGCCTGCACCTGCTCACCGAGCAGCCCACCTCCTACCTCATTCGCACGGCCCTGGGGCAGGTAGCCCTGCAGGGCACTACGGCTGCGGGCACATGCACCGTGCCCGTGGGGCACTTGGCTCCCGGTGTTTATTTCTTCGAGCTGCACGCGGGCACTGGCCGCGTAGTACGGCGCTTCGTGAAGGAATAAGTGCTTTAGCCTACGCGCAAAAAGCCCCTGGGTGCGTTACCCGGGGGCTTTTTGCGTAGCTACTCTTCGTGCTAATGTGACGCTGCCGTAGCTACCGGCCGCCGGGGCTGCACCTCGGCCACGCGCTGGTCGTGCAGCCAGGCCCGGGCGGGCTGCTCCTCGGTAAAATAGAAGGGAAATACGTTGTAGTCCGTAATCTGGCGCAGCAGCTGCTCGGTGCACTGGCCCTCCACCTGCGGGCGCCAGGTTGGCACGACCAGGCAGGCCAGAAACAGCGGCTGGCCCACCGCCCGACTGGCCTGCGGCACGAAAGCCTGGCTAAACCACTGGGCAAAAGCCGCATCGTGCCAGTTGCGCCGCCGGATGTCGAGCAGCCAGAACCGACACCCGTGTACCTGGGCCGTGGCCAGCAGGTGGTCGTAGCAGGCAGGCAGCGCGCTCAGCGGCAGCGGCCCGCTCCATTCTCCGCGCAAAAACCCGGTATGCGGTTCGTAGGTGCAGCTAAAAACATCGGCGGGGGTAGGGGCAGGCGCAACGGGCATAAGCAAGCAAGGACGGCGGCGAGGCTGAAAAGTAAGCTGGACCGGGAGTCAGGCCCAACGCGCAGGATGGGCCGATGGTTGCGCCCGCCCTCGTTTTTGCTAGCCGGCTTAGCGGGCCAGCAGTCGAGTATATCCTAATCGGGTTAGCCCCGTAGAAGGATTCCTATGCCGCTTGCCGCGCCAGTGAGGCTCAACTACTGAGAGCCCGCGCGGCGGCTTTTTTTTATGCCTACCGATATTCTAACTCCGCCCAAATCGAAGCCGGCCCAGCCTGCCGCTTCGGCCGCTATTACGAAAACCGCATCTGCCGTTTCTGCTAATACCGCTACTACCACCGCTGTTTCGCCCGCCGCCACTGCCCCCGTACGGGAGGGTTTCGGGGCCCTGCCCCACGCCGAGGGCACTACCTTCCGGGTGTGGGCCCCGGCCGCCAGCGCCGTGTCGGTTATCGGCACGTTCAACAACTGGGACAAAACCGCTCACCCCCTGCAAGCCGAAGGCGATGGCAACTGGGCCGCCGACCTGCCCGGCGTGCAAGTCGGCGCGGGCTACAAGTACGTGCTGACTACGCCCGCCGGCGAGCTTACCCGCAACGACCCCTACGCCCGCGCCATGACCAACTCGGCGGGCCACTCGCTGGTGTTCGACCCGCTGAACTTCGACTGGGAAGGCGATAATTTCCAGATGCCGGCCTGGAACGACCTCATCATCTATGAGCTGCACATCGGCACGTTCAACGTGAAGGAAAAAGGGCACCCCGGCACTTTCCGCGATGCCATCGAGCGCCTCGATTACCTGCAAAGCCTGGGGGTAAACTGCATCGAGATTATGCCGGCCACCGAGTTTCCGGGGGCTTATTCGTGGGGCTATAACCCTTCCAATCCCTTCGCGCTGGAAAGCGACTACGGCGGGGCCGAGGCATTCCGCGAGCTCGTGAAGGCCGCCCACCAGCACGGCATTGCCGTGATTCTGGACGTGGTGTACAACCACTTCGGCCCCGGCGACCTCGACCTGTGGCAGTTCGACGGCTGGCAGGAAAACGACAACGGCGGCATCTACTTCTACAACGACTGGCGGGCCGAAACCCCCTGGGGCCACAACCGCCCCGACTACGGCCGCCCCGAAGTGCGCCGCTACATCCGCGACAACGCCCTGATGTGGCTCGAAGACTACCACTGCGACGGCCTGCGCATGGATGCTATTGCCTTCATCCGCAACGTGCACGGCGAGGAAGACCCCGGTGCCGACCTGCCCGATGGCTGGAGCCTCATGCGCTGGGTCAACGAAGAGATCCGGGCCCGCCAGCCCTGGAAAATCACCATCGCCGAAGACCTACGCGGCAACCCCGCCATTACGGCCCCGACCGAAGGCGGCGGCGAGGGCTTCTCGGCGCAGTGGTCGTCGTCGTTTATCTACCCCATGCACCAGGCGCTCACGACCTTCGCCGACGCCGACCGCGACATGCACGCCGTGGGCCACGCCATCTGCTCGGCGTATAATGGCGATGCTTTCCAGCGCGTTATCTACACCGAAAGCCACGACGAGGTAGCCAACGGCAAGAGCCGCCTGCCCGAGGAAATCGCGCCCGGCAACGTTGAAAACTACTTCGCCAAGAAGCGCATGGTGCTCGGCGCGGCCATTACGCTCACCTCGCCCGGCATTCCGATGCTGTTCCAGGGCCAGGAGTTTCTGGCCCCCGGCTCGTTCAACGACACCGAGCCGCTGGAGTGGGACTGGGCCGCCGCCCACGCCGGCCTCACCCAGCTCTACCGCGATCTCATCGCGCTGCGCCGCGATTTGCGCGGCGTTACGCCGGGACTGCGCGGCCAGGGCTGCCGCGTCTTCCACCTCAACAACAACGATAAGGTAATCGCTTTCGCCCGCTGGGACGCCAACCCCGAGGAAGCCACCGTTGTAATCGCCAACTTTGCCAACCAGGCCCACGAGAACTACACCATTGGCCTGCCCGCTGGCGGCGAATGGACGGTACGCTTCAACTCGGACTGGACGGGCTACGATGCCGACTTCCAGAACTTCCCGTGCTTCGGCGCGCATGCCGAAGGCGGCGACTACGATGGCTACCCCCAACACGGCAGCTTCGCCCTCGGTCCTTACGCTGTGGTAGTGCTCTCCCGATAGGCCTTTAATGAGTGAATGAGTGAGGGGTGACTGAGTGAATGGCTAGTGGCTATTCACTCAGTCACCCCTCACTCATGTACACTGAACAACTGCTGATACAGTGAGAGATAAATGAGCTAAATACCAACGGCATTCACTCCTTCACCCCTCACTCCTTCACTCATTAAACCCTACACCGGAGCCTGGTCGTAGCGCTCGCCGGCCACGGTGGGCCAGCCGCCCTCGAACATGATTTCGCCCAGCGGCTTACGGGCGCGGGGCGCGGTTTCGCGCTCTTTCAGCGGGTCGGGCAGGGTGTCGGGGCTACCAGGGTAGCCGATGGTGAACACCGACACCAGCTCGTAGTCGGCCGGAATTTGGAAGGCCGTGCGGGCGGCCTCCTGCGAGAAGCCGGCCATTTGGTGGATTTGCACGCCCAGCTCTACGCCCTGAACGGCGAGGGTAGCCACGGCCTGCCCCACGTCGTGCTTGGCCCAGGCGTTGGGATTACCATCGTGCGAAAAAGTAGTTTTAGCCACGGCCAGGGCCAGCGCCGACGCGTTTTTGGCCCACGCCTGGTTGAACTCTGCCAGCGTGCCCAGAATTTTCTGGAAGGTCTCGGGGCTGCTGGCTTTGCTGCCCACGATAAAGCGCCAGGGCTGCTCGCCGAAGCACGAGGCCGCCGAGCCAGCGGCCGTAAAGAGCTGTTGCAGTACCTCGGTAGATACTACCTGGTCGGCGTAGGCGCGGGGGCTGCGGCGTTGCGTCAGCTGGGGCAGAATGGGGTGCTCGGTCGCGAGCACGTTGGTGAGGTCGGCCATGAGAAAAAAGGGTTTTGCCGGCTTCTAAGCCGTTGGCGGGGCATTATGTTTTGGCAGCGGCATCGCTATTCAGTTTTTTTTAGCGTAGGAAGTACGAAGCGGCCCGGTTTACTTTGCCTGGGCTATCCTCTGCCCGTTTTTCTTTTGCCTATGCAGCCCCAGCCCCACGCGCCCGAAGCCCTTTTTCCCGACTCGTTGTTAATAGAAGTAGCCTGGGAAGTGTGCAACCAGGTGGGCGGCATCTACACCGTTATTCGCTCCAAGGTGCCCGCTACCATGCCGGCCTGGGGCGGGCGCTACTGCCTGCTGGGGCCTTACTTTCCGCAGCAGGCCCAGGGCGAGTTTGAGGCCTACGACGACCACCAGCTCGCCGGCATGAACGACCCCTACGCCACGGCCGTGCGCACGCTGCGCGCCCAGGGCATGGACATCTGCCTGGGGGTGTGGCTCGTAACGGGGCGCCCCCGCGTGGTACTCATCAATCCCTTCCAGGTATACGACCGGCTGGGCTCGCTCAAGACCGATCTCTGGCGCGACCACCAGCTGCCCGCGCCCGACAACGACGACCTGCTGCACCAGGTTATCGCCTTCGGTCACCTGGCTACCCAATTTGTGGAAACCGTAGCCCGCCAGACGGTGAATCAGTGGAAGGTAGTGGCCCATTTTCACGAGTGGATGACGGGCGTGGCCATTCCCGAGCTGCGCCGCCGCCAGGTGCCCGCGCACCTCGTGTTTACTACGCACGCCACGCTGCTGGGCCGCTACCTGGCCATGAATGACCCCAATTTTTACGACCATTTGATGATGGTCGACTGGCGCAGTCAGGCGCGGCACTTCAACATCGAGCCCGCCGTGAGCATGGAGCGCGCCGCCGCCCACGGCAGCCACGTGTTTACCACGGTAAGCGAGCTTACGGTGCGCGAGTGCATCTACTTGCTGGATAGAATTCCCGACGCGGTGCTGCCCAACGGCCTCAACATCGAGCGCTTCGTGGCCCTGCACGAGTTTCAAAATCTGCACAAGCTCTACAAGGATAAAATCCACGAGTTTGTAATGGCGCACTTCTTCCAGTCGTACTCCTTCGACCTCGACCAGACGCTCTACCTCTTTACTTCGGGCCGCTACGAGTACCATAATAAGGGTTTCGACCTCACGCTGGAGGCGCTGGCCCGCCTCAACCACCGCCTGCAAGCCAGCGGCTTGGAAGGTCAGGTCGTAATGTTCTTCATCACCAAGCGCCCCTACACCAGCATCAACCCGCTCGTGCTGCAAAGCCGCGCCCAGCTCGAAGAAGTACGTCAGACCTGCCGCGCCATTGAGGAGCAGGTAGGCGAGCGCCTGTTCTACGCCGCCGCCGCCAGCCAGGACCACCGCCTGCCCGACCTCGACAGCATGGTCGATGACTACTGGAAGCTGCGCTACCGCCGCGGCTTGCAAAGCTGGAAAACTACCCAGCTGCCCTCCGTCATCACGCACAACCTCGTCAACGACCAGGACGACGACATCCTGAATTTCGTGCGCCGGGCCAACCTCATCAATCACCGCCACGACCGGGTTAAAATCGTGTACCACCCCGATTTTGTGAGCACCACCTCGCCCCTCTTCGGCATGGACTACGGGCAGTTTGTGCGCGGCTGCCACCTGGGCGTATTCCCGAGCTATTACGAGCCCTGGGGCTATACGCCGCTCGAATGCGTGGCCCGCGGCGTACCGGCCGTCACCAGCGACCTCTCGGGCTTCGGCGACTACGTGCAGAAAAACGTACCCGACCACGAAGACAAGGGTATTTTCGTGGTGCGCCGCCAGGAGCGCTCCTTCGACCAGGCCGCCGAGGAGCTCACCGATATGCTCTGGAATTTCGTGCTGCTCAATCGCCGCGAGCGCATTACCCAGCGCAACCGCGTCGAAAGCTCGGCCGATATTTTCGACTGGAAAAACCTGCGCGTGTATTATGACCGGGCCTACGCGCTGGCCCTGGAGCGGCACTAGTGACTGAATGGGAGCCTACCACCGCGCGCGGCGGTAGGCTTCTGCATAACCCGTGCGCAAGCTCCTGCCCTTCTTCTTAATTGCCCCGGTTGCCCTGGCCCAGCAATTCTGGCTGCAACCGACTGGCTTTCGGGTGGCCGCGGGGGCGGCCGTACCAGTGCAGTTACTAGTGGGTGATAATTTCACCGGCCATGCCTGGCCCCGGCCCACGCGCCGGGTGCGGCGCTTCGTGCGCTATGGCCCGGCCGGTTCGGCCGATTCTACCGATCTGCGCCCCGCCCTGCTCACCGATTCGCTGGCCCCTACCCTGCGTTGTGCCGCCCCCGGCACCCACCTGCTGGCCCTCACCAGCCAGCTGGCCTACCTCGAACTACCAGCCGCCGAGTTTACTGCTTACCTGCGCGCCGAGGGCCTGGGCTATGCCCTGCGCCAGCGCGATGAAGCCGGCGAAGCAGCTACTAAGCCCGGCCGCGAGGCGTACCAGCGCTCCGCCAAAGCGCTGGTGCTCGCCACGAGCGGCCCGCACCTGCCCAGCGCCGGGGCCGACACCGCCTTCCGCCGCGTGCTGGGCCTACCGCTGGAATTGGTACCCGAGCAGAATCCGTATCGTCTGCGGCCCGGCGCCGCCCTGACCGTACGCGTGCTGCGTTACGGGCAGCCAGTGCCCGGCGCGCAGGTACAGGTGTGGCAGCTAGCGCCGCCCGCCGCCAAACAAACTACTACGCCTTCGGTTGTTCATTTCGCGACCCTTAGCAATGCGCAAGGCCGCGTGCTGCTGCGCCTGGTCGGGGCCGGTCCTTACTTGCTGGCTGCCGTCCGCATGGAGAATGCTCCTCCGGCGCTGACCCTTGCGGGCGCTCCTATCCGGCCCGACTGGCTCAGTACCTGGGCGTCGCTCACCTTTGGTGGCCCCGCCGGTAATAGCGCAGGTCGCTAGCTACACCTTGCCAGCTAGTTATCACCTGGCCTTCCGCCCAGCTTAATTTCGCGTTTTCCTTTTTATTCCTACCTTCGCCACTCAGCACCAATTTCTCATCCTCCCGCCGCGGTTTTATGAAGTACTCCATCGATAAAAAAGAGAGCTACACTGTCATCACCATCGATGAAAAAAAGCTCGACACCACCGTTGCGCCAGACCTGAAATCGGAGTTCGTTAAACTCAACGCTGAAGGCAGTAACAACCTGATCCTCGACCTGCAAAACGTAAAATATACCGATTCGTCGGGCCTCAGCTCCATCCTCATTGCCAACCGCCTCTGCAACTCTACGGGCGGCCTGCTGGTGCTCACCGGCCTGCAAGACCACGTGCTGAAGCTCATCACCATCAGCAAGCTCGAATCGGTACTGCACATTCTGCCCACGGTGGAAGAAGGCATCGACCGCATCTTTTTGCACACCATCGAGCGCGACCTGACGGATAAAGAGTAGTTTTTTTAGCTGTGAGCCGTTAGCTGCTAGCCGTTAGCTTTTTGTCTTCGTTACAAGAGCCAACGCTTAGCGGCTAGCGGTTATGCTTTTTCCGGCGCTTTGCATTTGCCGAGCCCGGGATCAGCCCGCAGCTAGCCGCCAACGGCTAATCGCGCAACGCCAGTGAACTTCGAGCTTCAAATTTTGGGCAGCGGCTCGGCCACCCCCATGGTGGGCCGCCACCCCACGGCCCAGCTCCTGGCCGTGGGCGAGGGCCGCTACCTCATCGACTGCGGCGAGGGCACCCAATTGCGCCTGCTGGAGCACCGTCGCCGCCTGAGCTCCATTCGGGTTATTTTTATCTCCCACCTGCACGGCGACCATTATTTCGGGCTTTTCGGCTTGCTCAGCACTCTGCACCTGCAAGGCCGCCAAGAGCCGCTGACCGTAGTGGGCCCGCCCGGCCTGGAGCTGATACTCACCACCCAGGCCCTGCACTCGCAGATGCAGCCGGGCTACAACATCACCTTCGTCCCCGTCGATACCGAGGCCCACGCCGTGGTGTACGAAGACGCCATAGTGCGGGTGTGGTCGCTGCCCATGCGCCACCGCATTCCGTGCGCCGGCTACCTCTTCGAGGAGCAGCCCCGCCGCGATAAGCTGGTGAAGGAACGCCTGCCGGCCGGCCTCACCCCAACCGAGCTAGGCCTGCTGGCCAGCGGCCAAGATTTGCCGGCTGACGAGACTACCGGTCGCCCGGCCCTGGCTCACGCCGACGTGTCGGTGCCCGCGGCCCCGCCCCGTCGCTACGCCTTCTGCTCCGATACCCGCTACCAGCCCGAGCTGGCCGAATTAGTGCAGGGCGTGGACTTACTCTACCACGAGGCTACTTTTCTCGACGACTTGCGCGAGCGGGCCGCCACTACCTACCACAGCACCGCCCGGCAGGCGGCCAGCATTGCCCGCGCCGCCGATGCGCACCGGCTGCTCATCGGCCATTTTTCCTCGCGTTACAAAGAGCTGGCCTGGCATCTCAAAGAAGCCCAGGCCGTTTTCGCTTGGACGGAGCTCGCCACCGAAGGCCTGGTAATCAGCGTGTAGGACAAGCTTTAGCTTGCCCCTATCCTGCGTTACCCTCCCGTACATTGGCAAGCTAAAGCTTACCCTACATGGCTACTTACGCCCACAAAAAACAGCAGCTATATCTGGTACTCAGCGGTATTTTTCTGGTAAATGCCTTGCTAGCCGAGATTATTGGCGTTAAAATATTTTCGGTTGAAAAGACCTTTGGCTTGAGCGGTAACCTTACGGCAGGGGTACTGGTGTGGCCGGTGGTTTTTATTTCTACCGACGTTATCAATGAGTATTTCGGGCGTAAGGGGGTATTGCGCATCACCTTCCTCACGGTAGGGCTGATTTTATACGCCTTCCTCGTTATTCTGGGCACTACGCGGCTAGTACCGGCCGATTTTTGGCTCGACCTCAATAAAACCGATGCCCTGGGCCGGCCCTTCGATATTGAGTTTGCCTACCAGAGTATTTTTCGGCAGGGGCTAGGCATTATCGTGGGCTCACTCACGGCTTTTGTAATTGGGCAGGTGCTCGATGCCAGCGTGTTTCAATTGTTTCGGCGCGTCACGGGCAGCCGCTACATCTGGCTGCGGGCCACGGGCTCTACGCTCGTATCGCAGCTCGTTGATAGCTTCGTCGTGCTTTACGTGGCCTTTTACTTATTTGGCAACTGGTCGATGACGCAGGTGCTCGAAGTAGCCCGCTTCAACTACTGGTATAAATTTGCAGCCGCCATTGTGCTTACGCCCGTGCTTTACCTGGCCCATTACGCCATCGACCGCTATCTAGGGCCAGCCGAAACGATCGAGCTGCAAGCGGAGGCCCTAACCGACCGAAGCGTATAACTACTTGTTAATCACTATGTACCTATGCGCTTTGCCATTATATTTTCCAGTGCGCTAACCCTGTCGCAGCTAGCTCATGCGCAGCTAATCAAAAAAGTAGAAGTTGGCAGCTACGTGCTCAATGCTACGCCGCAGCTGCGGCAAGCGGCAGGGCTGTTTTTGCGCAACAGCGAGCAATTGGTCGCGCGCGACCTAGCCGGTAAAAGTATAACGCTTTCCCCCCAGCAGGTACGCTCCTTTAAAATCGGGGAGCGGCAATTTGTTTCCACCGGGGGCTTCATCTTAACTAACAAATACAGTGACCGCTACGTGGCCAAAGCCTTTGCGGAACAGCTGGATAGCGGTCAGGTAGTATTATTTCGCTACCGACTATTATCCGACAATCCAACTGATCGCAGCTACATCGTCTACGGTAGCGAAGACGAGAAGAGCATCTACTTACTACAGTCGGCAACTTCGCCCACAGTAACGCCCATGCAAGTGAGATGGACCAAAAAAGACGCTGACTTTCAGACCGCGCTGCGTCCCTATCTGGCTTCCCGGCCCGATTTATTGAAATTGCTAGCTGCCAATGCACTATCGCCGAAGCAGCTTCCCCTTATCGTCCACGCGCTCAACCGCAGCTTGCCCTACGAAGCAGGGTCGAAATAGCCCGCAGCCAATCTAGTATTTCCGATTTTTTATCTATGTCCCGCATTCTCACCGGCATCCAGAGTACCGGCCGCCCGCACCTGGGCAACCTGCTCGGGGCCATCCTGCCCGCCATCGAGCTGTCGAAAAACCCAGCCAACGAATCGCTGTATTTCATTGCCGACCTGCACTCGCTCACTACCGTGCGCGATGCCAGCCTACTGCGCGCCAACACCTACGCCGTGGCCGCCGCGTGGCTGGCCTGCGGCTTCGACACCGAGAAGAACCTGTTTTACCGGCAGTCCGACGTGCCGCAAGTGGCCGAGCTAACCTGGTACCTGTCGTGCTTCACGCCCTACCCGATGCTGGCCAACGCGCACAGCTTCAAGGATAAGAGCGACCGGCTATCGGATGTCAACGCTGGGCTCTTTACTTATCCCGTGCTGATGGCGGCTGATATTCTGCTTTACGACGCCGAGGTGGTGCCGGTGGGCAAGGACCAAGTGCAGCACCTGGAAATCACCCGCGACATTGCCAGCGCCTTCAACAGCCGCTACGGCGATACGCTGGTGCTGCCCCAGGCCCGGGTCGACGAGCAGGTGATGATTATCCCGGGCACCGACGGGCAGAAGATGAGCAAGAGCTACGGCAACATCATCGATGTATTCGCACCCGAGAAGGAGTTGCTGAAGGCCATCAAAGGCATTATCTCGGATAGCACGCCCCTGGAAGCGCCCAAAAATCCGGCCACCGACGTTACGTTCAAGCTGTACGCGCTGCTGGCAAGCCCCGCCGAAACGGCCGAAATGCGCCAGCGCTACGAGGCCGGCGGCTACGGCTACGGCCACGCCAAACAGGCGCTCTACGAATTGATTTTGCGCCGCTTCGCCGCCGAGCGCGAGCGTTTTAATTTCTACATGAGCAACCTGCCCGAACTCGATGCCGCGCTGGCCATCGGCGCCCGCCGCGCCCAGGAATATGGCGCGGGCGTACTGGCCAAAGTGCGTCAGAAAGTCGGCTACGGACCGCAGAAGACCGCAGATTTAACGGATTCAACGGATTGCGCCGATACGCCCGCCAGCCTGCGGCGGCGGGCTGACTAAGGGGTGAATGCTGCAAAGAAAAAGGCTACCTAATAGGTAGCCTTTTTCTTTGCAAGACAAATCGACATCGAGCTAGTCAGCCCGCCGCCGCAGGCTGGCGGGCGTATCGGCGCAATCCGTTGAATCCGTTAAATCTGCGGTCTTCTGCGGTCAGCGCTGTTTGTTAGTGAAGTTGAAGCCTACTTTGCTGCCGCGGCTCACCTGCTGGTTTTCCAGTTTTTGCTTGACCGATATTTTCTGAATTTCGGGCAGCGGCGGGGCGATGAGGTCATTGTTGACGGCCGCAATCATGGCGCTTTCGACAAACAGGCGCAACGACTCGGCCGTGACAGTGCTGCGGCTCATGTCGGGGTCGGGTAGCTCAAGCTGCTTCACGCCTTCCAGGAAGTAATGGCTGTCGATGTTGATGAGCAGGCGGCCGAGCAGGTAGCCGGGGTCGTTCATGCGCTGGTAGCGAATGCTGTCGGCCATGAAGTTATAGGCCATAATGTGGCCGAAAAAGCGCCGCCGGAAATCGGCCTCCACGTAGGGCGTATTGAGCGGGCCGAAGTCGTCGGGGAATGTGACGATGTTGGAGTGCATCACGAACACCAGCAAATCACCCGAGAAGCGGATGTGAAATTCCATCTCGTTGACGGGCAGGCACTCGATCTTGACACTGGCGTCGGCATCAGTGGTAACCTTCTGGGTTAGCTCCAAACACAGTTGCTGCGAGGTTTGGCGCAGCAGCGTAAAGGCAGCCTGAGTGGCCCGGAAAATCGCCTGCTTAGCGCTCGACTTCTCGCGCAGGCCCTGGGCAATGAGGTCGAGGCGGTCGGGCGGCAGCGCCTCCGTCACCTCGGTGGGTTCGACGAGCGGAGCGGCGGGTATTTTTTTGGGGCGCACCGTTTTTTTGCGCGGGGCCGGCTGGGCCGCCGAAGAATCGGCCGAGGAGGCCGAGGTCACAGTTTTAGCCATAGAAAAAGCGGAATGGAGAGTAGCGCAGCCGTCGGCGACGGACGGCTCTACCGGCCAGGTACGTAGCGGGGCCAGCCCTGAGTTTCCGAAAATGAACTTAAAAAGCGCCTGATCTTTTGCGCTAATTAAGCTGGGCAGAAGCCACCCGGCGACAACATTGCGCGTCTCTGACGCAGCGCTCCCCAGTGGCGGCGTATGGCAATAACCTACACTGTGGCGTAATTTCAGCCCCTCAACCCTTACTTTTTTTTAAAAGAAATGATACAGCACACAGTCCGCCAGGCGGGCGTGGTGATGGCGCTGCTGCTGGCTGGCACTACTGCCACCTGGGCGCAGTTTGGCCCCGGCACGCAGTGGACCAAAGACGGCTACGGCTACCTCAAAGCGGATAAGGATGCCATTGTGCAGCTCGACGCCCGTAAGCCCGGCCAGTCCACTACCATCCTGAGCGCGCAGCAGCTCACGCCCCAGGGTGCGACGGCCCCGCTACGCGTGCGCCGCTTTGCCCTTTCCGAAGATGGCAAGCAGGTGCTGATCAATACCAACACCAAAAAAGTATGGCGCTACGACACCCGCGGCGACTACTGGGTGTATGACCTAACCACCAAGCAACTGACTCAGCTCGGCAAGGGCCGCCCCGAGTCGTCGCTGATGTTTGCCAAGTTTTCGCCCGACGGCAAGAAGGTAGCCTACGTGAGCGAGCACAACCTCTTCGTGGAAAACCTGGCCGACCACAGCATCACGCAGCTGACGCAGGATGGTACCGACCGCCTCATCAACGGCACCTTCGACTGGGTGTACGAGGAAGAGCTCGACTGCCGCGATGGCTTCCGCTGGGCCCCCGACGGCCAGAGCCTCGCCTACTGGCAGCTCGACGCCACCAAGACGCGCAACTACCTGATGCTGAATACTACGGATGCGCTCTACCCCTATACCATTCCGGTGGAATACCCGGTGGTGGGCCAGGATCCCAGCCGCGCCCGCATCGGCGTGGTACCGGTAGCCGGCGGGGCCACCAAGTGGATGGACATTCCCGGCGACGCCGTGCAGCACTACCTGCCGCGCATGGAGTGGGCCGGCCCCGGTCAGCTCATCGTGCAGCAGCTCAACCGCCGCCAGAACGAAAGCAACATCATCTTGGTAAACGCGGCCAGCGGGGCTGCTAAGCCTATTTTCAGCGAAACCGATAAGGCGTGGATCGACGCCAAGGATGGGGCTGTGGGCTGGAACTGGATTGAGGGCGGCAAGCGCTTCGTGTGGGCCAGCGAGAAGGATGGCTGGCGCCACCTCTACGCCATCGACCGCACCGGCAAAGAGCAGCTGCTGACGCCCGGCAACTACGACGTTATTAGCCTCGAAACTATCAGCGAGCCCACGGGCACCATTTACTTCACGGCCTCGCCTGCCAATGCTACCCAGACCTACCTCTACAAGGTGGCGCTGAAGGGCGGCAAGGCTGAGCGCGTAACGCCCGCCGCACTCACCGGCTCGAACGGCTACGACATCTCACCCAACGGTAAAATCGCGCTGCACACCTTCTCCAACACCGCCACCTACCCGGTGGCCGACGTGGTGAGCCTGCCCGCCCACCAGCGTCTGAGCGGCGGCGACGTACCTGAGCAAGCCAAGGCGCTCAAGATGCCGAAGACCGAGTTTTTCCAGGTCAAAACGGTTGATGGCGTCACGCTCGACGGCTGGATGGTGAAGCCGACCAACTTCGACCCCAGCAAGAAATACCCCATCGTGTTCATGGTGTACGGCGAGCCGGCCAGCCAGACGGTGGTTGACCGCTTCGGTACGGGCGTCAACCGTCTCTACCAAGGCAGCATGGCCGATGACGGCTACATCTACGCCTCGCTCGAAAACCGGGGTGCCCCCGCCCCGCGCGGCCGGGAGTTCCGCAAAGCCATTTACCACAACATCGGGTCGTTGAACATCCGCGACCAGGCGATGGGGGCCAGCGAGGTGCTCAAGAACAAGTGGGTCGACACCAGCCGCGTGGCCGTCTGGGGCTGGAGCGGCGGCGGCTCCTCCACTCTGAACCTGCTCATGCAGTACCCCCAGATTTACAAGACGGGCATCAGCATCGCGGCGGTGGATAACCAACTCAACTACGACAACATCTACCAGGAGCGCTACATGGGCCTGCTGCCCGAAGACCGCCACTATTTCGTCGACAACTCGCCCCTCTCCCACGCCAAGAACCTGCGCGGCAACCTGCTGCTCATCCACGGCACCGGCGACGACAACGTGCACTACAACAATGCCGAGCAGATGATCAACGAGCTGGTCAAGTACAACAAGCCCTTCCAGCTCATGAGCTACCCCAACCGCTCGCACAGTATCAGCGAGGGCGAGGGCACCAGCCGCCACCTGGCCACCACCTTCACTAAGTATTTGAAGGAAAATTGCCCCCCGGGCGCCCGCTAGCCTGCTGATTGGGAACCTTTATAAACCGCCTCAAGCATTCGCCTGGGGCGGTTTTTTTATGTACCGTTTTGCCCAATGGTACGCTGATACTGAAGCTGTTTAGGAAATCCTTTTCAAGCGCCTGGGCGGACGCTGCCCTGCCGGTGGACCCCACCCCCGGCCCCTCCCCTTCGGGAGAGGGGAGCCTTTCGCGAGCTGTTAGCCTTTAGCTGTTAGCTGCTAGCTTTTCTAAACAGCGAGCTAACAGCTAATAGCTAGCAGCTAACAGCCTACGGTCGGCTCCCCTCTCCCAAAGGGGAGGGGCCGGGGGTGGGGTCCACCGGCAGGGCAACTTCCTAAACGGCTTCACTAGCTGTACGGGTAACCATCAAAATCGAGGTTTCGTCCTTCGAGGTCCTCCGATAAACAGCCCCGGCAGGACCAGAAAGCCACTTGTACCAGTGACGGCAAGATTACCCTATAAAAAAGCCCACACGGGGCGGGCTTTTCCAGGTGGGAGCAGGTCGGCAGGCTATTGCACAACCGTGATATTGTAGGTCGTGGAACCTACCGTGATGGCCGCGCCCGTGCTATTATAGAACTTGGCGATTACCTGCCCGGTAGTAGTGCGGGCATAGCTGATGCTGATGCCGTTGGGCAGGTCGGCAGCGGGGCTGACGGCGGCCGTGCCTCCAGTGGTGACGTTACTCACGGTGAAAGTCACCGTCGCGGCGCTATTGGCTGAAATGCTGCCTACCGTCTGCGTGACGGCGGCCCGGATGACGGCGGCAAAGGCCGTGCCGTTGGTACCCAGCTTACTGGTGCCCACCACGTCGAGGGCGGCGGCCGGCGCGGTAGTGCCAATGCCCACGCGGGGCAGGCCGTTGTTGGCTTCCAGCGTCAGCACCTGCGTGTTGCCGGTGCCGCCGATGGTACTGCCAGCCGCCGTGGTCGCACTGTTGACGAAAAAGTCGATATCGTTGCCAGTGCCCGTCACCGTGGCGTTGTGGCGGGTGCGGATGAAGTGGCGGTAGCCGCCGCCGCGGTAGGCCAGGGCCAGCCCACCGGGGTCGTTGCCGCCGTCGTTGTCGGCTCCGCCCTGCACCTCCAGCTGGCCCAGGGGCGTGAGGGAGTTGATGCCCACCACGCCGGTTGGGCTGACGAAGATGCCCTTGGTGCCGGGGGTGCCGAGCGAGCCGCCCACCAGCAGGCTGCCGTTGAGGTTGAGGTTGGTGGTGGCCGTGTGGTTGCCCAGGTTATCGCCCAGGGTGGTACTCGGCAGGCTGGTGAGCGCGCCGTTGCTGTCGAAGCCCAGGGCGTTGGAAACCGTGAGTTGGCGCACCTCCACCGTGTTGGATGTGGTGTTGGAAATGTAGGCGTAGTTGCCCTTCACGGCAAAGCCGTAGGGCCGCCCACCCGTGGGGATGGTGCCCTGGCTAGCTGGCACGGCCGGGTTGGCCAGGCTGAAGGTTTGTAGGGTGTTGTTGCCCGAGTTGGTGAGGTAGAGCAGCCCGTTGGCGGTGGCCACGGAGTTGGGCTGGCTGCCAACGGCTTGCACGTTCACGCTGGTGATGGCTCCGGTGCTTAAGTCAATCGAGAAGGTTTGCAGCGTGTTGTTCCCGTAGTTGGCGGCGTAGAGGTAGCCGTTGAGGGCTGCCAGGCCGGCCACGCCGACGCCGGCCGTCGTAGTACCCTGGCTCACGGGCGCGGCGGGGTTGGCCAGGCTGAAGCGCTCGATGTTGCTGGCGCTGTAGCTGGCGACGTAGAGGTAGCTGCCCACCACGGCCACGCCGTTGGGCTGGCCGCCCGCCGTGCTCACCGCCGTCACGAAGCTGGGGGTAGCGGGCGTGCCGGGGCTGGCCGTCGTATACACCCGCAGCGTATTGGCTGAGATGTCGCAGACGTAGAGGTAGTTGCCGGCCACCGTCAGCAGGTCGAGGCCGGTGCCGCCCGTCACGGGCGTGCCCACGGCCGTCAGGGTAGTGGGCACCGTGATGTCGTAGGCCCGAATTTGGTTGGTGGAAGTTTGCTGCGACACGTAGAGGTAGTTGCCCGCCACGGCCACGCCCTGCACATTGGTCACCGGGGCCGAGCCCAGGTTGGGCGGCGTGGCCAGCACTGTCACGGCCGGCAATGGGTTCGATACGCCTACCGTGCCATCGGCGCCGGTGTTGAGCAAGCGCACGCCCGAGCCATTAAGGCCCCGGATGCGCAGGCTACCGTTCACGTCTAAGGTCTGCGTGGGAGTAGTGGTGCCGATGCCCACGTTCTGGGCCTGCACGCTAGTTAGCCCGGCCAGGGTAAGCAGTAGGCTGGCCGCTAGCTGGGTCAGGCATAAGTAAGTTTTCTTCATGCTGCTGAGGGATAGGAAATTAAAAACCCATCAAAGGTAGAAGATAGCAGCAAAAAAGCTAAGTTGTGTGACTACCTAACACATCCAGCGGCCAGCTACCGCTAGTCAATGAAAGCTAAACCTTCGGGATAACTACTTCTTTATCGACCAGCCGCCGGGAGGCTATTTACGGGCAGCGTCACTTTCGACCCCACCCCTACTTCCCTATTTACGTGCAGGCGTGGGGCACGCAGTACCGCTTCCAGGTCGTCAGCCCCGACACCGTCCGCAACAACAGCGGCATGGGTATGACGGGCACTTATGCCAGTCTGAAGTAATCTATCCCACTAGCATTATCCTTCCGCAAGGGGCCAGCGGTTAGGCTGGCCCTTTTTGATTATTTCAGCTTGCAGACGCTTTCAGGGGGTTTTCACCAGGGTAAAGCGTACGGACTGCTCCCCTAGTTGACCCGTAGCCAGTAGGTTTCCCGACGTGGAAGGCGTCAGCGTCGCCGTGAGCGTGTCGGGTCGTGGCGTCGGGCGACGCCAGACTACGCGCAGTTGCCGACTACCAGCCGCGTACGTGTAATTGCCGTAGAGGCGGCGCTTGGTGTCGTTAAATTCAAACACGCAGTCGTGGTCAATGTCCAGGTACACCGTCGTCAGCACGCTGTCCTGGCACGAGCGAGCTGTTAGCGATTGCCCGTTGAACTGCACATTGCGCACGGCATATTTGCCGGTAAGTTGCGGGTAGGTATCCGGAAACTCATGCACGCTCAACAGGAGCAGCGGCACGTACACCACCGAGTAGCGCACGAGCAGGCGGACCCAAGGCCGGCGGAGGACAAGCCGGGGCAGTTGGGAGGGTGGGCGCAGCACTAGTGGTATTAACCGCTCAGCATCCAGCCCCAGCAGATACAGCAAGGCCGTCAGGTGAATCAGGGCTTGCCAAAGCACCCCTACGGGCATTTGGTAGAAATAATCGACGAGCACGATGTTGACCAGCACCGGTAGCAGGGTCAGCACACCCAGCAGCCGCGTACGATGGCAGAGCAGCAGTAATCCGCCCCCGATTTGCAGCGCCCCGATGAGGCATCGATACGGATAAGAGTGACCGAAATACGCCCACGTTAGGTCTTCGCCGGAAAAGCTGCTAAAGGGCAAGTCCAGCATTCCCAGCGGTACAAAGAACTGAAGCTTGAAGACTTTTTGCCACCCAATCAAGGATAGGTCGAAAGCCACGGCATAGCGCAATAGTCCCTGCCAAAAGACCAGCACCGCCGCATCGGCTGGCCGGCCAGCCAGTTGCCGCTGCCAGTACACACCGTAGCTGATGGCCGCCACCAGCACGAAGACAGCCCCGGCAAGCAGACCGGCATAGGGGGCCCAGGGGCCTATCACCCACCGGCCAACGCGCAGCAGCACGGCCCCGGCTACCAGACCGGTTAGGGAACAGAGGAAGAGCTTAGCACCCCTGCCGGGGTAAGGCGTGACGGTCGATGGGGCCATGAGCAGTGGGAAAGGGTAGCGAAAGCCCAAACCTCCCCTTGCCCTGCCAGCGCCGCGTTCGGCATTATCCAACCGCACCCATTGGGGGGAGCTGGGCACTGCCGGGTGGCTCGGGCTGCGGGGCGCTACCAGCCCGCACCTCTTGCAGAAATTGACTGGGTGTCAGCCCCGTTACCTTCTTGAAGGTCGTATTAAACGTCGTTTTGGAATTGAATCCCGCCTCGAAGGCAATACCGACCATACTCAGGTGCCGGTGCTGGGCCGAGGCTAATAGTCGTTGCGCCTCCGCTACCCGGTAGGCGTTGATGAACTGAAAGAAATTGACCCCGAATCCTTCGTTGAGCACGTAGGAAAGCTCGTGGGTGGAAAGGCCCGCCCGCTGCGCCAGGGTGGGCAGGCTAAGGTCCGCTTCTAAGTACACTTTTTCCGTTTCGAGCAGCTGGCTTAGCTGCTGCTGCCAGTACGCCACCTGGCTTGGCGACAGGCGCGCCTGCTTGGCAACATCGGGAACCGGGTCGGGCAGTTCGGGTGATTCTTGTTGCCACAGTTCCTGAATTTCGGCCCGCACCGGGGCCGGGAAGGCAAATACTTCGGGCTGACGCAAGGCATAGTAGGCCAGGTAAAATACCGCGCCGAAGTAACCGACCGGGGTAAGGGCAAGCACCCAACTTAGGTGAAAAAACAGCTCGTTCAGCCACAGTCCCACCAGTAACGCCAGCCCCCACAGCACCCGCTTGAGCCATTGCAAGTCAATGGGCTCCGGCTGCGCCGTAAGCTGTAGCAGGTGCCGCTGATGCCGCCGCAGGGCCACGTAAGCGGCCAGCCAGTAGCAGATGGCCTGCACCTTGGGCGTCGCAAACACCACGATGCGCCCTACGACGGCGACCCCGCCCGGCAGAAGCGCGACGCCCAGCGGCCGCCACCCAAGCAGCATGGGTAGCATTGCTAGCAAGAACAGCAGCCAGGGCAGGAAGTGCAGCCCGTCGCGCCACTGCCACGAGCGGTTAGGCGCGGTGAATTGCACGACGCTCAAGTAAAAGGCCGGGGCCATTGCCAGGCGCGTCAGTTCCAACCAGCCGGGCAGATTAGGGTAGTGTGCGGCCACTGGGGTACCCGGTAGTATGCGGCCTAGCAACACGCACCCCACGCACGCCAGGAAGACGCCTAGCCACCGATTGGCTAGCCGGTTCACGCGAAGCGCGTTTGTGCTCAGCAGAAAGGCAAGCAACAGCAGCCCACCGCAGGCCAGGGAGTAGAGTAGCGACATGGAAGCCGGCAGCTAGTGAGGGAAAGCCCTAGCCAGCGAAGATAAAAGGCCATGTCTTTGCGCTGCTAGCCGGCCGGTGCTGTCAGTCCAGCACAAAATAAACTCTCACCCACTACCTGTATTTTATTGTTAATAATCAATACCTTACTTATCATCCGCATGCCCGACTGAAGGCGTTCGCTTGGATAAAATGGAACACCCTGGCATGGGTTGGCAGGGTGCTTTGCACCGGCTGGCAGGCTTCTTTGCCTGACGCCGCTCCTCTCTTCCTTTTATGACATATGCCATGCCCCGGATTTTACGCTTCGCATTATTCGCGGGGCTGCTGGTAGCGGCTCCCGGTTGGCTGGCTGCGCAACCCGCAGCGGGCGCCCCGGCAGGCGATGGCTTGCTGGGCTCGTATTACCAAGGACGCAATTTTGAACAGTTCCGACTTCGTCAAGTCGATGCCACTATCGACTTTCACCGCCGCCACCAGCCCCCGGCGACCGGGGTACCGGCCGAGGACTTTTCGGCCCGCTGGACAGGCTGGCTGTGCGTGCCGACGAGTGGGCATTACGTGCTGCACCTCGACGTGGACGACGGGGCTAGGCTCTGGCTCGACGGCCGGCTCCTGCTCGATGAATGGCGCGGCCAAGCTATCAGTTCCTATTCCCTGGACCTCGACCTGCAAGCGGGCCGGGCCTATGCGCTGCGCCTGGATTATTGCCAGTACGGGGCCGACTCGTATGCGCAACTTGCCTGGGTGCGGCCCGAACAGTTAGCGCAGTTTCAGCGGGTAGCCTCCTGGCGTACGCTGTGGGGGGCGTTTGCCGACCGGCCTTTGCAGACGGTCATTCCCACCCGTTACCTTTTTAGCTATAACCCCACTCGGCCCCCCGCGCCTGCCCCGACTGCCCCACTAGGGCAGCGCCCGCAGTCACCCGCGCCTCGCGTAGTGCATCATCGCTTACTACCCCACCGGTCACCGCCCATAGCGCAACGCCCAAAGGCTACACCGCCTCGGCCAGCCTTCGCCGTTACCACCCCCAAACTAGTAAAACCGGCTGATACCCGACTGGCCAAACAGCTAGAAAAGGGGCAGGCCTTAGTCTGGCCCAGCCTGTATTTCGCGCAGGGCCGGGCCGACCTGCTGCCTGCCGTGCAGGCTAGCCTGGATACGCTGGCGACCATCTTACGTCAGCAGCCCGGACTGCGCCTGCAAGTGCAAGGGCATACGGACAACCAAGGCGATTCAACCCTGAATCGTCAGCTATCGCAACGGCGCGCTGAAGCTGTCTGTTGCTACCTCGTAGCCAGCGGTGTGGCCGAAGCCCGCTTGCAGGCCAAGGGCTACGGGGGCTCCCAGCCCGTTGCCGACAATCGGATGCCTACCCTTCGGCCCCGCAATCGACGAGTAGTCTTACAACCGCTGCCCTAAGTTCCATCGGCGGGCTAGCCTACCCCAACCGCTCGCACAGCATCAGCGAGGGCACCAGCCGCTACCTGGCTACCACCTTCACTACATATTTGAAGGAAAATTGCCCCCCCCGGCGCCCGCCAGGAGTAATTCCCGCCGCAAAAAGCCCCCTCTTCTAGCCGAAGAAGGGGCTTTTTGCGGCGGGAATTACTCCTAGCTAACGGGCCGAAACAACCGGCTCCAACGCACCTTGTGCAGCCAGTCGGCGTGGGGGTCGAGCGAAAGCCATACGAATACCGCCTTACCCACCACGTGGTCTTCGGGCACGAAGCCCCAGAAGCGCGAGTCTTCCGAATTGTGGCGATTATCGCCCATCATGAAATAGTAATTTTGCTTGATGGTGTAACTGGTCAGCGGCCGGCCGTTTTGCTGAATCATGCCGTCCTGCCAGGTGATACCGGCGTTGTGCTCGTACTGGCTCACGATTTTGTAGTAAATCGCGGCGTTAGCAGGCGTGAGGGTGATGGTTTGCCCTTTTTTAGGCACTGGGAGCGGACCGTAATCATCGAGCTGCCACCGGCGCGGTACCGCACTCGCGGCGGCCGACACATTGAAATCGGCCACGTCGGGAAAGAGCTCGGCGGGCGGTACCACGACGGTGAGCGCCTTCACGTAGGGCTGCTTGCGGAAGTACTCCGCCACGCTGGCCGGGCAGCTGATGACGTAACCGGTTTTACCAGTTTCGGCATTGGTGCCAGCCACCGGCAGGCCGTCGGGCTGGGTGTAGTCGGCCACGCCTTGCTCGTGCAACGCCTGCCGCACCTCGTCGTTGGGAGCCGGCACTTCCATGAAATAGGTAGTTTGGGGCTGGCCAGCCACGGGAGCAGGCTGGCCGTTCAGGAACACTTGGCCGTGCCGAATGGCCAGCGTATCGCCCGCCACGGCAATGCACCGCTTGATGAGGAAGGTGCGCAAATCAGCCGGGCGCTGCTGCTCGTGCGGCACGTGAAACACCACCACGTCATTGCGCTGCACCGAGCTAAAGCCGGGAAAGCGGTAGGTTGGCAGCTGAATAAGGTCGGAATAGCTTTTGATGCCCAGCACCGGCAAGGTTTGGTGCGTGAGCGGCACTTGCAGGGGCGTCTGCGGCGTCATCGGCCCGTAGTGCAGCTTGCTCACGAACAGGTAGTCGCCCACCAGCAACGAGTGCTCCATGCTCTCCGATGGGATAACGTAGGCCTCTACGGCCGACCAGCGCAGCAGCGAAGCCGCCACGATGGCAAACAGCAATGAGTCGAGCCACTGGCGGGAGTTGCTCTTGGGGGGGCGCGGCGGGGCCGGGCGGCGGGCAAAAAGCGTCATAAGTGCGTGAGTAGAAAGGTGTATCCTGCTAACGCACGTTCTGTCTTTTTCGATATTTCGGCCACAAAAAAGCCCGCTGGGAGTACCAGCGGGCAATTGCCGAAAAGGCCTGCAGAGGAGGAGGGATTCGAACCCCCGGAGGTTTAACCCTCAACGGTTTTCAAGACCGCCGCAATCGACCACTCTGCCACTCCTCTAAAAATAAAATGGTAAAATGGCACTTTAGCAAAGCGTGGAAGCCACTTTACTAAACTACTATCTCACCATTTCGCAGAGAGGGGGGGATTCGAACCCCCGATACCGTTGCCGGTATAACGGATTTCGAATCCGTCGCATTCGACCACTCTGCCACCTCTCTAGGGTCCCAAACGAGTGGTTGGGGTTGCAAAAGTAGGAATGAATCGGAGATTTGAAAATGTGGGGCGAGAAAATTTTTCAAGTTTTCTGCTAGTAGCCTCACTATCAATTCCTCATTTTTTATCCATTTCCTTCGGCAGCAATTCCAGCCGGCCTGTTACGGCGTCGATGCTCACGTTGACCTCGAAGCCGATGATGAGCGTCATGCACACAAACTCCAGCCACACCATGAAGCCCACCAGCGCCCCGATGGAGCCGTAGAAATGGTTATACGAGTTGAAGATGCGCACGTAGAGCGTGAACAAAAACGACACTAGGAAGATGAGTAGCGTGGCCACCAGCGCCCCGGTCGAGATGAAGGGCCACTTGTCGTGCACCGGCGGCACGAAGTAGAAGATCACGCAGGTGGTCGTCAGAAACAGGCCGATGAGCGAGCCGTAGCGCAGGGCCAGAATCATGAACTCGGTCGAGCTTTCGGGCACGATTTCGTAGAAAACCAGCGCGTCGATAATGAAGGTACCGAAGAAGATACCCGCGATGGCCACCACCAGAATGAGGGCCAGCACGAAGGTGAGGCCGGTGGCTATCACGCGCTTGTGCAAGTAGCCGCGATGCTTGAACCACGGGTATTTCTTTTCGAAGGCGTCGAGCAGGGCCATGATGCCGTTGCTGGACAGCACCAGTGCCGACACAAACCCGAACGAAAGCAGCCCGCCGTGCGGAATCCGCACGATGTCTTCGATGGTGCCCGCCGTGGCCGCGTACAGCTCGTGGGGCATGATATCGGCCAGGAATTGCAGAATGTCCACGTCCAAGTTGGGCACCGGGATGTACGGGATGAGCGTGAACAGGAAGATGATGGTCGGAAACAGGGCCAGCGTGAGGTTGAAGGCCATGTAGGCGGCGCGCTTTTCGAGCGAGTCGAGCCGCAGCTCGTGCAGCACGCGCTCCCCCACCTCGTACACCGAGATGCGGCCGCCGCGCATCCGCTGGCGCTTGCCCCACGCCATGAGCGTGCGGTAAGCGCGGTGGCGGCGCACATCGGGCAGGGCAGCGCGGCGGCGGGCGGGGGGAGCGTGCATAGGTGAGTAGTGAGTTGGTGAATTGGTGAGTAAGTGCCTGGCGAAAGCAGCAGAGCCTTACCAGGCACTCACTAGCTCACCATTTCACTACTCACTATTTCCCGAAGGCCGCCGGGGCGGGGGCATCGCCGGGGGTGGCGCGGCCGGGGCCCAGGGGCAGGTCGGCTTCGCCTTCTGAAAAATAGGGCGCC
The DNA here is from genome assembly GCA_913776615.1 of uncultured Hymenobacter sp. Taxonomy (GTDB): domain Bacteria; phylum Bacteroidota; class Bacteroidia; order Cytophagales; family Hymenobacteraceae; genus Hymenobacter. Next base: position 50,972 of record CAJYPK010000060.1, read on the forward strand.
AGCTTCTGACGTACGCCGTCGGGGATGGGCACCGGGCGGCCGGTGGCGGTGCTCACGAAAACCATCAGGGTGTAGCCTTCGGTGAGCAGCTCGCCGGCCTCGTTGCGAATTTCGTACTCGAATTTCACCCGCGAGCCTTCGGCTAACTCGCGCAGCATGACGCGGATAGTGAGCAGGTCGTCGTAGCGGGCGGGGCGGCGGAAGCGGGTATGCAGCTCCCCCACCGGCATGCCCACGCCCTGCGCTTCAAGGTCTTTGTAACGAATGCCCAGCTCCCGAAACGACTCGGTACGGGCTACCTCGAAGTACGCCGCGTAATTACCGTGATAGACGTAGCCCATCTGGTCGGTCTCGGCGTAGCGCACGCGGATTTGAATGTCGGCTTGATACATTTTTAAGCTGTTAGCTATCAGCGGCTAGCTGTTAGCTTTTCTAAATAACACCACTACTTACAGCCAAAAAGCTAACAGCTAGCCGCTGATAGCTAACAGCTTAAAAAAAGCTACCGAATACCCGCCCGCGTGAGGGCCGCCTGGTAGCGATGGGCATTGACGAGGTGCTGCTGCTCGGTGGCGGCAAAGGCGTGGTAGCCGCTGAAGTCGTCTTTGGCGCAGAAGTAGAGATAGTCGTTTTGCTCGGGGTACAGCACGGCGTTGATGCTGGCGATGCTGGGCAAATCGATCGGGCCGGGCGGCAGGCCGGCGTACTTATACGTGTTGTAGGGCGAGTCTTTTTGCAGATGCACGTTGAGCACACGCTTGATGCCGAAGTCGCCGTTGGCGTACACCACGGTGGGGTCGGCTTGCAGCTTCATGCCGCGCTTGAGGCGGTTGAGGTACACCCCGGCGATGCGGGGGCGCTCGTCGGCGTGCTGCTGCTGTTCGGCCTCCACGATGCTGGCCAGGGTGCTCACCTGCACGCGGGTGAGGCCCAGCTTCTGACGGGCCTCATCGCGGGCGGGCGTCCAGAACTTCTCGTACTCCGTTTTCATGCGCTGCATGAGGTTTTGGGCCGAGGTGTTCCAGTACAGCTCGTAGGTGTTGGGAATGAACATCGAAAGCACCGTGGTGGTGTCGAAACCCAGGCTCTTGGTGTAGCTGGGGCTGCTGAGCAGCGAGTCGATTTGGCGGGGCTTGGCGTCGATTTGCTTGCTGAGCTTGGTGGCAAGCTCGCGGCGCAGGCGCACGTTGGTAAAGGTGAGCTTGAGCGGCGTCTGGCGGCCCGATTTCAGCAAATTGATGACCTGGCGGTTGGTCATGCCAGTTTTGAGCTCGTAGCGGCCGGGCTTCACGGCGCCGGGCTTATTGTAGCCCATGAGCTTGCCCACGAAGTGCAGCGACAGCCGGTCGATGATGGCACCAGTGTTCTCAGTGGCCACCAAGGCTTTCTGCCAGTCGTCGCCCTTGTGAATGTACACAAAGGTTGGTAAGTCCTTGGTATCGACGTTGGTGGTATAGAAAATCTGGAAGAAGTAGTACGAGAAGCACACCAGCATAAGGCCCAGAATCACGCTTACGGTGGCGAAGCGATTGCGGCGCTTGATGGAATCGGCCCGGTACTCGACAGCGGACTTTTTGACAGGTTCAGACATGGAGCGGGGAAGTTGAGCTTCAAAATTAACGCTGCCCCGCCCTACGAATGCCGTGAACCTAAACAACTGGCGGCGCTTTTGCTTATAAGCGCCAGCCAACCGCCCAAAACCCCGCGCCGTAGTAACTTTCGCGCCAATTACGGGCTATTTCGCTGGCTCACCTGTTTCATTATCTCTCTTTTCTGCCCTATGGCCGCTACCCTGCTTCGCATCCATCCCGATAATCCGCCGCAAAGCCGCATCCTGCAAGTAGTTGAGGTGCTACGCAAGGGGGGGCTTATTATTTACCCCACCGATACGGTGTACGGCATTGGCTGCGACATCAACAATGCGAAGGCCGTTGAGAAGCTTTGCCGCATCAAGGGCCTGAAGCCCGAGAAAGCCAACCTGAGCTTTATCTGCCACGATTTGTCGCACATCAGCGACTACGCGCACGGCATCACCACGCCGGTTTTCAAGGTTATCAAGAAGGCCCTGCCCGGCCCGTTCACGTTCATCTTCGAGGCCAGCCCCAATGCCCCGCGCTACGGCGGCGTGAAGCGCAGCACGGTGGGCATCCGGGTGCCCGACAACCAGATCGTGCGCCAGATTGTGAAAGAATTTGGCACGCCCATCGTGAGCACCTCGGTCCGCGAGAGCGAGGAGCAGCTCGAAGAGTACGTCACCGACCCCGACCTGATTTTTGAAAAATATCGCTCGCTCGTCGACCTCGTTATCGACGGCGGCTTCGGCGGCAACGAGCCCAGCACCATCGTCGACTGCACCAACGACGACTTCGAGCTGGTCCGCCAAGGCCTGGGCGATATCGAGCAGTTTCTTTAATCGGTGAAATAGTGAGGTGGTGAAATGGTGAGTTTTCTTATTGTAGAAACTCACCATTTCACCACCTCACTATTTCACCGCTCCCGCTTATGCTTCCAGCGGCGGTGCGTCCAGAGGTACTGCTCGGGCGTGGCCCGGATGTCGGCCTCCAGCAGCCGGATAAAGGCCTCAGTGGCCGGGTAGCGCTGGGCCTCGCTGGGTGCTTGAGCGCCGGCCGCTACGGCCCGGCCGTCGGGGAGCTCGGTGAATTTCACTTCGTAATAACCGCGTCGTACGCGCCGGATGCCCACGTAGAGCACGGCGCAGTCGAGCTGCTGGGCCAGCCGGTCGGCGCTGGTGTAAAAGCCAGCATCCTGGTGCAAGAAATCGGTCCAGTACGGGCGGTCGTCGGGGCCGGCGGCCTGGTCGGTGAGCAGGCTCAGGGTGCGGCCCTCGCCCCGGTGCTGCACGAGGTAGCGCAGGGTGGCCAGCATGGGCACCGCGTCGGCCCCGAGCCGGGTGCGCAGCCGGCGCATGAAGTACTCGAAAAACTTATTGGTAAGCGGCTTATACACGCCCGCCGCCCGGCCCGGAAATTCCAGGGCCGCGCCCGAGAGTATCCACTCCCAGTTGCCCCGGTGCGAGCCCAGCGAGAGCACCAGCCGGTTTTCGGCGAAGTGCCGGGTCATCAATTCCGGATTGACGAAGCGCAGACGGCGGCGCAGCTCAGCGGGCGAGATGGCGGCCAGTTTTAGAATTTCGACCACCACCTGCGCGAAGTGCCAGTAAAACCGGTGCCCGATGCGCTCGACTTCGGCCGCGCTTTTGTCGGGAAACGAGTTACGGAGATTTTCAAGCACTACGCGCCAGCGGTAGCGCACCACGTAGCGCAGCAGCAGGTAAATAATGCCCGCCAGCCCGTGCAGCACCGCCAGCGGCAGGTGCGCCAGGGCCAGCAGGGGCCAGGTAAGCGGGCGATAGTACCACGGCGCAGCCGGGCGGGCGCTCATCGGGGCACGGCGGCCCCGGCGGGGGCGTACTCGGTGAGGCTGCGCTGTCCGCGCTGGCTTTGGGTAGCCAAGACTTTCTTAGTACCCGCGTCCCGGGCTTCGATGGTGAGTTTGAAGGGGCCGGTCGGGATGGGGCCGAGTGGCAGTTGGCCCACCACGGCCGTGGGCCGCCCGCCCTGCGTGGTTACGAGCGGCGCGTCGGCATCGGCGGCGGTGCCATCTTCGGCTTCCAGATGGTAGTGCAGGGTGATTTTCCGGCCGGCGGGCAGAGCGTTCAATTCGGTGTAGAAAAATATGTTGTCGGCGCCCCGGCCGTAGTAGCCGCCGGCCGCCCGCGTGAGCAGGTAGCCGCCCCGGTTGAAGGCACTTTCCCCGCTGGCCTTGGCGGCGGGCTTCGCCAAGAAAACGAGGTCGCTGAACGCGGGCGCGGTGGGCGCGGCAATTACCAGCGGCTGCTCCACGGTGGTTTCGCCGTTGGCGCTTTTATACTGGTCGCGGATACGGCCGCGTAGCGTGTAGGTACCGTCGGGCACGGTCACGCGCTTCAAAAAACTCAGCGGGTTTTTGATGGCCACGGTAGTGTCGCTGAGCACGGGCGGCTTGAGCGTCACGGTTTCGTGCCAGGCCGGGGTGCCGTCGGCTTTCAGGATGTCTAAATCGACCACCGCCGACGACTGGAACGACTTGGGCGCCCGCTGCCGGTAAGTGAGCGGCTGGGTGGGCACCGTCACGGAAATTTCCACTTCGCCGCCCTTCTGCACCTGGTCGAGGTTGCGGAACTTGGCTACTTGCAAAATAAGCTGGGGCGGGCCGGCTTGGGCACTGAAAGTGGCCGCTACGGCCAGCAGGGCAGACAAAGAGAAGACGCGCATAAGGGCAAAAATACGGAGTACGGAAAGTACGTAATACAGACGGGCCAGGGCCATTACCGTGCCGGATGGCTGCATGCACCAACACACTTATTATTCCTATTATTAATTTCTACTACATTTATCAGCACACAATCTAATACGTCCTTTTTATGAATAAAGGGTTTCTTTCCCGACTGAGTTGCTGCCTAGCTGTATTCATACTATTACTGGCAGCCTGCTCAAGGTTGAACCTTCCTGAGCCGCAGGCACCTAATGCTACACCGCCAGCCGCGCAGATTATGGCTGCTCGCAACTGGTTTACACAAATTGTGCCCGCAACAGCCAAACCGGTTGTTCTCAATTGGGTTAACGCTCATTTACTTGATGGATGGCTGCTTGTGCCGCTGGCCGATACCATCAGTCCATTTACGGCTGAGCATAAGCACGCTTATCGCTATCTAGTTGCTAAAAGCGCTATGAAAGCTGACTTTACAGGTCGTCTTGTAGAGGTTATATTGGATGGTAAAGCTCCTACTACCGCCAGCGTCGAGCAAGCCATTGCAACGGCAACCAGCCAGTTGCTAGTGGCACCCCGGACCCCAGTACCATTGCCCAATATTACCGGACTACTGCTTTTCTATTCGCCTGCGTATCGCTATGAAAACGGTTTTGTTTACAGCTAAGGCCAACCGTTAGCCGAACGTGTTCGCTTTCTGCGCTCCTCGCAAACTACTCCGACAACGACGCATCCAAAAGAAGGTACAACTTTGCAGGAATCAATTGATAATCCAGGTACTGCGGACTGCGTTATGGAATTGCGGTGTGGCTACGTCAATGGTGATTTATCTAATTGCATCTACATTGAACATTGCTATGACTCTCCTGGTGGTGGTAGTGGTGGTGGCGATGGAGGATGGGGCGGCGGTGGCAGTGGTGGCAACGTTGATGACACGCCTGAATTACAGCAGTTTGAACAGAATTACAAAGCTCAAATGTCGCAGGCAGAATTAGCTATTTATAATAGCATGACTAGGGTACAGCAGATATCTTATTTACTCAATGCTCAAAGAGCAGTCAATATAGCTGAAGCGCGTTACCCCACTTCACTACATAATGGAAACGGTGATGCTTTTAGGCATGCCTTTTTTAGTGAATTGAATGCCGCAACCCTTGGTGTTGCATTAGCAAAGCAGTTAGGTGATGCACACGAGCAACAATCTAGTAGCGCCCTGGAAACTCAGATGGATTTATTCAACAATGAACAAGGTCGCCAGGTAAGTTTCGATTTACCAGGAGCAAGCTATTGTAGATTTATTAACATCCGGAAGGCTACGTATTATTGTCAACGGCACTCTAGTCCCTTCTTACTAAACATAATTCATTACTTCAATGACTACGCAAGGCAGAGCTTACAGTATATTAGGTAGTTTCGTATTAGCAGCATTAGGAGCTTGCACTACTCAAGTAAGAAGCTACTCTCCTGATTACCTACTCCCCAAAGGTTGGGCGGACAGCCTAAGAAATACTTCGAAAGTAGGGCTTTCAACGGCCAATTTTTGCACTGGCTTTCAAAAAGAATGGGATTCTATCTTAGTTGTAAAACCTTATACGAGGCCAAGTATTATACAGTCACTCCGGATAGAAAACTATTCCGCAATAGAGTCTGTCGTGAAAGTGCAAAGCATTAGCGATGGTACTTGTACGTTACTTTTTGTAAAAGGCAGCCGCTATGTTGGCCACAGTTTATTCCCAAGAACTCTTGATTTATCAACTATTGGCAAAAGCAACCCTACACAGCTAGTTTGGATTACTGCCAGAGATTGCGGGAAGATCTTTATAAAGAAAGATAGTCTTGATCCTAAAAGGAACATATTGGCTTATACTTTATAAGCTTATTGGGCCTCACACAACGAGTAAACCAAAGTCCCATGCGGAGGAAGTGGCTCTGATCAAAAAAGGCGCGGATACTTACCGCGCCTTTTTCTTTGCGGCCATGTCCGTTGTTTTGTCCGAGCTGCATTACCTGCCCTCGATTCCCTTTTTTCAGCAACTCCTTTCGGCCGAGCAGCTGCTGCTCGACGCCCACGAGCACTACCACAAGCAGACCTACCGCAACCGCGCGCTCATCCTCACGGCGCAGGGGCCGCAGCCGCTCACGGTACCGGTGGTGGACGGTGCCCGCTCCGAAAAAATCCGCACCAGCGAGATTGAAATCGACTACCGCCAGAACTGGATGCATCGTCATTTTCGCACCCTGCAAACGGCCTACGGGGCCTCGCCTTATTTCGGCTACTACGCCGATTATTTGCAGGATATTTATGCGCAAAAACCGGCGCGTCTCTGGGACTTGAACTTAGCCTTTTTAACGCTGTTATTTCGTTGCCTGCGCTGGCCGCTGCCCGTAGCATTTACCACCGAATACGTGGCCCCGACCGCCGCGCTGCCCCCTACCCTGCTCGACCGGCGCGACTTCTTGACACCCAAAACCCTGGTAGCCGCACCCAAACCTGACAGTCCGTCGCAACGAAGCTACCCGCAGGTGTTTGGTCCCGCATTTGTACCGGGCTTGAGCGTATTGGATTTGCTGTTTATGCAAGGGCCAGCGGCCGGGCAGTTTTTGGTTTTGTAGGGTAAGCTTTAGCTTGCCCAGCGTGAGGTTGGTTTCGCCCGACCGCCGGGCAAGCTAAAGCTTACCCTACATTTTGGCGAACCTTCGCTCACAGGCGCTTGTTTTTCTCATAATCCGCTTTACTTTACGTATTGGTGTAGCGCAACTATTCGGGCCGTTTTCGGTACAGCTACTATCTGCGTCTTATTTCTATCTTGCTTGCATGGAAGCTAAATTTTCAAACCGCGTCAAGGAGGTTATTTCCTTGAGCCGGGAGGAGGCCATCCGGCTCGGCCACGATTATATCGGCACCGAGCACCTGCTGCTGGGCATGATTCGCGAGGGCGAAGGCACGGCCCTGGGCCTGCTCAAAAAGCTGGGGGTGGCCACCGACGAGCTGAAGTTTGCTCTGGAGCAAGCCACGCGCAACACGGCCTCCTCGCAGGGCACCAGCATTACCGGCTCGATTCCGCTCACCAAGCAGACCGAGAAGGTACTTAAAATCACCTACCTCGAAGCCAAGATTTTCAAGTCGGAAATCATCGGCACCGAGCACCTGCTCCTCTCGATTCTCCGCGACGAGGACAACATTTCTTCTCAAATTCTTTCCAAATTCAACGTGAACTACGAAACCGTGCGCGACTCGCTCGACTACCACGGCGCCGCTCCGAATTCGACTGGCCCCAAGGCCGCCGGCCCGGAGGCTGACGACGATGACGACCGCCTCTTTGGCCAGGGCCAGGGCGGTGCCGGCCGCGGCCAACAAGGTGGCCAGGGTGGTGCCGCTGGCACCCGCAAGGCCGGTGAAAAATCGCGCACCCCGGTGCTCGACAATTTCGGCCGCGACCTGACCAAGCTGGCGGAAGAAGACAAGCTCGACCCCATCGTGGGCCGCGAAAAAGAAATTGAGCGCGTGGCCCAGGTACTGAGCCGCCGCAAAAAGAATAACCCGATTCTGATCGGTGAGCCGGGCGTTGGTAAAACGGCTATCGCCGAGGGCTTGGCCCTGCGCATCATTCAGAAGAAAGTAAGCCGCGTGCTGTTCAACAAGCGCGTGGTAACCCTCGACCTCGCGTCGCTGGTGGCTGGCACCAAATACCGGGGCCAGTTTGAGGAGCGCATGAAGGCCGTAATGAACGAGCTGGAAAAGTCGCCCGACGTAATTCTGTTCATCGACGAGCTGCACACGATTGTGGGTGCCGGCGGAGCCTCGGGCTCGCTGGATGCCAGCAACATGTTCAAGCCGGCCTTGGCCCGGGGTGAGATTCAGTGCATCGGCGCTACCACGCTCGACGAGTACCGCCAGTACATCGAGAAGGACGGCGCGCTGGCTCGTCGCTTCCAAATGGTGATGGTAGACCCTACCACTCCCGAGGAAACGATTGAGATTCTGCACAACATCAAAGACAAATACCAGGACCACCACCACGTGGTGTACACTGACAAGGCCATTGAGCAGTGCGTGAAGCTGAGCGACCGCTACATGAGCGACCGCTTCCTGCCGGACAAAGCCATCGACATCCTCGACGAGGCCGGGGCTCGCGTGCACATCAATAATATTGTCGTGCCGGAGGACATCCTCAAGCTTGAGGAGCAGATTGAGCAAATCAAGGTTGAGAAAAACCGCGTAGTAAAATCACAGCGCTACGAGGAAGCCGCCAAGCTTCGCGACACCGAGAAGAAACTGCTCGAACAGCTCGACACCGCCAAGAAAAACTGGGAGGACGAGACTAAGAAGAAGCGTTACACGGTGAAAGAAGAAAACGTGGCCGAGGTAATCGCCATGATGACTGGCATCCCCGTGAACCGCGTAGCCCAGAACGAAGGCGAGAAATTGCTGAAGATGGGCGAAGAGCTGAAGGGCAAGGTAATCGGCCAGGATAAGGCCATTGCCCAGCTCGTGAAAGCTATCCAGCGCACCCGCGTGGGCTTGAAAGATCCGAAGAAGCCGATTGGCTCGTTCGTGTTCCTCGGCCCGACGGGTGTGGGTAAGACGGAGCTGGCGAAGGTGCTGGCTACCTACCTCTTCGACAAGGAAGACGCGCTGGTGCGCGTGGATATGTCGGAGTACATGGAGAAATTCAGCGTATCGCGCCTGGTGGGCGCGCCTCCCGGTTACGTGGGTTACGAAGAAGGCGGTCAGCTGACGGAGAAAATCCGCCGCAAGCCATACTCGGTTATCCTGCTCGACGAGATTGAGAAGGCGCACCCGGATGTGTATAACCTGCTGCTGCAAGTGCTGGACGACGGTATTCTGACCGACGGCCTGGGCCGCAAGGTGGACTTCCGCAACACCATCATCATCATGACCTCGAACATCGGGGCGCGTGACCTGGCAGACTTTGGTGCGGGCATCGGCTTCGGCACCAAGGCCCGGCAGGAGAACATGGACGAGATTACGAAGGGCACCATCACCAACGCCCTGCGCAAAACCTTCTCGCCCGAGTTCCTCAACCGCTTGGACGACGTGATTGTCTTCAACTCGCTGGAGAAGAAAGACATTCACAAAATCATCGACATCAGCCTCAGCAAGCTGCTCAACCGCGTACTCACGCTGGGCTACAAGGTGGAGCTGACCGAAAAAGCCAAGGACTTCGTGGCTGACAAAGGCTACGACCCCAAATACGGTGCTCGTCCGCTCAACCGGGCCATCCAGAAGTACATCGAAGACCCGATTGCTGAGGAAATCCTGAAAGCGCAGCTGCTGCACGGCGACATCATCACGGCCGACCACGAGGACGGCAAAGATGAGCTGACGTTCAGCATCGCCAAGAGCGACGAGGCGCCCAACCTGGCCAGCGACGAGCGGCCCGCCGAGAAGCCTTCGGAGCCCGAGGCTGGCGAGTCTAAATAGCGTAAAGCTGAGTAAGTAAGAAGGCCGGTCCCGCGATGCGGGGCCGGCCTTTTTTGCTTTAAGTTGTAAACCCTTTTTTTCACCACGCCCGTCATGCTGAGCTTGCCGAAGCATCTTGGCAGGACAGCGTCTGAACGGACCTGCCAAGATGCTTCGGCAAGCTCAGCATGACGGGTGTGATGGATTCGGTGAGGGGGAGAATTTACAGCCAGTTTTGCTATGCAGACTATGATGTTTTTTATAAAAAAATATATTAATTAATAATTTTATTTAAAATTGCTTGTTATCACTCCATTCTACAGGTAAGCTGGCTTCAGCTAAAGCTCATCAGTAGCCGCTTGCTTTGGCGGGCAGCTAAAACATAATTCGGCTGTTGAGAGATGTCGTATCGCGTAATAACGGCAGCCCTGGTAGCGGCCGTACTAGCCCTACATCCAGTTGTTTATCTGCATTATCACTGGCCCACGATACTGGCTTTTATACCTATTCATTATGGCCCTAGCGGCCCAAACCGCTTCGTAGACCGCCAGGTATTGTGGAGCGTCGCCTGGTTTCCCACTGTAGTCTACTTACTCTTTACCTTTTTTCCCCAAGTGCGGGAAGGCGAAAGCTTATTCTGGAGTAGCCCGCGACAACGGCAAGCGCGGCTTCTGGCGGTGGCGATAACGGCGATGGGTGCCCTACCGTTTATGTGGAATAACGAACTAAGTAGCCGGGCCGCGCTGGGCCCGGCTACCCCGCCAGTAGCTCCGGGCCGCTAGCCGCCCTGCTTGCTACCACCACCCTTGGTATCGTCGTTTTGAATGGCCTTGCGCTGCTTAGTCTGGCCAGCCTGGCCGAAGCGGTAGCTGAAATTGAAGCGGAAGCCGCGCTGGTAGGCCCGGTACTCGCTCTGCTCGGTGAAGAGCGCCGTGTTGACCGTATTGCGGTAGGGCCAGTAGGCGTTGAAGGGGCTGGCGAAGTTGAGCGTGAGATCGGCCTTGCCCTTGAGCAGCGTTTTTTTCACGCCCATCTGGTAGTAAAGGTTGGCAGAGCCCGAGCCCTGGATGTCGGGAGAGCGAGTATTGGCAAACAGGAAGCCCTGCACGGTGAAGCCCTTTTCCAGCTTGTACGAGGAGTTGACGTTGATACCCGCCGTGAAGCCGCGGCGCTGCACACCCAGCGCCGGCGAGTTGCGCACGATGTACTGCACATCGGGGCCAGCGCTGAGGTCCCACTTGGGCGTGGGCTTGGCCGAGAGGTACACGTTGAACTGATAGAACGTATTGGCCGCCACGTTGGCGAAGGTCTGGGCCGATACGCTGGCATCGGGCGTCACGCTGGCGGGCAGCGGCACGGGCGGGGCAGGGTTGGTAGTGAGGTAGCGCACCTGCTCGATGGCGTTACCGGTGTGGCGCACCGAAAGCGCGGCGTTGAGCGTGGTGGTTTTGAGCGTCGTGCTGTAAGCCAGCTCGTAGGAGTCGGTCAGCTCGGGATTGAGGACGGGATTGCCAAAGTTGATGTTTTTGGCATCGGAACGGTCCACGAAGGGGTTGAGGTAGTCGATAAATGGCCGCGTAATGCGCCGGCTGTAGGCAAAGCGGAGGCTGGTTGCGTCGCTAAAGGCGTAGCGAGCGCTGCCGTTGGGCAGCAGCGAGAGGTAGCTAGGCAGGTCGAGCGCCGCGTTGCCAGCCCCGAAGCGGGCGGTGATAGCCGTGCGTTCCAACCGGCTACCCAGGCTAACGCTCAGCTTTTTATTCGCGCTGAAGGAATACGTGGCGTAGGCGGACTGCACGTTTTGGGCGTAGTTGAAATCGGTCCCCCGGCCGGGCAGCGTCACGAATTCCGGCGATTGGGCCGGCGTGAGGCCATCGACGGTAGCCTCGGAGCCGGTGCGGCGGAAAATGGCTTTCAGGCCCATTTCCAGCGTGCGGCTATCGCCGAAAGGCTGGGTGAAGTCGGTTTGGAACGTGACTTCGTGGCCGGGCGTGCGGCCCCGGCTGCGCTCACGGTAGCTGGCCTGGCTGGTTTCCAGGATCGAAGTCGAATTACTGTACTGATCGAAGTCGTAGCCGAAGGTCCCGTTGTTGAGCGAGTACTGCCCCAGCACGCTCCACTCCTTGCGGGCGGTGGTGAAGGTGCGGGTGTAGGTGCCGGTGGTTTCGACGTTGAGCCCGCTGAAAATACTTTTGGTATCGCGGGCGAAAATCTGGTTGTTAGCCGGGTTGAAATTAGTGTAGCGATTGAGCAGGGCCTGGGTCGAATTACCCCCGTAGCCGTTGATCGAACTGGCCAGCGAAATGCTGTGGTGCTCGGCAGGATCGTAGTCGAGGCCCACGGTGCCGTAGTACCAGCCGCCGCGGTTGCGGTTGTCGGAGCTTTGGCGCAGCGTATCGGGCACGGCGTTGGCGAAGCCGATGCGCTCGCGGCTCGACGACCCGGGGTTGTACCACGCCCCGGCGCTGGCCGAGGAAGTAAAGCCCACCTTGCCCTTCTTAAAGTTCAGGGCCGAGTTAAAGTTGGAATTCCGGTTGCCGGTGCTAGCCCCGATGCGGCCGTTCAGGCCCTGATCGACACCTTTCTTGAGCACAATGTTGATGATACCCGCCGTGCCTTCCCCATCGTACTTGGCCGAGGGCGTAGTGATCACTTCCACGCTCTTAATCTGCTCAGCCGGAATACTTTTGAGTGCTTCGGCCAAGTTGCGGGCCAGCGTGGGCGAGGGCTTGTTATTGACCAAGACCTTGAAATTGCCCGAGCCACGCATTTTCACGTTGCCGTCGCCATCTACGGCCAGCAGCGGGGCTTTGCGTAGCACGTCCTGGGCCGTGCCGCCGGCGTTGCTCACATCTTGCTCGGCGTTGTACACGAGGCGATCGGGCTTCACCTCCACCACCGGCTTAGTACCGATAACGACAGCCTCGCCCAGCGCCTGGGCCGCCGTGGGCAGCAGGAAACTCCCCACCGCCGTGGCCCCGGTGCCCACCGTTACGGAGCGGGTGCGGGTGCCGTAGCCCACGTAGCTGGCCCGCAGCCGGAAGGTGCCCGCGGCGAGCTTGGTCATGGAGAAATGGCCCTGGTCGTCGGCGGCCACGCCCGTGATGGGCTTGTCACCGGTGGCGGGCAGCAGCACTACCGTGGCGTAGGCTACCGGCTGGCGGCCCAGCGAGTCGAGCACCGTACCCGTAAGCGAGCCGGTAGCGGCGGGAGCCGAGGGAGGGGCCGGAGTTTGGGCCGCTGCCAGGCGAGCGAGCAGCAGGCAACACAGCAGCCAGAGCGTACTGTTTTTCATAGATGTATGGGAGGAGGTGGTAGAGGTTGCGGCCCTAGTGATGCCGGGCCAGGCGGGGAGGTTGCTTATCCGCCTGAAGATTTTCTGAAGCGTTGCCCCGGCTACCGGGCGGCGGGGCCAAACGTTACAGCGCCCCACCGGGCGGCTCGCAAATAGAGTAGGCAACATGGCTGGGGCGATGGTAAATTGACTGGGCCAAAGGTCCCCTCCCACTCCTCGCCCGGCGCTCCAGGTCATTATCTGGGCCGTCCCAACTTATGATTTGGGCCGCGCCACCTCGCTGGGAGCCTGGCCCAGCAGCTTCTTAAATACGCGGTTAAACGTTGACTTTGAGTTAAAACCACTCTCCAGCGCCACTCCTACCAGCGAGTAGTGAGCAAAGCGCGGGTCGGCCAGCTTACGGCGGGCCTCGTGTACCCGGTAGGTGTTCACGAAGTCGTTGAAATTTTGCCCGCAGCCCGAGTTGATGACTTTCGAGAGCACGTTGGGCGTGGTGCGCAGGCGCTGGGCCAGCTCGGTGAGCGTGAGCTCGGGCTCCAGCCAGGGCTGCTCGGTAGCCATGAGGGCGAGCAGCTTCTCGCGCCAGGGCTCCAGCTCGGCGGGTAGCTCCGACGCGGGCAGGGCGGCATCGGCTAGCACGGGCGCACCAGCGGCGGGGGCCGGCTCGGTGGCTGCCGCGGCGGTTTCGATTTGCCCGGTTGCGGCGGTGAGATTTGTAGGGGCCGATTCCGGAGCGGGTAGTACCAGCGGCTCTAGTTCGCGCTGCGGCGTGCCGAACCGCAATGGACTGGTCGCAGCCGCGTAGTTCGCTTGAATGCCTACGATAATCAGCCCGTAGATCAGCGTCCCGCGCAGGGCGAAGAAATACCAGCCCACATCATAATTCAGATTATAAGTGTGATTGATAAGCGTATAGACCAAGGTTAGCAGCATGCCCAGCACTTGCAGGCCCAGCAGCTGCCGCAGGCCCGCAAACCGCAGCCGCTCGGGGTCTGAAAAATTGTCGTCGAGATAGCGACGGTAGAGCCGGTAGTCGGCCAGCACGCGCAGGCTGTAGCCAAGCAGCAGCGCCGAGCCAAGCAGGGCTTCGGGCAGAGCCAGTTCATCTAGGAGCGTCGCGGCCCGGCCCTTGGTACCGAAGAAATCAGGCAAGGCGCGGCCTAGCAAGCCACGCTGCCAGAGCAAGTCGTAGACGGCCACCGCCGCGAAGAATCCCCATTCTATTAAACCTGGCAATAAGTGCTTTAAAGACGGTCGCCAGCGAAAGTCCTGATTGGTTAGACTTCGGAAATACAAATAATAGGCGCCGCCCAACAGCATGTTGGCCCGCCACGGCACGTAGAACATGACGGTGGAGCGACCATCGTGGCTATCGAACCAGCCCGCGTAACCCAGCATCCATTGGCTTACATTGAGAGTGGGTACCAGCAGTAGCAAAGCCAGCAGCGCATCGGCGGCACTACCGCGCCGCCACGCCCGGCTCAGCAGCCAGATTGTAGCCACGATCCCCGGCACCACGAAAGGTAACAGCAAAGAGCTACGCGGGCCGAAGAAAAAGAACATGACGACGAAAGTACAGTGCGTAGCTAGCTCGCCAAAAATTATCCGTATAGCTCCCCTATTATTACTGCATTAAGCCTCGCGCGGAGCCTTTTTGGCGCACTGGCTCGCCGTAGGCAGTCGGCATTTTTCAGGACGAAGCCTGGCGGCTAAGTTCACGCTACCGGCTACCTTAGCTTTTAAGTATTCCCGTTTTCCCACGTCATGCACATCCTGCGCCACGTAGACCTCACCCGCGTTTTCTTCGTCGATATCGAAACCGTACCCGGCTGCGCCACCCACGCCGAGCTCCCCGCCGCGCACCAGCCGCTGTGGAAGAAATTCTGCGAGAAGCGCCACGCCAGGGAGTTAGCCGAGGGGCAGACGCACGAGGAGCTATTTGCCAACGGCGGGCTCTACGCCGAGTTTGGCAAGGTGGTGTGCATCTCGGTGGGCTATTTCCGTTGGCTGAAGGATGAGACGCTGGAGTTCCGCACCAAGTCGTTTGCCGACGACGACGAGTGCGAGGTGCTGCGCGGCTTCGGGCAATTTTTACAGCGCTACCCGCCCTACGGCACCCGCTACGCCAAGCTCGATACGGCCAGCCCCGACGGCAGCTTTTTGTGCGCCCACAACGGCCGCGAGTTCGACTACGGCTACCTGGGCCGGCGCATGCTCATCTGCGGGCAAAGCATTCCGCCCATGCTCGACGTGGCCGGCCACAAGCCCTGGGACCTGCCCCACCTGCTCGACACGATGGATTTGTGGAAGTTTGGCGACAACAAGGGTCACATCTCGCTGCCGCTGCTGGCCGGCGTATTCGGCATTCCCTCGCCCAAAGACGACATCGACGGCTCGCAGGTGGGCCATACCTACTGGGTCGAGAAAGACCTGGCCCGCATCGTGGCTTACTGCGAGAAGGACGTGATCACTACCGCCCGCGTCTTTTTGCACTATAACGGCCAGAAAGACCTGTGGCCCGGAGTGCAGCTTACCCAGATGCCCTGGCCGCCCCAGCCGGCGGCCGTGGGCTAGTCCCGCTGCCCGGCCATGCGCCTGCCCCTGCCCCAGCGGCTGGCCGAGCGCCGGCTCGGCTTGCTCAACTTTGCGGTCATCGTGCTGTCGGTGTACGTACTGGCGGCGCTGTTTGCGGGTTTGCTATTCAAGTTGCCGCCCGAAATTGCGCACTTGCTCGGCCTGGCCGACAACGCGGTGTGCGTCTTCTTTCTACTGGAATTCTGCGTCCGCTTTTACCGGGCCGAGCGCAAGCTGGCTTTTCTCAAGTGGGGCTGGATAGATTTGGTAGCCAGTATTCCGCAGGTGAGCTGGCTGCGGGCCGGGCGCACGCTGCGGCTGGTGCGGCTGCTGCGCATCCTGTGGGCTTTTCGCTCGACCAAGCACCTGCTGCACCATTTGTTTCGGAGCCGGGTGCAGGGCACGTTTGCGGCGGCGGCGCTGGTGGCGGCGCTCATGGTGGTATTTTCGGCCATCGCCATTTTGCAGGTCGAAACCCGGCCCGATAGCAACATCAAGACGGCCGAGGATGCCCTGTGGTGGGCATACTCTACCATTACCACCGTGGGCTACGGCGATAAATACCCCGTGACCGGGGCCGGCCGCCTCATTGCGGCGGCCCTCATGACGGTGGGCGTGGGCTTGTTTGGCACGTTCACCGGCTTCCTGGCCTCGTGGTTTGTGCAGGCCCGCCAGCCCGAGGCGCTCCCGCCACCCGAGGCACCCGGCCCGGCCGATGAGCCAGCCTAATCCTTTTTTATCGCCTGAAAAACACAACTTGCCGGGTTGGTACGCGCCCTTATCGTGAACGAGTTGCACTAGTGGGCCGGCGCGTAGTGCTTTGGCGGCTTACTATTGCCAGATGATCCGGCTTCCGAAAATTTTGCCAGCGCCCTGGCTAGCGCTGGTGGGGCTAGCCTTGTTTGCGTTGCTCAGCCTGTGGCTGTTGCGCCCGCCGCGCCCCGTGCCGGCCCATGCCCCGGCTACCGAGTTTTCGGCTCAGCGGGCCGCGCGCGACGTGGCAGCCGTGGCCAGCCAGCCCCACCCGCTCGGCTCGGTGACCCAGGCCCGGGTGCGCGCCTACCTGCTGCGTCGCCTGCGGGCGCTGGGCCTCGCTCCTACCGCCGGGGAAGTGGTGAGCCTCGCGGCCGATGGCAATAGCGTGAGCGCCGGCCGGGTGCAGAACATCGTAGCTCGTCTGCCCGGCCGGCAGCCGGGTGGCAAGGCCGTGCTCGTGCTAGCGCACTACGACTCGCAGCCCCACGCGCACGGGGCCGGCGACGATGCGGCCGGCGTGGCCGCCATGCTCGAAACGATCCGCGCCCTGCGGGCCGGCCCGCCCCTGGCCCACGACGTTATCTGGCTGTTTACCGACGGTGAGGAAGCGGGTTTGCTGGGAGCCCGCGCCTACGCCGCCGATACCGCCCGCCTGCGCCGCGAGGTGGGCGTCGCGCTCAATTTTGAAGGGCGGGGCAATGCCGGCCCCAGCCTCACTTTTGAGGTGAGCCCCGGCAATGGCTGGGTGATGCGCGAATACGCCCGCGCCGCCCCCCATCCGCTGGCCTCGTCACTGTTTTACGAAGCCTACCGCCACCTTTCCAACGATACCGATTTTACGCCGCTGCGGCAGGCGGGCCTCACGGGCCTCAATTTTGCCTACGTGGGCGGCTACCCCTACTACCACAGCCCCGCCGATACGCCCGCCCACCTGGGCCTGGCCTCGCTGCAGCACCACGGCTCCTATATGCTAAGCCTGGTGCGACACTTCGCCAGCATTCCGCTGGAGGAGACCCGGGCGCCGGACTACACTTTTTTCAACCCGCTCGGCTACTGGCTGGTGTCCTACCCAGCCAGTTGGAATCTCCCACTGACGCTGATCACGCTCGCGCTGCTGCTGGCGGTGCTGGCCGTGGCTCGGCACCGCCGCCGACTTAGCTGGGTGAGCCTGCTGGGCGGGGCGCTGGCCTGGCTGGGTGGCCTGCTGCTGCTACTACTGGCCGGCTGGGGCTTGCTGACGCTCATCGGCTGGGCTTATCCGCAGTACGGCATTTTCTACGACCACGCGGCCTACAATGCGCCAACGTACCAAGTTGCGCTGCTGGCCTTGGGTAGCGGCCTGCTGCTGAGTTACTACGGGTGGCTAAGTCGCCGCGTCCGGCCCGATCCGCTGCTGGGCGGGGCGCTGCTCGTGGTGGCCATGTTGCTGGTTGGGCTCCAGGCGCGGGCGGCCTCGTCGGCCTTTTTGCTCGCTATCCCGCTGCTGGCGGCTACGCTGGCCTGGGCGCTGCGGCTGCGGCGGGCTACGGCGCCGGCCAGCCTGCCAAGCGCCGGGGTGGCGGGCTGGGCGCTGGCACTACCGGCCATCGCGCTGCTCGTACCAACGGGCTACTTGCTACTCGTGATTTTCGGACTTTCTTCGCTGGCACTGCTCAGCCTGGTGCTGCTGGCGGTGGGGCTGGGCCTGCTACTCCCGCTGCTACTCCCGGTACTTGTGGTGCCCGGCAGCGGCATGGCCCCGCCCCGGCAGCAGTGGCTACTGCCCGGCGGAGCGCTGGCTACGCTACTGGGGGCACTGGCCGTCGGCCACTTTACCCGCCAGCCTACCGCCAACCGGCCGCAGCCGACCCACCTTTTTTACGCCCTCGACGCCGACCATCGCCGGGCGTACTGGCTTTCGGCCGCGGCCCGGCCCGATGCCTGGACGCGCCAGGTGTTGACCCAGCCGCAGTACGGGCCGCTCCCCGCCCTCTACCCGCAATCGTCAGCCGCCGTGCTGCACCAGGCGGCCCCGTTACTCACCCTGGCCAGCCCCACCGTGCGCGTGCTCAGCGACTCGGCAAGCGCACCCGGCGGCCCGCGCCACCTGCGCCTGCTCGTACTACCCGGCCGGGCGCAAGCAGCCAGCTTCCGGCTGGCTTTTACGCCCGAAACCCGCCCGACTACTCTGCGTGTGGGTGGCCGACCGGTACCGGCCGCCGCGCTAACCCAGGCACTTGGCCCGGCGCTTACGTTTCACGCGCCCCGGGCAGCGGGCGAACTGCTAGAAATGGAAGCTAGCGGTCCGGTACGTTTCACCATCACCACGCGCAGCGTGGGGCTACCGGCGGCACCGGGGCTGCCCACCCTGCCCAACACGGTGGTCCCCGCGCCGGGCTACGGCAGCTTTACTACGCAGGTGAAAAAGGCTTTTTCGCTTTAAGAAGCTGTTTAAGTTATTGCCAGCCCTCTAGGAGTTGCCTGTCATTGCGAGCGCCGCGAAGCAATCGCACCTGAACGACTAAGCTGAACAGGTACGATTGCTTGGCGGCGCTTGAAAGGACGGATGAGGTAGCTCACCTTAAACAGCTTCTAAGAATATTTTCCAGCCGACACTATGTAACTAACGCCAAGCTCCGGCTTGGTGGGGCGGCTACTGAAGCGTACGCAAACGCTCCCCAGCCGCCCCACCAAGCCGGAGCTTGGCGTTACATTCGCTTTACCGTAGAAGCAGCGTGCAGCTCTTAATTGAGCGAGGCCACGTCGATTACGAAGCGGTATTTCACATCGCCTTTCAGCATGCGCTCGTAGGCCTCGTTGATGTGCTGAATATCAATCACCTCAATATCGGACATGATATTGTGTTCGGCGCAGAAGTCGAGCATCTCCTGGGTTTCGGCGATGCCGCCGATGAGCGAGCCGACCACCCGGCGGCGCTTGGCAATGAGGTTGAAGGCGTGCAGGTGCGGGGCCTCGCTGGGCACCCCCAGCAGAATCATGGTGCCGTCGCGGCGCAGCAGGTTGACGTAGGCGCCGAGGTCGATCTGGGCCGAGATGGTATTGATGATAAAGTCGAAGTAGTTGCCCACCGACTTAAACTGCACCTTGTCGCTGGTCACCACAAACTTGTGGGCCCCCAGCGCCTTGGCATCAGCTTCCTTGCCGGCCGAGGTGCTGAGCACCGTCACCTCGGCCCCCAGGGCCACGGCAAATTTTACGGCCATGTGCCCCAGGCCGCCCAGGCCCATTACGGCTACGCGGTGGCCGGGACCCACCTGCCACTGGCGCAGGGGCGAGTAGGTGGTAATGCCGGCGCACAGCAGCGGGGCTACGCGGGCCAGGTCGAGCTTGTCGCTCACCTTGAGCGTGTATTTCTCATCGACCACGATGCGCTGCGAGTAGCCGCCGTAAGTGGGCTGGCCGGTACCGATTTCGCGGCCGTTGTAGGTGCCTACCATGCCGGTAGTTTCGCAGTACTGCTCCAGGCCGTCCTGGCACGACGAGCACTCGCGGCACGAATCGACCATGCAGCCTACGCCGGCCAGGTCGCCGACGGTAAACTTCTTGACGTGCTCACCCACGGCCGAGACGCGGCCCACGATTTCGTGGCCGGGCACCATCGGGAAGATGGAGCCGCCCCACTCGTCGCGAATCTGGTGCAGGTCGGAGTGGCACACGCCGCAGAACAGGATGTCGATTTGCACATCGTGCGGGCCGGGAGCGCGGCGCTCCAGCTGGAAGGGTTCGAGGGGAATATTGGCGGCGGGGGCCGCGTAGGCTTTGGTAGCGGACATGGGGCTAGTGGTTTGGAAAAGGGAAATGCCACAAAAACGCCGCAGCCCGGCGGGGCGCGGCGTTTGCTGGGAAGCGCGGTATCAACCCCGCCCGGCAGGCATTGTTTGGGGCCGGGCCAGGGCCTCGGCCACCAGGCGGCGCATCCGTTGCAGCGACTGCCGGGCAAAGCGCCGCTGCAACATGCGCCCGAATAGCTTGAAGCCTACCCAGTAAAACGGGTTGCGAATGTGCCCCGGCTGCGACATCGCCTTGATGCGAAACTGCACCGCGCCGGTCACCAAATTTTTGTGAATGGAGAAATTAATCTGCCCCTTTTCGAAGTGACCTTCCAGGGTACGGTAGCCGTAGCCCCACACCCGCTCGGGGCCGTCGGGGCCGATGTGCGCGGCCTCGTCAATGACATCGACCACCTGCACCCCGAAGTGAAAAGTGAAGCCCAGGAAGCGCGCCCGCAGCACCATAATGCGCTTATCGAGCGGCTGGCTGGGGTCAAAGTAGCCGGTGATGAGGTCGGGCGGCGGGAAGGCGTAGCGCCGCAGCACATCTTGCGCGGCGGCGAAAGCACCGTGGGCCGCGGGCGGGCCGGGAACCTCGGCGGGCAGGTCGGTGGCGTACTGGTCGAGGCGCCAGCCGGTGGCGGCGGTGTACTCCTGGACGTTTTGATAGTCGTAGTTGACTTTGGCGTGGGCGTAGGCCCGGAGCTGGGCGCGGTATTGCTCCCAGGCGGGCGCGGCGGGATTAGGCATGGGTAGTGTCGTGCTCGGTGGTGCCATCGGGGGCGTGGCGGGTGGTTTCGACGGTGACCGGCCCCAGCGCCTGGCCGCCGCTGGCCCGGGCCACGCGCTCGCAAAACTCCACCCAGGTGGCTTTTTGCATCAGCTTGCCGCCGCCGATGGTATCGTAGGCAAAGGCCACCAGCCCATCGCGCGAGCGGGCCGCCGAGTGAATCTCGAAGCGCAGCGCATCGGGCCGGCCATCGAGCGGGCGTACCGCGAAGCTGATGCGGCCCGCCTCGGGGTGGCCTTCGAGAGTAATGAACTCGAACGAGGTGGGGCCGACGTGCGTCACGCGCACGTTACCGTTCCACGGCCCCAGGATCTTGATGTGAAACTCGTCGCCCACCCGCAGCGTGTCTGCCGCGCCGCTCGTGCGCTCAAAATCAGCCAGCAGGCCGGGCGAGAAGCTGGGCACGTCGGCCTGCACCACTGCCATGAGCTGCGCGGGAGTAAGGCGCGGGCGCTCTACGTCGATGAAATAACGCCGCTCCAACTTGGGGCCGGCGCCCTGCGCGGCCGGCTGCTCGGCTTGGGGATGGTCTGCCATATCACGCGTTTACGAGCAAAAGGGCAAGGCGGGCTAGGCTTCCGCAGCAGATTAAGCAGCCACGAGCCGGAGGCTTGCTAACAGGCAGTAGGTAGAGCCGGCCAGTGCATCCCACTATTGGCCGGGGCCGTTAGCTTCTTTTCGCGTTTACCTTTCCGTAGCTATGGCTTATTTCCGGCCGCCCGGCCCCCCACCCGACCCCGCCCTGGTGCGCAGCCTCACCGCGCAGCAAAACGAGCTGCGCCAGCGCGTGCGGGCCGAGCCGCTGGCCCACGAGCCCCGGCTCATTGCGGGCTGCGACTCGTCGTTCCCCACCCCCGACACCATCTTGTCGGTATTCGTGGTGCTGAAACTTCCCTCGCTGGAGCTGGTAGAGAAAGTGTACAGCTACGGCCCCGTTACGATGCCCTACGTGCCGGGCTTTCTATCCTTCCGCGAAGCGCCCAACGTGGTGCAGGCCTTCGCCAAGCTCACGCACCGGCCCGACGTGATAATGGTCGATGGGCACGGCATTGCGCACCCGCGCCGGGTGGGCATCGCGGCCCACCTGGGCGTGCTGCTCGACCTGCCCACCTTTGGCGTGGCCAAGCAAAAGCTCACCGGCACTTACCAAGAACCCGGTCCTCTGAAGGGTAGCCTCAGCCCGCTGCGCGACGCCAAGACGGGCGAGCTGATCGGCGAAGTCGTGCGCAGCAAGGATAACGTGCTGCCGCTGTTCGTGAGCCCCGGCCACCGCTGCGACCAGGCCACCGCCACGCGCCTGGCCCTGGCCTGCCTGCGCGGCTACAAGCTTCCTGAGCCCACCCGCCTGGCCGACCACTGGGCCGAAAAATTCAAGGCGGAGGTGCGGTAGCGGGCCGGGTCGCGAGCGCCGCGGCGCACGGCCGCAAGTAAATGCTGGCGAGTAGCGATTGTTGGGCGGGGCGGGCTTTATCTTTGGGTAGCCCGGCAGTTGGCCACTATGTAAAGCCAACTACTACTGAGCATACCGGGTCGGTGCCCGGTGCGCGCTGCGGCTTTTGCTCGCCCTTTTTATGTCTACACTGCATTCACTGCTGGCCGCCCTCGGGCTAGCAGGGCTGGCGCTGGCCACCGCGCCAGTCGCCGGGCAAACTCTCACTCCCGGCCCGCGCACCTGCGGCACCCAGGCGGCCGACATCCGCCAGCAAAACGAGCTGCGGCGGCGCCAGCCCGGCTACGACGCGGCCAAGCTGGCAGCTCCCGTGGCTAGCAACCGCACGCAGCGCGAGGCGGCCGTCACTTACACGCTGCCGGTCGTCGTGCACATTATTCACAACGGCGAGGCCGTGGGCACGGGGGCCAACATCAGCCAGGCGCAGGTGCAGTCGCAGATCGACGTGCTCAACGAGGACTACCGCAAGCTCAACGCCGATGGCACCCAGGTTCCCAGCGCGTTTCAGCCGGTACGGGCCGACGCCCAGGTGCAATTTGTACCGGCCATCCGCGACCCCAGCGGCAACCCGCTGGCCGAGCCGGGCATCGACCGGGTGAACGCCGTGAGCCAGCGCTTTACGGCCGCTCCCTACGCCGATTATTACGTCGATGGCATCATCAAGCCCGCCACCAGCTGGAACCCCGACCAGTACGTCAACATCTGGGTGCTACCCCTGCCCAACGGTGAGCTGGGCTACGCGCAGTTTCCCGACAATACGGCCGGGCTCGGCGGCCTCAGCACCCTGGGCGGCGCGGCCAACACCGATGGGGTAGTCGTAACCTACACGGCTTTCGGCCGGGTGGGCACGCTCAACACCCTCTACAACCGGGGCCGTACGCTCACCCACGAGATGGGCCATTTTCTGGGGCTGATTCACGTGTGGGGCGATGCCTTCTGCGGCAACGACTACTGCGCTGATACGCCGACCCAGGAAACCAGTAACTTTGGCTGCCCCAGCTTTCCGCACGTCAGCTGCTCCAATGCCCCCAGCGGCGACATGTTCATGAATTACATGGATTACGTGAATGACGCCTGCATGCAGATGTTTTCGGGTAATCAGAAAGACCGGATGCAAGCCGTGCTAGCGGCGGGCACGCCCCGGCGCACCACTCTGCTAAACTCGCCCGCGATTTGCAGCAATCCCCTCGTGGCCACCGCCACCAACAGCGGCACGGCCTGCCCCGGCGGCAGCGTTCAGCTCACGGCGACCGGCCCGGCGGGCACCACGGCCTACGCTTGGTCTGGCCCCAACGGCTACACCAGCAATCAGCAAAGCCCCACGCTGACCAACCTGACGGCCAGTATGGCGGGCACTTACACCGTCCGGATATTCGGGGGGGCGGGCTCCTGCCCGGGCACGGCCGGCACCCTGGTAGTCGTCAAGCCGGCCCCACCCCAGCCGGTATTTTCGGTGTCGGCCAGGGCGCAGTGCCCCGGCACGCCGATTATCCTATCGGCTCCCAACCTGGCGGGCTCGTCCCTCACCTATACCTGGACGCTGGTGAGCGGCGATGGTTTGCCAGCGGCCACCACCGGGGCTACGCTCGTCGTTACGCCCACGCAAAATTCCGTCTACCGCCTCAGCCTGAGCGGCGGGGGCTACGACTGCAGTACGAGCGATACCGTCGGCGTACGGCTGGGGGCGCCGGTGTGGAGCGGGGCGGCGGGCAACGGCAACTGGTTTGACGCCGCCAACTGGGCCAGCGGCTGCGTACCCACCCGCGCTACCAACGCCGTTATTCCGGCTGGGCTGGCCACCCCCTACCCCACCATCGGCGCGGGCACGGCCGAGGTGCGCACCCTCACCCAGCAAGGTGGCCTTACGCTGACCAGCGGCGAGCTGGCGCTCTACGGCGACTATCTCGGTACCGGCTCCCTCACCCAGACGGGTGGTACCGTAGCCACGCGCGGCGCTGCCACCCAAAATCTACGCGCCGCCGCTTATCAGTCGCTGATCATTGCCGGTACTGGGGCCAAAACCATTGGCGCGGCGACCATCGGCCAGCGCCTGGCACTATCCGGCCCCGTTCTCACGACCGGCACGGCCACGCTTACGCTTGCTGCCACTGCCCGGCTAGCCGAAACCGATGCCAGCTACGTGCTGGGGCGGGTCCAAACGACCCGCACGCTCGCTACTACCGCCGATGATTTCGGCGGCCTGGGCCTGACCATTGCGCCCGCCAGCGCGCCCGGCGCAACGACCGTGGTTCGCACTACCGGCCAGCCGCAGGGCACGGGCGCGGCCAGCATCAGTCGTTTTTTCGACATCAAAGCTGCCGCGAGCCGGGGCTTGCTCGGGGCCACTCTTACCCAGCAGTACCAACCCCACGAACTCAACGGCCTGGCCGAAAACCAATTGGTCATGTTCCACTCCGTTGATACCGGGGCGAGCTGGAGCATTGAGGGGGCTACCCAGCGCGATGCCACGGCCCACACCGTTTCCCGCGCCTACGTCACCGACCTGCAAGGCCGCTGGACGCTGGCCACGACTACGGCCGCTCCTCCGCTAGCTACTGCTACTTACGGCATCAACGCGTTCCCGGTGCCCTTCGGGGCCGATGGCCTTTCGGTGCAGGTGACCACGCCCACGGCTGGCCCACTCAGCATCAAACTCTACGACATGCTGGGCCGCGTGCTCTACGACTATCCGGTGGCCACGGTGGAAATAGGTACCAGCACCGTAGCCCTGCCCGGCGCTGAGCGCCTGGCCCCCGCCAAATATGTATTGGTAGTGCAGCAAGGCAATCAAACGGCCCGTCTCAACGTGGTGCGGCAGTAGCGCGGCGTTGCGGTTGTAATCCCAAGCTCCGGCTTGGTGAGGTGCCTGGGTGTACTCACCGAGCACCTCACCGAGCCGGAGCTTGGGGTTACAACCCCACGCGCTCAGCCTTTCCCGACCGCCGCTCGCAGGCTGGCCAACGATTCGCCAGCCCCGGGGGGCAGGTGTAGCAACCGGGCCACCGCCGCGTACGCCAGCCCCGGCGTACCTAGCGCCAGCACGCCCTGGTCGCCCTGCGCCTGCGTCGATTTGCTGAGCTTGTGACCCGCCGCGTTGGTGAGTAGGTCGTGGTGATAAAATTGAACGCGGCCAGCATCAAACGCCCGCGTTTCGGACAGCTGCGCGGCCAGCCACAGCTGGGCGGCCGTGCTGGGCAGGAGGTCGAGCCCCCGCACGATGAGCGTCGTACCCAGCCGCAGATCATCGACTACCGAGGCGAGCTGATAAGCCGCCACGCCGTCTTTTTTGCGCACGATAAAATTGGCCAGCGCCGCGGCCAGCGGCACGTGCGCAGCTCCCTGCCAGCCATCCCTAAAACTGACGCAAGTACCGCCGGGCACCCGCGCTCGCCACGCCGCGCCGGGCGTGGCGAGCGGCACCTCCTCGGCCCCTACCCCACCCGAGCGCGAACGCTGGCTGCCGTAGAGCAGGCCGGGGCGTTGGCCCAGCCGCCGCAGTACCTGGTTGTAGGCCGGCAGGTGCAGGAGCTGTGAATGACGCCGTAAAAAGTCGTCGGGGCCACTGGGGCCACTGTCGTAGTCGAGGCCCAGCCAGTCGATTACCCGGAAAATATTTTCCAGGTACGGGCGACGCAGCCGGGCGCGATCGAGGTCGTCGATGCGCAGGTGCAGCGTGCCGCCGGCCCGGCGCACGAGCAGCCAGGTCAGCACGAAGTTGACCGCGTTGCCCAAGTGGAGGTAGCCGCTGGGCGTGGGGGCCAGCCGGCCCACCACGCCCAAGGGTTCGTCAAGTAGTTGCTGCGGCTCGCTGCTTGTCTGCATGCTTGGGTAGCTTAGAGCGGCTTTCACTTTCCTACGCAGAATTAAAAATTAAAAATTAATAATTAAAAATGCCAAAATATCGACCCGTAAATTTTTAATTCTTCATTTTTAATTTTTAATTACTCTCAAAGGTGCACACCAATTTGGAAACTGCACTAAATGCGGTTTTACGCCACCCGGGCGTGGGGACCTCACCCCCCAGCCCCCTCTCCGAAAAGGAGAGAGGGGGAGTCGGACGACTACTTACTGCCTGCTTGTGTGAGCGAGCGCTCGGCTCCCCCTCTCCCCAAGGCTTCGCGCATTAAGCGAACCGGGGGTCGGGGGGGTGAGGTCCCCACGCCCGGGTGGCGTAAAAAGGCACCCCGACCGGAGAGCCGCCCCAATGCGCACTCTACCCCGTACCACGGCCCTACTCCACCACTATCCACGGGTCGCCGTCGGCGTGGGGCCGGAGTTCCCCAAAGCTTTCCAGGGCCAGGCCGTGCTGGGCAAAGACTGCCCGGGCGGCCTGCTCAGCCGCGCCAGGCTCTACGCACACCAGCAGGCCACCCGAGGTCTGGGGGTCGCAGAGGTAGAGCTTCTGCTCGTCGGTGAGCGGGCCGACTTTGTGGCCGTAGCTCGAAAAATTGCGAATGGTCCCGCCAGGCACGGCATTTTGCAGCAAGTAGCGCTCGGCCTGCGCCAGACGCGGCACCTGGAAATACCGCACGACCGCCTGCACGTCGCTGCCTTCGCACACCTCGGCCAGGTGGCCCAGCAGGCCAAAGCCGGTGATGTCGGTCATGGCCCGCACGCCGGCAATCTCGCCCAGCTCGGCCCCGATTTTATTGAGCTGCCGCATTTGGGCCGGGGCCACGTCGGCGTCTTCGGGCGCCAAGATGCCGCGCTTCTGGGCCGTGCTGAGAATACCCACGCCCAGCGGCTTGGTCAGGTAGAGGTGGCAGCCCACGGTGGCCGTGTCGTTGCGCTTGAGGTTGGCTTCGCTCACCAGGCCCGTCACGGCGAGCCCGAAAATCGGCTCGGGCGAGTCGATGCTGTGGCCGCCCGCCAGCGGGATGCCCGCCTCGGCGCAAATGGCCCGGGCACCTTCGGTCACGTGGGCCGCCACCTCGGGGGCCAGCTTGTCGATGGGCCAGCCCAGCACGGCGATGGCCAGCAGCGGGCGCCCGCCCATGGCGTACACGTCCGAAATGGCGTTGGCCGAGGCGATGCGCCCGAAGTCGAAGGCATCGTCCACGATGGGCATGAAGAAGTCGGTGGTACTAATGACGCACTGCCCGGCCTGACCCGGCAGGCGGTACACGGCCGCGTCGTCGCGGCTGCCGTTGCCCACCAGCAGATTGTCGTAGTTGGGCTGGGGCAGGCTGCTGTGCAAAATTTTGTCGAGCACGCCGGGGGCGATTTTGCAGCCGCAGCCCGCGCCGTGGCTGTATTGGGTAAGGCGAATTTGGTCGGGTTCGTATTGGGTACTCATATTCTGTTGACTAATAATAATTAAAAATTCCACTCGGCATATTGCAGCACCACCCGGTACCCATCGGGATCGGCAAAAGTGCGGCCCTGCCGGTCCCAGTACGCATTGTGGGCGGGCACGGCCGGGTAGCCGTGGGCCAGCATCCGGGCCACGGCAGCTTCCCAGGCGGCGCGCTCGGGCAGGTAAAACACTAGCAGATTTTCGGCAGTGGGGGCCGGGGGCACCACGTGGCCAGCCTGTTGAGTAAACTCCAGATGGTACGGGGCCCGCGGGTGGCCCAGCATCAGCCCATCAAAGCCATCATGGCCCGCGAAAGCATACAACTCTTGCAAGCCCAGACCTTCCACGTAAAAATGCCGCAGCGCCGCCAGGTTATTGGTCGGCCGCGCTACGCGAAGCTTCGGAATCATGAGCTGTAGTAGAGGTGAAGGTTTCGGGCAGGTCGGTGGCCAGCACCCGCGCGGCGTTGGCGGCCGCGTCGGTACCCTCGGCGGCTACCGTGGTGGCGGGGCGCCCGGCCAGCCCGTAGGCATAGGTCTTATCGTAATAAGCCAGTACCAGCTCCACCATCCGGGACATGTCGTTGTCGGCAATGGCCCCGAGGGCTTCCTTGGTGACGAGGCCACCCAGGCGCTTACGCAGGCGCAGCACGGCGTTGGCCAGCTCGCCGGCCGGGTGGCGACCATAGTCGGCGGCCAGGTACTGCACGCGGGCGGCCGGGGGCACGTCGAGCACGAGCAGCGGCGCGGCCTGCATTTGGGTAAAGAGCGCGCCGGGCAGGGCCAGGCTGCCGATGGTGCGGCTTTCATCCTCCACCCAAGTCGGCCGGTCGGCCGGCAGGGCAGCCAGCGCCACGGCCAAGTCGTTTTCAAACTGCTCCTGGGTGGGCTGCGCCGGCTGGCCCAGGCTGCCAAACGACGAGCCCTGGTGGCGGGCCAGGTGTTCGAGGTCGAGCACCGGTTCGCCGCGCCGGGCCAGCTCGTGCAGCACGGCCGTTTTGCCGCTGCCGGTGTAGCCGCCCAATACCCGTAAGGGGCGCGGGCGGGCTATTTCGGCCAGCACCCACTGGCGAAATTCCTTGTAGCCCTTGTCGAGCAGGTTGACGTGCAGGCCGCCCAGCTCCAGCAGCCACTGCACGGCCCCGCTGCGCATGCCGCCGCGCCAGCAGTGCAGGCGCACTTCCTGGCCGGGGGCCAGCTTCTTGGCCTGCTCGACCATCGTCCGCATCTTGGGACCGAAAAAATCAAGCCCCAGCAGCACGGCCTTTTCGGGGTTGACCTGCTTGTAGGTAGTGCCGATGCGGGCGCGCTCCTCGTCGGTAAACAGCGGTAGATTCAGCGCCCCCGGAATGTGCCCCTGCGCGTACTCGGCCGGAGCCCGCACGTCGAGGATGGGGCCGGTGGCAGCGGTAAGAAAATCGGCGATTGGGTGACGAGGCATGGGGGGCAATTAGAAAGTCAAACTTACGGGTGCTGCGGCCGCACGACGGCGAACGCGGGCAACAGCAGTCTTTTTCAACCCTCTTTCAACCGAATGGGTTGCTCATCCTACCATAAGGCGGGTGAAAGCCCACCCTACGCGCAGGCACTTTTTAGCCGAATGGGTTGCCCACCTTCCCGACGTGGGCAGTAAGTTTGCAGCTAATTCGTGGTAAACTCACCGGGCTTCCGGCCGGTTTACCGTGCGCTTCCGCTAATGCTGACAGCTTTTCTCGTCTTCTTCCCGCTTGCCGCCGCCCTTCTGTTGCACTTTGCCAAAGGCGGCGCGGCCCGCGCCCTGGCCCTGGGGGCCTCCCTGCTCGAATTTGCCGTAGCCCTCTACGCGGCCGGCTACTACTACGCCAGCGGGCGGCTGGGCAACCCAGCCAGCGGCTTCGACCTGAACCTGAACTGGATACCTTCGGCGGGCATCAACTTTCACCTCGGCGTCGATGGCCTGAGCCTGTGCCTGATTCTGCTCACCACGGCACTGGTGCCCATTATCCTGGCCACGGCTTTCCGCCACGAAGAATACGAGAACCCCGGCGCGTTCTACGCCCTGGTGCTGTTCATGCAAACCGGGCTGCTGGGGGTATTTACCGCGCTCGACGCGTTTGTATTTTACTTCTTCTGGGAAGTGGCCCTCATCCCGATTTATTTCCTGGCCGGGGCCTGGAGCCGCCACGAGCGCCGCATCCAGATTACGTTTAAGTTTTTCCTGTACACCATCATCGGCTCGCTGTTCATGCTGGCTGGCTTCGTGTACCTCTACCTGCAAACCGGCCCCGCCGCCGGCTCGCTGGCGGCCCACTCGTCTGACCTGCAAGCTTTCTATAGCTTGAAGCTCAGCGCCTCCGAGCAGTCGTGGCTGTTCTGGCTCGTCTTCGCTGCCTTCGCCGTGAAGATGCCGATTTTCCCCTTCCACACCTGGCAGCCCGACACCTACACCGAGTCGCCGGCCCCGGCTACCATGCTGCTTTCGGGCATCATGCTTAAGATGGGCATCTACGGCTGCCTGCGCTGGCTACTGCCGGTAGTGCCGCTGGGCGTGAGCCAGTGGCAACAGCTGGTCGAGGTACTGGCCATCATCGGTATCATCTACGGCGCCATCATCGCCATCCGGCAGGATGACATGAAGCGGCTCATCGCCTACTCGTCGCTCTCGCACGTAGGTTTGATGATTGCCGGCGTGTTCTCGCTCAAGGCCATCGGCCTGCAAGGCACGGTGGTGCAGATGCTGGCCCACGGCGTCAACGTGGTGGGCATGTTCCTGGTGGCCGACGCCATCGAGCGCCGCACCGGCACCCGCAGCTTGGCCGAGCTCGGCGGCCTCACCCGCCGCACGCCGCTGCTGAGCGTGTGCTTTCTGGTGATGTTGCTCAGCACGGTGGCCCTGCCCCTCACCGGCGGCTTTGTGGGTGAGTTCCTGCTGCTGGCCGGCGTATACGAGTTCAACGCGTGGGCTGGTGCCATTGCGGGCCTCACCATCATCTTCTCGGCCGTGTACCTACTGCGCATGTACCAGCGCGCCATGCTGGGGCCAGATTCGGCTTACTCGGAGACCATCACCGACCTGAGCGGGGCCGAGCTGGCCATGTTCGCGCCGCTCGTGGTGCTGGTGTTCTGGCTGGGCTTGTTCCCGGGCACGTTCCTGCACCTGGCCGAGCCGGTTACCCAAAGCATTCTGACGGCCGTCGGCCGCTAGTCTTTTCAAGCTGTTAGCTAGTAGCTGCTGGCTACTAGCTCTCCTGCCTCCAAGAATCTGGCAAAACGTTCTTTTGCCATCGTACTACCTTGCTGATACTAGCATCAGCTAACGGCTAGCCGCTACTAGCTAACAGCTTAGAATACTATGCTCCCCATCGTTCTCCTCTCCGCCTTCGGCATCGTCAACCTGTTCCTCGGCTTTTTGCGCTCCAACCGGGCGCTGCTGCCGTTCGTGCTGGTAGTGCTGGCCCTCGTGTTTGGCCTCAACCTGCTCGACTGGAACCACGCCGGTAGCTTGCCGGGCCTGTTCGACTCGCCCTACGTGGCCCAGATGCTCACCGTGGACAACTACTCGGTGGCCTTCAGCGGCATCGTGCTGCTGACGGCGCTGGTGCTGCTGCCCTTCTCGCGCTCCTACGTGGCGGCGGGCGAGCCCAACCTGGCCGAGTACTACTCGCTGTTGCTGTTCTCGCTGGTGGGCGCCATCATGATGGTGAGCTACAATCACCTCATCATGCTCTTCGTGGGCATCGAGATTCTGAGCATTAGCATGTACTGCCTGGCTGGCTCCGACAAGCGCAACGTGCGCTCCAACGAAGCGGCCCTTAAGTACTTCCTGCAAGGCGCTTTCGCCACCGGTATTCTGCTCTTCGGCATCGCCCTGCTGTACGGCGCTACCGGCACGTTCCAGCTCAACGAGCTGGCCGCCGGCATCGCCGCCCCGGCCAACGCCTCGCTCCAGCCCATGCTGTACGTGGGCGTCCTGCTGATGGTAATCGGCATCGGTTTCAAGATTTCGGCGGCCCCCTTCCACTTCTGGACGCCCGACGTGTACGAGGGCACGCCCACGTTCTTCACCGCCTTCATGAGCACGGTGGTAAAAACGGCGGGCTTCGCGGCCTTCCTCAAACTACTGGCCGTGGCCCTGCCCGGCACGAGCGCCGTGTGGCGACCGACCATCGTAGCCATGTGCGTACTCACGCTGCTGCTGGGCAACGTGGGTGCCGCCGTGCAAAGCAGCGCCAAGCGCATGCTGGCTTATTCCAGCGTATCGCACGCCGGCTACCTGCTGCTGGGCCTTGTGGCCGGGCGTGGGCAGTTGAGTGGCCCCGCCGCCCAAGGCATCTTCTTTTACAGCCTGGCTTATTCCATCGCCACGGTAGCCGCCTTCGGCGTGCTCAAGCTGGTGTCGGAGCAGCGCGGCCGCGAGGACTACGCCGGCCTGGCCGGGCTGGCCCGTACCAACCCACTGCTGGCTTTCGTGATGACGGTAGCCATGCTGTCGCTGGGCGGCATTCCGCTCACGGGTGGCTTCTTCGGCAAGTTCTTCATCTTCGCGGCCGTGGCTACCCAAGGCTACATCTGGCTGGTAGTATTCGCGGTGCTGATGAGCATGGTGGGTATCTACTACTATCTGCGCCCCGTCATCGCCATGTACCTGCGCCCTGCCGAGCCGGGCACCGAGACGCCGATTGTGGTGGATGGCTTCCAGTCGGTTACACTAGTCGTGCTGGCTGTGCTGACGCTGGTACTCGGCATTCTACCCGGTTTCCTGAGCGGGCTGCTGTAGTATCTGATTGCTTTTCACATGAAAAAGGCCGCTGATACTCAGCGGCCTTTTTCTTTTCCTGCCGTAGCCCCAGCGGTTCTGTAGCGGTTGCTATTGCTAAGTCAGAGTACACTTTGCGCCGCTTACCGTAGGTACTTCACCCCCAACCTTTTCTGCCTTTAAGAGTGCGGTAATATTACTAGCATGACGGACGAGGTGGACGGGTGATTAAGTGATAATACTTTACAGGCAGCTTCGACCTTAGACCAGTGAGCAGTCTTCGAGGCTATCAGTTTTCTCCTTGTCTCCAGCGGCCCATCGCCAATAAGCCGGCCCCAACCGCCACGCATAACCACCCCAGCCAATTGCCTAGCCGGGTGTAGGCCGTCGCCAGTGGGGCTCTCACTGGCACCCGCACCAGCAAGGTCTTACCTGGTAAGGAAGCGCTTGCCTGCTCGCCTAGCACGCGGCCGTAGGCGTCGCTCACGGTGAGCAGGCCGTCGCGGGAGGCCCGCACAACGAGGTAGCCATTTTCCACGCCCCGAGTGGCCGTCATGTCAGCGGCCAGGTAGCGGTCGGCGTAGAAATCCCAGGCGGGCACCAGCATAGCGGCTACTCGCCGCTGGCCGTAGACCCGGCCTAGCGCGGCAAAGTGCATGTCTTTACAAATAGCGAGGCCGTAGTCAGCCCCCAGCAGCGGCTGCACGTCATAGGCCTGGCCCACGGCCAGGCCGTGCTCGGGCGGGGCCAGGTAATGCTTTTGGTAGGTAGCCATCAGCGCCCCCGAGGGTGCGAACAGCCAAAGTAAGTTGCGGCCCGCCGGTTGGGCTTCTTCCACTACCCCGACCGCCAGCCACACGCGCTGCCGTGCGGCTAGCTGGCTTAGTTGCTGCCGTAAGGTATCGGCCTCGGCTGGGGGCAAGGAAGCTATTTTTTCCGGCAACACCACCACTTGCGCCCCTTGGGCTGCCAGCCCAGCCACGTGCTGCGCATACCGCCGCAGGATGGCGGTGCGGGTGGCGGCGGCCGTGTGGGCACCAATGCCCTCGTCGATAGCCGCTAGCCCGAACGTCGTGGTAGGGCCGCTGGCGGCTGGGGCCGCTTGCAAGCGCACTGTACCGTAGACCAGCGTACCGCCGAGGGCAATCCCGGCCAGCGCGTAGGCCCGCCAGCCGTAGCGCAGCTGGCGGCCGTAAGTAGCGGCCAGCGCCAGCGCGGCCGGTACCAGCGCGACCACGAAGAGCAAGCCCGCCACGCCCAGCACGGACGTCAGTTGCAAGGCGGGCAGAAACTTCACCTGCGAATACGCCAAGCTACCCCAGTTGCCATCGGGCAGCAAGGTGGCTTCGAGCGTATCGAGCCCGACCCAGAGCACGGGGTAAGCCAGCACCGTCCACCACGCCCGGTACTGCACCACCAGCCGCCGGCTGGCCCCTACCACGAATACCCAGGCCAGCGTTTGGGACCCCAGCACGGCGACGACGGCCGGCAGCGGCATAAGCTGGGCGAAATAAGGTGCGTTGACGCTCGTGCCAATGCCAGCGGCCAGCACCGTCAGCCAGCGCGCCCGGCCCGGGCTGCTGCGGTACGCCAGGCAGAGCAGGGGCACGGGCGCCAGCCAGGCCCACCACCATACCGGCTGCAATCCCACGACCGGGCGCAATGCCAGCCCGGCCAGCCCGGCGGCGATAAGTTGAAGCAGCAGTGAGCGAGTAGCCAGCCGGCGGGGTAGCATCAAGGAGAAAGGCTTAGAGAGCTTTTATAAAGAGCAGTTCCTTAAAACCACTTTCACACCGCAGGTTAATACGTCAGAAAAATGCGCCGCTCGCGGCCCAGCACCCGCGCCGGCTGCCCGCTTGGCAATGCTAGCTGCGGGTCGGTATGGCCAAAATCCAGGTTCTGCACAATGGGGATGAGCGGGTTGTAGGCCCGCACGGCCTGGCTCACCGTGGCGCACTGCTGCTGGCAATAAGCGGCTTTCTGAGCTGACGTAAGTGGCTGGTCGAAGCTCCAGGCTTTCGGGCGGCCCACCAGAATGGCCTGGAAGTGCTGCAGCCAGCCGCGCTCACCAAAGCCAGTGAGCAGGTAGTCCAGCACCCAGGCGGGCGGCAGGGTTTCCGAGGTTTCGAGGTATAGAATGCAGCCCTGCAAATCAGCTACGCTCGGTAGGTATTTCCCGGCGGCTACCTGCGCCACCAGCGACTCGACGCAGCCACCCCACAGGCGACCCGCGCCATCGGCGGTACCCTCCCAGTGCCAGCCCTCGTTGGCTACCAGGGGGCGCGTCCGGCCCAGGTTGGCGGGGTCGGCCCAATCGAGGCCTTCGTCGGTATAGGTAGCGGCGGGCCTGATTTCCACCTCGCCGCAGCGGAACAAGGCATTAGCGAGCGACTGCACGGTATAGTCGTGCATTTGCCCTTCCATTGCCAGCTGGGTCATTACTGCGCCGCCGTAGTACGAGGGAATGCCCAGCCCCCAAAGAAACGCGTGCAGGTGCGTATTGTCGCTGAAGCCAAAAAACGGCTTGGGATGGGCCAGGAACACGGCGGGGTCCAGGTACTTGAGGAGCTGAAGCTGGTCGTTGCCGCCGATGGAAGCAAACACTGCCTTATTGGCCGGGTCGGCGAAAGCCCGCATCAGGTCGTGCGCCCGGTCGGCCAGCGGGGCCTGCATCCGGCGGGTGGTCGGGTACTCCACCGGGTTGAGACCGAATACCTCGCGCAGGCGCTGCAAGCCCAGCTCCTGCACCCACGGAAAAAGCCCGGGTAGCCCCGCCGAGGGCGATACGATGGCTACCTGGTCACCGCGCGTCAGTTTGGGTAGCGTTGCAAAAGATTTCGTCATACCTGTTCTTAAGTTCGATTAGCGCTGTGCTGGCAGGCTCCGGCTCGGGGTTACAGCGAGGGACCGGCAATAAGGGCCCGAAAGGCCGCCCGGTACGACTCCCCGACGGGTAGAAACCGCCCTCCCACCTGCACTTTGTCTTTATAAACAGCCTCAAGGGCCTCTAAGGCAACAATGTAGGAGTGGTGGATGCGCACGAAGCGATCGGGCGGCAGCTGCTGCACCAGCACCTTGAGTTGCACGAGGCCCACCACCTTCTGCTGGCGGGTGTGAATGGCTACGTAGTCGCGCAGGCCCTCCACGTACAGAATATCTTCCCAGCGCACTTTCACCCGCCGGGGACCATCTTTGACGAAGAGAAACGGCGGCGGGGAGGCAACTAACGGTGGAGCAGCGGGCCGCCGGGCGTAGGCTTTGTGGGCGGCTCGCAGAAAGCGTTCCAGCGTAATGGGCTTGAGCAAATAATCTACCGCATCGAGCTCGTAGCTGGGCAGCGCGTATTCGGAGTGGGCCGTTGTGAACACCACCAGCGGCGGCTGGGGCAGGCTGCGCAGTAGCTCCAGCCCCGTGAGCTCGGGCATGTGCACATCCAGAAACAGCAGGTCGATCGCGGCGGTGCGCAACGCCTCCAGGGCGGCCAGCGGACTGGCACAGGCGGCGTGCAGGTCCAGAAACGAAACCTTACTCACATAGTCGGTGAGTAAGTGGCGAGCCAGGGGCTCGTCGTCCACGATGAGGCAGCGCAGGCTCATACCAGGTGCAGCGTAAGGTGCGCCCGGTACTGCGCCGGGGTGGCTTCGAGGTGCAGCGCGTGGCGGCCGGGGTAGCTCAGGGCCAGCCGGCGGCGCACGTTGGCTAAGCCCGTGCCGGGCGGCGCGACCGGGGGCGGGCCGGGCGGCCGGCCGTTGGCCACGGTGTACTCGCAGGTGGTGGCCGCCACCCGCAGCTGCACGCGCACCCAGGCCGCAGGATCGTGGTTGCGCACGCCGTGCTTGAAGGCATTTTCCAAAAACGTCATCAGGATTAGCGGGGCAATGACCACGCCGGCCGGCTCGCCCTCAACCTCAAAGGTCAAGGAAATAGGATGGTTGAGCCGCAGCTTTTCCAAGTGCAGGTAACTGCGCATAAACTCGATTTCCTGCGTCAGGGGCACGGTAACTTGGTTGGACTCTTCGAGCAGGTAGCGCATCATCTGGGCCAGCCGGGCTACTACTTCGGGCGTGTTGGGCGACTGCGTGTAAGCTAGGTAGTAGAGGTTGTTGAGCGTGTTGAAAAGGAAATGCGGGTTGATTTGGGCCTTCAAAAATTTTAGCTCCGTAGTCAGCTGCGCGTTTTCTAATGCCTTGGTTTTGGCGTCCAACTCAAACCAACCCACAACGAAGCGCAGCATGGCCACGAACAGCACCACTGCCAGCGTACTAAACACCGTCGCCACCAGGTAGCCCGTGGAGTACAGATAAGCTGGCGGCGCTACCAACGGCGACCAGGCGCGGGCCAGCCACACTTTGAGCGCCACTCCCAGCGCCAGCGCCCCGCCAAACGCCAGCAGGCTGCGCCCCAGTTGGTGACGGGCCAGCCAGCGGGGCAGCACGTAGCCGTAAGTAAAATAGGCTAGCAGCACGTTGCCCAGCAACGGCTGGCCCACCAGCAGCAGGGCCGTCCGCGTGCCATATTCCTGCTGAAGCTGGTAGAAATAAAACGAGCAGTACGCGCCCCAAAACAGTAGGTGCAGCAGCAGTACCCGGTGGCGGCGCGCGAAGGCAATTATCACAACAACTTGGTTAAAGGAGGTAAGCCTACCCTACGCCCGCTCAGCCCGCTGCGCCCCGGCCCGGCGGCAGCTGCTGCGCCAGGAAGCTCGCCACTTCCCGCGCCAACTCGGCCTGAAACTGCGGCCGGTCGAACCCCGGCGGGTCTTGCGAAGGCGGAAAATCTGGCCGAACGCGCTGCGGGGGAAAGGGCGTCAGAAACGAGAAATGGCCGGCGTTGGGCACTACCCGCAACGTCAGCGGCGTAGTAGCGGGCACCCCGCGCATAATCTGCTCGCTGTGCGCGGGCGGCAGGTACTCATCTTTCTCGGCGGCCAGTACCAGCAGCGGCACCCGCACTCCGCGCAGCGAGCCGGGGGCGGCATACCACGGCAAAGCCGGGGCCAGCAGCACGAGGGCCCGGACTCGGGCGTCGGCCGCGGGCACCGGGATGGCGGGGCCCGGGGCACCCGCGGGGCCCACGGCCGCGGGCTGGCCGCCGGCGGCGGCCAGCCCCGCGTAGCCTCCCATCGAGTGGCCAATCAGGGCCACTGCCTCGGGATAAAGCGCCGGGCCAAGGTGCGCGTCGTGCAGCAGCGTATCGAGCGCCAGTTGCAGGTGGCGCGGACGAGCCACGAGGTTTTGGGGAGTATTGGCCCAGCTATCGTCGTCGCGGTTGTTGTGCGGGTGCTCCAACAGGCCCACCGCGTACCCCTGCCCGACCAGCGCCTGCGCCAACTGTCGGTGCAGCAGCCCCGAGCTACCCGTGCCGTGCGACACGAGCACCAGCGGAAAAGAGCCGGGGGCCACCGGGGCATCGGGGGCTACGTCGAGCTGATATAACCCCACCGGTATCCGCTGCGCAAGGGCATTCGTCGGGTACAGCACGTGCACCGGAAACGTGAGCCCAAGCTGCGCATCAGTAACGATAACTTGACGGTAGCCAATGGCTGACTGCATGACTAATAGGCTAAGAATAAAAAAAGTAGGTTAGCCGGAGCGCCGGAATTTAACCAGCTTGGCGAATCGGCTAATGAGTTAATCTCATTCTGGCCCAACGGCCCCGCAAGCTACGGGTAGCCGGCCGTTTAGCCAGCCGCTGGCGGTGCTAGTGGGCCGGCGCGGGGGCGGGCGGAGCGGGCATAATGCCGGTGTACTGCGCCCCCAGCAGGCGCCAACCCTGCGCACCGCGCTGCGCCACAAAGGTGGCCCGCACGGCCCGGGGGCGCGTGGTGCCATCGGGGCCGGGCAGCGAGTACGTAAGCGTGAGCACATCCAACGCCGTGGTGCCAAACACGCGAATCTGCTCGTCACTGATGGTCGTCGGCGGCCACGGCTGGCGCTGCGCGGGTTGATAAAAGCCCAGGAAGCGTGCCTGCTCATCGACCTCGCCGCGCGGCGATACCTCGACGTAGCGCGCATCGATGAGCCGGGCCAGCGCAGCGGGGTCGTAGGCCTGCTCCGCCGCCTGGAAGTCGCGCACTAGTTGCGCGACCTCCTGCTCGGCCCGGCCAACGGCAGTTTGGGCGCAGCCCGGATGCGTCAGGAGGGTACTCCCAATCACCAGCGGCCCGAAAAAAATCAGGTTCCTGTTACTTAACATGAGCAAAGATCAGCGGCCATCTGATGCAAGGCCGTCCACGCCGACAAAGCACGGGCAGCCCGCCAGCTACCCCTCTACCCGTTCGACCAGTACCCCTTTTTTTTCGACCGTTTGCCCCGGGCAAGCGGCATCCGCAGTAGGCGCCCTCCAGTCTTTAACCGGCCGCTACCCAGGGGCTGCACCATGCAAAAAGGCGACCGTTAACGGTCGCCTTTTTCTTATTTTTATAGCGATAAGCTGCCCGGCCGGCGGCTAATAGTCCACGCCTTCCCGCTTCTTAAACTCGCCGTCTTTCACCTGCTTCACGAGTTTAAGCCAGCTGAAGGGGTTGAGCAGCGGGTTGTTGCTCTGCGGGTTGGGGGCGATACCCATCCGGCGGTCCAGATCGAGCTGCTGCTGCGACATCGACTGCCGGTAATTGGCCGTGGGACCCATGGGCTGCGAGTTGAAAATCTTGCGCATCAGGTCTTCGTTCAGGTTGTCGGCCGCGGCCGAACCCCGCTCGGTGGGCAGGCGCAGGGCCAGAAAGGCCTTTTTGAATTCCTTCTCGGTGGCGTAGGGGAACACCCGCACCTCGGGCAGCACCGTCGCATCTTCTTGTAATTGAATAACTACCGAAAAGCTCTGGCGCTGGTAGTCGGCCGGGATGATAATGGTTTGGTTGCGGTAGCCCAGCGAGCGAAATACGATGCTATCGCCGGCCAGCACCGGCATCGAGAAATAGCCGTAGGCATTGGAGGTGGTGCCGCGCCCGGCCTTGGGAACGTACACCGAGGCGCCGGGCACCCCCAGCAAGCTGTCGCCGCTCGCCACGATACCCGTAAACTGCACTATCCGGCGCTTGCCCTGGGCCCAGGCGGCGGGGCTGGCCAGCAGCCCGGTCAGAAGTAACAGGCTCAGCAGACAAAGGATACGGCGACTAATCACGAAGGAGGGGAATTAGCAAAAGGATGTTCTAACAAATATACGAACCTGCCCGGCGCGCTCGCCGTACTTTTGGGCGTTCGGCGGGGCCAGCCCGGCCATTTTCAACGGTAGATGCGCGTAAAACATTTCCCGGTTGCATTCGGGCAGCAGCTTTTTAAGGCCCTCGGCGACGAAAGCCGCGTGCGGCTACTGCATTTGCTGTGGCGCAACCACGAAATGGTGGTCGGTGATCTGGAGCAAGTTCTTGACTTCACGCAGACTAAAACCTCGCGCCAGCTGGCCTACCTCAAAAACGCCGGCTTAGTGGGCGTACGCCGGCTCGACAACTGGATGTTCTATTTCCTGCGCGATGAAACAGCCGAGCTACTCCAGCAGCTGCTGGGCCTGATGGAGCGCGACCCGCAGCTCGTGCGCGACCAGCAAGTGTACCAAACCCTGTGGAACAACCGCGAGCTTGCTGCTTATAAAATTCAAAATCGCCGCTGGCTACCCGCGGGGGGAATTGGATGAGTCAGGAGTTAATAGCTACCGTCCGGTACCAGCGCGAGTTTAGCGCAGCGTAACTCGTGCTGGCCATGATGTGGAGGCTGCGCCTCCACTGCCGCAACGCGGCAATTCTGGCGGCCGCCTCGTTATTATGCCAGCTTACGCAGCTTGCCGCGTTGCGGCAGTGGAGGCGCAGCCTCCACATCATGGCCAGCACGAGTTACGCTGCGCTAAACTCGCGCTGGTACCGGACGGTAGCTATTAACTC
>CAJYPK010000061.1 GCA_913776615.1 uncultured Hymenobacter sp.
CTAGCTACCCAGTATGAAGCTTATTATCGTCGAAAGTCCCAACAAGATTAAGAAAATCAAGGGCTACGCGGGACCCGACTATGAGGTGGCGGCCTCGGTGGGCCACATTCGGGATTTGCCCGTGGGCGGGGGCGACATTGGCATCGACCGCGAGCACGGCCACGCCCTGAAATACGTCGTCAGTGACGACAAAAAGGCCGTGGTGGCCAACCTGCGCCGCCTGGCCAAAGCCGCCGGCCCCCAGGGCGTGTACCTGGCCACCGACCCCGACCGCGAAGGCGAGGCCATTGCGTTTCACCTCTGCGAAGTACTAGGCTTGGACCCGCGCACGACCAAGCGCATCGCCTTTCAGGAAATCACCGAGAAGGCCATCAAGGCCGCGCTGGCCGCACCCACTACGGTGGACCTGCACCTGGTGCACGCCCAGGAGGGCCGCCGGGCCGTGGACCGGCTGGTGGGCTTCACCATCAGCCCGGTGCTGAACCGCAAGCTGGCGGCGGGCCTCTCGGCCGGCCGGGTGCAGTCGGTGGCCGTGCGCTTGGTGGTGGAGCGGGAGCGGCAGATTCAGCAGTTCACCGACACATTTACCGTGCCGGTGGTAGCCACGCTGCAGACCAGCCACGGCGAGCAGCTACGGGCCCGCCGCACGGCCGCGCCCTTCGCCGCGCTCGACCAAGCGCAGGCCTACTTATCGCAGGTCGGCCGCGGCGCGGGCTTTGGCGTGCTGGGCGTGGAGAAAAAGCCCGTGGAACGCCAGCCCGCGCCGGCTTTTTCGACCTCAACGCTGCAACAGGAAGGCGTGAAAAAGCTTCGGTTTACCGTGCAGAAGGTATCGGACTTGGCTCAGAAACTGTTCGAGGGCGGCCACATTACCTACATCAGAACCGACAGCGTGAACCTGGGCGAGGAGGCCACCCAGCAGGCCCAGGCCCAGATTACGGCGCAGTTTGGCGCTGGCCATTTCCAGGCCCGCCAGACCAAAAACAAGGACGGCGCACAGGAAGCCCACGAAGCCATCCGCCCCACGCACTGGGGGCAGGCCAGCGCCGGCGACACGCCCGACGAGCAGGCACTCTATCGGTTGATTTATACCC
The DNA here is from genome assembly GCA_913776615.1 of uncultured Hymenobacter sp. Taxonomy (GTDB): domain Bacteria; phylum Bacteroidota; class Bacteroidia; order Cytophagales; family Hymenobacteraceae; genus Hymenobacter. Next base: position 1,095 of record CAJYPK010000061.1, read on the forward strand.
GCGCCCTGGCCTCGCAGATGCTGGCCGCCCAGTACGACCAGACCACGATTACCCTCGCGCCGGCGGCCGATGCCGCCGATACCTACACCAGCTCCACCCGCGTGCTCACCCGCGCCGGCTACTTGGCCGTGTACCAGGATGCCGAAGAGGAAGGGGAGGAGCTCGCTGACGAGTCCGAAACGATGCTTAAACACCCGGTGCAGGAAGGCGAAGCGTTGACGCTGGTAAAGCTGAAGGCGCGCCAGAGCTTTGCCCGGCCCGCCAAGCGCTACAACGAGGCCACCCTGGTCGCGGACCTGGAAAAGCAGGGCATTGGCCGCCCGAGCACCTACGCCTCCATCCTGCGCACGATTTTCGCCCGGAAGTACATCGGCACCGGCAGCGTGACGGGCAAGAAGCTCACCGCGCAGGGACTGACTTGGCAGGATGGCCAGCTGACCACCAGCCAGCGCAGCGAGACGCTGGGCGCGGATAAGGACAAGCTGCTGCCCACGGCCACCGGCACCCAGGTCACGGAGTTTCTGGAGCGCAACTTTCCCAAGGTGATGGACTACAAATTCACTGCCGGCTGCGAAGCCGTGTTCGACAAGATTGCCCGGGGCCAGCAGACCTACCAGCAGTTTGTGCCGATGTTCGACCAGAACATGCTGGGCTGGGTGGCCGCCGCCGACCAGCTCACCCCCGACCGGGCCGAGCTGCAGAAGCGCCTCGTGGGCCAGTTCGAGGGCGCGGAAATGCTGCTTGGAACCGGCAAAAACGGCCTCTACATCCTGCACGCCGAGAAGTATTATACCCTTCCCGAGGACGTCAGCCCCGCGCAACTGAGCGAGGCGCAGGCTCAGGACCTGATTACCCAGCGCCGGGCCTCGGCTCCGCGCGAGGTGGGCCTGCACGAGGGCAAGCCGGTGGTGGTAGGCCAGGGGCCGAAAGGCGTGTACCTGAAGTGGCGCGAGCAGTACTTCAACGTGCCGGCTGGCATATCGGCCGCGGCCGTTACCCCGGCGCTGGCCGTCAATTACCTCATCAAAGCGCAGGCGGAGGCAGCCAAGAACGTGCTGGCCACCGTGGGCAAGTACACCATCGGCCGTAATGAATGGGGCCTTTACGTTACAGATGGGGAGGTAAAAGCTAAGTTTAAACCTGACTGTACGGAAGAGCAGGCCCGGGCTACCACGGCCGAGCAGGCCGCCGACATGATTAAAAGCTATAAAGCATGGAAGAAGAAAAACGCGGGCCGGAAGTAGCGCCCTTAAGCTTTCCCGACCTGAGCTTGGCCCTGCCTTACCAAGACGCTTTGCTCTACGCCCAGAACCGGTTGAAGATGATTGCGCGGGGCGGACTGCTGCCGTTTTGCGAGGCCCACAAGTTTCCCTACACCACCATCATTAACCTGAAAAACGGCAATCTGAAGAAGGAGGAGCCGCGGTTGCTGCACCGCCTGCTGCGCAGCCTCGACGTGCCGAACGAGCTGCTGCAGTTTCCGCCGGACAGCCCCAGTCAGCGGTTTTTGCTGCCGGATGGAGCGGCGCTGGTTACTTTCCAGTTTCAGCTTGCCTGTCTTACATCAGCCGACTGAGCAAGCGTTATTTTATAAATAAGCTGTTGCTGGACGTGCGGTACTATTTAGTCTGGCTTTGGTGGCTTATCTGAAAGTTCTCAAATCGAAGTTCGAAGTCAGCAAGTATCGGAGAGCCTTCGCGCTCCATTCTTAGTCGTGGCGCATCATGCTTCAGGCGGCTGTGCATGTGTTGAATCGGGTCAGATTCTGTCTCTTGTTTGGTGATGCGGGCGGCTCCAGCCAACAACTGAGGCCAAGAGCCCCAGGCAGCTCGCTCATCCTGCTTAACGCCTGTGAAATGGATGCCGTGACGACCAATGATGAAGAAGTATACATTCCCTATTATTTTTTCTGCCGGGGAATGTCGGGTAATCTGTAGCGCGTTAAGGGTCGTTTTTACATCGGTTCGCTCTACCCACGTTACAACCTTATCAAGCCAGCTCAACGCGTTCTTCTGAAGGTTGCTTATGACGCTGCGCCGCTTTTGCATCGAGTTGGCAAACGGGTCTTGCCATTTCAACTGAAATAACCCCAATGACTTGGTCACCTTATCAAAAACAACGGCGTCGATATCTGTTTCGCGCCCATCAATAGACATACGTATTTCGACCGGAATGCGCACAAATCGGTCTTCTGTGAAAAAGCCGAATATCATCCGCCTGAACCGGTTCTCCCGGTTATTAACGGCCTTGGAGTAATCCAGGGCGCAGTTTCTTTTCAACTCGTGATTCAGAAACTGAAACGGATTGTTCAGACACCCGGCGGCAGAGCGCAGTAACTGCGAATCAGAAACCTGAATGAACGGTGGTGGAGCTACGCGGGGGATTGACAGGTAAGTTTGGTAGTTATCTTTATTCAGCGTGATATGGCTTAACATGATGCTCGCTTCCTGTACTGTACGGTCCAGGTAACGGGCTAGGTCAGCTACAATATCTTCTCTGGAGCAGAATAAAGAAATAATGTTTCGCATTTCGAGACCGTTATATTTTTTGTGTGCTGCTTCACAAAACGACTTGTGCAGAAGCGCCAAACCGGCCAAGTACTCGACCATCGTTACGTAGTCCCCGTAAGGTATCTGCCCAAACAGGTCTGCTTCGTCGAAATCGTCGTGAATCTGTTTGCGAAAAATGTGATACCGGCCCTGCTGGATGAAATAATCCGTCACATAAGGTGTGGCCTGATAGGCGATATTTCTTCTGTCAGGGCTTTTAACTGAGAGCATGACCCGCTTGTGAACCCGGTCAGCATCGAATCTGTCCTTGCCGGCTTTTCGATTCGTAAGTTGCCCTACTATGTGCTCTTGAACAAACTGCCAGTCATGCAGGTCAAAAAATTCAGCATTGGACCAAGATTCCGTAGTGGCAAATACAAACTCGCCTTCAGTCGGCCGGGTAAACGATGCGAAACCCATTTTGCAGAACATGACCAGCTGCCGGGCAAAAGCGAGCTTGCCGGTTGCATGAATGACAGCGTCAGCCCAAGCGGTGATATTGTTGTCTGAGTACAGAACAGGATGGAATTCTGACTGCTCAATTTTTGAATACCATGCCTGAAGCAGCAAGGGCCATCCATACTGATGGATGGTTTCGAAATAGTCTGTATAGGCAGCATCAAACTGGCCGCTGCCACGCAGGTACAGATAGACAATGTCCATTTCCCTGATAATATTGACTACGGCGCTTCCCGGTAGCCCACTTATCTCCGAAAACTTCTCCAGTTCAGCCTCAAGAATCGATTCCAGAATTTCGGCTGGTGTTGGCATAATACATGCAAGTTGACTAATTGAGGCACCTGTATTACGCCGGATGTAGCAGTTAGTGAGGTCTTGTACGCTTCCCCGTCTGATAAGCCAGTGGTAGGCAGAGGTTAAGCCGCTTGTTTAAATTCGAGTGGGGTCATAAAATTCAAGGCCTGGTGCGGGCGCTGGGTGTTATAGTCGTGCCGCCACTCGTCTACTAGCTGGCGCACATGGGCCAGCGAGCAGAACAGGTGGGCGTCGAGCAGCTCGCGGCGAAATGAGCCGTTGAAGCGCTCGATATAGGCATTCTGCGTCGGCTTGCCGGGTTGAATCCAGTGCAGCGTAATGCTTTGCTGCGCACACCAATCACTGAGTTTGGCGCTGATAAACTCCGGGCCGTTGTCGGTGCGCAGCTGCGCGGGGCGGCCATAGCACTCGACTAGGCGCGTGAGCACCTGCACAACGCGACTGGCCGGCAAAGAGAAGTCGATTTCCACACCTAACAGCTCGCGGTTGTAGTCATCGAGCACGTTGAGGGTGCGGAAGCGGCGGCCATCGGTCAACACATCGCTCGTAAAGTCGAGCGACCAGCACCCGTTAGCCGCCTCGGGCACGGCTAAGGGCTGCTTGACGCGGGCGGGCACGCGCTTTTTCAGGCGTCGAGGCAGGTTGAGCGCCAGTGCCCGATAGATGCGTAGCGTGCGTTTGTGATTGATTACCAGACCATTTTTGCGCAAGCGGTGGTGCAGCTTCCAAAAACCCCAGCCCGGATGCCGCCCACTCAGCGCCCGCAGGGCTTGCTGCACGGGCTCATCGTTTCGTCCCCGCGCCACGGGGTGATAGCTACCACGCGCCAGCCCCACCAGGGCACACGCCCGGCGCTGGCTCCAGCCTTTACGCACTAAGCCCTGCGCTGCCTGGCGCCGCGCCGCAGGGCTACTTACTTTTTTCGCAGTATCTCCTTGATAGCCTGGTTTTCTAAGCTCAGGTCGGCGAACATCTGCTTGAGCTTGCGATTCTCCTCTTCCAGGTATTTGAGGCGGGTTAGCTCGGCCACGCTAGCACCCGCATACTTGCTTTTCCAGGCATAAAACGTGGCCTCGCTCAGGCCGTGCTCGCGCACAATCTGGGCTACGGTCTGCCCGCTGGCTTGCTGCTGTAAAATGGCCACAATCTGGGCCTCGCTGAATCGTCCTTTTTTCATTTCGCAGTCGTCAGGTAGGGAAAGTTACACTTTTCTCTAGTCACAACTGGCACTCAATTCGGGGAAGCGTACAGTCTGGCACTGACTGTAGCAGGTCCGGTCGCAGGCATTTGCCAAGGTGCTGACAGGTAAATTATTCTACTCTCCCTAAATCGGTTCCCCTCCCTGCTCCAGCACTACCAGTACCGGTCCTCGCAGAATATGGTCCTCATCCTCTGCATCCGATGTAATACCGGTAAGTGTTGACAGGACAGTCATTGCCTCTGGATTAACCATCCCGTCATGGTCAAATACCGAGTAGAACAGATAGCCTTGGCCACTGGCCAGCACGTCTACTAGGGCCGGTGCACAACCCATAAATCCGGCCGCCAGCACCAGATTCCGGCCTGCCTCATTGTTTGCGCTGTTTAGTGTAAAGCCGGCCACCGGCATTTCCTGCGGCGGCATTTGCGGCTGATAAAGTGTGACTGTCATAACAGGAGGGATTTCTGCGGCCGTAAAACAACCCGGACTACGCCTGCAGAGCTACAGGAAACGAATTGGGTTAAAGGTAGTGTTTCAGCCGAAACCAGCTGCTTCTCTCTATGTTGCTTCGCCGCGCTGCCCATTTTCTTGACCCTGAAATCATCTGGCAGCAGCTTGAAGAGCAGATGTCTGAACACGAAGATGAAGGTCTGATAGAATACCCGATAGAAAATTACAATTCGGTCAGCATGCATCTGGGTGTTGTGCGGCTTACCGGCGAGCGGGCTGTATGGGTGAAAATCACGGGCGTCCAGCCGTCGCTGCCTGCCGGCCTGCCGGATGCTGTATGGGTAAAGAAAATAACTTACCCTGGTTATGCCGTATTTACTGTAGTGCTGACTGACCCGGGTGCACAGGAAGCTTTTAGCGGTTTTATCCGCGAGCTGCTGGCTGACGTAGAGCAGGCTGATGCCGATGTCTGCATAGCTGATTTGCTGGTTTTCCGGCTTCGGCAATGGTGGCCGATGGCACTGCCTGATATTGCTGCCTGAGCGCGCTGGCTGGGTAACAGCATGCTATAATCAATACGCCAGCGTAAAATATTCATGGCAGATGTACTGACCCCTGCACAGCGCCACCTCAATATGTCCCGCATCCGGGGCAAGGATACCAAGCCGGAAATGCTGGTGAGACAGTATCTGCATAGCAGGGGGCTGCGTTATCGCCTCCATGTCAAAAGTCTGCCTGGCAAACCAGATATGGTATTTCCCGGTCTTCGGACGGTGGTTTTTATTCATGGCTGTTTCTGGCACCAGCACGAAGGATGCCGGTATTTTGTGGTGCCGAAAACCCGGACTGATTTCTGGATGGAGAAAATCGGGCGCAACGTAGCCAACGATAAGCGTCAGCAGGAAGAGTTGAAGAATCAGGGGTGGCGGGTGCTGGTTGTATGGGAGTGTGAGCTTCGGCCGTCGCACCGGGAGCGTACGCTGGAAAGGCTTTTTTATTCCCTGACGGCCCCGGAATCAGATGAGCTTGAGTGCTAAAGCTGCTGGCAAATGGCCAAAAAATCCCGTACTTGTGTGCTGGAAAAGCGGGTGTTTCCGCTAACTAGTTGAAAATGAATTATATCGACCTGTTCGCGGGCGCAGGTGGCTTATCCGAAGGCTTCCATAATGCGGGCTTCACTCCGGTGGCGCACGTAGAAATGGATACGTATGCCTGTGATACAATCCGCACAAGACTGGCTTGGTATTGTCTGCACGAGAAGAAGGATTACCAGCCGTACTTCAATTACCTGCGCGGCAAGCTCCCGCGCGAGAAGCTGTATGAACTGATTGAAGAGATTAAGCCTGGCTTGCTGGATTCAGTCATCAATGAAGCTATCGGTGAGGAAACGCGGCAGGGGATATTTGATAAGATTGACCAGCAACTTAAAAGCCTGCCGGAGGGAAAGCAGGAGGTAGACCTGATTATTGGTGGGCCACCCTGTCAGACCTTCTCCGTTGCCGGACGCGCCCGCTTGGGCCGTGCAGTGATGGAAAACGACCCTCGCAGCAAGCTCTATCTGCAGTATGCAAAATTCCTGGTAAAGTACCGTCCCCGTATGTTCGTGTTTGAGAATGTGCTGGGGATGTTGAGCTTTAAGAACGGACAGCAACTGGACCTCATCCGGGAAACGTTTCTGGAAGCGGGTTACGCTATGGATGTACGGGAGTGGAATGCCCGCAGCTTCGGGGTACTGCAGAGCCGTGAGCGACTGATTATCATTGGCTGGCGTCTCGACCAGCCTGCGTTGGGCTACCCGGCATTCGGGACCCTGACGGCAGAAGAACAGAAACGATTCACCGTAGAAGAACTGCTCAGTGACCTGCCGCCCTTGGAGCCTGGCCAAGTCCTTCCGCCCACGCCTTACGAACCCAAGACCAGTACACCTTATCTGAAATGGTCAGGTTTGCGCCGGAAATGCCCGGTGATAACGTGGCATCAGGCCCGGCCACACCGGGAGGAGGACCGGGAGATTTACCGACTGTTTATTGAACACTGGAACGATGGGGGGGACGAATATCAGCGCATGCGCTATAACGAGTTGCCCAGCCATCTGATTTTTCATGAGAACAAGACGGAATTTACTGATAGGTTCAAGGTAGTGGCCTCGAATATGCACTACTCACAGACAGTGGTAGCACATATCAGTAAAGATGGTCATTATTACATTCATCCGGATGTCAGGCAGCGGCGTTCGCTTTCGGTGCGCGAAGCAGCCAGATTGCAGTCGTTTCCCGACAACTACTACTTTGAAGGACCCCGGACTTCAGCGTTGAAACAGATTGGTAATGCAGTGCCGCCGCTGATGGGTGAACGAATTGCTCTGAGCGTTCGCAATGCTCTGAATGGCGTCGGGAATTTTCTGCGGCCAGACTCTCCGGTAGGCAAACGTCGCTCCGGCAAAAAAGACAAGCAGTTGGTGCTTAACTACGCGCAATAGAATCTGCGATGATTCTTATCGCACATTAATCCGGATTTCAGCCAGACAGCTGGTGCCGCCTTCGTTCAGGGGGACCAGCTGTTTTCTTCCCCATGCCAAATCTGATATAACTCTTACCCTCATCCGATACCACTGCTATCGGACTTCTACGTCCCGGCAACAGGCCGGCTATCAATGAGCTTTGAGACAATTCCTTTCGAGGAGGCCGGCCCGCGTGCTGATTCCATGCTCGAAACCCTTCGGTCCATCGGCTACACGCTGGACACGGCCGTGGCTGATATTATTGATAACAGTATCGCAGCGGGAGCTACCGAGGTGCAGCTGGAAATGGTCTGGCAGGGAAGGCAGTCCACGCTAACTATTGCGGACAATGGGCGTGGTATGGATGCAGAGCAGCTGCGTGAGGCTATGCGGCCGGGCAGCCGGCACCCCGGTCAGGTTAGGCACCGCGATGACCTGGGTCGGTTCGGGTTAGGCCTGAAAACAGCCTCCTTTTCCCAGTGCCGGCGTTTTACAGTGCTTTCCAAACCAAAAGGGGGAGAAGTGACATACCGGTGCTGGGACTTGGATTATGTGAACGAAACGAAAGCATGGAACCTGCTGTGCCACGTATCGGACAAGGACCTGATTGCCCAACTGGCCGCCCAGCCCCAGGGTACTATCGTTTTCTGGGAAAATATGGACCGGCTTGTGGGTGACCTGCAAGCGGGCAGCGAGAAGCACGAGGCCGTATTCGGCCGGTACGTGCGGCTGGTGGAACACCATCTGGCGATGGTATTCCATCGCTATCTGGAGGATGGTGGGCTGTCCATCTATGTTAACGGGGAAAAGCTGGCCCCTTGGAATCCGTTTCTAACGGCTGAGCCATCCACGCAACGCTTACCCGAGGAATCGCTGTTCAACGGTCAGGTAGTTATAAGGCCCTATATCCTGCCGCATCACCGTCGGCTTTCCCATCCGGACCTGTTTGACCAGGCCGGTGGGTTGCGCGGCTGGAATGCCCACCAGGGATTTTATATCTACCGCAACCGCCGGCTGCTGGTAGCCGGGGACTGGCTGGGCCTGTTCCGGCGCGAGGAGCACTGCAAGCTGGCCCGCATCATGGTCGACCTGCCCAACACATTGGATGATGCTTGGCAGATAGATATCCGCAAGGCCCAGTCCTTTCCCCCGGCCACGTTACAGAATGACTTCCGACGCATTGGAACCCTGGCCCGTACCCGCGCCGTGGAGGTCTACCGCGCCCGGGGGCGTAAGCTGAAGCACACGCATAGTATCGGCTTCACTCCCGTCTGGCAGGAGAATATCCGGCTGGGCCAGCGGCATTACACAATTAACCGCCAGCACCCGCTGGTAAAAGACGTTCTTGAGAAGGCACAGGGACAGTCCCCGGCCATGCTGCACGCGGTGTTACGGATGCTGGAGGAAACAATACCCGTGCCCCTGATTGTGCTGAGTGAGGCCGAAAAACCCCGCGAGCAGGCGATGCCCTACGAGAACGTCAGCGACCAAGAAATTCTGCCTCTTATTCAGGATATGTTTCGTGACTTCAAAGCAGCCGGTCGCTCAGCCACTGAGGTACGCCAGTTGCTGCTCAACATGGAGCCATTCAATTATTTTCCTCACTTGATTGATAAGCTGACCGACTGATGACCGATTCCCATGAGGAAATGCTGAGCGTGGCTATCACCATGCTCACGCCCAAACCCCACAAAACCCCGGCTGTCATCGAGGAAACAGTTACCCGGCTCGGGATACTTTATCCGGAAGCGGATGCGGCCCAGCTCAAAGCGGATTTGCTGGCTTATTACCGGGTGAAATCGCTTGATTACGCCATTCTTGAAGACCGGGCCAAGCGACAGCCGCCGTGGCTGGATAAGGCGCGGGAAGGCATCAAATGGAAGTTCTGGAACCGTTACCGTGACTACCTGCAGTTTGACCGCCGGATGGCTGCCCACACGGTGGACCAGCTCGGCGACCTGACAGACGATATTCTGGACCGGCTCAGCAATCCCCGCGACACCCAGCCCTTCGACCGCCGGGGGATGGTGGTGGGGCAGGTGCAGTCCGGCAAGACGGGCAACTATACCGGCCTGATTTGCAAGGCTGCCGATGCCGGCTATAAGCTCATTATTGTGCTGGCCGGTATCCACAGCAGCCTGCGCAGCCAGACCCAGGAGCGGCTGGATGAAGGCTTTGTGGGCTACAATACCCAGACGGCCCGGACGCACCGTACCGGTAATCACTGGATTGGGGTCGGAAAGCGGGACCGTAAGGTGCCGGCGCATTCGCTGACCACGAGCGCTCCCAATGGCGATTTTAAAGCATCGCTGGCCGATAGTGTGCCCGCTACCATCTTCGGGTCCGACCCGGTCCTGATAGTAATCAAGAAGAACGTCAGCATTCTGCGCAACCTCATTCTGTGGCTGGCGGCCAAAGGCGAGGAAACCGAAAAAGGGCAGCGTTTGCTGAGTGATATGCCACTGCTGCTGGTGGACGACGAAGCTGATAATGCTTCCATCAACGTCAGCAAGGAAAATATTTCAGCGGTAAATGCCTCCATCCGGGTGCTGCTGTCGCTGTTCGAGCAGAAAGCATACGTAGGTTACACCGCGACCCCCTTTGCCAATATTTTTATTCCGGTGCTCAGCCGGACTGACTTCGAGGCACTGAATCTGACTATCAAGGGCCGGCACAATACGCTGGATGCCGCCGTTGGGCAGGAACTGTTTCCCCGGGACTTTATTGTCAACATCCCGCCACCCAGCAACTACGTGGGACCTGACCGGATTTTCGGAATTGGGGAGCCGGATGATGATGAGGAAGGTTCGCACGAGAACGTATTTCCCGTGGTGCACGAAATCGATGAGGAAACCGATAACTACCTGATTGCTTACCCCAATAAGCATAAAAAGGACGACGACCCGCCTGCCTATCTGCCAGACTCGCTGAAAGATGCCATCAACCATTTCTTTCTTACCTGTGCCGCCCGGCTGGCACGTGGCCAGCAGCGGCAGCACAGCTCTATGCTCATCCACGTTTCGCGGTTTGTAAAATGGCAGAATGAGACGGGTAAACAGGTTGGGATATACCTGAGTGACTGCCGCTCCAAGCTGGCCCTGCGTAAAAACAGTCTGGAGCCGGCCTTAAAAGCCCTCTGGGAAGATGAGTACGAGCCGGTTACTGCCCGATTTATTGAGGGGAATCTAATTGACGACCATCTTATCAAACCGCTGGGCTGGGAAGCCGTTCGCAAGTACCTGAAGCCAGCGCTGGAGCGCATTAAGGTACGAGTTGTACATGGCACCCCCGACCGGACCGGTGATACGCTGCACCTGCCGCTGACTTACAGCGATTATGACGACACCGGGCTGTTTGTTATCGCCGTAGGAGGTAATAAGCTCTCGCGTGGTCTTACACTGGAAGGTTTGTGCGTCAGTTATTATCTGCGGGCATCACGGATGTACGATACCCTGATGCAGATGGGCCGCTGGTTTGGCTACCGCCCCGGCTACGCAGACCTGTGCCGGCTGTTCACCACCGGGGAAATTATCAGCTGGTACCGTCACATAACGCTGGCCACCGAGGAACTGCGTCTGGAATTCGACCGCATGGTCCGGCAGCGCCGTACCCCGGAAGAGTATGGGCTGAAAATCCGCTCTAAGCCTGGTGTACTCCAGATTACCGCCACTAACCGGATGCGGGGAGCTTGGCCGCTTCAGCTCAGCTTCGCCGGGGAACTTATGGAAACCTATGCTTTCCCCCGACACGACCCGAAGTTCATTCAGACCAATTACGACGCCGTGCAGGACCTGATTAATCAGCTTGGTACACCGGTGCCTATCGGACGGCAGCCCTATGCTTGGCGTGGGGTCGCGGCGGAAACAGTACAGGAATTTCTGCTGAGCTACCTCACAACCCAGCGTAATATTGAACCGGGTAAGCTCACTGATTATATTAGTAGCCAGCAGCAAGACGGACGGCTCACCAGCTGGAATGTTATTCTGATGCAGGCGGAAAACGACAACAATCCGTTAGTTCCTTTTACAATTGATGGGGTGCCGGTGCAGGTTCGCACGACGTACCGTGATGCCGCAGGAGCCAAGGACAAAACCAAAACTGTCAGTACAGTTGAGTACGTCATTCCCAAGGCCCATATTATCAGCCCCCGCCATGAAGCGCTGGACCTGACGGACGAGCAAATGAGTAAAGCGCTGACAGATACCAGAGCTGAGCGGAAGGGGGCGGCGTACCCTTCCGGTGATGAAATCCGGCGTAACAGACCGGCATCCGAGGCCCTGTTACTGCTCTATCCTCTGGACCCCGGCCCGGCCGGCTATGCTGACGATGCGCCTGATGTCCCGGTTATGGGTTATGCCATTAGCTTCCCGGCTATCAAAAAAGACCGGAAAGTTACTTACATGGGTAATTCGCAGCTGCTGGCCGAGTTCACAAATGACGATGAGGATGCACTGGATGAAGAGGCCGACCAGCAGATAACCCGGGATGATGACTAACGACGGAACAGCTGCCGCTCTGGAGGCCATCTGGAAAGAACTGCTGCTGACGCCTCCGGCACCGGGAAAGGTCGAGGCCTTACCGTGTCTGCCAGCCGAGCCGGCCAGCCCGCTCTCAGCGGGCATCCTGCACGTACCCGGCAACGAGGTAATACGTCGGGTGCTGCTGCTGGCCCTGCCGGTCCGCCTGCGCTCCCGCATTGCCCCCGACCACCGTTATTCTGGTCTTAGTCTGGAGCCGCTGCCTGACCCGGACCAGCCGGACACCATTTTTCAACTGGCGCTTATTCTGACGGACGAGCGGTTTTCCGACATCTTCTCCATTCTGACAGCCGATATCATCGCGGCTTTGAGCGAGGCCCACGATGGTAGTGCCTACCTGCGAGCGTTTATGGCCAGACTAAACCGGTGGCAGGAATTGTTCGGGCTGTTCAATCCGGCCGGGCTGAGTGGTCCGGCGCGGCAAGGCCTGTTCGGAGAGCTGCATCTGCTGCGGGAGCTGCTGCTGGCCGGTATGGCCCCCGGACCGGTGCTGGCTGCTTGGACGGGGCCTTTGCACGACCCCCAAGATTTTCACTTCGGTCCCAATGCCGTCGAAGTAAAGACCAGCGCCGGCAACAGCCAGTCCTTTCAGGTCAGCGGTGCCGGGCAGCTGGACGAGAGCCCGTTTGAGCATCTTTTCCTACTGCACCTGTTTCTGGAGGTAGCCGAAAACACGGGCGAAACGTTGCCTCAGCTCGTGGAGCAGCTGACCACGGCAGCAGCTGTGGACCCGGTAGCGGCCAAGCTACTGGAAACCCGTCTGCATCAGGCGGGCTATTTTCACTCCCAGGCCGACCGCTACCAAACAGAAGGCTTCCGAGTCCGTCATGCTACTCTGGCACAGGTTCACGAGGACTTTCCCCGCATCCGGGTGGCCGACCTGCGCCCCGGCATCGGGTCTTTATCCTACACCGTAGCAGTCGACCAGCTGCTGCCCCATGTGTTTCCTTTTGATACTCTCCTTACGCTATTGAATTCCCATGTCTGATGCCGATGAACAACTCCGGTTCCTGACTGACCTCAACCAGGAAATCCGTGCCCTGACGGAAGCTGAGGAAGGGGGCGCGTTGCTGGAAGAAAAGGCTACCGAATATCTGATAGGTATGCTGACCGATGCCGGTGAAACGGAGGATGCCCGCGTCTGTACCAGCATTAAGGCCAATAAAGCCAATCAGATACAGCATAAAATCAACGGCTACGCCCTGAGCGAGGATTTCGAAACCGTTGACCTGTTTATAACCTTTTTTCAGGAGGGAGAAGAGATACGTTCGTTTGCGAAAAGTGAGGTAACGACGGCTGCCAACCAGTCCGAGCGGTTTTTAAAAGATGTGTTTAATGGCTATCAGGACAGGCTCGATGAATCAGCCCCGGTCTATGACTTGGCGCAGGTGCTTTTCGAAAACGCCGCCAAGGTGGTGCGTGCCCGCATCTTCATTCTGACCAATGCCCGTCTGAGCAGCGATACCGCAGTACCGGACCGCCGGTTGCGTGATACCCTGCATGTCCAGTACCATGTGTGGGACTTGGAGAGGTTCTTTCGCCTGTGGACCAGCCGCAACCGCCGCGAACCCATCGTGATAGATTTTGAGAGGGGTTACGGTAAACCACTGGCCTGCCTGCCCATGCCGGTGAGTAATGATGACTACCAGACCTGCCTGGCTATTCTGCCAGGTACCATGCTGGCCGAAATCTACGAGCGCTACGGAGCGCGCCTGCTGGAGCAGAACGTACGGTCCTTTCTGGATTTCACGGGCGGGGTGAATAAGGGTATCCGCAATACCATCCGCACAGCTCCTCATCGTTTTCTGGCCTATAATAACGGCATTGCGGCCACAGCCGAGGAGGTAGATATGCGCGAGTTACCTGGCGGAGGCTGGGCAATCTACACGGTGAGGGACCTCCAGATTGTTAACGGGGGCCAGACGACGGCTGCCATCTTCCGCACCCAGCGCCAAGACAAGGCGGATATTGCCGGGGTGTTCGTGCAGATGAAGCTGACAGTGCTGCGCCGGCCTGAGGAGATGGATGAAATCATTCCGCTCATCTCACAGTACGCCAACAGCCAGAACGGCATCCAAGCAGCTGACCTGTCGGCCAATAATGCCTTTAACCGCCAGCTGGAGAAGATTTCACGTACCTGCTGGGCTCCGGCAGCCAAAGACTCCTCGCTGCAGACACGATGGTTCTTCGAGCGAGCCCGTGGTCAGTACAAGGTGGCCTACAACCGGGAGCTGTCAAACAGCCGCCGCACGGCGTTTGAAAAACAGAACCCGCGCAAGCAGCTTTTCAGCAAAGAGATGGTGGCCAAATATGAGCATATGTGGAGCGGCTACCCGCACCTAGTGGCCAAGGGCGCACAGAAAAACTACGCGGAGTTTCTGAAAGAGAAGCTGAAGAAGGATTTCCTGCCGAACAACGTCTTCTTCGAGGACCTGATAGCCAAAGCCATTCTCTTCCGGGCGGCCGATTTGGAATATGGTCGGGGAGCTACTAAAATCGGCGACTTCAAATTCCTGACGGTTCCCTATACTCTGGCCTGGCTGAATCACCTGACCGGTGGCCGGATTGACCTGCTTCAAATCTGGAAGCAGCAGGAGGTGTCAGACAATCTGCGCAGCGCTATCCGTAGCCTGCTGTACGTAGTAGACCGGTTCCTACTGGATAACGCGGGTGGCAAGCTGGTCAGCGAGCGTGCCAAGCAGGAAGATTACTGGAAGCTGCTGGTAAGCAAAGGCCTTCCTGGCAATACTCTTCAGAAAATGCTGGCGGACCTGAGCAATGATTTTGCAGACCCTCAGCAGCAGAAGAAGCGGTACAGCCGCAGTAATGATGAACTGGCAGCCGAGGAGCGCCGGCAGGAGGAGGAATCCCTGCGTGGGTTGGGTGCACGGGCTTGGGAAATTATCGAGCAGTGGGGCCGCCAGACTGACCTGCTGACTCCTCACAAGCGGGGTAAGTGCACCGATATTGCGGTAAGCATCAATAAAAACAGGCCACTTACGGATAGTGAGCTGGAAAACGGACGGACCATCATTGACCTGATGCTGGAACGCAACCCGCAGCTGCTTGATGAATTATATGCGGAACAGCCTGCCCCTGCTGTCTCAGCAGCTGCTTCTCGGCGAATTATCACGCTGGATGATGCAGAGCACCTGCTGGCATGGGAGAAGAAAAACAAGAAGCTCCGGGCAGCAGATGCGGACTTTCTGATTAAAGTCAGGAAGGGTGAATTGCGATTGAGTGAAGCAGTAAAAGGGAAAGTATTTTACCTGCAAAACAGTGTTTTACGACACGGATACAAAGTGCCGCAGGAGCAATCAGTATAGATGCCATTATTGCGTCACAGTAATTCACAGATTAGAGGTCAAATTCCTTGTCACCCCCATCCGTATCGATTAAATCGCTAGCCATGTCCAAGACAATGGTCTTTTGTTTGAGCGTGAGGTATTCCTGCATTCCATAAATGATATTGGTCGCGTGTATGGCGAACCCCAGCCCATCAAGTTCAGTCAGAACTTCAAGGTGAGGATGCCGGTACTTACCGTTTACCCCGGACGAGACTACTGCGCGGCGCCCTTCAGCGTTTAGTAATCCACCCCAAAATGTGGCGGAGTAGTTTTTTTTGGAGCCATGATGCGGGGCCTGCACCAGCGCTAGGGGTACTGCTGGCAATAAAGCCTGCTTGTGGATTCTTTCGAACGTAACGGCAACAGCATCAGCAGTAACTAGGGCCCTGTTTTGGCCCGAAGTAATCAGGAATACTGTGGAGAGCAGATTAGCCGCCTGACTGGCTTCCTTTTTATTGGCTCCGGCATCAGAATCAACTTTTGCCTGATACTGCTGCATTTCCTGATGCCCCGGTGACAGCACTTTTAGTGTCAGGTGTTCACTCAGTTCTAAAGTAACCCCTTGCAGGAGGGGGAATATTTCTTCGAGGGTCCCTTCTTTAAGGAGCTTGCTGATTAGCTGAAGCATCTTTTCCAGCTCCTGGGTGGCATCGTGGCCGGTTTCAAACTGCGACCAGTATTGCTTATTAAGATTGAAAGACGAGTTGCCAAACCAACCAATCTTAAGGCCCTGCGCCGAACAATATTCCAGCAGTTCAGTGAAGCCGGAATAATGGTCTTCGTGCGGATGGGAGAGGATGATAAAGTCTAGGCGTTGATAGCCCTTGGCAATAATGTGCTCAAGAACAGGATTGGCTTTCCCTTTCCTGTTACAGTCGAAAACACCGACGTGCTGTTCAGCATTGTCCGTCCATTCCAAGATGACAGAGTCACCCTGGCCTACGTCTTTAAATGTTAGGCGCGCCATTTATTTGCCTTTGAACAGCCGTTCGTCAATATCATGCATATACCCGGCTTTACTGAAAAGGGCCGAAGGGTCGCCGGCCGCTTTTGAGAATTCGAAAGTGGTACTGCCTGGCTTGGTTGTTACTGTGATGGTAATGTATTTCCCTCTGTCCAAATCTACCACGCCTTCAAGTGGGCGGCGGTCAAATCGGCGCAGCTGAAATTTTTTGCCTTCTTTATCCATAAGACAATCAATTATCACGCTGTCTTCTTCGATGTCAATAATCTCCCCATCGAACATGATGACATCGGTGATGCGGGTAATCTCAGCGTCAATTTCAGCAAGCAGGCGTTCGACATCAATATCACTGCCTAACAAAAAGTCGTTCTTGGATTTGACGATAGTCTTAACCGGTAAAAGGTCAAGTATTCTCAGAACCTCAATAACTTGGTCTGCTTTATCCGGGTCCCGCGTCCATACTACCAGAACGTATCTCTTACCGGGCGGAACGATACTTTCAATAATCTGCGCGCACAGTTCGGGCTGGAAATCAGAGTTATTGAAATTGGTGTTATAGTGCAGGTCCAGAAATATCAGCTCAATGCTTTGAATAGGCTGTTCAGGCTGCTCCAGGTTTTCAGGGCTGGCATCAAAAAATCTGGCACTGATTGAGTGCTCTCTTAACTTGTCAATGATGGGGCGTACTTCGGATTGAACGTCATCAATGATAGCAACCTGGGGTTCTCTGAGTTGGGCAAGTAGCATTCCAGCTTTAATTATTGATTGTTAAATACCAGCTCAACGGCAGCCCCATCGAAGAGAGGAGGAACATTCCGGGCCAGCAACTCCTGCTTGTCATAGATAACGTTGAGTTTGCCAAACTGCATCATTGCTGTGTCAATCAAATACATACCTATGCCAATGCCATTCTCTTTACGGCTGAAAAATGGCTTAACGAGGTCCTCTACCTTATCCTTGAATCCCGTGCCATTATCGACCACCAGCAACGAGATATCAGTCCCTCTTCGCTGAGCAGAGATAAAAATACCTTTTTCTTCTCTGTTAACAGCTTCCAGCCAGTAGATGCTGTTGTCAATAAGATTCATAAGCATAGTGAGCAACAGCCGTTTTTCAGCTTTAATCTCTTCTGCCTGCGGGTCCACATCAACGGTAAGTTTAATGTTTCTGAGCCGCATTTTAAGGTTATAGTTCTTCGCTGCCTGCTCAATGGTTTCTTTTACAGAGAGCGGCTTAACACCGCCCTTCTTCATAATAGACAGAATGCCATTGACGTAGTCATCCAGCTCGGCTACTTGGTCCCGCATCCTTGCGACATCAAGTGGCGATTCGCTGACGCTCGTCTGCATCCGGGGAACGAGCTTCTCGATTTCATGTATAGCAAAGGAGGCGGTCATTCCTACCCCGGCAGGAATCAACAGTGAATTACGGTCCTGTTCATAACGGGCCTCAATTCTGCCAGCCTCAAGCAATAGCCTTTCCTTGGTTTTGCTATCCGGAATCTCGGCATCATTTACAAGCTGGCGGAATCCGGCGATATTTCCTTCAAATGTTTCAGGTGTCCCCCGATGATTGAATGCCAGCCACAGTCTCCGGTCAGCTGACCTTTCCGCTTTGAAATCAGTCAGGATAAAATCAAGCGATAATTCCAGCCTTTCAAAAGCAGTATTGAGGATGAAGCCTTCCCGATTCGTTTTCTCAATCAACGAGCCGGATGTTGCCGGGTCCAGATAGACGAACCCTATTACCTGGTTATTGGAAAACCAATCCTTATTTTGAACACGCTTGAGGTCAAGCCCCAGCCAGTCATTTCCCGGGTCGCCATAATCGTACACACGCAGGTCACCCTTAAACATTTTGACGCCTGCGTGCTCCCGTAGAAGATTCTTAATCAGCGTATAGTCGGACATTGTATCCCTGAGCGACTCGGAATCCAAGTCGTAGGAATACAATTCGAGCATCAACGTGCCAAAAGGAGCTGGTTCAGCAAGGAAGGCATCAACAGCTGCATCAACATCAGAAGCTGCAACCTCCTTTCTTTTAGTATAATACGATTGGACGAAAGGGCGTATTTCATTCCTGATATTTCGTTGGTGTTTACTGCTGGCTTCAGGTGATGAAGCATCAATCACGCGTTTACCAAGGCTGGGATTATTTTTAAGCTCGAACCTGTATTCAAATGTCAGATTGTAATCAGAGTCCAGCAACGCTGTTAATTTATACGGAGCTGCTTTGAGAATCTCTGCTACATCGGGCAAGGAGTCAAGCCAATTATTGTTAAAATTCAGGTCGATTCGAAATTTGTCCGAGTCATTCTTCGGAGAAAGCATCGAGAGAGTGTTCCTTTTCAGCTGGCGGGCCATACCCCGCGTCCAGCTCTCTTTCAGTTCCTGTAATTCGATATAGGTGCCTGATGCTTCTTTAAAAAAGAAGTTCTCCGGGTCTGTTTCCTTGGTCCAGAGAATACCTACATCCTGCAAATATTTTTGCTGCGAAAATGCTCGCCAATCTATTTCTACGTGTAATTCGTAATCCAGTAATTTGCCCTGTTCTACAGAAAAAGGTCTAGTAATGAGGTTGATGCGGCTACTGAGTTTATGAACGGCAAAGCGTCCGACACCTTTTTCGCCCATTGGTATCCGACCATACATCGGGCTGTGTTTGATAATCCTAGTGCCATCCGCCCTGAGTGGTTTCCGGAAGTCGGAGCCTGGTTCAAACCAGACATTTTCGAGTACTTCCTCCGTTATACCAGTTCCATCGTCCTGAATCCTGATTGTAGCGTTTGCCGGGTCTTCAACGTTTTCAAAATCAACACTTACTATTCTTGCATCAGCATCGTAACTGTTTTTAATCAGCTCATAAATTGCCATTACCGGGCTTTTAATCAACTCCTCTCCAAGTAGAATTAATATATTTGCTTTAGGTCTGAAGTATATCTGGTTTGCGTCTTCCCCTGTAAAATCATGGTTCTGAGCTAGGTTTTCAAAATCTGACTCTGAATCGGCATCTTCTGAATAGCTGAAGGATTTTTCTTCCAGAATGGTATCGTTTTCTGCTACAGATATCAGTATTGCTTTGCTACCATCCATTTCCTTGCGGAACTCTGCCATGGGGAACCGTTTACGGGCTTCTTTAAGGTAATCAGCAAGCGGAGTATTGATAAGTGACTGGATAGCAGAAATATTTGACATGATACCAGGGCTTTTTATTTTGGCAAGGGCGAATGTAAGCCTGGGTTACAGCAGGCGAAATTGCTGGAAATGCTAATAGGTGAATGCTATACGAAGCTGCTGCGCTGAGCAGGGCAGAACTGATTCATTGCTTCTAAGCCTGACTTTTTAGATACTCATTGGCATCATCCATTCCCGAACGCTTCATGCGACGGTGCTGTGTATGAAACTCACGAATAAGCCAGCAGACATACACTTCCGCTACGCTTTTTATAAAAAGCTCACGTGGGGAAATTTCAGTTTCGAACGGCTCTTCCGGCTCGGCGTTTTCATCAGTTTGCTCATCTTCACCGTCCGGCTCGTAAAACATCTCCAGCTTGTCACATCGCTTTTTGACTTGTTCATTGCTGAATGAGAAGTCTAATTCGAATTTATGGGCGAAGTCATTGCGAATCGCTCGTAACCGGTTGCATTCGGCATATTCATCTGCCGCAATCAGACCGGTTGCCATTGCGAGGTTCAATCTGTTCGCAAACGAGCTAACGGGCCCACTAAGCAGTTGTTTTGTCTGCGGGCAGGGGACGAATAAGTGATGAAGCAACTCTAGTAGACGCTGGTCAAGCATGCTAACGCCCAGAATAGCTACCCCACGGTCACTTTCCGTTTCCAGTTCTTGGAGAACTGCATGCAGATTACCTACCCGGTTCGGGACCCCTTCCAAATGTTCTTCCATAACTGAGCTGGTGCTGTAGTAACCGGTCTAAGCAAAATCCAGATAGAAAACCAGGTTTTCCAAGTCTTCGTCAAGCTTAGACTGGTTGGCATAGAAGAAGGACTCTTCTTCCAGAATCACATCATCTTTACAAATGGTCAGCAGCAATGTCGGGCCCTCACCACGCCCACTGTCCCGCTTTTTCTCCTTATAAAACTCAGCATCCGGATACTTTGTGCTGATTGTCGACACGTACTCGGTAAGGCTTTGATTAGTAAGTATTGGGATATTGATGGTGTTCTGCATGGTGAATTCCTGAGTATTAGCTAAAACCTGAGACTTCAGGCGGCGCAGTATATTAACGCATCGTTCAGCTGGAAGTATCGGTCAACTATCGCATCCATTCTTTGCCTGTTCTGATTCTCAATGGTCCGATAGGACTGGCCTTTCACGAATGTAATAGTAATGAATGATACCCAAAGTGAGTGGGCGGAGTAACTCCGTATTACAACCCCAGCGAGTGCGCCGCATTATAGGCAATGATGTCATCAAGCCGGGAATAGCGGCTAATCATGGCATCGGTTTTCTGCTTCGTCTGGTTTTTGATAAACTCATTCGACTGCCCATTGAGCTTAGCCGTGGTGATGAAGGAGGCCCGTAGAGAATGAGCCGAATACTTCTCGCCCAGGTGCTCCTTCACCAGCAGGTTCACGCGCCGGTCTGACAGCCGGCGACGTGACGGCGTGCCCGCTTCGCCGGTTTTGCCCCGCGAGAGGGATACGAACACCGGCCCCTCGGTACGCCCGCCTAATAGTTCTACCCAGGCCTTATAGGCACGAATCGGGCAGAACAGCGGATTAGAAGCGTAGAAAACTGCTTTTTGCTCTAATTCGCCAGTTTGGTTGGTTTTACTTTTCGGCAGGCTCAGGATGAGGGCCGCGTCGGTCAGTTCGATATGCTCTAGGTCCAGGCCCACCAGCTCGGAGCGGCGGAAGGCGCCGGTAAAGCCTATTAATAGGAGTGCGCGCGCGCGTACACCTTCGGGCCTGGTTAAGTCAAGCTCGCTGATGCATTTTTTGAGGTGGGCCACCGAAAAAGCCGGGGCCTGCTTCTGCTTTTTGCCCACGGCGCGGGCTACGCCCTTGCGCAGCACATCTAGGGCCGGCGCGCTGATGGCCGAAGGCAGCCCGAGCAACTGGTGATTTTTTTCGATGGCAGCCAAGTGCCGGTTGATGGTGGCCAGCTTGCGCGGGATGTCGGCCAGGTGCGCCACGTAGCTGGCGAGCGTGGCCACGGCGGCCGGCCAAGGCGTGAACTCGTGCGCGGCACAGAAGGCTTCATAACTGCGCAGGTCGGCCGAGTACGCCAGGCGCGTGTTGTCCGCACCTTCGAGGCCAAGGGTCAGGTAACGCCCGACGTTGGGCGCTACTTGGCCGGCCAGGTCGTTGGCCAGGGCCAGCGCCGGCAGGTCGCCGGTCACGGCCGGCAGGTTCTTTTTTCCCTTTTGTGCCATCTATGCTTTTGCAATTGCAAAAATTGGGACTGCAAGTGTGGTCCAAATGTACGCAAAACTTAGGTCCGATAAGGAAGGATTATGGTACCTAAGTTTATAGAAAACAATCAACGAGCGTTTAAATGTTGAGCGAGGTAGCTTGGTCATTACCTTGAACTACCACCTCGTTTTAGCAACCATCCCCACGAGTATGTCAACTGATAAAGCTGCTGAACAACGCTTGCTCGATGAAAAAGTACAGTTGTTCAAAGAGTGGTTTGAAAGCCCGGATTTTGATGTGCGCCGGCTGCCGTTTCGAGAAGCCTACGAGGACCTGAGAAAAGTCAGGCCCAAGCGGGATGGGAGCGGTGAGGTAGACCCTGCTACGGTAACGGGTGAAGTACGCGCGCTGCTGAACGCCTACTACGCCTCGCATCTAACGCCTCCCTCGATGTACGACGAGGCCATGTCGGTGTATCAGTCCTTTGTGCAGAAGCGCACATTCTTTCGGCAGCGCACCATCGACACGGTGGAAGAGTTAGACGAGCTAATCAGCCGCTACGGGGCGAAAACGAACCACCTGTTTCGCGGTGTTCACGACGCAGGCTTCATGCTGTATAGCTCGCTCCAGCGCACCTGGAAGCTCAAAGGCTGGTTCAAGCGGCCGATTGACTACCCGCAGTTTGTTGCCCGGCTGGTGGCCAACGCCCGCCTGTATTGCGGGGGCCTCCTGGCAAACTACATTGATGCCAATGGCGGGGATTACAACAACGACGTCAGCGTGCTGAGTATTTTGCAGCACTACGGCTGCCCGACGCCCATTCTCGACTGGACCTATAACTTCCGGGTGGCTCTCTTCTTCGCCGCGTACGGAGTTTCATCCCCTTTCCCGCGTTCCAACCGGGAAATTGACTGCTACCTGAGCGTGTACTATATCAAGGAAAAGTGGTTTGCCCCCAACAGCTTGCGTACCATTCTCGAAACCAGTCTGAAGGGCAATATTGAGTTGATTCGGCCTGCCGTGCTCGAAAAGCTTGAAAGGGACCTAGCGCAGAATCCGGATTTTGCGGCCATTCCCGCCGAGTCGATTGAACGGTTCCGGCACGATGACGCCGCCATCATCCGGGCGGCGCTCGGCTCCTACCACCTAGCCGGCCTGACCAACCACTTGTGTCAGATGGAATTTCTGTCGCGCATTCCCGCCTCCTATTTCTCGGACCGCGATGAAGAGTACGTGCCCATCGGCCTGCAAAACAGCCCCAACGTCACCAATCAGCAAGGCGTGTTCACTTGGAACAATTCGCCGGCCAACCCCATGGAGCACACCGTGCGGGCAATGGTGCTGGAAGAGAATCCCGACACGGTCAATCATTACTATGCCAAATGCTTTAACATTAACAAGCAACTGATTCCGCACCTCTTCGCCCGGTTGGCGGAAGCTGGTATTACACCGGATTTTATTTACCCCGAGCAGGACCAAGCCTACCTGCGCAATTTAGTGTGGCAGGTTTTTGAAAACACTGTGGCGGAGTTTGACCAAGCGTGATAACAGTCGGCTGGCCGGTTGACGGGCGGCTAGATTCCCAGTTGCGACTTTTGGGGAAACCCTCGTCATTCCGGTGTACCACGCCGGTACGGCATTGTTTCACCCTAGCGCCCTCGTTTGTTACGGACAACGAACCCGATGATTACTGCGACGCAGCACCTGAATGAGTTTAAAACGGCCGGGCTGGTTGAAGGTGCCGGCCAGCGCAAGGCCGTCAGGAATTTGGCACAGTGCTGAGCAAGCTGCTTTCCGCCACGGCTACTGCCCCACCAGCGTAAGGGCGGCCGGGGCCAGAAATGCCTTGATTTCCTCCACCGTCGCCCTTGCCGAGCGGCCCACGCCAATCAGCGTGGCGGAGGAAAAGCCCGTCCAGCTGCCGTAGCCCACCAGCCACAGGCCCGGCAATTCGGTAGCGCGGGTGCCCGTCGTGGCCACGCGCCCATCGGGCTGCACCACGCCCAAACCCGCCAGAAACGAGAGAGCTGGCCGGAAGCCCGTGCACCAGATAACCGCGCCCACGGCCTCTGCGCGGCCATCGGCCCAGACCACGCCCGTGGGGGTGAAGCGCGAAAAGGGCCGCACGCTGCCCAGTGCGCCCCGGTCGCGAGCTTCTTTTACCGAGCCCACCATCACCACGTCGCCGAGTGTGGGCGGCGGAGCGGTTTGCTGGCCGGCGTGGTAGCGCTGGGTAGCCTGGGTGAACAGCACCCGGCCGTCCACGTCATCGGGAAGGAAGCGGGGCTCTCGTTCCGTCACCCAGGTGGTGTGCGCCACCCGCGAGACTTCGGCCAGCAGCTGCGCGCCGGAGTTGCCGCCGCCCACCACCAGCACCCGCTGCCCGGCGAAGGGCGCGGCATTTTGGTAGTGGGCCGAGTGCAGCTGCACGCCGCCGAAATCACGCTGGCCGGGGTACGTGGGCACAAAGGGGCTGCGCCAGCTGCCGGTGGCGCACACCACCGCCCGGGCCTGCCAGGTGCCGGCATCGGTTTGCACGGCGAAGCCTTCGCCGGACCGGCGCACGGCGGCCACGCGCACGGGCCGCCGCACCGGTAAGGCGTAGCGTCGCTCATATTGCGTCAAGTAGTCAATGACGGCATCCCGAGTGGGAAAACCATTATCCGCCGGGCGCGGCATAAGCCAGCCGGGCAGCGAGCTGGCATCGGCCGGGGAAAACAGCCGCAGCGAAGCCCAGCCGTGGGGCCAAGCCCCGCCGGGCCGGGGCTGGTCGTCTAGCAGCTCGAAGGGGAGGCCGGCGCGCTGCAGGTAGTAGCCCACGGCCAGCCCGCTCTGGCCGGCCCCAATCACCAGCACCTCGGTGGTAAAATTGGTGGGAGTAGGCAGCGGGGCGGGTTGCACGGGCGCTAGGCGGTTTGAAATTGGGCCCGCACGAAGTCGTGGGCGTAGGCTTTCACCTGGTCGCGCACACTGCGAAACTGGGCCATGATTTCTTCCTCGCTGCCGGTGGCTTTGGCCGGGTCGGGGAAGTTGTGGTGCAGCTTCTTGGCCGTGGAGGGGAAAATGGGGCACACCTCGTTGGCGTGGTCGCACACGGTCAGCACGTAGTCGAACGGCACGGCGGCGTATCCGTCGACGTGGTTGCTGGTGTGGTGGCTGATGTCCACGCCGTCTTCGGCCATCACGCGCACGGCGCGGGGGTTGAGGCCGTGGACTTCCACGCCAGCGCTGTACACGGCGGCCCGGTCGCCGAGCTCCTGGGCGAGGTAGCCGTGCAGCAACTGGCTGCGGCAGGAATTGCCGGTGCAGAGCACCAGAACGTTTTTCTTGTCAGACATGGGAAGGGGAAAAAACTGCGAAGGGTTACGCGGCCGAAGCCACTGATTTGCTGCCGTACCAGCGGCGACGGAACCAGAAGGCCAGGTTGACCAAGGCAATGAGTGCCGGCACCTCAATCAGAGGCCCAATCACGCCGGCGAAGGCCTGGCCCGAGTTCAGGCCGAACACCCCGATGGCCACGGCAATGGCCAGCTCAAAGTTGTTGCCCGTGGCCGTGAAGGCGATGCTGGCATTCTCGGCGTAGTCGGCCCCGAGGTACTTGCCAGCGGCGAAACTCAACACGAACATCACCCCGAAGTAGATGGCCAGCGGCAGGGCAATGCGCAGCACGTCGAGCGGCACCTGCACGATGGTTTCGCCCTTGAGGCTGAACATGACCACGATGGTGAGCAGCAGCGCCACCAGCGTAATGGGGCTGATGGCCGGGAGGTAGACCTTTTCGTACCACTCGTCGCCTTTCAGCCGCCGCAGGATGGTGCGCGAGAGAAAGCCGGCGGCGAAGGGAATGCCCAGGTACACGAGTACGCTCCGGGCGATGTCCCCGATGCCGATGTTCACGGCGTAGCCTTTTAAGCCGAAATAAGGAGGCAGCACGGTGATGAACAGCCACGCCAGCACCGAATAAAACAGCACCTGAAAGATGGAGTTAAGCGCCACCAGCCCGGCCGCGTACTCGCGCGAGCCGTCGGCCAAATCGTTCCAGACCAGCACCATGGCAATGCAGCGGGCTATGCCGATGAGAATCAGGCCCATCATGTAGTCGGGCTTGTCGGGCAGCAGCCAGATGGCCAGGAAAAACATGAGGAGCGGCCCCAGAATCCAGTTCAGGAAGAGTGAGAGGCCGATGATGCGCATGTTCTTGAAGACCGTGGGCAGCTGCTCATACTTTACCTTGGCCAGCGGCGGGTACATCATCAGAATCAGGCCGATGGCCAACGGCACGTTCACCGTGCCCACCGAGAAGTAGTTGATGGCCCCGTTGATGCCGGGCACGAAGTAGCCCAAGCCCACGCCTAGCGCCATGGCCAGGAATATCCAGAGCGTAAGGCCCCGGTCGAGGCCGGAGAGTTTCTTTTCGGCCAGCGCGGCGGGGGCTGGTGCGGCAGACAGGGGTTGATTCAGCGTTGTCATGGAAAGAGCTGAGTTAAGCGACGCCGACGGAGGGGCTGCGCCGCTCCATCTGCACCGTGTTGCGCCATACGCCGTGGTGCTGGCCAATCCGTTCGCGGTGGCCGATGACGCGAAAACCCGCCTGTGTGTGCAGGCCAATGCTAGCCGCGTTTTCCTCGAAGGTGCCGGCCTGCAGCGTCCAGATGCCGTGGGCCTCCGAGTCCGTAGTTAGGGCCTGCAACAGCTGCCGGCCCACGCCTTGCCTGCGGGCCTCGGCGGCGATGTATATGCTGATTTCAGCCACGCCGCCGTACACGCAGCGGCTCGATACGGGCGAGAGGGCGGCCCAGCCCCGTACCGTGTCGGCGTCATCGACGGCGACCAGGCGGCTATGAGCCAGGTGCGCCCGGTCCCAGGCCTCCCATTCGGGGGCCTGCGTTTCAAACGTGGCGTTGCCCGTGGCGATACCTTGCTCGTAAATGGCCCGCACGGCGGACCAATGGACTTCGGTGAGTGGTTGAATGGTCATGATTCACTCCGATTAATAAGCCTTGCGCAGCATGTCGGCGTATTCGTTGGGCAGCGGCGAGGCCTCCACCGCCTGCGCGGCTTTCTCCACGTCGTATTCCACCCGAATCAGTTCCGAGCGCACGCTGTTGGGGTCGGTCAGTTTGGTATTTTCGTCGAGGTGCAGCAGTTGGTAGGCGGCGCGCGGGTCGCCGTCCTTGGGCTTACCCACCGACCCGATGTTGAGCGCGTGGCGGTAGCGGGTTTCGCCTTCCACCTCGTAGGCGAAGCTGCGGTGGTAGGGCTTATGGGTGTGGCCGAACAGCATGATGTCGGCGTTGGCCTCGGCCAGCACCCGCAGGAAGCTGGCTTCGGGCCGGTCCTCAAACAGGTATTCGTTGATTTTGCGCGGTGAGCCGTGCACCATCAGCAGGCTGAGCGTGCAGGGCTCCTCCTGAAACTCCAGGCGCATGTGCTTAGGCAGCAGGCGCAGGTAGCGCCGCTCATCGTCTCCCACCACGTGGTTGGTGTAGGCAATGCTCTGCGCGCCCAGGTCCTTTTCGGTATCGGTTTTGTAGGCGCAGCCGCAGTTGCTGCTGGCCATCCCGATGCCCTGGTCGTAGTTGCCGGCCAGCGTGGGGATGCCGCGGCGGCGCACCTCGTTCACCACTTCGTTGGGCCAGGGCGCGTAGCCCACCAAATCGCCGAGGCAGAAAATCATGTCGGGCCGGCGCTGCTCCATATCGGCCAGCACCGCTTCCAGGGCCGGCAGGTTGCCGTGCACGTCGGAGAAAAAGGCAATCGTCATCAAAGTCGGGAGGAAGGAATGGGGAGAAAAGTCAAGCGGCGCGACCCGGAAGGGCCGCGCCGCCTGGCCTTGTTAGCAGCACCCGCCGCCCGGCGTGCAGCCGCCGGCCATTTGCAGCTGAGGCAGCGCCACCTGCTGGGCGGCCGGAATGCCGCAGGCATCCTGGGCTAGGCAGGCCGTCTGCTTGGCGGTCAGCACGAAGTCGTTGCCCTCGCGCGTCAGCCCGAATTTGCCGATGGTGGCCTGCTGGTATTCCACTTCAATGTCCAGGTCTTCGGTGCCCAGAATGCGCTGCGACAAGTCCAGGATGTGCAGGAATTTCTGGGGTGCCAGGCGGTGGTCGTAGTCGCCGGCCTCCCAGAGCTGGAAGTTGGCGACCTGCTCCCGGCGCTCCACGCCGCCGCAGTCGATGAAATGCTTGCTCACCAGGCCCACTTCCGTCACGTGGAAGTGCGCGGGCAGGTACTCGCCCGTGGGCAAACGGAAATTGACGGCTTCCACTTCGGCCAAAGCTTGCTTGATTTCAGAGATTTTCATGGCGCTACGGGTTGATAAAAGGGTGAAAAAGGGATGGGGTCTAGCAGGCGCAGGCATCGTCGGGACCGCAGGCCGCGCCGCTCGTGGCCTCGATGAAAAAGGCGGTGAACTGCTGGTGCACGCGCTGCAACAGTTCGGTATTGAGGCAGTAGCAGACGGTGAGTCCGTCGATTTCGCCGCGAATCAGGTCCAGCGCCTTCAGCTCCTGCAGGTGCTGTGATACCGTAGTGCGCGATAGGGGCAGCTCGGCGGCGATGTCGCCCGAGATGCAGGTTTTTTGCGCGGCCAGAAACTGGATGATGGCCACCCGGGCCGGGTGGGCCAGGGCTTTGGCCACGCGGGATAATTGCTGTTGCTCTTCGGTGAAGGCGGCGGTTTTAGCGTAGGTCATGGTCGGAAGCTGGAGGAGTGGGTAAGGTGGCGGCCGGTGCCGCCGTGGCCGCCAGCAGGTGGGTGAGCAGCGTTTCGGCCCGCTGATAGGCGCGCTGCTCGGCGGCTTGCAGTCGCTCTTCGCCGCCGCCGCCCGGCAGGCCATTGTAGCCGCCCTGCGTCTGAAGCCGCAGGCTTTCCAGCACGAGGCATTCGGTGCGCAGCACCCGTTCGAGCACGACGCGCAGCAGGGGATGAACGGGAGTATCGACGGTGGAGGACATGGGCGCCGGTAAGCAACTTGGAAGTATGTCGCAAATATACGACATTGAATGACGTAAGTTTACGACATAGTTGACATATTTTCTTGGAAAGCCGAAGCAAGCGGTTTTAGGGGCTTTTTGGTAGGGCGAGCCCGCTGGGCCAGGCTATGCAGGAATCCGCTGCGCTACCGTGCTGCGCACCGCTCCCGCTGGTCGCGCCCTTCCTATCCTTCTCGCAAAAAATCCCCCCGCGCCGGCCCGGCCCAGGCAGCGCCGCTTACTCGGGGGCGCGGCTGGCTATCCGCCACTCCCGCTGGTCGCCACGGAATGCCGGCCGCGCCCCCGGTGCGCTCTGCAGCCCCGGCCGGGCCTTCCCCCTTCTTATTGGCTGCTGGCCGAACCGGCAAGGGCCGGTACCGCCAGCGGAGCGCTGGAGCCGGCGTACCGCCGGCAGCTTTTATTATAAGGAACAAGGGGGAAGAAGGAGTTGGCACAGTCAAAACGGTAAGTCGATTTCGGTTAAATATTGTTGTCTTTTTAGCAACAAAAACGTCTGAAATTGCGTTTAATAGGATAAGCAAGTGGTTGTTCACTATCACCTTAGTCCTTTTAAGCGTCATGCTCAATCCTGAATTCTTCCCTACCCCGGCCGCCGTTATTCAGCGCATGCTCGACCCGTTTTTCAACCCCGCTTCCACCGGCGACGAGGAGCCGGGCAGCGACCGGTACCGCCGCTACAACCCGGCCGCGGCGGCCCTGCGCAAGCTCACCATCTTGGAGCCCAGCGCCGGTAGCGGGGCCATCGTGGACGAGCTGACGGCCTGGCTTGACCGGGAGGACTACCACAGCCGCAGCGGCAAGCAAAACGTGTATTGCTGCGAGGCCGACCCCGAGCTGCGCGCCGTGCTGCACGACAAAGGCTACAAGGTGATTGCCAACGACTTCCTGAACTACCGGGGCGACCATTTTTTCGACCTCATTATCATGAACCCGCCCTTCTCCAATGGCGACCGGCATTTGCTTAAGGCCTGGGACGTGGTAGCTGCCGGCGGCGATGTGGTGTGCCTGCTCAACACCGAAACGCTGGCCAACCCCTACACCGAAACCCGGCAGCTGCTGGCCCGCCTCATTGAGGACCACGGCATGAGCGAAGCGCTGGGAGCCGTTTTTGCCGAATCCGAGCGCCCCACCAACGTAGGGGTAAGCCTGGTCCGACTGCACAAACCCGCCAAAGCGGACCGCCTCACGTTCGAGTTCACCAGCCGGGGCCGCCGGGGGCCGGAGCTAAACGAAAACCTGTTTGCCAATGCCGTGGCCACGCGCGACGTCATCGGCAACATGGCGGCCGAATACGAGGGCCTGAAAGCGCAGTACGCCGCTTACCTGCAGGCCCGCGAGGGCATGAAGTTCTACGCCAAAAGCCTGCTGCGCAGCGAGTACCAGGACGTGCTAAAGCTGGCCGAGGCCAGCTTGGAGCGCGGCAGCCTGCGCACGAGCTACAACAACTTCGCCGACGAGATGAACCAGCAAATTTGGGGGCTGGTGCTCGACAAGGTGAACATTCAGAAGCTGATGACGGCCGACGTGCGCCGCAACTTCGCCGCCTTCAGCAAGGCCCAGGGCTACCAGGAATTCACCCACGAGGCCGTGGCCGAGCTGGTGGCGCTGGTGCTCGACAACCGCGAAACCATCATGGAGCAGGCCGTGGAATCGGTGTTTGACACCTTCACCAAGTACCACAAGGAAAACCGCCTGCACGTGGAGGGCTGGGTAACCAACTCGCAGTGGAAGGTAAACCGCAAGGTAATTCTGCCCTACGCGGTGGAAGAAAGTTATTCCGGCAAAGGCTTCCGGGTGAACTGGAGCCGCCGCGACGACTACGCCGACATCGACCGGGTGATGTGCTACCTGACGGGCGAAAACTACGATACCTGCGTGGGCATCGACACGGCCCTCGACCGCTACGGCAACCAGAACGCCAACCCGAACGGGGTTTGGACGGTGTACAGCCGGTTCTTTGAAATCCGGGCTTTCAAGAAAGGCACGGTGCACCTGATTTTCCGCGAGGAATTCCTCTGGCAGGAGTTTAACCTCCGGGCCTGCGCCGGCAAGCAGTGGCTGCCCGGCCCCGAAATGGCCGCCTACCGTGCCCGCCAGGCCAAAGCGGCCACCACTAAAACGCACCCCCTGGTACCCGAGGCAGAGCAGTTGGCCGCGCCCGGCACCCAAATGCAGCTGCAGCTTGCGGCCTGAGCACCGTTGCCAGCGGGATGCCGCCCGCTGGCACGCGCCGGGGGTAGTGGCACATTACCCTGCTGCTCCTCCTCCCCTAATGCCGGGAAGCGTTATAATGCGAGCATGAAAACCCCATTCCCTCCCTCGGCCCCGCCCGGTGCTACCCCGCCGGCGGGCCAGCAGTTCAGCTACCTGCTGCGCCACGGCCGCTTCTCCTTCACCGAGCGCGAGTTACAGGAACACCTGCAAATGACCTACCGCACCATCAAGCAGCGCGAAGCCGACCCCTCCGGCCTGACCGTGGCCGAGGCGCTCCGGGTGGCCGAGCTGCTGGCCGTGCCCGTGCAAACGGTGCTGGATGCGGCCCTGGCCGATGCGCAGGCGGCCGGCGCGAAGCAGTAGCCCGGTTTGGCACATTTTTGCCTAACTTTCGTTTGCCGTAGTAGACCACTCAGGCAAAAAAGCATGGATACCCTCATAAAATTCGGCCCCAAGGAAGCAACCCGCGAGCAGCGCCAGGCGCTATCGGACCGGGCGGCCGCGCTGAACGCGACCCAGGACCGCAAGCTGAGCCCCTTTGCCGAGCAGCTGAGCCAGCGTTACATCAACGGCGAGTTGAGCCTGGCCGAGGTAAACGCGCAGCTTGATGCCCATTACCAAGCCCAGGCCCAGACGCCGGTACCCACGCGGGGCGCCGATGGCACACTGGCGGTGGCACCCCGGCCGGCTCCCGCCATGGCCAAGGCCCGTTCATTATCGCACTAGCCCTTCGCTCTTACTCTATTCGCTAACGCCCTGCCGGTTGGTGGGGCGTTTTGCTTGCTTACCCAGTTCCCGCGCGGCTTTTCCTTATGACTGACGGTTTTACCGACCCCCACACCGGTGTTCTGATTAATAAGCTCAACATCACCGATGAGGACAAGCTGGCCGAGGTCGAAGGCAACCGTTTCCACTTCCGCCTGCTGGAGGTGCTGGCCGGCCACGTGGAAGTAACGCCCCACAACGCCCAGGGCCTACAGGCATTGCACCGCCACCTTTTTCAGGATGTGTACCCGTGGGCGGGCGAAACGCGTGCCTGGGGCGAGTTCCAGGCCACCAAGTCAACTTCGGCCGATAAGGACGGCCCCGGCCTATATACCATGTACTTTGGTAGCTACCAGCAACTGCATACGCACCTGGATGCCATCGGGCAGCAGCTGGCCGCTGAGCGCTTTCTGAAGGGGCTGGACAAGGACCAGTTTGTGGCCCGGGCGGCCTACTATTTCGACCAGTACAACTACGCCCACGCCTTTCGGGAGGGCAATGGCCGGACCCTGGGCGCGGCCTTTCAAGTATTGGCGGAGCATGCCGGCTACGACATGAACCTCGTTGCGCAGTCGCACCCCAGGCAATACAACCAGGCCCGGGACTACGCCATTCTACGGCCCGCCGGAAACCCAGAAGCCGATTTGCAGCCGCTCCGCGCCTTTTTCGGCCAGATTATAAGCCCGCTCCCGGAACTGGTGCTGGCCCCGGCCGCGCCCATGGTAGTGCCCGAGTTTCTGCGGCGCGTGGACGCCATGCGCGAGGTGCAGCAGAGCCAGGAGCCCATCTGGCGGGCGCTGCTGGGAGGGCGTCACACCGGGGTAGCCCGGCAGATTATGCAGGGCACCCGCGGCGTTGTGCATCCCGATGCGCAGCAGCCCGCACGGCTGGCCATCCTGAAAACCGGGGCCGAGCTGCTGGAGCAAATGCCCGCCAAGATGGAAGATGCCCGCCTGCGCCAGCGCGTGGCGCGGCTGCTACGGGCACTCCCCCTGGTTACGGTGGTGCTGCTGATAGCAGGGCCGCCGCTCCAAGCCGCGCCGCAGCCAGGGCCGGAGCCGCCCAAAGGGCAAGTGGAGAAAAACGTCGAGCCCCAGCCGCAAAAAATGCCCGGGCAGAAACGGAAAGGGCCAAAGCTGTAAGTCAAAACCAGGCAGCTAAGCGCAACTATAGGGTCCCCGAAGCTGTTTAAATAGACAGGCTGTGATGGGGCTTTTTATCCCTTTGGTTCAATCCAGCCGTAGTAGTAAGCAGCTTGCCTGATGGCCAAACTCATCCCCTGTTAGCATGGAAAAGCGCAGAACTCCTACCCCCGAAGCCACAGCTCCAGTAACCGAGCCGCAGGTTGTACCGGCCCCGCTGGCCGAGCACCTGCCAACGCTGCTGTGGGACGTGGACCCCGACACCATCGACCCGCAGGCTATGGCGCGCACCATCGTGCAGCGCGTCATTCAGCGCGGGAGCAAAGAAGACTGGGCCGCCATGCTGGAATACTACGGTCGTCCCCGCGTGCAGGAAATCGTTGAAACGGTGCCCTATATGTCGGATGCCGCCATTGCGGCCGTGTGC
Organism: uncultured Hymenobacter sp.; assembly: GCA_913776615.1. Lineage (GTDB taxonomy): Bacteria > Bacteroidota > Bacteroidia > Cytophagales > Hymenobacteraceae > Hymenobacter. The sequence continues at coordinate 34,337 of CAJYPK010000061.1, forward strand.
CAGTTCTTCCACATCGAAAAGGAAACCCTTAGATGCTACCAGCGCAAGCAGTCGATACCGCAAACCTTCAACTCCTAGCGCAGCTCATGCAGGAGCCCTTGCTGAAGCCGTTCGTCCTAGTAGGGGGAACGGCTTTGGCGTTACATCTGGGCCACCGTCGCAGCCGCGACCTCGACCTTTTTTCGGACGGCCCCACGCCGATTGACGGCGAAATTAAGGACTTGCTGCTAAGCAAATATGAGATGCGGGCCGACGGCGCGCTCCAGCGAATGCGGGCCCAGGAGCCGGAATGGGACAAGGCCGCCATCCAGGGCGTCATCGGCCAGGTCAAAACCGATGTAGTGAATTATGGCTTCCCGCTGATACGACCGGCCGTGCTCTATCCCGGCTCCAACATTCGCATGGCCTCGCTCGAAGACCTGAGCGCCATGAAGCTGGCCGGCGTGGTGATGAGTGGGGAGCGGCTCCGTGACTTTGTGGACGTGGCTGCACTGAGCGAGAAGCTCACGCTGAACCAGATGCGCCAGGCCTACGAGAGCCGCTTTAATACTTCCTCATCCGAAGTCCCTCGCGCCCTGGCCTTCCACGGCGACATCGACTTCAACATGAAACCCGAGATGCAGGGCTACCGCTGGCCCGCCATCGCCACGCGCCTGGAGCAGATGCAGCGCAGCCCCGACCGCCTGTTTCCACCCATCGTGGCGCAGCGGCTGATGATGCCGGTAATGGAGCAGATGCGGGAAGTCAACAAACAAAAAGCCCCCGAGCCGAAGCGCCGAGGGCCAAAACTGTGACAGCCTAACGTGGGAAAGTAGTCTTGGACATTAACGAAGAGCCCAGTTATAGCCCCGGCGGTAAGACCAGAGGGCTAAGCTGGGGGCAATGTCTTCGGTGAAGCGGTAGCGCCCGTAGGCAAACAGGGCAAAAGCTGCCCCGAGGCCCCAGCCCCATAGCGGACTGGCCGTGGGAAACGAGCTGGTGATAAACATCCGAACCAACCAGCCGGGCAGCAGGCAGGTAACCGCCACACAAACCGAGAATGGCAGTAGCCACAGCCAGCCCTCGCGGCGATGCTGGGCAACCACCAGGCCTTTGAGCCAGTAGAGGCCGGCGTAAAACAAGTAGGCTACGACACCGATTCCCAGCAAGCGGACTGCCCCGAGCACTGGCCCGAGAAAATCCAGGGGAGCCATCACCACGAAACCCAGCATCAGGAACGGAGCCGCCAGCAGCACTTCAACCACCACCCGGGACCCCGCCACCAGTACCCAGCCAATTAACTGCCCAAGCCCTTGCCCCAGCTGCCGCGAGGCTTGGTAAGAATACTGCTCGTTGCGGCCTTCGTCGAGTCCTCTTTGGTAATCTGACATAGCGGGAGAGTATGAGGTCCGTAGTTTACCCAGTACAACGACTTGCGGTTTCTATTTTTGGTTGATTAAACGTCCATTGAAGACGCAATTCATGCAGAAAGAAATTCCATCAGTCCTTTATAAGTACCGGGATTGGAGCGACTCGAACCATCGTAAGCTATTGACTGCCCGTGAGCTATGGTTCTCATCGCCCAAAGGCTTCAACGACCCTTTTGATACGAAGCTGCGCGTGAGCTACGATAGTCTTTCAGACCAGGAAATGCGGCTGATGCTTTATAAAAAGCTCCGTCTGCATGCGCCGGCTATGAGCGAAGAAGCAGTTCGAAACCAGGTAGGGAAGCGGCTGGTTGAATTGCGCAATCCAGTTCTGCTCAAGCAACTGCACGATGTAAATTATGAGCAGGCCGCCGATTTTTTTGGCTTTGTATCCTTGGCAGAAGAGGCGACCACTATTTTGCTGTGGTCGCACTATGCCCGGTCGCACGCTGGATTTGTGATAGGCTTCAACACCCATGAACTGCATCAGGACGTGGGCGGAGAATTTACCCATGTGTCTTACCAGCCGACTTATCCCGCCATATTGCCTGGCTTAGGAGGCGAAGATGATATGCGGGAGATGATGGAGGTGCTGAACACGAAAGCCGCGCCGTGGGCTTACGAGAAGGAAATCCGTATTACCAAGCCGGGAGCCTCTAATAAGGCGATGAAATTCCGCCCTGAATCAGTTGCCCAAATTATTATCGGATGTAGTACTTCTGCTGACCACAGGCAAGAAATAGTAAAAGCGGCTCAGCATTTCCCGCAAGCGTCAGTTCTGCAGGCAGTCATTAGCGAAAATGCCTTTGCAGTGGATTTACATCCTCTTCAATAAACTGGCTATCTGAACGACTTAGCTTTAAGCAGGTCAGAATTCGCCAGCTTGAGTTTGATGTTGCGCCCGCCGCCCTTTTCGTACACTTCGATGATGAGCTGCTTTTGCTCAGGGATGGTGAATTTCTTGAAGATGTAAACCTGTTCGAGCTGGCCTTTAGCGTCAATCTTTTTCAGCCCCCCGTTGAAGACGTAGATGGGCGTGATTTCCAGTGCCTGCTCAGCCGTGCGCTTGGCCACCTGCTTATCCTGAATGTAGAATTTGACAAAATCCACGTCGTAGGTCACGTTCGACTTGTTGGCGATGTGCAGCGGGAAAAACAGGGTTTCCTGCTTGTAGCCCACGTTGCCGGCGCGCACGCTGAGCTGGTTGGCACTCTCGCTGGCTGAGGTGCCACCCGCCGCCAGCGCCTGCCGGGAATACGCATCCAGATTGCCCTGAGGGATGGGCGAGTTCGACAAAATGGCTTCGCCCTGTGCTGACGAGGCCGACCCAGCCGCCCCTAGGTCAAGACTGAGCACCTTGGGGTCGTGCTGGTAGTTCACCACGAAGGAATACAGCTTACCATCTGAGGTGAGCACCGTCATGTTCGATTCCGGAAAACCGGCCGACGCCGCCTTCACCCGCACGATGTTCTCCGCGCCGGTGGCCTTCGCTGCAATCAGGCCCGAGCTGCCCAGGTCGACGTAGGTGACCGGAAAGGGAAATATCAAGTGGGTGGTTTTCTGGTCGCTGATGTAGAGCGGATAGGTCGGCAACTTGTTGGCTTCCGAGTATTGCAGCATCCGGGCGGCCGAGGTTTGGGCCCGCACCGGGGCAGCCGCTAGGCCGAGTAAAAGGGCACTGGTAGCGAATAGGTTGGTTTTCATGGGAGGGAGTCGTTAGTCTTTGTCTACTTTGAGCATCAAGTTGTAGCCCGCCTTCAGCCGGACCTTGACCAGGCGGATTTTCTTCTGGCCAATGCCCTTCATGGCGCTCACGGCCACGCCGGCCGCGGCGGTCGCGGGGTTAGCGCTCATGGTCATCATGTCGGCCGCGCCCAGGCTCTCCGCGCCGGCCTGCTTGGCGGCGTCGCGGGTGATGGCCCCGGGAATGTGCAGGCCTTCCAGCCCGTCCACGTCGTACACTTCCAGCGCCGCCGGAAACACGCTGTTGCCCGATTTCAGCGTTTCAATGGCGATGCTGAGCCGCTCGCCGGCCAGGCTGCACTTGCCGTAGATGAAGGTGTTGGCCGGCAGCGAGTGACCATTGATGACGGCCGACTCAGTGAGCCGCATCTTCACAAGCGAACCGCTCACGACTTCCTGCGATTCGTGGATGACCGCCGGCAGCGTATTGCCATCGCCACCCGTGCCGGTTTCAGCATCAAAGCCCTGGAATGAGGCTGTGCGCTTGCGTCCCGGTCCGTTGGAGCCCAGCCGCGATACCACGGCATCATCATCGATGGCGCGCAGCCGGGTGCTAGGTTTCTTCTTTTTAGGAGTCACGGCTATTGCCTGAGGAGCCGCCCCTCCCCCACCGGCGCTGTTCGACTGGGCCAGCATCGCGGCCATCTGCAGCTGCGCCTTTTGCTCGGCCAGGTCGCGCTCGTGCTGCGTGCGTATCAGCTCCATTTGTTCCTGCGGCGTGAGGGCTCCGGGTTGCGCAGCCGGGGCGGCGGTGGTATTAACTCCGCCATTGAGTTGTGCCTGTTGCGCGGCAATCAGCTGCTGCTGAGCAGCGGCCACCGATTTATCCACCGAGCCATTGGGGCCGGCTTTCCCATCGGCGCCAATGCCATAGGCCAGGCCGGTGCCTTTGGCTGTGTCCAGCTTGGCATCGACTAAGCCCCGGTTCCGCATGGAATCGACCGGGCTGGCGTAAGCTTCGAGCTTGCTGGTGGTGATGGTGGCCTTTTCCGCTTTGGGCAGGTTGGTGTTGAAGCCGGTCGCGGTGTTTTGCGCTGCAGCCGGCGTGCCCTGGCCACCGCCGCCTAGGTAGAACATCACGGCCATAAAGGGCACGCCCACTACCGGCAGGAAGGTAGCCATCTTGCGGGTGCGGAGAAATTGCGCGTCGTGCGGTTTGGTTTCCATGGGAGCGGATTAGCGGGGCTGGGTGTTCAAATCCTCGTTCTTCAGCACCCGCCAGTTCTCCATCAGGAAGCCGTGGGGGTTGTTTTCCGAGCGGGTCACGTCGCGCAGCGAGCACTCGGAGAGAAAGTTGCGGTTGGTCACCGAGGTGGCCCGGATGACGCGCTGATGGCCGTAGCAGCGCGCGACCATCGGCCGCGAGTTGGTCACTACGACACTGTCCACAGTCATTTCAAGGCTGATGTTGGCGGCAATCAAGTCGTTGTAGAAGCCCTTCTCTTTGAAGTTCTCGTACTGCCGCTTGGCCGAATTGTCGGCCAGGTACAGCGCCTTGTTCACGTTGCTGTCAATGGCCTTCTGGTCGGGGTCGAGGGTGAAAAACAGCTCGTGAAAGCGGGTGACGTGGCTGCGCGCTTCCACCGGCCGGTTGGCCCGCGCATCCTGTGCGCCAGCCGTGAGCAGCTGCCCGCCTTCCAGCACGTAGATGCGGTTGGCCGCCGCGTTGGTGGACTGAAACGCGAAGTAGGCAATAGTGCCGGCCAGCACCAGCACGGCGACAATGAAGAGCAGGGCCAGCGTTTTGACCTGCTGGAAAGCCGAGTCGATGGATTTAAGGGACGCGAACATTGCGGGATGGATAAGTGGAAGAATTGGAAGCCGCTCCGGCTAGCTGCGCAGGCGATTAATTCGCTCGCGCACGGCCGTGCCCGCCCGGTGGCCGAAGGATTCGCCCCGCGTGGCATTGCTACCACCGCCCATGCCGGCCAGGCCCTGGCCCGCGCCAACGGCAGCGCCCAGGCCATCGGCCCCGGTGCGCAGGCCCGCCCCACCCGTGGCCCCGGCGATGCCGGCCGCCCCCACCGTGGTAGTTGTGATAAATGACGTAGCGGCGCGGCCCACGCCCGAGCCGTCGATGAGCATATCGGCTGCCTTGGGCACCATCAGATAGCCCACGATGGCCAGCACCAGCAGGCACAGGTAGCCGATGTCGGCTGACTCGACGCTGCCGCCGGCCTGCAGCTGCTGGATGTTGCTGTTGAGCATGGTGACCTGCACGTGGGCCAGCACCGCGGCGTAGATGTTGGCCACCGGCACCCACAGCGAAATCGTGATGAAATAGCCGAACCACTTCATCAGCCCGCCGCCAAAGCCGGGAATGATGGCAATGCCGAAAGCCAGCGGCCCGGCCACGCTCAGCAGCACGAGCAGGAAAGTAGAAATGAGGCTAATGGCCAGCTTGGCCGCCAGTGCCCCCAGTTCTAGGATGGATTTGGTCCACTCCCGGAAGTTCTGGCCGACCGAGTACTGCACCTGGTTCATGGCCAGCGTGGCCTTGCGGCCGATGTCCAGCGCGCCGAGCTTGCCCAAGTCCTCCTCGTACTTTTCGTTTATCTGCATGTCCGATTTGGCCTTGGCGTCGGCGGCCAGTCGGTCCCGCTCACCCGTCAGCCGGTTCACTTCCCCCAACTGCCCGAGGCGGATGGCATCGGTGCCGTGAGCCACGGCCATGGTTATGCCGCGCAGGCCCGAGCACAGCGGCACGAACAGCAGAATAGCCAGCCCGATGGCGAACGGCCGCAGCAGCGGAAAGAAGTCAATGGGCTCGGCCCGGGCAATGTGGCCCCACACCCGGCTGCTGATGAATAGCAATGCCCCTACCCCACCAATGGCGCGGCCCAGGTTGATGAACTGCGCGGTGAACGTCAGCATCTCGGTGTAAATCCCTTCGAGCTTTTGCTCATACAGGGCCATGTTGAGGTCGATGGAAGTTGGGTCCATAAGGCAGTCGGGAGTGAAAGAATGGAATGGGGAAAGGCCGCTTAGGGCAGGTAGTGCTCGTCGTGCACGTTGGCCAGACGCCGGGTGCCCCGCGCCAGAATGCCCGCTTCTTTCGCGGCTAATTCTCCCACCAGCGCGGTTTGCGCCGGGTCTTGGGCCTTGGCCGGGTCGAGTTGGTCCAGGGCAGTCAGGTTGTCCTGGCTCTGCTGCACCATATCGGCGAAGCGTTGCTCCGAATCCTTGATATGGGCCGGACTAAGCTTTTCGGGGCCAGTGAGCGTGGGAAGCAGCGCAACGTACTGCTTTTGCTGCGTCAGCAGCTGCTCATGCTGCTGGTGAATGGTGGCCACCCGAGGGTCCGGCTTGGCCACCTCGGAGCTGCAGCTGGTAGCCAGCAGCGCCAAGGGCAGGAAAAGGAAAGTTTTCATAAGCCGGAAGTAGGAATTGGGGAGGACACTGCCGCGCTAGCGTGCCGTCATGAAAGCGCGCATCGATTCGCGGTCCTGCACCTGCTGGGCCTGCTGCTGCGCAATGGCCCGGCACTTGCTGCTGAAGTAGTTCATCAGGTTGTGCTGCTCGCTGATGCGGTCGGCGATGTTGTCGATGAACTCGATGCGCTCCGGGTCAGTCATCTTGGCCTTGCTGGCGCTGAGCACCCCGGCCAGCTCACCCATCAGGGCAATGTTTTCCGTGAGAATGCCCTGGTACACCGTCGAGGCCTCGCTGAGCTGAGCGGGCGACAACTGCTTGGTGCGCAGCTCCGGAATGATGGCCGAAAACTGGCTAATCATCTCGCCCTGGTGGGTGTAAATTTCGCGCACCCGGCGGTAGTTGCGCACCCCGGCGCTGATTTGCAGCAGGCTGCTGTACCACTGGTCGTGCAGCGCCTGCGTCTTGTCAATAACGCCCTTAATCTGGCCGCTGACCTTGGTCATATCACTGGCCAGCACCTTGCCTTGCCCGAGCAGCGTAGTGGAAATGCCCTGGTGCACGACCTGTTTGCGGGACTGGTCCTCGGCAATCGGGGCCGAGATGACGGCCGGCATTTGTGCATAAGCCGGACCGGCCAACAAGGCCAGGCCCAGCATGAGAAGTTGAGTGCTTGATTTCATAGTAGATAGCCTGGGGAAGTGGAAGTAGCCCTTAGCGGGCGCCCATTAGCGCATTGAGGGCCTGCGCGTCCTGCGCTTTCTGCTCGGCCAGGTGCATCTGCACGAGGTTGCGCTGGGTGAAGTAGTTGATGAGGCCCAGCTGGTCGGTGATTTTCGCGTCGAGCTTGTCGATGAAGCGCATCCGGTCGGCGTCGGTCATTTTAAGCATGGCCGGGCTCACGATGGTCTGCAAATCCGAGAGCGTGTTGGCGCTTTCGGTCAGCATCTTGGTGTAAATCGTCGTCATGGCCGAGAGCTGTTCCGGGGCCACGTAGGGCGACTGACGCAGCGTTTCGATGGCCGTCGAGTAGTTCTGAATGATGCGGCCCTGCTTTTCAAACACCGACTGCACGCGCCGGTAGCCGCGTACCGCCGCGCTGACTTGCAGCAGGCCGTCGTACCAGGTTTTGGCTAGCTGCAGGTTCTTTTCAGAGAAGACCTTGGTCAGTTCCTGCTCCTTCACGCCGGCCTTCACCAGCACGTTTGCCGCCGAGGAAAGCCCCTTCATGGTATTCTGCAGGCCGGTTTGTACGCCCGATTGCACTTCGAGCACCGGAGCGGTTACTACGAGCTGCGCAGAAGCCTTGGTGATGCTAAGACCTAGCATAGCCAAGCCCAGGAGCGTGATTCTCGTTTTCATGTTCTTCCCTTTGGTTGAAATCAGCTGCCCTACCCTTCGCGCAGCTCGTTGGCGAAGAGCTTGATGGCCGTGGGCATGTCGCCGGTCTGCTTAAGCTTCTCGAACAGTCGCACTTTCTCGGTTTCCTCAGTGGTGTAGGTCACGTATTCTTCCTTCGACACCTCGATGGCGTACACCTTCGACACGACCCCGCCCAAGCTGATAAACACCTCAGTGTAGCGGCCCCGCGTGGCCTTGTTGTCGCGGTTGATGCTCAGCACCAAGTCTTTTTCCTTGGGCGTGAGCGAGAGCAGCGCCTGAATCTCCTCGAAGCGGTTGATGAACTTGCGCTGGTCGAGCAGAATCTTGCAGTCCGAGTTATTGATGATGGCGTCCTTGACAATCTCATTGCCGATGATGTCGTCGATTTCCTGCGTCACCACAATGGCCTCGCCGAAGAACTTGCGCACCGTCTTAAAGAGATACTTGATGTAGGCGGCCATGCCGGGCGTGGTCAGCGCCTTCCAGGCCTCCTCAATCAGAATCATCTTCCGCACCCCCTTGAGCTTGCGCATCTTGGAGATGAAGGTTTCCATGATGATGAGCGTGACCACCGGAAAGAGAATGGGGTGGTCCTTGATGTTGTCGAGCTCGAACACGATGAAGGGGGCCTGCACCAGGTCCAGCTCCTTCTCCGAGTTCAGCAGGTAGTCGTACTCCCCGCCCCGGTAGTAGGGTTTGAGCACGTAGATGAAGTTATCGAGGTCGAAATCCTTCTCGCGGACCCTTTCCTCTTCCAGAATCTTACGATAAGGTCCTTTAACAAACTCGTAGAACGTGTTGAAGCTGGGCTTGATAAGCGCGTTGGCTTCCAGCATTACGTAGTACAGGCTGACGGCCGTGGAGAGCGACACGTACTCCGACTGGCTCACGCTTTCGTCGTCTTTTTTCCAGAGCGCCTGCAGCAGCGTTTTGATGGATTCCTTCTTTTCCACGTCCAGCTTGCCGGATATCAGGAAGGGGTTGAAGGCAATCGGGTCGTCCTCCTCGTAGGTGAAGTACACCCCACCCACCAGCTCGCAGAGGCCCTTGTAGGAGTTGCCGGTGTCCACCAGCAGCACGTGCGCGCCCTGCTCGTAGTACTGGCGCACCATGTGGTTGGTGAAAAACGACTTGCCCGAACCCGAGGGCCCGAGCACGAATTTGTTGCGGTTGAAGATGATTTGCTTCTTCATCGGCTCATCCGAAATGTCCACCAGCACGGGTTTACCCGTGAGCCGGTCGGAGAGCTTGATGCCCTTGGTGGCCCCGGTGCTGCGGTAGTTGGTTTCGGAGGCCCAGAAGCAGACGGCCTGCTCGATGAAGGTGTAGAAGGTTTCCTCCGAGGGAAAGTCGCCGGCGTTTCCCGGTATGCCGCCCCAGTAGAGCGCGGCGATGTCCACCGTGTTCTGCCGCGGCTTGCAGTTCATGGCGTTGAAGGCCGCGTTTACCAGCTTGCGCACCTCGGTCAGCTCCTCCTCGTGCCGGCCCCAGGTGAGCACGTTGCAGTGCACCCGCACCGGCCGGCGCTTGTGGGCAATCAGCTCGTTGAGGAAGGCATTGTAATACTCGAAGTTGATGGCGTTCTGCCGCGAGTAGAGCGAGAGCGAGTTGAGCCGGTCCTTCTTCTGCTCGAAGGTTTTGACGGTCTTCTGGGTGTTGTCCAGAAACACGTACTGGTTCAGGATGTGGTTGGCACCCAGCAGCAGCCCCAGCGGCGCGGCAAACGAAATGGGGAAGTCCGAGTATTCGGTGCTGTATTGCTCGTAGCGAATGTCGGTTTCCACCGAGGTGGGCAGGTCATCGAGGTTGGCCACCGAAAACATCTGGCAGAACTCCGCGCCCACTTTCAGCCCTTCGGTCAAATCCAGGTCCACCTGCAGGGCCTGGTCGGACAAATCCAGCGCCAGGTACTTTTCCAGCAACCCGGCTTTATCGGCCGTGCCGGCCAGCTCATCCGAGGTCAGGCGGTGCGAGCGGATGTAGGGAGCGTTGGTCGGCCCCACCCCTTCCAGGGTGCGCACGAACTGGCCCACATTGTCGAAAAAGCTCTCCAGCACCTTGGTGTCGAGCATATCTTTCGGCACGATATTGCGCCGGGCCAGCAGCCCCGACGTGCTGCCCCAGTTGGGCCGCTCCGACGAGGTTTTGGTGATGTAGAGGTAGCAGAAGTGGTTGAGGAAGGGCCGCTCGTTGAAGTGGCGCTCGTAGGCCGACGACAGCAGCGTGCGCTCGGCCTCGAAGCCGGGCGCGTACTTATCCTCCACGTACCAGTCCTGCTTGTGCACCACGCAGTGGTCGGGCAGCAGGCGCACGGCCTTCACGAAGGCGGCCTGCAACTGGGCATAGTCTTCGCGCGAGAGCGTGAAGATTTCGGGCAAATCCAGCCGAAACGCCACGGTCACGTCCGCATTTTTCGAAATGAGGCAATCCTTTTCCACCTTGTAGATGGGCTGCTTGGATTCCAGGGAAACGGAGGGCAGAACCTTATTGCTCATAAGCTGAAGAAAGCACCCAAAACCAGCCGCGCCTAGCGGCTGGTTGGGTCCTCGTTGAGGCGTTGGAATAAGCGGCTGTGCCGGTTGGTGATGTATTTGGGCGACGAGCGCCGGGCGGCGGCCTTCATCAGCCCATGCTCGCCAAAGCGGCGGTTCAGGGCGAATACGCCGGCCCACATCCCGCCACCGGCCAGGAAGGTGACCAGCACGGTGAGCACCAGCGGCAGGCCCAGCAGGTAGCAGGTCACGAACAGGGCAAACACCAGCCCGATGCCGGCGGCCAGAAAGTAGATGTTGCTGCCCACCAGTCCCTTGAATTCGACGGGCTTGTTGATGCCGCGATTGAGGTCGTAGATGGGCATGGCAGCGGCTTAGAGGAAGAAGGAGCGCACCACCGTGGCCACGATGACCAGGAAAATCATCGAGCCAAACCACGACACGGCCGTTTTCTGGGTGTCCTGGTCGCCGGAGTTCCATTTGCCATACACCTTGATGGCCCCCACCAGGCCCAGCACCGCCCCGATGGCGTACATGAGCTTGGTAAGCGGGTCGAAGTAGCTGGTGACCTGGGTGGTGGCATCCTGAATGCCGGCCGTGCCATTGCCGCCCCCGGTCTGGGCGTAAAGTAGTTGCGAGCTGAATAGCAAGACCACGAGGGCCAGCGAGGTAACGAAAGGTTTCTTAGTCATGGCAAAGGAAAAGGAGTCGGGAATCAATGATTAGGGAGAAAGCAGGCCGCGCTACTCATCGTCGGGGCCGAATAGGTCATCCAGCTCGGCGTGGTTGAGGGCCATCTGCTGGGCCATTTGCTCGGCCAGGGTGGTGCCGGCCAGCTCGACCGGCGGCGCGGGCTGCTGACCAGCTTGCAGCAGGGTCAGGTACTCGGCGACCGAGGCGGCGGACACTAGCTTGGGTAAACCCACCGGGGCGATGTCCAACCGCGAGGCTACCGGTTCCTCGAAGCTGGCCAGCGGCTCGTAGCCATCGGCCACCAGGGGCAGCTGCACGGTTTCAGGCTCCAGCACCCCGCCAGTTGCCTTATCCGCAGTCTCGGATTCCTGGGGCAGGTTGTGGGCTTCGCGTCGGACCAGCGCAGCCAGGTGCTCGTCGGCCTGGTCGGCTTCCTCGGTGCGGTTTTCATCCTGTGCCTGCGCCTCGTCGCCCGCGGCGGCCGTCGCCTCCATCGGGGCGGTATCGCTGGTGCTTTCATCGTGGCCAGTAGCCGTGCCGGTGGAGTCAGGAAGTGCCCCGCTGACCAATGGCTCGGCGGCAGCCGGCAGGTTCTGGTCCGCGCCGGCTTCGGGACGTTCCGCGTCATCGGCTTCCTCTCGGGCTTCGGTGGCCGCTGGCGTGGCCTTCACGAAGGCCGAGGTGGGGCGCACCAGTGAGGGCGGAGTCACCGTGCTGCCGCCCACGCCGGCGAGCTGGGCACCGGCCAGCTTTTTGCCCGGCGTCAGCAGGGCCGTGAGTTCTACCCGGTAGTAGAGCAGGCCCACCACCAGGTAGTAGAGAACAACCACAACCAAAACGAAAAGGCCAAACTGGCCCCAGGAATAGGCGCTGAGCATCGCGGGGAAATAGCGTGGCACCCCAGGCCGACCGGCCCGGGCGTGAACTTGCCAAACCGTGATTTGACGCTACAAACCTATCCGGGCTATAAACCGCTTGGGTAGAAAGTTGACGAATGGTTAGAATTCGATGGTGAGGTGCAGCCCCGATACACGAACGGCACCACATTCAAGCCTGAATTTTAGAGAAAAGAAGCTTGGCTGTTGCAGAACTTGCTGGACGGCTCACTAAGCGGGTAGGCGGGCTGTCAAAAGCACGTAAATGGCCCATTTGCCATTCTTTCCAGTTTGAATCGGCTTATCAACCCCTTGTTTCCAGACGCCACACCGAGTTGAGCAACCGCCACGAGCGAATGATTAGCGGGGCGCAGAGTGATGACTTGCCCGGCTGCGCTCGCCATTCGTTTTTAACTCGGCGGGAGTATTCCCCGTTGAACGGAATCGGCTGTTGACCTTCCCTATGCTCCTATTTTTCCGCATCTCCTGGCTGCGCATGGCGGCCGCGTGGGGGGCGTTTGCCTTCTTCATGATGCTGGTGGCGTACGGGCAGGCCATTACGGGCACCGGGCCGTTGCAATGGCGCACGGTGCTGCTGGGGCCGCTGCTGTACGGGCTGATTGGGACCCTGCTCACACCGGTGGTGTTTGTGCTGGCAGCGCGCTTCGACCTCACGGCCGGCCGCGCCCGCTGGCTGCCCTACCTGCTGGTGCACGCGGCCGCCAGCGTGGCCCTCACGGTGGCCTACCGGGCCTTGTTCATGGCCACACTCTACCTGGTAGGCGGCTCGAATGCGCCCGTTTCATGGGTCACGATTCTGGCGGGATTTAATTTCTGGATTCCGCTCTACTGGATGGTGCTGTTCGTGGCCTACGCCCTCGACTACCACGACAAGTGGCAGCGCCGCAACCTCGACGCAGTGCGCCTGGAAATGCAACTGGTGCAGGCCCAGCTGCACGCCCTCAAGCAGCAGCTCAACCCGCACTTTTTGTTCAATACTCTCAACGCCATTGCCACCCTCATCGGCGACGAGCCCGCCGCCGCCCAGCGCATGATGGCCAAGCTCGGCGAGTTTCTGCGCCTGGTGCTCGACCACTCCGATGCTCAGCAGGTGCCGCTGGCGCAGGAGCTACACTTCGTGGAGCTGTATCTGGACATGGAGCAGGTGCGATTTTCTGACCGGCTGGCTGTGACCTACGAGGTGGACCCAGCTGCGCTCTCGGCCCTGATTCCGCACCTGCTGCTGCAGCCCCTGGTGGAAAATGCCGTGCGCCACGGCCTGAGCGCGGGGGGCACCGGCCGCCTGCATATTGCCGCCGAGCGGCAGGGCCAGCAGCTGGTGGTGCAGGTGCGCGACTCCGGCCCCGGCCCTGAGCAGGCCGGCCCCCGGGGCGTGGGCCTCGAAAATACCGAGCAGCGCCTGCGCGCCCTCTACGACGACCGGTACGCGCTGCGCCTGCTGCCCGCGGCCGGGCAGGGCACCGTGGTGCGCATCGAACTACCCTTTCACCACTAATCCGTGGCAATGGCCCCCATTCAAACCCTGATTGTGGACGATGAGCCGCTGGCCCGCCGGCGCATTGCCCAGCTGCTGGCCGGCCAGCCGGGCTTTGTCATCGCGGGCGAGTGCGGCACCGGGGCCGAGGCGGTGGCCGCGCTCTCGCACGGACCGGCCGTGGATTTAGTGTTTCTGGACGTGCAGATGCCCGATTGCAACGGCCTGCAGGTGTTGCAGCAATTGCCGGCCCAGCCGCGGCCGTTGGTGGTATTCGTGACAGCCTACGACCGGTATACGCTGCAAGCTTTTGAGGCCCACGCCGTGGATTACCTGCTCAAGCCCCTGGACCCGGACCGCTTCGCGCGCTGCCTGGCCCACGTGCGCCAGCGGGCCAGTCAGGTGGCCGCACCGGCCTGGGCGGCGCTGGTGCAGGCGCTGCCCGCCCCGCCGCCGATGCCTTTTTCCACCCAGCTGCTGATTAAGCAGCCCGGGCGCTTCTACTTCGTGCCCGTCGAGCAGGTGCATTACCTCGAAGCCACCGGCAACTACGTCACGGTGCACGCGCCCGGTGAAACCCACCTAGTGCGCGCCACGCTCACCCAGCTGGCCAGCCAGCTCGACCCGGCCCGCTTCCTGCGCATTCACCGCTCGCTGATTGTGAACACCACTCACATCAAAGAACTGCGGCCCTGGACGCACGGCGAGTACCTGCTCACGCTGCACGATGGCACGCACCTGACCTCTTCGCGCAGCTGCAACGAGGGCATTCAGCAGTTTCTGCGGCAATTTGTCTCTTAAGTACAGCTATTGGCTGGGCCAACTGCTTAAGAAATATTGCTGTTCGTCCCGCTAAAAGGCCACTTCGTCACGGTGGATAAACACTGCTTACTTATCGGCCGTATAAGCGGGTGTCGGGCCGCATTCGTGGCGCAGCTATGCTTTGCCAGCTTATATGCCCCAAACTACTACTTCGCTACCTAGCCCCGTGGCTTTACTCCCGGCCCCGGCCGAGCATGAGCTGGTGCAGCGCCTGCTGGCCCGGGACGAGCGCGCTCTGGGGCAGTTGTACGAGCAGTACGCCCGGAATCTGTTCACCGTCATTCTGCGGGTGGTGCAGGACGAGGCGATGGCCCAGGACGTGCTGCAGGAAGGCTTGCTCAAGGTCTGGCTCAGCATTGGCAGCTACGAGGCCACGCGGGGCCGTCTGTTTACCTGGATGGTGCGCGTATGCTGCAACCAGGCCATTGATGCCCTGCGCAGTCCGCGCCATCGCTTTCACCGCGGCAATCCGTCGCTGGAGGCTGCCGGAGCACACTATAGCCCGGCTCCCACGGCCTTTTATCCCGAGCACATTGGCGTGCGCGAGCTCATCGTGCAACTAAAGCCCCGGCAGCGGGAAGTCATGGACCTGCTCTATTTCGGCGGCTGCACCCAGGCCGAGACGGCCGAGCAGCTGGCCATTCCACTGGCCACCGTGAAAACCCGGGCGCGCGCCGCTTTGGCCGTGCTCTCCCGCATGGCCCGCTAGGGGCAGCGCCTACCTAAGCAGCATCTTCCTAATTAACCTGTTTCATCTCTCATTTTTACCTTAACTCCTGACCTGATGGCCAACCTGCACCACTTCCGCGTGCCCGCCCTTCTTGTTTCGGGCCTTGCCGTGGTGGCGGCGGCCGCCTGCCAGGGCGGTTCCGATACCAAGACGAGTACCGAAACTTCCACCACCCAAGCGGCGACGGACACCGCCGGCACCGGGGCCACGCCCGTGGCGCTGCGCACCGGCAATGCTGAGGTTGGCCGCGACGTGTACCGCAACGAAACCTTCGGCGACGAGGGCTTCTGGACCGATGCCGTGCGGATGCCCCAGGGCATGAAAGCCGCCAAGCTCACGGTGCTCGATGCGCTGAAAGCCGGGGTCAGCTTCGACGTGGACGCCATGCCGGCCGACTTGAAAGCGGCCTTCGCCAGCGAGCTAAAAACCGACCATTCGCCCGCCAAAGCCCCCAAGCTCAACGACCCCGCCACGCTGGATGCGCTGGTAAAGGCCAACGCCGTCATCGGCATGGTGCCCAAGGGCGGCAAGGTGGGCGTGACCTGCGCGCTGTGCCACGCCATCACCGATAAGTCGATGTACGAGCTGACGGGCAAAGGCACGATTGGCAAGCGCATCGACGGCCCCACGCCGCACGGCCTGAACGTGGGCAAGCTGCTGGCCACGGCCGCCAACTCGCGCGCCCTGTTTCCCACCTTGCAGCTGCAGCAGCCCGATGGCAGCACCATCGGCCGCGCCCCGAAGGGCCTGACGGCCAAATCGACCGAAGCCGAGGTGGATGCCTACTTAAGTAACCCGAAGTTCTACCCCGTGGGCACCTTCGACGACTCGCCCGACGGTAACGGCAACTCCGTGCACATCACGCCCTTCTTCCGGCAGGATTTGGCCGCGCCCTACGGCTCGTCGGGCCAGAACGACCAGCTGGATGACTTCAACAACACGGTCTACACGGCCCTGTTCGACCAGAGCAACCTGCTCTCGCCCGGCGGGCGGCAGTTCATGCACGCCTTGGGCGCGGCGGGCGGCGACTCCATTGTGGCCGGCTACGCCAAGGTGCTGGCCGCCACGGGCGTCACCGGCTACCCCTTCGTCACGGCCCATATGCAGGGCAAAGCCGGCGACCCGCCCACGCCCACCGGCAAGCGCGTGGACGAGCAGAAGCTGCGCGACCTGAACGCCTACGTGTCGAGCCTGCAAGCGCCCAAGGGCGTGGTGCGCAATGCCGCGCAGGTAGCCAGCGGCCGGGCGCTGTTCATTTCGCAAAACTGTACGTCCTGCCACAACACCAACCAGGGCGTGGCCGTCCAGTCCAAGCTGGTGCCGATGAAAGTCATCTGGCCCGGCTACGCGCCCAAGGTGCTGGCCCAGCGGCAGGCCCCGCTCACCCCCATTCAGAATGCCCCCGGCACGTTCGATGACAAAATGGTGGTAGTGGATGCCAGCCCCGGCGGCGGCATTCGCGGCAACGCGCTGCCCCTGCTGCTGGACCTGGCCCGCAAGCCCGTGTTTCTGCACGACGATTCCGTGCACAGCCTCGACGAGCTGCTAAATCCCAAGCGGGGCAAGACCGCGCCGCACCCGTTCTACGCCGTAACCCCGGCCGAGCGTACCGCGCTAGTGGCCTACTTGAATAGCCTGGACACCGACAGCAAGTAATAAGCTCCTTGCATTAGCTGCGGCGTCCCGCACGGCCTTTTTATCACCGGGCAGGACAAGCTTAGCCGCGACCTGATTGTCTTTGTCACTAACAGAGAGGTACGCGGTGCCCAGAGCAGCTAAGCGAGTACGTAATTGAAAACGAAAGCCCCGGCCCTGATACAGGGCCGGGGCTTTATTATGCCTGGGAACCCGGGCAGCCATCGTGCTTACGTCGGGGTGCTCGCCGGGCTAACGCCCCCGCTTTCCCCGCGACGAGAGCAGCCAGAGGCCACCGGCTAGCAGCGCCAGTGCGGCTGCCACGACGGCCGCCTTCGGCAAAGTCGGTGCCGCCACTGCTGATTTTGACAAAGCAATGGATTCATCGGTGAAGGGCTGGCGGCTGGTGGCGGCCAGAATCAGGCGCGTGGCTTCGGCGGGCTGGTCCCACTGTGGGAAGTGGCCGCAGTGCTCGAACCAGTACAGGCGCGCATCCGGGAACTTCGCCAGCGCCAGCGTCGACTGGCTCGGCAGGCACACCCGGTCCTGCCGGCCCCAGCCAATGACCAGCGGCCCGGGGATGCTGCCCTTGGGTGCGGGCTGCTGCACTTCGCCGTGCGCCAATTGGTCGAGCAATTCGTCAAAGGCCGGCGAGTGGGCGAAGGTGTACATCTCGTCGATGGCCTGCTGCGAATCTACGGCCCAGGGGCGGGCCGAAAACTGCGGGAGCAACACCGTGCGGCCCACCGCCGAGCCGGCCAGGGCGGGCATCACCGGCTGCAGGGCCTTCACCAGCTTCACCGACAGGTCCACCGAGTGGTAGAAAAAAGGAATCTGCCAGCCCTGCCAAAATCCGCCCGGGTCCAGCGAAACCACGGCGCCGAGTACACCGCCGCGCCGGGCTAATTCCAGCACCAGCCGCGCGCCCATCGAACTGCCCACGGCATCAATCCCGAGCAGGTCATGTTGAGTGAGAAAGGACGTCACCGCGTCGGCTAAGGTGGCGATGGAGTTTTCGCCGGTCATCTTGGGGGTTTCGCCGTGGCCGGGCAAGTCCACGGCGATAACGTCGCGCTCGGCGGCCAGCGCGTCGATGATGGTGTTCCAGGACCGCCAGCTGCCGCCGATGCCGTGAACCAGTAACAGGGGGCGGCCGGTGCCGCGGCGGACAAAATGCAAATCCATAAACGGAAGAATGAAAACGGGTGAAAAAGAACGTACAGCCCTGTAACAGCCGGCTCCGCGAAACGGCTGAACGAGGCAGGCCCAAAAACGAAATACTGCCCCTAAGGCCCGCAAGCTGCAGGTTGACGCTCTGCTCTTCCAATGGCCTGTCAGCCTAGCCTTTCCGGACGGTTGGGAGTGCAAACAACCGATTCGAGAGACTTGGCTGCGGGTTCTGCAACCGCTACGGTGGATTTTGTCGCCTGAATGCTAATCATTAATAGCGGGCATTAGGCTACCCCACCAGATGAATGCGGTTTTTCAATTCGTCCTTGGATGAACGGCTGACGGGCACGTAGTCCTCGCCGAGCAAAACGCTACTCTCCTCATAAGCCTGTACACGGTCCAGATTCACGATATAGGAGCGGTGGGTTTTAAAGAATTGGTCAGGCAGCTTCTGCTCCAGCTCCTTCATCGTGGAATCGAACACGAACTTTTCCCGCACCGTGTGCATCCGCACGAAATTCTGCAGGGCTTCGAAATAGAGAATATCGGCGAGCAGCACCTTAACGTGGCCGGAGCCCTTGCGCACAAACAGGTAGTCCTTGAACTTGGGGCAGCGCTCGGCCGCTCCCAACACCTCCGTGTCGGCGGCATTGGCGGTGTCCAGGACGGGGCCGGTGGGGCCGGCCTGATAGGCATTGTAAAGGGCCAGCTCGACCTGCACCCGCAGCGAATCATCGGTGAAGGGCTTGACCAGGTAGCCGTAGGGCTGGGCCAGCTTGGCGCGGTTCAGGGTGTCGGCGTCGGAGCGGGCCGTAAGGAACACCACCGGGACGGCAAACTGTCGGCGAATAAGCAAGGCGGCCGCGATGCCGTCACAGTCGCCGGCAATGTTGATGTCCATCAGCACCAACTCCACGGGCTGCGTGGCCAGCACGCGCAGGGCCTCATCGCTGTTGTCGACGGGTTCGAGTGGAGTGTGGCCGAGACGAACCAGCGTGCGTTCTATCTCAGCGGCTATAAGCAATTCATCTTCAACTATGAGAATGGTAGACATAGGGTGGGATAAGGAACACGCCGGTAGGCTCGTCATTCACGAGTAACCTCTATCTGCGTGCCCGTGGGAAAGGAACGGGTCACCGACAGCTTCGCTTTCAGCTGTTTGGTGAGCGTGCGGACCAGCTGCATACCCAGGGAGTGGGCTTTCGCCGGCGCGTCCCCGGCCGGCATACCGGCCCCGTCATCGGCGATAACGAGCTGAAAGCCGGTGGGGCGGCTGGCGAAGGAAACGTGCAGATGGCCCTGGGCAAGGCCCTGAAAAGCGTGCTTGTACGCATTGGTCACTATTTCGTTGACCACAAGGCCCAGCGTGCTGGCCTCTTTGGGGCTCATGATTACCGGGGCCAGGTCCGTACTCAACTGGATGGTTTGTTCGGGCGTAGTAAGCGCCGTTTTCAGAGAATCAAGCAGTTCGCGCAGGTACTGGTCCATGCGTACTTCGGCCAGATTATCGGCTTGATATAAGAATTCATGGACTAAAGCCATGCTCTGAATTCTTACCCGGCTGGCATCCAGCGCGGCCACCAGGGTGGGTTCAGGCAGGGTGCTGGCCTGCCAGCCCAGCAGGCCACTCACCAGCTGCAGATTGTTTTTTACGCGGTGGTGGATTTCCTGCAGCAGCACCTCCTTTTCGGCCACGGACCGGCAGTTGGCTTGGTTGGCTACGGCCAGCAGCGCTTTCTGCCGCCGCAGCCGCCAGTACAGCCAGCTGCCCACCCCGATGGTGGTCGTGAGCCCGCCCAGCAGCAGCCACAGCGAGTGCAGCTGCGCCCGCTGGCTGCGCTGCTCAAACTCGGCGGCCCGCTTCTGCTCAGTGAGCAGTTTCACGTCGTAGCGCACCTGCAGCTGGGCCAGGGCCTGCGCCTTGTCGCCGTTGAACAGAGAATCGCGCAGGTCCTGGGCCCGGTTGTCTAGGTCGAAGGAGCGCCGCATCCGGCCCTGGTCGGCGTGCGCCCAGGCGAGGCTAGCCAGCGCGTCGGCTTCGTAGTCGGGCATTTTCAGCTCGCGGGCCAGGGCGAGCGCCAGTTCCGCCATGCGCTGCGAGACGGCCGGCAGCCCTTGCAGCCGGTACACGCGGGCCAGGGCCAGCGCCGAGCTGGCTATCTGGGGCCGAAACCCGTGGCGTTGCATAATGCGCAGGGCCCGGTTCATATTCGTGGCCGCTGAATCCAGCGTAGCCCTGCTTTGGGGTTGAATCATGGCGTACACCTCGCCCCGAAACTGGTACACGTAGCCCAGGCCGCGGGCATCCCTGGCGCGCTGCATGTAGGGCAGGGCCCGGGTAGCGTAGTGCAGCACCGAGTCGTAGCGCTGCATGACCAGAAAGGTGTTGGCCAGGTTGAGCAGCAGCCCGCCCCGTTCCCGGGGTGGAACGTTACCCACGGCTCCTTGCTGCTGGTAAGCCTGCCGCATGTATTTCAGGCCTGCTTTCACATCTTTAGTATCGACCGCTACCAGCCCCATGCATTGGGTGAAGCGCCACTCGTCGGGCAATTGGTGCACCTTGGCCACGCCGGCACCCTCCTGGCTGTACTGCATGGCGGCCACGTAGTCGGCTGCCCGCTCACAGTTCACCACCAACTGGTACAGGGCATCGGCCACGCCCGGCCAGTCCCGTCGATGGCGGGCCAGCTGCACGGCCTGCTCCCCTACCCGGCGGGCCTCCGGCTCATCCTGGGCAAACAGCGCGTCGCTCAGCGCGCGCAGCGTCTGAAACCGGACCGAATCCGGCAGCCGCCGCCGGGCCACTTCGCGCAGCGAGTCAACGGTAGCACTGTCCCCAGGCGAGGCCAGGTTATTCTCGGCCGCCAAACAGGTGGCACCGGCTACCGTACTGGCCAGCAGCAGGGCCATCACGGTCAAACGCTTACCGCCCGCCACGTTGCTTCGACGCACCTTGGGGGCTGTAAAAGGAAGTACTGCTGGTACGCATTGCTGGTAGAGAACAGGGCCCCTCCCCTACCCTGCCCAGGTGGGCCGGCAGCGGAGAGGAGAATTTGATATAGTGAACTTGAGCCGACCAGCCTTTTAATCAGGCCGGGCCAGCGGAATAGCCGCTAACGGAAACGCTTACTTCTTGGGCGACATCATCTGGCGCAGCTGCCGCTGAAACGCTTTCTGAATCTGGACCTCGTTTGCGGCCTTGAACTGGGAGAGGATGTTGTGAATCACATCGGTCGAGGAAGCTCCCCCACCCAGCAGCAAGCCCATCTGTTGGAAAAACTGCTGGTGGCTGGCCGTGATGCGAATCTGAAAGGTCTTCTTCTCCGCCGAATCGGCAAAGAGGGAAGTCAGGTCCAGCTTATCCTTGCCGTCCCCCGTGGCAGCTGGCGTCGGCGTAGCCTCCGCTTCCACCGCTTCTTCTTCTTGGTCGTCTGCAACGGGTAACTCAGCCGCCGGAGCGGCCGGCGGTGCCGGTGCCGCCACGGCAGATACTTTTTCTCCCTTTGGTTCTACTGGTGCTGCAATGGCGGCTGGCTCGGGAGCCGCAGCTAACTGAGGCGCGGGCTCCGTAGCGGCAACAGGTGCGACCGGCGCCGACGGTTCCGGTTCTGCTGCTGGTACCGGGGGCGCGGCTTCGACGGGCACCGGGGCCGGCTCCAGGGCCGTAGCCGCCGGCGTAGTCTCCGGGGCCGGGGTCGGCAGTACGAAAGGCTGACTGGTACCCATGTGGCTGATGGCCGCGACGGAGCCCGTCAGGCGGGCCAGCTCGGCCATTTGTTCTTCCGGGGTGAGTTTGGGTTTCTTAGTGGAGGCTTTGGCCATGACGAAGGAGGATGCAGGCTTGAAATTTGAGAGGAAAAGCAGCGGCTGATGAGCCGTAGGGCTACGCGCCGGGAGCTGATTCGACGGCCGGGGCCGTAAACGAAATGGTTTTACCCGAGGGCGTGACCGCCCCCTCCCCCACCACGAGGGTCAGGATTTCCTGAATAAGCTGACCCAGGCCAAGGCGGTTGAGGTCACGCTCGGGCAGCGGAAACATCGTGGAGCGATTTTCCTTGTAGGTCATCAGCAGCTCCACCCGGCTCTTAAGCAAGGGCAGGCCTTTCTCCTGAAACAGCTCTTCCGTCTTGTCATAAATCCCTTTTTTCTCGGACTTTACAAACTTGTTCCAGAAGGCGTAGAAGCCCAACAGGTTCGAGTCCTCGTCGCGGGCCTGCACAAACTGACCCAGGATGCCCATGTAGGACATGGTGGAGGCAATCGAGCCCTTGTCCGGCTCGATTGGCAGGAAGATGTAATCCACCAGCCGGAGCAGTTCCGGGAGCCCCACCACGTTCACCGTACCGGGCGTATCCACCAGGATGAAATCGTAATCCTGCTCAAACAACCCTTCGATAGAACTGACCGCCTTCTCCACGCTGGAAATGATGACTGGGTACGGCGGGATGCCCTGCTTCAGCAGGCGGGCCTGAAACGGGGCTTCCGACTGCAGCCGGTTCTGCTCTTCGAGGCGGTAGGCGTGGAGGGAGTTCTGCGGGTAGTCGCAGTCCACCATGGCCACCTTGTAGCCATAGTAGTAGCACAGCGCCGAGGCCATGTGCGTGCCGATGGTCGACTTACCAGCGCCTCCCTTCTGGGTGGCGAATGCGAGTACGTGGGGTTGATTCATGCGGAAAGCCAGAAGATTTGGAGTCGTTAGATAGTTAGTTGCAAAGTGGCATTGTGGCATAGCCACTTAGCTGTAATGGTGTAACGCAATAAAGTTGCGTTGTTGCAACAGTTGAAAGTTGTGTAGTTGCAAAGTTGCAAAACAACAAAGATTGTGTGTGACAGTGTTGTTTAGTTGTAATGTGGCGAAGGTAATAAGTTGCGTTGTTGCAAAGCAACTTTATGGCAAAGTTTTTATGGATGTTATATGTGGTAAAGTTGCAAAGTTGTTTTGGTGTATTGGTGCAGTAATTAGAAATGTAGGAATACTGGACTTTGCACTCATATAAGTTGTATAGTGGCAAAGGTGTAATGGTGCAGTGTGGCAGGATTATCCAAATGCTGACACTAACTCATAAGGCTGGAGTCTATAAAAAGTTGGTTGCAAAGTTGCAAAAGGTTAAAGTTGCATTGTGGCATAAATTCTAATACTAGTACTAGCTCTAGCATCGTGCAACGCCCCCGTTCCAACAGCTCGTTCATCGTCCAGCAAGCCATGTCATTGTCCGGACAAACTTCGTTTGCCCGAGTCAATGACACCGCCAAGTTCGCAGGCTCACATGGCTTGGCTTGCTAGTTTAGCGTATAGCATTTAGCAATTCCTAATTCTAAAGTAATTTTAGCGAGCCTGAGTAAGTTAATCTCCCCAGAATTATCATGGAACCAGAGAAGCAAGCTGAGAATACCGTTGATGCAGTCCGGACTTTGCGTATTGACGTCCGGGTAAGCCCGGATGAGAAAAAGGACTTGCAGGCAAAAGCTACGGCCGCCGGTTACAAGAAAGTGTCGGCTTATTTACGCGATGTGGGCCGGGGCGTGGAGGTCAAAGAAAGTATCTCGCCGGAACTGCGGCGACAGCTGGTAGGCATCGGGACCAATCTAAATCAGATAGCTCGGCTGGCGCAGGCTGGTAAATCATTCAGCTCTCACGAGGCTCAATTGGTACAGGCGCTGGCTATCATCCGAGGGTACCTGATATGATTGCAAAGACCACCACCGGTAATGATTTTGAGGGGGCATTAACTTATGGCGCGGGGCAGCGCCAGGGCCGGGGCAAGGAGCCGGGGGAGGCTCCACTTTTGGTCGTGGCTAATCTGATTCCGGGCACTCCCAGGGAGATGGCGCTGGACATGCGGGCCGTGGCGGCGCAAAGCAAAAAGATTCAGAAGCCGGTGTGGCATACCGTGCTTTCGTGGAAGGCGGGGGAGGTGGTTAGCCAGGGGCAAAAAGTAGCGGCTGCCAAGCGCTATTGTGAGTTGATTGGCGCGCCCGTTGACCGACACCAGGTGGTCGTTTATGAACACCGAGATAAAAAGCACGCGCACGTTCACATCTACTTGAACCGGGTGCCAATTGACGGGGGGCCAGCGCTGCGGACGGATAATAACTTTTACCGGCAGCCGGCCATCACGCGGCAGATAAGCCAGGAGCTGGGTATGGACCCTATCCCCGAGCGGCGGCGCAGCCTGCGGGCGCTGGACCCCACGAAGGAGGCAGCGCGAGAGCAGGTGAGTCGGGCGTTACAGTTGTTACTCGCGCAAGCCGATAGGGGAGGGGAGGAGTGGCTGGCTTTGCAATTGCAAAAAGAACTGATTGGGGTTCGCTATACCCACGACAAGGGCGGCGTACTGCGGGGCGTGAGCTTTGAATTGAACGGCGTGGCAGTCCGGGGGCAGGAGGTAGGCTACAAAGGGGCGCAGCTGCGCGAAGCTCTAGCCGCGCCCGGGTTGCAGGCGGTACTAGGACCGGAAGTTGCGCCTGCGCCCGGCGCGGACCAACCAGCCGTATTGCCGAAGCCAAGTCGGCCCGAGCCGGCGAAGCGCCCCCGCCGGAAGGGGCCCGCCCGGTAGCGGCCGGATGGGTAGGGCGGTTCATTCGTGTGCGCGGCGTGCACCTCACCGCTGACTTTGGACCGCTCGTCAAATAATCCACGTTGGGCATTGCCGACAGGGGTAAGTTGCTTGATTCACCAAGCGTTTCAAGCGATGGAAGACGAGAAAGGACTGCGAAAAATCATGGAGTTTATGCGGCTGTTTGCCATTGTGCTGATGGGCATCAACATCTACTATTACTGCTTTGGCTACTTCAAAGGCATGGGCTGGACGCCGGCCGTAGTCGGGCATATTCTGGAAAGCTTTACCAAGAATACTTTCTTGTTTGAGGCCAGCTGGGTGAGCAAGACGCTGGCCGTGGTATTCCTGCTGTTGAGCTGCCTCGGCACGCGGGGACGGGCTAATGAAAAGCTGAAAGGCGCCTCGGTGGCCGGCTACGCCGCCATTGGGCTGGCGCTGATTTATGGCTCAGACGTGGTGCGCGGCTTCACGCTAGGGGCCGGACTGACGACGGCGCTTTATACCGGGCTGCTGTCGGCGGGCTTTCTGCTGCTGCTGAGCGCAGGGGCCTGGCTGAGCCGGCTGTTCAACAACGACCTGATGAAGGACATCTTCAACAAGGCCAATGAGAGCTTCCCCCAGGAGGAGCGGCTGATGGAAAACGAGTATTCGGTGAACCTGCGCACGGAGTACCAGCTGCGCGGCAAGCAGCACCACGGCTGGTTGAACGTGGTCAATCCGTTCCGGGCCACGATGGTGCTCGGCACGCCAGGCTCGGGCAAGAGCTTTGCCATCATTAACGAGTTCATCCGGCAACACCTGGCCAAGGGCTTCTGCATGTACATCTACGACTACAAGTTTGACGACTTGAGCCGCATCTGCTACAACACGCTGCTACGCCACCAGGACAAGTTTGATAAGCCGGTGGGCTTTTACGTCATCAACTTCGACAACCCGCGCAAGAGTCACCGCTGTAACCCGCTGCTGCCTGAGCTGATGACCGACATCGTGGATGCCTACGAAAGCGCCTCGACCATCATGCTCAACCTCAACAAGAGCTGGATTCAGAAGCAGGGCGACTTTTTCGTGGAATCACCCATCAACTTTGTGGCGGCCATCATCTGGTTTTTAAAGCTATTCGAAAAGGGTAAATACTGCACCTTTCCCCACGTCATCGAGTTTCTGAGCCGCGACTACGAGGAGATTTTTCCGGTGCTGGCCTCGTACCCGGAAATTGAGAACCTGGTGAAGCCGTTCGTGTCGGCGTTTCAGAAAGATGCCATCGAGCAGCTGGAAGGCCAGATTGCTTCGGCACGTATTCCGCTGGGCCGGCTGGCGTCGCCGCAGCTCTACTGGGTGATGTCGGGCAACGATTTTACGCTCGATATCAACAGCAACGAGGAGCCCAAGGTATTGTGCGTGGGCAACAACCCCGAGCGCCAAGCCATCTACGGAGCGGCGCTTGGTCTCTACAATGCGCGGCTAGTGAAGCTGGTGAACCAGAAGGGCAAGCGCAAATCGTCCATCATCATCGACGAGCTGCCCACCATCTACTTCAAGGGGCTGGATAACCTTATTGCTACGGCGCGGAGCAACAAGGTGAGCACCTGCCTGGGCTTTCAGGACTTCTCGCAGCTGGAACGCGACTACGGCCAGAAGGAGGCCGAGGTCATCAAGAACACCGTGGGCAACGTGTTCAGCGGACAGGTATCGGGCAACAGCGGCAAGTGGCTGAGCGAGCGGTTTGGTAAGATTCTGCAGCAGCGCCAGAGCCTGAGCATCAACATGCGAGAAACCAGCACCAGCCTCTCCACTCAGATGGACAGCATGATTCCAGCCAGCACCATTGCTAACCTCACGCAGGGCAACTTCGTGGGCGCGGTGGCCGACAACTTCGGCGAAGAAATCGACCAGAAGGTGTTTCACGCCCGCATTAAGGTGGACGTAAAGGCAGTAACTGCCGAAGCCCAAGCTTACCAACCCATCCCCGACATCACCAGCTTCATTAACCCGGCCACCGGCAAGGACGAGGCCGAGGAGATGATTAAGGCCAACTTCAACCGCGTGAAAACCGAAGTGAAGGAATTGTGCGCTCGGGAGCTGCTGCGCATCGGGCAGGACCCCACGCTGCGGCACCTCATCAAGGAGAAAGCCGAGAAGTAATGGGGCGGCTAGCCGCAGCAGCTGCCCGGGCCCTGCTGCTGGATGGGCGGACAGGGCACCGTGCCGTAGGAACAATACACGCAGCAGTCGCCGGCCAGGGGTTTGAGCACCGTAAGACAGCCCGGGCACTCGTAAAAGTATTGGCAGGCATCGGTGGGCATCTGTTCGGTTTGCTGATGCGCGCAGACCGGGCAGGTGAGCGTGGAAGTAAGCTGCGGGGTTTTGAGCGTAGGGAGTGGCATCCGATAATTAGTTGCGGGTTATAATTTGGTAGCCCGTGCCGTTGATGGCTTTTTCCACCTGCGTGGCTAGGCTTTTCTGCGCATCAAAACGCACCTGCGCGGTGCCCTGCGCATACGACACGGTGACGGCCTGCACGCCCGGCAACTGCTGCACCGCGTGCTCGACGTGCTGGGCGCAGGCCTCGCAGGTCATGCCTGCGATGCGGTAGGTGGCCGTCTGCCACACCGGCGTGGCCCCGTTTGCTGCCAGGACCGGCGCGGCGGTGGGCGAGGCCGGGTACAGGCGCGCCCCGTAGTAGGGAAAAGCCAGCAGCAGCACCGCCAGCCCGGTCACCATTCCCAGAAAAAGCCGGGATTGGGTGAATGCCGGCTTGGCATCTGCCGCACAACCGCAGTCATCGGTGGCCGGGGCCGGCTTGAGCTTCTGGTACCACGCGAAGCCCAGCACGCCCACCGTGAGCGCCATTAGATAGGGGCGGAAAGGTTCGAGCCAGGAAAAGGCCGACGCGGAAGCACCGAGCCCGCCGACCAGGGCCAGCAGGGGCGTGATGCAGCACAGGGAGGCAGCCAGGGCGGTGAGTAGCCCCGCGCCGAGCAAGGGCTTGCTGGTGGAGGTAGGTGCGTTCATGGGGCTGGTTGAAGCGTCGGGGTAGCAGGGTAGCCGGTTAGCAGCGGGCGCAACAGGGGCAGGTGCTGCTCGCTAAGCGCGTAAAAAACCGTTTGGCCCACTTTGCGGGCGGTGACCACGCCACCGTCCTTTAGCTTGCGCAGATGCTGCGAAACGGCCGATACCGTCATGCCCAGCACGTCAGCGATGTCGCACACGCACAGCTGTTGCTCGGCCGCCAGCAGATACAGCAGTTTGAGCCGGACCTCGTTGCCCGCCAGCGCCAGGACAGTGGCCGTGGCTTCAAGGGATGGCCCGGCCAATGCCAGGCGCACCTGGCATTGCCGGATATAATCAGCATCGGCAAAAACCCGGATGCAGGCGTTGGCTTCCATAAGAACTGTTTTCGCAAAGGTAGTACTTGCGTGTTTAAGCAAGTGCTAAAATACGAAAAGCTTTAGCTGGGGCATTCCGCCATTCGTGTGGTGTGCTGGCACCTCACAGCCTATTTCCGGCCACTCATCAACTTTCTCGCCAGGGCCTGATGGAGGCCGGTAGGTTTGCAGCGTCGAATTCCGGGCTGGCCGCGCCTGCGCCGGCCGGAAGGACAGCTTTTATTCACCTACCCATTCCTCCTATGGCTGAGCAAGATGAAGTGAATACCCCCACGCCGGAGCGCTGGTACATGAGTGCGGTGCCGACCTCCAACGGCAACTTCAGTGGCCAGGGCCTGCAGCGCGAGCCCGCCGGTCACTCCCTCTATGAGATTCAGATTAATCCCGCCAACCCCAGCCAGGCGGCCCTGCTGCCGGCCCCCGGCGCGGATGGCCGGCTGCTGAATGCCTTTGACCACGCCCTGATGCGAGCTTTTACCACCAACCGGCTCCCCGGCCGGGAGGATAAGTTTCTCACGGTAGAAAAGCCCACGCTGCTGGAAAAGGTGGGGGAGAATTGGAAAATCAGTGAGCAGGGCCGCGTGGGCTACAGTGCCACCGAGCCCGAGCAGCGGCTGCAGGTATTTGGCCAGGTAACTCCACAAGCCACCCAGCAAGCCGAACTGACCACGCGGGCCGAGGAGCTGGCCGGCGAGGTGGCCACCACTACGGGCGCTGTTCGCACTGAGGCGGAAGCGGAACTGGAGGTAGTGGCCAACCGTGCGCAGCAAGGCCCCGACGAGAGCCGCGCCACTTACGCGGATGCCCTGCGCGATGAGGCCCGGGCGGAAGTAGGGGAGGGGCCAGGCAGCGAGCAGCGGCCCGTGCCCCCCGCACCAGCCCCGGATGCCGCGGCCGGCGCGGAGCCGGTCGGAGAATTGCGCATTGCCTGGCAGCAGCAGGGCGGCGAAGTGGCCCCGCTGCTGGAAATGCGGGCCTACCTCGACCAGCTTAAGGAAGCCGGCGTAGCGGTGGGCGCTTTGCAGTTGGAGCGCGACCCGGCGGGCAAGCTCAGCGGCGGTTTCGCGGTGAGCTACGACCCGGAGTCGCACAAGCTGGGCCAGCTCGAAGCGGCCCTGCAAGGCTTTCGGCAAGTGGGAAGCGGGGTAGCCGTGGTAGAAAAGCCGGAGCAGGCCGCCGCCCGGCGGCAGGAAGTGGGCTACGATGACGACTACGAGCCCCAGCGCAGCAAGCAGGTGCGCGAGGCCTTCGGTGTGAAGCAGTGGGATGCGCTCAGTGCCCAGCTTTCGGCCGTGCCCAAGCAGGCCCTCACGGCCCCGGAACAGGTGCAGCAGGCCGCCGCTGAGCAGCGGGTGCAGCAGCTGGCCCAGCAGCAGGGCAAAACCACCGAGCAAGTCATCCGCGACGGCAAGAGCATTTTTGACATCGACACCAGCGGCAACCCCGCCTCGGCGTTTCTGAAAAACTTCTACGCCCACCTGAACGGCGGCCCCAAGACCCGGCAAAGTCTGGAAGTCGACTACGAGAAAACCCGTCAGGATTTGCAGGCCCGCCTGACCCGCCACGCCGGCACGGCCCAGCCGGCGCTTTCGCCCGGCCCGACGGCCCCGGATGCCAAGGCTCCCAGCGTGGCGACTGGCCCCGCCGTGGGGGAAGCTGCCCGCCAGGCCGTCGCGATGCAGGTCCCGCCGGCGGCCCTGTTCCAAGCCAATGAGGTACCGCAAAAGGTGCTGGCCTCCCTCGGGTTGAACCTAGCCGAATTAACGGGCAGCGGGCAGCTGCAAAAGCTGCTCAGCGGTGAAAAAACCGACCTTTTGCCCATGCAGGTAGCGGGCAAGGAGGGGCAGGAACCCGTGAAGTTCGAGGGCAAGATGGTGCTGCACCGCGAGGCTGATGGCACGGCCACCCTCAAAATGGAATTGCCCCAGGAGAAGCTGGTTATCCCCAACGAGATTGGCGGTCAGCCCTTCACCCCCGAGCAGCGCCAGCGGCTGGAAACCGAGGGCAACGCTGGCCTGATGCGCGGCCTCAAGGACGAGCAGGGCCGCGAGTTCAACGGCTACGTGGCCGTGGATAAGGCCATGAACAAGGTGGTGGTGCTGCCCGAAAGCAAGGTGACGCTGCACGACACCGTGGCTGGCGTCAAGCTGACCCCGGAGCAAAGTCACGACCTGCGCGAGGGCAAGG
The DNA here is from genome assembly GCA_913776615.1 of uncultured Hymenobacter sp. Classification (GTDB taxonomy): domain Bacteria; phylum Bacteroidota; class Bacteroidia; order Cytophagales; family Hymenobacteraceae; genus Hymenobacter. The sequence continues at coordinate 64,286 of CAJYPK010000061.1, forward strand.
TGGTAGCCCTAACCAATATGGCCAGCGGCAACGGCGGGCAGAAGTTCGACGGCACCGTGCAGGTGAATGCCGCCAAGGCCTGCATCGAGGTGAAACCGGCCGCTCACGAACTGAGCCAGCGCCAGGCCCCGCGGGCCGAGCAGGCGGTGAAGGCCACCACTACGACTGTGGTCCCGGCCCCCGTGAAAGCCGAAGCGCCCCAGGTAAAAACTCGGGGCCCCCGCCACTAAGCTGGCCTATACCAATCCCTCCTTTTCTCATCCCACAAGCCCGGAAGCCCACTTCCGGGCTTCTTTTTTCTGCCTTCCATTCTTCGAAATCATCCGCTTTATAATGGAACACGAACTCACCTTCCAGAAGATTAAAGAGCAGGTTGAGCTGCCCGAGCTGCTGAGCCACTTCGGCTACAACCTCCGAAAAGGCGAACACCTCGGCAAGGGCAAGTGGCACGTCTTCGAGGGCGATGACACGCTGGTAGTATTCAAAGGCCGGGGCGGCGACTGGATGTATTTCAACGCCCAGGACGACCGCGACAAGGGCAGCGTCATCGACTGGATGAAGAACCGCGTCAGCTCCGACCGCATCGCCGGCATTGGTCCGCTGCCGGGCCGCAACCTCTGGCAGTCGGTCAACGACCACTTCCGGGCTTACCTCAACTTGCCCGAGGAGCAGCGGCCCCGGCTCGACCTGCCGCCCATTGTGGAAACCGCGCCCGGCGAGAAGTTCCACAGCATCTACACCCAGCACTGCCGGCCGCTCGAAAACACGGCCTACCTGGAAGGGCGCGGTATTACCAAAAGCACGATAGATAACCCGCAGTTTACCGGCCGCATCCTCAATCAACTCCACACTGTTCAGAAGGAGGGCTTGCCGCCCAAAACCTACGTTAATACGGCTTTCCCGGCTTACCACGAGGGACGGGTAGTGGGGCTGGAGCTGAAGGGCGAAGGCTTCAAGGGCCAGGCGCCCGAAAGCCAGTTTACCCGCTCGCTGTGGCTGAGCAAGCTGCCCGAGGGCCGGCCGGCGGCGGTGCTGGTGGTCAGCGAGTCGGCTATCGATACGCTGTCCTACGCGCAGCTGCACCCCGGCGAGAGCGCCCTGTATGCCTCGACGGCCGGCACGCTCACCCAGAACAAGATTTTCGAGTTGAGGCGGCTGCTCAGCGAGGAGCATATTCCGGCCATCCGCGCTGCCTTCGACAACGATACGCAGGGCCACCACTTCGATACCCGGCTGCTGGCAGGGCTGGCCAACGAGCAAAACCCCATGAAAGTGGTTCGCGAGCACGAGCACCGGCTGACCGTCGAAATCACGGCCGCCCACCCGGCCGGCGTGCAGGCGCTGAGTCAGCACCTTAAAAGCTACAACGACCAGGCTACCCGGCAGTACGCCCAGGAAAACGGGGAGCCGGGCAATCCGGGCAGCAGTCAGACCCTGCGCGACGAGCTGATTCACTCCAACAAGCTGGGAGCCCACACCTACCAGTTTCACGTGCCGATGAGCCGCGAAGCGCTGGGGGCTTTCAATCAGGCAGCCAGCCAGGCATTGGCTTTTGAGCATCGGGTGGAGCTTGTGAAGAGCCAGGGCAAGGACTGGAACCAGGACCTGAAACAGGACCAGCTGCAGCGGGTGGTGCAGCGCGAGCTGGGTGGTGTCGACGAGGACCAGTACGGCTTCGGCCAGCAGCACTGGGACAACCCACCCATCGAAGGCCAGGGCAAAATTGCGCAGTTGCACGAGGCGCAGGCCCAGGCCCGCCGCCAGGGCGAGCGGTTGCTCGTGGTCGAGTTGCGGGAAAGCCGCGATGCCGTGGCGCTGCTGCCCACCCTGCGCGAAAACCTCGAAAAAGTCGGGCTTACCATTGACCACGCCCTCAAGATTGAACCGACTGCGGCCCGCGAAATTGCCACGGAGCTAACGCTACGCTACCGGCTGGATTCGCCGCAACTGCCAGCCATCAGCGACGCGCTGGATGCGTTGCAGCAAAATCCCAGAACGACGGTCATTGAGCCGGGGCCGGATGCCACGGAGCGCCGGCAGCTGGCCATAGCGCAGGAGCAGCAGCGCCGGCCCGGCCCTGAGTTGGTGCCCAGTGATTCTCCCGCCCACGACCAGGCCCGGCAATCGTTTATCGAAGCTGCGGGCCTGGTGGCCCGGGAACTGCGCGAGAGCGCCGCCACGCTGAACGCGGCTCGCTTGCAGGAAGTCAGCCGGCATTTGCTGACCAAACCGGCGCTGGAAGGCCTGAACCGGGAGAACGTGGAGAAGGTGCTGGCCGTGGTCGATAAGCTCGATACGTTGAAGGATAACCCCGCCGTGCAGCAGCTGCGCCAGGCCGTGCGGCAATTGGAGCAGCCCGCCCAGACGCAGCCTGTACCGCAAAAGCCACGGCCCGGCCCCCGCTTGTAAGCCGGCAATGCTGGTGCAACGGACTTGGCCGTTTTCAGCCGCTCCATAACCGGGGCGGCTTTTTTGTGTGCGGCAAGGCGGGTGCTTACGTGGCGGGCGGCAGGAGCAAGGTCAGTAGCTGCTGCTGCAGCTGTTCCATGGCCGTCATGCGCTCGGCAAGCTGCCCGATGGCGGCCAGGATTTCTTCCGTTGCCGGAGAGGCCTGGGCGGTGGCCACGGCGGTGGGCGTGCGCCCGCGCTCCTTGCGCCGACGGGCTTTGATTGCCGACTGACTTTCGAGCGGGTGGGCCCGCCCGGCCCGCTGGTTGCAGGCCGCTACCCGGCAGGGGCTGCCGCAGTATTTCTGCACCCACCGCTTCTTGGGGACAAACTTTCGCCGGCAGTATTCGCAGGCAATCTGGGAGGTGTCGAGGAGTGACAAAGGCGTTTCGCGTTAATACCAATTGCAAGTAACGAAAACACATTTTGTGTCCTATGAATCGCTACCCGGCGGTCGCAGGTTTGCAGCGATGAACCTGCTCCGAATTTTTGCTCCGACCTTCCAACGGGCTACCGCCCCGCCGTCCCGTGATGGAGTTGTATCTGCTCCCCCGGCTAAATCACGCTTGCAGCCCCCATAAGCGGGCTGTAAATGAGCGTGCATTTCTGGCAAAGCATTGACTTGTATTGGGTTGACTTTCTGGCAGCATCAGATAAACCGCTCGCTGGCTTCGCTCACCTTTGCGAGTGTCCGAGCTGGGCAACCCCAACATTTCCCGGATTCAAAAAAAAGTTTGCCATTCACCCCCATTTGGACTGCCGACGATGTGGCAGGGGGGCTACTTAGTCTCGTCGGGGCGAATTAACGCCGCCTCGCGCAAATCTGGTTACTCACTTCAACCCCCGGGTCTGACGCCCGACTTTCTGAACACCTAACATGAGTACAATTAACATTGCCGTTTACACGGCCCTGCTGACCTTGGTAGCCGCCGGGCTATACGTCATTTTTCGATTCGTACAGCTTTACCGCGAAGTGACCCGGCCCCAGGTGCCGGTGTCGGCCCCGGCGGCCCCGTTCGTGCATCCCGGGAAAAAAGTAACGACCTACACCTTTTCGGTTATTCAGGAAGTGGTGGTGCCACCCGCCCCGGCGTTCGCGCCTCGCCCTGCGCATTAGATGGGCGGGCAGGTTTGCTTACGTTGTGTAGTACTGGCTCAGCAACACCAGCAACCCCAGAGCCAGGTAGATGCCGAAGCGTTGAAGTTTCAGGGCGGGCTTATGATGGTGGCACATGCGGGGCCAACACGGCCCCCGGCCATTCCGTTGCATTTGGGCGGCGTCCCGTATAATTCGGCTTTCGAGCTACTTGGTTATGGCCTATCCCGAAGACGATACTGCCGGCATGACGCAGCTCCTGCGCTACGTGCTCACCATCGACAATATGTGCGGGCCGGACTGCATCGGGTGGGTGCGCGAGCGGCTGGTGGGCCTGGGCCTGGTAGTGGACCGCGTGGCCGTGGGCGAAGCCGAAGTGGCCACGGCCCACGTCAACGGCCCCGACCTCAACGCCATTCATGCCGCGTTGGAAAGCGGCGGCTACCAGTTGGTGGGGGCCGTAACCAAATTCGGCTAGCCAAAGGTGGAATGAGCACAAAGCCCATTTGTTAATCAGGCCACAGTAGTGCTGACTACGTGGCTGCGGGCTTCGGGCTCGCCCTGCTGAGTTTCGTGCTGCACGTAGTATTCCAGCAGGGTGCCGGGCGCAAAAGTGTCGGTATCAAGGAAGGGCGAGCGGGCGTTGACGGCCACCCGCTGCCAGGTGGAGGCCTCGCCTCCGACGCGGCGAAAGACGTGGGCAACTTCCAGCAGCTCCTTTGAGAAAGCTAGGTGGCGGCCGTTGGGCTCCAGGGTCAGGTCAATTTTGGCGGTGTGCATGCGTAGCGTAGTTGAATAGGGCGAGGTCAGGCGACCATGCCCAGAATTAAAAACAGGAGGAAGCCCACAAAAAAGGCCAGCGTGAGCAGCGGCGTTTCGGTTTCCTCGTGCGCTTCGGTCAGCAACTCCTCGGTGACCAGAAACAGCAACGCGGCCAGGCCAAAGGAAAGCACGATTTCCAACAAGTTGCCGGTGGCCCCGCGCAGCACTGTGGTGCCAATGCCCGCCCCGACCAATAGCATGAGCGAAGTGCCGGCCACAATCGCGACGGCCCGGCCCTTGCCGTGGCCATCCTGCCGCAACTCAATGGCCGTGGCCAGGCCCAGCGACAGCAGCTCGATGGTGAGGGCAATGGCCAGCAGGGTGCCTTCCTTCGCGCCCGCCGCAAAGCCGATGCCCAGCAGCAGCCCGTCAATGAGAATATCAATGCCAATGGCCACCAGCAGGCCCCAGGGAAGGGAGGCCGCGGTGGGTGGGGCGGTTACGCCGGCGCTTCCGGCCGGCGCATCGCCTACTTCCCCAGGCTCCTCTTTCTTTTCGAGGCGCTGGGTGAAGTAGCGCAGTCCCAGCATGGTGGCCACGCCCAGCCCAAAGCCCAGCGCCACTTCGTAGGGCGCATGGTGCTGCACAATGTCGGGCAGCAGCTCGACGGCCACGACCGAGAAGATGACGCCCGCCGCGAAGTGCAGAATGGCGCTGCGCAGCTTCGGGCCGGGGGCCCGCCACACGGCCAGGGCCGCGCCGGCAATCATGACCACGGCCGGCAGCAGCGAAAAGCCCAGCATGGTGGACCAGGGCGGCGTGACGGCGGCGGGAATAGTAAGCAGCATGGATGAAGCGGATGTAAATGTTAGTGGGAGGAGTTTGCCGCGTGAGCCTTGAGCCAGCGCTGGTACTGCTTGATTTCGGCCTGCTCGTCACGCACAATCTGGCGGGCGGCGTTTCTTACTTCCGCGTCCTTGCCATAGGCCAGCTCGGTTTGGGCCAGGGCCACCCCCGTTTGGTGATGCACCTGCATAATCGTGGCAAAATCAGCATCAAGGGTGCCAGGCAGGGACGGCGGCTGGCGCAGGGGAGCCAGCGCGGCTGTGATGCGGCGCACAAACGGGTCTTGGGCGTTGCCAAGCCGGTATTCCTGGCCCGCCGGCGGCTGCCGGGTGAGGGCCAGCGTGAGCACGTGGTTGTCGCGCTCATGGCCCTTGAGCACGTGCTGGGCCAGGGCGCGCAGGGTTGAGTCTTTGCCGTGCGATAGTTCTACCGCCGCCAGCCGCTGGGCCCCGTGGTGGTACACGCTCATCAGGCGGGCAAAGTCGTCGTCCCAGCACCCGAGGCGGTGCACCGTATCGAGCTGCTGCGCGAGCAACTGCAGGGTATCGCCCAGGGCCGGGGGCGCGGCCACGGGAGCCGGCTTCGGCTTAGTTCCGGCGTGCACTTCCAGTTCGTGCTCATCTGTATCGTGCCGAGAGCTGCAGCTGCTGATGAGCCCGCTTCCTGCCAGTAGCCAGACCAGAATCAAGAATGAAACCTTCATGTTTCGTGCTTCGGGTGATGTCTAATGGGCTTACGTTTTGGCGGGTGCGGCTTTGCTGGTGAAGTCCATCCGTTGAATCCGCACGGCGTTGAGAATGGCCAGCAGGGCCACGCCCACGTCGGCAAACACCGCTTCCCACATGGTGGCCACGCCGCCGGCCCCCAGCGCCAGCACGATGACTTTCACAATAAAGGCCAGCCAGATATTCTGCCACACCACGCTATGGGTGGCGCGGGCAATGCGGCGGGCCGTGGCAATCTTGCTCGGGTGGTCGGTTTGAATCACCACGTCGGCCGTTTCGATGGTGGCATCGGAGCCCAGCCCGCCCATGGCAATGCCCACGTCGGCCAGGGCCACCACCGGGGCATCGTTCACCCCGTCGCCCACGAAGGCCAGCTTGCGGCCCTCGGTGAGGTACTGCTGCACGTATTTGGCCTTGTCTTCGGGCAGCAGCCCGCCGTGGGCTTCGGTGATTCCTAACTCTTTGGCTACGCGCTGCACGATGCTGTCCTTGTCGCCGGAGAGCATGACCAGCTTGCTGATGCCGTCGGCTTTCAGCTCCTGCACGGCGCGGGCCGCGTCCTCTTTCGGGGCGTCAGCCACGGTCAGGTAGCCGGCATATTTTCCGTCCACGGCCGCCACCACGATGCTGTCCACCACCTGGTCGACTTCGGGCGGGTAGGCTACGCTGAACTTGGTCAGCAGCTTGGTGTTGCCAGCCAGTACGTCGCGGCCGTCCACCTTGCCGCGCAGGCCGTGGCCGGCAATTTCCTCCACGTTATCGACGGGCACGCCCGCCGCGGCCGCCCCGACGTGGGCCACCACCGCCTTGGCAATGGGGTGCGTCGATTTGGTTTCCAGCGCCCCCACCAGGCGCAGCAGCTGCTCGGGGGTAATGCCGGCTGCCGGCTGCACCTGCTGCACGGCAAATACGCCCTGCGTGAGCGTGCCGGTCTTGTCCATTACCACGGTATCAATTTCGCGCAGCACGTCCAGGAAGTTGGAGCCCTTAAACAGGATGCCCGCTTTCGAAGCCGCGCCGATGCCGCCGAAGTAGCCCAGCGGAATGCTGATGACCAGCGCGCAGGGGCAGGAAATGACCAGAAACACCAGCGCCCGGTAAAGCCAGTCGCGGAACACGTAGTCGCTCACCACGAAGTAGGGCACCACAATCAGCAGCACGGCCAGCCCCACCACGATGGGGGTATAGATTTTGGCAAACTTGGTGATGAACTGCTGCGTTTTGGCTTTGCGGCCCACCGCGTCCTGCACCATGGCCAGGATTTTCGAGAGCTTGGTGTCTTTAAAAGCGGCCGTCACGGTCACCTGAATCAGGGATTCCAGGTTAATCATGCCGGCCAGTACGGCCTCGCCCGGCTGCTTGGTTTGCGGGGCCGACTCGCCGGTAAGGGCGGCCGTGTTAAAGCTGGCCTCCTTACCGTTGAGGGTGCCATCGAGGGCTACTTTCTCGCCGGGCTTTACTTCCATCACGTCGCCTACCTGCACCGCTTTGGGGTCGAGCACCAGCGACTGGCCGCCGCGCACCACGGTCACTTCGGTGGCCTGAATTTCGAGCAGGGCCTTGATGCTGCGCTTGGCCCGGTTCACGGCCGCGTCCTGAAACAGCTCGCCCACAGTGTAAAACAGCATCACGGCCACCCCTTCCGGGTACTCGCCAATAGCAAAGGCCCCGAGCGTGGCCAGACTCATGAGCAGAAACTCGTTGAAGATGTTGCCGCTGGGAATGCTGAGCACGGCGGCTTTCACCACCTTCCAGCCCACCAGCACGAAGGCCAGCCCGTACCAAACCAGGCGCACATAACCAGCAAAAAAGCCGACTTTATAGTAGTCTAGCGCGATGCCGGCTAGCAGCAGCGCGAAGCTGATGCCCGGCACCAGGTAGGGGTTGTCGCCGGCCGGGCCGTGGTCGTGCCCGTCGTGGTCGTGGCCCGCGTGGTCGTCATCTTCCGCGTCTCCCAGGCTCAGTTCGCCGGGGTCGTGCTGATGGCCGGCGTGGTCGTGGGGCGCTTCGGCCGGGGCGTGGTCGTGGCCGGGTACGTCGTGGCCCTGGGGAGCGGCCGCCGCGTCGGGCGTGAGCTGCGCCCGGGTGAGCGCGCCTGCGTTTTCGGGCTGCACCTGCTTGGCGGTGTTCAGCTCCTCGTCGAGGTTATTGGATGAAGGGTCAGGCATGGAGTCAAGAATGAGTGTTCAGAATAGAAAAAGAACCGGGCGCAGCTGGCGCTACCAGTCCACGAAAAAACCGGCCACGCCCACCAGCACCAGCACCGCGCCGGTTAGCCGCCGCTCGTACCGGGCCAGGCCGTCGAGCCGGAGCCGGCCGAGGCCCCGGTGCGCCAGCGCCACCAGCGCGCACATGGCCGACACCGAGGCGAGCAGGTACACGCCCATCAGCCCGGCCAGCGCCGCCGGGCCGTGGGTGCCAGCGGCCAGAAAAAAGGTTTGAATCTCCAGGCAGGGTGCCAGGAACATGGTGGCCGCCAGCCCCAGCACCACCCGGCGGCGGGACCGGCGCAGCTGCACGGGGGAGGGGTCCGGATGCGTGTGCCCCCGTCCCGAAAAAGCGTAGAGCACCCCGATGCCGATGAGCAGCCCGGGCCCCACCCACCCCGCGGCCCGCGCAAACCGCCCGGAGAGCTGCCAGCCCAGCAGGCCCAGCGCCAGCCCGATGCCCACCGTGCTCAGCACATGGGCCAGCCCGGCCACCGCCGTCACGCCCACGGCCCGCCGCAGGGGCCACTTTTCGGCGCGGGCCACCGCCAGCACCGGGGCCCAGTGGTTGGGGATGGTGGCGTGCAGCAGGCTCAGCAGCAAGGCTCCGGTGAATAATTCCAGCATGGGGCAGGTTGTCAGGGGTTACTCTTCCTCCTCGGCGTTTTTGAGCTTGCCGAGCAAGGCATAAGCCCCCTCTACGACAAAGCGCAGCGGTTTGCCCTGCTCGGTGGCCGGCAGGTGAAACTCGGTGTAGCCGTCTTCGCTCACGCCGCGCGTCACGGGCACGAGGCGGTAGGTGGCCCGGCCGGCGGCCGGGCCCGAATCGGTGGCCACAAACACGTAGGACTGGGCCCCGTACTGCACCACCGCTTTTTCCGGCAGGGTGGGCACGGTCACGCGGTTAGTTTCGATGACGGCCCGCACGAAGGTGCCCGGCAGCAACTGTTCGTCTTCCCGGTCCAGGTGGGCGTGCACCCGCACCGTGCGCTCGTCGCTGATGGTTTTGCTGATGAGGTACACGTGGGCCGTGCGCTCCCGGCTCAGCGAGTCGTTGCCCAGGGAAAAGCGCACCAGCTGATTTTCCTTCACCTGCGGAATGTCCTTTTCAAACACGGTCAGCTCGACGTGCAGGTGCTCGGGGTTGACGATTTCAAACAGCACGTCGGTGGGCGTCACGCTCTGGCCGATGCTCACGTTCACGGCCTTCACGAAGCCTCCTTTGGGGGCCCGCAGGATGGCCGTGCTCACGATGTTCCCGCCGATGGGCAGGCCGGCCAGGCGCAGGCGGGCGGCCTGGGCATTGGTTTTTACTTGCAGGCCCTCGTACTCGGCCTGGGCACGCTGAAAGTTCTTTTGGGGCGCTACCTCCTGCCGGTACAGCTCGCCCTGGCGCTCGTACTCAGCTTTAGCGAACTTAAGCTGGCTGCGGGTTTCCTGGTAGTCCTGCTGCAGCTGCACGAAGTCGGGGTTGCGGATGACGGCCAGCACCTGGCCGGCGCGCACCCGCGAGCCCTGCAGCAGGTCGGTCCGGTCCACGAAGCCGCCGAGCGGGGCGCTGACCGATACCAGGTTTTCGGGCGGCACGTCGAGCACGCCGTTCACTTTCAGCCCCCCGCTCATGGGGCGCTCGGTGAGGGCGCCCAGGCGCACGCCGCCCACTTGCTGCTCGGCAGCGGTGAGCGTGACGCGGTCGGCGGGGCCTTTCTCGGCCGCTTCCCCGCCGGGGGCGGCGGCCGTTTCTTCTTTTTCCGTGGGGGCTTCCTTGGAGCCGCAGCCGCTTAGCAGGCCGAGCAGCACCAGGGGGAGGGCTAGGTATCGCATGATGATTCTGAGGTTGAAGGGAGAAGGCGTAGCGCGGCGCGGGCCAGGCTACTGGCTGCCCAGGAGGTATTCCAGCTCGATAATGGTCTGGTTGTGCTGCAGCAGCGCGTCGAGGTAATCGAGGCGCAGGCGGCGGGCGCGCTCCAGGTTGAGCAGGTATTCGGAGTAGCCGGTTTCGCCGGCCTTGTAGGCAATCGTCGACAGGCGGGTGATGACCGTGGCCTGCGGCAGGGCCGTACTTTCGAAGTAGGCTAGGCGCTGCTGCTGCTCGGTGCGTCGCAGCAGCAGCTCATCGAGCTGGCCGGCCAGTTCGGCCCGGTAGCGGTCGAAGCCGGCCTGCGCCACCTGCTCCTGCAGGCGGGCGGCCTGCACCCGCGCTTTCTGGGGCCGCCGCCACAGCGGCACGGCCACCCCGGCCTGTACGCCCTGGAAGCGGGAGCCCCCGCCGAAGTAGCGCTCGGTGCCGGCCGCGTCGAGGCGCTGGTAACCGATAATGCTCTGGTTGAAGTAGCCCACGGTGAACTCGGGCAGCCCGGCCGCCTGTGCCACGCGGGTTTCCGCCCGTCGCTCGGCTACCTGCTGGGCCAGCACCCGCGCCTGCGGGTTGGTGCGCTGGAGCAGCGTGTCAGCCAGCGCCGGGGCCGTGGTATCGGCCAGCTGGGCGGCCCCCAGCAGCGCGAGCGGTTGGAGCACGCTATCGGCTAGGGCCACGGCGGCCGGCACTTGCAGCAGCGCCTGCAGCTGGCGCTGCGCCACCCGGAAGTCGGTGCGGGCCGCCCGCAGCTGGGTGCGGATTTCGCCCTGCTGCACCAGCGCCGTGGCGGGTTCGAGCCGGGCCGCCTCGCCGGTCTTGAAGCGCAGGTTGGCCGAGCGCAGAAACTCCGAGTATAGGCTGTCCTGCCCCCGCAGCACCCGCAGGCGGTGCCGGGCGTGCACGGCCTGCTCGTAGCTCAGGCGCACCTGCCGGCGCAGTTCGGCCTGCACCTGCGCCAGCTGCGCCTGCTGGCCGGCAATGCGGGTGTCGGCCAGCGCAGCGGCACTGCGGTACACGCCGGGCAGGGCCAGCGACTGGGTGAGGGTGAACTGGTTGTCGCGGTTTTGGGAGTTGTATTGCCCGTAGCTGCCGGTAAGCGTGGTGCGGCCGAAGTCGTAGGCCGTGCGGCGGATGGCCTGCTGGGCTTCCAGCGCCCGGGTGCCGGCCAGCACCGTGCCGTTGGTTTGCAGGGCCTGGCTCACGGCCTGCGCGGCAGTCAGCGGCCCCTGCGCCCAACCCAGCAGCGGCAGGCCGAGCAGCAGCAAAAGCAGCCCCGGGGCCACGGGCAGGCTTTTCGCGGGGATAGCGGAAGTAACTTCTGGTTGCGGTTCCCCATTCGCGCCACCGGCCTTCACGCGCTCGGAAAGGGCGTAGAGCACGGGCAGCACCAGCAGCGTGAGCAGCGTAGCCGACACCAGCCCGCCGATGACCACGGTGGCCAGCGGGCGTTGCACTTCGGCCCCGGCAGACTGGGCCAGGGCCATGGGCAGGAAGCCGAGCGAGGCCACGGTGGCCGTCATCAGCACCGGCCGCAGGCGCACTTCGGTGCCGCGCAGAATGCGCTCCATCAGGTCGTTCACCCCTTCGGCCTTGAGCTGGTTGAAATAGCCGATGAGCACAATGCCATTGAGCACGGCCACCCCGAACAGGGCAATGAAGCCCACCCCGGCCGAGATACTAAAGGGCATGTCCCGCAGCCACAGCGCCGCGATGCCGCCGATGGCCGAGAGCGGGATAGCCGTAAAAATCATCACCGACTGCTTGAAGGAGCGGAAGGTGAAGAACAGCAGCACGAAGATGAGCACCAGCGCCACCGGCACGGCCACACTCAAGCGGTCGGTGGCCTGGCGTAGGTTCTCGAACTGGCCGCCGTAGGTGGTGTAGTAGCCGGGGGCAAACTTGAGCTGGCGGTCAATCTTGCCCTGCAGCTCTTCGACCACCGTTTCCACGTCACGGCCGCGCACATTGAAGGCCACGCTGATGCGGCGCTTGGCGTCGTCGCGCTGAATCTGGTTGGGCCCTTCGCGCAGCTCCACGCTGGCCACCTGCTCCAGGGGCACCTGCCGGCCGTTGGGAGCGGCGATGAACAGGCGGCGCACGCTGTTGATGTCCTTGCGCAAATCCTGGCGCAGGCGCAGCACCAAATCGAAGCGCCGCTCCTGCTCGAACACCTGGCCGGCGGTTTCGCCGGCGAAGGCCGTTTGCACGGTGCGGTTCACGTCGGCCACGTTCAGGCCAAACTGGGCGAGGCGGTTGCGGTCCAGCGCCACCACGATTTGGGGCAGGCCAGTGACCTGCTCCACGTACACGTCTTCGGCCCCCTTCACCTGGCGCACGAGCCGGCCGGCCTGCTGGGCGTAGTCGGCCAGCTGCTGCAGGTCCTCCCCGTAAATCTTGAGCACCACGTCCTGCTTGGCCCCCGAAATCAGCTCGTTGAAGCGCATCTGGATGGGCTGCTGAAACCCAAACGTGACGCCGGGCATAACGCTTAGGGCGTCGGCCATCTTATCGGCCAGCTCTTCGCGGTTATGGGCGGAAGTCCATTCCTTCTGGTCCTTAAGAATCACCATCACGTCGGCCGCCTCCACCGGCATGGGGTCGGTGGGAATCTCGCCGGCCCCGATTTTGGCGACTACTTCCTTGACTTCGGGAAACTGCTTTTTGAGGATGCCCCCGGCCTTTTGGGCCTGCTCAATGGTGTAGCTCAGCGAGGAGCCAGTGAGCACGCGCATCTCCACCGCGAAATCACCTTCGGTTAGCGTCGGAATGAACTCGCCCCCTAGGGTGCGAACCAGGAAAAAGCTTCCCACCAGTAGGCCCACTGCCGTGAGCAGCACCACGGCCTGGTGCCGCAAGGCCCCTTTAAGCAGCGGGTGGTAGAGGCGGGTGTAAAAGGCCATCATCCGGTCGGAGATAGTCGGTTTGGTTGTAGTCGACCGGCTCAGGGCCAGCGCCGACATCATCGGCACGTAGGTCAGGGACAGGATAAATGCCCCGAGAATGGCGAAGGCCACGGTTTCGGCCATGGGCCGGAACATCTTGCCCTCGATGCCGGCCAGGGCTAGCAGCGGCAGGTACACGATGAGAATGATGATTTCGCCGAACGCGGCCGAGGAGCGGATTTTGCTGGCCGCGTGGTAGGTTTCCTCATTCATCTGCCCGGTGCTCAGGCGGTTGCCCGGCACCACCAGCTGCCCACCGTGCAGGCGGTGAATGATGGCCTCGACGATGATGACGGCCCCATCCACAATTAGCCCGAAGTCAATGGCCCCAAGGCTCATCAGGTTGCCCGACACGCCAAACAGGCGCATCATGCTCACGGCAAACAGCATGGCCAGCGGAATGACGGAGGCCACCACCAGCCCGGCGCGCCAGTTGCCCAGAAACAGCACCAGCACAAACACCACAATCAGCGCCCCTTCCAGCAGGTTCTTGCTCACCGTGTGAATGGCCCGGTCCACCAGGTTGGAGCGGTCGAGGAAAGGCTCCACACTCACGCCTTCGGGCAGGGTTTTGCGGATGGTGGCCATGCGCTTCTGCACGTCCTTGATGACTTCGGCGGCGTTGGCCCCCTTGAGCATGAGCACCAGGCCGCCGGTCACTTCGCCTTGGTCGTTGAGGGTCATGGCCCCGTAGCGCACGGCCGCGCCGTAGCGCACTTCGGCCACGTCGCGCACCAGCACGGGCAGGCCGGTGCTCGTGCTGCGGATGACGATGTTGCCGATGTCGGCGGGCGAGGTGGCCAGGCCCTCGGTGCGGATGAAGGCGGCAGTGGGGTTCTGGTCGAGGTAGGCCCCGCCCGCGTTCTGGTTGTTGGCGGCCACGGCCTGGTATACCTCGTTCACGGTCACGCCCAGCGAGCGCAGCCGCTCCGGGTCGAGGGCCACCTCGTACTGCTTGAGCAGTCCGCCGAACGAACTCACGTCGGCCACGCCGGGGGTGCCCAGCAGCTGCCGGCGCACTATCCAGTCCTGAATGGTGCGCAGCTCGGTGGCATTGTATTTCTTCTCAAAGCCCGGCTTGGCGCGCACCAGGTACTGGTACACCTCGCCCAGGCCGGTGCTGAGCGGGGCCAGCTCGGGGCGGCCCGTGCCGGCCGGAATCTGGCTTTCGGCCTCCTGCAGTCGCTGCGATACTTGCGTGCGGGCCCAGTAAATGTCGGTCTGGTCCTCGAACACCACGGTGACCACCGAGAGGCCGAAGCGCGAAAACGAGCGCACTTCAACCTGCCCCGGGATGGTGGCCATGGCCTGCTCTACGGGAAAAGACACCAGGCGCTCAATCTCCTGGGCGGCCAGCGAAGGGGCCACCGTGTAGACGACAACCTGGTTACTGGTAATGTCGGGCAGCGCGTCAATCGGCAGCCGGCTCAGCGAGTAGCCGCCCCACGCCACCAGGGCCAGGGTCAGCAGCCCGATGATGAGCTTGTTGTGTATAGAAAAATGAATCAGCCGGTCGAACATCCGCTGGTTGGGGGTTAGGTCTAACGCTTCCGTGAAACTCTGCGGCCCGGTGGCTCCGGCACAAGCGGCGGGAGCAAAGGGGGCATAACCGATTCAGCGCCAAACGCTAAATCGCCCGTCACGCACCGCGACGGGCCACCCGGAGGGGGTGGTCAGCAGGAAAATAGGGAAAGGGTTAGGCTTGGGGCGGCTGCCACACAGACCCGAGCGCCCGCGTTGGGGCGGCCACAACCAGCCGGCCGTGCCGGAGACTGGTAGCCCATTCAGTGGGCGGAGTATAGGCCACCTGATTGCCCAGCGGTACGGGCATCACGGCCCCGCCGCAGCAATGGCACTGGCACAGCGGCGAGCACCAGTCGCCAAATGCGCCGGCCCCGCAGTCGGAATGCGAAGCGGCCACGGTTGTTTGCTGCTGGTCCTTGCACACGGGTACTTCGTCCGTGCAGGAAAGGCACGAGAGGCAGGCGAAGTAGAAGGCAAAAAACAGGGCGAGCAGGCGCATGTGCTGGCAAAGGTAGCGAATCCGGGTAAATGAGCCGGGATTTTGGGCCGGGTCACTTACCGCGCAACGCCTCAAAGGGGCGCCCTCCGTTAGGTACGGGGAACCGACGCGGACAGCTGATACGTCAGGGATTTTCCGTGCTGGCCCCGCATAAAGTCCATGAATACCGCCAGGTCCTCTGCCACCCGGCTCTGCTCCAGGGCCTCGAAATACGCCTGGCGGTCCTCCCGGAACACAATGGTCAGCGGCTGGCCGTAGTAGCGCTGCACGTAGTTCATCAGCAGCCGGGAGGTGCGCCCGTTGCCGTCGTTGAAGGGGTGAATGCTCACCAGCCGCTGGTGGGCCTCGAAGGCCAGCTCCAGCTGCTCGCGCAGGGTGGCCGCCGCCGGCATCCGCTCGCGCAGCTCCCCCACTAGGGCAGCGACCAGAGCCGGCACCTTCTGCGCGTTGGGAAACGAGCTGGCCCCGACGATGAACACGTTGTTGCGGCGCAGGTCGCCCTGCGTGGGGTCCACGGTGCCCAGGGCCGTGTTGGTAAGCCGGCCGGTGCTGCGCATCACGGCCCCCGCCAACTCCCGCAGGAAGGCCGGGCCGGGCAGCTGCCGCGCGTCGGCCCGCTCCAGGGCCAGGTCGAGGGCGCGGGCGTGGTCGCCCAGCATGTCGTAGCCTTCCAGCGGCTTACCCGGACCCAGCACGGGCGCTTCGCCCAATAAGAAGTCGAAGGCTTCGAGCACCGTCACGCGGGAGCCCTCAATCATGGTGGAGTGGGCCGATACCATCACCTGACTAAGCTGCTGGCTGGTTTGCTGGCGCACCGGGGGCAGCTGCTGCACCAGCTCGGTGAGGTGCTCAATCTCGGTCCACGTCATGCGGCCTGCCGCAGGGTGGCCGCTCGGAGCGCCGCCACGTCCACCGTGGCCAGCGGCAGGGGCGAGGCCAGGCCCGCGCCGTGAATGAGGTCGCTGGCCCAGGCCGCCAGGTCATAAGCGTAAATCATGCGCCGCCCCGCCTCGTCCTGGTACTCGGTTTTGCCGCGCATGAAGGCTTCCAGGCTCGGCCGCAGCGCCGCCGGCACCTCCACCAGCGCCTGGTCGGGGTGGGTGGGGCTGAGCAGCGAGTTCAGGTAGTCCCGCAGGGCCTGATAAGCAGCTTGGCTGGCAGAAGTCATGGATTGCGGAATGGTGAGCAGGCGGCCGAATGCGTTACCAAAAGTAGCGAATTCGAGGTTAATGGCCCTGCTGAGTGATGGCTGGACGACAGTATTCGAAGGGCTGTGGGGCGAACCCTTGCGGGCCGGGCTGTGCGGGGCTCCGGCGGGGCCTACGGTCCTGCGGACTAAACCCCTTCCATCCCTTTCGCGAACCAGGGGAAAAGCAGCACCGCGAAGAAATAGTCGCGCCAGCGGCCAATGGGCGGGCCAGACGGGAGCGATGGTAATGGGGAACAAAAGGGAAAAAATCAGAATCCGTGCCAAAAGAGGTTATTTATCACGCAATTATTGACACTTTAATTTAAACATTATTGAAACATTAATGCAGGATTTTGCGTTTAAATAGTATAAGCAGCAAGCATAAAACCAACCTGTTAAGCCATGAAAAAGCCCGCTCCTTTCGCTCCCCGCCCCGACGTGTACGAAATCATCACCAACCGCATTATTCTGGCGTTGGAGAACGGCGTGACCCCGTGGAAGCAGCCGTGGAACGCCGCCCACGGCGCGCCCCGCAACTACCGCAGCAAGCACGTGTATCAGGGCGTGAATGCCCTGCTGTTGGGGATGCTGGAGTACGAGCACCCGTATTTTCTGACCTACAACCAAGCCAAGGAATTGGGCGGGCAGGTGCGCCGGGGCGAGAAGGGCATGCCGGTGGTGTTTTTCACCGTGACCAAGAAGGAGGATGGCAAGGGCGAGGAGAAGAAAAAGGCTTTTCTCAAATACTCCACGGTGTTCAACGTGGCCCAGATTGACGGCGTGGCGTGGAGTTTCCCCGAACTGCCCAGCCGCGAGCACACGCCCGAGCAGGCCGCCGAGCAGGTGCTGGCCGGCTACGTGGGTGGCCCCCGCGTGCTGCACAAGGGCAGCGAAGCCATGTACCGCACCAGCATCGACACCGTGACCATGCCCGAGGCCAGCAACTTCCACACGGCCGAGGACTATTACCACACCCTGTTTCATGAGTTGACCCACTCCACCGGCCACGCCAAGCGACTGGACCGGGCCACGCTCACCGAGTTAGCCGCCTTTGGCAGCGAAACCTACGCCAAGGAAGAACTGGTAGCCGAATTAGGGGCCTCGTTCCTGAGCCACGCGGCCGGGCTGGACTTAGCCCGCACGGAGCCCAGCAGCGCCAGCTATATCGCCAACTGGCTGCAGGCCCTGCGCAACGACAAGCAGCTGATTATTTCCGCCGCCAGTCAGGGCCAGAAGGCCGCCAACCACATTCTGGGCATCGTGCCCAGCTACGAAGTGGAGGAACCTCCCGGCACCGAAGTCACGCCGCAGTAAGGCTAGCGGCCGCCCGATGGAGTTGTTTCGTCGGGCGGCCACCGGGGCGGGCAACAAAATAAGATTGCAATTGCAAAAACACAATTGTTAAATCCTTACAAAAGGGAAGAATTTGTTAACCACAACACCCTTAGCAGCTGCTTAAATATTCAATAATTATCACTTTAATTTAAATAAAATTGAAACATTAATGTCGGATTTTGCGTTTAATAAGTATCAGCAACGAACGATAAAACATCTCTTTATCCATGGTTGACGAAGCTTTTGATTTAGCCCCCGGCGAGGTATGGGCCGACCGGTTTGACCCCGCCGACGAAGCGCCCGGCGCACCCCCGGCAGTATCCGCTGCTGAGCTAGCGGCATGGGAAGCTGCCCCGTGGTTTTAGCCCCTTTTTCACCTCAAGCCCTTTTTCAGAATGAACGCTCCCACCACTTTCCGACCCGCCCGCCGCATTCCCGCCGCTCGTTTAGCCCGTCTCCGCGCTGCTAACGCGGCCCAGCGTCAGGCCCGCGAGGATGCCTGGCAAGCCCGCGAGGATGCCGCCGCGCAGCTGACCAATCCGGTGCCCGAGTTTGAAGCCGCGCCCCGCTTAACGATGCTTCCCGGTGGGCTGCATTGGTCAGCCCAGCAGCCCGTGCCAGCGGTAGGAACTACGGTAACGGTGAACCGCGACGGCCACCCGGAGCGGGCCAAGGTAAAGGGCTACACCCATGCCGCCGGCTTTTTGGGACTGGTAACCGAAACCACCCACCACGCCAAGGCCACCAGCCGCCGCAAGCGCAGCAGCCTCCGCGCGGGTGTGGTATTCGGCAGCCAGCTGGCGCTTGCCGCCTAGCTGCCGGCTCATCTTCTCCCTACTCTCTTTTCCCCTTCGATTATGATAAACCCAGCCCCCGCCCCCCAGCAGCCCCAAATCAGCCCCCTCGATTGGGCTGGCGACCCGCAGCAGTGCCCGCAGTGGGTAGGTTTCCCCACCCGCGCCGGCTTACCAGCCGGCCTGCAATGGTCGGGCAGGGGCGAGGTGCCCGCCATCGGTGCCCGGATTCATATCTACATGAACGGCATCGGCTCGGCCGAGGTGAAAGCGTACTTTCACGCCGAGGGGTATGTGGGAGTACTTTGCCAGCCGGCTAAGATGCCCGAGCATCTGGCGAAGCACGGTGTAACGCTGGGGCATTTTTTTGGCCGGGAGTTGGAGCCCTACACGCCCGGCCGCGCCGCGCCGGCCCAGGTGCCCGAAGCAGTAGAAATCAACTCGCAGGAGTACCGGGTGATTCCGGCCCCGCTGTACTACCGCAACCTGCACACCGGCCGCATTACGGTGGTATACGACGGACTGGCCGACTACTACGGTTTCTTTGACGTGGAAGCTTTCGCTGGCACGGACCGCCACGATGCGGCTCAGCTGGCCGACCCAGCTAATTGGCGGGAGATTCCTGAGCACCACTATCTGCAGGTGCACGAGGCCAGCCACGAGCGCAAGGCCCCGCAGCTGTTTGCCCTTCGCGCCGGCACGGCCGACCAGGTGGACTACCTGACCGAGCAGTTTCCCGGCCCGTTCCGCATCCCCGCCGCCGTGCCCTACACCTTCGACCAGTACGACACGCTGAGCGCCCTGGCCGAGGCCATGAAGCAGCAGGGCCCGCAGTACCGGGGCCGCATCGTGGAGAAAAACGAGTGGCGGACGTGGGTAGCGTTTGAGGAAGAGATGGGTGGCAGCGGGGAGTGCCCGTGGGAGCGGCTACAACTCGACTTGGGGCAGCTGCCGCTCGACAGCTACGTCTACATTTCGGGCCGCCGGGCCACGGCCGAGGAAGGGGAGGGCAACGGCCGGGTTACGCTTTGGCAGCAGCCCAGCGGGCAGTACTACGTGGAAACCGAGCCCCGTTTTCACTATGGCCCCAATTACCCCACGCTAACCCCGCTAACGCTGGCCCAGGTGCAGGAGCGGTATGCATTCGAGTTCATCCCCAACGGCCAGGAGCCCGCGCCGGTCGAGCACGGCGACTGGATTCCGGAATACCCGCCCCAGGAGGGCGACGAGCTGGCCGACAACCAGGACAGCACCGAGTACCCGGAATACCCGGCCGACGAGCAGCGTGACTAACCCCACTTTTTACAATTGCAAAATCTGATGTTACCGAACCTTCCCGCCATCGAAACCCACGCCGGCCGCATTGTCATTGGGGCCACCGTCCGCAGCACTCGTTACCGCGATGTGCAGAGCCTGGTGACCGCTGTTTACTGGAACGGCAATCACTACGCCATCAAGGTAAACGACCGCCACAGCGACGACGCGGGCCAGTACGAATTGCTGTCCCCGCCCACACACCAGGGATTCAACTACGTTAATTCGAACACCCAGCAGGTGCTGGGCGGCAGGTTTGAGGTACTGCTACCAGGGGAGGGGACCGGATATATTTTGTCGACACCGTCGAGCAGGGCATTGCCCTACTCGCGGCCACCATCGGCCTACGCAACCAAGCGCGGGAAATCGAATACCTGAAGCAGCGGGCCGAAGCCGGCCCGGTGGACGAACTTCCTTGGCGCGGGCAGGCCGTGAACAGCATTGTTGGCCAACTGGCTTACGTGAGCACCGGCAACGGTAGGCAGCCCAAATTGCTTAGTCTCGGGCTCATCAAAGCAGAGAATTTTCCGGGCCACTAAATAAGTGGGCTGCTACAGGCTTCAACGATAAGCCGATATAAACGTAAATGTTGAGCTGTAAAAGGTGTCAGTAACTGCCTGAAAGACAAGAGAAGCGCGGGCAAAATTTAACTGGGCTGGTAACAGGGCATTGTATATTTACCTGTGATGCCCACCTCACCTACATCTGCCGGCACTACTGATGGGGAGCGTTACCTCGCCCAGCTTTGCCAACGCTCTTTTCTTTCCCTTTGGAATTACTCTAATCCGTACACGGACGAAGGCAAAACACCCCCGGCTAACGTGGGAAAGGAGTTGTGTGACCAGTTGGTTATATTTGGCAACCACGTTATCATCTTCTCTGATAAGGATTGTGCCTATCCGGTTACCGAGGACGAGCAGGTGAATTGGAGCCGGTATTTTAAGAGAGCCATCTGGAAGAGCGCGGCGCAAATCTGGGGAGCAGAAAGCTGGCTGAAACGGTTCCCAAACCGCATTTACGAAGATGCGACTTGCCAGCGGCCCCTACGGGCCACCCTACCGCCACCCTCCGATATGAAGGTGCATCGGGTGCTGGTGACGCACGGGGTATCGGCGGCATGCCAAGCCATTTATGAGGGTATGGGTAGCCTACTCATCGATACTAGTATAGTAGGCGACGCACACTTTCAGCGCCACCCTCAAGGGCCCACCACTCAGCCCCGCGAGCTGGAAATCTTTACAGTAGGACATCTAGACCCGACTCGGGGGTATGTGCATGTTTTCGATGATGCTAGCCTAGTGACAGTGCTGCGCACGCTCGACACCATTGGCCTTGGTTAAAAGTTTGGTACAAAAGTTAATCGGCGGCCTTGGCAGCGGCTGGCTTTCGGTGGGCGTGGATGACCACTTTACGGTGGCGTAAGTACTTATAAAGGGTAACCTTCGTTTTAGTGAACAAGCCAGCTGGCTATTTTTAGGATTTCCTTCCTGCTCCATGGCCCGCTACTTGTTTTTACTCGACGCGACCCAGCGCCGTGCCTTCGACCAGCCCCCTGTTTTCAATCCGCCCCAGCGGCAGCTCTTCTTTGCGTTGCCCGACTGGGCCACCCGGTCTCTGGCTACGCTGCTGGCCCCGCACAGCCGGGGCGGCTTCGTACTGCAGGTCGGCTACTTCAAGACGACGGGGTGCTTCTTTCCCGTGGACCGGTTCCTGGCGACTGACCAGGCGTACGTGCAGCAGCGTTACCACTTGGGAGCGGTGGAGTGGACGCGCTACGGCAAGGTCACCCGCTTTAACCACCAGCAGCAGATTCTGCAGCAATTCGGGGTTCCGCCCTTCGAGCAGGTCGAAGCCGCCGTGCGCCAGCAAGTGACGCATTTCGCCCGCCTATTAGGACCGCCTTTTTCCGTATCTATTCAGGCACTGTCCTGCCTGCTTTGGCTGAAATCATTTTCTCCGATGCTGACCCGAAGGCCCGTTGACCCGCTAAAAAGGCCATCCTGGAGGCCAGGCCAGCGCGGCGGCGGCGGGTTTCGCTACCTTTAAAGCGCATGAGTACGACCGCACGGCCCCTGGAACGGCAACTATCTCCGCCCCTGGTGAGCGGCTCCACCATTGCCCTGGCGTGGCTGCTGTTCAGCGGGTTCATGGTGCTGCTGATTTTTGTGCAGAACCTCTCGGCCGGCACGCCCACTGACTGGCGCGAGGCCCTGGGCGGGCGGCTGTTGCACGGCCTGATTTGGGGCCTGCTCACGCCAGTGGTGTTCGCCCTGGCGGCCCGCTTCAACCTCACCGAACGCCGGCACCGCCTCTGGCACCTGCTGGCCCACGCGGCGGCTAGCTACGTCCTGACCCTGGTGTACCGCCTGGGCTACGCCGCCGTGATGCACGGCAGCGGGGCCACGCCGGGCGGCTTCTCCCTGCATACCGTTGTGGCCAATGCCAACAACTGGGTGCCCATCTACTGGATGCTGCTGTGCATCGCCTACGCCGTGCAGTACCGCGAGCGGTACCGCGAAGGCCGGGTGCGGGCCGCCCAGCTCGAAACCCAGCTGGTGCAGGCCCAGCTGCAGGCCCTGAAAATGCAGCTTCAGCCGCACTTTCTCTTCAACTCGATGAACGCCGTCTCAGCCCTGATGACCCAGGACGTGAAGGCCGCCCGGCGCATGTTGGCCCAGCTCAGCCAGTTTCTGCGGCTGGTGCTGGAAGGCACCGACGAGCAGGAGGTGACCCTGGAACAGGAGCTGCGCCTCACGCGCCTCTACCTCGAAATCGAGCAAACCCGCTTCCCCGACCGGCTAGCCGTGCGCTACGACATCGCCCCCGATACCGAGGGCGCGCTGCTGCCTGCCCTGCTGCTGCAGCCGGTGGTGGAAAACGCCGTGCGCCACGGCCTGGCGCCCCGCGCCGGGGCCGGCGAGCTGGCCGTGCGGGCCGAAAAACAGGGCGACCGACTCGTGCTGCAAGTGCACGACAACGGCCAGGGCGCGGCCGATACCGCCGCCCGGGGCATCGGCCTGCGCAACCTGGAAAGCCGCCTGACTACGCTCTACGGCCCAGACTACGCCCTGGCGGTGGAGTCGGCCCCGGCGTGCGGCTACTGCCTGCGCCTGTCCATCCCGTTCCGGCTGGCAGCGGCCGGGGTTACGCATCTATCCGCATGAGGCCCATCCGCACGCTGCTGGTCGACGACGAGCCGCTGGCGCGCAGCCTGCTGCGGGAGCTGCTGGCCGATTTTCCGGCGCTGACCGTGACGGGCGAAGCCGCGAACGGCACCGAAGCCTTGGCCGCCCTGCAAACCGGCGCGTACGACGTCGTCTTTCTCGATGTGCAAATGCCCGACCTCGATGGCGTGCAGGTGCTGGGCCGGCTGCGGGAAGCCGGCCAGCCGCTCCCGCTGGTGGTGTTCGTGACGGCCTACGACCAGTACGCGGTGCAGGCCTTCGCGCTCCACGCTGTCGATTACCTGCTCAAACCGCTGGACCCCGACCGGTTTGCCGACTGCGTACGCCGGGTGCAGCAGCAGCTACGCCTGCGCCAGTACCAGGCCCGCGTCCCCGAGCTGGAGGCCCTGCTGCACAGCTGGACCGCCCCGGCAGCTGACTACCAGGACCAGTTCCTGGTGAAGCTGCCGGAGCGCAGCTTCTTCGTGCCGGCCGCCGAGGTGTGCTACTTCGAGGCCAGCGGCAACGGCGTGCAGCTACACGCGGCCGGCCGGCACTACCCGCTGCGCACGGCCCTGGGCCAGCTGGCCGAGCGGCTCGACCCGGCCGTGTTCCTGCGCATCCACCGCTCGTGCATCGTCAACCCGGCCCACATCGTGGACTTCAGGCACTGGTCGCACGGCGAGTACCTGTTTCGCATGGCCAACGGCCAGCACGTCACCTCCTCGCGCAGCTACAGCGCCGGCGTACAGCAGTTGCTCAAGCGATTTGCCTGAGCCGGCCCGGAACCTGGAAGGCCAGTTCACCCCGGGATAGGTCCAGTTGGCCCGTGTCGGGCGTTCATTTTTGGAAGTTGCCCGTTAGTGCACCAGCCCCCCACTCATGGGACGGCAACAGCGCACGACATGACCAAACCCTTCCTCTTTTTGCTGGCCTTCACCTTCGGCGGAGTCGCGACGGCCCGCGCCCAACACCATACCCCGGCTGGTACTACATCAATGCCGGGCACGACCCACTCCATGACGGGCATGACCGGCCTGAAGATGGACCACACAGCCGCGCCCGGCACCCCGGTCGCCGCCTTCCAGCACGGCATGGATTCGGTGATGGTGGTGATGGACGAGGGCATGCGCCGCATGGAGGGGGCCCGCCCCGACGACATCGACGCCAGCTTCGCGGCCATGATGCTGCCCCACCACCAGGGGGCCGTGGATATGGCCCGTCTGCAGTTGCTGTACGGCAAGGACCCCGCCCTGCGCCGCCTGGCCCAAAGCATCATCGCCGAGCAGCAGGTCGAGATTCAGCAGATGGCTGCCTGGCTGAAACAGCACCCCGTGGGCACGCAGAATCCTGGCAAATAGTACCTAATTCCGTTTAAACCGTCATGCTGAGCTTGTCGCAGCATCGCTACCGCTTCGTTGAAGAAGTGTTGATTAGTAAAGAGGTAGCGATGCTGCGACTTCGTTCAGCATGACGTTCTTTTTTCCCTATCCCATGAAATTCCCTCTCCTCCCCGGCCTGCTGCTCATTTCCAGCGTGGCGGCGGCTCAGGTCGTCAGCCACCGCGACCGGGTGTACACCGCCGACCAGATTTCCAACACCGTCTCGGTTATCGACCCCATGGATAACAAGCTGCTGGGCCAGATTATTCTGGGTAAGCCGCAGCCCGACTTGCTCTCGGCGCTCTACAAGGGGCAGGCGCTGGTACACGGCCTGGGTGCTTCGTCCGACCATAAGCTGCTGGCCGTGGTGTCGGTGGGCTCCAACAACGTGACCTTCATCGAAACGGCCACTAACGTCATCAAAGGCAGCGTGTACGTGGGGCGGGCCCCGCACGAGGCCACCTTCCGGCCCGATGGCAAGGAGGCCTGGATAACGGTGCGCGGCGAGGACTACCTATCGGTGATTGACGTGGCCACGATGCGCGAAACCCGCCGTGTGCCCGTGCCCAACGGCCCCGGCCAGATTGCCTTCAGCCCCGACGGCAAGCGCGCCTTTGTGTGCTCCAGCTTCTCGCCCGAGCTGGCCGTGGTGGACGTGGCCACTTACAAAGTCATCAAAAAGGTGCCGGTGGTGAGCCCCTTCTCGCCCAACATCTTCCCCACCAAAGACGGCCAGCAAATCTGGTTCACCCACAAGGATGTGGGCAAGGTATCGGTACTGGATACCAAGACGCTCACCATCAGCGGCGTGCTGACAACCGGCCCCGTCACCAACCACGTGGCCACGGTGGATGTGGCGGCCGGCAAGCTGGCCTACGTGACCGTAGGCGGCGAGGACGTAGTGAAGGTGTACAGCCGCGCCCCGGGCTTCAAGCAGCTGGCCACCATTCCGGTGGGGGCTAATCCGCACGGCATCTGGCCCTCGGGCGACGGCAGCCGGATGTACGTGGGCCTGGAAAACGGCGACTCCGCCGTGGCCATCAGCACGGCCAGCAACCGGGTGCTGGCCAAAATCAAGGTAGGCCAGGCCCCAATGGCGCTGATGTACGTGCCCAACGCCGTGCCTGCCGGCGCGGCCACAAACACCGGCCTCGGCCGGCAGCTGGTTGACCAGCCCGCCGTGGTGCGGACGCTCAAGCCGCCCACCGCTGGCCCCGCCACCGGCACCATGACGCTGCGCTCGGAAGGGCTGGTGGATTTGGCCACCTTCGCCCTGCGCGGCCTGACGCCGAACACCGACTACGACATCTTCCTGACCAGCGGCACCAAAGCGCCCTACGCGCGCGACTACGCCCTGACCACCGTGCGCACCGATGCCAAAGGCGGGGCCATGGGCCAGGCCCTGGGGCCGGTGCAGCGCATCGCGGGCGGCGAGTTGAACCCAGCGGGCAAAAAGTTTTCGCGGGTAATCGTCGCACCCAAAACCACTGACGGTGAACCCGCTTTACTGGCCGAATAGTCCGGCTTAGACTGGGCGGCAAAACCAGCATTTCATCCCTCCATGCGCATCACTACCTTATCCACCTGGGCCCTGGCAGCCACGCTGTTGCTCGGGGCCTGCTCGAAAAAGAACAGCGAGGAAACCGAGCCCGACATGGTCATTCCGCCCGACCCCGGCCCCATCGCAGCCAGCGCCGCCGACCGGGTGTACCTGGCCGACCAGTCATCGAACACGGTGTCGGTGCACGACCCGAGCACCAACCGGCTGCTGGGCGTGATTCGCTTGGGCAAGGGCCGGCCCGAGTTTCTGAGCCCGCTCTACGACATGGAGTCCAACGTGCACGGGCTGGGGGTGTCGCCCGATGGCAAGACGCTGGGCGTGATTGCCACCCTCACCAACGCGGTGATTTTTATCGACCTAGCCACCAACACCGTCAAGGGCAAGGTATACGTGGACCGCAACCCCCACGAGGGCTTTTTCACGCCCGACGGCAGACAGTTCTGGGTGGCGGTGCGCGGCAAGGATTACGTGACGGTGATTGACGTGGAGAAAATGCAGGTGGTGAAAAACATTGCCACCGAGCACGAGCCGAGCATGGTCGTGTTCCGGCCCGATGGCAAAGTGGCCTTCGTGGACCACTCCGAAACCGCTACGCTCGACGTAATTGATGTGAAGAAGCGCGAGGTCATTGCCCGGGTGCCGGTGGTGAGCAAGTTCTCGCCCAACCTGGTGGTGACCGAGGACGGCCAGCAGGTCTGGATGACCCACAAAGACGTGGGCAAGGTGACCGTGGTGAACGCCCAGACCTACGCCGTGGAAGGCGTGATTGACACCGGCCCCGGCACCAACCATGTGAACATGGCCGGCCCCGGCGGCGGCACCCGCTTCAGCGGGGCCAGCGCCGGCGACTTCGCTTACGTAACCGTGGGCGGCGAAAACGCGGTGAAGGTGTATTCGCGCCAGCGCCAGCTGCTGGCCACTATCCCGGTGGGGGCCAACCCGCACGGTGTGTGGCCCAACGGCGACGGCAGCAAGCTCTACGTGGGCCTGGAAAACGGCGACGCGCTGGTCAGCATCGACACCAAAACCAACACCAAGCTCACCGAAACCGGCAGCGGCCAGGCCCCGCAGGCCCTGCTCTACGTGGTGAAAGCCGGCGGTGGCAGCCCCGGCGCCAGTGGGCTGGAAGCCTTCACGCCGGTGACGCCGGTGAACATCCGCCTGGTGCCCGTGGGTACGCAGCCGGTGCCCGGCGTGGGCGGCGGGGCCACCATCCGCCCCACCGAAGACCTCGACGAAATGGTACTGGCCCTCAAGCAGCTGGCCGCCAACACCACCTACACCCTGTACCTGTCGGACAGCAAAACCGCATTGGTGGCCCCGGAGCCGGTCATTTCCTTCAAAACCGATGATGGTGGCGCAGTCGAAGTCAACGCCTACTACCAGATTCGGCTGCGGCTGGCAGGCCGGTTCGCCGTGGTGGTGCTCGGCGACAAAAACCCGGCCGGCGCGGTCACGCTCACGCAGCCGTAAGCCGGCTGCTGACCAAGAAGGCCCCTGGTGCATGTCGCATCAGGGGCTTTTTTAGGGGCGCAAACGCTTTTGCTTCGGGTAGCACCGGGGTTTTTTGTTGCTCAACTACCTTCGCCGCTTGCTAGCTGGCAGGCCGCCAATTCCCGGCAATGGGCCCGAAAGCGCAGCAGCCCGACCGTCAGCACCAGCCCCGCCACCGCCAGCGCGGAGTAACCCAACCGGCCGCCCCGCTCGGGGTGAAACTGAAGGAGCGCCAGCCCGAAGCCCACCAGCGCCAGGCTGGTGCGCACGTAGGTGAGCAAAGTGCGCTCATTGGCCAGCCGGGTCCGTTGCAGGGCCAGCCGGTCCGAGAGGGCGAGTGGGTTGGTGGGGGGGGGTAGCGGCATAAGGGAGTAGGCTACGGGAGGGTAATGGCATCGCCCGGTTCGGCCAGCCGGTGAAACACGATGCCGTGCTTCTCAAAATACGGCCCGTAGTTCTCGTAGCGCTGCTGGATGAAGAAGGGCTTGAGGTAGCCGTCGTGTACGGGCAAAATTTGCCTGGGACGCATTTTCAGGGCGAAATCGGCCACCACCAGCTCCGTGAGAAAAGGCGCGGTGACGGGCAGCAGGAGCATTTCCACCCCCGCGAAGGGCAACAAATTGTTAGCAAAAGAGTCGGCGGGATTTAGCACCTTGCCATTCACCAGCCAGGCGGTCATTTGCGGCAAGGGGCTGTCGAGAATGGCCTCGTGCTGCACCGGAAGGGCCAGCAGCTGAAACACGCCCAAGTCTAGGCGACCTTCCTCGTGGATTTGCACCGTGAGGCCGTGCGCTTTCAGTTCGGTTGCCACCTCGCGGTTAGAGATGATAATGACCTGACGCAGGGCCACGATTTTCTGAAGCGCCGCCACGTCGAGGTGGTCGGGGTGGTTGTGGGTGATGATGATGACCGATACGTCTTTGAAAACCTCGGGGTGCACCAAGCCTTCGATGAAGGAAAACTTGCCCGGGTCGAAAAGAATCTGTTGGCCGTCGAGTTCGAACAGCAAACAGGAATGAATGTATTTGGTGATGCGCATGGCATTGAAAATGAGGTTGTTCTAGCTGCTTCGGTAGTCCAACTTCCTCCGTGCGCTTTGCGCTATACCGTGTGCAGAATCACGTAGAGCGAGCCAGTCGAAATCACCAACCAGAGCAGGATGCCCAGCACGTAGGGCTTGATGCCCACCGAGCGCACCACCTTGGCCGACAGGCCCGCGCCGATGAAAAACAGCGTCACCGTGAGGCCGATTTTGGCCAGGTTCACCATCACCGGGCCCAGGGGCTTGGCGGCGGGCACGAAGGTGTTGAGCAGCATGGCGGCGATGAAGCCGAAGATGAAATAGGGAATTTTCACCTTGACGCCCTTCTGCTTGAAAATCATGGCCGTGCCAATGGAAATCGGGATAATCCACAGGGCCCGGGCCAGCTTCACGGTGGTGGCTACTTCCAGGGCTTTATTGCCGTAGGCGGCCGCCGCGCCCACCACCGAACTGGTGTCGTGGATGGCAATGGCGCACCAAAGGCCGAACTGGTTCTGAGTCATGGCCAGCGCGTGGCCGATGGGCGGGAAGGCAAACAGGGCCAGCGCGTTGAGCACGAACACCGTGCCCAGGGCCACCGACATCTCCTCGTCCTTGGCCCGCAGCACCGGCCCGATGGCCGCGATGGCCGAGCCGCCGCAAATGGCGGTGCCGCACGAAATCAGATGCACCACGTGCCGGCCCAGCCCCAACCACCGGCCCACCACCAGGCCCAGCAGCAGCGTGCCGAAGATGGACACCACCGTGAACAGGATGCCCTCCTTGCCGGCCTGCACCGCCGCGTGGGCGTTCATGCCGAAGCCCAGCCCGATAACCGAGAACTGCAGCAGCTTGGCCGTGGCCTTTTTGGTTTGGGTAGTGAAGGGGTTGCCGATGGTCTGGGCCAGCACCAAGCCCAGGGCCAGGGCAATGGGCGGCGAGGCCCAGGGCGTGAGGCAGAACACGAAGAACAGCACGAACACCACCTGCTTCAGGGTGAAATCCTGCCCGAACAGCACGCGGGGCGTGTGCAGGTGGCGGAAGAAGCCGGTGGTTTCGTTGAATTCAGGAGCGGCCGGTTCCTGCGCCGGAGCGGGAGCGAGCGGCGAATCAGGGGCTTGCGGAGTTGCGGAATGAACCGGGAGTGCCATGAGCGGGAGGGGGTTGTTTCTGAGGCAAATATACGGCGACCCCTACGCAAAGGATTATCCAATCGTGTTATCCTGCATAACCAAAAGTTATTTATAGAATAGCTGATTTTTGCATTCCCGCCAGTCTTGAGCCGCCCGGATGGCCGTGGCAGCAGTTGTTACGGCACCGGCAGACCTGTGCCATCGCCAATCTGCCGTTGGACGAACCACCCGGTTCACCTCCTGCTGTATAAGTACAGCCGCTGCCAGCTGACACCGAATGGTTATCCGGCATCGCCAGCCTTTATTTGGCCCCCTTGAATTGCCCCTGCACGAAGCTCAGAAACCGCTGGGCCGGCCGGGCCAGCACCTGTCCCTGCACCCAGAGTGCCTCGAACTGCCGGGCCAGGTGCAGCCCTTTGATGGGCACGATTTCGAGCAGTCCAGCCGCCAGCTCGCGGTCCAGGGCCCGGCGCGACACGAATCCCAGGGCCGCCGGCGCGGCTTCGAGGTAGCGCTTGATGGCTTCCGTATTGTCCAGGTAAAGGGCTACGGAAAGGCTGCTGAGCTTAATGTGCTGCGCCCGCAGAGCAAATTCGAGAATTTCCAGCGTGCCCGAGCCCCGCTCGCGCAACACCAGCGGGTGGGCCAGGGCCTCGGCCAAGGACAGCGGCGTGGCGAGCGGGGAACCGGGCGCGACGCGGCGCACGGCCACCAACTCGTCGGGCAGCAACGGCTCGTAGTGCAGGTCGTGGCTTTTGGTGCGGCCTTCTACAAAGCCCAAATCCAGCTCGCCGCGTAGTAGGGCATCGGCAATGCGCTCGGAATTGGCGTTCAGGAACGAGAGCTGCACCTGCGGGTAGCGGGCCTGAAAGGCGGGCAGCAACCCCGGCAGCACGTACTGGGCCAAGGTGGTGCTGGCCCCCAGGCGCAGGCGGCCGGCGGCCTCTTCGGGGTCACGCAGGGCCAGGAGCTGGTCTTCGAGCTGCTGCTGGGCGGCGGCGGCGGCATCGGCGTGGGCGTGCAGCAGGCGGCCGGCCTCGGTGAGGCTCACGCGGTTGCCGCGCCGCTCCAACAGGCGCTGGCCGTACTGGGCTTCCAGCTCACGAATGTGCTTGGTGACGGCCGGCTGGCTCACAAACAGCTCCTGCCCGGCCTTGGTAAAGCTCAGATGCCGGGCCACGGTGGCAAATACGCGCAGACGAAAATCGGACATGGCGGCAAGGTAGGCAGTTTGCTATAACCTCGGGGCGGACCCTCCCCGCTCATTTCGGGCACTCATCCGCCCACCCTGCCAACGCCGCTTACCGAACCAGCTTCTCCAGCGCGGCCTTGAACTCGGGGGTGTAGTACGCGGCCATGCCGTCGTGGCAGGTGACCACCTGGCCGTCGGGGCCGATGATGACGGTGGCAAGAATGGAGTTGGAATCGAATGGGGCAGGCACTTCGGCTTTTCAGAGGCCGATATAGTACAGCGAGGCGAGGCCCAGCGAAAGCCTGACGAAGCGGATACTACCTTCCCAAGGCGCTGGTTTACGCCGAGGTGCAGCAGGTTGATAGACACGAAGTAGGCGAGAAATTGGTCGGACGCATTTCGGAGTGGCAGACACAGGTGTTTCGGTGCGCCGGGCGGAGCCGTGCCGGCCGCCTCCCTTACCATCCAGACCAAACTCCTTATCTCTCCCTCAATGGTCTACACTCCGTCGGCGAGGTACGGCGTACGCTGGCGCAGTACCAGCAACGGCTCAAGTTACGGCCAACCAAATGAGTGTAGTAAGCAGGTATAGGGTAACCAGAGCGTGACGCTGACGCAGCAGCATTAGCACAGCTTACTGCCCAACGTCCGTTCTAATTTGGCAAAGGGCGTTTAACCTTTGTACTAAACTTTTAACCAAGGCCACCATTACGGACTTCGTAGAGTATCTGGAACGCAAGGAGGCCTATTTGTTAAAGCCAGGACGCACAGTGTGGGCCGCCGGCGAAGAAGACTTATTGGCTTACTACTTGCGTCATACCGATGCGCAGGATGCACACTGTTTTCCGGCTGATTCAGCGCAGGCCATTACGGATGAAGAGTTTGAGGAAGGGGGTTGGGCTCTCTTCGCCCGTGAGGAGCTACCTCGTAGGCTGGCCAACGACCAAGTGAGCTACACCTGGGATGGGGTAATCGAATTTGTGACCCGCCATTTCGAGGCAAATACACTGCACTTTGCCACCGACTACAGTTACGAGGCCCACGAAAAGGCCCTGCGTTTCTTAGCGCAAGAACCACGCTTTAGCCGGCGTGTGTTGGCGCGCCCGTTGGCGGACCTTATGGCCAATTCCCCCGTCACAAACCCCATAATGCGCATGGCCGACTCACCGTCCTACCAAGGCGTGCGCTTCGTATATCTGGCGTATCCACGGCAGTCAGGCCTTACGGATGAGCAGTATCGACAGCAACGCTACGCCTACATGGAAAGCTACTGTCGGGTAGTTAAGTTGGTTTTCTTTGACGACGTAGACCACATTATCGGCATTTCGTTCGCAGGTGGGGGCCGGGCGAACATTGGCAATGTGGATTTATTTTATTATCCCGCCCAAGGATGGGCATCTAGGGAGCGTGAATTGGCGGTGTCCATTCAGCAACAGACGGGCTTTTTGAGGAATTACCAACAATCCACGCGGCAAGAGGACGAGTACCCAGACTAGTGTTTCGAACTGCCCTGTCAGAGTCCTGTATAACTACTATTTTTCCAGTTGCTTTCCAAT
Source organism: uncultured Hymenobacter sp. (assembly GCA_913776615.1). GTDB lineage: Bacteria > Bacteroidota > Bacteroidia > Cytophagales > Hymenobacteraceae > Hymenobacter. The sequence continues at coordinate 96,328 of CAJYPK010000061.1, forward strand.
GGTTTTCCAAATTGAAATCATGCCGAAAGCTGATAAGTTGTTCTGAACAGCCTTTAAGGTAGGGATTAGCTGGATGTAGTCATACATGAACTTAGCCAGTACCACCATTGCGACGCCAACGGAAGCATCTGCCATTTCCTGCTGCTGCACCAGATTTCTGCTTTGTTGAATCTGGATTACGCTCAGCCGGCTGGAATGAGCATAGCCACATAGAAAACTGTATTGCTGCTTAAAAAATCCTTCGTCAAACCCAGCATTTACTGCCAATTGTCTCCAACTTTTATCAACGCGCCAGTTTCCTCTCAAAACTGCCTCTTGCTGCTTCTGACTCAACGTGCTAAAGGGAAGAGATGCTTGAATCTCGGTAGTAAGGGCACTAATAGACTTGCGTTCACTTTCTTTCAACTCAATCTGAGCTTGGTTCTTGGGTTCAAACCCCATTCTGTCCAAGAAGCCGGCAAGATGCCAGCATAGAAAATTAAACTTAGCCTCTTCGAGTGTTTTTGCCGATATAAAAACGTGATTAAGGGTTAAGTACGTTTCCAACGCTGCTCTGACCAGTATTGCTAGTGAAGCAAAATCAATTTGTACCGGATACTGATTATTGCCTACTATCAACTGTTGGCCATGATATAAGTGGCGAACGGATATGGTGTGGCTTATTATTTTTTGCCCAAGCCCTTCTGCATAGTATAAGCTCTCTTGGTCAGCCGGCTTTTTTTGCCCTGTTAAACGATTGCCAATTTCGATAGCTGAATTAATTAAAATGTCTAAATCTAATTTGAGATTTTTCTTCATTATAAGTAACTAATTATACATGAATTTTATTGAGATTTAATTCTCCGATTATCAGGATTAATTTGCTCTCCCACGCTTACCCTTATGGTAATTGTGTGCTTTGGGAGAAGTTGAATATTGTCAGGAAATGTTTCATTACTAATTTCCTTTATTCGCTTGACAAGTTCATTAACCTCCTTTTCGTCACCAGTTAAAATACCATTAACGAGTTTATTGCTGTCAAAATTTGAGCTAGTTCTGCTGTTTTTTTCAACCAGCCTCTGTTGTTGTAAGAATCTGTCATTATCAGAAAAGTTCATAGCAATAAACCAACCTAATGGAAAGGTAGAATTCAAAATTCCAGCATGAACTTGGCCGAAACTTGGATTGGCGTTATCAGTATCAGTAAGGAAGATACCCGCCTTCAATGTTTCTGCGCCGGTCACTAATTCCTTATATATTTCAAGCCCACTTGTAAAGTCAAAAATCTGCTTTGAGAGCGTTGTGTTCCGCAAGTAGGCTAGCTTGACTTTTGTGTCATCATCAACCCCATCTGGTCTTGGGCAAAACAGAAGATATTTTAAATAGTTGTCTCCTAGTAATTTATTCATTAGGTCAATACGCGCTTTCTGATTTTTATCAAAGCTTGTGAACCCAGATGACTCAGGATAAGTAAGCGGAGTTATACTTTTTGGAAATAACCTTTTAGCTTGTAATAGATAAGGCCGAGTCCACGATAGACTGGGCTCAATTTTATTATCAAAAACTAATCGTAGGCCAATATCACTTTGTGATATATAACGCTCATGTGCTGGGTTAAACTCAATAGTTTCGATATAAAGATTTACACCGAATAAACCATCCTCACTTTTTAAATCATTCTGTAACTGCTCAAAAGTGTAATTGATTTTCCCATCTGCCTGAGTTTCCTCATCCAGCATATCGCATAACAACGAAGTCAAAGACGGCTCACTCCACGGCCGTTTACGTGTCATTCGGGAAGACACTACTTTATCAATCTCATCAAAATGCTTGATTATACAGCCAAATGCTTTTGGGGTTATCATGTTTAGCAGAGCCTCTAATGAAGAATATTATAAATTAAGTGCCTGCTGTACAATTAGCTTCGCCTCAGCGGCTTCCTTTTTTTCATCAATCTTCGCCTGCTTGGCATCTTCCAGCGCTTGCTTGCCGGCCCGCACGAAGGCCGCATTGCAGTAGCGCAGCTTGTCATCAATATGCCGATTGGAGCGGTTCTTCAGCTCCCAGGCCTTGAGCAGCTCCAGGGCCCCTTCCTGCTTGAGGATGGGGGCGTACTTGACGATGTTGGCATCGGTCACCTTCCAGTCCCGCAGCCGGGCAATGATGCTGCCGGTGGCCGCGTTTTCCAGCCAGGAGGCGGGAATGTCTTTCAGCGTGGGTCCTTTTTTCAGCTCGAACCGAAACCGGATAATCTTCTTACGACCCCGGGTGGGCCGGGTAGTTTCGTAGATGGGAGTGAAAGTGAACTCAAAGTCGGTACCGGCCAACTCCTTCTCCGGCTCCTTCATGGTGTTGGCAATGAGCAGCATGGTATTGGGGTACTTCATCAGCGCCTTGCCGGTCTTACCCTTCTTTACCTGCCCGCGCTTGTCGTACTCGTACCAGCAATCCATGTACTGCCGATATTCCTCCACCGGCACTTCCCAGTAGCCCTTGTCCTGCCAGGCGGCCAGGATTTCGAAGAACCGCATGCTATACCAGCTTTTCAGGTTCATGTAGCCATGCAGCGGAAACTTGCTGAAGTGGGCAGCCTTTACCAGGTAGGGGGCCAGCTGCGGGTTGAGCAGGATGGTGATGATGCCGTCCTTGTAGCCCACGCGCTGCTCGCGGGTCGTGTCGAGCAGGTGCCGGAAGTACCATTCCTTCTTTTCTATGCTCTCGAACTCCCACTTCACGTCGGCCAACTCGTAGAGCGCCCCCTTGATTTTCGAATACGCCGTTTCCGGCTCGATGTCGGTGCCCTCCAGAATGGAGGAGATGTGCAGCTGATAGAAATCTCGCAGCTGGTAATCGTTGTCCCGAATCTGGTCGATAACCCGCGCCATGATGCGCTTGCCGTACACCGAAATCTTCTTCTGGTGGGCAAACGTGACGTTCCAGTGCTGCTTGACTTCCCCCCGGTATTCGGGCTCGTACTTGAGGTCAAGCTCCAGCATGGGAGCAGCCGGGACGCGGGAGATACGTTTGTCAGCCATGGAGTTGAGCAGCAGGTAGCGGTGGGAAGCATACGCAAGATATACCAAAACGTCTAAAAAGGTAAGGTGCCACTTCGCATACCTTACCTTTTGACTTAGTCCGTCGCCGGGTAGCCACCCTTCTGATGTGGCTGGCCACTGCCAGTACTACCTGTCCAAACCTTAGTTTATTCGCTCAGTGCAGCCAAACTCCACATATCGGGAAAGCAGTGCCCAGGGCCGGACACCTGTCCAAACCTTAGTTTATTCCGCTCGGCAACCAGCAGCAGTTACCCAAAGCAGACGAGACGATGTGGATAACCCACCTGTCCAAACCTTACTTTTTACCTGTCCAGACCTTACTTTTTGATGGCTAAAACCTGTCCAGAACTTAGCTTTTGCAACCAGGGCACCTGTCCGAAACTTAGCTTTTACCTGTCCAGAACTTAGCTTTTGGCCGTTTACTCCTTATAGTAAACTAGTATGTTCTTTTTAACTAATCAGTAAAAAACTACTATTTAGTCTGTCGACCAAGAGAAAGCATTTAGGACCGAAGGGATATACCCCACCGGCATATGGGCCGAAAGGAAAACAAACAACAGAGTTTAAAAAGGTAAAAAACAGGGATTGCACTTTTCTACTTTTTTATACTATTATTACAAGTTAAAGACTCCTTCTTGTACTGCTAAAGTACTGGAATAAGTATCAGCAACTCAGAGAATCAGCAGCAGCAACAGTTTCTGGAACACCAATCCCAGCCGGGCAGCCCCTCAATAACCATCCGGCTGGCAAAATCCTGCCTAAAAACGAAAAAACTAAGCCCTGGGTATGATTATGGCGATATTGACCCAGAAAAACGCTGAGAAGCTGACTTAAAAATGAACAAGAGGGAAAAATCAATGCGTGGGCCAACAGCTCAAGCTAAACCATCATAATCTGACACTTTATTTTTTATAAAATTGAATCATTAATTGGTTATAGAAGTACCAATTAAACGCAATTAAAGTACAAAACAACAGACACTTAGCTATAATGCTTGTCCCCGTGCTGTTGTGCTGAAATTACCAATTATATACTGCGCATAATAAGCAGATTTAGATACTCCCAGAAGCTACAATGTGGGTTTTGACCCCGAGCAAGATACCTCATTCGACCAAGCCCGGTTACTGAAAAGGGTTGCGGACAGATAATGGTACGTGAGCAAGGAAAAACCCTATCGAATTAGTCAATAATAGACACTTTAATTTAAATAAAATTGAAACATTATTATCGTTTTTAACGTTTAATTAGTATCCGCAATGCAATAAGATAGTCTTTTGATTATGAGCGCCAAACCCGAAATTATCGAAGAAGCTTACATCATTTTATCGCAGTTAGGAGGTCGTCGCTTTCTGGTGATGACCGGGGCCGACAAGCTCATGGCCGCCGGCCGGACGGCCAGCAACCCCAATCCCTGGCTGCGGATGGACCTGCGCCGCAACCAAGCCCAGGTGAACCGTCTGAAAATTACCCTCATGCCCACCGACACATACAAGGTGGAATTCTACCACCAGAAGCTGGTTGACTGGGAACCGGTCATTACCAACCAGCAGACGTTTGAAATGGTGTACGGGGAGGATTTACCGGCTCTTTTCACTTCGGTCACAGGCTACGATACCCACCTTTAGCCCCTGCCTGATGCGTGCCAGAGAAGCCCCCACCATCATCCAGCTGGGCTGGAACCAGTATCGCAGCCGGGTTATCGCCGCCATTACCGACGTGGAAATGCTAATGCAGCAGCTGGGTAAAGGCCTCGACTGCGACGGCCTGACTGCCGAAGTGGCCCTGCGGCTCGGGCTCCGCATCGATACCCAGCCCGATTTCGACGTGCTCAACGCCCTGGTACGGGCCGTGCGCCCCATCGGCCGGGAGGCCCTGCGGGCTACCCGGGAAGACCAAGGCGGTCAGTTTTCCTTCCTTCTGCTTTAGCCCTGATGCCATGCCCCAGTTCCAGGATTTAGTTGTTGGCGAGGCCGTATATTATGCCCGGGAGCGGGCCGTGGGCCTGATTTACACCACTTATGAGCGGGGCCGCCACAAGCGCCCCGGCGTGCAGCTGCTGCTCAGCGACGGCCGCGACCTGAGCGGCTTCAGCGCCGAAGAGGCCGACCAGTTCCTGCAGCCGCTGGGCGATACCGGCCTGCGCTACGAGTTTGCCAACGTGGGCCAACTGGCTCGCGACTACCAGCGCGGCGTGTTTAGCCAGGCCTTCCATAATGCCCGGGTGCTGCTGATGCGGCAGCTGGCCAGCACTGAGCCACCCGCGAAGTAGCTGTTTTCTCCCTTTTGTTCTGCTTGCCATGCCCCCAACCACTCAGCACCCCCTGAATAGCCCCGTTTTTGCTCCGCAGCTGGCTTATCTGGCCGTCGAGCAGGAACCCATCGATTCCACCGAAGCGCAGCGTCTGGAGCAGCTGCGGCAGCTTATCGAAGCCGCGCCCGATATGGCCGACCTGCGCGCGTTTGCCGAGCCGGCGCGCCAGGTGCTGGGGCCGGGCTACCGAGTGCATTGCGGCAGCTCGCACGTCTGGATAAAGCGCGACGAACAGCCCGAGCGCCTGGCCATCGTGGCTGACTGCTACACCACCGCCTACCGCGAGTGGAACAGCCTACTATTAGCTTCTGGAGCAGAATAGCAGCTTATAAAAAGTGGTTTTTCAGTTCCGGCTTTACCTTAACTTGCCTCCCTAACGCCTGACTACTCGCCCACGCATGTACAACTTTCAGAGCCTCACGAAAAAGGACTGGGCCACCGACTACGGTTTCCGCAAAGCGCTCGAAGCCGACCCCGGCACGATGAAGTTTGCCGGGCAGACCGTGGGAGCCGGCCGCCGGGACATCGTGGAGTACTGGCAGCGGGAGAAAGACCACTACCGGCTCTGGGAGCTGCTGCTTTACATGGGCAGCCACACCGTGCCGCAGACGGTGGCCTACTTCGACCTGCCGGCCGACACGGCGGACTTTCTGCGCTGGGTCTACAATGAGGTATCCCACGAGCAGCGAGAGCAGGTGGCAGAAATGGTGCAGGGCTTCGCCAGCGGCTTCGACCAGATGAATTTCTTCCCCTACGCCGAGCTATACGCTGTCTGGCAGCGAACCGACGAGCGCCAGGCCCGCGACGGCAACGTGCTCGTGTACCTCGACCGCATCACTGAGCCGGATGGGGCGGAGATTGTCCGGTACCAGGCGCCCAGCTTTTTTGAATAGCCCGAACTACGGGGCAGCGGGGGCCGTAATGTTGCAAAAATTGACTAATCTTTGCTCGTGTTAGACCTCTTTGCGGCCCCGGCTATGCTCAAACCAAGTTCCTACAATTCGCTGGCCGAACTCATTCACGCCCTGGGCATGCGCAGCGACACGGCCCGGCACATCGGCATCTCGCACAACACCCTGAACGTGCGGATGGCCAAGCCCGGCAGCTTCACGCTGGATGAGTTGGTGAAAGTGGCCGAGCTGGCCAAGTCTGACCTGCTCACCATGACCAAGCTAGCCCAGAAGCAGATGGACAACCCCGTGGAGCCGCCCGCCCCGGCGCTGGGCCGGCCGCGCTTCAAGAAGCACCAGCCAGACGCCAGCTAGCTTTTAGTCAGTAAACGACTAGCTCAGGTAGTAACTGCACTACCATTCGTAGCCAGCTGCTGCACTTCACCGCCGACTTTTTACCACTCGTCCTTTTTTCCCCGAAGGGCTCCTCTGGCTTGGTAGTTTCGCTGCGTACTAGCTACCCAGTATGAAGCTTATTATCGTCGAAAGTCCCAACAAGATTAAGAAAATCAAGGGCTACGCGGGACCCGACTATGAGGTGGCGGCCTCGGTGGGCCACATTCGGGATTTGCCCGTGGGC
>CAJYPK010000062.1 GCA_913776615.1 uncultured Hymenobacter sp.
GGTGGCCGTGCCGGCGGTGATGTTCGGGAAGCGGCCGCCGCTGGGGGCGGTGGGGATGGTGGCGCTGATGGTGGCGCTGGGCAGCGTGTTGGACGACCAGTTGGTGGCCGTAAACCAGTCGGAGCTGGTGGCACCCGTCCAAGTCACGGCCGTGATGGCCGGGGCGTTGATGGTGAGCGTGTAGGTGCGCGAGCCGCTGTAGGGGCCGGGGGCGGTCGAGTTGTCGCGGGCCGTCACGGTGAAGGTGAACGAGCCGTTGGCCGTGGGCGTGCCCGCGAGGGTGCCGCCGGTGCTCAGGCTCATGCCGGCCGGTACGGCCCCGTTCGTGATGGAGTAGGTGTAGGGGCTCGTGCCACCCGAAGCCGAGAAGCTCACGCTGTAGGCCACGCCCTGCGTGCCGTTGGGCAGCGTGTTCGGCGCGATCGCGATGGTGGGGGCAACGAAAGTCAGGCTGTACTGGGTGGCGGCGGCGTTGCCGTTGCCGGCCTGGTCCTGGGCCACGTTAGCGGCGATGTCCACCGTTACGGTGCCAGCCGCCGCGGGCGTCACATTAAAGGTGTAGGTGGTGCCCGAGCCCGAGAAGCCCGAGACCGTGCCATTGCCCACCGTCACGTCGGCGGCTACGAAGGTCGTTACGCTTTCCGAGAAGGTTACCGTGAACTGAAGCGGGTTCGTCGAAGTCGTGCTGCCGTTGGTCCCGGTCGAGGAACTGATGACCACCGTCGGGGCGGTGGCATCCACCGTGAAGGTGTTGGTATTGGAGTTGGCGCTGTTGGCCTGTCCGCTGGCGGCGGCCGACACGTAGGCGGAGTACTGGCCGCTGGCCAGCGCCGCGCCCGAAAACTTGTGGAAGTTGCCCAGGGCGTTGGCGTAGGTCGTGTCGGTCAGCGCCGCGCCGCCGCTGCCCGCGGCCCGGAAAATGAACACGTTGCTGCCCGGCACGGCCGTGCCCCGGTACTCGGGGCGGTTGTTGGTGACGGCCCCGTTGGCGGGGGCCGTCAGGACGGGTGTATTCGTGATGACCGTAAAGCCCACCCCGTTGCTGGTTCCGCCGGCGTTCACCACCGTCACGTTGCCGCTGGTGGCGCCCGTGGGCACGGTGACCGTGATGGTGGTACCGTTCACCACCGTGAAGGTGCTGGCGAGCGTGCCGTTGAACCTGACTGAAGTAGTACCGAAGAGATTGGTGCCGGTGAGCGTCACGCTGCTGCCGACCAGGCCGCTGCCGGGGCTCACGCTACTGAGGGTGGGGGCCACGGCCGCCGAGGTGTTGCGCAGCACCCCCACGTTGTTGCCGCTTAAGTCAGTGGCGACGATGTCGAGCAGGTTGTCGGTATTCACGTCGCCGAGGGCCACGCGGGCAATGACCGTATTGCTCGGGTCACTGCTAACGGTGTAGCCGGTCACGGTGGGGAAAGTACCCGTGCCCGAGTTTAGCAACACCCCGACCTTGCCATCGTTGTTACGGGTCACGATGAGGTCGGGCTTACCATCGCTGTTTACGTCGCCCACGGCTAGCCCCTCGCCGCCCCCGCCGTTGTTGTAGGTGACCGCCGGCTGGAACGTACCGGGCGTCGTGGCCGAGTTCCGCAGCACGCTCAGCACCGTCGAGGAGTTGGTATGGTTGACGATGATGTCGAGGCGGCCGTCGCCGTCCACGTCGCTCAACTCCGTGCCTAGGGGGCCTTCGCCGCCGGTGCCGTACGAAGTGGCGGTGCCAAACGTACCCGGCGTAGTGGCCGAGTTCCGCAGCACGCTCACCAGGTTGTTTTGAAAGCCGCCCACCACGATGTCGAGGCGGCCGTCGCCGTTGACGTCGCCCAGGCGCGGGCTGTATCCCTGGCGGGCCACCGTGTACGTGGCGGCGGTACCAAACGTGCCGGGGGAGGTAGCTGAGTTCAGCAGCACGCCCACCACGCTGCTGCCCTGGTGCGCGACGACGATGTCGAGGCGGCCATCGCCGTTGACGTCGCCCAGGGCAATGCCAGTGGGACTTGAGCCGCCGCTGCCATACGTGGTAGCCGTAGCCGGGAAGGTGCCGGCCCCGGCGTTGAGCAGTACGCCCACCGAGTTGTTGCCAAAGCTGCTCACCACGATATCGGCTCGCCCGTCGCCGTTCACGTCGCCGATGGCGCAGCCCACGGTGTTGCCGCCCCCACTACTGTAGAGCGTGGAGCTGGGGAAAGTGCCGACCGCGGTCGCGGAGTTGAGCCGCACGCTCACGTTCTGGCCGGTGGCCTGGTAGTTGTTGACTACGATGTCGGGTCGGCCGTCGCCGTTGAGGTCGCCGACCGCCACGCCGATGGGAGAGTCGCCCTGCGTATTGTAGAGAGTTGGGGCCGAAAAGGTGCCTTGGCCGAAGGCCGGGGCTGCCGCCCCGCCCAGGGTCAGCAAGAGTGCCGCCAGCGTCGCGCCGGGCCGCCAGGTGGTTAGGTAGCGGACTAGTGGCCACCGACCCGCAAGGTAAGTATGTTTCATAATAGGGTATAATAAAGCGAGCAAGCGCTCGACGCCGTAAAGCTCGGGTATTTTTAGCGAATAGCCTGATAATGCGAATGGATGGTGGCTTAAAAACACGCTATGGCTTCTTAAAACGACCAGGGCTGGCCGCCCGCTGTTGGCTGACCCAAGGCACAAAAAAAGCAGCGCGCTACGCTGCTTCTGACGATTAAGAACGTATTCAGATTTGCTGGAATAGCATAGCCCGGAAACCAAAACCCGAACACGTTCCAAGTAAGGTAGAGCTACAACGCTCTCGCCGCGCCCGGAACCTCCGGCTTAAAAACGGCTTCCAAATTCTTCTAAAAGAAGAGAGGCACCTCCAAGTGGAGGTGCCTCTCTTCTTTTCTACATCGCTTTGTATTCGTTCCAGCTCTTAATCTTCAAATCCTCGATGCCCAGTGAGCAGAAGGCCCGAATGAACTTCGAGGCCAGGCGCGCATTGGTCAGCAGCGGGATGCCGAAGTCGATGGCGGTGCGGCGGATTTTGTAGTCATTATCCAGCTCCCCCTTCGACAGGTTCTTGGGCACGTTGATAACCAGGTCGATTTTCTTCTCGCGCAGGTACGTCAGCACATTGGGCTCCTGGTGGTCGTCGGGCCAGAAGAGCAGGCTGCTGGGCACGTTGTTCTCGGCGAAGAAGCGGTGCGTGCCCTGGGTGGCGTACACCTGGTAACCCTTTTTCACCAGTTGCTCGGCGGCCGAGAGCAGGGCCACTTTCGACTTGATGGGGCCGCCCGAGATGAGCACCGATTTCTGCGGGATTTTGTAGCCCACGCTCAGCATCGATTTCAGCAGGGCCTCCTCGGCGGTGTCGCCCAGGCAGCCTACCTCGCCGGTGCTCACCATGTCCACGCGCAGCACCGGGTCGGCGCCGGGCAGGCGGGTAAACGAGAACTGCGGGGCCTTCACGCCCACGAAGGGCAGGTCGTACACCCGCTCGCTGTCGTCGCGGACGATGTCCTTCTTACCCAGCAGCACCTGCGTGGCTTTGGTAACCAGGTTGTGGCCCGAAATCTTCGACACGAAGGGGTAGCTGCGCGAAGCCCGGATGTTGCACTCAATCACCCGGATTTCCCCGTTCTTCTCCAGGAACTGGATGTTGAACGGACCGCTGATGTTGTAGCGGCGGGCGATTTTCTCGGCGATGTTCTTGAGCTTGCGGATGGTGCCCACGTACACCCGCTGCGGGGGGTAGTACATGGTGGCGTCGCCCGAGTGCACGCCCGCAAACTCGACGTGCTCCGAGATGGCGTAGCTCACGATTTCGCCCTTGTCGGCCACCGCGTCCAACTCGATTTCTTTGGCTTCCTGGATGAACTCTGATACTACCACCGGGTATTCGGCGCTCACTTCGGCGGCCGTTTTCAGGAATTCTTCCAGCTCCTGCGGGTTCGATACCACGTTCATGGCTGCGCCCGACAGCACGTAGCTCGGGCGGATGAGCACCGGGTAGCCCACCTCGCCCACGAAGGCGTGCATGGCTTCCAGCGAGGTCAGCTCGTTCCAGCGGGGCTGTGCTATGCCCAGCTCGTCCATGATGCTGGAGAACTTATGGCGGTTCTCGGCCATGTCGATGCTCGCGGCCGAGGTGCCCAGGATGGGCGCGCCGGCATCTTCGAGGCGGGTAGCCAGGTTGTTCGGAATCTGCCCGCCCGTGCTCAGGATCACGCCGGTGGGCCGCTCAAACTCCAGAATATCCATCACCCGCTCGTAGCTCAGCTCCTCGAAGTAGAGGCGGTCGCTCACGTCGTAGTCGGTCGAGACGGTTTCGGGGTTGTAGTTGATGATGAGGGTTTTGTAACCTTCGGCGGCGGCCGTCTGCACGGCGTTTACGCCGCACCAGTCAAACTCTACCGACGAGCCGATGCGGTACACGCCCGAGCCCAGCACGGCAATCGACTGCTCGGTTTCGGGCGCGAGGTCGTTTTCGGTGCCGTGGTAGGTGAGGTACAGGTAGTTCGTTTTGGCCGGGAATTCGGCGGCCAGCGTGTCGATTTGCTTTACCACGGGCAGTACGCCGAGGGCCTTGCGGTGCTCGCGCACCCGCAGCTCGTTGGCTTTCACGTCGCCCGTGCCCAGCAGCTGCACTGCCAGCTGCTGGTCGGAGAAGCCAGCTTTTTTGGCCTCGCGTAGTAGATTCACTTCCAGGCCTTCCAGGCCCTTGTCGCGCTGGCCAGCCAGCTGCTGCCCCAGCTCGAAAATGCCGTGCAGGCGCTGCAAGAACCAAAGGTCAATCTTGGTCAGCTCGTGCACGCGCTCGATGGTGTAGCCGGCCTCAAACGCCTGGGTGATGGCGAAGATGCGCTCCTCGTTGGGTTGGCTCAGCAGGCGATCAATGGTTTCATTGTCAGAAACTTCGGGGGTATTACCCACGAAGCCGCGCTTGCCGGTGTCCAGCATCCGCAGGCCCTTCTGAATGGCTTCCTCAAACGACTTACCAATGGCCATTACCTCGCCCACGCTCTTCATGGCCGAGCCAATCTGCCGCTGCACGCCCTCAAACTTGCCCAAGTCCCAGCGCGGCAGTTTCACCACCACGTAGTCGAGCGCCGGCTCGAAGAAGGCCGTCGTCGTCTGCGTTACGCTGTTTTTCAGCTCGGCCAGCGAGTAGCCCAGGCTCAGCTTGGCGGCTACAAAGGCCAGCGGGTAGCCCGTGGCCTTGGAGGCCAGCGCCGACGAGCGCGACAAGCGGGCGTTCACCTCAATCACGCGGTAGTCCTCCGACACGGGGTCGAGGGCGTACTGAATGTTGCACTCGCCCACGATGCCCAGGTGCCGGATAGTCTTGATGCCAATCGAGCGCAGCTTGTGGTACTCGCGGTTGCTGAGCGTCTGCGACGGGGCCACCACGATGCTCTCCCCGGTATGGATGCCGATGGGGTCGAAGTTCTCCATGTTGCAGACCGTGATGCAGTTGTCATAGGCATCGCGTACCACTTCGTACTCCACTTCCTTCCAGCCCTTCAGCGATTCTTCGACCAGAATCTGGTCGGAGGTCGTGAAGGCCTTCTCGGCCAGCGCCCGCAGCTCGTCCATGTTATTGGCAAAGCCGCTGCCCAGCCCGCCCAGGGCGAAGGCCGCCCGCACGATAATCGGAAAGCCGATGCGCTCGCCGGCTGCCAGGGCGTCGTCCATCGTCGTGACGGCCACGCTGCGGGCCGTGAGCACGCCGATCTGGTCGAGCTTTTCCTTGAAAATGTCGCGGTCCTCGGTGTCGATAATCGACTGCACCGGCGTGCCGAGCACCGGTAGATTGTATTTCTCGAATACCCCGGCCCGGTACAGCGCCACTGCGCAGTTGAGCGCCGTCTGGCCCCCAAACGCCACCAGGATGCCGTCGGGCTTCTCTTTCTTAATGACTTCCTCCACGAAGTAGGGCGTCACGGGCAGGAAGTACACGTCGTCGGCCATGCCCTCCGAGGTTTGCACGGTGGCAATGTTGGGGTTGATGAGGATGGTGCGGATACCTTCCTCTTTCAGCGCCTTCAGCGCCTGCGAGCCGGAGTAGTCAAATTCGCCGGCTTCCCCGATTTTTAGCGCGCCGGAACCGAGGATGAGAACTTTAGTGGGTTTGTTCATTGGTTGCTTTCGGCCTTTCGTGTGAAAGGAAACGAGTACAAATGCTAGTTAAAAATTATTTAGAAGTCCTAATTGTCTAATTGGAGAACTAGTGTTGCTTTCACAACTCTTCCGCGCATCGGTAATCTGCCTTAATGCGCCTCACCCCCGGCCTCCGCTCAATGGAGAAGGGCCGGGGGTGAGACAAATACTATGCGATTTGAGAAGCCTTATAGTTCTTAACCGCTTCAATAAAATCATCAAACATGAACTCCGTGTCCTGTGGGCCGCCGGCGGCTTCGGGGTGGAACTGGGTCGAGAAGAAGGGCTTGGTCTTGTGCTTGATGCCCTCGCAGGTGCCGTCGTTGAGGTTCTCGAACAGCATTTCCCACTCGGCGGGCAGCGTGTTGGTATCGACGGCGAAGCCGTGGTTCTGGCTGGTGATGTAGCTGCGCTGGGTGCCAGCCAGGCGCACGGGCTGATTGTGGCTGCGGTGGCCGTACTTCAGTTTGAAGGTGTCGCCGCCCGCCGCCAGGCCCATGAGCTGCGAGCCGAGGCAGATGCCGAAAATCGGCTTATCCTGCTGCAAAGCTTTTTGCAGGTTTTGGATGGTAGCCTCGCACATCTTGGGGTCGCCGGGGCCGTTGCTCAGGAACAGGCCGTCGTAGTCGATTTGGCTGTAGTCGTAGTCCCACGGCACGCGAATCAGCTCCACGTCGCGCTCCAGGAAGCAGCGGATGATATTGGTTTTGGTGCCGCAGTCTACGAGCACGATTTTGTGCTGGCCCTGGCCGTAGTGTTTCACTTCGGGCGGGCTCACCTGGGCCACCAGGTTGTCGAGGTTGGGATCGTGCAGGGGCACGTCTTCTTCGGCCACGATTTTGCCCAGCATGGCCCCTTTTTCGCGCAAAATTTTGGTGAGCATGCGCGTATCCACGCCCGAGATGCCGGGGATGTTGTATTCCTTCAGCCAGTCGCCCAGGCTCTTGGCGGCATTCCAGTGGCTGTGCTCGTCGGAGTAGTAGTTTACCACCAGCCCAGCGATGTGGATTTTGTCGGACTCGAAAATCTTCGAAATCGACTCGTACAATTCCTCGCCGGGCACGCCGTAGTTGCCCACGATCGGGTAGGTGAGCACCAGAATCTGCCCCGCAAACGAGGGGTCGGTGAGGTTTTCGGGGTAGCCCGTCATGGCCGTGCTGAACACGACTTCGCCCGCCACCGAGCTGTACGCACCAAACGACTGGCCCTGAATTTCGGTACCGTCTTCGAGGATGAGTTTTACTTGCTTTGCTTTTTCCACTTCGTAAAAGGTGACGCTAAACGCGCCATTTTTTAATAATCGCTGTGCAGGTTAAATATTGGCGGTTAGGCTGTGTGCTGTAGGCTAGTTGCGCGGCCCGTTCTGAGTGCTTTCCGGTGGCCGCCGGCCGCTATATCTTCAGTAGCCGCGGGTGCCAGCGAGCGCGGCTGCGGCACCGCTGGCCACTCATGCAAGCCTATAAGTGAAGCCGCTTCCAGACCGGCTAGCCTAAAAAAAAGGCGAGCCCCAACGGCCTCGCCTTTTCCTTTATAATTCATGCCCTGCGCGCAGAGCTGTACAATTGTAGTAGTGGCGGGAAGCATTGGCTTACGCTGGGCAACAAGTTAGTTCAGTGCCTTCTCCGGTATTAGCGCTACCAGCGCCCCCAAAAACCGGTCGGCTTCCTCCCGGGTAATATTGAGCGGCGGTAGTAGCCGCAGCACCGTCGGGTCTGAGGCGTTGCCCACAAAGATACGGTATTCGGAGAGCAACTTGTCGCGAATTTCTTTAATTGGGAAGTCATACTTCACCCCAATCATCAGGCCGCGGCCCCGAACTTCGGTGGCCCCGGCGTGGGCCAGCAGCTCGGCGCGGAGGTAGTCGCCCAGGGTGCGGGCGTGCTCCACGAGGTTCTCTTGCTCAATAACTTCGAGCACGGCCAGGGCGGCCGCGCAGGCCAGGTGGTTGCCGCCGAAAGTGGTGCCCAGCAGCCCGTACGACGCCTTCAGGTGGGGCGCGATGAGGATGCCCCCGATGGGGAAGCCATTGCCCATGCCCTTGGCTACCGAGATAACGTCGGGCTGGATGCCGGCCCACTGGTGGGCAAAAAACTTGCCGCTGCGGCCGTAGCCGCACTGCACCTCGTCGGCGATGAGCAGCGCGCCGTACTGCTGGCACAGCGCCGCCAGCCCGCGCAGAAAATCATCGGAGGGCATGATGATGCCGCCCACGCCCTGGATGGGCTCGATGATGGCCGCGCACACGTCGCCGGCTTGCAGCGCCTGCTCCACGGCCGCGAGGTCGTAGTCGAGGAAGCTCACGGCGTGCCCGGCGTTGAAGGGAGCCACGATTTTAGGGTTGTCGGTGGCGGCCACCGCGCCGCTCGTGCGCCCGTGAAACGCGCCCCGGAAGGCCAGCACGCGGGTCTTGCTGGTGTGGAACGAGGCCAGCTTCAACGCGTTCTCGTTGGCCTCAGCCCCCGAGTTGCACAGAAACAGCGCGTACTCGGGGTAGCCCGACACCTCGCCCAGCTTCTCGGCCAACTCGCGCTGAATTGGAATCTGCACCGAGTTGGAGTAGAAGCCGATGTTTTGCAGCTGCTCGCTCAGGCGCTGCACGTAGTGCGGGTGGCTGTGGCCGATGGAAATAACGGCGTGGCCGCCGTAAAAATCCAGGTACTCCTGGCCCTGGTCGTCCCACAGCGTCGCGCCGAGCGCCCGCACCGGCGTGATGTCAACCAGCGGATAAACGTTGAAGAGGTTCATGGTTTCTAGGTGATTATCTGTTTAGCGGAACGTCATGCTGAGCTTGCCGAAGTATCTTGGTAAGTTAGCTATAGTGCTCAGGATAAGCCTCTTATTATGTCCAGCCGATTGCCCGGCGCATTAGGAGAAAAGAAGTCAGAAATAGTAGTGTCTGTTCTTCTCGGGCGACTCAGAAACGCCAGAGGCCACTCAGTCAAACGCTCTTCTTTCCTGTGGACAAACTTTCCAGGCTCGGGTTCTTCTATGTATTCTTTTTGAAGAATAAGTGCCAGAGGTTCTTCTGCACCAGCACTCTCTAGCGAGAATTTTTGAGCTTCTTCGTAAGTCTCAAAAACGTAGTAATAGTCATCGCCACTCTCCGAATCTGGTACGCTGTCGTGGGGATGACACCAAACTCGATATTCTAAAACGTCATCCCAAACGTAGCCGCCACCCGCACCCACAACTGCTGGGTAGTTACCCACTTCGCTTGGGTCTTTAACGTTCGGGTACATTGAAATTTAGAGTAGTAGGTATTAAATGGTTGTAAACCTGCCAAAATGCTTCGACAAGCTCAGCATGACAGCCTAGTTTAAAAAAACGAAGCCTTTATCCCTAGCCCTGCCGTTTCCTCAAAGCCGAAGAGCAGGTTCATATTCTGAATAGCCTGCCCCGACGCGCCTTTTAGCAGGTTATCCAGCGCCGTGGTGATGAGCACCTGGTCGTCGTGCTTAGCTACGTGCACCAGACACTTGTTGGTATTCACCACTTGCTTGAGATGAATTTCCTTGTCCGATACAAGCGTAAACGGCGCGTCTTGATAATAATCAGAGTACAGCTTTTGTACTTCCGGTATTAAAAGTTCGCAGGTAGTATAAACCGAAGCGAAGATACCCCGCGTGAAATTACCCCGGTAGGGAATAAAGCGAATGGGCTGATTGAACGCGGGTTGCAAGCTCACTAGCGTTTCGCCAATCTCGCCCAGGTGCTGGTGCGTGAAGGTTTTGTAGGTCGAGATATTGCCGGTGCGCCAGGTGTAGCCGGTGGTTTCGACGAGGCCGCGGCCCGCGCCCGTGCTGCCCGTAATGGCCGACACGTGCACGGCGTCGCGCAGCTGCCCGGCGGCGGCCAGCGGCAGCAGCGCCAGTTGAATGGCCGAGGCGAAGCAGCCAGGGTTGGCGATGCTGTTGGCGGTGCGAATCTGCTCGCGGTTGGCCTCGGGCAGGCCGTACACGAAGTGCCGGCCGGCTACGTCGCGATCGGCGGCGAGGCGGAAATCATTGCTCAAGTCAATGACTTTGGTGCGGGCGGGCAGGTTGGCTTCGAGCAGCCACTTGCGCGAGTTGCCGTGGCCGAGGCACAGGAATACCACGTCCTCGTCGCCGGTCAGCTCGCTGGCAAAGTTGAGGTCGGTATCGCCCAGCAGGTCGTCGTGTACGGTGTGGACCGGCTGCCCAGCCTGGGTCGAGCTCACGACGGTAGCTACGCTGGCGTGCGGGTGGTGCAGCAGCAGGCGCAGCAGCTCGCCGGCCGTGTAGCCCGCGCCGCCTACAATACCGACGGTGATTTTTTGGTTTTGCATGGCATTACGTCGCCCCTTGCGGGCAACCTCACCCCCCGGCCCCCTCTCCTTGGGGAGAGGGGGAGCCACGGCGGCGTAGACGTGAACTAGACTAAAACTATAACTAGAAACTAGTCTCCCCTCTCCCCAAGGAGAGGGGGCTAGGGGGTGAGGTTACTCGTTGAAGCTGGCGTGAATCTTCAGCTGATTGCCGAAAATCTTGATAAAGCCCCGGGCATCCCGCGAATCCCAGGCATTATTCTCCTCGCCATAGGTCGCCACCTTCGACTGCATCATGTCGTACTTCGACTCGATGCCCAGCAGCTCGAAATGGTAGGGCCGCAATTCCACGAACACCGTGCCCGTCACGCGCTCCTGCGACGAAGCCAGGAAGGCTTCGAAGTCACGCATCACCGGGTCGAGGTACTGGGCCTCGTGCAGGAGCGTGCCGTACCAGGTGGCCACCGGCTCCTTGTGCAGCTGCTGCCAACGCGAGAGCGTGTGCTTTTCCAGCAGGTGGTGCGCCTTGATGAGCAGCAGCGCCGCCGGGGCCTCGAAGCCCACCCGTCCCTTGATGCCCAGGATGGTATCGCCCACGTGAGTGTCGCGGCCGATGGCGTAGGCTCCGCCCAGCTCGTTCAATTTCTGGATGAGCGCCACGGCGTCCATCTTCTCGCCATTCAGCGCTACTGGCTCACCTTTTTCGAAGGTGATTTCCAGCTGGCTGGGCTCGGTTTTGGAAAGCTGGGTGGGGTAGGCGCTCTCGGGCAGGGCTTGGCGGGAGGTCAGCGTTTCGACGCCGCCCACGCTGGTGCCCCAGATGCCCCGGTTGATGGAATACTTGGCTTTTTCCCAGCTCATCTCGAAGCCCTGGCTTTGCAGGTAGTCGATTTCCTGCTGGCGCGAGAGCCGCTGGTCGCGGATGGGGGTGATGATTTCCACGTTGGGCGCAATCACGGCGAAGGCCACGTCGAAGCGCACCTGGTCGTTGCCGGCCCCGGTACTGCCGTGCACGATGTACTCGGCATTTTCCCGCTTGGCGTATTCGGCAATGGCCAGCGCCTGGAACATGCGCTCGGCGCTCACGCTCAGCGGGTAGGTGTCGTTTTTCAACACGTTGCCAAACAGCAGGTAGCGTAGGCAGTCATGGTAGTAGCGCTCGGTGATGTCAATTACCTCGTGCTTCACCGAGCCCAGCTCGTAGGCCCGCTTTTCGATGGCCGCCAATTCTTCCGCCGAAAAGCCACCCGAGTTGACGATGACGGTGTGAATTTCGAGGTCGTGCTCCCGCGAGAGGTTCACCACGCAGTACGACGTATCGAGGCCGCCGCTGTACGCTACAATTGCCTTTTTTTTCATTATTCAGAAATGGTAGAAGTCGTAGAAGGGGTTGCGCTTTCGGTTTCCTCGGCGGGCAGCGGCGCGGTGAGGTCGTCGAAGACCATACCCGTGCACAAGCACATCTTGCGCTCGTTTTCCATCAGGATGCCGAAGTTTTTGCAACTCTTGCAGCCTTTCCAGAAATCCTCGCTGGTGGTTAGCTCCGAGAAGGTTACCGGCTTGTAGCCCAGGTCGCTGTTGATTTTCATCACCGCCAGGCTGGTGGTGATGCCGAAAATCTTGGCGTTGGGATACTTGGTGCGCGACAGCCGGAAAACTGCGCGCTTGATGGCGCGGCCCAGGCCGTGCTTGCGCAGCTCGGTATTCACCACGAGGCCCGAATTGGCCACGAACTTGCCGCCTTCGAAGGTCTCGATGTAGCAGAAGCCCGCCAATTCATCGTCCACGAAGGCGATGACGGAATTTCCCTGGCGCATTTTTTCGCGCACATACTCGGGGTCGCGCTTAGCGATGCCCGTGCCCCGCTGCTTGGCCGATTCGATGTACCATTGACACAGCAAGTCCGCATAGTGCGTGTCTGCTGCCGTCGCAACCCGTATTGTCATTATTAAAAGGAAAGACTTAGGAGAGAAACGCAGTTTACCGGCCCTCGGCGGTGCGAGTTGCGGCAGAAAACCCGAAATCTATCGGTAAGTGGCCAAGCGCGTTTGTCGGTGGCTTAGCAAAGCTGGCTCGCGGCCAGCGCCCGGCGGTTGAGGCCGGCTAGGGTCGTCGCAGCAATGCGCAAACGAGTGTGCGCACACTTTCCACGCCCAGCTGGGCCGTAGCGGAAAGTAAAGAATTGGTGCGAACCAAGTTAGTCATTGCGAGGATGTGGCCTGTGGCCTAGTCAAGCAGACTAGCAAATCAAGGGCCATAATGATGGCGCAAAGGTAAAAGTTCCTACTTTTGCCTGCAATAGAAAAGGAGATTTTTTTCGCGGCCGGGCCGGTGGGCGGCGATTAATAAATTATGAATAACTCAGTAGTAACGATTTATAAGATTGGGGGTGGCATTATCGACGATGCCGCCGAGCTTAGCCAGTTTCTCGAATTGCTGGCCCAGACGGCGGGTCTGAAAATCCTCGTCCACGGGGGCGGCAAGGGCGCCAGCACCATGATGCGCGAGCTGGGCCTCACCCCGCAGCTTATCAACGGCCGCCGCGTGACGGACGCCGCCACGCTCGACATCGTCACCATGTTTTACGCCGGTAAAACCAACAAGCAGGTGGTGGCCGAGTTGCAGCGCTGCGGCGTGAATGCGCTCGGGCTGAGCGGAGCCGATGGCAACGTCATTCGCGGGGTGAAGCGCCCGGTGAAGGACATTGACTACGGCTACGTCGGTGACCTAGAGCCGGCTAGCGTCAACGCGGGCTTGTTGCAGCAGTTGCTGTCGGCGGGCCTGCTGCCCGTGCTGTGCCCCATCATTCACGACGGCCAGGGGCAGCTACTCAACACCAACGCCGATACCATTGCCTCGGCCGTGGCCGTCGCGCTGGCCGGGGCCTACACGGTGAAGCTGCACTACTGCTTCGAGAAAAACGGCGTGCTCCGCGACGTGGCCGACGAGCAGTCGGTCATTCCGCAGATTGATGCGGCCAGCTACGCCGACTTAAAGCAGCAGGGCATTATTGCCGATGGGATGCTGCCTAAACTGGAAAATGCCTTCGCGGCCTTGCAGCAAGGCGTGAGCGAGGTAATTATCGGCCACGCCCGCAATGTTGGTAATTCGCTGCACACGGTACTATGTCTGAAGTAATTGCGCAGCTCAGCGATGACGCCATCGGCCTGCTGAGCCAGTTAATTCAAACGCCGTCTTTCTCGCGGGAAGAAGCCGCGACGGCCACCATTATCGAGGATTTTCTGACGCGGCACGGCATTACGCCGCAGCGGCAGGGCAATAACGTGTGGGCCATAAGCCGGCAGTTTGATGCGCGCAAGCCCACCATTCTGCTTAATTCTCACCACGATACGGTAAAGCCCGGCGTGGCCTGGACCTACCCGCCCTTCGGCGCGACGCTGGAAGGCGACCGCCTCACCGGCCTGGGCAGCAACGACGCGGGCGCCTCGGCGGTGAGCTTGCTGGCGGTATTCCGGTACTTCTACGACCGGCCCACGGCGTTTAATTTGATTTGCGCCATCACGGCCGAGGAAGAGGTTTCGGGCGCCAACGGCGTGAAAAGCATTCTGCCCGCGCTGGGTAAGATTGACCTCGGCATCGTGGGCGAACCCACCGGCATGCATGCAGCCGTGGCCGAGAAAGGCCTGCTGGTGCTCGATGGGGTGGCGCGGGGCCGTACCGGGCACGCCGCTCGTAATGAAGGTGATAACGCCCTGTACAAGGCGCTGGATGACATCAACTGGCTGCGCAGCTACCAGTTTCCGAACGTATCGGCTATGCTGGGGCCGGTGAAAATGACGGTGACGCAAATCAACGCCGGTACCCAGCACAACGTGGTGCCCGATGAGTGCCGCTACGTGGTGGATGTGCGCCCCACGGAGTGCTATTCCAACGAAGAAATTCTGGCGACAATCCGGGCCAACGTGCAGGCTGACATCACGCCGCGCTCCACGCATTTGCAGTCGTCGGGCATCGCCCTGGACCACCCGCTGGTGCGTAAGGCGGTAGCGATGGGCAAAAACACCTACGGCTCGCCCACGCTCTCCGACCAGGCCCTGATGCGGTTTACCACCCTCAAAATGGGGCCGGGCGACAGCGCCCGCTCGCACGCGCCCGACGAGTACATTTTGCTGAGTGAAATTCGCGCTGGCATCGCCGACTACATCGCGCTGCTGACTGATTTTGAATTTTAAGCGCGAGGTTTTGCAAGGTTAAAAGAGGTTTCGCCAGGCCTTCTTCAACCCTTGCTAAATCAAATTTTAACACCTTGCGCCACCTCTTTTAACCTTGCGAAACCTCGCGTTATGAAAATCTGGGAAAAAGGCTTTTCCGTCAACGATAAAATTGAGCAGTTCACCGTGGGGCAGGACCGGGAGCTGGATATGTACCTGGCACCCTTCGACATGCTGGCTTCTAAGGCGCAGGCGAAAATGCTGGCTAGCATCGGCTTGATTTCCAAGGAAGAAGAAGGCCAGCTGTTGACCGGCCTGGATGAGCTGCTGGCCCAGGTCGAAAACGGGGCGTTTCAGATTGAGGCGGATTTCGAGGATGTGCACTCCAAGATTGAGTACTACCTGACCGAGAAATTCGGCGACGCGGGGAAGAAAATCCACACGGCGCGCTCGCGGAATGATCAGGTGCTGACGGCCATTCAGTTATTTATCAAGGATTACACCGAGCAAATCAGCGCCAAGGTGCTGGAGCTGGCGCAGCTGCTATTGCAGCAGGGCGAGAAATACAAAAATGACCTGCTGCCGGGCTACACGCACTTTCAGGCGGCTATGCCGAGCAGCTTCGGGCTGTGGTTTGGGGCCTACGCCGAGCACCTGCTGCTTGACATGAGCCTGCTAGAAGCCGCGCACCACGTGGCCGACCACAACCCGCTGGGCTCGGGTGCGGGCTTCGGCAGCAGCTTCGGCATCGACCGCGAGCAGACGACCCGGGAGATGGGCTTCGGCCAGATAGCCGTGAGCGCGGTAGGGGCGCAGATGCTGCGCGGTAAAACCGAGAAAACGCTGGCCTTCGCCATCGCGGGCGTGGCCGGCACGCTCAGCAAGCTGGCCTACGACCTGGTGCTGTACAACAGCCAGGACCTGGGCTTCGTGAAGCTGCCCAAGGAGTTTACGACGGGCTCCAGCATCATGCCGCACAAGAAAAACCCCGACGTGTTTGAGCTGGTGCGGGCGCACTGCAACCGCCTGCAAGCCCTGCCGACCGACATCATGCTCACCACCAACAATCTGCCCAGCGGCTACCACCGCGATTTTCAGATTCTGAAGGAGATTCTGTTCCGGCCCATGACGCAGTTTGCCAGCATCCTCGACATCCTGCTGTTCGCGGTACCGGCGCTGGAAGTGGTGCCCGGCGTAATCGACCAGCCGAAGTACGACGCTATTTTTTCGGTTGAAAATATCAACCAGCTTATCCAGAGCGGGGTGCCGTTTCGGGACGCCTACAAGCAGGTGGGGCAGGCCGTGGACGCGGGCACCTACGAGCCGCATAAGGAATTTTCAACTAGCCACTTAGGTAGCGTGCACCGGCCCGGGCTGGCCGAATTGGGAGCCCGGTTGGCGCAGCTGCGTGCTCGTTTGCCCTGGGCCAGCGGCGCGTAGGTGGGGTAGGGGACGGGTAGGAAGGGTGCCCCGCCCTGCGTAGTTTAGCCGCGAGACTGCCGCTATTTCTACCAAAACCCGTATGAAAATCACGAAGTTGCTCGTCGCCAACCGCGGCGAAATAGCCATCCGCGTGTTCCGTGCCGCTACCGAGCTGGGCATTGCCACGGTCGGTATCTACACCTACGAGGACCGCAATTCGCTGCACCGCTACAAGGCCGACGAGGCCTACCAGATTGGCAAAGACGACGAGCCGCTGCGGCCCTACCTTGATATTGAGGCGATTATTCAGGTGGCGAAGGAAAACGGGGTGGAGGCCATCCACCCCGGCTACGGCTTTCTGAGTGAGAATGCTACCCTGGCCCGGCGCTGCCGCGAGGAGGGCATCATCTTCGTGGGGCCGCGCCCCGAGGTGATGGAGGCGCTCGGCGATAAAGTGGCCGCCAAGGAGGTAGCGCAGCAGTGCGAGGTGCCGCTCATTGAAAGCAGCGAAGCCGACCTCACCGACATTGAGGTGGCGCTGGCCGAGGCGCACCGCATTGGCTACCCCGTGATGCTGAAGGCGGCCAGCGGCGGCGGCGGGCGCGGCATGCGCGTGATTCGCGACGACGAGCAGCTGCGCAAGGGCTTCTTCGAGGCCCGCAACGAGGCGCAGAACGCCTTTGGCGACGACACGGTGTTCCTCGAAAAATTCGTGGAGCGGCCCAAGCACATCGAGGTGCAGCTGGTGGGCGACCAGCACGGCCACCTCACCCACCTCTACGAGCGCGACTGCTCGGTGCAGCGCCGCTTCCAGAAAGTGGTGGAAGTAGCCCCGGCCGTGGACCTCACCGAGTCGCTGCGCCAGCGGCTGTACGAGTACGCCCTGAAAATCGGTAAAGCCGTGGGCTACGACAACGTGGGCACCGTCGAGTTTTTGGTTAATCCCGAGCTCGACCGCATCTACTTTATCGAAGTCAACCCCCGCATCCAGGTCGAGCACACGGTGACCGAGATGATCACGGGCGTGGACATCGTGAAGACCCAGATTTACATCGCCGCCGGCTACCCGCTGGAGTCGCCCGAAGTCGGGCTGGGGCCCGACGTGAAGGTGCCGCGCATGGGCGTGGCCGTGCAGTGCCGCATCACGACCGAAGACGCCACCAACGATTTCAAGCCCGACTACGGCACCGTGGTAGCTTACCGCTCGGCGGGCGGCTTCGGCATTCGGCTCGACCAGGGCTCGGTGTACCAAGGCGCGATCATCTCGCCGTTCTTCGATTCGCTGTTGGTGAAGGTCTCGACCCAGGCCCCCACGCTGGCCAGCGCGGCCCAGAAGATGCTGCGCACGCTCGACGAGTTCCGGGTGCGCGGGGTGAAGACCAATATGCAGTTCTTGCAGAACATCGTGAGGCACCCCGAATTTCAGGCCGGGCACGCCACCGTCGATTTCATCAAGGACAACCCTGACCTGCTTAAATTCAAGACCCGGCTCGACCGGGCCACGCGCTTTCTGCACTACATCGGCGAAGTGGTGGTGAACGGCAACCCCGACGTGGCCGGCCGGGTGGACGAGCACCGCCAACTGCGCAAAGTGCCGCTGCCCCAGGCCGACCTCAGCCAGCCCGCCGCCCCCGGCACCCGCCAGAAGCTGCAAGAGCTGGGCCCCGAAAAATTTGGCCAGTGGCTACGCGCTGAGCCGCTTATTCACTACACCGACACCACGCTGCGCGACGCCCACCAGAGCCTGCTGGCCACCCGTATGCGCACCATCGACATGCTGAAGGTGGCCGACCGCTACGCCCGCCAGCACCCGCAGACCTTCTCGCTCGAAGTGTGGGGCGGGGCCACGTTCGACGTGGCGCTGCGCTTTCTGCACGAAGACCCCTGGGCGCGCCTCACCCGGCTGCGGGCGGCCGTGCCCAACATCCTGCTCCAGATGCTCATCCGTGGGGCCAACGGCGTGGGCTACAAGGCCTATCCCGACAACCTGACCGAGCGCTTCGTGGCCGAGGCCGGGGCCAAGGGCGTGGATCTGTTCCGCATCTTCGACTCCCTGAACTGGATGAAGGGTATGGAGTCGTGCATCCAGTTTGTGCGCAAGCAAACCACCGGGCTGGCCGAGGGTAGTATCTGCTACACCGGCGACATCCTCGACCCCAGCCGGCCCAAGTACAACCTCGATTACTACCTCACCCTGGCCAAGCAGCTCGAAGATGCCGGGGCGCACATCCTCTGCATCAAGGACATGGCGGGCCTGCTCAAGCCCTACGCCGCGCAGGAGCTGATTCCGGCCCTGCGCGAAACGGTGAAGCTGCCCATTCACCTGCACACCCACGATACGAGCAGCCTGCAAGCGGCTACGTATCTGAAAGCCGTGGAGGCGGGCGTGAACGTAATTGACGTGGCGCTGGGCGGCCTCTCGGGCCTCACTTCGCAGCCCAACTTCAATTCGGTGGTGGAGATGCTGCGCCACTCGCCCCGCCACCGCGAATTTGACCAGGCCAGCCTCAACCAGTTCAGCGACTACTGGGAGGCGCTGCGCGAGCAGTACTATCCCTTCGAGAGCGGCTTGCTGGCGGGCACGGCCGAGGTGTACGAGCACGAGATTCCGGGCGGGCAGTACTCTAACCTGCGTCCGCAGGCGGCGGCGCTGGGCCTGCTCGATAAGTTCGAGGAAGTAAAGCACCGCTTTGCCGACGCCAATCAGCTGCTGGGCGACATTCCCAAGGTGACGCCGTCCTCGAAAGTCGTGGGCGACCTGGCCTTGTTCATGGTTTCCAATAAACTGACGCCCGAGGAAGTGGTGAGCAAGGGCGCCAGCCTGAGCTTTCCCGAGTCGGTGCGCGAGCTGCTGCGCGGCGACATCGGCCAGCCGCTGGGGGGCTGGCCGGCCGACGTGCAAAAGGCCGTGCTTAAAGAAGAAAAGCCCTTCACCGACCGGCCCAACGAGCACCTGGCGCCCATTGATTTCGACAAGGAATGGGCCGAGTTTGAGAAGACGCACCCCTACGCGCAGTTCACCGATTTGCTATCCAGCCTGCTGTACCCCAAGGTATTTGCCGATTATTGGAAGTTCCGGCAGGACTACGGCGACGTGAGCCGCATCCAGACGCCGGTGTTCTTCTTCGGGCTGAAGGAAGGCGAAGAAACCATCATCGAAATCGCCCGCGGCAAGTCCATTATCATCCGGCTCCAGTCTATCGGCCCGGTCAACGACGAGGGGATGCGCACCGTATTTTTTACCCTCAACGGCCAGACCCGCAACCTCGAAGTGCGCGACCAGCACGTAGAAGTCAAGACCGTGCACAACGCCAAGGCCGACCGCGCCAACCCCAAGCAGATTGCGGCCCCGCTGCAAGGCTTGCTCAGTAAGGTGCTCGTCGAGGCCGGCCAGCAGGTGGCCAAAAACACCCCGCTGTTCGTCATCGAGGCCATGAAGATGGAAACCACCATCACCGCCCCCGACGACCTGACCGTGGGCTCCATTTCCCTCCCCGAAGGTACCCGCGTGCAGGCCGACGACCTCGTGCTGACGCTGGCGTAACTAGCGCCTGCTTTGAGGAGAAATACCGCTGGTTATATTTGAGGCACAACCACTTCTTTCCCATGAAAAACTGCCTGCTACTCGCTCTGGCAACTATGCCGCTTATTGGATTCGCACAAAGTAAGAGTTCCGAAGCCCGGGCCAGCGAGAACACGCGGGCGAGAACGGAGGCAGTTGACAGTGGCTACGACGTATACACGTTCAACGGCCGGGATAAATCGGTGAGGGGCAACCCCATGCTGTTGCCGCACTGGCAGCCAGCCGAAATTTTATTGGTTGGCAATGCCAAGCGGACGTCGGCCCCGGCTAAGTACGACATTTATCAGCACCAGCTCCAGGTGCGCCGGCCGCAGGGCGACTCGATACTGTTGCCAGCCCCGCTCGTTCAGGAGTTTTCCTTTTCCCAGCTAGACGCCCACGGTAGCGAGCGGCCCCGGCGATTTATTCGCTACGAGAGCCCCAGCTTACCCGCCGAGCTCAATGGCACGTGTGCTGAATTGCTGGCTGGGGGTAAGACCCTGCAATTGCTCAAGTTTTGGAGTAAGAAGCTAGTTAAAGAGGCTGAAAATACGACTAATATCTCTTCTACTAGCACCGTGCAGCGGTACGACGAAAACAACAAGTACTACGTGCGCTGGGCAAGTGACGGGCAACTGCTTGGGTTTCGCCTGAAACGCGGTAGCTTGAAGGACGCGCTGGCCGGGCACCCGGAAGCCCTCAAAGAATTGGAGATGTACAAAGGAGCCTTGAGCTCGGAAGATGATTTTAAGGCGGCTATTACGGCCATTGATGAAAAATTGAGCACGAAGTAGTGCCCAGCACGCACGCGGTAAGGATGAATTGTAAAGCATTAACTATTCTGCTAATAGGTACCCTGATGAGCGGTTCCTACTACGCAGACGCCCAGCGGAGCGCCCGCGTATCGGGGGCCACCGTGGAGCGGGTACTCACTACCCTGGCCGCCGACGACATGCAGGGCCGGGCCACCGGCCAGCCGGGGCAGCAGAAGGCGGCCGAGTTTCTAGCCAGCGAGTTTCGGCGCATCGGCTTGCAGCCGTTGCCGGGCGCGACGAGCTTTTTCCAGGAGTTTCCGGCCTACCAGATTACGCCCGGCGGCGTGACGGTAACGCTGGACGGGGCGGCGCTGCCGGCCGGTCGGGCGTTTGCCCGGACAACCCGGCCGACCCTGACCTGGACCGAGCGCGACAGCGTAGAGGTGCTGGTACTGAAAACCAAACAGGAGATTCAGCCCAACTTCGAAGCGATATTTCGGCCTAAAAAGAACACGCTGGTACTCTTCGATCCCGCGCTGGCCGAGACGTTCAATTCGCTGGTCGAGCAGTTTGGCAAGCCGCAGCTGCGCGCCGACGCCACGGCCGGCCGCTACGCCAGCGTGTGGGCGCTGGCCGCGGGGCCAGCCCCGCGAACTTTTCAGGTGAACGCCAGCACGGTTACCAAGACAGTGAATATCCGCAACGTAGCGGGCTACCTGCCCGGCCACGACGCGGCCCACGCAACTGAGAAAGTGATTTTTTCGGGGCACTACGACCACCTGGGCTACATCAGACCCGTGGCGGGCGACTCCATCGCCAATGGGGCCGACGACGACGCCAGCGGCACCACGGCCGTAGTGGCGCTGGCCGAGTATTTCAAGAAGCGCAACGACAACGCCCGCTCGTTGATTTTCGTGGCTTTCACGGCCGAGGAGATTGGCGGCTTCGGGGCCCGGTATTTCTCCAGGCAGCTCGATCCTAAGGAATTAGTCGCCATGTTCAACATCGAGATGATTGGCAAGCCGGCCAAGTTTGGGCCGAATACGGCCTTCATCACGGGCTACGAGCGGTCGGATTTTGGCCCGCTGCTGCAAGCCAACCTCAAGGGCACCAAGTTTAAGTTTGAGCCCGACCCGTACCCCGAGCAAAATCTATTCTACCGCTCCGACAACGCTACTTTGGCCCGGCTGGGCGTGCCCGCGCACACCATCAGCACCGACCAGATTCCGACCGACAAGCTCTACCACTCCGTCGATGACGAAGTGAGTAGCCTGGACGTAAAAAACATGACGGCTGTGATAGAAGCCATTGCCCAGAGTGCCAGCGGCATTGTGGCGGGCAAGCAGACACCCACCCGCATTGCCCCGGAAAAAGACTAAGCGGGCGTCTTGTGAGAAACGATGAGCAGTAGCGCGGACTTGCAGTTTACGTTCCGTAAAC